>JBBQJW010000005.1:0-177697 GCA_038326325.1 Chitinophagales bacterium | reverse complement strand
CATGCAGGTAGTTCCGTTTTTCATGGTCATGTTTTTTTCCATCGGCATTGTTTTACCGTCTTTCATACACATCATTTTGCCATCCTTCATCATGCAGCAATCTTTCGTTGCGGTACAACAACTTTTCATTGTTGTGGTATCAGTTTTTGATTGTGCAAAGGTGTTGTTTGTGCTAAAGCATACAACCACTAGCAGCAGTGAGCCAAACACGACAGAAAACATTTTTTTTGATTTCATAATTATTTGTTTTGATTATTTGTAACAGAATTATTACCCGATAAAGATCAATTTCAATATGAAACAAAATGTTACACAAATACAGTAATAGTTTACATCATTCACACATTTTTTAATGTGCCTTTAAATCCATATGAATCTCTGCAACAATCCTTCTTGAAGAAGTTACGGATATACTTAAAAAATGCTTTCAGTATTTTACTGAAAGCATTTGATGATTTTTTAACTGTAACAGTTTTCAATTGTTTTTAAAATCAACCGCTTACTTTTTAATAATTAAATCCATCCCGCACTTGGGGCACTTGCCCGGCTTGTCGCTTAGCACTTCAGGGTGCATGGAACAAGTGTAAACAACCGTTGCTGTTTTAGTGGTGTCCGAGTTAGAAGTTGAAGTTGTTTTTGCAGAGTCTCCGCAACCGTAAAATAGCGCTGTTGTTAAAACGAGCATTGTAATGAGATTGATTAATTTTTTTTTCATGGTTTTGATTTTTGATTTAAGGAATTTATAAATGCTTACGCATTTTCTGGGATTTTATTTTTAATGATGAACAACAAATTTTTGCAAAGCAGGAATAGAGTAGCCGGCAAAAGATTGTAAATAATAAATGCCGTCGGGCAAATTGTTTACATCAATACTGCTACACTTTGGGTCAATGGTTTTTACTAATTGCCCGGTTGCATTCAAAATTGATATACTGCAAACACCAATACTCACCTGATTCAGAAACAAAGTTTCAGAAACCGGATTTGGATAAAGTGAGAATGCACCACTTGAATTAATCGTGGGTATTGAATTTGGAATTGCATAAATGCCGCTACGATATTTCACGGTTCCGCTCGCATCGTCTTCCCAAACAACAAATATTTTTCCGTTGGCGAGTGTTACATCGGCATTGGTAATATTTGCTAGATCAACGGTGTCGTAAGCAACAGGCAATCCGTTTGAAATACTATCAGTAAATCGAATCATCAATTGGCTGGCGCCATTAACAACTTGTTTCCAAACGAGAGCAACCGCATTTCCTGAATTTGCTATGCGCGGAAAATTTTGTTGTGTAAGTCCGGTGATGGTTCCTGTAACAGATGTAACAGTTGGATTCGTCATTGTTGTAAGCGAAGCTTTACTGAAATAAACAAGAGTTCCGTTTGCTCCATTCATATAAGTATTGTATAAAGTATCGCCAATAATTACTCCATCGGGTCCGCTGGAAGGACAACTCATCAGCATCCAGTTATTTTCGTCGAGGGCCATTCCAGACGGAAATGAGTTTCCGCCATTGGTAGAAATGCCGCACCAGGTGTCGCGAATGTTGCTGTTGTTATCGCGATATAGCATCGCAACATTATTTCCACTTGAGGTAATAGAACCGGGACAACAATCACAAACTTCAGCTGTCGTTGCTGAATATCCACTTGCTTTTACATCACCGGAAAATGTGTTTCCAAAGTCGGTTGATTTGGTAACCACCCATCGCGCATCGCCAAATGTTGAATTGAATTTCATAAAACCAACAATTGGATTTCCGGTGGCATCGACTGATACAGTTGGAAATCGGGCAATGCTGTCGCCGATATTGTCAACCTTTACTGGGGCAGAAAAATTAATCCCTCCATCAGCTGAATGTACAATATAAATATGACTTGAAGTATCTGCCTCAGGAGTTTGTTTGAAAACCACATAAACATTATTTCCATTGGCGGCAATGTCGGGTCCCATCCAACTTGCTTCAGCAATAGTCATTGTCATTGGATTCAATATTACAGGTGTAGTGAAGGAAGTTCCATTCCATCGGGAAAACATTGCTCGATCTGAATGTCCCCAAAGCACCAATGGATTTCCAGCTCCATCTGTTACTATTCGCGGATGTTCATTACCGGAAGAGGCGGTCGCAATATCCGAACTCATATTCCATGTAATTCCGGTTTGGGCAAATGAATAGTGAAAGGAGAAAAGTGAAAGGAGAATTAGCAAAGGGTTATTTTTTTTATTCATGGTTTTGATTTTTTGTTTATCGAATTCATAAATATTTAAACTTTCCATCACAAATTTTTATTTGTGTTTTAAATTATTTATTATGCTGAACAATGAATTTACCAAGAGGAACAGTTCGATAACAAGCCAACCCTTCGAGAAAATAAATTCCGTCGGATAAATCGCTGATATCAATTTGTTGTGAAGAATTCTTTCGATCGAAAAGTTTTACTCGATTTCCTACAACATTAAAAATTTCGAAAACTGTTACATCTTTATTTGACTCAGGGTTTTCAATTATAATTTTATCAAATGCAGGATTCGGATAAATTTTAAAATCCCGGCTTTTTAATTCTGTAACACTTGTGTTGGTCGTATCAATCACCCTGAAACTTCCCATCATCCCATCATCTTCATGGTGTAACAGATGACAGTGATACATGTAAGGAACTGAATCATCAGCAAAGTCTTCAAATTTTGTAATGAACTCTACATACTGCATCGGCATCACCAGCACTACATCTTTTTTTCCTTGTTCTTCAGGTGGAACGACTCCGCCATTTATGTCAAGAATATAAAAGTGCATGTCATGAATGTGAAATGGATGAGCGATGCCTGTGTTGTTTTGTATTTTCCATTTCTCTGTATTGTTAAGGTAGGTTGTTACATTAATGATATTCAAGTCAAAATGAACTCCATTGATATTGAATGGACCTTCCACCTGCGATAATGCACTCATCATGGTGTCAGGTGAAAATGTGAAAGTGCGATTTACATCAACTCCACTCCATTGGATATTAGTTGCAAGTGTAACAGGAGTTGTTATTACAGGTGCGGGAACAGTTGTTTGCGCTACAACATTTATTTGAAGAATTTCAAAATCAGCTCCGTTCAATGGATTCAAATTATAATCAGGAATGTTTCCGCCCATCATACCTGTAACAGTTGCTGCACCATAAATTCCATTTGGTAATTCAGAACTATAACTTTTAAGAAAAATTGTATCGCCCATTTCACCTTGTAAATCCAAAAGTATTTCCGCTCTTTCACCAGGGCTTAAACGGATTCTTGTAAGTGTAACAGCGCTGTCTAATAATCCTCCATCACCTGCAATCATTTTAAAGGAATGATTTAATGTGAACCCAAAATTGAAAGTACGCATACTTGAACCATTGAGCAATCGCAACCGGATAACCTGAGACGGAGCATTTAAATACGGATGAATAATTCCGTTTACACAAACAGAAGTATCTTGGTTTGTTGCAATCGCAATCTGATGTAAAATGTCGAATGCTTTTGTTTGCACAATGATTGGAAAATCATCAACACCATAAGTTCTTGGTAAATTAAGTGATGCTTCAACACTATCCTTCACGATTATCATTCCGGCAATTCCTTTTGAAACATGTAAATCAGTTTTGTTATCGCCATGCGGATGATACCAGAATGTTCCGGCGCTATTCAGTATTTGAAAGTGTGGGCTCCAGGTTGTGTTTTGTGCAATCACCTGATGAGGACCACCATCAAACATTGCTGGCACATGCATTCCGTGCCAGTGAATAGTTGTTGAGTTTCCAAAACCTGTTAAGTTATTGGTCACATTTATAGTATCCAAATCTCCTTTATTTACAATTAAAGTTGGCGCAAGCAAGGCACCGTTGATTCCATAAGTCGGTGTATTAATACCCGCATAAAATTGTGTTACACCGTTTTGAACAATAAGATTAAAAGTTGTGCCTGTTAGAACAGGTGGAATAATTAAAGGATTTTGTGCGACAGTTATTTTACTTGTCAGTGTGAGGAAAAAAAAAGTTGAATAAAAAAATAGTTGTTTCATTATTTTTTTCTAAGGCGCTATGGCAATAGAAGAAGGGCTCAAGCCGACACCAATAGTATTTATAAGAGTATGATTTGAAACATCAATTACACTTATCGAATTACTATTTTGATTTGCTACAAATGCTTTTGATTCATCAGTTGAAAAAGAAATCCAACGCGGATTATTTCCAACCAAAATTGTTCCTTGCTCTGTCCAGTGAGAATTAATTTCTTTGAACCAATGCACTTCACCATTTGAAACATCGGTCATCCACATTTCAGATTTTGAAGAATTATATTTTACATGCCCTGGCTTATAACTAAGAGAAATTGTATCTATAGTTTGGCAATCATCGGCATTCAATTCATAAACAGTATTGCTAACATCACAAACAATAAAATTAGTATGATGATCAGAAGGAAATGCACCTATCGGATGTGTAGGCAGCATTGAATTCATTAGAAAACTTTTGTCAGAAGTATTATACATCTGAACGGAATCATCTACTGAGGTACAAGTAAAAGACATATCGCCGTCGCTGCAAAAAGAAATTTCGGCAAGTCCTTTTCCTAATGGAATAGTATTTTGTAAAGTCCAATCACTTGTTTTATAGACTAGCATTTTGCTGTGCACATCATCTGCCTGACCAACCCAAAGTTCAGTTCCGGTTACACTAAAAATTGCGTTGCTTGCTAATTGGTCTAATGAAATTTCCTTGATAATATTTTTGGTTGCGATATCAATAATTAAAATTTTGTTTCCGCTGTTATATGAATTGAAAGAGGATAATGGAAAACCATTACTCAAATCAACATTAGTAACCGATACGGCTAATAATTTTTTATCGGGAGAAATATAAATGTGATATGGGAAATTTGCAGAAGTCAAATCAATTTTATCAACCACAGAATTTGTGTTTGTGTTTACCATAGAAATTGAATTGTCACGCGAATTCACAACATAAGCAGTAGAATAATGTAAAGAGACCGGAGGTAAAATCTTATCATGCTCACAACTATAAAAAAACAATACTGTCAATATGTATAATATAATTTTTGATTTTTTCATTTTGCATATTGATTAAAATTGTTAGAAAGAAAGCAGGATTTCTTAAATGAGTTATCAATAGCCGCTAAAAAAATAACGGCTATTGAAAACATCATTTTAATTACTGAATTCATGCTTAATGAATGATATTCAATTTGTAATTAGAAATTATTCCCTTTGCATTTACTCGAACAAAATAATTTCCATTCGATAAACCGGTAGTATGAAATGTTTGTGTAACAGTGCCAGGTGTAACAGTTTTGTTCATTACTTCCGCCACTTTTCTTCCTGTTACATCCACAATATCAATCATCAGGTTTCCTGATTCTTTCACCACAAAATTTAAATTGATTTCATCAGCAGAAGGATTCGGATAAATAGTGAACGAAGAAATCGCATCTGTTACACTATTAATAGATGAAGTAATTCCAAGAAGCGCCATAATAGAATCTCTCATAATAGTTGTATCGCTTGTTGAGAAACTTAAAGTTGAAAACATCACACGATGGTCAGTTCCTCCTAATAAAACAACTGTTGGCATTCCGAAGCCACCATAATTTGCCACTTGCGCGGCACCACTGTCGAATGGAGCATAGAGCGAAAGGTTGTTTGATGAAACCCAGGTAGCAGCATAACTGCAAAGTGAGGAATTATTAAAAGGCATTGCATAAGCAGTAATTGTTCCAGGATGATTTGCTAAAATGTGATTAGCCATGGCCTGAATTTTTTGTGCAGGTGGAGGACACGCGCCACAATTAGGCATAAAGAAATGAAGCAGAACTGCTTTGCCGGCATCAAGATCGGCAAATAAATCGTGAGAAACACCATTACAGTCCATACCGGATAATTGCATAGCTGTTTGCGCTTTGGAAATCGTAAGTACGAACATCAAAGTAATTGAAAGTAGAATTGTTTTTTTCATTTTGTTTTTATGAATTGGTTTAAAAGTTTCTATTAAAAATTCGAAAAGATGTTTATTGTTTTAATACAAAAACATCAAAGCCCGCACAGCAAATTGCTATTGGGAAATCTGAATACAAGAAAATCAAATAAGAAAATTCTGAATTAATACACGAATGCCATCCTTGGGTGGAGGCGGATGAAAACCTGTATAAGCAAATTTTATATCAGAAGAAATTACAGGTTGTTTGATTATTTTAGAAATAAGAATTGAAACCGGTGGATGAAAAACTTTTGTATCGATAGATTTTATAAAATGATATTGACCTATTGTACCAAAGAAAGCCAAATGATCTTTCTGACAATCATCATGTTTTTCTTTCTTTTCTGATTTATCACAACATGACTTGAGTTTCTCCTTGCAGCAATCTGATTTTTCATTACAACAGGAATAAAGTCCCGAAGCACACAAGGCAGCGCAAACATGCGCATGAAGCATCACTACTATTAGAAGCGAAGCCATTCCTCTTGATATGTAATGCGTGATTTTCAAAATGATGAAACGAAACTAACTTAATTACTCCAATAATCAATCATTCAGTTTTCCTTTTTTATATTTGGCGATCAGAACATGAATCAGGTATTCAAAAAATTTATTGCTTACATTCTCTTGTCGCTGTTTATTTCAGCGATAACTCCTGATGTATTTATACATGCGTTTGCTCACCACGATGACGATGTTGATTTTTATTCAGCATGTTCGTCTTTCAGTCATCAGCATACACACTGCGATCATCTGTTAGATGAAATGCCCGCGTCTCAATTAGCTGATGTAATTCATTTGCCTGCCGTTCCGGTTTCAAATTTTATTCAGGAAATTATTTCTCCTGAATCAGTCCATTTAATATTTGTAGAAGTTTTATCACTTCGAGGTCCTCCTTCTCTTGTTTAAGAGAGAAGATTCATTTCTTATTTTCTCTTACTGAAATTATTTTTTTGAACCTCGCCAAAGGAAGGTCAATCATTTTTTTATTCAAAAAGAAAATCGATGCTCAACATAAAATTCATTCAAACTTTAATAAACACTTTCATCATTCTATTAATGATGAGTGTAACAGTTTCCGCACAAACACCTGCAGATTCAACTGTTACAGATTCTTTATTACTGCAACAAATAGCTGCGCAAATGCAAAACTCAGATATAGCGCCTGTTGCTGCGCGCTCTACAATTTCTGCCAATCCTGACATCAGCGCGATTGGTGATTTTGGTGCTTCATACATTAATACAGGGAAAAGAAATTTCGATGCTTACTTAAATGAAGCAGAGTTTTCTTTTCAATCAGTCGTTGACCCATACATCCGTGCTGATTTTTTTCTTTCTTTTCACAAGGACCCCGAAACAAATAAGTACGGAGCAGGAGTTGAAGAAGGTTATCTCACTTCGCTTTCATTACCCGGTGGCTTGCAACTCAAAGCGGGAAAATTTAAAAGCGCTGTAGGAAGAATTAATTCTGTGCATTCGCATGCATTACCATTTATTGATTTACCGATTGCTTATGAAAATCTTTTCGGAGAAAGTTTAAATGACGAAGGAGTTTCTCTCAGCTGGCTTTTACCGAATCATGCATTTTATCAGGAGTTAACTGCACAGGCATTTGCAGGTTATGGCGAGAGTCCACTATTTGTTTACAGTAATCTGAATCACTTTTTGTATATCGCGCATTTAAAAAATTTCTTTTCGCTCAACGATAATTCAACAATCGAATTAGGTTTTTCAGGAATAAGCGGTGCGAATGATTCTTCAAGAATAACAAATATTGGTGCCGCAGATTTAACTTATAAATGGAAACCGTTACAGCAGAATACTTACAAGTCATTTACCTGGCAGTCGGAAATTTTTTATACGAATGCCGATAAAGGAGATAGCTTGATGGTGAATTCACTTGGTTTGTATTCAATGATGTCATTACAAATTGCAAAGCGTTCATTTCTAACTGCACGCTATGATTATGCGCAAAATCCTACTGATATGAAATCTGTAGATATGGGTTACAGTTTGACTTATGCATGGCTTGCGACTGAATTTCAGAAAATAGAAATTGAAGGAAAAGCCAACACTCTTCCAGATCATTCACAAACTTATCAAGCATGGCTGCGCTGGATTTTTGTAATTGGAACTCACGGGGCTCATCAATACTAAAGTAAAAAGAAGAAATAATAAATCAGGAATATTAATTCAAAAAATAATCTCAATTCTAAAATTCTTAATCATGAAATTGAAAAAAATAATTACGATAATTTTCCTCCTCAGCTTTTTTTATTTCGCAAAAGCTGGAACTATAAAAGTTGTAACGACAACAATGGATACAAAAAGCATTTGCGAATTAATTGGGGCTGAAAAAGTAACTGTTACAGCTATCGCTACCGGCTATCAGAATCCTCACTTCGTGGACCCGAAACCGAGTTACATCATCAACCTGACCAATGCTAATATGTATGTTACACTCGGTCTCGATTTGGAAGCCGGTTGGTCGCCGCAATTGTTGGCGAGTTCGCGCAATTCGAAAATTCAGAAAGGCGCGGCAGGATATGTTGATGCATCAGTTGGTGTAAATCTGTTACAGGTGCCAACTTCTCTCAATCGAGGTGAAGGCGACATTCACATTTACGGAAACCCTCATTACTGGCTCGACCCTTTAAATGGAAAAATTATCGCTCGAAATATATGTAACGGTCTCGAAAAAGTTTCGCCAGAGAACAAAGCATTCTTCGAAGCGAATTTGGTAAAGTTCAATACTACAATTGATGCAAAGATGAAAGAGTGGGCAACAAAGATGGCTCCATTCAAAGGTTCAAAAATTATTGCGTACCACAATGAATGGGTGTATTTCGAAACACGATTTGGTTTACAAATTGTTGACTTCATGGAACCGAAGCCCGGCATTCCACCAACCCCATCACAACTTGTGAAAATTATTAATGAAGTAAAAACGAATAACATCAAGGCGATCATCTCTTCTCCGTACTTCACTACTTCATCTTCAGATGTTGTGAAGCAACAAACCGGAGTGAAAGTTTGCGTGATGGCAACTTCGGTCGGCGCGTTTGATACAATCAAAACTTATTACGACCTTTTTGATTACGACATTAATTTAATTACCGCCGCTTTAAAATAAATTTCAAAAATAATTTACCGCAAAGGCGCAGAGACGCAAAGATTTTTTCATCTATCGTCTTTCCCTTTTCTCCCATCAATTCTTAAATCCAAATTCAAAAATCAATTTTATGTTCGACATGTTTCAGTTACCCTTCATGGTGCAAGCATTTGTGGTGGCGCTCATCACAGGAATTTTACTTTCTTATCTTGGCGTGCATGTAGTAGGTCGGGGAATTGTGTTTGTTGATTTAGCTCTCGGTCAAATTTCTTCGCTCGGTGTCGCGTTTGCTGCATTCATGGGTTTTGGAATCACAACTATTCCATTGGTGTTCACTTTGGTCGCAGCGTTTCTGATGTCGTTCATCGTGATTCGCGACAAACGGTTGAAGACCGAAGCCATTATCGGAATTTTTTATGCATTTACATCCGCACTTACGGTTTTACTGATTTCTAAAACGCCTCACGGCGACGGAGACATTCAGGAAGTTTTATTCGGAAGCATCTTATCTGTGAGTTGGGAACAAATCACTTTGATTGGAATTGTGTTCGGATGCATCGGGCTGTTACACCTGATTTTTTTCCGTAAGTTTTTTGCTCTAACTGAATCTTTTGAAAATACCGACAATCCGAAAACCAGTGTTTTAAATATCTGGAATTTTCTTTTCTACATTTCCATCGGTTTATCAATCGTGTTTGCAGTAAAAGTGAACGGCGTGATTCCTGTTTTTTCTTATTTAATTATTCCTGCAGTGAGTGGTATCATGCTTACGAAAAGTAATTTTGGAGTAGTGATTATTGCTTTACTGATTAGTGTACTTGCAAGTTTTCTTGGGTTGAGTTTTTCATTCAATTACGATTTCCCGGCTGGTTCTTCTGTTGTTGCAATTCTGGGGGGAATATTTTTTATCTGTTCAGCAATTAGTATTGTCAAGCGATTGGTGATGAAGAAAATTTAATGACTAAACTGAAACAGGAAAATCGTTTTCTATTTCTAAATAATTATTAACTTTCATTTACTGAATTTTTTATAAATAGAAATATTTCTACATTTGAATTTAACTTTATAGAAAAATAATTGTCTGTAACACTGTAACTTTTCAATGACTTTTACATTCTACTTAAAAACAATTTCTTCAATTATGAAAAAAATCAGCATCGTTCTTTTTATTTTGGTTTTTGCGAATCAATTTTCACAGGCGCAGGTAACATGGAGCGGCGATGTTGCTTCAATTATTTACAGTCATTGCAGTAACTGTCATCACACGGGTGGTATTGCTCCTTTTGAATTGATGAGTTACAACGATTTGGTTTTAAACGCGACAGATGTGCACGATGATGTGCTGATAAAAAAAATGCCCCCATGGAAAGCTGATCCAAACTATGTTCACTTCAAGGGTGAATTCAATTTAACAGATACAGAAATCAACACTATCGTTAATTGGATTAATAATGGTTTGCCTTCCGGAAATTTGTCGCAGGCGCCGGCTGCTCCGGTGTATCAGTCAGGTTCTCAATTACAAAGTCTTGACATGACCTTGCATCTTCCAACATTTACAGTTGATTCGGTTGCCGATCAGTATCGTTCGTTTGTAGTTCATTCTAATTTCACTTCTGATACCTACATTAATAAAATCGAATATGTGCCTGGTAATGGAGCAATCGTTCATCATATTGTAATTTATAACGACCCAACTTCTTTTTCTTACAATCTTGATCAGGCAGATCCGCAGCCAGGTTATGCGAGTAATGGAACTATGGCGGCGAGCCCCGATGCACAATTTATGGGGGCTTGGGCACCGGGTGCGGGCGTGTTTTCATTCCCTGGAAATTTCGGAATCAAGGTTCCCGCCGGCGCGGATTTTATTGTTGAGGTTCATTATGCTCCCGGTAGCCTGGGAGAAATAGACAGTACTAAAATTAATTTTGATTTTATCACCGCGAATGCAAGCACTCGCGAAGTTTATTTTAATGCGCTGTTACAGTACTTTGATGGTATGACAGATGGACCGTTACAGGTACCTGCGAATACTGTTCACACTTTTCATGAAGCATTTCCGATTTATCAGGCGGGTGTGCCAATTTCTCTTATTTCATTTTGGCCTCATATGCATCGTGTCGGAAAATCTTATAAAGCCTGGGCTCAAAATTTGGCAGGAGATACGGTTCGTTTAGGATACATTCCAAAATGGGATTTTCACTGGCAACTGATTTATAATTATAAAAAACTGATTCCGATGTTTATGGATCAGGCAATGTTTGCTGAAGCCGTTTATGATAACACTGTAAATAATTTAGATAATCCATACAGTCCGCCTCAGAATATTGTTGCAGGCGAACACACGACAGATGAAATGATGCTTGGGTTTTTTGCTTTCACCATTTATCAGACAGGAGACGAAAATTTTGTAATTGATAGTTCGGTATCTTCAGGTGTAATAGATATTCTGCCAAACGAATCAACTGTTACTGTTTATCCGAATCCGGCAAGTGAAGAAATCAATATCAATTTGTTATTGAAGAATGAATCATTGAATACGGATATTAAAATTTTCAGTGTAACAGGTGAGTTGATTTACGAAAACAAAATAGGCAGATTACCCAGTGGTCTTCATGTTCATCGCGTTGAAACAAAATTGTGGGGTGCAGGAATTTATTTTGTTCAGTTGGAAAATGCTGACGGTATAATTCAGAATAAAAAATTCATAAAAGAATAATTTCATACTCAATAAAAATAAAAGCCGTTTCAGAAAATCATGAAACGGCTTTTTCATTTAAAAAAACTCAACTGTTACACTATCATTCCGGCACCAACTGTTTCGTTTGTGGCTTCATCAATTAAAATAATTGAACCCGTGATTCTGTTTTTTCTATAGCTATCAAACATCAATGGAATAGTTGTGCGAATAGAAATTCTTCCAATATCATTTCGCCCCAGATTTTTATCATCTGTTACACGATGCATGGTGCTGATATCCATTTTATATTTTACATCTTTCACAACACAACGCGCATCTCGAGTAGTATGCTTCAGCGCATATTTTCCATTCAACTGTAACGGTCTGTCATTCATCCAGCAAATCATCAGATCAACATCCTGACTGATTTCAGGTTTGTTATTTTTCCGAACAATCATATCGCCGCGGCTGATATCTATATCATCTTCGAGAGTAATGCAAACGCTCATTGGAGGAAATGCTTCAGTCAGTGGCCCTTCGTATGTATCAATACTTTTTATTTTAGAATTGAACCCGCTTGGTAAAATTTCAACTTCATCTCCAGGGCGAAAAATTCCTCCTGCAATTCTTCCCGCATAACCGCGATAGTCATGAAACTTATCGCTGTAAGGTCGAACAACATATTGCACCGGAAAACGCGCATCGATGTGATTTGCATCAGAGGCAATGTGTATGTTTTCTAAGAGATAAAGTAAAGTGCTTCCGTTGTACCACAACATATTCTGCGACGGGTCAACAACATTATCTCCTTTAAGCGCAGAGATGGGAATGAAATGAATGTCGCGCACATCAAGCTTGGCCGCGAACGAAGTGTATTCCGATTTTATTTTTTCAAAAACATCTTCGCTCCAATTCATCAAATCCATTTTGTTGATGCAAACAACAATATGAGGAATCTCTAACAACGATGCGATGAATGAATGGCGACGGGTTTGTTCAACAACTCCATTACGCGCATCCACTAAAATAATTGCAAGGTTCGCAGTACTCGCACCTGTTACCATGTTGCGGGTGTACTGAATGTGTCCGGGTGTATCAGCGATAATGAATTTTCTTTTTGGAGTTGCGAAATATCTGTAAGCAACATCAATTGTAATTCCTTGTTCACGCTCGGCACGCAAACCATCAGTAAGTAAGGCAAGGTTTACAGTTTCTTCTCCGCGCTGACGACTGGTGTGTTCAATTGCTTCCAGCTGATCCTGAAAAATTGATTTCGAATCATAAAGTAATCGTCCAATCAATGTGCTCTTTCCATCATCAACACTACCAGCTGTGGTGAAGCGAAGCAGTTCCATATCTAAGTAACTTTTTGTAGTCATTATTTTCTAAATGAAAAATTAAAATTTGAAACTGTTACACTAAAAAATTCAATATCAAATTAAAAATAGCCAAGTTTTTTTCTGTCTTCCATTGCAGCTTCGCTTCGTTTATCATCTTGTCGTGAACCTCTTTCAGTTGTACGCGCTGCTGCAACTTCCGCAATAATATCTTCTACACTTGATGCTTCAGAAAGAACTGCACCTGTGCAGGTCATATCACCGACTGTTCTGAAACGAACAACCATCTCTTCAATTTTTTCCTCGGGTTTCAGTTTCATAAAATCATTTGCTGAATAAATAACTCCATCGCGCATGAAAATTTTTCGGGTGTGAGTGAAGTACAAACTTGGTAATGGAATTTTTTCAAGATGAATATATTGCCACACATCCATCTCTGTCCAGTTGCTAATTGGAAAAACCCGGAAGTGTTCTCCATTGTGTTTGCGTCCATTGAAAATATTCCAGAGTTCAGGTCTTTGGTTTTTCGGATCCCATTGACCAAACTCATCGCGGTGCGAAAAAAATCTTTCTTTAGCTCTTGCTTTTTCTTCGTCGCGACGCGCACCACCGATTGCACAGTCGAATTTATTTTCTTCAATTGCATCAAGAAGTGTAACAGTTTGCAAAGCGTTACGGCTTGCGTTGTAACCTTTTTCTTCCACCACTCTTCCTTTGTCAATCGAATCCTGAACAGAAGCAACCACGAGTGTTGCACCAATTTCTTTCACCCATGAGTCACGATACTCAATGGCTTCAGAAAAATTGTGTCCGGTATCAACATGCATCAACTTAAAAGGAATAGGTGCAGGAAAAAATGCTTTTCGTGCGAGATGTGAAACCACAATGGAATCTTTTCCTCCACTGAAAAGCAACACTGGTCTTTCAAACTGCGCAGCCACTTCGCGCAACACAAACATACTTTCCGATTCTAATTCTCTAAGGTGTGTTAAATTATATGCTCTCATTTTTTTTCTTTTAGCAACCTCACCCTTAATCCCTATCCGAAGGAGAGGGAAACAGTCGCGAAGTTTTTATTTTTTAATTACGGGAAGAATGAAGTTGAAAATTTTCTCAACTGATTCTTCAATGGTTAATTCATTACTTTTTATTTCTAATGCCGGTGTAACAGGTGCTTCAAATGGGGCTGTTATTCCAGTAAAATCTTTTATCGCTCCGAGTCTTGCTTTTGCATAAAGACCTTTCACATCTCTTTGCTCGCAAATTTCTATCGGACAATTGACAAAGATTTCTATGAAATCATTTTCGCCGATTATTTTTTTTGCCAGCGCACGAATCTCATTTGTCGGACTCACAAATGAATTAATGGTGATGATGCCGCAATTCAAAAATAGTTTTGATACCTCAGCTATGCGGCGAATATTTTCCAATCGGTCTGCTTCGCTGAAACCAAGATTACTATTTATTCCTGAACGAATATTATCGCCATCCAACAATTCAGTAAAAAAATTTTGTGCGTGTAATTTTTTTTCAAGCGCTTCGGCAATTGTGCTTTTGCCTGAACCGCTCAACCCTGTTAGCCAGATAATTTTTGCATTTTGCTTCAGCTGATTTTCTTTATCAATGCGTTGAAGTATGCGATGAAAGATGGGATGAATATTGGTTGCTGCGCTCATTTTTTGCAGTCGCAAATTTAAACGGCAGAAGGTGTTCTACCTAATGAGAGTAGCTAATTTGATTGCAATAAATTCAAAGCAATCCAAGCCATTGTTCCGGTTGCTGTTTGAAGTGCTTTTTCTTCAATATCAAAAGTGGAAGTATGAACAGGAGAAATAATTCCACGCGATTCGTTCCTTGTTCCGAGACGGAAATAACAACCCGGAATTTCCTGAGAATAATATGCAAAATCATCAGAGGTCATTCGAAGTGGGATGTCAACAACATTTTCTTTTCCCAGAAAATTTTCTGCTGCTCTTCTTGCCTGTTGAGTTAATGTCGGATTATTAAAAAGACAAGGGTAACCAATTTCAATTTTCACTTCAATAATTGATGAAGTTTCATTAGAAATATTTTGAGCAATTTCCTTTAATTTTTTATGAATTTTTTTTCTCCATTCTTCATCCATGGTTCTGAAAGTTCCTTCAATTTTAACTTCATCAGGAATAACATTTGTTGCACCTACTCCGTTAATTTTTCCGAAAGCAATTACAGTTGGAACGGATTGATTTTTTATTTCTTCAATAAATTTTTCGTAAGCATTTAGTAATCGCGCAGAAATAAAAAGTGGATTGTTGTATTCACCGGGCATTGCAGCGTGCCCCCCCTTACCTGTAACAGTTATATAAATTTCATCGCAACTCGCCATGTACTGCCCTTCATGAAAACCAACTTTCCCATACTCAAGATTTGGAAAAACATGAAGCGCAAGAATTGAATCGGGTTTTGGATTTTCTAAAATTCCATTGGCAATCATGACACTTGCACCACCTGGTAGTTTTTCTTCTGCCGGCTGAAAGATTGCTTTAACAGTTCCGCCCCACCTTGATTTTAATTGCTGAAGAATTCTAAGTGTACCGAGCAAAGCAGCGCAATGAACATCATGACCACATGCATGCATTACTCCTTCGTTGCAGGATTTATATTCAACATTATTTTTCTCAAAAATCGGAAGTGCATCTAATTCACCTCGAATTGCAATTACTTTCTTGTCTTTTAATTCTCCTTTCAATAAAACCAAAATTCCATTTCCTGAAATACTTTTAGTGTGAGGAATATTCCATTCTGATAGTTTTTGAGAAATAAATTCTGCTGTTTTAACTTCTTCGTTTGATAATTCAGGATGTGCATGAATATATCTTCTGATAGAAATTACTTCCCGAAGTATATTAGTCGAAATCTCTTTTATTTCTTTATTTAATGCAATCATTTATTTGAAGATGTAATATTAATAACTAACAATTTACAATGTTACGCTTTCAGTAATAATTTTATAAATCGTCATATCATGAGAGCAATGTATATTTATCGCGTTAATGTTTCTTACTCAAGAATGAAAATAAATCAAACTGTTGTTTACTTCTTTTCGCTTATACTGTTTAGTATTAGTGATATTAATGCACAAATCACAACTCATTGGGTTGAAGATTTTTCAGCCCCAAGTAGTCAAGCTACTCCAGCCATAGGATATAATGGATGGACTGTTACAAATAACGGTGTAAATGGGACTGACGCCAATATCTGGTATGTAAGCTGTGAAGAAAATGGTAATTTAATTGGTCAATGTGGAACTGGTTGTGCTGGAAATGCCACATTGCATATTGGAAGTCAGCCTGTTCCCATTTTATGTCCAACTGGTGACTGTGGAGCAGCATACAATGCCGGAGGTGGGCCGTATAATACATTCACTCATAAGATAGCTGTTACACCAACTATTGATTGTTCTTGTTCTGGTGATCCAGTTTATGTTGATTTAAGATATTTAGCCAATGGACAAAATAATCAGGATTATTGTTCTTTTGAATATTGGGATGGAGCAGCTTGGACTGTTATTACACAACTTTCCCCAACTATGAATGCTCCTTGTCCTCCGCAAGGTCAATGGACATTTTATTCTGTTGCATTACCTTCGACAGCTGTAAATAATCCAAATGTTAAACTTGGTTTTTACTGGCAAAATAATAATGATGGCCTTGGAACCGATCCCTCGATTGCTGTTGATAGCATTGTAGTTTACAGCCAACCAATTTCATATTTTGCTGATTTTACATGGAATCCTACTTCTCCTTGTTTTGGCGATTCAATAACTTTTACAAATAATACATTTGGACCAGCAACAAATTTTTCTTGGGACTTTGGTGGAGGAGGTTCTCCAAACACATCAACTCTCCAAAACCCAAGTTCATTATTCAGTACTGCAGGAAATTATGTTGTAACACTTACTGTAAGTGATAACTGTGGTACTCCTTCTTCTTCAAATTCGTATTTAATAATTGTAAATAATTGCATAAGTGCTGTGGCTGATTTTACAGCAAGCCAAACTCAATTTTGTCAAGGTGATTCTGTTTTGTTCACCGATGCATCACTTGGTTCACCCACTTCATTTGAATGGAGTTTTCCTGGCGGAATTCCCTCATCATATTTGGGTCAAAATCCTCCTTATATTGTTTACAATACCATTGGAATGTATGATGTAACATTGATAGTTACGAATGGTTTTGGTTCTGATACCTTAACAATGGTAAATTATATTAATACGATTAACTGCACTCTTCCAACCGCAAATTTTTCAACACCGAGTACCTCTATTTGCAATGGTACTTGTATAGATTTTACAGACCTGAGTACGGGAAATGGTTTAGTTGGATGGACATGGACTTTTCCGGGTGCTACCCCAACCTCTTCTTTTAATCAAAATCCCACCAATATTTGTTACAATGCCCCAGGTAGTTATGATGTTACACTTACAGTTGATGATGGTGCTAACATTGATACTTATACATTAACAAATTATATCACTGTAAATAATTGCCAACCACCTACCGCATTATTCAATGCAAATTCAACTGCCATATGTGCGACGCAATGTGTTACATATACTAGTCAAAGTTTGTTGGCAAATACATATTCATGGTCATTCCCTGGTGGCATTCCTGCAAATTTTATTGGTCAGAATCCTCCACAGATTTGTTATGGTTCATCAGGTACATATGATGCTGAATTAATTGTTTCAAATATTTATGGAATAGATACCCTCTTACAAACTTCCTATATTATAGTTTCCGATTGTACACCTACTGCTTCTTTTTCTGCAACTTTAACATCAGGTTGTAATGGGGATTGTTTTTCCTTTTTAAACCAAAGTAACGGAGCTACATCTTGGAACTGGCAATTTCCTGGGGGAAATCCGTCAACTTTTTCCGGACAAAACCCACCTCAAATTTGTTACACCAATCCGGGCAATTATGATATTACATTAGTTGTTTCAAATTCCTATGGAATTGATTCTGTTATTCAGATTTCCTTTATAACAATAATTTATTGCAACAATTTACATGCAAATTTTTCTGCATCTGATACATCAATTTGTGCAGGTGATTGTATAAGTTTCGCTAATTTAAGTACTGGTGCCCCTATAGGGTGGCAATGGATTTTGCCAGGTGGAAATCCGGATACTATTACAACTCAAAATCCTCCTTATGTTTGTTACCCGAACGCTGGTATTTTTCCTGTTACACTTATAGTTTTTAATATCGGAGGTTCTGATACGCTAATTAAAACAGGATACATAACCGTTAATACCGGAACTCCAATTTCAACTAACATTGATTCTACTACGATTTTTGCAGGAACAGCTATTCAATTAATTGCCAGCGGCGGAGTAAGTTATTCATGGGACTATGGAATTTCTCTTGATAATGATTCAATTTCATCACCGGTTGCAACACCTTATGATACCACCAACTATACCGTTACTATGTTTGATTTTAATGGATGTTCATCAACAAAATCAATTTTAATAAATGTAATTCCTCCTGAGACAGTTTGGGCTCCTAATGCTTTCACTCCTAATAATGATAAGAACAATGATATATTTTATTTGCGTCCTGGTGGAATAATTATCAATTACGAACTTAGAATTTTTGATCGTTGGGGTGAAATGCTTTTTGAATCGAAAGACCCTACTGCGGGTTGGGATGGAACTTTTCTAAATACAAAACTTAATGTTGGTGTTTATGTTTACTATTATAAAATAGAATTTATTGACGGTGCAGTTCTTGAAAACTCTGGTGATGTAACTCTTCTCAGATAAAATTTCAGAAAGAATTCTTCAAATAGAGAAGGTGATCAAAACGATCGCCGTTTTATTTTTTTGCACTATTATTTTTCAAAACAGAAAGTAAAATTGAAGAACCAAGCATCAGAATAATTATTGCCAACGAAAGTTCTGTAGGAATATGCAGGTGAATAATTTCAATCAGCATTTTTATTCCGATGAACATCAACACGAATGAAATTCCCTGTTGCAGATAATCGAATTTGTTTACAGCACCCATCAGTAAAAAAAACATTGCTCGTAGCCCCATCACTGCAAAAATATTTGAAGTGAGTACAACCAATTTATGTTGAGATACAGCGAAGGCAGCAGGTATTGAATCAATTGCAAAAACCAAATCGGTACTCGCCAAAACTCCTATCACTAGAAAAAGAATGCTGTAATATTTTTTGCCGTTACGATGAATCAGGAAATTTCCGTTACCTTCTTCGGGAAGAATATTGAAATACTTTTTCATGAATTTATAAATCATATTTTTTTCAGGGTGAACTTCTGGTTCCTGTCCACTAGCTAAAATTTTATATCCTGTATAAATTAGTATGGCTCCGAAAATGTAAAGTATCCAGTAAAACTGTTCTACCAAAGCCATTCCTAATAAAATAAAAATGGCCCGAAAAATTATTGCTCCGATTATTCCGAAGAATAAAACCTTGTGATAATATTTTTTTGAAACATTGAAGTAAGTAAGTATCAAAACGAAAACAAAAATATTGTCGATGGAAAGAGAATACTCCATCAGGTATGCTGAAACATATTGCATTGCAAATTCTCTCCCCTCTTTCATATAAATCAAAAAGCAAAATGCAAGTGCGATACAAACCCAAACGAGGCTTTGTAAAGCTGCACTTTTATAACTCATTTCTTTTGAGTTGCGAAAAATTCCAAAATCAATAACAAGAGAACTGATAAGTACAATCAGAAAAATAATGTACAACCAGGTATCAGGGCTCAGAGAGTTTATAATACTCATTCACTTATTAAATTATTTTCTACTTGCTGTTTTTAGCAGAGAAGAAATTTATTTTCTGAAATAATCTTCCAAAGTGAAACTGCTGAATTAAAACAAAATCCTTTCCATCATTAATAGTTGCGTAATAATGGTCAACATCATATTTCAACGGATCTCCTTTGCTTGAAAATTGTTGCAATGATTCTGCTGTAACAAGTTTGTAATAACATGTTGCAGTATAAATTTTTCCGCGAACATCTGTGACTTTTATTTCGCAGAACGGATGTTGTGATAAAATGCTGTCTCGGTTTTTATTATTGTTTTCATTTGCCTCTGCATTTATAAATCTGAAAAGCGCCAAATACATTCCCATTCTTTCCTTACTTACAAGCTTTGGATTCAGTTGTTTTTTCAAGTTGAAATTCAGCAATTGAAACGAATCAACTCCGGCAACATGAATGATGAATGAACTATCCTCCTTATCGAAATAATGAACTGACACTTCGCTCATCTGATTAAAAGTGAAACTGAAAATGTTGCGCGATTTCCATTCTTCCTCGTTAGTGATATAGCGAACAGTAAGTACTCCATGAAACCCGGGAACAGTTACTACATAAGGGTTTTCGCCATCAGCAGTTTTCATGTAAGTGCCGTTGTTATCGTTGGTGCCGCTACCGACATAGTACGAATTGATGAGGTTGTTTTGCAAATCATAAATCTCAACTTTAGAATTATTGGTTGCCAAATTTTTTAAAACATTATTCCGCGCTGCTTCTGCAACCGGATATTTTATACTGAGTTGTTTAATGGTTTTTAAAAGTGTGCTGATAGCATCCGGTCGTACAGCATATTTTTGATTTACAATCCATCCCCCATTGTTTTCGCGTTCAAGTGTAACAGTTTTCTTACTCATATCGGCTATAAATATTTTTCCAATGCTTGCTGTGTCTTCAACTGCAAAGTTTTTTTCATTAACAGGAAGCGTGCTGTTTCCCTTCATGAAAACAAAATAATAAGTGGCTGCTGCAAGCAGAAATAAAATAAATAAGTAAAACAGATTTTTTTTCATAGAATAGAAGTTATGCGATGCAAAACAAATTTATAATCTCGAATATCTCTTCACGCGAATGACTGTAAACACAATTCCGAAAAGTATCATTATCAAAATCGGAATACCTATATTAATGGATTGCCAGAAAGTTTTTTCGCTCTTTACTTTTTGTGCATCAAGCAATCGAAGTTTCACTTGCTTGCCGCGTGTTTCAATGTTGTTTAAATTATTGGTGAGATAATCAATGCAGTTGAGCAGAAAATTTTTGTTGTTGAAATAATCGCTGGTGTATTTATAGTAGCCAAGTGAATACGGTTCATTATTTTTTCCGAAATCATTGCTTGCCATATCGCCGTCGGCAATAACAATCATTTTATTTTCATCACTTAATTCTTTGAAAGGAGTTTTCAAAGAATCGCGAAGCACTGCCTGTAATTCATCCGTCATTCTGTTCTGATAAAGAGACTTGAATTTTCCTTCAAGCAAAACTGCAACAGGATAATTTTTTTTGGAGAAAGTATTTACCTCAGGTTGCTTTCTCAACTCACGCATATCAACCATGTAGGGAGAGAATACCAATTTCGAATATTTCGAGGAGTGTAACAGTACAGTTTTTTTAATTCCGCCTGTTGCAACAGTATCAAGTGTTGAAGGAAAAATCGTGCTGACAGCATCAATGCCATAAGTGATGTGATGTACAACATCAGGAGTAAGTACAGGGAAAAATGTGCATGGAAATAATTTAAACTGTGGTTGATTATCAGCGGGATTATTACTCTGCACCATTAACGGAACAGGGTTGCAAACCAGATCCATCAGCAACCCCGGATTCAATCGCACACCATAAGTAAACAACTGATCATCCAAATTGAGTTGATAATCGAGCGCAAGCATCGAAGGTTTTTGTGCAAGACTGTCGAGCGATGCATTGAGCGCATCAATCATCCACAAAATTTTTCCGCCGTTCATTACAAACTGATCGAGTTTGAATTTATCCTGCTCGTTAAATGATTTTGTTGGCTGAACAATTACAAGCACATCTGCTTTTTTCTTCACATCAATCACTCGCTCAAGCATTAAAGTATCTGCTTCATAAAACACAGTTAGTGTTTTTATAAAATCATACAAGTAACCCAAATCTTTTTCGCCGTGCCCGCGCAAAAATGTAATTCGTGTTTTAATTGGTGACAACTGCGTTTGTATGGCCGAAGAAAATTTATACTCTAATTGTGCTTCGGAATTGTTGAGCGCGTTTTGCGATTTCATTCCGCTTTCGTTGTTGAGCAGATTTACAGGAACACCTATTCCTGAATGAAAATAAACTACCGCAGCGGGGATAATTAATTTCTGTGAATAAGCATCTTCTGCCTTGACTGTTACATTGGTTGGTTCCAAACCATTTTCAGCCATCTCTTTTAAAATGTCATTTTTTTCTTTTTCTGTTTTTCCTTCGAGCGGATCTTCAAATTGATATTGCAATTTGTCACCCGCATAAATTTTCATTTCATCTAAAAGATCGCGGGTTGAATTTGCGAGTCGCTTAAATCCTGCGGGCATATCACCAATGAGATAAACTTTTACAAACACATTATCTTTCAAATCGCGCAACATCACTTTTGTATTGCGCGAGAGTGTGAATCGTTTATCACTTGTTAAATCAGCTCTAAAAAATAATCGCGAGGCAAGCAAATTCAGCAACACAATAATTCCAATCACCACCAGCAGGCGAAAGAGAATTGATTGTTTGTTTGATTTTCTTTTTGCGTCGCTCATGATTTCAGTTTACCATTTTTTGCTTTGCAATGAAGTTCGAGTAAGAAGAATAAAAATGGTAATGAACGAAATAAAATAAAGTGCATCGCGCGTATCAACCACCCCGAGACTGATAGATTGATAGTGATAATTGATACCAATATTCTGAACGAGTGTATCAATCGTTCCCTGAAAAACATTCAGCTTGCTCAACATATCGAAGGCGAGGTAAGAAAAGAAGCACAGAAACACAGCGAGTATAAATGCAACAATCTGATTGCTTGATATGGAAGAAGTAAAAAGACCAATGCTTACAAATGTTGCAGATAAAAATATCAGCCCGATAAAAGAACCCCAGGTGGCACCAATATCCATGTTTCCTTTTGGCGCTCCGAGTTGATATATGGTGTAGAAATAAATAAGTGTTGGAGCAATTGAAAACACAACCAGAAAAAGTGAAGCGAAATATTTTCCCAGCACAATTTGCAAATCTGTTACAGGTCGTGTGCTGAGCAATTCTATTGTTCCTGATTTTATTTCTTCTGAAAAAGATTTCATGGTTATAGCAGGAATGAGAAAAATAAAAATCCATGGCGCATAAAAGAAAAGTGGATCGAGTGAAGAGTAACCATAGTCCAGCACATTGCTGTCAGGGAAAACCCAAACGAATAAACCAAGAGCCAACAGAAACACAATTATTACCACATAACCTGTGATGCTGCTAAAGAAGCTATTGATTTCTTTTTTGAAGATGGTGAACATTAAAATAATGTTTCTGGTTTTTTAGTTTCTGGTTTCGAGTTGTATTTCATCATCAAATCATGCAGTTAGTTTTCTGAAAATGTCTTCTAAGTTTTGTTTCTCCTGTTGCAATGAAAGTATGGTGAGTTTGTTTTCCACTGCAAAATGAAAAACAGCTTCCTGAATATCTGTTACAGCATGTAGCTCAAAATTATTTCCTCCTGTTTTCTTTATAGCTGTTACACCTGCAATTTCATTCAGCAATTTTTCTGTTACACTTTCTTTGAAACTTACTTTAACTACAATTCCCTGTAGCGAAGTGCGTTGTAAGTTTTCGGTTGAATCATTGGCAACAATTTTTCCTTTATTAATAATTATCACACGCTGACACAATGCCTGCACTTCCTGCATAATATGAGTGGAAAGAATAACAGTTTTTTCTTTTCCCAATTCACGAATCAGATTTCTGATTTCAACCAACTGATTCGGATCGAGTCCTGAAGTTGGTTCATCTAAAATTAAAACTTCAGGGTCGTGAATGAGCGCCTGCGCCAGGCCTACACGCTGCCTATAACCTTTCGATAGTGCTCCGATTTTTTTATTCATCTCTTGCTTGAGTCCAGTCACTTCAAGCATTTGTTCCATTCGTGCTTTTCTGTTCTTCCGCCTAATTCCATTCAATCCTGCAACAAATTGTAAAAATTCTTTCACATACATGTCAAGGTAAAGTGGATTGTTCTCGGGCAGGTAACCCACTTTGCTTCTTGCTTTGAGCGAATCTTTCTCTACATCAAAACCGCATACCGATGCTTTGCCTTCTGTTTGAGGAATAAACCCACTCAGTATTTTCATAGTCGTGCTTTTGCCTGCGCCATTGGGACCGAGAAAGCCGAGCACTTCGCCGGGTTTTACTTCAAATGAAATATTATCAATGGCTATTTGTTCGCCATAAATTTTAGTAAGCCCCTGAACTGTTACAGACATGAAGAATTATGCGGAGCGAATTTAGCCGAATAGTGAGCGATTGAAATTCACAATCATAAAATTCACAAACAAGTTACAGTTTGATGACTATGTAACAAGACAAAAAAAAGGTCGCTCCCAGTTTCGGGAGCGACCTTTTTAAAATTATTAATTGAAAAATTATTTTGGATTAGTCAAGCTAATCTTGTTTTCAAATTTCTTACTGTTATCAATAGCATTCTTTTTTCCTTCAATTGAAATTTGCTTCATAGCATTATAATCAATTGGTTTTGGTTGAACATAATGATACTTGGTTCTTGTATCACCCCCGCCCCAGGTAATATCAGATCCAAAGTGATGGTCCTGATAATTTAAACGCCTGCAAGTAATTCTGTAACTTAATGTAGTATTTGAAGTTCCGTTGTTTAATTCTTTTACTGTAAACGAAGTGGTACCAGGAACAACATACATTCCTTTGCAATCTCCCTGTGGTGTAACAGTTATAATCATTGGGTGCGTTGCATCAATAAAAACTGTTTCTAAATAAAGAGGATCAAGATTAACAGTAACTTGACCATTTACTAAAGTAGCTGTTCCAAAATCTTCAAACCAAACTTCAGGGCTTTCAATGCTATATACTAATTGATTTCCTTCTGAGGTTCCTACAGAAGCATTCTTTGCACCAGTACATGTTAAGTCACCATCAGCATAAACAGCAAATCCACCAAAGGTTCCATCACAAGATCCCCAAACTCCATAATCATTGTAAACAAATGGTACTCCACCATTATATCCCACACCTGCCACAGCTAATCCAAAAGCTACTGCATTATAAGTTCCTTCAACACCAATACTTATTCCGCCGGTTGCTTTAGCATTATATCCAAGCACTCCAATTCCAGTATCAACAGTTCCACTATAATTTCCAAATAGACCATAGCTTGCTGCTGCACCAGTATAAGAACCAACAGCACCTACACCGCCTTGTAAATCATTCGAAGCAAAAAATCCTCCATGCCAATTGTTTGAAAGACCAACAACAGCTGCACTTGTATTTGTACCACTTGTAGCTCCAAAGATTCCGGCTGAAACTCCAGTACTTGAAGATCCATAAATTTCAGGGTTGGTTCCTGTCAATGTTCCAAAAGTTATTGTGCCTGTATATCCAATGTATGAATTACCTGTTACACTTGTAACATTCATTCCATAAGTATTATTCGTGGTATTCGTATAATTAACTTTCAAACCACCAGTAGTAGATGCGCCAGGGGCAATTAAAACTTTGTTGATCGCATCAGGAGCTGTTGCAACGCCAAGGTTTGTTCCATTATCCTGAATTTGAGAGTTACCAAGTGTAGTTCCGTTCGGAGTGAACTTAGGAACAAAGTTGGTAGTACCTGAACCACTGATTCCGCCACCACCACCTGTTGCAGCTATAGTGAAGTTAGGATAAGCGCCTGTTACATTAATTCCACTTCCCGAAGTTAGTGTAACATTCAGGTCAGGCGCAGTATTTGAAATCACATTTCCAACAATTCCGATCCCACTTCCGGCAGTGTAAGTTGTTCCTGTTGGAAGTGTAACAGTTCCACCACCTAATGAAAGCGATAATTGATTTCCTGATAATCCAAGTGTTTGAATTTCATTTGTCGCACTTAAATCACCGGTATTTGAAATTACACTTCCGGCAATATTTATTCCTGTTCCTGCTGTGTATGAACCTCCGCCACCAGTAGAGTTAATAGTAAAGTTCGGGTAGGTACCTGTAACAGTAGTGTTTCCTGTTCCTGTTAGTGTAACAGTCTGGTCGGGTTCGGTATTTGTAATTACATTTCCAACAATGTTTATTCCTGTTCCTTGTGTGTAAACACTATTATTATCAACTGCAGGTGCCCACGCAACACCATTCCATTTTAAAACCTGTCCGCTTGTAGCACCTTGCTGAGCAAGACCAAGAACATTTCCTGTAATACCTTGACCTGATAAAGTTGAGTTTGTAACAACAGATTGTGTTCCCCAATTGTCACCTGTTCCACCACCAACATCATTTGAAGGAGCCCATGTTGAACCATTCCATTTTAAAACCTGTCCATTGGTTGCTCCTTGTTGTGCAATATCAAGTGGAGAACCAGTTGTTCCGTTTCCCGACAATGGACTATTAGTAACAGCCGTTTGTGTTCCCCAATCATCACCTCCTGAACTTCCACCAACAACGCTACCTGCAACAAGCGCATAAGGTACACTTAGCAATTGCGATGTTCCCATGTCAATGTAAGCAGAACCTCCAGCAGGATCCATTTCTACTTTCATAAACTTAGCTCCAACTGCCCATGGAATAGTGGCGAAAGTTCCAGATACAACTGTACCTGTTCCGATAGATAATGTAAATAGCCCGAATTGATTGGTAGTAGATGAATGTGTTTCGGAATAAATAGTTGAGCCAATTGCAGTTAAATCTTTAATGGAAATACGAATACTGACATTCGTATTTACTAAAGCTGTTCCGGCATTATTTCTGGCAACCGCCTGATATGTTAATGCCTGAGGAATTTGTGAAAATGAATAAACACTGATTAGACAAAGTGTTAAAAGGGTAATTAAATGTTTCATGAATTTATAAATGGGTTTGATTTTTTAAAAGTTGTTTAAAAGAAATATCAGAAAGATATTTTCTGAATTTTGAATGAGTGATTAATTTCTCCCTGAGCATTTACAATGCATACAAAATATGTAGCGGAAGGAAGCTGAAATAAATTAAATGTTTGCTGTAACTGTGTATGGTTTCTGTAAAGGGTTCCGGGAAGCGCAAGCATTCTTCCTAACACATCATACATAACAGCACCGTATCCATCAGCATCTGTTGCTTCAAGATTAACGGTTAAAAGATCTGAAGTTGGATTTGGGAATACCGTAACAGTCATTCCATCGTCAGACAATTGCTGAACACCAACATTAGTTTTTTCAGGTTGCTGAAAACCCTGTGTAAGAAAATTGTTTGCTGATGAATAAGTTTCAATCATCATTTCGCCACTGGTGGCCGAAAGAGTGAAACCCCCATTATCCGACCATTTACCGTAAGAGGCAATAACAGTAGGGGATAAACTTTGTGATGAAGAAACAAACGGGAACAAAAGCAAAGCAAGAATAGATAAGTACTTCATTTGGTGAAAATTTAAAGTGCGCAAAATAAAAAGGATTTAAGATTTGAGAAATTTATTAAAAGATGATTAATTTTTAACGAGCATAACTGTTAGCTGACCTTGTTGATTACTTAAAGCGTCACCACTTATTTTACAACCAAGTCCTCCTGAAACAAATTCTGCCTGAACACTAATTGTATGCAATCCTGATGTAAGAACAGTGCTTAACGACATGCTCCAATAATTAAAAGGACCAAGCAGGTAGGTAGTATATGCGGTATAAATTCTTTCCTTTCCGCTGCAGGTAGGAATGGTACTCGTTATTGGTAGTCCATCCAAAAAAACTGCAATGTCAATGATAGAAAAAGAACCAACAATTGTTCCGCTTGCTGTTACACCTCCATTAGTGGAAATAAAAACACTGTATCCAACAGGTACATTAATTGTTTGTGTTAAACCTGGAATTAAAAAATATTGTATTGGAAATGTATTAATAACAATAGTATCAGAACCAAAAGTTGTATTTACAGTTTGTCCAAGTGCCCCTCCAGCAGTCATAGTTGCCGGAATCCAACTTGTTCCATTCCACTGTAACACCTGCCCGTTTGTGGCTCCCTGCTGAGCTATTTTTAAAGGTGTAACAGTTGTTCCGTTACCTGATAGTGTAAGATCTGTTTGAGCATTATTGCTAAAAGCAGTTCCGGCTAAACTTAACCCTCCACCGGCAGTTACTGTGTAAGATGTACTTGGTGAAGTATTGGTAATTACATTCCCAACAATTCCAATTCCGAAACCGGCAGTATAGGTTGGAGAATTAATTGTAAAATTTGGGTATGCGGAAACTATTGTTGTTCCTCCTGTTCCGGTAAGTGAAACAGTCTGATTAGGTGAGGTGTTTGAAATTACATTTCCTGCGAGACTGATTCCGATTCCGGCAGTATAAGTTGTTCCGGTTGGTAAAGTCACCATATTTCCGTTGGTGATGGAAAGGATATTTCCAACAAGCGCTAATGATTGTTGATCAATATCATTTGCCGGCAACCAAGATGCGCCATTCCATTTTAAAGTCTGGCCATTCGTGGCTCCTTGCTGTGCAATTTTTAAAGGTGTAACAGCAGTTCCGTTTCCAGCCAGTGTAACATCAGTATTTGCAATTGTATTTACAGTAAAAGCAGGATAAGTACCTGTAACAGTTGACATTCCGGCACCTGTCATAATCACTGTTTGATCTGGAGAAATATTTGAAATTACATTGCCAATAATTCCGATTCCGGCGCCTGCTGAGTATGTGGTGTTATTATCTGTAGAAGTAATTGTGAAAGAAGGATAAGTACCAGAAACAGTTGTAGCGCCTGCTCCGGTAAGTGTAACAGTCTGATCAGGCGCACCGTTATTAATAACATTGCCGGCTATTGTGATTCCAGTTCCTGCTGTATAGTTACTTCCGCCAGGAATAACCACGCTATTTCCATTACTGATAAAAATTGTATCGTTTGAAATGGCAAGTGTTTGTACATCGGTTGAGTTAACTGTGAAATTCGGATAAGAGCCTGTAACAGTTGATGCACCTGTTCCGATTAGTGTAACAGTCTGATCAGGAGCAGAGTTTGTGATTACTGTTCCTGTAATTCCAATTCCGGTTCCGGCAGTATAATTCAATTGAGTGGGAAGTGTAACAGCATTTCCATTACTTATAGAAAGGTTATTTCCCGTCAAGAAAAGTGTTTGTGCATCAGTGTTTGTATCTGTCGAGTTAATTGTGAAATTCGGATAAATCCCTGTAACAGTTGTAGCGCCCGTTCCCGTGAGAGCAACGATCTGATCAGGAGCTGAGTTTGTAATTATTGTTCCAATGATTCCGATTCCTGCTCCGGATGTATAATTCAATTGAACGGGGAGTGTAACAGAATTTCCATTGGTAATGTTTAAAATATTGCCTGCAAGAGAAAGAGTTTGTGCATCATTATCAGTTGAACTAATTGTAAAGTTCGGATAGACTCCTGTAACAGTTGCCCCGCCGATTCCTGTTAAAGAAACAATTTGATCCGGAGATGAATTAGTAACAACCGAACCCGCAATACTGATTCCATTGCCTGCAGTATAAGGCGGCAGTATAGGAATTGAAATTGAGTTTCCGTTGCTGATTGAAATTGTTGATCCGCTAAATGAAAGTGTTTGCGCATCAGTTGCACTAATTGTAAAATTGGGATAAGCACCCCCGACACTTGCGCTTCCTGCTCCTGTCAACGAAACAACCTGGTCAGGTGCTGTATTCGAAATCACGGTTCCTGCTACACTGATTCCAGTTCCCGAACTATAATTATTTGTTGGAATTGCTACAGAATTCCCCCCTGAAATAGTTAATTGATTTCCTGCAACAGAAAGAGTTTGTAATTCATTTGTGCTACTCAGATCGCCAATATTACTTATAATATTTCCTGTAACATTAATTCCGCTTCCTGCTACATAATTAATCTGGGCAGGCAGTGAAACAGAATTTCCGTTACTGATAGTCAAAGTTGATCCTGAAATGTTAAGTGTTTGAGCATCGTTATCAATATCATTTCCAGGTGCCCATGTTGCTCCATTCCATTTTAATACCTGTCCAGAAACTGCACCTTGTTGCGCAAGGTTTAATGGAGAAGAAAAAGTGCCCCCGCCGGTCAATGCTGAACTTGTAATTACTGTTTGTGTCCCCCAATTGTCGCCACCGCTACTCCCGATTAAATCTGTTGCAGGTGCCCATGTAGTTCCGTTCCATTTTAAAACCTGACCAATCGCTGCTCCTTGCTGAGCAATTCCAAGGGGTGTAACAGTTGTTCCGTTTCCAGTCAATGTGGTATTTGTGTTTGCCGTCTGCGTTCCCCAATTATCTCCACCTGCCCCCCCCACTAAACTTCCTGCCATTAAAGCATAAGGCACACTTAATAATTGTGATGTTCCCATATCAATATACCCGGAACCACCCGTAGGATCCATTTCAACTTTCATAAACTTTGATCCGGCGGCCCAATTGATGTTTGAAAAATTTCCTGACTGAATCAATCCTGTTCCTACTGACATTGTAAATAATCCGAATTGATTAGTTGTTACAGATTGAGTTTCGGAATACAATGTTGGACCTGTTGCATTTACATCTTTAATTGAAATGCGAATACTGATATTAGAATTGACGATTGCAGAACCTGAAGCATTGCGTGCAATGGCCTGATAAGTGAGTGCCTGAGGAACCTGAGCCTGAACATTTAATGAGCAAAAAATTACTGTGATTAAAACGAGTAATTTTTTAGCTGAAGAAAAAATATTTTTCACGGGGCGAAATTAAGAGGAGCAAGTTAATGAATCAGTTTGGAATGATGAAAAATATTACCTCTCCAGCTAAAAAATAAACACAAACTCTCAATTTTATTAGTTTCGCCACAAGCATGAAAAAAACGATTCCACTCTTTTTTGCCTTTTTGCTTGCACTTAATTCGTTCAGGATTCTATTTTTTTATGGTGGTGGAATTCTATTTTGTAAAATTCAGGCGGAGAAAGAAATTATTACTTTTCAATACAATGCTTCAAAAAAATTTATTGAATTTTCATCTGCTAACAAGAATTTAAAATTGATTAGTGATAAAGAAATAAGTGTCAGCGATAAAATGTTTGATGTTGTAAAAACTGAAAAGCATGGTGAAGAAATAATTTATTTTGCTTACAGCGATGAAAAGGAAGACAATTATCTGTCTGAAGTTTCTCAATTCGAAAAAAATAATTCGAATAGCAATTCACCTCCAACGAAAAATGCAGCTCCCGAAATTTTGAAATATGTGAGCGGCAAAAAAGTTTTTGATTTGAATTCCATTCTATCAAATCAACTTTTTTTTTCTAATAATTTATTGAGTGAAGTATTTTTTTATCAATCTCCTTTCAGAAATATATTTTCTCCGCCGCCGGAAGTTTTCATTTCCTGAATTTTATTTAAGCAGGAACTTTTCCATTTAATTTCTGAATACTGCTGTTGAATATTTCTGTATGGAAATATTCAATGGTAATTCTTTAATTAATTTTTATTTCAAGAAATGATTCAATCAAAAACATTTTCAATTCAATCAAAATGAAAAAATCAAATTATAAACACAAAATACTTTTTCTGTTTTTCTTTTTTATTCTCTTTTTCCAATTTCAATTTTCTTTCGGGCAAAACTCATTGAGCGGAAAAATTACTGAAGGCAAAACAAGTACAGCACTCGAAGGTGCTTCTGTATATATTCCTGATATTAAAATCGGAGCTGTTACAGCAGCTGATGGTTCTTACACTATAAAAAATATTCCGAAAGGCACTTACTTAATTGAAGTTAGATATGTGGGTTACGCAACTCAATCAAAGGAAATTTCGGTGAGTGAAAATCCAACGGCTGATTTTTCATTAGAGCAGTCAAGCATTGAAACGCAGGAAGTAATTGTAACCGGTGTTTCATCCGCCACTGAACAGCAATCGAATCCGATACCTGTAAGTGTGATTGGCGAAAATGATTTTAATGAAACTTCTTCGTGCAACATTATCGAAGCGCTGAAGTCGGTACCTGGTGTAACATTCATTGAAATCGGTCCCGGCATTGCGAAGCCTGTGATTCGTGGATTGGGTTATAATAGAGTTGTCGTTGTTAACGATGGTGTTCGCCAGGAAGGTCAGCAGTTTGGTGATGAATTCGGAATTGAAGTGGATCCATACACGGTAAACAAAGTTGAAATCATGCGCGGACCAGGTAGTTTAAGTTATGGTTCCGATGCAATGGCTGGTGTAATAAATTTTTTACCGGCACCAACTTTACCATTGGGTGCTATCAAAGGTGAGTTGCAATTAAATTATCAAACCAATAATGGCTTGCGTGGTGGCTCAGCATATTTAGGAGGCAACCAAAATGGTTTTGTATGGGACCTCCGTTACACTTACATGGATTCTCATGCTTATCAAAATAAATATGATGGTTATGTTTTCAATTCAGGTTTCGGAGAAAATAATTTAAAAGGAACAATCGGTATCAATCGCAAGTGGGGATACTCACGATTGATCTTCAGCGATTTTGATATGAGAGTCGGCATTGTTGAAGGTGGTCGAGATAGTGAGACCGGATTATTTAATCGTCATGTGATGGCTTCTGATGGTTCTGATAGTGTGGTGATTTGTACCGACACCGAATTAATTTCTTACTCACATGATTTAGTTATTCATCAGTATGTTCGTCATTACAAAGCAGTTTGGGATAATGATTTTGCATTGGGAAATGGTCGTCTCGGCTTGCGAGTTGGCTTTCAGCAAAATCACCGTGAGGAAGCGAATGATGCAACACTGCTCGACACTTACAATATTTATTATTTCCTCAACACAATCAACTATGATTTGCGTTACACTTTGCCTGAAAAAAATCATTTCGAAATTTCATTCGGGGCAAATGGAATGCAGCAGTCATCAGAAAATCGAGGACTACTTTTTTTAGTGCCGGCCTATCAGTTGTTTGATGTAGGGATTTTTGCAATTGGAAAAAAATCGTTCGACAAACTTTCCGTCGCTGGCGGTTTGCGTTTCGATAACAGAAGTTTGCACGGCGATGATCTTTATCTCGACACGCTTGGAGCGGTTACAACATCTGGCGACACAACCGCTACTCATCGCTTCATAGAATACAACAGCACCTTCGCAGGTGTATCAGGTAGTTTGGGGCTTGCTTACGATTTTACAAAATCATTTTACGGCAAGTTGAATTTGTCGCGTGGTTTTCGCGCGCCAAATATTGCAGAGAGCGGAAGCAATGGTATTCACGACGGAACTCCATTCTATGAAATCGGCGACCCGACTTTAAAACCTGAAAGCAGTTTGCAGATCGATGTAACAGTCGGTGTCAACTCAAAAGATATTTCTGCTGAGTTAAATGTGTTTGACAACAACATCATGAATTATATTTTCCCCGTGAAATTAGCGAGCGTGCTTGGCGGTGACAGCATTCGTACCGATGTAATGGCAGCGAGCGACGGACCAACTTTCAAATTTATTTCCGGAGATGCAGTTTTAACCGGAGCAGAATTGACTTTAAATATTCATCCGCAAAAAGCAGCATGGTTTCAGTTCAACAATACTTTTTCAATGCTCAATGCTATTCAGAAAAATCAAGGCGACTCAACAAAGTATCTTCCTTACACACCCCCGTTCAAATTGGTTTCGGGTATTGAGTTCAGCGCGAAAAAATTATGCACCGCCTTACAACATTCTTATTTCCGCTTTGATGTGGAACATTGCTTCGAGCAAAACAAAATCTATTACAAGTTCGGCGACGAAACTGTTACACCTGCTTACACTATACTAAATGTTGGAATCGGAACCGATGTTTGCTCGAAGAAAGCAACACTGTTTTCTGTTTTCGTTTATATGAGTAACCTTACTGATGCCGCTTATCAGAATAACATGAGCCGCCTGAAATACGGCGACCCGAATAATGTTACTGGCAGAATAGGAATGTACGAAATGGGGCGCAACATCAGTTTGAAATTGAATGTGCCGTTTGGCTTGAAAAAAGCAGATTAGAATTTTTTAACTAAGAGTCATGGGAGTAACCACAAAGGAGTAATGGGAGTTTTTAAAAACTCATATTACTCCTACCTAACTCCTAAAACTTCAGGTAAATTTTTTTGCACCAATTTTTCTCAAAAGACAAAAATATTTCTTTGACTTTTTAATCCATCAATTGCACATAATTTTACACCAGAAAATCTATTGAAATGAATACTCCTCAAAACGAAACTGCAATTCCTTCTGAAGGCAGAAAAGAATTATCGAAATACATTGAAAGGTTATATGTTGAATGGAAGCAGCATGGAAAAATTATTATCGCGGTGGATTATGATGATACTATATCTCCTTGGAGAATGCACCGAGAAGAGGATATACATGCGTTAAGAATTGTGGAGGATTTAAAAATGGCGAAACACGCAGGCGCTTTCATTGTGTGTTTCACTGCATGTAACGAAGACCGCTACGACGAAATCAAAAACAGATTCAAGTTTCTCGGAATTGAATTAGATACTATTAATAACAATCCGGTCGATTTGCCTTATGGAAATCAAAATAAAATTTATGCAAATTTATTTTTAGATGATCGCGCAGGTTTAAACGAAGCCCTCGAAATATTAGAAGCAGTGATGTATAGAATTATCGGTGAAAAAAATTCAAAAGAAATTTTGATTCAAGATTTTTAGTTTCTTAACCACAGAGTACACTGAGTAAATACATCACAGAGTAGCACAGAGTTTTTTTTGATGAACTCTCTTTTACTCTTTGAATAACTCTGAGCTACTCTATCGTTAATTTTTAAAGAATAGCAATCTTCAAATTACATTTGCCGCCCTATGGCAGAACAAAAAGATTTATTCAAAGAAATTATTTCGCATGCGAAAGAATACGGTTTCATTTTTCAGTCGAGTGAAATTTATGATGGGCTGAGTTCGGTTTATGATTACGGACAGAATGGAGTCGAGTTGAAAAAAAACATCCGTGAATATTGGTGGAAATCAATGGTGCAGATGCACGAAAATATCGTGGGCATTGATGCTGCCATTTTTATGCACCCGACAGTTTGGAAAGCAAGCGGACATGTGGATGCGTTTAACGACCCGCTAATTGATAATAAGGATTCGAAAAAAAGATACCGCGCCGATGTGCTGATTGAAGATCACATTGCGAAGATTGAAGCGAAGATTGAAAAGGAAGTAGAGAAATCGAGAATAAAATTCGGTGAATCGTTCGATGAGAAAATGTATCGCGTTACTAATCCGCGCGTGATGGAGAATCAGAAAAAGATTGATGACATCAACACGCGATTTAAAACCGCACTCGAAGCGAATGACCTAGCGGATGTAAAGCAAATAATCATTGACCTTGAAATTGTTTGCCCTGTGGGCGGCACACGCAACTGGACTGATGTTCGTCAGTTCAATTTAATGTTCAGCACTTCCATTGGTTCGGTGAGTGAAGAAGCGAATACTATTTATCTGCGCCCCGAAACCGCACAGGGAATTTTCGTGAACTTTTTGAATGTGCAGAAAACAGGCAGAATGAAAATTCCTTTCGGCATTGCGCAAACCGGAAAAGCGTTTCGCAATGAGATTGTAGCGCGGCAATTTATTTTCCGTATGCGCGAGTTCGAGCAAATGGAAATGCAGTTCTTCATTCGCCCGGGTAGCGAAACAAAGTGGTATAACTTCTGGAAAGAGCAGCGCATAAAATGGCATCAGGCACTCGGCATCTCCGAAAAAAAATATCGCTTTCACGACCATCTGAAATTGGCTCACTATGCAAAAGCCGCTTGCGATATTGAATTTGAATTTCCGTTTGGCTTTAAAGAACTGGAAGGCATTCACTCACGCAGTGATTTTGATTTAAGCAGTCACGAAAAATTCAGCGGAAAGAAATTGCAATACTTCGACCCCGAACTGAACGAGAGTTATGTGCCCTATGTGATTGAAACAAGTATCGGGCTCGACAGAATGTTTCTCGCTGTTTTTTCTTCTTCGCTTAAAACTGAAAAATTAGAAGATGGTAGCGAGCGCACGGTGCTGAGTTTGCCTCACGCGCTTGCGCCTGTGAAAGTGGCTGTGCTTCCGCTGTTGAATAAAGATGGACTGCCTGAAAAGGGAATGGAAATATTTAACAAGCTGAAACCATTTCATCTCTGCCACTACGAAGAGAAAGACACCATTGGCAAGCGCTACCGCCGCCACGATGCCATTGGAACTCCTTACTGTATTACTATTGACCACCAGACTTTACAAGACAACACTGTTACACTTCGCGAGCGCGACAGCATGAAGCAGGAGCGCATAGCAGTAAATGATATTCTGAAAATTGTGGATGAGAAGGTGAATATGAATCGGGTACTGGAGAAATTGTAAAATGAAAATCGAATAGTTTGAGATAGAATGAAAATTAGTTTTCATAAGTTTGTTCATCACAATCACAAAGTATGACTGTTGTTATCAAGAGAAAATCTTCTGTAAAAGAAATTGCACGGGCAAAAAAATTGCTTCGGAGAAAAGGAAAAACTACTGCTGGTTTAACAAAATACTTTGGAGCATTAAAGCGTGGCATTGACGGTCTTTCTTATCAAAAAGAAAATCGTAATGAGTGGCATTGATTATTTAGCCGACACCAACATTCTGGTTTATATTCTTGAAGGAAACAATTCAGTCAAATCATTTCTGAAAAATATTGCCGGGCTCGATTCAATTGTGATAACTGTTTAATTACTGAGCGAGTGAATATGAATCGGATGCTGGAGAAGTTGTGAAGAATTGCTAAATGAATGCAGCCTTTCTAAAGTTAATAGAGTCTTTGAATTGAGTATGAAAAAAATTCTGTTCCTGATTTTTGTTTCTCTTTTCCAATTCGGAAATAAAAATCTTATTGCTCAAACTATCGGAGTTAGTTCTGGAATTAGTTATTTTCATTTTTATAGTCACGAAAGAATTGTCGGGCATTCGTCGGGTATTTATTTCGAAAAAAAATTATGGAGAAATATTGGTGTGATTGCAAATTCAGATTACTCAAGTTTTAAATACAGTCCTCTTTCATTTCAGCAGTTTTGTTACGAAACTTTCGATACACAGACCTACCGCTTTCTTTCACCTTCTTTATGCTTATTGATTTCGTTATTGGAAAATAAGAAGCAGACTCTGTCGTGGAAAATATTTGCCGGTTATCAGTATTCTTTTAACTGCAAATCTTCCACTCAAAAAATCACATGGAGTTGTACAAGTTCTGACACTTCAAATTACAATATCAGTTTCCAAAAAACTCCAAACGGCATAATTGCCGGAACGGAAATACAATTCAAACCAATCTCACACCTAACTGTCGCATTGGGCGCGAATACGAGTGGAATGAAACTCACCATTGAGAATTATTCTCAAAAATTAAATCCAAATACTTTGTATCTGAAGGTTGGATATAATTTCGGGTGTAAAAAACTTTCCACTACACCAGCACCAACTCAATAGTATTATCAGAACCTGTTGTGCTTGATTTGTAATCGAGCTCAGCTAAGAAATCCGATTTTAAATCGGAGTATTCAATGCAGTGCGATTGCAATCGCGCTGAACGGATTGGATGAAATAATTTTTACTCGTCCTCGTTCACAATTGCAAATTGCGAACGCTATTCATTAACTTGCACTGAGCAGTAAGCAAAAACGGAAATGAAAATAATTTTGGTATTGTTATTCTGTTTTATTCAAACCGAATTTTCTTTCGGTCAGGAAATTTTATTGTCTGATACACTTGTTCCAAAAAATTCAATCGGCGTTAATTTCTTAATACCTCAGATAACCTTTCAGCATCCCCTAAAAAGAAATATTTTTTTTAACGCAGGAATATTGTATCCAACATTTGAGCGCGAAGGAACACCTGCTAATTCTGTGACAGTCAAATCCGGTATCACGATAAAATGGCAGTGTACAAAAAAAATATTCTTTACCCCTTCGTTTGATTTATATGAATATCATGTTTTTGAAAAAGCCACAGTTTATCAGAATCAATATCTTACATCATACTCAATCAATAATGTACTGTCGGCAGGTTTCGCAGTTGAGTTTGAATTTAATCCGAACAAAAGATTTTCATTCACGCTGGGGTTGTCTGAAGTTTCGCTCGGAATAGCTTCCGGACAGAAAATTTTAGGTTCCATATTTCAAATACATAATATCCCATTTAGTTTGGGGTTGCGATTAAATTTCAACAAATAATAAATCATCACGGCTTCGCCCCTCCCAATTTTAATAATCTTATAATTGATGAAGAATTAATCCCACTCCCCCCCAATAAATTTCAGAAATGCGACGCCTGATTTTCACATTCTCACTTATACTTTCCGCTTTTCTCATCTCTTGCAAAGAAGATAAGCCGGACGAAACTGTTACACCCGTTCACAGTGCTTTGTTGGAGGTAACAACATTTCGAAACGATTCAGCAGGAACTGTAAAGCCACTTAGTGGTGTAACAGTTTACCTTTTTCTCACCGATAACGACCGCACCAATAATCAGAATGTGAAATATTCAGGAACAGTGAACGACAGCGGAAAAATTTCTTTTAACAAACTACCCGACGAGTATTATTACATTCTTTCCTCCCACCCTGTTTACGGAACACAAAAATCAGAAACGGCCACACCCAACAATAGTGTTTCGTTTGAGGTGATTTATTATTAATCCTTTTCACTTTTTCTATTTTCGCCCGCATGTTGCCGAAAGTCATAATTGTAACAGCTCCATCTGGTGCAGGCAAAACAACAATTGTAAAACACTTGTTGTCACGCTTTCATCAATTGGCATTTTCAGTTTCAGCCACAACGCGCGCGCCGAGACCGGGAGAAATTGATGGCATTGATTATTATTTTATTTCACTCGAAGAATTTAAAAGCCGTGTTGAGAACAAAGAGTTTGTTGAATATGAAGAAGTGTATCACCATACCTTTTATGGCACATTGATGGAAGAAGTAACACGGTTGTGGAAAGAGGGAAAAACAGTGGTTTTTGATGTGGATGTGAAAGGTGCAATGAATCTGAAAAAAAATTTCGGCGAAAGTTCATTGGCACTTTTTATTAAACCACCGTCAACAGAAATTTTAGATCAGCGCCTGCGCAATCGCGCAACAGAAGAATTATCAAAAATTGAAGAACGAATTACCAAAGCACATTACGAATTGGAGTTCGAAGAATATTTCGACCAAACAATTGTGAACGACAATTTACACGATGCGCTGGAAGAAGCAGTAAAAGCAGTGGATGAATTTTTAGACGATAGAAAAAATTAAAAAAATATTTTGTCACTTAACAGCGTTTCATAAATTCGGGAACTCAATTCGTAAAAAATATGCAAACTAAAACTACAGAAGGAGTTCGAATCAGTGTAGAGGTTTTTTATCAGCCAGATTATTCTAAACCAACTTCAGGCGATTATATGTTTGCCTATCGTATCACTATTACAAACGAAAGTGATTATGCGGTTAAGTTGCTGAGTCGTCATTGGAATATTGTTGATGCTAACGGAGTTTATAGAGAAGTGGAAGGTGAAGGAGTGGTTGGCCAGCAACCTGTAATAGAACCCGGCGCATCACATCAGTATGTTTCCGGCTCGCAGATTAAAACTGAAATTGGAAAAATGTTCGGCACTTATTTAATGCAACGAACTATTGACGATAAAAAATTCAAAGTTCATATTCCAGAGTTTCAAATGGTGGCTCCATACAAACTGAATTAATTTTTTTGTCAATTGTCAATGGTGAATTTTTATTGACTCGTAATTTTTTCTTTCTTACTAATTTTCAAAATCGAATTTCACTTTTAGCGCTCCGCGTAAATGTTATTTTCGCGCATCAATAATCTTCTTCATTAAGATTTTATGAAAGTTACCGAGCACATTACACAGGCAAAAAAAACTTTATTTTCATTTGAGATCCTTCCACCACTGAAAGGTGCGGGCATACAAACTATTTATAACACCCTTGATCCTTTAATGGAATTCAAGCCGCCGTTTATCAATGTCACCTATCATCGTTCCGAATTTATTTTCAGAAAAACAGCAGCCGGCGAATTCGAAAAAAAAATAGTTCGCAAGCGGCCGGGCACTGCAGGTTTATCTACTGCAATAATGACCAAGTATGGAGTTGATGCTGTTCCACATTTAATATGTGGCGGATTTACAATCGACGAAACTGAAGACTTATTAATTGAACTCGATTTTTTAGGAATCAATAATGTGTTACTACTTCGTGGAGATAAAATGAAGAGTGAAGAAATTTTTACTCCGCAAGCCGACGGACACAAAAATGCATTGGAACTTGTTCGCCAGACGGTGAACATGAACAAAGGAATTTATCTTGAAGAAGAATTAAACAACGCACAGCCCACAGATTTTTGTATTGGTGTTGCAGGATATCCCGAGAAGCATTATGAAGCAACTGATATTAATATTGATATTCAAAATCTGAAAGCAAAAGTGGATGCGGGTGCTCATTACATTGTAACACAAATGTTTTTTAACAACAAAAAATATTTTGATTTTGTAAAAGCATGTCGTTCAGCGGGTGTAACAGTTCCGATTATTCCGGGATTAAAACCCATTACCAACAAAAAACAAATTACTAATCTGCCCAGAATATTTTTTGTTGATATTCCTTCTGAGCTTTTAAACGAGTTTGATAAATGCAAAACAGAAGATGATTTTAAAAAAGTAGGAATTGAATGGTCTATACAGCAATGCAAAGAATTGATTAAAGCTGAAGCACCTGTGTTACACTTTTACACCATGAGTAATTCCTCTTCTATACAAAAAATTGTTAGCGCCTTATAACAATCTCTAAATTAAAATCGAGTTTTTGCGGATTGTCTTTTTTGATTTTCCTCTTCTGTAATATAATTGAGAATAAATAAACCAGCAACAAAAAATGGAATACAGGGAATTTTATATCTAACTAATGCACCAAAATTATAAGCAGTAAATCCTACGCTAAAACCAAAAAACATCGCAAAAAATATACAGAAGAATACGGTTGCATTTCCTGTAATAGCTTTTAAGGTTCGGAAAATACCCGTTCGGTAAAAGATTCGAATAGTAAACATCATTAATATAAAGCTTTCAATTGCAGAAAGTAGCATTACAGGATTTCTGGTTTCCCATAAATAAGGTCTGAAGAGTGTTACATTAATTGCTGCAGGAATATTTTTTATTATACTTGATGTAGTCCCATCCATTGTACCAAGTTTATAGCCTGAGGCATTAGCTGTTTCAGCCAAAAATTCATGATAGCCCTGAAAGTTTGATGCCGTTTTTAATGCATTTTGCATTGTGTATTCAGAACCAAGTTTAATTACGACATAATACCCGGCGATAGAAGAAATTATAATAATAAATGGCCCCATTAAGATTCTGACCATTTGTAATTTTACTTTATCTCTATAAGTAAGAAAGATCCAAAATAACATTGAGGGTACAAAACTGATAACAATATATTTTTTTATTGCATAACAAAAATATATCGAAATAAAAAGCATAATTGAAGAAGAAATAAATTTTTGACGCTTAATAAATATATTATAAGAACACCATGTAATCCATCCAACACAAGCAAGCGTAATAGAATCTTTCATAACGCCAGAACCCCAGAAAAAAACAGATGGAATAAAAAGAGTAGAAACTGCAAACTGCCTTTTTAATTTAGGATACACATCAACAAGAGTAATAAACAAAACCCAAATACCAGAAAATGAAAGTGCCGCAAAACAAAGCGCTATTGGTAAATAAGTATCAAAGGTAAATAAAGAAAAAAATCCGGCAATTTTACCAACCGTATATGAACTATCATCTCTAGCAAAAAACATCCAGGGCATATATTCTTCTTGAGTGGGCAAATTATAATCATTACCATTAAACAACAGTGTAAAAAAATCACTTGCATTATCGCCAAAAGCTCTATACATCACATTTGCATTATTATAATATTCACTTGTATCCCCTCCTCCATAATAAAAATAATAAACAAGTCCAACACTTATTGCCCCTATCATTTTTACTATAATTCCATACATAAAATATTTCTTCATTTGCTTATCATTAGGATACAAAATGTTTCTAATAAAAATAAATAAAAGGAGAAAAAGAAGGAAGTAAATCGGTGTTAATAATAGATCTGTGCTCGATAATAAGTCCTTAAAATAAATCTCCCGCATTGTAAGCATAGCGTCAAATCTATAAATAGAAATTCGTACTCCTACATTTTTATAAAATGAGAAGTTGTTTTTTTCAATTTGTATTTTGCGCCTTCAATTTGTTAAATAATGTGTGGAATTGCAGGTATATTTTCTAAAAAACAAAACCCAGAATTATGGTTTAATGCTTTATCAAAAGCAAATGATGCACTTATTAAAAGAGGACCCGATGCAGGTAATATTAATTATTGGACACATGCTGCTTTAGCCCATCGGCGACTTTCAATTATTGACACAAGTGTTACAGCCAACCAGCCAATGCTTGACCCATCAGGTCGGTTTGCCATTATTTTCAATGGTGAGATCTTCAATTTCGGTGAATTAAAAAAGGATCTGATAAAAAAAGGAATAATATTTCATACTTCAAGTGATACGGAAGTTTTGTTACAGCTTTATATTACCGAAAACGAAAATTTTCTGAACAAACTTAATGGATTCTTTGCCTTTGCAATATTTGATTCCATTGAAAATAAAATGCTGATTGCCCGTGATAGATACGGAGTAAAACCACTTTATTATTTTAAAGATGAAACGATTCTGGCTTTTGCTTCTGAGTTAAAAGCAATGAATTTATTTCCAATTAAAAAAGAAATAGATCCCATTTCATTATCACTTTATTTCCAACTAAACTATATTCCACAACCAAATTCTATTTTTAAAAATATCAAACAGTTACTTCCGGGTCATTATCTTATTCTGGATGAAAAAAAATTTGAAGAAAAATGTTATTACGATATTCCATTTAAGAATGAAAGCGAAATAAAATTTAATGATTATTCTAAAGCACAGGAAAAATTAGAGTCCCTGATGGATGGTTCTGTAAAACGCAGATTAATAAGCGATGTACCTCTTGGTGCTTTTTTAAGTGGTGGTATTGATTCTTCAATTATCGTTGCTCTTGCTGCGCGTTATACAAATAATCTTAAAACATTTTCAATCGGATTTCGCGACGAACCTTTTTTTGACGAAACAAAATATGCAAAACTTGTTGCTGATAAATACAAGACCGATCACACTGTATTTTCATTGACTACTGATGATTTGTTTGAGGAGTTATTTAATGCACTCGACTATATTGACGAACCATTTGCTGATTCTTCTGCACTACCCGTTTATATTTTAAGCAAGCAGACAAGAAAAATTGTTACAGTTGCTTTAAGTGGTGATGGTGCCGACGAATTATTTGGCGGTTACATGAAACATGTAGGCGAATACAAGATTAGAAATGCTGGTGTAACAGAAAAAGCGATTGGCGCTTTAGGGGGGCTATGGAAAAAATTGCCTCGCTCACGAAATAACAAAGTCAGCAATTATATCCGCAGACTTAATAAACTTTCCAATGGATTAAAAATGAATTTTAAAGATCGTTACTGGAATTTTGCTTCAATTGGTTCCCAGGAATATGTTAATCAATTGCTAAAGGAGACCTGGTTGGTTGAAAATGAAACAATGAATAAACTTAAAGAAAACTGGCTTTGCAATTTTCATTCACAAACTGATATGAATGAAGTATTGTTTGCAGATATGAATCTTGTTCTGCCGAATGATATGTTGGTTAAGGTAGATAGAATGAGCATGGCGAACAGTCTTGAAGTACGAACCCCTTTTTTAGATTATGAAGTAGTTGATTTTGCCTTTTCATTATCTGCAGATTTTAAAATAAAAGGAACCGAAAGAAAAAAAATTGTTCAGGATGCATTCAGAAAATTACTTCCTGCTGAATTATATAACAGACCTAAACAAGGATTTGAAGTACCACTACTAAAGTGGTTAAGAACTGAACTAAAAAATTTAATTGATGAACTGACTGAAAAAAAATTTATAGAACAACAAGGCATATTTAATTATGCAGAAATTCAGAAACTAAAACGGCAATTACATTCAAATAATATTGATGATTCAGTTGCAAAAATATGGGCAATAATTGTTTTTCAATACTGGTGGAAGAAATATATGATTGACCCAAGGTGAACGAATTAATTTACACTGTTACCGATAGAATTTTTATTGAAAATTTATTTAAGATTAAACTTTAAATTGCACTAAAAGCCGCAATGACAAAAGTTCTTCGAATAATTAATCGTTTAAATCTTGGCGGTCCTACTTATAATGTGGCATTTCTCACCAAGTATCTTGAACCAGATTTTAAAACAATATTGGTTTCAGGAATGATTGATGAAACCGAAGAAAGTTCTGAGTACATCGCCCGCGAATTAGGTCTAGAACCAATTTATATTCCAGAAATGTATCGAGATATTAATTTGTTACAAGACAGAAGTGCTTACAAAAAAATTAAAAATATTATTCGCGAATTCAAACCCGATATTGTTCACACACATGCTGCAAAAGCAGGAACACTTGGAAGACTTGCAGCCATAAAATGTAAAGTTCCAGTTATACTTCATACTTTTCACGGTCATGTTTTTCATTCCTATTTCAGTCCATTCAAAACAAGAATGTTTCTTGAAATCGAAAGATACCTTGCTTCAAAATCCACCAGAATTATTGCCATTAGTGAGCGCCAAAAAAAAGAATTGGGTCTTATTTATAAAGTCGCACCTCTCGATAAAATTGAAGTGATTCCTCTCGGTTTTAATCTTGACTCTTTTCAGGAAAATCAAGAAGAAAAAAGGAAGAAATTTCGTGATTTTTATTTGATTGATGATGATGAAATTGTGGTTTCAATAATTGGAAGACTTGTTCCTGTAAAAAATCATAAATTGTTTATTGATGCAATGAAAATTGTTTTTGAAAACACCAAGAAAAAAGTAAGAGCATTTATAGTAGGCGATGGCGAAGAGCGAACAAATATTGAAAACTATTTTAAAAATCAAGGACTTGATTATGTAAATTATCCCACAGAAAAACGAAAAGCAAAATTTACTTTTACTTCGTGGCGAAGAGATATTGATGTTGTAATTGCAGGCTCTGATATTATTGCGCTCTGTTCGTTTAATGAGGGTACACCAGTAAGTTTAATTGAAGCCCAGGCCGCCAACAAACCAATTGTAACAACAAGAGTTGGAGGTATAACAGATGTGGTAATACCCGAAAAAACAGCATTAATATCCTCTAAAAAAAGCGTGAGCAATTTCGCACGAAATCTATTCATGATTATTGATGATGATGAAAGAAGAAAAAATATGGGCACATCTGGACATGATTTTGTTGCAAATAAGTTCAGTTATAACCGACTGATAAGCGATACTGCAGAACTTTACAATAAACTATTAAAAGAGAAATCAAAATAGCAGCAAAATCTTACATTTGTGCGCATAAAAAATCTATAAGTTGAACTCAACTAGTCGCAATTTATTTCTTTCTGTTTTTTGTATAAGTATTATCCTTCTTTCATCTTGCAAAGTTTTTTATCCTGATGTTATGTTTAAAACAGACAAGTTTTATCAATTTACACCTCCAGATACAACCTCAGGAAGTAAAGAATATGTTTTAAAATCAAACGACATTATTGAAGTACAAATTCTTTCCAATAATGGCTACCAGTTGGTTGATGTTTTAGGTCAAAATGGATACTATAGTCCGGTAAATTATCTAATTCACAACGAAGGTTTTGCCATTTTACCAATGTTAGATTCTCTTTACTTGGCAGGTTATTCTATAACGGGAGCTGAAAATTTACTAAGTGAAAGATATTCATATTTTTTTGTTAATCCTTATATTAAAATCAAAGTAAGTAACCGTAGATGTGTAGTTTTCTCTGGAAGGGGAAAAGGTCAGGTAGTAAATTTGGATAATGAAGGCATGTCACTTATTGAAGTTTTGGCACTTACCAGTGGTCTTTATGGTAGTAAGGCCTATCGAGTTAAACTAATAAGGGGAGATCTAAGGAATCCACAAGTTTTTTTAATTAATCTTTCAACTATAGATGGTATCAAAAAAGCAAATCTTCAAATTGCTGCAAATGACATAATTTATGTTGAGCCATCATTATCCTTAAATGATGTAAACCAACAGATATTACCAATATTATCCCTAATAACCACAACTGTTCTTATATACACAACAATCCTATCCTTAAAAAAATAATGCTCGAGAAAAAAGTCATATTAAGCCCATTGCAGAAAATTCTAGGCGAGGATTTTAATCCGGGTTTGTTAATGATTATTGCAAGAAAAAGTTTAATTTGGTGTGTATTAATTATATTAATAACTACTTCCACATCAATATTATATCTTCGATATACTACACCCCTATATGAAGTTACTGCACAAATAATGATCAAACAAGTTAACACATCAAGTTCATTGGGAATAGTAACCGGAATAAATACTGCTGATCAAATTGACCAAAATGAATTACAGAAAAACATTCAAATAATGAAGTCGAATGTTATTCTTGATAGGGTAATAGACTTGCTCCCATTACCTGTTAGCTATTTTAATATTGGACAAGTACTTATTGAAGAGCGTTATAAGACTTCCCCGTTTGAAATAAAAACTATTGCCGTTAATGGATTAATTTACGATATCCCAATTTATTTCATTTTTAAGTCAGAAAGAGATTTTGAAATTGAATACAAAATTTCAAAGGTTAAATATTTTTTTAAAGGAAAATTTAATCAAAAAGTTGTAACACCTCATTTAAATTTTATAGCTCAACTTAAAGTTTCTGATTTTAAAAAGAATCCTAGTATTTATTTGGGAAGTAATTATTTTTTTGTTTTAAACAGTCGTGAAAGTTTAATAAAAGATATAAGAAACAGAATAAGAATTGAAATATATCCCCCCACTATTCAATTTAGTATGCAAGATCCCGTACCCTTGAAAGCAGTTGATATTATTAACAATCTTAATACTGAATTTATTAAATATAATAAAGAAAAAAAGACCGAGAGTTCGTCTTTGATTATTGGGTTTATAGATGAACAAATTGGGCTATTAAATACTGAACTTCAAGCCTATGAAAATAAACTAAAGGCATTTAAAATAGAGCACTCTTTAATAAGTACCAGTTCGAAAGAGGAGGAGATTCTTTCAACACTTAAGGAAATAAACAATAGTCAACTAAATTTAACAGCCGATGAAAAAAACTTAGATTTTTATCTTAATTATTTTAATCGTTATAAAGATTCTTCAAAACTTTTGCTTGGAATTGTTGACCCAAAATATCTTGGTCTTCAAAATTATGTTGAATCACTTGATAAACTTCAATCTGATAAAAGGGAGAAATTACTAAAACTTAAACCTGCCAACCCACAAATAATAAATATTGATAAACAAATTGCAGAAGTAAAAACTAACATTATTCAAAATATTAATAATACCAAGCAAAATATCGATCAGGCAAAAATTGAGCTCAGTAATTCATATAATAAATATATGTCTGAATTTAAAGAATTTCCTGATTTAGAAGCTGAATTTCAGAAATTACAAAATCTTAGTGATTTAAAAGAGAAGTATTATTTGATGTTTTTGGACAAGCGATCAAGTTATACTATATCATTAGCTGGTTTTGTATCAGATTTTGTCGTTTTAAAACAAGCTGATATTCCTAAAAACCCCGTGTTTCCAAATGTTCCATTAATTAAAACTATTGGAATTGTTGCAGGTTTACTGTTGAGTTTGCTGTTTATTATTTTTCGATATTTATTAAGTAATAAAATACTTTCCATTTCTGAAATAGACAAGTTTTGTAATGCTGGATTAGTAGGTATTATTCCAATTTATCGTAAACCTATGGATGTTTCACAACTTGTAGTTAATATGAATCCAAAATCTGTAATATCAGAATCATTCCGAAGTATTAGGACTAATCTTGATTATGTTTATTCTGGCGTTGGTACAAAAATTATTTCTGTTACATCTACAATTGCTGGAGAGGGTAAAACTTTTATAGCTGTTAATACTGCTGGTATTTTTTCAGTTGGGGGAAAGAAAACAATTATTCTTGATTTTGACTTGCGCAAGCCCCGTATTCATAAATCATTTGCAACTGAAAATAATAAAGGACTAAGTACGATTCTAATTGGAAAATATAAATTGGATGAGTGTATCAAACATTCAGAATGGGATAATCTTGATTTCATTACTTCTGGTCCTGTTCCACCTAATCCTGCTGAATTTATTATGTCACAGAAAGCCGCTGATTTAATTGAAGAACTCAAATTGCGATATGACATAATTGTCATTGATACTCCACCAATTGGTGTAGTTACTGATGCTCTCGAACTTCTAAAGAAAGCAGATTATCCAATTTATGTTGTAAGAGCAGATTATTCAAGTCGTAATTTTCTGAATAATGTAAATAGACTAGTAACAGACAATCAGATTACACGGCTTTCAGTTGTATTAAATAGTATGGGTTCAGGTGCATCAGGTTATTCCTATAATTATGGATATGGTTATGGATATGGCTATGGTTATGGCTCCGGATATGGTGGATATGGTGGTGGAGGGAGTTATGGTTATGGTTATTATTCAGATGCAGCCGCTCCTAAACTTTCTAAATGGAAAAATGTTGTGAAATTTATTAAAGATAAATTTTAATTATGTTTTCAGATGATTTAAAACTTTATTTAGCATACATAATTTTCTTTTTTTTATCCATTATATTTTCAGTTCTAATTAATGGGCTGTTTCTGCGATTTTCAAAAACTCTTGGTGTTCGAAACGAAGAATCTAAGAATATCATTCGATGGGCTTCAACCACAAAACCTTCAGTCGGAGGATTTTCATTTTATATTGTTTTTTTATTCTCATTCACGGCTTATACTTTAATATCTATTAGCACTTCTGATATTTTTAACAAACAATTAATTGGGTTATTACTTGCTTCATCAATTGGATTTTTAGTTGGGCTAGCCGACGATGCTTATAATACTAACCCACTTCTTAAATTTTTGGGACAGCTAATGTGTGCTGTTACACTTATTGTTTCTGGTGTAATGATTAATATAACTGACTATTATGCTTTAAATGCCCTCTTTACAATTTTTTGGGTGATTGGCATAATGAATTCAATTAATATGCTTGATAATATGGATGGTATCACTGCAACCATTTCCGGAATTATTCTTTTGTCGTGCTTAGTCATTTTGATTATCCAAGGAAGTTTTTTTTCCCTTTATTCATTTATAATTATTGGGATGATTGGTGCAATAGGAGGATTTATGGTTTTCAATTTTCACCCTTCAAAAATTTACATGGGTGATACTGGCAGCCAGTTTCTTGGCGTGTTACTTTCAGGACTTGGTGTAATTGTTTTATGGGCTCCTGAATTCAGAGATATACCAGGACCTGCATTTCAATTCAAACAATTTCTTTTCCCAATCTTGGTTTTTTGTATCCCAATAATTGACACTACAACTGTTTTTATTAGAAGAATGATTGGCAAACAATCACCTTTTATTGGCGGTAGGGATCATACTACTCATCATTTAGCTTACTTGGGGTTAAGCGATAGGATGGTTTTACTTGTATTATCTTGTATTGGGTTGCTCTCTTCTTCAATTGTATGTTCCTTAATTTACTTTTATGAATATATTGAATCAGAAATTACGCTCGTATTTTTTGCTTACTTCGTAATACTATTTAATGTGATGCAATATTTATATGAACTCGGAAATAAACGCAAGAAAATTTTGGAGGAAAATAAAAAAGCTAAAAAAGCTGCATGAAGTATATATAGTTTTTTTGGCTGGGGATCGGAACGATATTAAGATTTTTTTTACTCGAAAATATTTTCACTTTTTGCAAGTGTGCATTCTTTGCCTTTAATCTATTTTTAAATCGTATTCAGTTTGTAAGTTTCCCTCTCAAATAATTTGCTGTATGCGAATTACAATTCTTCACCATGTCTTCGGGTGTTCCGGCAAATAATAATTGCCCGCCTTCGTCGCCGCCATCAGGGCCGAGATCAATGATGTAATCGGCGCATTTGATTACCTCCATATTGTGTTCAATGATGAGCACGGAATGTCCCTGCTCGATTAGCGCGTTGAACGACTGTAACAGTTTACTGATATCGTGAAAGTGTAACCCGGTCGTCGGCTCATCAAAAATGAACAGGACCGGATTTTGCGAACTCCCCTTCCCCAGAAACGAAGCGAGCTTTACTCTTTGCGCTTCACCACCTGATAATGTGCTTGATGATTGCCCGAGTTTCACATAACCCAATCCAACCTGCGATAATGGAAGAATCGCTTCGTGAAGATTTTTTTCATCAATGAAAAATTCAATGACTTCGTCAACTGTCAAGTCTAAAACATCGGCGATATTTTTATCCTTATAATTTACTTCGAGCACTTCATCCTTGAATCGTTTGCCCTTGCATACTTCGCACAACAAATGCACATCGCTCAGGAACTGCATCTCCACTACAATTTCGCCTTCACCTTTACAGTTATCACATCTGCCGCCATCCACATTAAACGAAAAATGTTTTGGCTGAAATCCTTGCAATTGAGAACCGCGCTGCTTCGAGTACAAATCACGAATGAGGTCGTAAGCTTTTATGTATGTAACAGGATTACTTCGCGATGATTTGCCAATCGGATTCTGGTCAACCATTTCAATTTGCGTGAGTCCGGAATCAACGGCTTTCATTTCGCTGAATTCTCCTGGCTTGTCGCCGAAATTTCCAAGCGCGCGTGAAAGTGATGGAAAAGCGATCTGTTTTACCAATGTTGTTTTCCCTGAACCGCTTACTCCTGTAACTACCACCATCACATTTAATGGAACTGTTACATCAATGTTTTGAAGATTGTTTTGAACGCACCCGAGGAACTCGATTTTTTTCGTCCAGTTTCTTCTGATGGTTGGAACTGAAATTTTTTCTACACCCGTCAAATATTTTCCGGTGAGGGAATTTTTGTCTTTCAGAATTTCCTTGAATGTTCCGCTGAAAACAACTTCGCCGCCGTGAGCGCCCGCGAGCGGCCCCATGTCAATGATCTGGTCGGCGTGATTCATAATTTCTTCTTCATGTTCGACAACCAAAACAGTATTTCCTAAATCGCGAAGCTTGTGTAACACTTTTACCAATTGCCCCGTGTCTTTCGGATGAAGTCCCACGCTTGGTTCATCGAGTATGTAAAGCGAACTTGTCAGATTACTACCAAGTGTCCGGGTTAGATTGATTCTTTGTGTTTCTCCCCCTGAAAGCGTGGATGAAAGACGATTGAGCGTTAAGTACCCCAATCCAACTTCCATCATAAATTCCAATCGGTTATTTATTTCCAGTAATAATCTCTTTGAAATTTCTTTATCGTAATCGGAAAGTTTGATGGATAGAAAAAACCGCTGTAACACTTTCACAGGCATCACCACTAAATCAGCGATTGACTTTTCGTTAATCTTCACATACGAAGATTCAATTCGCACTCTGGCGCCACCACAATCGGGGCAGGTGGTTTTACCTCGGTAACGAGAAAGCATTACACGGTATTGAATTTTATAACTCTGTTTTTCGAGCTCCTTAAAAAACTCATCCAACCCGTGGAAGTATTTATTTCCCGTCCATAATAATTTTTTTTCAGACGCCGTGAGTTCACGAATGGAACGATGAACCGGAAAATCAAATTTGTGCGCGTTCTTCACTAACAGCGTCAGCCATTCGCCCATCTTTTCCCCTTTCCAGGGAGCGATCGCTCCTTCGTACACCGATTTATTTTTATCCGGTATTACTAAATTTTCATCCACGCCAATCACGCTTCCGAATCCCTCGCATTTCCGGCAAGCGCCATACGGATTATTAAAACTGAACAAATGCGGAGTCGGTTCTTCAAAACGAATTCCGTCCAACTCAAACTTGTTGCTGAATTTTTTTTCTTTCCCGTCATAAAAAATAACGCTGTCACCATGCCCTTCAAAAAAAGAAACTCCTACTGAGTCAGAAATGCGCGACAATAAATCTTCATCGTTATTCTTCCACACGATTCTGTCCACCACCAATTGAAAAGATTTTCCTTTCAATGATTTCAGTTGAGCGTCATCAGCCAATAATTCTTCAATCTTATAAACTTCTTTCTCCGAAATAATTCTCGCGAAACCTTTCTGATTCAGAATATTCAATTCCTGTTTTAAAGTTCGCAGAGGTGTTACACTTCCTTCGACCTTCGCCTTTTTTAATTTCAACGGAGTATCGTCAGCGGGTGTTCGTTGCGGCGAAAGAATAAAAACTGCGGTTCCTTCTTTCAATGATTTTATAAAATCAACGACATCGCTCACTTCATGCTTCTGAACTTCTTTTCCGGAAACTGGTGAAAAAGTTTTTCCTATTCGCGCGAACATCAATCGCAGATAATCATAAATCTCGGTGAGCGAGCCGACTGTGGAACGCGAACTTCGAGTGGAAACTTTTTGCTCAATCGCGATAGCCGGACACAAACCCTTGATATAATCGACATCGGGCTTGTTCATGCGCACCAAAAATTGACGCGCGTAAGCGGAGAGACTTTCGACATAACGGCGCTGACCTTCGGCGAACAAAGTGTCAATGGCGAGTGAAGATTTTCCGGAGCCGCTCACCCCTGTAATCACCACTAATTTATTACGACCAATTTCTAAATCAACATTGCGAAGGTTGTGAACCCGCGCGCCCTTGATGAGAATGTTTTTCCCGTCTTTTTTAAAATTTATTTTTTCGTTCGGAATTTTATCTGATATTTGGCTCAACATTTTTACAACTCTTCTCGTAAGAGGGAGCAAATAAAAGATAAACTCACACAGCAACGAAACACTTCTACACTCAATTTCAAGAAGTTTTATAAGGTCAGATTTACATTACCATTCGCTGTTAATCATTAAACCCAATTTCAAATTCATGGCTTGAATTCTACAATTCATTTAATAACCTTTTGTTCAAACCCAATTGTAGAATTATGCAAACCAATCAACTCAACGACCACGCTCTGGTAAAAGCTTACCAGAACGGAAACGAACATGCGTTAACTACGCTCATTCAGGCACACAAACAACGAGTGTTCAGCGCCATTTATATGTTTGTGCGCGACCGTTACATTGCCGAAGATTTATTTCAGGAAACATTTATTAAAGTAGTTGACAAGTTGCGCGAAGGCAATTATCACGAAGAAGGAAAATTTCTTCCTTGGGTATTGCGCATTGCGAATAACAAGTGCATTGATTATTACAGAAAAGTAAAACGCACTCCGAAAGTGAAAATCACTACTTCTGATGGGACAGATATTTTTAAGTATATAAAATTCAGTGGGGATAATGCTGAAGAGACAATGGTGCGCGAGCAAGCTTATGTGCGTGTACGCAAATTAGTGGATATGCTTCCTGAAGAACAGAAAGAAGTAATTATTCTTCGTCACTACGCTGATTTAAGTTTTAAAGAAATTGCTGAACTTACAGGGGTAAGTATCAATACTGCATTGGGAAGAATGCGCTACGGACTCATCAATATCAGAAGATTGATGGAAGAGAAAAAAATCGCATTATAACCTTTAGTAAAATTTGCTGAAGGGCACACAATAATCGAAAGGTGTTTGCCGTTAAGCATGATAATTAAATGGAAACTACTCTTAAAAATTTTTTTAATGATGCTTCAACCTTTTCCCTTCCCGCCTTGGGAAGGGCTAAAGTTGGGCGATACAATAATTCAAAAACAATTTCGTTCATCAATAAAATCAATAACAATTACATGAAAACTTTTACATCTGATGATTTAGTTCGCTTCGTTTACAACGAAACAACCACTGAAGAATCCGCCAACATTCGAAAAGCGATTCTCGAAAACCTTGATCTCGCGAAAACCTATCAGGGAATGCTAACCGCGAAAGAAGAACTCGAACAGGGAAAACTTGACCCAAGCGACAGCAGCATTGATATAATCATGCAATACAGTCGCGATACTGTAAAGAGCGAAAGTCACTCTTAGATTTTTTTCATTTTTATTTTTTGGATTCACGGCACCGCAAATTTTTTGTGGTGCTGTTGAGTTTTATTTTTGGGAAGAAAAAAATTTTTTCTATTTTCGAATTAGAATTTTATTTTTTTTAAGAATAATCTGAAACATAACTTAGCGCAATGGCAACAATGATTAAAAAACTTCTTCCAGTAAGAAGAAAAAAATTAAATAAGAAATCAAAATTCAAATCAGAAAAAGATTTTCTCACAATGGTCGGATACAATAAAAACAAGCCATTGTCACTTGAGAAAATCAGAAAGGAAGCATGGTGACAAATTATTGCATTCTTGATTCTGATGTATTAATTGAATTGTTGAATGACAATGAAGAAGTGACTTCAAAAATTTTAGAATTTGGAATTGACTCTCTATGTATTTCCTCTATCAGTGCAAGTGAAATTTTATTAGGAGCACTGAATAAAACTGATTTTAATAAATATTATTCTTGGCTCAATAAATTTATCTGGTTGGAAATAGATTCCTCTTCCAATAGAATTTATGAATCTCTTATTTATCGCTATGCACTATCTCATAGTCCGAAAATCCCCGATATGTTAATTGCCGCTACTGCAATGTCAAATCGAATTACATTGTTTACTTTGAATATTTCTGATTTCAAATTCATTGAAGGATTAAAATTGCTTGACCACAACATCAAGCCGAAAAGAAAACCATTAAGGAAGTAATTTTTATCGCTCGAATTTTATTCAGCTATTTACTTTCGCCTCATGTTGCGTAAAGATTTATTTGATTTTGTTATTCAGTATTTTGAAAAGCACCGACCTGTCGCCGAAACTGAATTGGTTTATGAAAATCCTTTTCAGCTTTTAGTTTCCGTTATTCTTTCAGCGCAATGCACCGACAAGCGGGTGAACATGACTACTCCGGCGCTCTTCAAAAAATATCCTATCGCGCAAAAACTTTCGAAAGCAACCTTCGACGAAGTTTTTCCATTCATCAAAAGCATTTCTTATCCAAACAATAAAACGAAGCATCTGATTGGTATGTCGCAAATGTTAGTTGAGAAATTTGATGGTAATGTGCCTGATGATGGTGAACTGTTACAGCAGTTGCCTGGTGTAGGAAGAAAAACGGCGAATGTTATTCTCTCCTGTTTATTCAATCAACCAAAAATGGCGGTTGACACACATGTATTTCGTGTGGCAGCAAGAATAGGATTAACTGTTGGAGCAAAAAATCCGTTACAGACGGAATTGCAATTGATAAAATACATTCCCGAGAATTTAATTTCCATCGCGCATCATTGGCTCATATTGCATGGAAGATATGTTTGCATCGCGCGAAAACCTAAATGTGAGGAGTGCGGGTTGAAGGAAGTGTGCCTTTATTATCAGAAGAGTTTGCCGAAGATTGATATTCCTTCAACAAAAATTAAAGTGTAATGCGATTGAACTCACAAATTTTTTTTTCAATTCAAGAATTATTTATCGCATTAAAACTTCTTCACCACATCCACCACCTTCCCGCTTATTCTGAAATCATCATCGCGATGAATAAAAATTGGCGAATAATCTTTTGTTGATTCTGAAAGCAACACGATTCTATCATTAACTTTATCGAGACGATACTTTTTAATATTCGCCATGCCATCTATAATAGAAACAACATAATCGTTGTCCCTCGGAGAAATATTTTCGCTGTCAACAATCACAAAATCACCGCTTTCAATATTCTTTCCTTTCACACTCGATTTGTTCAGCGAGTTACCATCCGCCTTTATCACATACAATCCTTTTTTATAAGGCAGCAGGTTGCGCGAAATTTTCAAGTACCCCTCAATATTTTCATTGGCGTAAATCTCAGCAGGGCCGCAATTCGCCGAACCAACAATTGGCAGCGAAACAAAAAGATTGTCTGACTTGGCCTTGTTGCTGATGCGCTTAATGGTTTGGTTTCTCTTGTCAATTAAAATAAATCCTTTGGCTTCGAGCTGAGTTAAATGATGTTTTACCTTTTGCGGAAGTTTTTCTCCAATAAGATCACCTATTTCGCGTAGGGTAAGGTTGCCGATATTCTTGCGTTCAATTTCACCGAGCAATTGTTCCTGTAACGGATGCATACCTGATTGTTTCCGCAAACTTAAATTAATTTCATTAATAATTATGTATAAATTTATTTATTGACAAACTTGACAAACTCAAAAAAATATTTATATTTGCATCCAACCCGACTATAAACAATTAAGAAATTGTGCATAAATATTTCGCGAAGTTTCGTTGCTCAAATGAAAGTGATGATTCACTTTCGTAGAGTATTGACACCGAACGAATCGGCGCGATTTTCAAAAGCTAAAACAATTTAAAACATGGCGGTAAATAGCAATTCAGAAAAACTTAAGGCGCTCAAACTTGCGATGGACAAGCTTGACAAAGATTACGGCAAGGGCACGGTAATGAAACTCGGCGACACGCACATTGAACCCATCGAAGCCATTTCAACCGGCTCGCTCGGATTGGATGTAGCGCTCGGCATTGGTGGATTACCAAAAGGAAGAGTAGTAGAAATTTACGGACCTGAGTCGAGCGGAAAAACCACCCTCGCCACACATGTAATTGCGGAAGCACAGCGCCGCGGAGGTATCGCCGCTTTCATTGACGCGGAACATGCGTTCGATAAAGGATATGCTCAAAAATTAGGAGTTGATGTAGAGAATCTGTTAATCTCTCAACCCGACAACGGAGAACAAGCATTGGAAATTACTGAGAACCTGATTCGTTCAGGAGCCATTGATGTTATAGTGATTGACTCGGTAGCGGCTCTTGTACCTAAAGCAGAAATAGAAGGTGAAATGGGCGACAGCAAAATGGGACTGCATGCGCGTCTCATGAGTCAGGCGTTGCGTAAACTCACCGGCACCATCAGCAAAACAAATTGTCTTTGCATATTCATCAACCAATTGCGCGAAAAAATCGGAGTCATGTTCGGCAATCCCGAAACTACTACCGGAGGAAACGCACTTAAGTTTTATGCATCGGTTCGTTTGGATATTCGTCGCCTCGCGCAAATTAAAGATGGCGAAGAAGTAATTGGCAACCGTGTGAAAGTGAAAGTGGTGAAAAATAAAGTCGCGCCGCCTTTCCGCATGGTGGAGTTCGATGTGATATATGGAGAAGGCATCAGCAAGGTGGGCGAAATCATTGACATGGGAGTGGATATGCAAATCATTCAGAAGAGTGGTTCATGGTTCAGTTACGATGGCAACAAACTCGGACAGGGACGCGACGCGGTAAAACAAATACTTCGCGACAATCCCGAAATGGCTGATGAGATAGAAGCGAAAGTTCGCGGCAAACTAATGTCGAACGGCGCCGCTAAAACTCCCGAACTCGCGGAAGAAAAGAAATAGTCGGAAATAATTTTGGCGACAAATAAAAATCCCGTCTCACTCCGAGGCGGGATTTTTTATTTTAACAGTGTAACATTCCCTTCTTTCGAAATCAGTTCGCCGTTCTCCATAGTCGCGTTCAACTTCCACGCATAAACACCTATGGGTTGAACTTCACCTTTAAAAGCGCCGTTCCATTTATCATAAAAATTATGTGAACTGTAAATCACTTCACCCCAGCGGTTAAAAACCGACCACTCAATTGTTTTAACACCTTTACCTAACGGATGAAAATAATCATTGCTTCCATCGGCGTTTGGAGAAAAAGCGGTTGGCATTGTTAGAATATAACAGGTCGGATCAACCAAAATGGAAGTAGAAAAAGAATTCGTACAACCCAAAGCGTCTGTAACAGTCACGGCGTAAACAGTAGATGTACCGGGAGACGCATTCGGATTAAAAACCGCGTTATCACTCAAAGCCGTTGAAGGACTCCAGTTATAATCGCAATCACCGCACCCATTCGCGAACAACTGAATGGAAGTAGCCGGACAAATCAGCGTATCAATAATTCCTGAAAGAATAAAATTGTCATAAGTCACAATCACCGAAGCGGTATCAGTACAACCGAAAGGAGTGGAAACTGTAACAGTATAAGTAGTCGTCTGATTCGGCGAAGCAAACGGATTAGAAAGAGAAGAAGACGAAAGCCCGGCGCCCGGCGACCATTGGTAATCGCTCGCGCCACTCGCATTCAACTGAACCGCATGACCGGCGCAATAAACAACATCGCCGCCCGCTTCGGCGACTGGAAAGGGATGCACGGTAATAACTACATCATCAGAGCCCGTGCAATTCGAAGAACCGGTTACTGTAACAGTATAAGTCGTGGTTTGCGCCGGCGAAGCAATCGGATTGAAAATATTTGTCGCTGATAATCCATTTGAAGGCGACCACGAATAATTTCCGCCACCCGTCGCGTTTAATTGAACCTGTCCTCCGTCGCAAAATCCATTATCAACTCCCGCGCTCACATTAGCCGTTTGTGTAATGGAAACGACGACAATATCAGAAGCGGCGCATCCGAATAAATTCGTGACTGTTACAGTATATGAAGTGGTCGAAGTCGGTGAAGCGATCGGGTTTGCGATATTTGTCGCGGATAATCCCGTGGTCGGCGACCAAGAATAACTTCCATTTCCAAACGCGTGAATAGTAGTTTGCTCGCCCGAGCAAATACTCGTGTCTCCACTCGCTGTAACAGTCGGAACCGGATTGACGGTCACGACGACCGAGTCAATCGCAGGACAAAAACTCAGCGAAGCATCAATTGTGTAAGTCGTTGTAACAGTCGGTGAAGCAATCGGGTTATTGCAATTCGTGCAACTCAATCCTGTGGCGGGGAACCATGTATAAGTATTCGAGTTGCTCAGTTGAAACTGATAGCCGCCGCCGTTGCAAACTTGCGTATCGCCTCCCGCGTTAAAAACAAAATTGCAAACGCAGGGAGTGAAGGTGATGTCATCCAACCCGAAATCATTTCCGCCAAGATTCGTATTTTGATTTACGATGCAAATCGCGGCGGAAGTTGTTACGCCACTGTACCAACTGTCGTTAAACTCCTGCCAGAAATTTATAAAACCCGGAGCGGTAAAAGCTGTTCCCAACTGAACGCCATTGATGCTGAATTGCAAAATAGCGGGACTGTTCGCCACCATCGAACTCACCCAAGTTGAAAAAAGATATTGCGTGTTAGGTGTAACAGTTATGGTCTGGCACCAAACATTTGTATTCGGGGTGCCCGCACCATTTACAACCATCAGGTTTCCCAGCCCCGTAGTGTGGTCGGCGCCAACAAAAGCACTATGATAAAAAGTCGGATTTGATCCAACCGCGTACATCGCTTCGGGTTGAAGGCAATTCGCGGAATTGCAATAAGTATAATCGCTTGTAAAGTTCACATTACCCGCTTCGAAATCTCCATTTACCACTAAGTTCACTGAGCTTGTATCAGTACCCGCGGGACACTGAGCTTGACTAAGCACGGGAAATAAAAAACAAAACGAAATAAAAATGAGAGTCGGAAATTTCATGCTTCGCGATTGAATTTCTCAAAAATAGAATTTGAATTTTAAGGGTCTTACACTTTTAGAAAAATAATTTTCTGAATTTCATACTCTTCATTTTTCTTCTTGATTGGATTTATCCCGAAAAGTTCGGGGTAAGAAAATATATTTTTTTAAAAAACTGTAACAGTCAATGCACGACTAAACTAAACGCAATAAGCAAATAAAAAAGATTTAAAATCAACACAAAACCAATAACTGCGTTTAAAATTAATAACCTTGTTAATTTAAAAAGGCAATCATTTCTGATTGCCTTTTTAAATTAAAACAAAAAAATTTGCTACTGAATAATTGAAATCTTTTTCGCTCCCGAAAAATTTCCGCTTTTTACATTCAGAAAATATATTCCCGAAGAAAGTGCAGATGTATTAATTGAAAAATTCTGATTACCACTATTGATTCCTTCATTATAATGTTGAATCAAATTACCTGTAGCGTCAATTAAATCAACAGTAGTATTCGCCGGTTTTTCAGAATAGAAATTTACCTGTAACAGTTCTGAAGCAGGATTTGGATATGCTGTTAATTCGAAATGAGAATTCATATCAATATTGTTTGTTCCAACCATAACTACTCCGCCCTGCTCAGTAAATCTTGCAGCAAATTCCTGTAAGTATTGATTCGCAATATTTCCATCGTGAACAATCACTTCATTTTCATCGTTGCGTGTAGTTGCTGAGTTTGTATAATTATATGAGCCTGTTATTACTTGCGGATCAGATAAATTATTATTCACATCAACAATTGCATACTTATGATGCATTAACCATGAGAATTGATTCAACTTTAAATTCGCAGTCGTCATTGGTGATACCAACGCATTATAAACAGAAGTTGACTGTGCGGTATCATGAATTATTCCTTGCGCAAAATAACCTGCAACAGATTGGTAGTTATCAGCAATTGGATAAGCAAGTTCGGTTCTTGTGAAACTAAATATTATAAAATGAATAGAAGTGTTTGCAGTTAAGAAAGCTTTTTTTACATGAGTATTTATTAAATCAGATGGACTGAAGTATTGTTCTACTCTTTTTCCCTGCAACACAAATTCATGAGGTGTGTTATCTGTTTTATCGGGACCGAATTTCTGACCAATTAACATTTCGTTAAATTCAAGAGTATATCCTTTAGCCATTGTCTGATCCTGAAAGATGATGATATTTTGTGCATCAACATTTACCTGATCAGCAGTAAAATTCATTGAGCCGGTCCAAACAATAGGAGCATTCGGGTTCGTAGAATTAGCATCAATAACTACAAACTTATCGTGCATAATTCCATAAATTGAACCTGTGGGGCTAAGTGTCTTTTGAATTGCTCCTATAAACAAATTGTAATTAGAAGAACTGACTCCTGCATCGCAAACAACACGAACTGTTACACCTGTTGATGCTTTCTGATTTAACGCAGTAATAATCCCGTTTGCGTCATCAATATTATAAATAGCAACATCAATTGTTTGTGTAGCGCGACTGATATATGCTTTTAAAGTATCAGCAGAAATATGATTTAAATAATGAGCATAGTTTGAAGGAGAAGATGAAAATGTAGAATCAGTTGAATGATTAAAATAACAGGTGATTGTTTGTGATGAAAGCGACTGCGTGCCCATTACCTGAATTCCGGAAAATGAAGTATCGCCACTCGCACTGATTGTAATTCCCTTCACATAATAAAGAGTACCAGGTGTTAACCCCGTTAAATCAATCGAATGTGTAACAGTCATGGTTGCATTGCTAACTTCACTGCCAAGTGCATTGGTTAAACCATAGCGAACAATTGTGTTTCCCTGATTTTGAGTTGTAAAACTTACAGTAAAAGAAGTTGTAAGAATATTTGATTGTTGCAATGTTGTAGTAAGTACCGGAGGATTTCCCACTTGAATAATGTCATTCAAATCTCTTGGTTGTAATTGGTAAGCAGTTAAATATTGCCCCATTATTCCAACTATTCCAATTGTGCCTGCAGGTATTGGAGTGCCGAGTAAACTTCCTACATAACTTGAATTAAGTCGAACTGCCGCTGTATTAGCTCCATCAGTAATATTAGTAGTTGCATTTGCCGCAAAAGTTCCGGTTGATGAAAATGAAATACTATTTACCTGCACTAGCTGACCTTCGTATTGTTCTACATATCCTGTAGGAATTGTTAAAACTACAGGTGTCGGAAGCGGGTTACCTGTATTAATAAGTGTATGACCTGTAACCGCAATTTCCATTAAATTATTAAATGGAGAAATGGTGCCAGTGGCTTCAACGCTATCGCCTCTTTGAAGAGAGGAAAGGGTAGAACTATAGAGACAAATACCTCCGGTTCCATCCTGAATATATCGTGTTGAACCTCCGAATTCTGATCCGTTGGTTACAATTCCACGAACTGTTACAGTAGCTCCTGTTGCTGCGGCTCTTGCAGTAGCGATGGAAATTAATTGAGCCTTGCTTTCTGCAAAAAATGTTAGAAGCAATGCGAGTGTAAAAAAGTATTTCATGTGTGTTTTTATTATGAGAGGTCAAATGTAACTGAAACAGGAATAGTACATTGTTAAATCATAATTATGAATCAATGAATTCATAAACGGTATTCAGAATACAAATAAAAAGGACTGCCTTTAGAGGGGCAGTCCTTATACTAAAGCAATTAATCACTTTACTCTTTAATGAAACTTTGCTTCATTATATCGTTTCCGTTTTCAATACTAATGAAATAAAATCCGGCGGGTAGTTTACTTACATCTAATTTCAATTGATTATTAGAAGAAATATTCTGCAAATAGATTTTCCCATCCAATCCGATAATTTTGACTGTAACAGAATTACTATTCAACGAATTTAAATTGATATTCACATAATCCATTGTCGGGTTTGGATAAATTGAAAAACTTGTTGAACAATTAATAATTGCTGAAACAATAGGTGTGTAATGAATATCCCCATTCTCATCAACCTGCATCAATCGGTAATAAGCAGTTCCGCACAAAGGTGAATTATCAACGAAACTATAATCGTGTGAAATCTGACTTGTTCCGTGACCTGTTACTTTTCCAATTTCAGTAAACTCAATTCCGTTTGCACTCCTTTCAACTGAAAAATAATTACAGTTCAATTCAGCTTGCGTGTTCCAGAATAAATCAACCGCCTTATTGTCAACTGCATTTGCAGTAAAAGTGGTCAACTCAACAGGTAATGGATTTGCGCTATATCCGATTCCGAAATCAGAAAAACTTTTTACACCAGTTCTTTTTGCTGTTGCTACACCTGCAGCAAAAGTTTGTGTTGCATTAGAATGAAATCCTTCATTTCCTCCTGCACCACCAGTCAATCCTGTTCCTTTCCATGGGATTGTATTATCATGTCGTTTAATAATTCCTAACTGGTTTGCATTACCTGCGAAATTAGAAGACCCTCTTTCAACTAATGTTACATCATAAGTTGTTGTTCCGGTAGTATAAGCGCTTGGTGTTAATGTCCAGAATCCTGCATTAAGCATACCTCCTGTACCTGATCCATTAATAGTGCATGAAGAACTACTTGGCATTGTAGCTGGTAAACCCGAAGTAAAAAATGCCAATACAGTTGGCGTTGCACCTAATCCTGAAGTATTTGTAAACTTTAAAGTTGCAAGTTCATAGTTTGCTGCATCTCCAACAGGAAAATCATAAACAAGATTGTTAGTGGTTGAAACGCTTCTTAGCAAATTACCATTCACATAAGAAGCTGTTGAATAACTTACCACGGAAGTCACAGCATTTGATGTTACCTGAACTTGATTAGCTCCAGTATTTAATCTTCCATTAGTTAATTTCAATTCTGAAGAAACCAAAATGAAGTTGTTAAGTGTAACACCATTGGCATTATTAATCTCAATTTTGTTAAATATTTCTGATGCAAAAATTGTTTGGGCTGCAACGGTTCCGGCAAAAACAACCTGACCTGTACCTTCTGTAAATCCTGATGATGCGTAATCAGTCCAGTTTCCCATTAATGAAATATTATTATTTAACGGATCTAGAGTCGGGCTGTTAGTTGGGTCTATAGTTAAGTTACCATTTACATAAACTGTTTGTCCGCCGGCAGCCGGATAGAACTGAACAGTTTTAACCACCGAACCATTCTCAGGTAAAACAAGCAGATGATTTAATTTGGCAACTGTTACACCTGTTCCAGCATAATCGCTTAAGTGATTATCTGTTGCCAAGGTTGCTCCAATACAAATGAATTTTAATGTGCCTGTTAAATTATAATTGGCATTTGAAGTTCCACCCATTTGAGCATTATTACCAACGCTAAGTGTGTTTCCGTTATCATTAAACGATGCAGTAACTCCTGTATAATTTACAAGCAGGTTATTCTGAATATATGCATCAGTAGCTCCGCCTGTAACAGAAAAATTTAATGACCCTGCTGTTTTAACAGAAGTAAGATTCAAACATTTAATTAGTTGACCATTACCCCTAAATATTTGTGCTGCAGTTGCACTGCTTGTAGTGATATTTAAAAAGTCAGTACAGTTATCATCCATATATCCTCCGTTTTGAAGAATAATATTTCCTGCGATGTTTAAGGTTTTTATTGTTGTAATTGAATTAAAAATAGAATTGTCTACTGTTAAATTACCATTTACAGTTAAATTACCACCAACTGTTACACCGCTTCCACTTGTATTATTAATTATCACATTAAAAGCTGTAAGAGAAGGCAATGTTTGTCCTCCGGCAAAAGTACCTACCAACTCAAGTGTTCCACCGGTATGGGTATAGGTACCTGTAATTGTTATCGCTCCGTAAACTTTTAGATCACCCCCCGCAAGAACAGAAAGCGTATGCCCAGCACCTATTGTAAGGTTTCTGCACAAGGCCGGACCGGGAATTAAATTATAAACTGAAGGTTCATTTGTAAGAGCCCCTGCAGGTATAATAACATCAGTAGTTGATGTTGGAATTCCACCGCACCAGTTCCCGGCAACATTCCAATCTGTACTAATTGTTCCTAACCATTGCCCTACAGGGTTAACAGTTACAACAACTTTATTAATTGAAGAACAACCGGTAGATGTAACAGTTTCTGTTAAAGTATAAGTTGTTGTAATTGTAGGTGATGCATTTGGATTTGAAGCAGTGGTGCTGCTTAGACCGGTTGAAGGGCTCCAGCTATAAGTATTTCCGAAGGTGCTTGCCGCACCAATTCCGGCCGGAGATCCTGAACAGGTTGTGACATCTGCACCTGCATGATCGGAAGGAGGTGTATTTACTGCTACTGGAACGGGTGATGTTGGTGTTGAACATCCGTAGTTGTTTGTTGCTGTAACAACATAAAATGTATTTACAAGAGGTGTAACACCCGTTGGGTTATCTATTGATGAAGTGAATCCCACGGGTGATGATGTCCATGCATAATCGTAAACTGTTGAAGAACCTGATATTACAACATTGTCGATTGCCCAGTAAAAATCATTTGAAGCCGCATACCGGAATCTGACATACAGGCTCGGTTGAGCTACATAAGCATTCAGACTGATGCTCACATTTACAAAACCATTGCTAGCTCCTTGTGTTGTAGTGTAATTGGCGACGCTAGTCCAAGTACTGCCATTTGTAGATACTTCAACACTCGCATCATCACCCGAAGCGCCATTGTCACGATAATAATGGTAGAAGTTTAAAGATAATGTTGAATATCCAATCGTACTCATCACGGGTGATTGCAAAATTGTATTTGTCGTTCCCCCGGCACCTTGTGATGCGCTGTTTGACAAATAAAATTGTGTCGCATCGTTTGAACTGAATGTAACACCCGAAGTATATGGAGATGCGCGAAGCGTCCATGTTGCGTTTGCAGGAGTGCCGCCTGTTGAGGTGTTAAATTTATCCCAACTATTAAATGAACCATTAAAATTTTCAGTCAACAAAACAGTAAGATAACTCGTACCTGCAGAATACAAATCAACACTTTGGCCAAGACAAATACCACTGGTTGAAGCGGATGAATTAAGCGAACCGGTAAATGTGTATGGATTAATGGTAATTGCTTCTGTATCTGCTACCGCGGCACAACCACCAGTTGCTGCTCTTGTATTTATTACTGCATAATTCCCAGGAGTAGATGCTGAGATATCAATAACACCCCCGGCATTAATTGATAATAATCCCGATGAGGAGGTAAAAGTACCTGCTGCACTTCCACCACTAAAAATTGGAGTAGGATCAATTGCGTTTACACTTTGACACAAACCACTGGTTGCATAACTGAAATTTGCAAGCGGAGCTGCTGTAACAGTTATTGATGTCGTACGAGTTGCCACCGGACATGCGCCACCAGGTGTCATTGTAAGTGTAACAGTATATGTTCCAGCAGTACTCACAGATAAATCAATCTGGCCAGTACTTGCACTTAGGAAAGTAAGACCTGCAGTAGAAGAAAACACATCGGCGAATGCCCCACCTGAGAGAATCGGCGATGGGTCGTTACCTGATGAACAAAAAGGGGATCCTGAATAATTGATTGCTGCCCCTGCAGGCACTGATCCAATATTAACAACCACTGGTTTAATATCTACACATCCAGAAGCTGTTGTCGCTTTGATATAATAAGTGCCATTTGCATTTACTGAAGCTGGTGTTCCTAATGCTATAGTGCAACCTGCATTTGTCCAGTAAGTCAATGTTCCACCACCAGTGCTTCCAGATGTAACAGCGGGTAATGTTAAATCTACAGTACCGGTACAAATCGTTTGGTTTGAAATAATGAGAACAGGTGTTGCATTAACTGTAACAGTTGGAGTTGTTGTTAATTGAGAACTGCAATCTGTACTGAAATTCGAAGCAAGCACATTAAAAGTAGTTGTGCTTGTTAAGTTTCCGGTTGGTAAATTAATTGGAGTAGCAACCCCTGTTCCTGCTACAGGTGATCCAATATTAATATTGCCGACATTATTTCTAAGTTGATAAAATACTCCCGACTGAGAATTTGAAATATTAATTGTTGTTGAAGTTCCTGAACAAACTGAAGCACTTGCTGGGGCTGTTGTTAAAGATGTTGTGGGAGGTGCACTAACTGTGATAGTCGTATTAGAAGAAGCAGTACATCCATGAACATCAGTAACTGTTACAGCATAAGTTCCGGAATTACCTGCAATGGCACTAGCTGAAACTAATGGATTTGCTAAGGTTGAAGAATAGCTTGAAGGGCCAGACCATGCATAAGTAAACGGGCTAATTCCTCCAACTGCATTTGAATTTAAAATAAGTGGATCACCAATGCAGGTTCCTGAGTTTCCGTTTGCATCCGCTGCTAGGCCAAGACTTACTGGTGAAAGTGTACCAAAAGAAATATCATCCAATCCAAAATCATTTCCACCTAATATTGTTTGAAGGTCAACAATAGAAATATTTGCTGTTGTTGCCGGACCTGAATTCCAGGATCCAAAGAATTTAACCCAAGTATATGGACCTGTATTTACTGTGTATCCATTTGGTAAATAAGCAACTGTTCCCACCTGCAAACCATTAACTGCAAATTGTAAAACGGCATTGTTTCCATTATAAACACTTAACCCCCAAGCTGAAAAATAATAGTTTGTATTGGGTGTAACAGTCAATCCGTTTTCTGCCCATATTGTACTTCCAGTAACAGGGTCTCCATTAATAATCATAAAGTTCCCTGAACCATTGGTATGGTCTGTACCATAAAATGCAGGATGGTAAAAATTCGGATTGTTTCCAACAGCATATTTTCCTTCAGGCCATAATCCGGAAGTTGGAACACCGGTATAACCTGTAGATACATAACCATAAGTTGAAGTAAAACCTATATTGCCTGCAGAAAAATTTCCATTGGTAACTAACTCGGTACCTACTTGCAAAGAACCTGAATTGCTGCATCCGGCACCATTCGTTGCTGTAACAGAATAATTTGCTGCCTGGCTAACACTGATAAAAGAAGTTGTTGCACCGGTATTCCATAAATAGGTTGCCATTCCCGTAGTAGCTTGCAATCCAACAAACCCTCCACCTGTGCACCAGTTAGGTGTAACAGTAATTGTTGGAAGAGCGTTAACCGTAAATTGAGTAAGACTTGATGGAATATTACTTCCAATTGTAACAGTAATATATCCGGTAGTTGCACCTGCAGGTGGAACGGCTGTAATTGTAGTTGAATTAACAACTGTAAATGATGATGCATTTACTCCATTAAATTTTACAGCAGTAGCTCCAGTTAAATTTAACCCTGTTAGAGTAATGGTTGGTGTTGTACCTGCACAAATTGCGGAAGGAGAAAAAGTAAACGAAGGGTAAATTATATTAACTTGTCCATTGGCACCATTTCCTCCTTTTCGGTTTCCATCACCAGATCCACCACCCCCACCACCGGGAATCAAACCTCCTGCTCCATCATTATTTGGTGTTCCACCATCTCCACCAATCCCGCTTCCTGCTGGTCCTGCAGTGGCTGTTACAGTTGACCAGGTTATAGGTCCTGACCACCCGTTCGCACTAGTTCCAGCCGATGAACCACCAGGTCCTCCGTTTCCGTTATTAGCATTTCTTCCGTATCCACCATTCCCACCTAACCAAAATATTGTTCCTATTCCTGACGATGCTCCTCCATTACCGCCAACCCCAGCTGCACCTCCTACAGGTTTAAATCCTCCTTGTCCCCCTAATGCTTTTACCTGAGGTGTAACAGTTGGGAAGTAAGTATCAGTTCCAACATTTCCATTTCCACCAACCACTCCTGTTCCACCAACACCTACAGTAAAGTTGTATGTATTACCTTGAGAAACTGTTACAACTTTACTTGTGAAAGCCCCGCCGCCGCCGCCGCCGCCGCCATCTGCATTTGTTGGATTACCACCGCCGGCACCACCAGCACCCCAGCATTGAACTGTTACAGAGGTGATTCCTGCAGGGCAAGTCCAACTTCCTGTAGCATTGTAGGTTGCTTGTGCTTGGATTTTGTTACTCATAGTAACAATAATCAAAACAAAACAGATAATTATTAAATGCTTTGTTGATGAGAAAAGATTTGTAAAAATTTGTTTCATGTTAAATTTATTTTAAGTGACCTTGTTTTTAGGAACACAAATAAATTCAATGAAAGGGGTTAAATTATCTTACATTCGTTATATGGTCATATTTCACCGACACAACACTAGATATATCGGAACAATAAATGGATATTTATAAAAATTCCTGTTCAATTATATAAAAGAGCCATTAATCACTGGTTGTTAAACAACTAATTTATTGTTTCAAAAATTGCTCATTGAAACATTGAAGGCTTTTAGTTAAATAAAATAATCCAGATAGTTAATGACGAAACATTAATGCTGAAATTATTTCCTGTGAAGTCAATTCATATTTTATATCAATATGAAATTAATCCTTTCCTACTTTTATAATCTTATAGGTTTGATTTTTCCCGGAATCATTATCGATTATTGAAACAAAATAGGTACCTGCAGATAAATTATTTGAATTCAAGATATAATTATTTGTTCCTTCCTTAATTATAATTTTTTGTTTAAAAAATTCTTTTCCTAAAACATCAGTTAGCTGAATTACAAGAGATTGATTTAGCTGACTTCCAGAAAACTGAATGTTCCAAAAATCTAAAGCAGGATTAGGATAAATTATTACTGAGGAGTTATTATTCGAATTATCAATAGCAATAATGTTGGAATTACTAAAGCTACCATCTTTATCAAAAGATTTTAATCTGTAGTAATTAATTGTTGAAGCAGGACTCACATGATTGAAATTATAATTTTTTTCAGTCAATGATGCACCGGCAGCCTTTTGCGTTCCTAATTCTTCGAAGTTGATTGCATCAAAGCTATGTTCAACTGAAAAATAATCAGAATTTATTTCGGAAGATGTTGACCAATACAAAATATTAGATGTACCTATATTTTTACCAGTGAAAGAGGTAAGTTCAATTGGTAGTCCGACACCTGATTGACCGATTGCAAATTCAGAAAAGGTAGTTAATCCCATTCTTAATGCATAACCATCTGAAACCAATCTACCTAAACCAGCTCCTGAATTTAATGTGCCTCCATAAGGTTTAAAATCAGCATAAGTGGTTGACCCAAATGGTCTTTTCAATTCACCAAATTTATAATCAGAAAGTCCGGTAAAACCATTAAAATAAAGTTGAATGTCATAATTTCCAGATGCCGGTTGAATATCAGGCTCTATAATCCAACTACCTCCCGGATTCATGCTCGTATAAAAAGTGTGATAAGGAGTCGCTGGTAATCCAGTTTCGTAAGCGGTAATGTTAGAATTAATATTACTACCCCCGGTTGCAAGCACCTGAAATTTACTGTCAAAGTAACTCATCCCGCTTAGTCCATTACTTATAACTTGAGCAAGGTTTCCGAAGCTGCTGTTACCTACAGGAAAATCAAAAGTGCCACTTGTACCACTTATGAATTGACGGCGAAGGTTTCCATCTATCCAGCAGGTTGTATAATTGGTGTTTCCACCCCCACTAATAATTCCTCCGGGAGCTGTGTTACCAATGATTATTTTGTTTAGTCCGGTATTTACAATTCCTGAAGTAAGAGTAAGTATATTGTTAATTGTTATATCGCTTCCCAAAGTAACAGATGGAGACGCTCCATACCGAGCCACTGTTAATGTACCAAGTTGAAGAGCACCGGGTGCAAAGGTTAATGTTCCAACACTTCCACCTGCGGCACCTGACAAAAACAAATTCGAAGTACTGCTGCCATACAAAGTTCCTGCACCGCTTATCGTACCATAAAGGGAAATCAAATTTGCATTCATTTTAAAATAAGAACCACCAATATTCAGGTTGTTAGTAATAACATCATTACAGCCATTATCAATAGTTGGGCTGAAAGTGTTATTTGTTTCAACATCAAAAAAAATCGCATCGGCACCACCATAAATACCTTGTATTTCATTATCAGCAGCAAAAATTATTTTCCCGGAAGGAATTGCCGCTGCAGATGAGAAAAGTGTTATGGGTGTAACACCCAATGTTAGATCTGACTGACCTGCTGTCAAATCTTTTGCAATCCAAATTTCTCCATCGTTTCTTAAATAATCTTCCTGAAATCCTGTGCCTCCTGAATAGATATGTATTCCACCCTGAACATAAAGTGTTGGACTTCCTAAACCACTTTGAACATATACAGTAGGTTGACCTGATGTTGCGCCAACAATATTCAATAAATCCTGAGCATGAATATTTAATGATAGAAAAATGAGGAGTAAAATTGTGCTGTAAAGTTTTTTCATAGTAAAAATTTTTACTAAATTGAAAATAATTATCCGGGTTGAATTCACAGAATTATTAAAAGAATGAAGTTAAACGCATAAATAATTTACTTTGGAACTGTTACAGTTGTTGGTTTAGCAACTACTTCCTGGTTTATTTGAAGAGGTGAACCAGAAACAACTTCTTCATCTTTTGGGGCAGGTTCAAAACGAATATCAGCATTATGTGAAATTTTCCCTCCAAAGTCTTCATCTGCTCGATTAGCGGTGATTGTCCATGTAAATGGAACATTTGATGTTCCGCCCTGTAATTCAACAACATCAAAACCTGATGCAGAACGAGTATTATCTACTACAAATACGCCTTTGCAATCACCATTCAATTGAATTATAACTTGTAATGGATGATTTACATTCACAACGATATTTTTTGCGATAATCGGATCAAGTGTTATGTGTGCTTTGCCATTTACAAGTTGACCATTTCCATAATCCGAGAAATAAATTTCAGGTGTTTCAGGGCAATGAAGAACAACTTTGTCTCCCTGTAAATCCTTTATCGTAGTTGAAACGGTGCCAGTACCTAAGATTTTATATTGAGTTGCGCCGCTCCAATAATTAACTCTACAAATTACTCCCCCATTATTTGAATAAATTGCCTGCGAAGTACCTACAGAAGTATTACCGATATATGCACCTGTGGTTAAACCATTAAATGCACCACCTTGTCCTGCAGCAAGCCCAGTGGAGGAAACACCCTGACCAGCACCATACACTCCCGTACCTGAGGCATTATTGCTTTGACCATATACTCCACCTGAGCCTGCACCACTTTGATTACTAATACCTACGACCCCTGCTCCAATTCCAGCACCTGAAGCAGCAGAATTAACGCCCCAAACTCCAGTTCCATTTATATTTGTATTAACACCATAAACACCTGCGCCTGGCGTACCACTTTGAGCAGATTGACCAAATACTCCACCCCCAACACCAGCACCAGAAGCAGCCGTATTTAAACCAACAATTGCCCACCAAGCTGCATTTGAATTCTGTCCTTTCACACCCGCGGAAGTAGCTCCACTTTGAATTGTAGAACCAAAAACACCTTCTCCACTTCCTGCTCCAGACGCTGCGGTATTTATTCCGCTTACACCAATTCCTGATGCATTAGTATTAACGCCGGAAATTACATTAGTTGCTGAACTTGCATTTACATCCAATGCATAAACAGGGTCAGCAACACCTCCGGCCGGGTTTATAGAAAGACCAACTGTTGTAAAACGAAAACGCTCTAAACCTGTAGTTGAAACACCTAATTTACCTGCGGCAACGAAATATAATCCAGTTGTAAGATCACTTGTAAAATGATAAGAAGGTGAACCCAATGAACCATCGGGTGCTCTGAATCCAGTTGATCGACTTTTTATTCCCCCATTTACATCTAGTTTTAAGGTAGGTGTAACACCGATCCCGAAATTACTTGTTGTACCGGTAAATATCATATCAAACCCTGTAGTAGTAATTGTCGTTGTTCCTGTTAAGGTTCCTCCCAATTGTACATTATTTCCTGCACTTACTGTTAAACCATTATTAGCAGTAATAGTTCCTGAAGGAATATCAGCAGTAGTCAGTAACCGGAAAGTTGGAGTTCCGGTCGAGCCATTAGGCGCAGCAAAAACTTTATTTGTGGTTTGGTTTGCCCAAGTTCCGGTAAAAGTTCCTGATGATGTAACAGGGCTTCCAGTAACAGTGAACTCAGAAGGTAAGGTTAATCCGATTGATGTAACAGTTCCGCTGGTTGCCGGTGCTGCCCAACTAATTATGCCTGAACCATCTACTGTAAGTACAGTGCCAATGCCTCCAGTAGTAAATGATTTCAAATCGCCAAGTGAATTTACAAAAATGAGCTTATCAGTTGAAGCTGACGGTGAAGTATTAAAAGTATTACCACTTGCAACACCATCAATTCTGATAGTATTGGTTGCTCCAAATATTTGAAGTTTTTGTGCCGGAGTGCTGGTTCCAATTCCTACATTTTGCGCAAAAACAGATGTTAGACTAATAATGGAAACGATTGTGAGTAGAATTTTTTTCATAGAAATTTAATTTAGTAATTTAAAATTTTGAATGAAGACTTTCAAATCTAATTCTTTTATTCATTAAACTAAACCAATATTTATTATCGGTAGAAACTTCTTAACAATTTAACAAAACATAAATTACCAATGGTAAAAAGTTCAGACAAAACGGGCATAAATAAACCCTGCAAGCAAGCCAAGAAAAACTAAAATCGGCGCCTGCAGTTTTGTGAAATATAAAAGGCAAGAAGTGGCGATGATGACAAAAATATTTATCAAATGAAATTCAATATTGATGTAAAGTGTTACAGCTGCTCCTAAAACCAATCCTGTTGCGGCTGCATTAATTCCTTCAAGCGAACGCTGTATGAACCGATAACTTTTTAAATATTCCCACAATGGATAGGTAAAAAATAAAATCAAAGTGCCGGGAAGAAAAATTCCAATCGTTCCCAAAAAACATCCGAGTAACTGGTAATTCAAACCAAAATCTTTTAACGACATTCCCCCTGTGAAAGTAGCGAATGCAAATGCGGGACCCGGTATTGCCTGATTCAATGCATAACCACTGATGAATTCGTTCGCTGTTAAATAATGCCGGTGCCTTACAAACTGTTCGAACATCATGGGCACTAAAACACTTCCTCCACCAAATGTGATTGAGCCGAATCGTAAAAAATTTTCCATGATTTTTACAGAACGATGTTGTGTAACAGCTCCAAGTACTGCTGCGCCTGTAAGAATTAAAATCAGCAGCAATAAATTGAACGAAGATTTTTTCCAGTCAATTTTCGGTCGAACTTTTAATGGAGGAAGAATATTATGATTGGTAATATTGGTAATGAATCCACCAGCAAATAATGCAATCGGAAATATTAAAGGCGAATTAAAAAACAGGGAAGCAAACAATGCAATCAACAGAATTAAAATTCCATAAATATTTTTTACGACTGTTTTTCCGATTTTATAAGCAGCGAATAAAATAAATCCGATAGCCATCGGCTGAACAAAAATTAAAAAGTCGAGAGAAAAATCTCTTGCTTCAAATAATGTAAATGCAAGTGTGAGCGCAGTCATTAAAATAGCAGCGGGCAAAACCCACACTAACAATGCAAGTAAAGCTAGCCATGTTCCGCCTCGCTTCATTGCAATTGTAAGAAGTGTTTGCGTTGAACTCGGCCCCGGAAGCATGGATGAAAAAGCAAGTGCTTCCATTAATTCTTCCTCGGTTATATAATGACGCTTGCGAACAAACTGCTGTAACATCATAGCAATGTGCGCCTGCGGTCCACCGAAGGCTGTTACACCTAACAGGAAAGTATCTTTGAGGAAAAGTAAATTTTTTCCCTTCAGCATTCTAAATCAGGCAGTAGGTTTCTTCAATCCGATTTCAATTAATCGCTCGTTTAAATATTCGCCTGCGGTGGTGTCGTCATATTTTTTCGGGTTGTCGAAGTTCACACACTGTGGCAAACAATTTAATTTCATTTCAGAACGCGGATGCAAAAAGAAAGGAATACTGTAACGCGATGTGCCCCACATTTCGCGAGGCGGATTCACCACCCTATGCGTCGTGCTTCGTAAATAATCATTTGTTAGTCGCTGTAACATATCACCAACATTTACAATAATGTGACCTTGCGCCGCAGTTGCATTAATCCAGTCGCCATTTTTTTTCTGCACCTGCAAACCTTCTGCCGATGCCCCCACTAATAAAGTAATTAGATTAATATCTTCATGTGCTTCGGCGCGGACTGCTGTTTCAGGGTCTTCATTAATAGGAGGATAATGAATTGCGCGAAGAATGCTGTTGCCGTTATGAATTTTTTCGTCGAAATAATTATCAGGTAATTTTAAATAGAGCGCAATTGCTCGAAGCAATTGTCGTCCGCAATTTTCAAAACTGCGATAAGAGTGAATACCTGCTTCATTAAACCCGGGCAACTCATCCACCCAAATATTATCAGGATACTCGGCGCGAATCGGGTCGTTGTCAATTACCGTCTGACCAAATTGCCAGAACTCTTTTAAGTCTGCCTTCTCACTTCCTTTCGCATGTTCTTTTCCGAACGAAGTATAACCGCGCTGACCTGCGAGTTCTGCTTTTTCATATTTGCGTTTTATTTCTTCAGGCAAACTGAAAAATGCTTTTACCTCGCGATATAAATCTTCAATGAGTGCATCAGTAATTCCGTGATTTTTTACAGATACAAAACCAACTTCGCGATATGCATCGCCGATTGATTTTATGAAAGCTAATTTTTTTTCAGGTTTATCATTTGAAAAATCTGACAGGTCAATAACAGGAATAAAATTCATTGTGTTTTTTTATTTGGGAGTGTAAAAATAGACGGAACTCAATAATATCATTGATGATTTTTATGAAGCGAACATTATTTTTTTGCGGAGAAAATATTTTTCCAAGGTGTTGTAGCTGATTGAAGCAATTAAAACTGTTAGAGAAAATGAAATTAGAGGAAATAAAACAAAGCACTCAACAGCAGAATTCATACAATGAAAATGAACGAGTAAATCTTTCGCCAGAATAATTCCGAGTGGGTGATAACAGTAAAGCCCGAACGAAATTTTTCCGAAGTAATTAATGATGGAAAATTTTCCTGCATTAAAAATTCGTTTTGCATTGAAACATTGATCAATGATGATTAGCCCGAATAATATTCCAAGCACAGGTCGCTCTATCCAAATCATAAAACTTCCGGTAAATATTTTTTCGTAAAAGAAAAAGATAACCGCAATCGAAAAATAAAATATGAGTGTAACAGTTTTGGAAACAGAGACCAGCCGGATAAACCTTTCAGGATATTTTAAAGAAAGAAAGGAAATCAATCCTCCCATGCCGAAATCGCTTATTATACATAGTGAATTAAAATATAAAGACTTTGAATGTGGAAGCAATAGAAATCGTGAAATCAGTGTAACAACAATTATCAGCATGAGCAAAATGAAGATATTATTTTTAAAGAACTGTAACAGCCAAGGCCAGAAAAAATAAAATTGCTCCTCAACTGAAATACTCCACAACATCGCCAGCAACGATGAATGCGGATAGTAGCCAATGATGAAAGCAAAATTGACAGTGAAGGTGAAATAGAAAATTGCAAGGCTTGTTTCAATAAATACTTTATTTAGCAATGGCATAACTAATGGAAGAACTACAAATGAAAAAAGCACAATCGCAAAATACAGTGGCCATATTCTGAGAATTCGTCTGATGTAAAATTTTGAAATACTGAATTCACCTTTTTCATTTTTTTCTTTTAATAACAGATAAGTGATGAGAAAACCGGAGAGTACAAAAAAGAAATTCACGCCAAGCACTCCTGTTTGAGCTTGATTGCGAATAAAATTTGCATAACCAAACTCAGCCGTTGCAGGGAAATGAATTAACAGCACATGTGATAAAAACACAGTGAAGAATGCAAAGAACCGAAGTGCATCAAGATTGGGAAAGAAAATTTTATTTTGGGCGTTCAATGTGCTGTAACACTTTAATTGTTTGTTGCTATTCTATATTTATATTTTAAAGAACTGTAACAGTTATAATTTTCAAAATCCTTTCCCGTGAAAAACCTTCCACATTAATTCTACACCAAAATAAATCATTACACTTCCTGCAATGCGGTTGAACCAGGTCATTAATTTTTCGTTGAGCAACAATTTTATTTTGTTGGCGACAAATGCTTTTAATAAGTCAGAAGAAAAAATGACAAAGATGGTTCCTGCAAAAAATATTAAACGGTCAGGTCGCGAATCGGGATATTCGACTGAAACAATACTCATTGAACTCAACCAGAAAATAAATACAAACGGGTTGAGTGTGTTAATCAAAAAACCTTTAGCTCCGTAACTCACATAGCCGAATCCATTTGGTACGACAAGCTGCACTCTTTCAATTTTTGGTTTTTTTATAAATGTAAATGCACCAATTATTATCAATACAATTCCTCCAATAATTCCAATTCCAAATTTAATATCAGGGCTTTCAAGAAAAGCTGTTACACCAAGAAACGAAAGCATAATGTAACTCGCATCAGATAACATTGCGCCAAGTGCAATACTTGCAGCTGCCCAGAAACCGCGATTGATACTGGTTTCTATAATTGCAAAAAAGATAGGCCCGAACGAAACAAGAAAAACCAATCCAAGCAATAGTCCATGATAAAATGCCTGAATACCTGAAATCATATTTACTTCACGGTTTTCATTTCAGCTTCAACAAACGATTTCCAATCTTCATATTGGGCGCCCTTCATCACGCGTGGAAATTTATTTTGTCCGCCCATTTTATGATGCTGTTCCATCCACTTATAAAATAATTGTGTAGGAATTAAATCGACTTTCACATCTTTCAAGGCAGCAATTCTTTCTACTGCATAATCATCGTTTACTTTTTTCAAATTCGCATCGAGTGCTTCTTTAAAATCATTTGCATTTATTTTTTCATCGCACGCAACATACCAGTGATGCGCGAACATAGTTGCATAGGGAATTCCGGCTACACAAAATTCACGAATGGAAACATTGAATTTTTCGGAACTCATTTCAATGGCCTTATTCATATTGTCGATAGATAAATGTTCACCGCATAAACTCAGGTAATGTTTTGTTCGACCAACTATCACAATCTCCGCTTCGTTGAGCGAAGTGAATTTGATTACATCACCAATCAGATATCTCCATGCTCCGGCACAGGTTGAAAGCAATAAGGCATAGGGAGTATTTTCTAAAACTTCACCAATGTGTAACGGTTTTGCGATTGGCAACAAATCGCCGTTCGAATCAAAATTGCGTTCATCGAATGGAACAAACTCAAAGAATATTCCATTGTCGGTGAGCAACTTCATTGCTTTTTTATGTGGGTCGGTTTGAAAAGCTATGAATCCTTCCGACGCGAGATAAGTGTCAACATAACTAATCGGTCGTGCAAATAATTTTTCGAACGACTTGCGATATGGCTCAAATGAAACACCGCCATGCACATAGCAAATTAAATTGGGCCATACATCGTGAATGGTTTTCAATTTGTGTCGCGCAATAATTCGTTCAATCATAATCTGAATCCACGCAGGCACACCAACAACGAATGCCACATCCCATTGCGGCGCGAGTTCAGTTATCTCGTCTAACTTCTTTTCCCAGTCCTGTTCTTCTGAAATCCTTTTTCCGGGCTTATAAAAATGTTGAAACCAGAATGGCAATTTTGCTGCGCTTATTCCACTCAGGTCACCTTCAAAATATCTCCCCTTGCGATTAAGCTTAGTGCTTCCGCCCAACATTAAAATTCCTTTCTCGAAAGTATCCGCCTCTAAATCATAATTCGCAAGCGATAGAATCTGACGAATGCTTCCGCGCTGAATCGCTTTTATCATTTCGCGTGTAACGGGTATGTGCTTGCTTGCTGAACCCGATGTGCCGCTGCTGAGAGCGAAGTACTTCGTTTTGCCGGGCCAGCAAACATTTTCTTCTTCATCCATCATGCGATGCCACCATTCTTTATAAATGGTTTCGTAGTTGTAGGGTGTAACGGTCGAGCGAAACGATTCAATAATATTATCTGAAGAAATCAGTTTCGTGAAATGAAAATGTTTCCCAAATTCGGTGAACTCCGCTTTGCGTAACAATTTATTTAACACACGACGCTGCTTTGTAACAGGCGAGTTGCGGCGCAGTTTAACTAATGAGCGGGCTTTAATAAATCTTTTAATGAGTGAACCGAGTAATGGCATTCAAATCATTTTTTTTCAACGATTATGGCTGCAACTTAATAATGATTAATGATTTTTTAATCTGTAAATCTTTCTCAGCAAATTCTACCAGAACAAAACAGAAAGTATATCTTGCGCCCGCCGAAATATTTAAGGCTATATGAATAGAAAAATTTCAGAAGAAGAATTGATTGAATTGCTCCGCACCGGAGAGCAATCGTCATTTACTTATCTGTATGATAATTATAGCGCGGCAGTATATGGTGTTATTGTAAGAATGATTGAAGATGAAGAAGCCGCCGCCGATGTTTTACAGGAATCGTTCGTTAAAATCTGGAAAAATTTTTCGATGTACGACGCATCGAAGGGAAGATTGTTTACCTGGATGATAAATCTAGCGCGTAACATGGCGATTGATAAACTGCGCTCAAAACATTTTAAACAGGATAGCAAAAACCTTGACATCGAAACTTCCGTAAGTCTTGTGAACCGAAATAATCAAACGACCTTTAAACCTGAACACATCGGGCTGAAGCAGTTGGTTCAGAAAATGAAACCGGAGTTCAGTGAGATTCTCGATCTCGTGTATTTCAATGGATACACACAGGCAGAAACCGCTGAAGAATTGGGAATACCATTAGGAACAGTGAAAACAAGAATGAGAAACGCAATCATAGAATTAAGACAAGAATTAAAGTGAAAGCAAAAGAGTACATAGAATCAGGAATGTTGGAATTGCACGCAACGGGCGCTCTCTGCGGAAGAGAGCAAACCGAAGCCGAGCAAATGATTCAAGAATATCCTGAAGTTGCCACCGAGTATGAAGCGATACAGGTGACATTGGAGAAATTCAATACTGCTCAATCTGTTACTCCTCCTGCTCATGTGCGCGACCGTGTGTTGAATGAAATTAAATCGCTCGGCGAAAAGAAAGTAATTCCTATCACCCGAAATAATAATAGTAATTCTAATTTTTATCAATACGCTGTCGCCGCTTCTGTTGCACTTTTGCTTCTGAGCAGTTTTGCAGCATTTTATTTTGCCGGAAAATTTAATTCTACAAAAACAGAGTTGGCAGGTTTGAAAAATCAATACGACACACTCAATAATAATATGAGTGTGGTACTTGCGAATCAAGAGCAGATGAAGGAAGCGATGGATATGATAAACGGAATGAACACCATGAAAGTAAAACTGAGTGGTACCGAAAAACATCCAGGCATGCAAGTGCTGGTTTATTATGATATGGATAGCAAGCATATTATGCTCGATCCGGGAAATCTTCCTCAGTTGCCTGATAGCTTACAATATCAATTGTGGGCATTGAAAGGAACTACTGTACTTGATGCAGGTGCATTTAGTCCTATTGCAGGAATGTTAAATCTAAAACCTGCTGCTGACGCAGAATTATTTGCTATCACAATTGAAAAATATGGCGGCAGTCCTACACCTCATGTTGACCAGATGGTGGCCATGGGAAAAATTTCTATTTAAGAAAATATTTCCCAATTAAGAATACCAGACAGGCACTAAAAAAACGGATCGCAAACTAAATATAATGAGTTAGGTAAGTGCCTTGCAGTAAAGATTATTTCATCTGAGTTAATGCGGCACCAATAATTCTTTTGTCGCTGTCGCGCTGAACAAAAGCAATGATTGACATATTGTTTTCAGCAGGTAGATTATCAGATTGAAAATCTAATTCTCCGCTTGCGACTGACGGAATGGATATAAACTGACGAACCACATTTTTATTTGTTAGAGTTCGCCCTCCGTTTTCTCCTTTTCTGATTGAAGTGGTTTCGCTGAGCGATACCAACGCGAAATTTATTTTGCATCCCTCATAATTTCCTTCTAATGAAAAATCAAGATGCGGTATTGTTTCGTTCTGAAGTGTAACAGTCAGCGATTTGAAATTGACTTCCGCGTTTGAAGCAAGCGATTTACTAAGCGCCATTTGCAAATCGTTTTTGCTTGAACCCACAAATTCCTCCAATCCATTTACAATCATTTGTGGTGTGTAAACAGATTGCAAATTCAATACAGAAGCATAATCATTTTGTCGCTGTGAATATTTTTCATTGCTGAATGGGTCAGCCCATCCTAAACGATTCCAGTAATCAACATGAAATGATAGCGAGAAAATTTTCTTCCCGTTACTTTTTGAATCACTGATAGTTTGAGCGAGCAGCGCATCAGCGGGTGGACAACTAGAGCAACCTTGCGAAGTAAAAAGTTCTATCACCGCAATAGGTTCAAAAGTTTGAGATGATTTCTTTGAGGCTGTATTCTTAAAACTCAAAACACCACTAAGAAAACAAGCAGTGAGCGCAATAAATATTTTCGTTTTCATCTTTTGAAATAGTTAAATGCTTGTGGTAAAAAATATTTTCATAAATGGATAACGATATTAGTCTATAAATAGTTTGAAAATACTTTGCATGATTTTAATTGGACTCTTGACAGGATTTTTGAAAATATTATTAGTAAATTTATTTATTTCATTTTTCATTGGGAAATCCATTTCAATTTCGTAAAATATTTCCATTTCATAAAAATTATTTTCAAAACAATAAAACCAGGCGGCGAACTCTTCTCGTAATTATTGAAATTCAAAATCTAAAAACAAATTAAAATGAAAACGACAAAATTTTTAATGCTCATCGCAATTGTAACAGTTACAATTTTTAAATCTAATCAATCTAACGCTCAGGATATGATGATGATGAATCCAATGGTTGGCGGAATGGCAATGTATCCTGCTAAGGATATCGTTGACAATGCTCTAAACTCAAAAGACCACACTACACTTGTAGCCGCAGTTAAGGCAGCGGGTTTGGTTGAAACTTTAAAAAGCAAAGGACCCTTTACTGTTTTTGCTCCAACCAATGATGCTTTCGAAAATCTTCCAATGGGAACAGTTGATAATTTGCTGAAACCTGAAAGTAAAGCCACACTCACTAAAGTATTAACTTATCATGTAGTTGCAGGTAAATATTCTTACAACGATATGAAAGAAATGATTAAAAAGGGCGGCGGTAAAGCAATGCTTAAAACTGTGGCAGGTGGCAATCTCACTATCAGCATGAATGGTGATGTAAGTATTGTTTTAACAGATGAAAGCGGCAATATGGCAAACATCAGCACTTATGATGTGATGCAGTCAAACGGAGTGATACAGGTAATTGACAAAGTACTAATGCCTAAGATGTAAACAACGGTTTTGGTTAGCTAGGTTTATGTCTCCATCCCGCTTCGGTTTTATCGAAGCGGGATTTTTTATTTCAGGAAAACAGAGGTGTAACAGTTTCGGAGTCTTGTTTTCCGCTTCGAGAAATTTTTATAAAATGTTTTCTTAACTTAGATTCATCTTCCCGATAGAAAATCTTCAAAATGAATCTTGAGAAAAGAAATAAATTTCAATCCATTGTTGAATTCTGGGATTCGCTTCCTGAAAATGAAGGTGAGATAGTAGATGTATTGCGACAAATTGTTTTGCAGAACCTTCCTGATTCATACGAAGAAAAATTAACTAACAATGTACCTTACTACTATGGTAAGAAAAGAATCTGTCTAATATGGCCGGCATCTATTAAAGGCGGAGGAATTAAAAAGGGAGTTCTCTTCGGTTTTTGCAAAGGCAATTTATTAAAAGACAAAAACAATTATCTCGATCATGGAACCAACAAAAGAATTTTTTATAAAATTTTTCATTCGCCCAATGAAATAAACGAACGAGAAATTGTGTTGCTACTTAAGGAGGCAATAAAAACTGATCGAAGTTTTTAAGAAAATATATATCGTTACAATTATTTTTTTTGAATTCAATTTTCATTGGAGAAATCATCTTTATTTATTAAAATAATTTCGATGGATGAAAATTATTTTCATAATAATAAAACCAATCAGCAAACTCTTCTCGTAGCTACTCTATTCACAAACTAAAAACTCAGAACTATGAGAAACAATTTTTACTCGCTTACCAAAGCCGTGTTAGTGGTAGTCGCACTTGGAGTTGCGATTTACTTTACCACACGATCAAACCGGCTCGAAGCTTCCAGTCACCGCGAAGCTCCGCTTATCTCCAATGACCCTTTAGCCGATAACACTGACCTGTATTGTTTCCGAAGCCCATCGGACACAAGCAAGATCATTATTATTGCTAATTACATTCCGTTTGAATTGCCGAGTGGCGGACCTAACTACGCATCGTTCGGTGAAAACATTCGTTATGAAATTCACATCAAGAACAAGACAACTACAACGGGCGACGACATTACTTACCGTTTCACTTTTAATAAAGTGAATGAAGACAGCACGACCTTCTTCAACATTCGTCTTGGTGCTCAAAATCTGAAAACCACTTACACCTGTGAGCGTTTTTCAGTTGGTTACGGTTGGACAACAATAGTTGCAAATGGCGTTGTGCCTCCTCCGAACATCGGGCCTCGTTCAATCGAAGCAATGGGTTTAGGATTGGGAACAACTTACGAGCAACTGATTACTAATTCAATTGCGAATGCAACTGGCGCAGGTCACGAAAAAATTTATTGCGGTCCTGCTGACGATCCATTCTTCGTTGACTTAGGTGGAATTTTTGATTTGGGAATGACTCGTGGTGGAGGCACCGGTGCAAATGCTCCTCGTGATGGAGTTGCCGGCAGAAATGTTCATACCATCTGCCTGGAAATTCCTATCAATGTTTTGCAGAAAGATCACAAGCATGTGAATCAGGCAGCTAACATTCTTGATGCGAATTTTGTGATTGGAGTTTGGGCATCTGCAAGTCGCCCTCGCTTCCGCACAATCAATCCTGTTACAGGAGCGTCATCTTATTCTGGCGCCTGGATTCAGGTTTCAAGATTGGGAATGCCTTTGACAAACGAAGCAATTATTCCAATCGGAAAAAAAGACAAATGGAATGCAACAACTCCATATGCTGATGCACAGTTCGAAAAATATTTTACTAATCCTGAATTAGGATTGTACATGGACAATGCATTGTATGGCGGTGCTGTTCCTGCAATGAGTGCATTGCGCATTCAACATGCTTCACCAACTGTTTTAGGGAATGTAGATTTCGGAAACACACACGACGGACTATATGTTATTTATGGTAATCCAGCAACAAACGGAACTGCATTGGACCCTGCTATTTTTGGAAATTATTTATTGCGCGCTGGTCAGCCACGCTCAGTAGATATTCTTCCGATTTTCTACACTGGTGTTCCGAATCTTGCGCCTTATCAATTAGCAACAGGCAAAACTGCTGGTAATCCTTTAACAGCTGGAAAACCTTTCATCAATAATTTCCTTCCAACATTCGGCGATATGCTTCGTCTGAATATGGCAGTACCTGTTACACCTCGTAACAGTCCTGATTTCAGTTCTGAAGGAATCATTGCAGCAGCAGTTGCAGGTTTAACCAATCCACTTTACAACACAACAACAACACTTCAATTTATTCCTAACATGGATGGTTTTCCAAACGGAAGAAGATTAGAAGATGATGTTACACGAATAGAATTACAAGCTGTATCAGGTGTTGCGCTTGCAGCAGTTGGTTTATGGTATGATGATTATACAATTGGAGGAAGCCCGCTCACTCCGAATTTATACGGAGTGCTTGGTTACTCTACAGGAGTGGAACACAACGATACCACTTTCAAAAGTGAGTTTCCATTTGTGCAAACACCTTGGAGCGGATACAATTATCATTTCGTTTACGGCAATTAATTTTCTCAACTCAACAAAAAAAATTAAAATCATGAATAAGATAACTAATACATTTTTAAAAATTGCTTTAGCAGCCGGAGTGATTGCATCACTTACTTACTTCGGTGCAAAGAACTCGCGCATCGAGGCATCGAGCCATCGCGAAGCGCCAATTATTTCCAACGACCCGTTGGCTGATAATACGGATCTGTATTGCTTCCGTAGTCCTGATGATACGAACAAGGTGACTATCATCGCTAACTACATACCGTTACAGTTGCCACAGGGAGGTCCTAACTATGCAACTTTCGGCGAAAACATTCGCTACGAAATTCATGTGAAAAATACAGCGGCTACAAGTGGTGATGATATCACTTACCGTTTCACTTTCAAACAAATTAATCAGGACACTACCACTTTCTTCAACATTCGTTTAGGTCTTCAGAATTTGAAAACCACTTACAAATGCCAGAAGCGTGTGGGCAACGGTCCATTCGTTACAATCATTTCAAATGGTGTTGTTCCTCCGCCAAACATTGGTCCTCGTTCAATTGAAACTGTGGGATTGGGTTTAGGTCAGACCTACGAACAACTTTTCACCAATGCTGTTACATCTGCAACAGGTGGCGGTGGCGAAACAATTTATTGTGGACCTGCTGATGATCCATTCTTCGTTGACCTTGGTGGAATTTTCGACCTTGGACAAACACGCGCAGGCGGAACAGGTGTGAATGCACCCCAGGATGCTGTAGCTTGTCACAATGTTCATGTCATTGCCATCAAAGTTCCGATTTCAACTTTGCAAAAAGATCACAAGAATGTTACACAATCAGTAAACATACTTGACCCTGCATTTGTAATTGGAGTTTGGGCTTCTGCAAGTCGCCCTCAGATGAGATCATTAAAAATTGATCAGAGCAACGGACCAAAACCTAATGACTATGGTACCTGGATTCAGGTTTCAAGATTAGGAATGCCATTGACAAACGAAGCGGTTATTCCAATCGGACAAAAAGATAGATGGAATGCATCTACTCCTTATACTGATGCTCAGTACGAAAAATATTTCACTAATCCTGAATTAGGATTGTACATGGATGACGCGTTGTTCGGTGGTGCGGTTCCTGCAATGAGTGCACTTCGCATTCAACATGCTTCACCTACAGTTTTAGGAAATGTTGATTTCGGAAACACACATGATGGATTGTATGTATTGTATGGCAACCCTGCAACAACAGGTACTGCACTCGATACTGCCATCTTCGGAAATTATTTACTGCGCGCTGGTCAGCCACGCTCTGCCGATTTACTTCCTATCTTTTACACAGGTGTTCCAAATCTTGCACCTTATCAATTGGCAACAGGCAAAACTGCGGGCAATCCGTTGTCAGCTGGAAAACCTTTCATCAATAATTTTCTTCCAACATTCGGCGATATGCTTCGCTTGAATATGGCAGTACCTGTTACACCTCGTAACAGTCCTGACTTCAGCAGCGAAGGAATCATTGCAGCAGCGGTTGCAGGTTTAACCAATCCGTTATACAACACAACAACTACGCTTCAGTTTATTCCAAACATGGATGGATTTCCAAACGGAAGAAGACTCGAAGATGATGTTACACGCATTGAATTACAAGCTGTATCAGGTATTGCTCTTGCGGCAGTTGGTTTGTGGTACGACGATTACACAATCGGTGGAAGCCCGCTTACTCCTAAACTGTTCAGTGTACTTGGTTACACAACAGGTGTTGAACACAATGACACAACTTTCCGCACCTCGTTCCCTTATGTGCAATTGCCATGGAGCGGATACGGAAAGTGCGGAGGAAAACTCGTGAGTCAGGTCAATAACGGAAATAAGCTGATGCAGATTGGCTCTCCCGAATTGGTTGTGGCAAACAACTATCCTAATCCATTCACATCTTCCACCAACTTTAAATACCATGTTGCTGCTGATACACATGTAAGCATCAGCATCATTGACCTCTCCGGAAGATTAGTTAGCACAGTGGTAAACGAAAACAAAACCATTGGCGATTATACTTCTACCTGGCAGGTTCCTTCTGGTTTAGCAGCGGGCATTTACCTCGCTACTTTCTCTTATGATGGATATATTTTCCAAACCATTAAAATAAATCACATCAACAACTAATGGTGTCGTTGTCTGGTGTTATTACTAAGCCCTCCGATTTTTCGGGGGGCTTTTTTATTTTGGAGAAATGCTGAAGTGTAACGGTTTAAAATACTATAAAAAGAAAATTTTTCAGCTATCCTCCTCCCTATCTCTACTCAGCTTCCAAAGTGATGTACTGAATATTCAAATCATGTTCGCTCGCCTTTTTTATATTCTTCTCGCTGCACCAAATAAATCCTAAAACAGAAATCTAATTTTAAAAAACAGATTCCCTACTTCTCCATATTACATTAATTACAAATTAAAATTAAAAATCCAGAGTCTGTTTCTGCTCGTATATCATTTCAACTAAAACAAAAATTAAAATGAAAAACATTTTTACAAAATCGTTCTTGCTCATCGCAGTATTAGCAACAACAATAAGTACACGCGCTGCAAGTGCAGGTGACCAGATTTTACTTTCAGCGCGCATGAATGGCGCGCAGGAAACTCCGGCTGTTACAACCAATGCAGTTGGTGTTGCAGCTTTTTCGCTTAACGCAACACACGACACCATGTGTGTGACCATGACAGTTTCGGGATTGAGCGGCCCTATTACTGGCGCTCATATTCATTCCGGTGCACCGGGTGTAAGTGGTGCCGTAGTGTTGGGTCTCGATGCATTTCTTAGCGGTAATAATTTAAGTGTAACACTTACTGGTAGCAACCTTACTCCGGCATTGCTTTCTGATTACCTCTCTGGAAAAATGTATATCAATGTTCACACAAGTGCTAATCCAAACGGCGAAATTCGCGGGCAAATAGTTCCTGAAACAGATATGGAATTTGTTGCTGATATGAACGGAGCGCAGGAAACTCCTGCTGTTACAACCAATGCATTTGCACTTGGCACTTTTGCACTTTCAAAACACAACGGCAAGTTGCTGATTCGTGTAGTTGCTGATGGATTAAGTGGAGCAATTATGGGTGCACACCTTCACATGGGAGCTATTGGTATGTCAGGTGGCGTGGTTGCCGATTTGACTTCCGATATTATGGGAAATACTATTGTAGCGAGTGTTGATCCAACTACTTTTCTTGCTGATTTACTTGCCGGAAATATTTACATCAACCTTCATACTGCCGCGAATCCAAATGGAGAAATACGCGGTCAGTTGCTCACTGATAAAAAAATTGCGTTCGATGCATGGATTGATGGGGCACAGGAAACTCCGGCTGTAACAACTAATGCAATTGGTTTAGCGAGTGTAAAGTTGAATACTATGATGGATACTTTATGGTATGATGTGGTGTTGAATGGCTTGTCTTCAACAGCTTCAGGTGCTCATATTCATACCGGAGCTGCCGGAGTTGCAGGTGGTGTTGCACTCAACATGAGCAGTAATATAAATGGAAACAGAGTTACAGGAATGGTAACAGGTGCTACTGTGATGCCGCTTGTGAGCGATTTATTAAAAGGAAATTTGTATATGAATTTCCATAACACTGCTAACCCTAACGGAGAAATTCGTGGTCAGATTTACAGTTTATTGCGTGAAGGTTTTACCGCGGCTATTGATGGAATACAGGAAACTCCTTTAGTGTCTTCTTCTGCTCATGGAACAATGGTAGCTTCTATTGACAGAAACAAAACTGATTTGCATTTCATGGTAGTAGCTGATGGATTATCTGCAAGTGGTGCGCATATTCATACAGGTGCAATGGGGCAGAGCGGAGCTGTGATTGAAGATTTATCGTCGGTGTATATGAACAATGGTGCATTCGGTTATTGGAAGAGTACTGATGTTTCACCTTTCACATCAGGCAATGCGACAACAGTAGAAAGCGGTAATGCTTATGTCAATCTGCACACAACTGCTAACCCAAACGGTGAAATACGCGGGCAATTAAATTCAGGGTATCAGTGTTACAGTATTGTTTTAGGTGTTGATGAAAGCAGTAACCTCATCAATAATAATATTTCTGTTTATCCGAATCCTGCTGAAAATCAGCTGACCGTTTATAGCGAACAACCTGCAAGTGTAACAGTTCAGATTACTAATGCGCTTGGTCAGGTAGTACAGACATCAAATCTTAAAAATCAAAAATCAATCATGCTTAATATTGAAATGCTTCCTGAGGGAGTTTATTTTCTTTCAATTATTAATGCTGATAAATCAGTTTCGGTTTCAAGATTTATAAAACAATAGGGGGAAGTTTATTATTAACAAGGTGAGGGCGAAATCTTTTTCCCTCACCTTTTTATTTAAAATAAATTTTATGAAAAAAATCATCGGCGTTATTCTTTTCATTCTAATGATCGGATATTTTTCTGCCTGTACACATAAGGAAATTGAAAAAATGATTCCGGTAAATATTGATACCACAGGAATGGATTCTATCAGTTATATTAATGATATACATCCTATTATTATAACATACTGTTACGGCACAGGCAATCAACATTGCCATGTTATAAACACTAACCAAGGTGCAATCGGCGACTTTACTAATTATGCGGGTTTAAAATCTAAAGTTGACAATGGCACATTACAATCAAGGGCACTTAATGCAGGTGGAGGAATGCCTCCGAGTTATACAACAGGACCAACTGCACTAACAACCAATGAAAAATCGAAAATCCAAAACTGGATAGATTCCGGCGCACCCGACAATTAAAAGAATATCGTGTAGGTCTGATTATAATATCACCCTCGGACCATTTTTTTCTCCATCGCAAGTAAAATAAATTCTAAAAATAGAATGTCATTTTAAAATCCAACTAAGTTTTTCTCTCGTAATTCATTCAATCATTTGCAAATCAAAACCGTATGAACTAAGAAATCATTATTTACAAATTTTTTTTGCTGTATCATTTTTATCTTCTATTCAGCAACCACCTTTGCTCACTCCGATGATATAAAAGGAAACATCAAAGACAACATCACGAACCTACCTGTTAACGGAGCTAAAATAACTTTGGGTGAAACCATACTGAACACTGTAACAGTTTCATGCAACTGCGAAACTTCCTTCCACTATTTAAGCCACAACGGAGTGAAGATGCCTGGACAGAAAAATTATTTAAGCCGGCTTATCGTAAAAATAAATATCTGATTGAAAAAGCCCATTCATTTTTATCATTAATATATTTTTAAACAGAATTAATAAAAAGAAAAGAATTGGAACAAGCCCAATCAACAATAGAATAAACTGATAAATAGGAAAACCGCTTTCGGAAGTTACACTATTAATTCTGGCAGAAATTGAATTTGAAATTCTTTTACTTGTTGCAAAAAACTGATCTAATGAAGGGCGCAGTGTATTTGTTTTATAACTTACGGCTGAATCAACTCCAGCGGTATATAAAATTTGAGTGTAAACAAGGTTGCAGGAAAGATAAGCTCTGCCGGCAGAAACTAAAGAATCAATTCGCAAAGAATCAAATAGAAAAGTTGAACTTACCTTTTCTAAATTTTCAGAAAATTCTTTTTTTAATTGAATTGATTTTTCCTGATTCGATAAAAGTTCAACTGAATCCTTTTTGTAGAACAATAATAAATTCACAGATCGCCGATGAGTGTTAAACAACAACTCTGATAAATTATTTATTGAATTATTCTCATCTGTTAATTGAAAAATTTGACACTGTTTTTTTTGAGAATTAGCAAAATTGTTTGTTATGCTAATCGTAGAATAAATGCAAACCAGAATACACGCTAAAAGAAATAAAATCCATTTGCCCTTTATTCTATTTATTGAAGTCGTTATCATGTTGCAAATTTCGACAAAAAAACAGATTTGAAAATAAAAATTTACCAGAGGTATCTAAACAGCCAAGGTATTTTTTCGTGCTTTTCTTAGTGTCTGCGTTTGCTACCCAAGTTTCGCTTCGTGTAACCGTACCTTGGAAGGAATTAACTTCTTATTTTTTGAACAATAAAATAAACAGTGGCAATCCAAACACAAATTATTGCGATGGCGAAATACCAGTTTTTGGGTTTAGCGAGCTGTAAATTTTCTTTTTGTTTTTCTCTTGCGGCAATCATTACTACTGCCGGAATTAGTTTGATTGAAAGTTTGATTAACAGAGGCACAATTATTAAATCGTCGAGCAGACCAAGCACCGGAATAAAGTCGGGAATTAAATCTATCGGGCTGAGCAGGTAGGCTACTGTAAAACCAATAATAAGTTTGGGAACAAGCGGAGTTCGTTTGTCTTTGTAAGCAATCATCAAAACTGCTATTTCAGTTTTAAGCTGCTTTACTTTTGATTTTAATTTTTGAATAATTTTCATTTGTGCGAAGATGTTCGCAATGTTGAATCTATTTTACAATTTCAATTTTTGACACGGGATGTATTTCTGCCCAGCCATTATGCGAATCAATCACATAACTACCAGTTACTTTTACATGCGTACCGACTGCAGGAAGTTTGATATTGTTTAAATATCCCTTACACGGAATTTTTGCTGCGGGTAGTGTAACAGTGCAAGCACATACTACTTCAATTACAAGTTCACCTTTTTTTTGTTTTACATTTTTTTTGTTGATTAGATTTTCCTGACCTGCATCAAGCTTTAAAAGCATGTGCTGGTCTCCATCATCATCTGCCTTGGTTTCAGTAATGATTCCTGTAACAGTTTTACATTGGTCAATTATCTGCAATCGGGAAGGATTATACACATGGTTCCATAATGCAGAATCACACTTGATGTCATTTGCATCAGGAGATTCCTGCATAATTACATCCGTATTATTTTTTTTCTTCTTCAATTTTTTAAACCCTTTTTCAGAAACATTTTTATCTTTTTTCTGTGCCATACATGACTCGCTAGAAGAAGTTACTATAAGAAATGAAATAAGAATTATTCCTATTGCATAAATTGATTTTGATTTTTGATTGTTCATGGTTTTAAATTATAGTGACGATTTAATTTTCATTTTTAAAATGATATGTGCAATGGCTAATCTATTTAATTCTGAAAGCATTTTCCGCCAAAGGCGGGAAAAAATTAAAAGCCCCGAAGTAGTTTTTCTTCGGGGCATATTGAATTTGCTTAATAGTTGTTCTTACTCGCGAAGCGAAGCGGAATCGCATACCTCAAAGTCGAAGTATTTACTTATTTAAAAACTTCCTCTGTCTCTCCGCAAGACTGTTGGTCTTTACCGAAATATGGATTCCCTCCACTCAACTTATCACTAATCCAGTAAGCACCTTTTCCATTGTTCGCGTCAGGGCAATGCTGATAATAAAGTTTCATATCAGTAATGTTTGGTGTCTTTAATAACTCATGCACATTATTCGAAAGTTTAGAAAAATGCAACCGCTGTTTTACGATGGAAGTACTCTTACCAATATACTCAGCATCGTGTTCCAGTTTTTCTCCAAACTGCTTCCACACTAAAACTTGATCAGCAGCAAGTTTATCCTCCGGCACTAAACCAATAGACTTTACTAAATCGTCAGCCGCTTTTTTAATTACTGTAGCATCATTTTTTACAAATGCTTTTTTCAAATCCAGATAACCAACCACTACCTTATTCAGTGGTGAAACTACCCCGACTTGGGCATCAGCTATTTTAGTTAATCCTGCAAACAGGATTAATAAGGCAATTATTCCCTTTTTCATATTCATTTTGTTTTACACCTCTATAAGAATCAACAACTCATCCAATAAATTTTAACACTAAAAATATTTTATTCAAAGTCCTAATTTTTCTGCTTGTCAATCAGAACAAATAGCATCATAATAATATCGGGTTTGCCATTTATATTTAATGCCTTTGGCATTTTTATATAACTATTCTGTCAATCAGTTTAACTGATTGTTGTTTTTTGAAAACCAAGCCCGGCTTTTTCTCGTAACTCTTTTCAAAACTCAGACACCATGAAAAAATATTTTTACCTCGTTTCCATTATTGTATTCGTAGCGCTCACCAGCATGATAGTGCTGTTTCGCCCGAAAGAAAAATTAGTTACCCCGCTGAAAGAGCGCATAGGCGCAATGGCACTTGGCAGCGAATGGCTTAATACAAAAAAATCTATTGAAGGATATCAGGAACAAATGGAAAAAAATCCGGATGATGCTGCAACGATGATAAAACTCGCGCAGGCATATTATCAGGAAGGAAGAGTAACCGGCGACCACATGTATTACGATGGTGCAGCATTGAAACTTCTCAACAAAATTTTAGAAAAGAAGCCCGACAACTTTGAAGCGATGGCAACAAAAGCTGCAGTGTATTTATCGCAGCATCATTTCTCTGACGGATTAGTGATTGCAAAACAGGCACAACAACTAAATCCTTACAACGCGTTTGTATATGGTTTGCTCGTAGATGCCAATGTTGAATTAGGGAATTATACCGAAGCAATAAAAATGTCAGACAAGATGAATGAAGTGCGCCCCGATATTCGTTCATACTCGCGTGTATCATACATCCGCGAAATATTTGGCGATTATGCAGGAGCCATTGAAGCAATGAAGTACGCAGTGAGCGCTGGTTATCCCGGAATGGAACAAACGGAATGGTGTCGTGTGATGCTCGGTCACTTGTACGAACAAACAGGAGATTTAAAAAATGCGCAAATACAATATGAAACTGCAAACGCGATGCGCGGAAATTATGCATACGCACTCGCTGGTCTTGGAAGAATTGCTGTCGCGAATAAAAATTACAATGCAGCAATAAAATATTTTACGACCGCAAATGATTTAGTGGTTGATTATGCTTTCGGTGATGAACTGATTGATTTATATCGTCTAAACAACGAGCCGATCAAAGCAAATGAAACTGCAATGAGTGTTCTTGCATTACTAAATAAGGATGCGCAAAGTGCAAATGACAACGCGACTATTGGTCACTACTCAGATAAAGAACTTGCAATGGTTTATTTAAAAGTAAATGATTATGACAAAGCACTCGAACATGCTTTTGCTGAATACAACCGTCGCCCAGATAATATTGATGTTTCGGAAACACTTGCATGGGTGCAATACAAAAAAAAGGATTACGCAGAAGCCCTCAAGCACATTCAGGTTGCAATGAAAACCAATTCGCAAAATCCCATATTGCTTTGCCATGCAGGATTGATTTATATAGAAAACCATAATGAAGCATTAGGCATTCAGCTCATCAATAAAGCTGTAGCTCAAAACCCTTTTCTCGATCCAATGCTGATGAAGGAAGTAGCTCCTTATATCACTCGTTCATAATTACAGAAATAAAACTTTCGAACTGTTAATCAGGTTTATGAAAAAGTTTTTACCAATCACAATTGCGCTGTTGCTGCTGGCTGTTACATCTTCATTCGCACACACTATAAATTATGACTTAAGTAAAATGACTCGGGGCGGATACTTCTGGATGTACATGAAACTTGGATTCACACACATACTTCCGCTCGGACTCGACCATATACTTTTTGTGCTCAGTGTTTTTTTTCTTAGTCCTAAATTGAAAATTGTTTTGTGGCAGGCAACAGCATTTACAGTTGCCCATTCAATCACACTTGGTTTAGCGATGTATGGAATCATCAAACCTATCAGTTCAATAGTTGAACCTGTTATTGCTTTGTCAATTGTGTTTGTTGCTTTGGAAAATTTCTTTGCCAAGAAAGTAAATCCGTGGCGCGTGATTTTAATTTTCTGTTTCGGATTGGTTCACGGAATGGGATTCGCCAGTGCGCTCACTGAATTAGGTCTTCCGCAAACTGAATTCGCCACCGCGCTTATCTCGTTCAATCTTGGTGTTGAACTCGGACAGGTTGCAGTTATTCTCACAGCGTTCATGCTCGTTGGTTTCTGGTTCGGAAAAAAAGAATGGTATCGTAGGAGAATTGTTTATCCCGCATCGGGAATGATCGCGCTCATCGCTTTGTACTGGACCATTGAAAGAGTTTTTTTTGTCAGTTGAAACTGTTACACTCAATGCATTATGAGTTTCAGTCTGGCATGTTCATCACCTGCTTCAAGTGAGAGCATATACATACCCGGCACAACATCTGAATTGAACTGTAACACATTCATACCTTCATCCAAATAAATTTTCCATTCACTTTCTTTTTCTCCCAGCATCGAATACAATTTTACTGAGCATGACCGTCGCCCTTTTTCAGAAAATACATTTACATAAAAATCTCCTTCAGCAGGATTCGGGTAAACAATTGCGTTCAGATTATTATTTGCTGAGGAAACAATTCCGTTATATAAATTGAAAGTCACATCATGAAAGCGGAATAATAAAATATCGCTTCCGTCCAAAGCAGTTCGCAGATAGCTGCTGAGCCAGATGCTATCAGTATAATATCCTGCAACAAAGCAATTTCCAAGATTATCGACTGTTACACCGTTGGCGATATTATAATTGGTGCCGAGCGTGTGTTCCATCCAAAGCATGGTTCCGCTTGAGTCGTATTTCAGAAAAGTTAAATCGCCAAACGGACATGCTTTCTCTGACGATTCCATTCTTCCGCCGGTATCTTCCAATCGCTGTATCACAAAATTCGATTGACCTGCGAGATACACATTATCAAATTTGTCAACTACAATATCGCGACCCAATTCATTTGCATTTAAGTTGTATCCTTCTTTCAACCACCGCAAAGTATTATCTGAATTAAAACTTGCAAGAAAAATATCTCCCTCGCCACCCACCATAAATTGTCCTTCGAGCCAAGCGCTATCCTGTACCCAGCCGCTCATATAATAACTGCCGTCATGAAATGCACGAATAGATGAAACATTTTCGGTGCTGTTTCCTCCGGCTCTTTTCGCCCATAGAATTGCTCCACTGTCATTCATCTTCGCCCAAAAGATATCGAGATAGCCGACAGATGTAACAGTGTAACTACCCAATTGCATCGTGTTAGAAAAAGAACCGCAGAAATAAATATTGTTGTTTGCATCACAGGTAATGGAAGTAATATTATCAGCACCTGCTGTTCCAAAAGATTGGCTTTGTAAAAGATTTCCGGCGGCATCATATTTCAACATAAAAAAATCAATGGAGCCGTGACCATGAAGTGTATCAGTTCCCGCAACGAGCATATTCATAAAACTTCCGCCAATCCAAATCTGATTTAAACTATCAACACAAATGCAGGTTGCTTCTTCGTAACCGTAAGTACTTCCTGCATTTTTCGCCCATAATACTTGCCCGTTTTCAGTATTCACTTTTGCTACAAATGCATCAGTATATCCTCGCCCATGAACATGAAAATTTCCAATTACACAACTATCGTAAAAACTTCCGGCAACAATTAAATATCCATCGCGTGTAAATGCAAGTGAAGTTGGTCTGTCGTCATTTACTCCGCCAAAAGATTGCGACCATAAAATTCTTCCTGTTGAATCGAGCTTCGAAATAATTCCATCTTGTGCGCCGTGATAGGTGATGTGGAAAGTATCCATCATCATATTATTTCTGAATGATGAAGCGAGATAAACATTCCCATATCCATCGGCTACTGCATAAACTCCTTCATCCGCATCGTGCGAGCCATAAGATTTCATCCAACTTACTTGTGCTTCGCAGAATGAAAAATTAAAAACGAAAAACGAAAAAATTATTGCTGAGAAAAATTTTATCACGATTCAAAATTAGTTTCTGAAAAACAAATTCGTGATTGATATATTAACAATGACTTGATGAAAATCTTATAGGAAATTTTTCAATCCCAGATTGGATAATGTTCGAGAATAATTTCTCCTTTAAAAAATATTCGAGCGGTAGATGCAAACGATGGAGTGAAATCAGAAACATAAAAAATATCATGTCCGGCTTTCTTCTCCGCATTTAATTTTTCCTTCTCTAAAATCCATTTCAGCTTTTGCGCAACTACTTCTGCTGAATCAAAAATTTTTACTTTGTTGTTATAGAAATTTGAGATCTCATTTTTTATCAGCGGATAATGTGTACAGGCGAGCACAAGTGCATCAATGCCATTCAGCTTTTCGTCCGATAAATATTTTTCGATTACAGCATTGCTGATTTCGTTGTTGTAAAATTTTTCTTCAATCATTGAAGCAAGCAATGGAGTTGCGAGTTCGGTATAATTCAAGGAAGGTTTTCTTCGCGAAAATTTTTCGTGATAAACTCCTGATGCAATAGTTGTGGTAGTTGCAATGACTCCGACTTTTTTTATTTCTTCATCAGCAATCACCGCTTCAATCATTGGGTCAATAACATTTAACACAGGAATAATCCCTTTATAAGTATCGCGCAAAATTTCGTAGGCAGCTGCGGAAGCAGTGTTACACGCAATCACCACCGCCTTACAATTCATTTTGTTCAATAAAAAATCGGTGATGGTTGTTGCATATGAACGAACAAGTTCTTTCGATTTATTTCCGTACGGAAGATGAGCGGTATCACCGAAATAAATAAATTGTTCGTCAGGCAATAGCTTAGAAACAGCATTGGCAACCGTTAAGCCGCCAATGCCTGAATCAAAAATTCCGATGGGTTGTTGAGAATTCAACGAACGAGAAACTTATTTCAGTCCGAGTTTCTTTTTTACTAAATCCATAATGTTGTCAGAGTCCTGTGCATATATCACAGCACCAACACTGGTATCAAATACATAAGCGTAACCGCCATCTTTCGCTACAGCTTTAATTGCGTCTTCAGCTTTTTTCAGAATAGGAGTATAGAGTTCATCTTTCTTTCCTGAAAATTTATCTTGTGCATCACCCTGAAATTTCTGAATGCGCTGTTCGAGGTCAGCGAGTTCGCCCTCCTTCAATTCTTTTTGAGCATCATTCATAGTTGCTCCGTTTTTTTGATAGTCGGCAAGCTTGGTTGAATATTCAGTTGTCATACTTGTATTCAAATCTTCCAGAGATTTCTGATACAACTGTAATGCTGAGTCTGCTTTTTTTACTTCAGGCATTAGTTGTAATAAATCTGAAGAGTTAATGTGTCCGAATTTCTGAGCCTGTGTAACACTGAAACTCAAAACGAAAAGGAGTGTAATTGCGATTCTTGAAATAGTTTTTGTCATGTTGTTTTTTAAAATGGTGGGCAAAAATAATCGGATTATTTATTCTGAGGAGTTTGATTTGTATTGGTGTTTGTCTTAGGAGTGTAACCCATTTGCGCAAGCACTTTATCGCTTACATCGAGCTTTGAATTAGAATACATTACAGTAGTTCCACCATTCTTATCGAATATCATATCGTAACCCAATTGTGTAGAAATTTTTGAAACCGCATCATAAACTTTATCCTGAATTGGTTTGATTAATTCCTGACGCTTTTGAAATAAATCTCCATCAGAACCAAAATGTTTTTTCTGTAAATCCTTCACTGCTTTTTCCTTGTCTTCAATTTCTTTCTGCTTGGTCTTGCGCATATCTTCAGTTAACAAAACCTGATTTGCCTGATAGTCCTTATACAAACCATCAATCTCTTTGTACTTATCTTCCACTTCCTTCTGCCAACCTTTTGAGATGTCGTCTAATTTTTTTTGCGCATCAGTATATTCAGGAACATTATTTAAAATGTAATCTGAATCAACATAGGCAAATCGTTGTGCAGAAGCTATTCCGGCCGTAAGCACGATTGCGAACAAGAGAAATAATTTTTTACTCATCGTTTTCATAATTGTAAATTTTTGTGTAAAAGAAATTTTATTCAGGTTCAAATCCAAGTATGATGTTAAACTTTCCATAGTTACTGAAAAACTCTCCGACATTTTTTGGTTTCGATACATTCTTGTCAAAGCCCAGGCCATAATCAAAACCAAGCAACCCAAAAGCAGGAAGAAATACTCTTAATCCCACTCCAGCGCTACGGTTAATAGCGAACGGATCGAAGTTTTTAAATTGTGTCCACGCATTTCCTCCTTCAACGAAAACCAATCCATAAACAAATGTTGATGGATTAGTACTGAATGGATATCGAAGTTCAATTGTGTATTTATTAAAAATGGTTGAAGTCTGATCTTGCGGTCGCTGATCGTAACCGCGAAGTGTGATTGATTCCTGACCGAGAATCGGATTGTAGTTAGCAGTAAAATCGCCACCGAACGAATAGGTTTCAAAAGAACTCAATCCAATATTTTTATTATAGTAGCCCATGAATCCAAACTTGGCTGAAGTTTTAATTACAAATTTTCCGAACGGATTTGAGTACCATTCTGCATTGAAACGATATTTGTGATATTCAATCCACTTGAATTTTGTCTGATAATCTAAATTCGGATCATCGAATTTTTTCTGATTGAAAGCAGAATAAGGCGGAGTAATTTTCATGGTCAATGAAAAATTAGAGCCGTGCATTGGAAACTGCGGATTGTCAACTGAATTTCTTGAAATAGATTCTGACAAACCAAGATTGTTAAAACTTCCAACTGTTACACCACTGAAATAGGATGTTGCATAATTATTAACTTTATAATTCTGATAATCGAGCGAAGAAATTAATGTGAAATAATCATCCGGCCATTTTAACTGAACACCATAACCAACAGTTCCTCCATTCGTAACGAGAGAACCATATTTCGGATCATCTCTTTTTAGATAGTTAGTGTAACGGGTGTGAACACCGCCAACAGAAAATGAATTTGGTTTGTGTCCACCGAGATAAGGTTCGGTGAATGAAAGATTGTAAGACTGATACGCTCTTCCGCTTGAGTTCACACGCATAGAAAGTCGTTGCAAATCACCGGAAGGAATAGGATCCCAACCGCCTTTTGCAAACATATTTCGCAACGAAAAATTATTGAATGATACACCGAGCGCACCAACAATTCCTGTGGAACCGCCATAACCTGCACTCAATTCAAATTGGTCACTTGGTTTTTCTTCAACCTGATAATTAATATCTACTGTTCCATTTTCAGGATGAGGTTCAGGGGTAATTTTTATTGCCTCCGGATTGAAAACACCAAGTGTTGCAATTTCCCTTTGGGTACGAATGACATCAGCGCGAGAAAATTTATTTCCTGGCAATGTTCTTATCACGCGGCGAATAACGCGCTCACTGGTTTTTGTATTGCCTGTGATATTAATATTGTTAATGGTTGCCTGAGGCCCTTCGTAAATTCTAATTTCCAAATCAACAGAATCATTCACCACATTTACTTCAACAGGTGTTGCAGAGAAAAACAAGTATCCATCATCCATATACAATGAAGAAATATCACTTCCATTTGGATCAGCGAATAATCTTTTGTTAAGAAATTCTTCGTTATAAATTTCCCCGGGCTTGATACTTAAAATGGTATCGAGTTTTCCGCTTGAATACTTGCTGTTGCCACTAAATGTGATGTGTCGGAAATAATATTTATTGCCCTCATCAATTTTTATGGTGATGTCGAGATTTCCTTTTTCGTTTGTCACTACTGTATCAGAAACCACTTTCGCATCGCGAAAACCTTTGGTGTTATAAACTCCAACCAATTTGTTTTTGTCGTCAGCATAATCTTTCTTATCGAATTTGCTGACTGAGAAAATGCTGTACCACGGATTTTGTTTTGTGTTTTTCATTGCGCGATGCAAGCGACCGGCTTTCACATTCGCGTTTCCTTCAAAAACAATATTGTCGATTTTTACTTTGTTTCCTTTATCAATATTGATGTACATCAACACACTATTTTTTGTGGCAGTGTCATTAACTGTTACAATATCCACTTTCGCATTCAGAAAACCTTTATCGAGATAAAAATCGTGAATGATATTTCTTGAACTTATGATTAAATTCTCTGTAACTGCCTTTCCCTTTACGAGTGAAAGTTTATCGCGCAAATCATCCTGCTCTCCTTTTCTTATTCCTTTAAAAGTGAAAGCAGTAAGGCGAGGTTTTTCCTGTAACACATAAGTGAGATAAATTTTATCGCCCTCAATTTTCGAAACCACAATTTGTACATTGGCAAACAATCCTTGTTTCCATAAATTTTGAATGGCTTTCGAAATTTCATTGCCGGGAACTGTAATCACTGTTCCCACTTTCAAATCGGCAATGGTGATGAGAATGTCTTTGTCGAGATACTGAATTCCTTCAACTGTTACACCTGCAAGTGTGTAATCAGCGGGCTTTGAATAATCAACAGAAGCTGTATCTGCAATTTGTGCAAATGAATTGAAAGCAAGAAGAGAGAGGATAATACTTAATAGAAAATTTTTCAATGACAGAATTTGGGATTTATAATTTTTCACTTTTCGTTTTTCACTTTTCATTTCACAGAAACTTGCTCACTTGTCATACCGAAGCGTCGCTCTCTTTTCTGAAAATCGAGAATTGCTTTGTACAATTCTTCGCGACCGAAGTCGGGCCAAAGAACAGGCGTTATGTACAGTTCAGTATAAGCGAGTTGCCACAGTAAAAAGTTACTGATGCGCATTTCGCCGCTTGTACGAATCATTAACTCAGGGTCGGGATAATCGCTCGTGCACAAATGACCGCTGATGATTTGTTCGTTTATTTCGTCGGGAGAAATTTTTCCGTCCTTCACCTCCTGTGCAATTTCTTTTACTGCTTTAATTATTTCCCAACGCGAGCTGTAACTGAGTGCAAGTACCAAACTCATTCCGGTATTTGCCGAAGTAGTTTCGATTGCCTCGTTTAATTGATTGAGACATTTAGCAGGCAAAGAATTTAAATCGCCAATGGCTTTTAAACTGATGTTGTTATCCATCAGGGTTTTTATTTCGGCGCTGATGGTTTGCACTAACAATTCCATCAAGGCATCCACTTCGTCCTTTGGTCGATTCCAATTTTCAGTGCTGAAAGCATAGAGTGTTAAGTAGCCCACTCCTAACTCGGCGCATCCTTCGGTTGTTTCACGCACTGCACGCACACCATGATGATGACCGAACACTCGCTTCTCGCCCTGCTGACGCGCCCATCGACCATTGCCATCCATTATGACAGCAATGTGTTTAGGAATTCGTGCGGTATCTATTTGTTCTTTTAAGCTCAAGGGGGTGTTAAAAAGCGGCGCAAGATAGCTTTCCGATTCCATTATTTGATATGTTAAAACCAATGAGATTGCGGAGTTAAGAATAAGAAACAGCTCAGTGATACTCTGTACTATATTTACTGTGTCAACTCCTTGGCTAAATTGCGCCAATGAAATTCAACTATTCATTTAATGCAATGATGTGGCTAATAGTGGTCGTGGCATTTATATGGTTGGTTGTGTTTCCATTATTTCAATTGGGTATGTTCACTGATGGAATGCTATATGCTTCCATTGCCCGAAATTTTTATCTTGGTCAGGGGAGTTGGTGGAATATTTACAGTCATCAACCTACAGGAGTTTTTTTTTATGAACAACCGCCGTTGGTTTTCTGGCTGCAATCCTTTTTCTTTCAATTGATTGGCGACTCCATTTATGCTGAGCGTGTTTATTCATTTGTACTTATTTTATGTAGCGGGTTTTTAATTATAAAGTTCTGGAAAGAATTAAATCACGAAACAAAAACTGCGTGGCTTCCGTTGTTGCTTTGGCTGAGTATTTATGCTGTTCGGTTCTCTGTTATTAATAATGTGATTGAAAACACACTTCAGTTTTTCGATTTGTGTTCTGTATATTTTTTATTCAAAGTATTGACAAATAAAAGCTGGCTTTTGAATTCAATACTTGCGCTGTTGTTTTTGTTTCTCGCTTCATTGTCAAAAGGAATTCAAGGATTATTTCCGATTGCAGTTCCGTTTTGTTATTGGATTGCTTTCAGAAATTCCTCAATAAGAAAATCTGTTACACTTACTTTTTTTCTGATTGCAGGAATCGCAGTGATTTATTTTTCACTCTTTCAATCCCCTGAAATATCTGAAAGTTATAAAGCGTATTTCGATAGTCGCTTTCCCGGCTTCCCGAATACACCGCACTCAAATACAAGTAACCGGCTTTATTTGTTTTTGCAATTGCTTATTGAATTATTGCCCCCGGTTTTTATTTGTTTATTCATACTGTTCTTCGTCAGAAAAAAACAGAGTCTGAAAATTGAACCCACTTCTGAACAAAGGCGATTTCTGATTTTCTTTTTGCTGGTTGGTTTATCTGCTTCGCTTCCGTTGATGATTTCTTTCGAGCAGCGATTCTTTTATCTCACCACTTCAATGCCCTTTTTCATTTTAGGGCTTTCAGTTGTAACAGAAAAATACTTTCAACAACTTTCGATTTTCTTTCAAAACAAAATTCAATTTATAAAAGGATTGAGTGTCACACTTTCAATTCTAATTCTTTCAGGAATAATCACAACATATTTATTCGCAGGAAAAATCACACGCGACAAAAAATTACTCTCCGATGTTTTTATTATTGGAAATAAATTCAAAAACGAAACTGTGCTTGATGTAAGCAAGAATGGGTGGGACAATTGGACTGCGCATACTTATTTCAGAAGGTATTTCAACATTGAACTAATCAAAGGAACAAGTGGCCATCATTATTTTCTCTTGCCGAAAAAAGAAGAAGCGATTGATTTACCAAATTACAATAAACTTGAAATGAAAACTGAATACTACGAAGTGTATCAGTTGAAATAATTTCTAATAATCTTCCTTATATAGAAAAGGACACTTGTAAGAATTAATAGTATATGAGAAGCCGATTCCGAAGAAAAAATAATCATCTTTTTTAGGGTCGCCTCTGTATTTATTAGTTGAGCCAACCGGTTGACCTTTTAATTCCAATGAGCGGTCGGAAAGATTTACAGCGAGTGGTCCTGCTTCATTCTGCAGAATCAATTTATCAGGATATTGTGTTGACACATCATCAAAGTAATCCGTGTAAGTTTTTCGCACAGCACCTTCTCCGAAAATACTTATTGCTTTAGAAACTTTGAATTTGAATCCCCCACCAACGACCCAAAAAGGTTTTATTAGCTTGTAAGGAGTTTTTGCGCTGTATTCAGGATAACCTTGTCCTTCAGTTCCGATGGGCTTCAATTCAAAAACTACATCACCATATTTTGTTTTCGGATTAAAACCAACCACGCCAAAGCCCAATAAAAAATAAGGCGAGTATCTCATTTTTGGATTGCGCGACGAGTAACTCATGAAATTAAATTCGCCCTGAATTTCAGTTTCCCAAATCGAAGAATAGAAACTTAAATTTCTTCTTTGTTCGAAATAAAAATTGGAAGCAGAGTCCATTCCTTTAACACCACCATAAGTAAAAGAAAGCTTTGCTGAGATGCGCGAATCAAAATTATATCGGGTGTAAAGCCCTGCGGCTGGTTCAGTGTAACGGAAACTTGTATTTGTATTAAGGTCGCCGAAGTAAGTGCTACCGCCTATGTATGCGCCAAACTCATTGCGCTGTGCAAATGATAATGCAGGCAAAAGGCATAACCCTAAAATTGTCTTTATAAACAACCGTGAAAGCAAAAAAATTAAATTTTATTGTAGAAGTGTTCTATAACGGAAATTGTTTACGCTTATTTTATGAAGAGGTTCGCAACAAAGATAAACTTCTTTTATATCGAAGATTTTATTATTTCAATATTTATTGCAGAGCGCAAATTAGCACCCCTCGTAAAATTGGATCTGTAGTAATTTATGCGTTGAAAATTCAATACTGATTACACATATATTAGCCCCTCCAAAAAAATAAAACCCGTCAATATGAAATCAAATCTTGTCTCTTCGCTTTTTCTTTTAGTTCTGTTAAACATTTTTAGTTCATTCAGTGCCGAACCCATTCGCTTCGATGGTAAATCGCAATTGATTTCATTCAATCAGAACGAACAACCTTCAGTTGAACAATTATTTTCAATTCTGAAAGAATCAGGGCTGAATGAAAATTATTCACTTGTTCTATTGAATAAAGAAAATGATTTGCTCGGAATGTTACACTTCCGTTATCAGGAAACTTATAAAGGAAATGCCATTGACGGAACCATGTGGATTGTTCATACAATGAATGGAAAAATTCAAAGCATGAATGGGGTTTTGGTTTCAAACATTTCAGGAAATGCTTCTGGAAAAATTGCTGCAGAAGTTGCTTATAAAAATGCTTTGCAATTTGTTTCGGGCAACAACATAAATGAAAATTTTGCTGCAAATAATCTTTCATCACCTGAATTTTTCTGGGTTGGTGAGAATCATTCTTTAAATCAGTTTCATAAATGTTATCGCTTCGATATTTACATTCATAATCCTCTAAAGAGAGAATATATTTTTGTGGATATGGAAACAGGAAAAATTATTTCCTCTCACAACCGCATCGAAGAAGTGAACTCAACAGGAACTGCAATTACTGCTTACAGTGGAACACAAACAATCACGACTGATAACACAGGTTCAACTTACAGACTTCGCGAAACAGGAAGAGGAAACGGAGTTGAAACCTATAACATGAATAACGGAACCAACTACGGAACCGCAACTGATTTTACTGATGCCGATAATACCTGGAATAATGTGAATGCAGCGAAAGATCAATATGCAACGGATGGTCATTGGGCAACAGAAAAAACTTACGATTATTATTTTCTTACTTATGGAAGAAACAGTGTGGATGGGGTTGGTTTGAAACTGAAAAGTTATGTTCATGCGAATCTTGTTGCAATGGGTTACGGGAATAATGTAAATGCGTTTTGGGATGGAAGTGTAATGACATACGGAGATGGAAGCAGCACAATAAATCCATTAACAACAGTTGATATTACAGGGCACGAAATTTCGCACGGTGTAACACAATTTACTTCTAACCTCGATTATCAGGGTGAAAGTGGTGCATTGAATGAAGGTTTCAGTGATTGCATGGGAACAGCTATTGAGTTTTATGCAAAACCAACAACGGCTAACTGGTTAATCGGAAATGAAATTGGAGCAACTTTCAGAAGCATGAGCAATCCGAATGCATACGGTCAACCCGATACATATCTTGGAACAAACTGGTACAGTGGCTCGTCGGACAACGGTGGTGTTCATACAAACAGTGGTGTTTTAAATTACTGGTTCTACTTGGTTTCAATCGGTGCAAGTGGAACAAACGACAATGGAAATTCTTTTTCTGTTACAGGTATAACAATTTCAAAAGCTGCTGCAATTACTTATAGAATGAATTCAGTTTATCTTACTAATACTGCGACATATTCTGATGCGAGAACCGGAGCAATTCAATCTGCAATTGATTTGTACGGTGCATGTTCAGACGAAGTAATTCAGGTTACGAATGCATGGTATGCCGTTGGTGTCGGTGCTGCATTTGTTTCAACTCCCGTTGTCGCAAATTTTACTGCGGGCGCATCTTCTTCCTGTACACTTCCTTTCACTGTACAGTTTACAAATACTTCAACAGGTGGTGGTAGTTATTCGTGGACTTTTGGTGATGGCGGAACAAGCTCGGCAACAAATCCATCTCATATTTATACTTCATTCGGAAACTATACTGTTACACTTATTAATAACGGTGGGACCTGTGGCACAAACACAAAAACCTCAAACAACTTTATTACACTTCAACCATCAACAGCGCCTATAGCTCCAAGTGTTTCACGATGCGGAGCCGGAACTGTTACACTCAATGCGAGTGGCAACGGAACACTAAACTGGTTTACTGTTTCATCAGGAGGAATACCCTTCAATTCGGGAACAACTTATACTACTCCGTCACTTACTTCAACGGCTACTTATTATGTTGAATCGAATACAATTCCTGCTCCTGCGTTCGGTGGAATTCCAAACAATACTGTTGGAACGGGAGGATACTTTTCAAACAGCACCGACCGCTACCTTATTTTTAATTGTACTCAGGCATGTACTTTAGTTTCTACAGTGGTTTATGCTTCAGGCGCAGGCAACAGAACCATTCAATTAAGAAATTCTTCAGGAACTGTTTTGCAATCATTAGTTGCAAATCTTGCTGATGGACAAAATACTGTTACACTTAATTTTTCTCTTCCTGTTGCAAATGATATGGCGTTGGCAATTGGGGGAACTTCGAATTTATATCGCAATCAATCAGGCGCAGTTTATCCTTATAACATTGGCTCTTCAGTTTCTATCACCAGCTCCAATTCGGGAACAGCCGGATATTATTATTATTTCTATAACTGGAAAATTCAGGAGCCAGGATGTATCAGCACCCGAACCGTTGTTCAGGCAATTATAAATCCGATACCCACTTCAGCAATAACAGCCGGCGGCCCTACAACTTTCTGTGCGGGATTAAATGTTGTGTTAACTAATTCAAGTTCCGGATTAACTTATCAATGGAAAAAGGGAACTGCAAACATTACAGGTGCAACAAACAGTACTTATACCGCAACTGTTACAGGTTCATATACCTGCTTCTCTTCTAATTCGTGTGGTACCGCAACTTCAAATGCAATAAGTGTTACACGACTTGCAATTCCAACTGCAATAATTACGCTTACTGGTGCAAATCCTTTTTGTTCAAGCACAACCGTTACACTTACTGCAAGCAGTGGAACAGGGGTGACCTATCAGTGGAAAAATAGTAATGTAAATATTTCTGGCGCTACGAATCAGGTTTTGGTGGTAACTGCTGCCGGAAATTATAAAGTAGTTGTTACAAAAACTTCAACGGGCTGTTCTAAAACTTCGGCAAATAAAGCAATGACAACTTTAACCTGTCGCGAAGAAGAAAATATTCCGACATCGACCATTCATGCTTATCCGAACCCATTTACAAATACTGTTACACTTCAGCTTAACAACATTAAATCTGACAGAGTTGAAGTAATTGATATTACAGGAAGAATTGTTGAATTAAAAATACTGGATGCTTCTTCTTCTATTCAATTAGGTAAAAATTTACCTTCCGGATTTTATGTGGCCCGTTTATGGAAGGGAAATGAACTGATACAAAATATTAAACTCGTGAAAACTGAGTGAGTTAAAAACTGAAATTAAATATTTCAAAGACCCTGATTCGGGGTCTTTGTTTTTAGTGGAGCAATACAAGTTTTGATTAGGTCAAAATCAAGAACTCTGATTATGGTTTATTGAGAGTGTAAGATAGACACTCATTCAAAAGACAGTTAACGAAAAAAATGAGTTTTCATCAGGATTTTTTATTACTTTTCGGCTGCATATTCAAATAAAAATGAACAATTTTTACAAAACAATTTTAAGCATTGCTTTCTTATTGACAGTGCTATGGTGTAACAGTTCCTTTGCCCAGCAAACAATTCAGATTTATCAGGAAGATTTTAACAGCGGAGGCGCGAATTTTTTATTGAACTCGGGTGGGCCATCATCTAACTCAGGTCCGAATCAATGGATAATAAATAGCAACTATGTTGGAAACGGAACATATCCAAATACGCCTGATGAAACACAAGTTGTCAGCGGAACAATTGCCGGAGCACCTAACAGCCCATACTTACATATTCATGATATTGCTGTCGCTGGTGGAATTTCAAATGCGAATTATAATCCTGCTGTTGCCTCAGACAATTTCACTCAAATTAACGAGGATATGTGTACTGTGGGATTGGAAAATACGATCCTTACTTTTTTTTATATTGGTGAAGGAAACATGAGTGACTACTGTGAATTGTATTACAGCATAAACAGTGGTGGAAGCTGGACGCAGGTTGGTGCATCTCAATACAATAATCAAAGTTTATGGAAGTATGAAATTGTATCGGATCCGATTTTTGACAATCAACCATTTTTAAGATTTGGATGGAGATGGAAAAATCTGGGGGTAGGAACACCGGATGTTTCAATAGGTATCGAAGATATTATTGTTGTAAGTACTTACGACAATGTAAATAATCCGGTATCAATAAACATAACTTCACTGGCACCAAATCCGGTTTGTGCCGGTAGTTTTCTTTCTATTTTCTATAGTTTAAGTCATGCTTTATGCGATGGAACTTATCAAATTCAAATATCAAATTCTGCCGGAACTTTCGGGGGAAATAACCTTGGTGTTTTTAATATTGCTACTGGAGTAGTCAGTGGTGGAATTGGTGGAATGATTCCTAGTAATACCCCGGCTGGAACCTGTTATAAAATCAGAATAGATCGTCTTGCTCCACCACCTGCAATAACGGGGATAGCAAGTATTTGTTTTGAAGTTATTCTTTGTCCGAATACGATAACAACTCTTCAACCAGTTGTAACTTTCGGTCCCGATACCCTTTGTGCAGGAAGTGTTATAGATGTTCCATTTTATTCGACGGGTGCTTTTAATGCGAATAATAATTACATAGCACAGTTATCAGATGCTAATGGAAGTTTTACAAGTCCTACACCTTTGGGTACATTCCCAAGTAGTGCCGCATATGATCCAATGACGGGTTCTCCTCCTGGAAATGTTTCGGGTTTAGTACCCTTAAATACACCTGTCGGGTGTAATTATTATATCCGTGTTGTTTCAACAAATCCAAATGTTATTCCACCACCTGCAAATTATTTTGGACCATTTTGTATAAAACATTGTGATAATACAACAAACAATATGCAGGATGTTCATGTCTGCATCACATTAGCCCAGGGAGTCGACACAACAATTTCTTATGCGATAAATGCATTTACAAATAGCACAACATATGGAGCTGGAAATGTTTTCTTTGTACAGCTTTTAAGTTCACAAACTTATGCAGTTTTAAATACAGGTTCATTTGGTTCGGTGGTTTCTAGTACTTCAGGAACTTTGACGCTAACAATCCCAAATCTTGCACAGGTTATTGCATTGTTAGGTGCACCCGGAACAGGTATGTATTACATGCGATTAGTTGCATCTAATCCAATTCCTAATTGGGATAGTTTGGGGACTTTGGTGAGATTAATTATTGGATGTCCTGATTCGATATCTCCTAATATTATTCCGAGTGATACTCTTATATGTCCGGGAGATATTCTTTCTCTGACTATAGGAAATTACAATCAGTATAGTCAGTATCAATGGCACTCACCAATTTTAAATAACGGAATTCCATTCTACTGGTCTTATAATCCTTTGTTGATTCAGTTTAATGCTGGTACACCGGCAGGCATTTATTGGTTTACATGTCAGGAAAATAATCACGATTGTTGGGGGCCTCTGTCTGATACCGTTTGGATCACAGTGTTACACACACCAAGTGTCGTCATAACCGCCCCGACACCAGTTTGTCAGGGGGATACTATTTTCATGCATGTCCCATTCCAGTCGGCTACTTATTATTCATGGAGTGCAACCTGGGGCACAATAACTGATACAGCGAACAATGAATTATATATGGTGTTTGATTCTGTAGGCGCAGTGCAAATACACATCTTCGCATTAAACCAATGTGGTTCTGCAACCGGAATAAAAAATATTACTGTTCAACCGCGACCAACTGTTGTTGCCAGTAACGACACAACTGTTTGTGTCGGGCAAACTGTTACACTTACATCAACAAGTAATCAAACGACCTTTAAATGGACTGATACAGCAAATGTTCAGTTAGGAACAAGTTCTTCGCTGAGTGTTACACCCGATAGTGTTACATCCTATATTGTCACGGTTAATAACACAATTGGGTGTAAAGATCATGATACTGTAACAGTATTTTTATTTCCACTCCCTCAAGTTGCTTTGAGTAAAATTGATATTACCTGTCCCGGAGAAAGTGATGGAAGCATATCAAGCACAATTGTTTCAGGAACTCCTCCTTTTACTTATGAATGGAGTACAGTTCCTGTTCAGAATACCCCGAATATTGCTAACCTTTCATTTGGAACTTATACTGTGATGATAACTGATGGAAATGGTTGTGAGAACACTAATTCAATAACGGTGATTCAACCGGCTCAAATCGGTTTAAGTTTTACAGTTGTAAATCCTGATTATGGATTGAGTAATGGCTCTGCAATTGTTTATGCATCAGGAGGAACTTCTCCTTACACTTTTGTTTGGGGAACTACACCTACTCAAACAGGACCAATGATTTCTAATCTTGCTGTTGGAACTTATTTTGTGACTGTTACAGATGCAAATGGTTGTACCGCAGCAGGGCAGGTAGTGATCATTTCTAACGGAAGCGATTTCTGGATACCTAACGGTTTCTCTCCGAATGGTGATGGCACTAACGACTTCTTTAATATTCAGGCAATAAATCTTTCGAAGATGTTGTTGCGTGTTTACAATCGTTGGGGTGAACTTGTGTTCGAAACAAGTAATCCGAAGAGAGGTTGGGATGGAAAATTCAAAGGAGAAGAGTGCGCCCTTGGTGTATATGTTTACTATGTTGAAGTTGATTTCTTAGATGGCACTTCTAAAACTGCAAAGGGGAATGTGACTTTGGTTCGATAGATAATTTTTTCTAACTCATTTTTAATTCATAATTATTATGAAAAAGCTTTTAGTTGGTGTATTGGTATTAATGTCATTATCAATACAGGCACAGACATATTATGTGAGTCAGATTGCTTATAACCCAATGTCGTTTGATTCAGGAATTAATGTGGTTAGTCCGATTGATGATGTATGGAGTGCTCCGATTCCTATCGGATTTGATTTTTATTTTTTTGGACAATCTCATGATCAGCTACTATTAGGAACAAACAGTATTGTAACCTTTGATTTATCTCAAAATTCAAATTATTGTAACTGGGTTATTAATGATAGCATTCCGGTTTTTAGTACTCAGCTTCCAAAGAGTTTTATAGGATTTCCATATCAGGATGTAAACCCTGCTGTTGGTGGAACAATTCATCATCAGGTTTATGGCATGCCGCCCAATAGAAAATTTGTTTTATCGTTTGACTCAGTTCCTAATTTCAGTTGTAATAATTTAACATTCACCGGACAATTGATTTTATATGAAGGAAGCAATAACATTGAAGTTAGTATTCAACAAACAGCTTTGTGTTCGGCCTGGAACCAAGGAGCACAGATATTAGGCATTCAGGATTCCAGTGCTAATCAGGGTTTTTGGGCAAGCAATTACAACTATCCTGTTCAATGGAGTGCACTTAATGAGGCGTGGTTGTTTTCACCCGACAATATTTATTCCGGCCCACAAAATCAAAACAGAATCAGCGGGCGTGTGTTTGCTGATTTGAATTTTGACTGCAACTATAACGGAACTGATTATCCTTTAATGAATAAGCCGGTAATTATTTCTGACACTTCAGGCAATACTCAATATATGTTTACTGATATGCAAGGATATTACAGCAAGTATGTTGATGCAGGAGTTTATACATGGACAACTAATAACATTGCCAATCAGAATTATGCAACAAATTGTCCTATTGGTGGAAGTTTTACTTACACTTTTCCGGGATACAATGACAGCACTGATAATAATTTCATCGCTGATACTGTTGTAGATTATTGTTCTGATTTAACTGTTTCTATCTGGGCGCATGGTGAAGACACAACCTTGTGGAATGGTAACTGGTGGTGGGGATGGGATCCGCTTGGGGTTTGTGATACAGGTTATGTTCAATTGTTTGTTTCTAACAACGGAACAATGAGTGACAACGCAACTGTTACACTTACGCTGAACGATTCGACTTCCATTTTATATTCTCCTGTTTCTTATACTTCGCTTGGAAATAATCAGTACTCTATTGATCTTGGAAATATTGCTGCAGGCGCTGATTCAAATATTGTGATTATGATTCAGGCAGGTTGCGATACAATAGGAACTCCTTATTGCTTTGGTGCATCAGTTGGCGGCGGTGTGTTTGATTGCTGGATGTATAATAACTCGGATAACATTTGTGTGCAGATTGGTGTGCCGTTCGATCCGAATGCGATGTATGTTTCTTCATCGCTTCATCCTTCGAATGGTTTTACTGATTACCTGCCAACTCAGGACAATGATAATTTTAATTACACTGTTACATTTCAAAATACAGGAACCGCTCCCGCGCATGATGTTCGGGTAGAAACTATGATTGATTCTCATCTTAACCTGAATTCAATTACTCCTGGAGTATCAAGTGCGAATTATAATTGGTTAGTGTTGAGTAATAAACTGATTTTTTATTTCCATAATATTGAATTGGTTGACAGCGGAACAAACGAACCTGCCAGTCATGGTTTTGTTCGTTTCAAGATTGAACAAAACAGCGGTAATGTAACCGGAACCATTATTCCACAAATGGCGAATATTTATTTCGATTATGTAAGCCCGGTTGCAACCAATAGTGCGGTTGTGGAATTAGTTGCTGATGAATCTAACGCTGTTCAGACTGTTACAACTGCCTCTATAGCGATTTATCCGAATCCGGCGAATGAGAGTTTCTTTATTAATTCGAACTCGACTGCTGATTATCTGATTCAGGATTTATTGGGAAGAACCATTCAACAAGGTAAGATAAATCAGCCAACTACAATAAGTGTTACAGGTTGGAAGAAGGGAATCTATTTCATCACTGTTCAAACACAGCAGAACAAGCAGGTGATGAAGCTGATTGTTGATTAATATTTCGTTTATTTTTTTTACGGAGGAATAAATTCCGGTTCAGGATATAAGAATTTAATGTGCTGCGTAAGTACATTTTCCGGTGAGAGATATGGGTTTTACATGCCGTGTATGTGTGTTTCCGCATGGGTGTAAGCCAATTTCACCTTTTAGGATATGAATTTCATGAGGAGTGTATGTGTGTTTCCGGATGGGACAGTGGAAAAAATTTTGCAGGGGATGACATAAAGACTAAAATTGAAAACATGCAGTTGAGGGCTGAAGTTTTTATATTTGTTTTGAAATGAAGAGGTGTAACACAAGCGTGATAGGGTTATTAAAGCACAGCTTCCTCCCCAGCGGACGGCACGGCGGAGTGAAACTGTTGGGACGGAAGCTAATAGTGATTAAGCCATGAAACAATTTTTAATTTTGATAGCATTTATTTCAATAAATGTCATCAAATCATACTCGCAATGCGAAGGAAATTTATGGTTATTTGGCGATTCGGCTGCAATAAGGTTTGATTGTCAAAGTAATCAGCCCATAATTGAATCTTTTCCAATTTATCATGGACAGGAAAACTATGCTAACATTTGTGATTCTTCAGGTAATTTAATCATGTATTTAAATGGTCCTGATTCCTTAAGTAGCTACCAACCATTTGATTTATTTTCCAATCTGTTTAATTTTACTGGAAGTCTTATTGAAAACGGCGATTCTTTAAATACTTGTTTTAGTGTTTCAAATGGAAGTATAATTTTGCCATTTCCCGGGCATAATAATTATTTTTATATTTTTTATATTAATACATTTCAATATCATATTCCCGGAATGCCAATCGGACTTAGCTATTCAATTGTTGATATGAATTCAAATAGTGGGTTTGGAAAAGTAATTCAAAAAAATATTAACATCGTCAATGATTCCCTTGACGATAAAATTACTTCAGTAAAACATGGAAACGGTCAGGATTGGTGGATAATATCGCACAATGTTCGCAATGGTAAGTTCTATAAAATTCTTCTATCGTCGGGAGGAGTCTCAATACCCATTTCGGAAATAATTGGTACTGCTTTTAATTCACCATCATCTGTGGGAGAAATAGTATTCAATCAATCAGGTACCCAATTTGCAATAGCAAATTGGATTTTAACATCCGGAGTTTTTTTATTTAATTTTGATAGATGTAGCGGGATAATAAGTAATGAAGTTATTTATGCAGACAGTATAATAGGAATTTATGGTTTATCCTTTTGCCAAAATGGTTCAAAACTATATGTTTCCAGCCCGGGGGCACTCTATCAGATTGATTTAAATAATCCAAATTTAAACAATTACATATTTCTTGGGGATTTATTGAATTATCAATATGCTGCATTGGCCCAACATCAATTAGGGGCTGATGGAAAAATTTATATCTGTTCATCATATTATAATGATTTGAGTTATTATCCTTTAACATATTTTGATACTTCAAACATGTATTTATCAGTTATTAATTATCCTGATTCTTTAGGGCTGGCGTGTGATTTTGAACCTCTAAATTTTTATCTTGGGGGACATAGGTCAAAGTCGGGTTTACCTAATATGCCTAACTATAATCTAAGTGCGTTGGATGAAAGCACTTGTGATACATTGGGGTTAGGTATTCATTCAGAAATTAAGAATCGAAAATCAATAATTAATATTTATCCCAATCCATTAAGTGATGAGTTAAGCATTGAAATATTAAACGGAGTTGCACCAAAAGAAATAGAAATTATAAATGCTTTAGGAGTTCAATGTTTAATGTTTAATGTTCAAAGACCAACAACACAGGTAAGTGTTAAACAGCTTGCCGCGGGGGTTTATTTTGTGAAGATAAGAATGCAGGATGGCGGTGTAACAGTTGAGAAATTTGTGAAGGAATAAAATCACCGTGTCTCCGACTAAAGGTCCGGAGTTAGAAACCCGCACTGCTCATTCCATTGACTGGGAGACACGGCGAGGGTGAAAAAAATTTGCTCGTACTAATGTCGTGCTGTTGCACGATTTGTACCGCTTCAAGCAGTACGCAATTAACTCAGCTCGGCGACACGCCGAGCTGAACGGGGGTAAAATCAATTCGATAGCGACATGAATCAATTTCATGTCGCTATTTTTTTAAGGTTACTGGTGAAAACACACAAGAGAGGGAGCAAAGAATTAATGCCTGTTATTGAATATAAAAGTAGAATTCTCAATTATATTTAAGAACTAAAATCAATCAGTCGCACTATTGAAACAACAAACTAATAAACCAATCAGATGATAATTCTATTTTATATTGATGAAATAAAATCATCAAAATTTCGTCTTATACTGAAAACAAATCTGAAACTGAATCGTAATACAATTTTTCTATGCGGTAACTTTTTTAGACAATAAGTTTCTACATCCTTAAAATGACGATTTGATCTTATTGTTTTTTAAAAATGGAAACCTATTTTGCGAGCTAAGAATTCCTTAACAGTGTAAACACACACCACCAGAAATGACGAAGCTGAATCAATTTCAAAAAACTGCGACAACCTTTCTCTTCGCCTTTGGTTGCTGCATCTGTAACAGTCTGAGTTCGTATGCTCAGCAACCGCTCAATAGCGTTAACACCACCATCTCTCCGGCACCATTTATCAGCAACGGAGCCGATAGCATCAACGCCGTTGACAATTCGCTCGACTCTTTAATCATGGAAACTTATGGTGAAACCAGTTACAACCGTTTTCCAACTTTTGAAGATTCAGTTTACAGCGTAAGATTAGCGTCACTCAATACCCCAATGCCATTAGTGTATAATGACGAAGTACGGAAATTTATTGATCTCTATACTTTGCGTAAGAGAGACCAGGTGGAGCGCATGTTGGGATTGAGCAAATTTTATTTTCCGATTTTCGAAAATATAATGGAGGAGAACGACATGCCTACCGATTTAAAATATCTTTCTGTAATTGAATCAGCTTTGAACCCAATGGCTGTTTCACATTCAGGTGCAGTTGGCTTATGGCAGTTTATGCCTGGTACCGCTAAAGTCTATGGATTGAAAGTGAATTCGTATTTGGATGAACGCAGAGATATTATTCGTTCGACCGAAGGTGCAGCTACTTATTTGAAAAACTCTTATAACATATATGGTGATTGGTTTTTAGCAATCGCTTCATACAACTGTGGTCCTGGAAATGTAAATAAGGCGATTGCGATGTCAGGTGGTAAAATGGACTTCTGGTCTATTTGCAAGTATCTTCCTAAAGAGACAAGAAGCTATGTGCCGGCATTCGTGGCGGCAATGTATGTGATGAATTTTTACTACGCTCACGACTTACATGTTCAGGAACCGTTACAGGATGTTTGCGAAATTTCTTCGGTTGATGTTTACGAAAAATTAAGTTGCGAGCAAATCGCCAAGTACACCAATCTTACAGTTGACTTGGTAAAATTTTTAAATCCTGGTTTACGCACCAATGTAATTCCTGCATTTAACGAACCTTATTCTTTAAAACTTCCTGCCGATAAGTATTGTATTTACAATGCCATGAAGGATTCAATTGTTTGCGCCTCTAAGAGTTGTTTGGTAAAGAATTACTCTTCCTATTATGGAGTGAAAGGTGGTTACTATGTTCACACGGTTCGTAGCGGTGAATCGCTTGGACTGATTGCTTCTAAAAACGGATGTACTGTTACACAATTAAAATCGTGGAATGTGATTCACAACAACATGATTTATGCCGGACAGAAAATAAAAATCTACAGCGGCAACGGATACAGTGAATCACACACAACAAGCGGAACAAAAACTACAACAACTTCAACCGCACCGAAAACTTCAACTCCAACCACTACTACTTCATCAACCAATTCTTCAAGCGCTAAAACAATTTTTTATAAAGTAAAGTCAGGTGACACGCTTTGGGGAATCGCTAATAAATACAGTGGTGTAACGGTTGCGGAAATAAAGGCGGCCAACTCGCCATCCAAGTGGTCGCACTTGCAACCCGGAATGGTTTTGAAGATTAATCTTTAGAAAATAATTTCAATTTGAAATATAGAAAGTCCATCCCGAGATAATCGGGACGGACTTTCTTGTTTTATTAGTATCTCATTTGTTGTTGATGAAATATTTTTTCAACATTACAGTTTATTCCGAATAACATTTCATCAGCAATTGCTTTCGAAAATTACCTTCGCAAGCGAAATATGAATTTAAAAAATTACACGGCGGAGCAGTTGGCTAAAATGACCCGGGGCAAACTGTTACAGAAAGGCCAACCCGTTTTTATCGAACATTTATTACTAGACAGTCGCAAACTCACCATTGCGGAGTCAAGTGTTTTTTTTGGAATAAAGGGAGATCGAAGAAACGGTCATCAGTTCATCGGAGAATTATATAAAAAAGGGGTCCGTTGCTTTGTTGTTTCTGAAACGGTTGAAACAAAAAATTTTCCGGATGCAAATTTTATTTCGGTAAAAGAAACAACTGCTGCACTACAGAATTTAACTGCGGCGCATCGCAAGCTTTTTAATATTCCAGTGATTGGAATTACAGGCAGCAATGGGAAAACGATAGTGAAGGAGTGGTTGTTTCAATTGCTCGAACCGGATTTCAATATTGTTCGCAGTCCGAAAAGTTATAATTCACAAATCGGTGTTCCACTTTCCGTTTGGCAAATTGCTCCCTATCACAATCTCGGAATTTTTGAAGCGGGAATTTCTCAGCCCGACGAAATGGGAAATCTTGAGAAAATCATTCAACCAACAATTGGAATTTTCACCAATATCGGCGGCGCCCACAACGAAGGTTTTCTCGACATCCGTCAAAAGGTAAATGAGAAGTTGCGACTGTTCACCCGCGCTGATATTGTTATTTTCTGCAGAGATTATCTCGACATCAATGAGTGCCTCGTCACTGCACGCGACAGAATGAAAAAAGCAGATTCGGATTTCGATGGTTTTAAAACTTTTTCGTGGACGCGCAAAAACTTAGATGCCGATGTAACTGTTACAGCCATTCACAAAGTTGGAAATTATACCGAAGTCGACGCTGAGATAAAGGGTGAGCGATACAATTTCAGCATTCCGTTTATTGATGAAGCGAGTATCGAAAACGGCATTAACTGCTGGATGCTGATGATGTACATGAAAATCGATCCCGCTATTATTTCTCAACGAATGCTGGCGCTAAATAAAATCGCAATGCGTTTAGAGATGAAGGACGCGATAAATAATTGTTCGCTCATAAACGATTCATACAATAGTGATTTGAACTCGCTCAACATCGCGATTGATTTTCTCAACCAACAAAAGCAACACAACCATCGCACTTTAGTTCTTTCAGATATCCTTCAATCCGGAATGTCGGATGATGAATTGTACGGTGAAGTTTCTTCAATCATCGTGAGCAAAGGAGTGAATCGAATATTTGGAATTGGAAAATCCATTTTCAAAAAGCAGAAATATTTCTCGGATAAAAAAAACCTGGAATCAATTTTTTATTCAAGCACGGAAGATTTTCTCAAAGATTTTAACGCTGAATTATTTCGTGATGAAACTATTTTATTGAAAGGCGCCCGCTCATTTGAATTTGAACGGATAAGTAAAAAACTCGAACAGCAGGCGCACGAAACCATTCTGGAAATTAATCTGAATAATCTCGCGCAAAATCTTTCGGTGTATCAGTCACTCTTGAAACCGGAAACCAAATTAATGGTGATGGTGAAAGCCTATTCGTACGGCAGTGGAAGTTTTGAAATCGCGAGTCTGTTACAGCAACACAAAGTGGATTATCTCGCTGTCGCTTACACGGATGAAGGAGTGGAGTTGCGCAAAGCCGGAATCACAATGCCTATTATGGTAATGAATCCCGAAGCAGGTGGTTACGAAGAAGTGATACATTATCGTCTCGAACCGGAGATGTATAATCTGCGGGCGCTTCGTCAGTTCAATAATGTCGCGCAACAGCATAAAGAAAATTATCCGAAGGGTTATCCCATTCACATTGAATTGGAAACGGGAATGCACCGATTGGGAATTGAAGAAAATGAATTGGACGAAGTAGTAAAATTATTGATTGAAGATTCTTCATTACAAGTGCAAACAATTTTCTCTCACCTCGCCGCGAGTGAAGATGTTACACTTGACGATTTCACGAAGGAGCAGATTGCACGCTTCGAAAAAATGAGTGATAAAATAAAAAGCAGTTTGAAATATTCGGTAAAGCGACACATTCTCAATTCAGCTGGTATCGCTCGCTTTTCGAACTCACAATATGAAATGGTGCGATTGGGATTAGGATTGTATGGAATTGATTCGTCAAAAAAATTAGAAGGGAATCTGAAACAGGTTGGAACATTAAAGACAACTGTTTCGCAAATCAAGCATTTGAAAGCAGGCGAAACTGTAGGTTATAACAGATCAGGAAAAACAGAACACGATACAATTATCGCGACCGTCGGAATAGGTTATGCGGATGGATTGAGTCGCAGACTCAGTAATGGAGTAGGTAAAATGTTAGTGAAAGGGAAACTTGTTTCCATCATCGGTAAGGTTTGTATGGACATGACCATGCTCGATGTAACAGCAATTAATGGTGTTGAAGAAGGGGATGAAGTGATAGTGTTCGGTGAAGAACTGCCGTTGCAAATTCTCGCTGAATGGAGCGGAACAATTCCTTACGAAGTAATGACCGGAATATCACGAAGAGTAAAGCGGATTTATTTTCAGGAGTAGTTTTTTACCACAGAGTTCATTGAGTTTTTCACTGAGTAACTCTGAGTATTTACTCTGTGAAACTCTGTGTCTTAATTCTTCTTAGCAAATAATCAAAAATTCTCTGACAATTATTTTTTTACGAATTTCGTTACATCCTTTTTTCCATCAGCAAGTAAAATGCTAATGAAATAAATTCCGGGATGAAGCCAACTCACATTCATATTCATGATTTCATTCTGAGTTTCCGAATTTACTTTAAACAAAATTCTTCCGGATAAATCCGTGATTTCAATTTGTCGCGTTGATGCGCCTGTTGTTTCAATAGTAATATTTGATTCAACGGGGTTTGGATAAACCAATAGTTTTTCAAATACTGTAACAGTGTCTTGAAAATTCACAGCGCAATTTTTTACAAATTTTGTTGTTTTATTTTTATTAAAACCATAATCAAGTCTGATTAAATATACTCCTGATTGAAGTGAATCAGCATGGTATTGAATGGTATAAAAAGCCACCCCCTGTAGATTGTTTTTTAGTAGGTAATGTACGGGAGTTCCCCCAATATCTACAATGCTCAATGTAACAGTATCGTTATTTACAAGATTGTAATGAATAGTTAAATCATTGCAAATTGGGTTTGGGAGAATATATAAACTGTCGGTTGTCACTTGCGCGTTCACGATATTAAATTGAGATAAAATAATTGTGCAAATAATAATTATTGATTTTTTCATTCCCATATCTCAAGCAAATATAATTTGGCAAAGTCCTATCATTCAAGATTCCATTTTCAGCACATCATTAAAAATTCTTTAACCACTTTCTCCAATTTATCACTAGCGTTTTTCAATTTTAATCCTGAAAAATTCTCAATTTCATTCAATGCGTTTTTCAGATTGAAAGAAGATTGAGACGCGCAATAAAACATTTTCTTCTCGTGAAAATATTCTCCGAGATATTCCTGTTCTGTTTGTCCGGGAGTAGGAATAAGCATTGCCTTTTTTTCTGTTGCCCCTAAATCCATCAGCGTGCTATAACCACTTCGGCTTACAATGTATTTCGACTGCATCATCGCTTTGTTCAATTCATCTGCATTCAGATGAGAAACAAAAGAGATATTCGAAGGAGTTTTTAAATCTTCTTCTGTTCCGGGAGTTCCTCTTACGATTAATGTTTTCAGATTCATTTCACTCAACTGCTGTAACAGTTTTTCTTCCAGCACCTTGCGCTGCGGTTCAGGTCCTGAGAGAATCACTAACAAATCATATTTCATTTCCAATCCCTCCAGCTTTTTAAATCGTGATAGGGGACCGATGAAACTCGTTTGCTCGGGTAGTTCGTACTTATGAGAAAGAATTCCCGAAAGGTTTTCTTCCCCCTCAAAATCAGGAATCCAGCAGCGATCATATTTATTCATGATGCGATAGTTCAGACGATAAATAAATTTTTCAGCCCACTTGAAAATCGGCGGCATAATAATTCCAACCTGATGAGTCATGAACACGCAGGGAATTTCCGAATGAAATAATCCAAAACGATTGTCTGAAATCACGCCATTCAATTTCAATTCGTCCACTAACCGATTCAGTTTTTTATGTTCAGAAAAACCAGAATTAATCAGTTTGGGTATCTGCGGAATGATCGCGGCGGCGAACGAGCCAGATCGACGATAGGTGATACCGTAACCATCAATCACGCAGGTTTCCATTGATGGAAATTCCTGCCGAAGAATTTTCAACGGGCGACCATTACTGCCGATAATTACTTCAGCTCCTTGCCTTTGCAACTCACGAATAATCGGAATGCATCGAGTGGCGTGTCCCAATCCCCAATCCAGCGGAGCGACCAATATTCGTTTTTGATTCATCAATTAATTACTGTGGTGCAAATAAGAAAAAACAAATTTTATCGTTTGAAAATAATTGCTGCGATTTAATACTGATTGCCCAAATTTACAATCACATCAAATTCACTCAGATGATTCGTTTCAAAAAAATCATTACACGAATAGTGCTTCTTATGAGTATAGGAATATTATTTAACGGGTGTTTTATTTTTAAGAAAAAGTGCGGCGATTGTCCTTCTTTCTCTCAGAAAAAAAATCATTCTCATATTGTTGTCGCTGATCAAAGTGCAAAAAATAATAATCAATAATTGAATTTACATTGCTCCAACCTTCAAGTAGTGATCGGGTAGTGAATTGAAAATTAAAATTTCCTCCTAGGAATGAAAAGGTTATTGATTTTTTATGCGGTTCTTTTAATTCCAATTGCAATCATTGGGATTTTATGCAAATCAAATTGGGGCCCGAGAGTTATTGATTGGAAAGAGGAATGGGGAAAAAGTAAAAATGAATTGAAGGATTTAACAAGAGAGATAAAAGAAAATATAAATGGTAAATATAAAATTGGTAATAATGATTTTCCAAGTAGGTTTGATTATCCTTTTGATGAAGGATTTTATATTGGCTATGGAAGTCAGGATACAATAAATGATAGCAACAAAATTTCAATTAAATTTTATGTTGATCGAGGATTCAACCACTTTTCTGCTTTCATATACACAAAAGACACTATTGAAATAAAAGACATGGAGTTTAAGCTTAAGCAAAACTGAAACGATTATAAAATTGAAGACAACTGGTATATGGTTAACGATTAAAAAATTTATACTATGTCTTCTCTGACATCAATCATCCATCAACTGAAAACTTGTATTTACTTTGCGCCCCCTTATGAGTCAACCTGCAATTCCACTTTCATTTCTTCGAAAAGGCGACAAAGCCATTATCGTTTCGTTGGACGATTCTACGATTTCAATTAAACTGATGGAAATGGGTTGTATGCCCGGCGAAAATTTAGAAGTAGATTACATTGCACCGCTCGGCGACCCGATTTCTATCCGCATCGGAAACTATTTGCTGGGATTAAGAAAAGATGAAGCCGCGGTTGTAAAAGTGATAAAGCAGTGAGTGAACAAAAGAAAATAAAAATCGCCCTTGCCGGAAATCCGAACTGCGGAAAATCATCGCTGTTCAATCACCTGACAGGTATGCGGCAGAAGGTGGGAAATTTTCCGGGTGTAACAGTCGACAAAAAAACCGGAATCGTTTCACTGCAAAATAAAATGGAAGCAATAGTTGTTGACCTTCCCGGCACTTATAGTATTTATCCGCGCCGCATCGACGAGATGGTCACATTCGATGTGCTCGCCAATCCCGATAATGATTCGCATCCTAATGTAATTGTCATTGTCGCCGATGCCTCGAACCTGAAACGAAATTTACTTTTCTGCACTCAGGTGATTGACATGGGAATTCCAACCATCATTGCATTGAACATGATGGATGTGGCAAAGCGAAATAACATTCGGATTGATGTAGAGAAACTTGAAGATGAATTAGGTGTTCCTGTTGTTCCGATGAATGCCCGAGATGGCAAAGGAGTTGGCAAACTCCTGAAAATTTTATCATCAGAAGTAGAAAAGCCGAAACGCAGTTTTATTGATATGCAGAAATTATTTCCTGCGGCAAAAGACCTGAGCAATAAAATTCCATACTCAAACGAATACGAAGCAGCACTGCTTGCGGTGTTACACCAAGAGCTGAATGACTTCCCGGAAGAGAAACATAAATTGGTTGATGAATGGAAAACGGAAACAAAATTTATTGACGCACGCTTTCAGGGAGATGAAGTATTACAGCGATACAATTCCATCAACCGTATAATCAATGATTGTGTAAAAGAGGATCAGAAAGAAAACAAATCACTCGAAGCCACTTCACGCATTGATAAAATACTGTTACACCCGCTGTGGGGCTACCTGGTTTTCTTAGTTGTATTCTTTTTAGTGTTCCAGGCAATATTCGCGTGGGCACAGTACCCGATGGATTTCATCAGTTGGATTTTTTCATCAGCCGGAAATTATCTGCATCATCTTATGCCCGATGGAATGGTAAATGATTTATTAATTCAGGGAGTGTGGGCTGGCATTGGTGGCGTGGTTGTTTTTATTCCGCAAATCATGTTGCTGTTCGGATTCATTACTGTTCTGGAAGATACAGGATACATGGCGCGGGTAAGTTTTCTGATGGACAGACTCATGCGCTCCACCGGTCTCAGCGGAAAATCTACAGTGCCGCTCATTAGTGGAATGGCCTGCGCCATTCCCGCCATCATGAGCACACGCAATATCGAAAGTTGGAAAGATCGCATTATCACCATTATGGTCGTACCCTTCATGAGTTGTTCGGCGCGGCTGCCGGTTTACACTTTGCTCATCAGCTTCGCAGTGCCAAGTCAAACTGTGTTAGGCATTTTTAATATGCGGGGCATGTGGATGCTCGGCTTGTATCTCTTCGGATTCATCGCGGCCATCGTCGCGGCTTTCGTCATGAAACTCATTATTAAAACAAAAGAAAAAAGTTTATTCCTCATGGAGCTGCCCATTTATCGCTGGCCTCGCTGGGGAAATGTAGGTGTAACAATGCTTGAAAAAGCAAAAGTGTTCGTGACAGATGCCGGAAAAATTATTGTCGCAATATCAGTGGTGCTTTGGTTTCTCGCGAGCTACGGCCCCGGCAACGAAATAAAAACGGTAGAGAAAAAATTCAGCAACACCACATTCACTTCGCGATATAGTGTAACAGATTTGGACGCCATGCAGCAGAGCGAAAAACTCACCCACTCCTATGCCGGGCACATCGGGCATTTTATCGAGCCCGCCATCGAGCCGCTTGGTTTCGATTGGAAAATCGGCATCTCGCTCATCACCGCATTTGCCGCGCGCGAAGTTTTTGTCGGCACAATATCCACTATCTATAGTGTCGGTTCCGATAACGACATGGACATGCACAAATTGCGCGACCGCATGCACAGCGAAATAAATCCGCAAACCGGGCAGGCAGTTTTTTCTTATGCAACAGTCGTGTCGCTGATGTTATTTTTCGCGCTCGCCATGCAGTGCATGAGCACCATCGCAGTCGTGCGCCGCGAAACAAAAAGCTGGAAGTGGCCGCTCATACAACTCTTCTACATGACCGGAGTCGCCTACCTTGTAAGCTTTATCACTTTTCAATTGCTGAAATAAATAACTGTTACAGTTAATTTTTTTAGGGAAGAAAAACTCTAATACTCAGCGTACAACTAAATCTTTGAACCTTGAACTTTAAACTTAAAGCGGGTGCTCCAGAAGTGAGACGAACAACTATATATTATTTTTTGATGGAGTGTTAGTGTAACAGTCAAAGTCAATCTCAAAAAATGGGTTTTTGGTTAAATCATGAAAATTTGGAATACCAAACAAAAGCGTCAACTATAAATCTTCGGTTTTAATTTTATTCTTTAAGAAACTCTTAACATCATGTAACTTTAAAATATCATCTCTGTAAATTGAATACAATCTATTGTTAAGAACTATTAATTCTTTATGAATATTTTTTCCTGTCTCCTTTAGCTCCTTTACGGTAATTGAATTCGCATTTTTATATAGATTCAATTTATTGTCAATATTTTTAATTAAAAACTCATTTAAAATAGAGGAAGCACGATATGCTTCTGGGCTTTGCCATAATGCATCACAAGTTATTCTTGCAAATTCTTCAACAAAATTCATATATTCTTTTACTCCATGACAGAATATTTTATGAACCCGATAATACTCTTCTTCCCCCGTCGTAACCTGTTCGACTACATTTAATCGAACAAATAAAGGTTGAAAATTTTCATCTGCAACTATTCTTTTTTCAATTATCATTTTATAATAATCGTGTTTATAGTTATCAAATAAAGAGTATCTATTAACTATGAGAGTTAAGATAGCAGTTAACATACTGGTTAAAACAATTATGGAAAGTTCATTCATGAGAGAAGATATTTCTTTTTTAGTTTGTCGGTGTTACACCCACTCGCTCCTGCCTATGTTTTTTCACCTGCAGGTTTTTAAGTGAGCACCAAAGTAATTTTTCTCAAACAAAATCCACTCACATCATTTTCCTATTTCGGGCTTCTTGCGGGTTGTTGGTTGTTCATTTATATTCAGCAAAAATTTATTACAATGGAAACAATTATTGATAATACCCTTTTCGAAAAACAGGAACAGGTTATAGTATTTGGAAAATTCTGGCCAAGATTCTGGGCGCTTATGATCGATGGATTAGTAACGGTGCCATTAATTTTGGTTGCGAATTTTTATAACCTGGCCTCATGGAGAAGTTTACCCTTGATTATAGTTGGCAGCTTAGCGATATTTTTTTACCGGCCGCTTATGGAGTTTTATTATGGAGCCACTGTAGGGAAAATGGCGCTGAAGATGAAAGTGGTAAACACTCAATTTGAAAAGCTATCATGGTCAAATGTTTTTCTGCGGAATATTTTTGGTCTTTTGGGAACACTATTGCAAATAATGGGATATGTGTATCTTTTTAATCTTCCGGGTTTTGAGTTTGTTGATTCTTTTCAATCGTATTCAAATTTTTCGAATCAGTCTGGTATGATTTGGTTTTCAATTCTCCCCGGATTAATGGTAATAGTGGATGCCATTTACTTTTTATCCAATGAGAAATGCAGGGCGCTGCACGATATTATCGGTAGCACTTATGTAATACGAACCCGGCAGTAATTCAGTCCAACAGCTTCACTCCGCAGCTCTGCATAAAGTATTTTAAATTGTTGGTGTTTCCCATCTCTCGCGTCTCTGCCTGTATGTTTTCACCAGCAGGTTTTAAGCGAACTTAGTTGTGTGCTGAGTGTTATCGCTTTTAACTCCAACAAAATAATTTATGTTTCTCTTACTTGCAAAAACTCAAACCCCAGGGCCCTTCGCAATTCAACTGTAACACCGCGCTTTCATCTTTAGTATAAACATAATGCTGAGAATTTTTCGGATTCACATAAAAATCACCGCGTATAAATTTTGTTCCTTTGGTGGTGTCGGCCACTTCGCCGAACCCGATGTAAACACTTCCACCAATAACAGTTACTCTTTCATTTTCAGGATGAAAGTGCGCCGGAATTAAATAATGCGGAGGAAATTTCACCCGAATAGTAAACGGGCCGCTCTCTTTCGAATTTCCTTCGAGCACGGTCATGTAAGCGCCGGGAGGAAATGGCGCTGGCGCGTCAACCCATTTCATTTCTTCTGCGTGAACCCGTATCGTGTCTGTAACAGTTCTGCTTTGAGCCTTTGAAAAAACCGGAGCGCAGAACAACAGAAAAATTAAAATGTGTTTCATTTAAAAATCTTTGTACGAAAGTAATCGGTCTTACAAATTTCAGAGAAGCTTTTTTGCCGTCGGTGATTTAATTTTATGAAATCAAAATTTAAAAGTGAAAAACCTTTTTCAATTACTCTCCCTTCTTTCTGTAATTGAATTGACAGCTAATTTTTCTTCCTGTAAAAAAGAAGGATGCACTGATTCAGCTGCTACCAATTTCATATCAGCCGCAAAAAAAGATGACGGAACCTGCAAGTATTCATATTCAAATTTTATCGGCGTTTATAAAATGACGGATACCACGACTGATTTAACGGGAATGACAACCATAAAAATTTTCGACTTCACAATTGCTTATAAAGGAATAGTGAACGAAATTGAATTACAGAATCTGGATAATTCGGGATTGAATTTTAAAGCGACTATTCAATCAAATAATTTTACAATTCCACCTCAAGGAACTGTAACAGAAGGGGAAGGATTAGTAAATGGAAATAAAATCAGAATTGCATTCAGCTATAATAATTTCACTTGTATCGGAACAGGGGTGAAGCAATAAAATTTGATTTGCCTCTAAGGCACGAAGTTTTTTTAGAAATTCAAATTTAATTCTTTGTGACTTAGCAGTAATTAATTTTTTTATCTTTCAATAATTCAATCTTTCAATTCTATTTACTTTGCAGCGATGCAGCATCACGATGAATCGAACGAATTATTTCAATTGGCGGCGAGGTATGTTAATCACACTGCGAAAGATATTTTCCTTACGGGAAAAGCAGGAACTGGTAAAACCACTTTCTTAAAATATATCAAGAACAACACTTTCAAAAAAACAGTCGTTGTCGCGCCAACAGGAGTCGCAGCAATAAATGCGGGAGGTGTAACAATGCATTCTTTTTTTCAGTTGCCGTTCGGTCCTTTTCTGCCGATCAAATCTCATTCTTGGAACGAAAATGTTTCCGACCAATATTCACTCATAAAAAATATTCGATTCAACTCGGAGAAGCGCGAGTTGATTCGCGAATTGGAGTTGCTCATCATTGATGAGATATCAATGGTACGCGCGGATATGCTCGATGCGATTGATACGATACTTCGTCATTTCAGAAATAAACCAGCGCAACCTTTCGGCGGCGTTCAGGTTTTATACATTGGCGATTTGTACCAGTTACCTCCCGTAGCGAAACAGGAAGAGTGGAACTTGCTCAGAGAGTTTTACGAAAGTCCTTTCTTTTTTCACTCGAAAGTGATAAAGCAATCGCAACCGATTTACATCGAGCTGAAAAAAATTTACAGACAGACGGAAGGAAATTTCATCAGCATACTCAACAACATCCGCAACAATTCTGTTACACCTGTTGATTTGGATATTCTTCACAAGAAATATCATCCGTCGTTTGTCGCGCCTGAACATGAACAATACATCACGCTCACAACGCACAATTACAAAGCCGATGAAATCAATTCATCTCAACTGAAAAAATTAGACGGGAAACTGTATTCGTTTGCTGGAAAAATTGAACGGGAGTTCAGTGAGAACGCGTTGCCGGTTGAAATGAATCTTCAATTGAAAGTCGGCGCGCAAATAATGTTCATCAAAAATGATAAGGGTGAAGAGCGCAGATACTACAATGGGAAACTCGGAACGATAAAAAGAATTGATGGAGAAAAAATTTTCGTTTCGTTTCCGAATAATGATTTGGAATTGGAACTCGAAAAGGAAACCTGGAAAAATATTCGCTACTCCTTCGACCGCGAGAAGAATCATTTGAATGAAGAAGAGATTGGAACTTACACGCAGTATCCGATTCGGTTGGCATGGGCAATCACGATTCATAAAAGCCAGGGGCTCACTTTTGAAAAGGCAATTATTGATGCTGGCGATTCCTTTTCTGCAGGTCAGGTGTATGTTGCACTCAGTCGCTTAACAGGAATGGAAGGTTTGATTTTGTATTCAAAAATTTACCCGCAGGCGATTAGTACTGATGAAAGAGTGGTTCTGTTTTCGAAATCAGAATTGAATAAAGAATTGCTGAAAGAAAATTTAGTACTCGAACAAAAAATATTTATCAGTCGCTCGTTGTTGAAATTTTATGACTGGGAAAAATTAGAAGAAACTTTTACTGAGTTTAATGATGAATTAATTCATCGCCAGGTTGCGGATAAAAATTCAGCAATCAGTTGGTCGAAAGGATTGCTTAAAAAAATTTCGCAACAAAACGAAGTTGCTAAAAAATTCGTGTTACAGTTAGAAGGGTTGTTAGTGAAAGCTGAACTCGATAATTATCAGCATCTGTTACACCGCATTGAATCAGCTTCAAATTTTTTCATCAAAGCGTTGAATGAGATTATCGCTTTGATAAAAATGCACCTTGAAGAAAACAAACTGAAAAAGAAAACAAAAAAATATCTGAGCGGACTGCAAACGCTTTTGATTGTAACGGAGCGAAAAAAAATTCAGTTAAAGCAATCCATTCAGTTTGCTGAAGCATTAATGAAGGGAGTAAATGCAAATGATTTATTACAATTAGTAGAAAAGCAAAACGAAATTCCGGTTGACAGTTCTAAGTTAATCGCAGATTTAAAATCGACCAAAACTCAGAAAGGAGATTCACATCGAGTAAGTTTAGAATTATTCAGGAAGAAAAAATCAATTAAGGAAATCGCTAAGTTGCGTGAGTTAGCTGCAAGTACAGTGGTTGGTCATTTGCTCACTTTTATTCCAACCGGAGAAATTGTGATCACCGAAATTTTATCACTTCAAAAAATTGAAATCATTTTAAAAGCCATTGAAGAATCTCCCGGCGAGACAAGTTCAGCTATCAAAGAAAAATTGGGTGATGAGTTTGCTTATGCTGATATCAGAGCGGTACAGAACCATAAAAAATATCTTGAGTCAAAAAATATTTCGAAGGAAACAGTTTAAAAAATAGAGTTCTGATTTTCATGATTGTCAAGATGAGGTATGATTTTTTTTGACAGTAAATATTTCCTATCATTTTAAAGCATAATCAGCAGCATAATCAGCAGGCCATTTAGTAGAGAAACTTTAAAAGAATGGGAGCGTAAAGGCATCAAATACCATTTGCTATGATGAAGCCACACATCGAACTACTTCCGAAAAATTTACTAAAATTGAAAACAAAACCAACCTTGCGTTATGCAACTTATGGTTTGTGTTTCGCCATGCTTTTTTGCGGTAGCATTTTCGTTTACCAGATGATTGGAAATAGTGAGAGCGCAAAAGCTGGACACAAAAAGAAATTTCATATTTCTTTGTTTGGCGAAAAGGGTGAAGTGGGTGCAGCAGTTGAAGCGGATATAATAACTACTGAAGATAGCTTGTTAATTGAGTTCATGACCATTGACCATTCTGAAATCAGAAGTGCGGTTTTAAACATGAGTGATTTTGGTAACGGAAAAGAAAACGAAATTCAGCAGGCAAAAACTTTCACCATTCAATCTTCAGGCACCGGAAATAATTATCATATCTCTTTACCATTAAAGAATATTCCTGAAAAAGTATTTTTAGTTGCAAAGGTGAGTTTGCTAAACAAGGGTATTGAATCAGCAACAGAAGTAAAAAGTAGTTTCAGTTTCGATAAGAAAACAAATACTGTTACACTTTACAGATAAACTACAGAAAACAAAATACAGAAGCCGATTCAAATAATTTGAATCGGCTTCTGTATTTTAATTCGTCGTAAATTTATTGTGCAACAGTTGCTGTAACAGAAAATTTAATGTTCGCCGTGAAAGTCATAGCAGGAAGGTTAATACTGTTATATCCTTTCACAATAAAAGTGAATTCAGTTTGCTTAATGTATTCAGTCAAGTCTGCAAACTGATTATCCTGAGAAATGGTTGTCAGGCTTGTTTGAGGTATCGGAGATTTATAGGCCACCTTTGTTTCACCTAAAGTACCTGCACTGATATATGAAGCGATATAATCGACTCCATCAAAAGTTTGTCCTGTCGGAGTAGTGATAGTAAGGTCAATTGAACTCAATTCTATCTTTTTAATATTCTGAAGTGTAGCTCCGTTTTTATTCAACTCAGCTTCGATGCCCGTGGTAATTAATTTTTGAGCAAAAACTTTTTCGTTGCCGTCAAAAGTCATAGAGTCAACACTTAAAGTAATTCCAGTCAGAGCGAGGTCAAACTTTTTATCTATATCTCCTTTTTTACAGGAAGAAATAAAAACACTTGTTCCTAAAGTGATAACAAGAATGATGGAGTAAATTTTTTTCATGGATTTAAATTTTAATTGTTTCCGAAAGTAAGCAAATAAAAATTTATTGTAAATGGCTTTCGATGGAGTAACGAATAAGACTGATGAAAACAAAAAAGGCCGCATCGGTTTGATACTGCCTTTGAATTTTATTTCAGAAAATTATTTATGCTTCAGCCAAGGCATTAGCTCCGCTCACAATTTCATTTAACTCTGTGGTGATAGCAGCTTGTCGTGCGCGGTTATAAGTAATGCGTAAATCTTTTAACATCTCGTTTGCATTCTCCGATGCCTTATCCATTGCGGTCATTCGCGCGCCGTGTTCCGATGCATTTGAGTCAAGCAACACTTTAAAGAATTGTGTATTCAGAATTTTCGGAACTAAGTAGGTTACAATTTCTTCCTTGCCTGGCTCAAAAATGAAATCTTTCTTTTTTGTTTTCCCGGCAACCGGTTTTGTTTTTTCTACAGGAAGAAAAGCTTCTTCAGCAAAAACTTGTGTTGCCGCATTTTTAAACTGCGAATAAAATATTTCAATCTTGTCGTAAGTCTTGTCGGAATATTTATCAATTAAGTACTGACTTGCTTTCGATGCTTCTTCAAAATTTAAAGTAGTAAACAACTGTGAATAATCAGCAATCACTTTGTAATTCAACCGACGGAAATATTCAAGTGCTTTTTTTCCAACAGGAAGTATGGTTAAAGTGCCGGCGGCTTTTTGTGCAGCATATTTTCCATTGATAGCGAGTCGTGCAGTTTTAATAATGTTCGAATTAAAACCACCGCATAATCCGCGGTCAGATGTAACAACTACAAGTAATACATTTTTTATTTCGCGCTCTTTAGCAAAGTCGAGACTGATGTCTCCGCCACCTGAAAAAATATTCGACATCATTTCATTCAGCTTGTTCGAATACGGACGCATCTGCACAATGCGCTCCTGTGCTCGACGCAACTTAGCAGCACTCACCATTTTCATGGCCTTGGTAATCTGCTGCGTATTCGTTACAGACTTAATTCGATTTCGAACTTCTTTAAGATTCGCTCCCATTATTATTTATAGTAACGAGTTTCAACTTCTTTAGCAACGGTTTTCAAAACACTTGTTTCATTATCTGAAATAATTCCTGCGCGTAAATTGTCTAAAATATTTTTGTGTTTCGCTTCCATCACATTCAGAAAATCTGCTTCGAATTCTTTTATTCGTGCTACAGGAATGTTCTGTAACAGTCCGTTTGTTCCGAGATAAATAATTGCAGTTTGTTTTTCAACTGAAAGCGGAGAGAATTGTTTTTGTTTCAATATCTCCACATTGCGCGCACCTTTATCCAACACATTCTTTGTAGCAGCATCAAGGTCAGAACCGAATTTTGAGAAAGCTTCCAACTCACGGTACTGTGCTTGGTCGAGTTTCAAAGTACCCGCAACTTTCTTCATTGATTTAATCTGTGCATTACCACCCACGCGCGATACAGAAATTCCCACATTGATAGCAGGGCGAATACCTGCGTTAAATAAATTTGATTCAAGAAATATTTGTCCGTCAGTGATTGAAATCACATTCGTTGGAATATAAGCACTCACATCACCTGCTTGTGTTTCAATAATTGGTAGAGCAGTTAACGAACCACCACCTTTCACTAAGTGACGAATACTATCAGGTAAATCATTCATTTGTTTTGCGATGCTATCGTTGCTATTCACTTTTGCAGCACGCTCTAACAAACGAGAGTGTAAATAGAACACATCACCAGGATATGCTTCACGACCCGGAGGACGACGAAGCAACAAAGAAACCTCGCGATAAGAAACTGCCTGCTTTGATAAATCATCATAAATAATTAATGCAGGGCGACCAGTGTCGCGGAAAAATTCTCCGATTGAACAACCTGCAAATGGCGCGAAGAACTGTAACGGTGCAGCATCAGAAGCTGAAGCAGCAACGATAGTTGTGTAAGCCATTGCTCCGTTTTCTTCCAATGTTTTTGCAACAGTTGCAACTGTAGAATTCTTCTGTCCCGAAGCAACATAAATGCAATATACTGGTTGACCTTTATCGTAAAATTCTTTTTGATTGATAATTGTATCGAGTGCAATCGCAGTCTTCCCTGTTTGACGATCACCGATAATCAATTCACGCTGACCACGACCAATCGGAATCATTGCATCAATCGCTTTGATACCTGTCTGTAACGGTTCTTTTACCGGCTCACGATAAATTACACCAGGAGCTTTACGCTCCAAAGGCATTTCATACAACTCACCCTTGATAGGTCCTTTGCCATCAATCGGTTGACCAAGTGTATTTACAACACGACCAACCATTCCTTCGCCCACCATAATAGATGCGATTTTTCCGGTACGGCGCACTGTATCACCTTCTTTAATTGCATCACTTGCTCCCATCAACACGGCTCCCACATTATCTTCTTCGAGGTTGAGAACGATTGCTTTTATTCCATCTTCGAATTCGATGAGTTCACCTGCACGAGCCTTGGTGAGTCCGTAGATGCGCGCGATACCATCGCCCACCTGTAACACTGTTCCTACTTCTTCAAGCTCAGCAGCCGATTTGAAATTCGAAAGTTGCTGGCGGAGAATCGCGGAAACTTCATCAGGTTTTACTTCTGCCATGATTAATATTTTTTAATGTATGAATTGTCTAAGAAATTATTATCAAGAACCTCCAATGCACGCGAAATACTTGCATCGTATAATTTGTCTCCGTACTGAAGTACAAATCCGCCTACAAGTTTTTCGTCAACTTTAGTTAGAAATTCAATGTTTGTTAAAGAAGAATCTGTTTTTAATAAAGTGCGAACTTTATTCAGCAATGCTTCATCCACTGGAATAGCTGCTGTAACAGTAACGACTGTAATATTTTTTTTGCGATTGTATTGTGCAATAAATTCAGTTGCAAATTCAGGAAGAAATTCTTCACGGTGCTTGCTGATAACCAATTTAAAAAATTCGTTTGTGATTTTGTTGAAGCTACTTCCGAAAAGTTGTTCAACAATTTTCAGTTTCTTATCGGCATGAATAATTGGATTGCGCAAAAGCAAACTCAACTCGCGCACACTCTTCAGCACTTCGTTGAAATAACGCACATCATTAAAAACCTCATTCAATTGATTTTGCTCAATGGCTAAATCAAGAAGTGATTTTGCATAACGGGCGGATAAACGAAACGACGACATGTGCTTAGTTCAGTTTTGATTGTTCAACCAATGTGTTGATGTATTTCACCTGCTCGTCTTTATTACTTAGTTCACGACGAAGAATTTTTTCAGAAACTTCCAACACTAAATTTCCTGCTGCATTTTTTACTTCAATAATTGCAGCCATTTTCTGATTATCAATTTCTCGTTTTGCTTCTTCAATCAATTTTGCTCCTTCAATTTTTGCTTTATCACGCGCCTCTCCAATAATTGCATCCTTCATATCTTTTGCTTCTTTCAATATCAGACTGCGCTCCTGTCTTGCCTCGTTCAATAATTTTTCATGTTCGCTTTTCATCGAAGCCATTTCCTGCTTTGTTCTTTCAGCAGTGTTCAATGCATCGGCAATTGTTTTTTCACGGTCATTCAATCCTTTAAGAATTGGTTTCCATGCAAATTTTGTCAATATAAAAATGAGCGATAATAGTATGATGGTCGTCCATACTATCAGTCCGAGTTCGGGTTTTAAGAGTTCCATGTTATTTCAGATTTTTAAAAATCAATCAGGTGTTACACTTCAAAAAAAACTGCTCCCTCCACCAACCGTATCGGAAGCAGTTTAATTTTTTGTTTAGAGGAACAGAACGAGAACGCAAACAACCACGGCAAACAAAGCAACTCCTTCCACCAAGGCGGCAGTAAGAATCATGTTTGCGCGAATGTCACCCATCGCTTCCGGCTGGCGGGCAATAGATTCAAGCGCACTTGAACCAATCAACCCCACACCAATACCCGCACCAATAGCAGCTAATCCTGCACCGATACCAGCTCCCATCTGTGCGAAACCATCAATGGCTAAGAACAGAATGTTTAACAAATGAATCATAATTGAAATTTATTTATGAAGTGAAAAAAAAATTAAGGTAAATCGTCCGCTGAAGGTTCATGATGATGCCCGGTTGCAATTGCTTCGGAAATGAAAACTGCCGACAACATGGTGAAGATGTATGCTTGTAAAGCACACACTAACATTTCCAACAGATAAATGAAAGTGCTGAATGCTACTGAGAAAATTGAAATGCCTGCACCAGCTACAACACTCATCTGAGCGAAAATGAAAATCATAGAAAGAAAACTCAGCACGATTAAGTGACCTGCAGTCATGTTTGCAAAAAGTCGAATAAGCAATGCAAATGGTTTTGTAACTATTCCAAGAATTTCTACGGGAACTAAAATCACTTTTACTCCGAAAGGAATTCCTGGTGGATTAAGAATGTGTCCCCAGTAATGTCTGTTTGAACCGGTCATTATTAGAATGAAAGTAAACAACGCGAGTGTTGTGGTAACTGCAATGTTCCCTGTAACATTCGCACCACCAGGCAATAGTCCGAGCATATTATTTATCCAGATGAAAAAGAAAGCAGTTAAAAGATAAGGTAAATACTTGTCTGTTTTCTTTCCAAGAAAAGGTTTTGCCGCTTCATCGCGAACAAATGAAACTAAAACTTCCATTAGGTTTTGCAATCCTGTTGGTGCTTGTCCTGCACGAGTTACATATCCTTTTGCAGCTTTAGTAAAAATCCAGATTAATAAAATGCTGCTCAACAACATAGCGAAAACATTCTTTGTAATACTGAAGTCGTAAAAGCCATTGCCATCTACTCTTTCAATGTGGTGTTCGTGATTCAGAATATATCCATCGAATGCTCCTTCTTTTAATTTGTTAAACATAAAAAAAGAAACTCCACCTGCCTTGCTATATAATATGCATGGAAGAGGAAGCGCAACTGATTTATAACCACCATTACTTGGATAGCTGAAAAAATGCCACTCATGATTGTCGGTAATGTGTTCAAGTATAACTTCCTTGGCGTTAAATTTTCCTTCGTCCTTTTTGTGTTCGTTTGAAACTGATTCAGCTGTTCCGTTTGCAGAATCATTGTGTTCAGCTACAGAAATAAGCGGATACGAAAAAATAAAAAGAAAAAATATCGCTGTGAAAAGTTTGAATTTCAACACTTTGTGAAGGATTACCCTTTTTTTGGTGGCGCAAAGATATTCGCACAGCTAAAAGAAAAAAGTGATAGAAGAAATAAATTATTTAATGCGAAGAAAATCAAATTAATGGAAGAAGAAATTCCTGATTTCTACTATATAACTTCTACTTTTTCCAACCTATTTCACCTCTTCGTAGTCAACATATTCACCTTCCTTATCTGGTGATTTTTTTGATTTATCCTTTTCTTTCTGAACTACAATAATGTGTTCAGTTTTCTTTTCTGATTTAAAAGCTTTGAAAGAAAAATATTGCGGAAAAATAAATCGCAAAGCCAATAGAATAAGAATTAAATCAATCAATCGGGAGTCAAGTATGCGGGTAATCATTGAAGTAAAAGTATAATGATAATGGTTAATGCGAAAATTTCACTCATAGTTGACTGACAGATTTCAGTTTAAGCTTAACACCTTTTTTCTTTTCATATACCGAATTATTTGTTTCCGCTTTATAAGTTTCATAAATATCAAATACTAATCTTTAGCATTAAGGTTAGAGAGCATTACATATTTAATATGTAACAGTGTAACAGTTTTATTTCATTAACTCGGCAGAGAATGCTAACAGGTCGGTTTCTTTAAAACTGCCCGCCATCAATTGCAGTCCGTAAGGCATGCCGTTGCCGTGCTGAAAGAGTGGAAGTGTTACAGCGGGTATGCCGGCGATGGGCGCCTGCACGGTAAAAATATCGGCGAGGTACATGGCGATGGGGTCGTCGGTTTTATCGCCGAGACCGAATGCGGTGGTGGGTGTGGTGGGTGTTAAAATAAAATCGAAGCGGCTTAATATTTCTTCGGTTTTTTCTTTAATGAGGCGACGAACTTTTTGCCCTTTGGTATAGTAGGCATCGTAAAATCCGGCGCTTAACACGAATGTGCCGAGCATGATGCGCCGCTTTACTTCTTCGCCAAAACCTTCGGAGCGGTTTTTTTTGTAAGTAGAATCGAGGTCAACCGCATTTTCACTTTTATATCCGAAACGAATGCCATCGAAGCGCGAAAGATTGGAAGATGCTTCGGCAGTTGTTAAAACATAGTAAGTGGGAACCAAGTATTCGAGGTATGGAAAATCAATAAACTCTATTGTGTGTCCGGCTGATTTTAATTCTTCAATGTAATTGAGAATTCTGCTTTTGATTTCAATATCAATTCCGGGATGGTTGATGCAATCGGAGAAGACAGCAATTTTTGCCTTGCGATTGAAGTTGAGTTTCTCAGAATATTTTTCAACCGGCTTTGAAGAAGCAGTGCTATCGAAATCGTCGGCACCGGACATAATCTCGAGCAACAATGCCGCATCTGAAATGCTGTGCGTGAAGGGTCCAATCTGGTCGAACGACGAAGCATAAGCCACCAAACCGTAACGGGAAATTCGTCCGTAAGTGGGTTTAATGCCAATGACTCCGCAGAACGAAGCGGGCTGACGAATGCTTCCGCCTGTATCAGTTCCCAACGAAGCGAGGCACATATCCATTTGCACAGCCACCGCACTTCCGCCTGATGAACCGCCCGGAACCCTGGTTTCGTTTAAGCCATTCTTTACACTTCCGTATGCGGAATTTTCATTTGACGAACCCATTGCAAATTCATCGCAATTAGTTCTGCCAATAATAATCACATCTTCGTTCAGCAAGCGCTCGACAGCGGTTCCGGAATAAAGTGAGGTAAATCCTTTGAGAATTTTTGAGGAAGAAGAAACCTTGTGCCCTTTGTGACACAATACATCTTTGAGCGCAATCACCATTCCTCCGAGGCGACCTGCGGTTTTGTTTTTTATTTTTTCATCAATCAAAACAGCTTGTTTCAACGCTTCTTCGGAATACACTTCCAGAAAAGCATTGAGATGATTGCTCTTTTCAATGTTGGAGAGATAATGTTTTACGAGTGTAACACAATCAGTCTTTCCACTCTCCAGGTCAGATTTGACCTGCGATAAAGAAGAATAAAGCGGATTCAATTTAGCGGCGAAAAATTTTTATGATTGCTGTTTAGGCAATTCTTTTTTCGGGTCTTCTTCCTTCATACCTTTTTCTATTTCGGCTTCAACATTCGCTTTTGCGCTGTTGAATTCACGAACTCCTTTGCCGATGCCTTTCATCAGTTCAGGAATTTTTTTTCCGCCGAACATTAATAAAATTACTAAGAAGATTAAGAACCATTCGCTGCCGCCTGGTAAGCTTAATAAAAGAATGTGTTGCATTTTAATTAATTGAGATGGTAAATGTAGGAGGAAAAATGCAGGTGCAAAAAATTACTTCGAGGCGAGCCAGTTTTCGGGGTCGAGCAGGACAGTTCCTTTCCAGATTTCGAGGTGAACCATGGTGCCTTCCTCTTTATCGGTATATGCTTTTCCGATGGATTGCTTGGTTTCGACCTTATCGTTTGGTTTAACTGTTACACTTGCCATGTTGCTGTAAACAGTGAAGTAATCGCCGTGACGAATTATCACAGCGGTGTGATAACCGGGATTCGCCAACACACTCACAACTGTTCCTTTAAATATTGCACGAACATTCGCACCGGCATTTGTTTTTATATCGCACCCGTTATTTTTTGTCGTTACATTTTTTAAAACAGGATGTGGATGAGTTCCGAATGATTCACTAATAATTCCTTCTGATACGGGCCATGGAAATTTTCCCTGATTGGCTGCGAATGAACTTGACATCGCAATAATTTCAGGAGTGCTTGTTATGGTAGTTGTTTTTTTAGTGCCATTAGTCGTGGTGGTAGTTGTTGTCGTTTTTTTTGTATTCGCGAGAATCTCTTTTTTAATCGCATCGGAAATCAGTTTGTTCAGTTTATCGGTTTCTTTCTTTTTAGCTGCGAGGTCCGATTTTATTTTTTTCTCCTGTGACGAAAGATCTTTAACCACTTTGTCTTTATCTGTTTTTTCTTTTTGAAGTTTAACTTTTTCCGCCTGCTGTTGTGTGAGCAATTCTGTTTTTTGATTCTTCTGCTTGCTCAACACTTTTACTTTTCCGGTTAAAGAATTTTTTGTTTGTACAATCATATCCGCTTGCGAGCGGCGATAAGCGGAATATTTTCTTAAGTACAGAATTCGTCGGACAGCATCGTTGAAACTACTTGCTGAAAGTATAAATAATAACCGACTATAAGTGCTTCGGTGTTTGTATGCAGTGTAAACCATCAATGCGTAATTTTTTTTCAGCGATGTTAAATTCCCATTCAGATTTATAATGGTTCCTTTTGTTTCGTGAATCTGATTATCAATCTGACCAATTTGCGAATTGTAATTGCCGATGAGTTTTTCGCGTGAAGAAATCTTTTGCTGTAACACTTTTACTTCCGATAACGAAGATGTTTTGGATTTTTTTGTTTTATCCAACTCCTTCTGCATCGCATCAATTTCCTTTTGAATATTTTCTTTCTTCTTCTGTAAATCTTCTTTCGTTTGACCAAAAGAATTGGAAGCAGAAATTGAAATCAGGAAAATAAATGCGAGAAAAAATTTAAAACGCTTAATCATATTTCTCTTTAACTGTGAACGGGAATTTCATGGGTTCATTAATTTTCACTTTCGAAAAATTGATGAACAACCTTGTGTTGTCAGCATCGTTGAGCTGAACTTCCCGGTCTAAAGCAAAAGGTTTTGCGTTGTCGTGACTATAGTTTTTGTATTTCAGTTTTAAACTTTTTCCCATTGCACTGTCCACTAAGTCGGTGTTGAGCAGAGTGAAATCAGGATTCAGTTCAATAAAACTTGTTCTTTTCTTTCCATCATTTTTCAATGTATAAGTCGAGTCTTCTTTTTTCGCTTTGAATTTTTTCTCATCGAAAAAAATCGGAATCCCGGAAATAAGATTTTCAAACATGTTGTAATCCACTTCCACCGAAGTGAAATGACTGAAGTATTTATAATCGTAACTCATATATTTTTTGTTAAGGCGGTCAATCACTTTCACTGAATCGTGCGTGGCAAGAATTCTTAATCCTTCAACACCCAATGCAGAAATAGAAATCCAGATAGCGCTGTCGTGCTTAATACGAATGTTTGCGTTGGCAGTGCGTGAACCTTTGTCATCAACCAATGTAAATTTTGCTTTTGCAGAAAAATAAATAAAGTCGAAATCATTTTTCTTCATGCTGTCGCGAACCGCTTGCGTATTTGTGGTATCAACCAGCACCTTATTTTTTTTAATTGCTCTTTTAAATGTGAAACAGGAGTTGAACAAGACAAGAATTAAAACAAATAATCCAATGCGCTTATTCATACAATTTTTTTTCTGCGATTTTTTTATCTAAAAATTCCGAATCAGATTTTAATTCTTTTGCCTTCATCCAATTTTCCAATGCTTTATCTGTTTCTCCCAATTGAAATAAAATATCTCCATAGTGTTCGAGTATGGTTCCGTTTTTATCGCCGCTGTTATGCAATGCTTTTTCTATTTGTGTTTTTGCTTCTGAATATTTTTTCTGCTTGTAAAGTACCCACGCATATGTGTCGAGATTGCCTGCATTGTTCGGTTGATTCTTAATTGCTTTTTCAATTAACGACTCCGCTCTGTCTAACTTCTCTCCTCTTAACGCCAGATAATATGAATAATTGTTTATCGCGAAATAATTATCGCCGTCGTAAGTCAGCGCCAATTCGTAGCAACTATCCGATGAAGAATATTTTTTCAATCCATTGTAAGCTTCACCAATGCTTGAATATAATTCGCCCATCAATTTTTTATCATCACTCCCAATTATTAATGCCTGTGAAAGAGCTGTAACAGCTTCGTCGTATTTTTTGTTCTGTAGTTTTGAAACTCCAAGCATAAAAAACGGAAGCCCCTGCGCCGGAAATAATTCAGTACATCGAATAGCATCGTGCATCAAACTATCTTTCAATTGCATTGCCGATTCCAGATAAAGAACCTGTTGCCATACTGTGAATTTGCTGTTATCTAATTTCAATGCAGACTGGTACTGTTGCAGTGCATTTGCATTTTGCTCCAACTGATTTAACACATCGCCATACATCGCGAATGCTTTTGCTTCGGTTGGATGTGTTGCAATTAAAATTTCGCCTAACTGTAACACTTCGTTCTTCCTTGCTTCGTCTTTCAGGTAAGGAAGATAACTCAGCATCACTTTTATCTTATTATCAATATCCATTGTTTGCGAGGCGAAAACTTTTTTCATTGACTCGAAATATTTTTCATTGTCACCTGTTCTTCTGTAGTAATCTGCCAATGCCAATTGAGCAGTCGCATTATTCGGGTCTGCTTCAGCTAAATTTTTTACGACTTCAATTACTTTATCGTTCTGTCCCAGCTTTGTGTACATATCAGCAAGCATCGCTAAGTATCGCGGCTCATTTGGATTTGCATTAGAAAGTTTTTGAATTTCCGTTACAGCTAATTGCTCCTTCCCCATTTTAGTATAGAGGCGCTGTTTCTCCATAGACAAATCTTCTGTTACACCAACTTGTTGCTCAATTTTATTGTAAGTCTCAATCGCCTGTTGGTTGTCGCCCTCCAACGCTAAAAAATACGCGTAGTTGAAAAGATAGTCAACATTGTGCGGCGATTGCTTTGAGAGTGTGTTGTAAACTTCACCCGCACCTTTTGGATTTCCACTTCGATTTAAAATCTCGGCATACAACTGCTCGTAATATTTGTTGGTTGGATTTTGTTTGACAGAAATTTTTATGTGAGCGAGTGCTTCAGGATATTTTAATGTCTGATATAAAATGTTTGCCATCTGAAAATTCACAGCATCATTCTCAGGTTGAATTTTTAAACACGATTCATACAGCGCTAATGCTTTTTGTGCTTCACCCAATATCTCTTGTTTTTTTGCTTCGAGAAAAGTATTTTCCAATTCTGTCGCTTTCGGGTCTTGCCCTACAACATCATTCACTTTCGCCTCAGGCTGATTTTCAACTTTGGTTATTGACTCCGTGGTTTTGCAGGAAGAAAGAAGTGAAAATTGAAATGAGAGAAGAGATATAATTATTGCGCAGGAAATTTTCCGGGAAGAAAGATTTCTGGTAAATGAAAAGAGAGTGAGTGAAATATTATTTGAAAATAAAATCATGATTCTGTAGAGTAATCGCCGAGACTGACATCTGATGCGCGCGCTGTAACAGTTGCATTGCTGCCCACCATGCTGTTGCTCATCACCTTGTAACGAATTTGTGTTTGATTTTGTATGATGCTATTTTCAATTCTGCTTTCTTCAATTCTGCTTCCTGCTCCGATTGAAACATACGGACCGACAACAGAATTTTTTATCACCACTTTTTCACCAATGAAACAAGGTGGAATGATAACTGAGTTTTCCATAACTGCGCTTGCTGAAATCAGTTGTTTGTCCTTTGTTAATTCAAGAACACGCTGGTTTGTATAAACAGTTGCATCCTTGTTTCCGCAGTCGAGCCATTCTTTTACTTCGGCTGTAACAAGTTTCATTCCCTTGCCTTTCATGTTTTCGAGCGCATCAGTAATCTGGTATTCACCCTTAATGCGAATGTTATTATCAATTAGAAATTGTAATTCCTTTTCTAAATTTTTTCCGTCGCGGAAATAATAAATGCCGATGATGGCGAGGTCTGAAATAAATGTGGGCGATTTTTCTACAAACTCTTTTACCACATGATTTTCATCCAACACCACAACACCAAATGCTGATGGATCGGGAATGCGATGCACCCAAATAATTCCGTCTTTTGATTTATCAATTTTAAAATCGGCATAAAAAAGTGTATCAGCAAAAGCGACAATTACATTTTCCTTTAAACATTCGCGTGCACATAAAATCGCGTGAGCGGTTCCAAGCGCTTCATCCTGATAAAATATTTTTCCTTTTGCACCAACACTTTCAGCGACCGCTAAAAGATTTTTTTCTACTTCTTCACCAAATCGTCCGACAACAAAAGCAATTTCGTGAATATCATCAGCGCACATTTCAGCAATGTCTTCCACTAATCGCTGAACGATTGGTTTTCCACCAACCGCGATTAAAGGTTTCGGAGTTGTAAGTGTATGCGGGCGCATCCTTTTTCCCATGCCCGCCATTGGTATAATTATGTTCATGAATAAATTACAAAATTAAAAACTGTTACACTAAAAATTACTTCACACCAGTGGAGCCAAATCCCCCTGCTCCTCGTGAAGTTTCTTCCAACTCTTCCACCGCTTCCCAATTGATTTGTTCAAATTTTGAAATTACCATTTGTGCTACGCGTTCGCCGTGTTCAATGATTTGTGTTTCGGTTGAAAGGTTTATCACAATCACTTTTATTTCGCCACGATAATCGCTGTCGATAGTGCCGGGAGTATTGAGCATGGTTAATCCTTTTTTCACTGCAAGACCACTGCGTGGGCGAATCTGCGCTTCGAATCCATGAGGCAATTCAATGAATAATCCTGTTGGAACCAAGGTGCGCTCCATCGGTTTCAACTCAATGGTTGAAGTTAGATTCGCTCGCAAATCCATTCCCGCCGAACCTGTGGTTTCGTAAGAGGGTAATGTGTTTGATGAATGATTAATTATCTTGATTTTCATGGGTGGTAAAAGTAAACATTGAAGTTGGAAAGAATTATTTCTATGGAACAGTATTCCACTCCGGATTTTTAAACTTCCGTTCAATGAGAAACACAAGTAAAACAAAAAATGCAAGAGTCGCTACCGACATTACTATATACAGAAATTGATTGTATTCAAACAACTGATGAAAGTATGGATTGAGCGCCCACCCAATCAGCAAAGCGGCACCAACATAAAGTATAAATTTTTTCACATCATACGGAACGGCATAAAATTTTTGTCCGGTTAGAAACGATACAATCATCATGCTTGCGTAACACGCGAGCGTTGCCCATGCTGAACCGAGATATCCGATTTTCGGAATGAGATAAAAATTTAAACCAATTGTAATTACTGCGCCCATTACTGAAATGTAAGAGCCGACTAAAGTTTTATCCGTGAGTTTGTACCAAATGGTCAGGTTGTAATAAACACCGAGACAAAGATTCGCAAGCAATAAAATTGGAACGATTTGCAATCCGGCAAAATAATTTTGATCCCTTAAAAAATATTTGAAGTAATCAAGAAAGCACATCACGAAAATGAAAATGAAACTACACGCAATAGCGAAGTAGTTCATGGTTCGCGCGTACATAATTTTTGCATCGAGCTTTTTTGATTCGTTGAAGAAGAATGGTTCTGCCGCCATTCGATACGCCTGAACAAACAAAGTCATAAGAATACTGAGTTTGTAACTCGCGCTGTAAATTCCGACAAGTGATAAATTTTTTACAGAATCAAATGGAAGGAAATTTAAAAGCAAAACGCGGTCAAGTGTTTCATTCACCATTCCAGCTAACCCGACAATCAGTAATGGCAAACTATAAATCAACATTTCTTTCCAGATGGGAAAATCAAAAACCAAACCTGATGACGGAGCTGGCGGTGTTACAATATCATCGAGTAAAAAATTTGTTTTGATTTTACTCATACGAACTTTTCGAACAGTATAAACCACAACAACAAGTGTAACAGCGCTTGCAATTAAATTGCTGATGAATACATACATCACTGAGTCGGATTCCAATTTAGAAAACCACACGCCTGTTTTTAAGTATGGTTGAATCACTAAAAACCAAAGTGAAAATCCGACATTCACCAAAACATTAGTCAGTTTTATTAATCCATATTTCACAGGGCGATTTTCCAATCGCAATCGCGCGAATGGAATTGACGCAATTGCATCCAACCCCAATATCCACGCAAAGCAAATTACAAACTCAGGGTGATTTAAAAAGTGAATGAATGCAGCGATCGGCGAAGCGAAAAAAGAAATAAGAGAAGCGAAAACCACAGATGTAATCAGCAATGAAATTTGCGCCGTCGCGTAAACTTTTTGTTTGTCGTGCTGATGTGTTGCAAAACGGAAGAACCCTGTTTCCATTCCATAAGTAAATAATACAATCATCAAACTCACATAAGCATAAAGCGCAGAGACAACTCCGTAATCACTTGGAATAAATACTGCGGTATGAATCGGAAGTAACAGATAATTTATAAATCGCGCGAGCATGGTTGAAAGTCCATACACTACTGTTTGCCCCGCAAGTTTTTTAATGATTGGATTCAAGAATACTAATTTGAAAATTTCGTGATTTGAAAATGAATTTCCTTCTTCAAAAATTCATTCCTGATTTCGTAAAATTAATTTCAACGAAGAGTCTCTTAAGAAAGTGTTTCAACAAAAAAAATTTCTTCTGTACAAAACAGAAAATAAAAAAGGGCTGCCCGAATTTCGAACAGCCCTTCATGTTTAATTACTATGATTATTATTTCACTACAACTCTGTTATTGAAACTCTTTTCGTCAAGTAATACTTCTACATTGTAAACTCCTGCTGCAAGATGACTGATGCTGATTTCCTGTAGTGAATTTTTATTCGCCAATGAAACTTCATTCATCAACTGACCAAGAGCATTGTAAATGCGGACGGTTCCTTTGTTCCAAACATTATTTCCAAGGTCAACAGTAATTTTATCAGAAGCTGGATTTGGAAAAATCTGAATTGAATTGTTATCAGAAATTGTTGGTGCAGAAACTCCTTCAAAAATTGTAACCCATCCCTGATAAGGGATTTTATTATAAGATGTAACAGTCACCAAAATAGAATCGCCTGTAACATTATTAAAATTTCCGTTTGTTATTCCAACAATTGCTGAAGTTCCGCTTACATATCCCACTCCCAGAATTTTTCCTTCAGCATACAAACAAACTCTCGCCCCATCAACATTACAATTGACATGGAAGAAAGATGTAAGTCGGGCAACAGTTGGTGCATGTGTAACAGTCATCGCAGCCGGAACATCTGTGCGAAGCATTACTGAAGGATCGCCGAAGCAAGTCCAAGTATCAGTCATATCCATACCGGTTGCACCCATATTATCATTCATGTAGTCCAAACCGCAAACTGAGACTCCACCAAAGGTTCGCTTGATGTTTGTTCCTTCGTTTTCTGTTAATACTTTATTGAACTCCAATTGTCCCCACATTGGTTCTTCCCAACTCTGATTTATTGTTGACATAAGATTTGCAATTGATCCGGTTGGCTCTCCATTATTATCTGTAGCGCGAGCCCATGCTTCACCAAAGCAAGTATTAGTTACAAAATTTCCGGTCTGACATCCAACAATCCAAACAAAAGGAAGTTTGCGAGTATTTGTAAGCGCATCTACTTCTGTATTGGTAAAACTGGTTGTAGCAATCAGGTTAATATTTCCATGACCCGTATAATTAATGATCGATGCTCCATTATTTACTTCAGTTGAAAGATCACTTGCTACTGGGCTACCTGCTGCATCAGCACCGCCGCGTGAACCTTCGTATAACTCAGCAACAGTTGAATAATTGTATGAAAGCAAAGGGTCTCTGATAATTGTTCTTTCAAATTCCCAATCAGCTAATCCATTATAACCTTGTCCTGCTCCTTGAGGTGACCCAATTCCAATTCCATTTTTATACCATGTGCCTGGAGTGGGGGTTTTTTCATATTGAACAGTGCGATCAACTTGAGTATTTACATCGGCTAAACTTTCAGCCGAAAATCTTCCCACAATAATATCCGGGTAATGATCACTACCAATGAGAAACCCATAATCCTGATCTGAATCCTGTGATTGACCATAGCTATCAACATGACTGCTTGCAGGAATTAAAGTTGCGTCACCTACAATTAATAAATAGGCAAGTCCGTTTGTGTTGTAGTAATTCTGAATATATGTTTTAATCGCAGCCGCAGTTGCTCCGGCAGTAGATTTTCCAACCAATTGAACAGGCATTCCTTCTTCCATTTTCCAATCAACAAATGGTTTCATCGCATTCAGATAAACATCAGAACAAATGATTAACATATTTCCGGTTTCGGTTAATGGCGCATATCTTGTTTGATGTGTTACAGCACCATAATTCAAGAAACTGTTTTTATAAATCATATCGAAATCTTCAAAAATTGAATTTGATGAATGTTTGCGAACGAGTGGATTTATCACTGTAGAATTTGAAGGGGAGAGTTCAACAATGATGTCAGTTGCAATTCTTAATTCCTTTGTAACCGGATTGTATTGAATCGGATTAATCACAATTGTTTGTCCGCGATAATCGCGAATAATGTATGGCTGACGAAGTGTAACAGTTGAAGAAGGATAAAAATTATTAGAAGAATAAATATCAGAATAAGTAAAAGGCACTGTTGACGGATCAACAGTTCTTACCAGTGTTCCTTTTGAAGGAGCGATATTGATATTAGTAAATGTTGTAAAATCCTGAACGGTTGATGAAACCTGCATAGATTGATTATCAGAAATGATAACCGATGTAGTTAGTTTTTGTAAATCAGGCGCGCCCTTCTGAAGTATTGGAGTACCTTGATTAATAATTGCACTGTATTCAACTCCATTCGGAGTTTGAACTTCTACCAATTGGAATCCGCCAATCTTAACTTCAATCACAATTTTATCTGATGACTGATGAAGAAGAGTGAAAGAAGTTTTTCCATCTGTTATTTCACCTGCAAATGATGACATTGAAAAAACAAATGACAACAAGGCGATTAAAAAGGACAACTTAAATTTCATGTTTTATTTTTTGGTGTATTTGAAAAAAATTATTCTGATTTTTTAAATCGATGGGAAAGGTATTACTTCTATTGAATTCTCAAACTTCTTACAATTATCGGTCTAATTTGGTTTCAAACCAATTCTCAATTGTTAATATTCCGTCACAATATGAATGAACTGCCCTTCTATTTTTAGCGCCATAATTTCATTGAATGGCTTCAACAGAAGAATTGAAAAGAACTGCAACACAGGTTCGCAGAGATATTGTTCGCATGGTGCATGGTTGTCAGTCCGGGCATCCGGGAGGTTCGCTTGGCTGCACTGATTTTTTAACTGCGCTTTATTTTTCTGTAATGGAATACAAAACTGATTTCAACATGGATGGAATTGGTGAAGATTTATTTTTTCTATCGAACGGACACATCAGTCCCGTTTTTTATTCTGTGTTATCGCGCAGCGGATTTTTCCCGGTAGAAGAATTAAAAACTTTCAGGAAATTAAATACTCGTTTGCAAGGGCATCCCACAACACACGATCATTTACCCGGAATAAGAATAGCAAGTGGTTCACTCGGACAAGGAATGTCAGTAGCATGTGGCGCCGCTTACGCAAAAAGATTTAACAACGATTCGCATATCATTTATTCATTGCATGGCGATGGAGAATTAGACGAAGGACAAAATTGGGAAGCGATACAATTTGCAGCACATCACAAATTGGATAATATGATTTCAACCATTGACTGGAATGGACAACAGATTGACGGTCCAACAGAAAAAGTAATGGCAAACAGAGATTTGAAAGCAAAATTCGAAGCATTTGGTTGGCAAACTTTAGAGATGAATGGTAATATGATGGAAGAAGTTTTAACAACTATGGAAAAAGCAAAAGCCATGACCGGAAAAGGAAAACCAACAGTTGTACTAATGAAAACAATTATGGGATTTGGTGTTGACTTTATGATGGGCAATCATGAATGGCATGGTATTGCACCTAACGATGCACAACTCGCGAAAGCACTGGAACAATTGCCTGTTACACTTGGAGATTACTAAGTAAATTGATAATGAAATTTTCCGACTACTTAAAAAATCAGTTAACGGACTTCGTTGAAGTTTACAGAAAATATTTCTGGAAGGCTTTAACTGTTTCTTTAATTTTTTCAATTTTCGTTTTTACTTTATCATTAGTTTTTTATTTCTATAATGTTTCTGATAAAAGTGAATTTCAATATCAATTTCAATTGGTTGGTTTTTATTTTTTCAGAACATCATCAGGAACATATTACTATAAGTTAGTTTATTGTACAAAAATTTTATTTGTTTTTTTCACTTCTATTCTTTCAATATCAATTTTGAAATTTGAAAAGGGAAATATTAATTCTGAAAATGCCCTTTCCTTTTCTTCTGTTATTAAAAGTATTTCTTTCAAAAATTTTATTCTGTTGTTCTTAGGTTTAATTATCTCCTTTTGTATAGCATATGGATTAGATTTTCTAAATGAATATTTGAATATTTCAAGTTCTTCAGAAGGAATACTTAGATGGTTCCATTCAATTTCATTTTTATTAAAAATTTATTCTCCTCTTATAATTTTTTCAATTCTGGTTTATCGAATTTCTAATTCTTCATTTCCAAAAATTAGCTTAAAAAGATTATCACTTCTTTTTATTTCTGTTTGGCTTTTCAATGAGTTTGGATATGAAATGACATCATTTTTCAATTATGAAATTTTGAGTCTTATCAAAATTCCATTTAAAACACCTTCCAGTTATTTCTATTTTAATTCTATTGTTGACATAGTAATGCTTTCACTTTTAATGATTGGTTATCATTCTTCAATGACAAAATCATTATCTCTTTCTGAAAATATTTTACACGAATCAAAAGAAATTTCAGCGGAAGAAATGAATACTATTCATGACTAAAATTCGTTCTTCTAAAAACTCAATCTGATTGCTAAAAAAGATTTTACTTTTTGTTTTTATTTTCCTGTGCGTTGAAAAAAATTTCGCGCAGACATCACGCGTGCTTATTGTATTGGATGGAAGCGGAAGCATGAAACAGAAATTTCAGCAACAGGTGAAATTTGAATTAGCCGGAAATATTCTCGTGTCGTTTATTGATAGTATGGAGCGCACAAATCCGAAAGTGGAATTTGCATTGCGTGTTCTTGGTCATCAATCACCCAAATCGCAAAACAATTGCAAAGACACAAAACTCGAAGTGCCGTTCGCGAAAAAAAATTCGGAGAATATTAAAAGTGCATTGAAGCGAATTACTCCTCAAGGTCAAACTCCAATCACTTACGCACTCGAACAATCACTCAACGATTTTCCGAAAGACTCAACTGCATTCAATTCAATCATTCTTATTACTGATGGAATAGAAACTTGCGGTGGAAATCCATGCGACCTTGCTGAACTATTTCAACAAAAAAGAATCGCGCTCAAACCATTTATTGTTGGGTTAGGAATTACTGATTCGCTGAAAAAGTTTTTCAATTGCCTTGGAACTTACTACGATGTGGCTGATGAAAATGAATTCGGCGGAGTATTAAATGCAGTGATAAAACAGGCCCTGAATAAAACAACAGTGCAGGTGAATTTGCTTGATGGTTACGGAATTCCAAATGAAACAAATGTGGAGATGAGTTTCCTCGACCACTACTCACACAAAACACTTTTCAATTTCGTTCACACGCTCGATGCAAATGGAAATCCTGATACACTTCGTCTTGACCCGAAAGGTCGTTACGACTTGGTGGTTCACACTTTTCCTCCTGTTCGAAAAGATAATATTGAATTGCTTCCCGGCAAGCACAACATGATTGCATTGGATGTTCCGCAGGGAAAACTGAACCTGGTGATTGATGGTCAAACAAATAATTATACCCCTGTTCAATGCGTAGTAAGAAAAGTAAACACGCAGGAAATTCTATATGTGCAGGACTTCAACACCACACGAAAATATTTGGCTGGTGATTATGATTTAGAAATTCTCACTCTTCCAAGAATTAATAAATACGGTGTACGATTGCAACAAGCTCCCGAAACCACCATTCACATTCCGGTTCCCGGAACTGTTACACTGCAACCGATGCAGTTAGTTGTTGCAGCTTTATTTGTGAAAGAAAATAACACACTTACAAAAGTTTATGATTTCAATGCATTGAAATCAAACACTTCGCTACAGGTTCAGCCCGGCGAATACATTTTAATTTTCCGCCCCGATAAAGGAAAGCGCGCGAACCTTACGCAACAAAAAGTATTTACTGTTTCATCCAACAAAACAACGCAGGTGAAATTATGAGACAGAAATATTTGATTTTTATTCTTTCACTTTTCACCTTTCATGTCACGCTGAGTTCATCGAAGTGTCAGGCACAGACTGTTACACCTGTTCCTGTCACAAGAATTTTATTTCTTGTTGACGCTTCATCAAGCATGATGGTTTCTTGGGGAAACGAGCCCCGCATGACTGTCGCGAAAAGAATTCTTGGTGAAATCATTGACACACTCAAGCGCAAACCCAATATTGAATTAGGGCTACGCGTTTATGGAAGCCAAACCATTTCTTCAATGAATGATTGCTTCGATACAAAACTGCTTGTGCCATTTGGTGCTGATAATGCAGGCATCATAAAACAATCATTACAAAATCTGGATCCCAAAGGAATTACTCCCATCAGTATGTCATTGGAAAAAGCAGCCGATGATTTTCCGAAAGACATTACTTCACGAAACATTTTAATTCTGATTACTGATGGTGAAGAAAGTTGCGGTACAGATCCATGTGCTGTATCACTCGCGTTGCAAAAGAGTGGAGCATTTCTTCGTCCTTTCATAATTGGGTTGAATGTCGATAATAAAATAGTGACTGACTTACAATGCATGGGAGCATTCTTCAATGCGCAAGATCCGGTTGGTTTTAAAATGGCGATGCAGCAAATTTTGAATGCAGCATTGAATCCAACTTTTATTCAGGTGAACTTGCTGGATATAAATAAAAATCCATCAGAGACAGATGCAGTCATGAGTTTTTACGATAACCGCAGTGATGTTATTCGTTACAACTACATGCACACTATAAATTACAAAGGCATTGCTGACACAGTGAACCTCGACCCGGTTAGCGCTTACAATCTTGTGGTGCAAACAACTCCGCCTGTAACAGTCAAGGATATTGAACTCGCGCCAAAGTCAATTAATAAAATTGATGTACCAACTCCACAGGGATATTTATACATCAAGTTACAAGGCACTACAATTAATAATAATATCAATAGCAAAATAAAATGTCTGGTGCGCGAGAATGATAAGTATGGAACTGTTACAGTTCAGGAAATTAATTCGACACAAAAATTGATTTGCGGAAAATATGATTTGGAATTTCTCACTTTGCCGCGCACGCAACTCAACAACATTGATATTGCTCAGAGCAAAACAACCACTATTGAAATTCCGACTCCCGGAGTTTTAACCATTCAGAAATCAGCTCCCGGTTACGGTGGAATTTTATGGCTCAATGGAACTGAATGGAAAAAAATTTATACAATGAATGAATTTGGCGGAATGGAAACTGTTGCACTGCAACCCGGCACTTACAAAATTATTTTCCGCTCGAAAATGACGAAGAAAACAACTGATACAAAAGAACAACTCATTAACATAACAGCCGGAGGAACTGCTTCCGCAAAATTTTAAATCATGCTCGAAAATTATTCTGATACAGACAAGAAGGAAACACGCGGCGGTTTTGGCGCTGGACTCGCTGAAGTTGCACGAACCAATCCAAATGTGATTGCGCTCGCTGCTGACCTTGCAGGTTCAATGCGCATGGATGAATTCATAAAAGAATTTCCCGAACGATTTATTCAGGTGGGAATTGCCGAAGCAAACATGATGGGTGTGGCGGCAGGATTAACCATTGGCGGAAAAATTCCTTACACCGGAACCTTTGCAAATTTCTCTACCGGACGAGTGTATGATCAGATTCGTCAGAGCATAGCTTACTCAAATAAGAATGTAAAAATCTGTGCGTCACACGCCGGATTAACATTAGGAGAAGACGGAGCAACGCATCAGATACTCGAAGATATTGGTATGATGAAAATGCTTCCGGGCATGACTGTGATTGTGCCATGCGATTACAATCAAACAAAAGCAGCGACAATAGCTATTGCTGAATATGAAGGCCCTGTTTATCTCCGCTTTGGTCGCCCGAAGGTGGCGAACTTTACCGATGCGAATCAGAAATTTGAAATCGGAAAAGCGCAACTTATTTGCGAAGGAACTGATGTGACAATTTTTGCGTGCGGACATTTAGTATGGAAAGCAATTGAAGCTGCAAAACAATTACAAACCGAAGGAATCAGTTGCGAAATCATAAACATCCACACCATAAAACCATTGGATGAAGAAGCAATAATTCGTTCTGTGAAAAAAACAAAGTGTGCTGTAACAGCCGAAGAACATCAAATGAATGGCGGGCTTGGCGAATCAGTTGCGGGGGTGCTCGCGCGAAATTTTCCTGCGCCAATTGAGATGGTCGCCGTCAATGATTCATTCGGCGAAAGCGGCAAGCCGGAAGAACTGCTCACCAAGTATGGCATTGATACTATTAATATAGTGGAGGCGGTGCAAAGGGTTTTATAAAATCAGAATTAGTAAATACAAGAATTAATCTTGACTTTAATGCTGCACAATCAATTTTCTTGAAACGATTTGATTAGCTATTGTAACAGTTAAAAAATACATGCCATTATTTTCAAGTTGAAGAGAAATATTTTTTTGATTGGAAGTTGACTGATAAATTATTTGCCCGAGCAGATTAGTGATTTCTACTTTATTAATTTTTTTATTGCTAGTAATATTGAATTGCCCATTGTTAGGGTTTGGAAACACAGCCAATTGCAAATTGGCAACCGCCAACTCATTCTCACCAGTAACCACATTCATGCACACCGAAGTATCAACGCAATTTCCTTCTGTGATTATGGCTGCATAGTTTCCTGTTGCGGCTGGAACAAAAACAGTTTGTGTTGCTCCTGCAATAATTTGTTGTGCATTGCAATCAAACCATAGAACGGTTCCCCCGCTTAGTGCAATAAGCGAATCCCCTATTGGAAGAATAGTTGTGTTTACCTGCTCAATAGAGAGTGAGAGGTTCACAACAGAATCGCATCCGTTTGAGGCGTTGTAGGTTGCTAAATAATTTCCTGCAACATAAAGTTGAAGTCCGTTAAAATCAAAAACATCCCCGGCGCAAATGGATTGATAGAGTGTAGTTGAAATCGGCGACAAAATCATCAACGCTAGATTTACAATTGAATCGCAGCCGTCTGAAGTAGAATATGATGCCGAATAGTTTCCTGAAACAGCGAGTTGCTGACCGTTAAAGCTAAATGAATCACCTGCACAGATTATCTGAGCAGTTGAATTAATCTCAGGGGGGAAAACGATGAGGTGCAATTCAGCAATGGAATCACAGCCACTTGCTGCATTCAATGTTGCAGGATAAATTCCCTCTGTAGAATACTGTTGTCCGTTAAACAAGTAACTGTTGCCCGAACAAATAGCCGCCACAACAATTTCCGGTTGTGGGGGTGAGCAATAAGTAGTGGAAGCAGTATTCGTTAGAACCGGCGAATTAAAATCAAAATATATGGAAGCAGAATTTTCGATTACACTTCCCGGCATTGCAGTCGCTTTTGGCTTTATCCTGTATTGAATATAACCATGAGAGCCCGGTTCATTAGTGGTAGAATCAGGAAGAAAAATATTCGGAAAATTAAAATGCACAATTCCATTCGGAAGCACCTGCGTTAAATTCTCATGACTAAATGAAAGCAACTGAAAGGTTGACCATTCAAGATTTGAATCAAGTGTATCAATCACCAGAATATTTTCTGCAGGTGCAGTTCCGGTATTTTGAAAATGGATGGTATAGGTGAGCCATTCATTTGCGGAAGAAATAGTTTGCGGATAAACTTCTTTCACATTTGGGTCAAAGGAATTAACCACAGTCCAGCATTGAGTGAGAGAGTTGTTTGCAGGATTATTATCTGTTCCGGTGGCTGCATTCACATCAACTATAATACAGACCGAACTCCCTGCCACTGCATTGTAATCAGTAATTAAATCAATGGAGAAACTATTAGTAAAACTCAGCTGAGAAAAATCAGTAACCGTCCATGTAATAATATTTCCGGCTACGGAACTTGTGGCGTAAGCAGAGGAAGATGTAGATGAAATTGCAACCGGACCGGAGACTGTGGCTGTCACTGTTCCTGTTAGTCCGTTTGTATTACAGGTGACACCATAGTAAGAGGTTAAATCGCCAGCATCAAAATGAAGGGTAACATCATGATTGGGAAAAAAAGTATTTCCGTTTACAACTGACAAAACACCAACATCATAATTGGGCTTGCACGCCAATCTGAAATAAGCATTGTAGTCGAGCGAATCAATTGCAGTGAGAGTGGTTACATAATCATTCGATACCGGACACAAGACATTAAAAGGAAGTGAGGCTGTATCTACCTTCGCATGATAAGTTCCAAGATTGGTGTTGAATGAATAATCAGAAGCGCCATTAATATACACCTGTTGCAGCAGGTTACTGGCATTGTCATACAAATTCATTTTCACATTCTGAACTCCCGTTCCGTCGTTAGTAGTTGCGCAACTTCCATCGCCATCATGCACAACAGTTCCTTTTATGTTCCATGCAACCTCACAACCATTTGGATTGAAGATGCCACAGAGAGGAAAGGAGTCTATTGCTGCTACATATCCAGATGGATGTTGAATTACATTTGGTAAGCAACTTATAGAAGTGTTAGAAATGTTAAATATCAAATAGCTGAGTGAAGAAAACGGGGGTAAACAATTTAATGACGGATTATCATTACAAATCAAACCTGTCAAATCAGCTTTAAGCGGGGGGAGGCTTGTCAATTGATTGAACGAACAATCAAGATAATCTACATACTGAAGTGTTGGTAGAGAGGTAAGCTGGTTATATGAGCAGTCCAAATAATTTAGAAATATAGGTAATGCTGGCAAACTTGAAAGATTATTGTGTGAGCAGTAAAGTTTAAGCGAATTTGGTAAAGGAGGTAAACTTGAATATGAGTTTCCTTCACAATGCAAATAATTCACTGTATTTGGAAGAACTGGAAAAGTAAATAATGAAGTATATGAAAAATCAAGTGTTGTTATGTATAGTGCGGGAAGTGGGGGAAGACTTGAAATTGGATTATGAGAAAGATTTATCATATTAATACTGCCAGTTTGATTTGCAAAATTTGGTATGGTAGAAAGCTGATTGTAATCGCATTTCAAGCTATTCAACCAAGGAAGATACGGACCGGGCAAAGTCACTAGCTGATTGTGAGAACAACTAAGACTATATAAGTTTATTGGTAACGACGGTAAAGTAGAAAGTTGACAGTTATCACACGACAATGATATTAATGTTGAAGGAAGATTCGGCAAAGTAGACAATGGGTTGTAACGACAATACAAAACAACTATCGAATTAGAAAGTACCGGTAGAGAAAGAAGATTATTATGATCACATACAAGAGTCTTTAATGAATCTGGAAGGGGCGACGGTAATGAACTAATGGTATTTTCCTCGCAATTCAAATAAATTAATGTGGTTGGTAAATTAGGTAAAGAGCTTAACCCACACTGATAGCAACTAAGTTCTAATAACGATAATGGTAAATTTGGGAGCGAATTCAGATTGTAGTTAAATGAACATCTTAGAGTATCTAAAAAATTTGGAAGTAAGGATAATGATGTGAGTTGATTACTGCTGCAATTAAGAAAAAGCAAATTATCAAAATACTGAATGCCTGTTAAGTCAGAAATATTTTTGTTGCTGCAATCAATTTGAATTGCATTCATTACAGCAGGGCAAGTAGTATCCATCATTGTTCCGCTCATGCACGAGGAGAAACCATGAGTGTTCAGCCAGTTTCTGAAATTTGCATCAGGAATAGTAACCCACTGCGCTTTAGTAAACGAAAAACTAAAAATGAAAAATGAAAAGAGAAATACCCGCTTCATGTGAAAAATGTTTTCATAAAAGTAAGCAGAATATTTGGGGGCATTAGAATTTATCTTTCAGCAAAACTTCTTTCCATATTTGTATTAAACTTTTATCAATAATTAAAGTCAGAATTATTCGTTGAAGCAATTGCGAATGCGAAAACTCATCTTCATTCTTCGACAAGCTCAGAAAGACAACAATGTCACACTGAGCTTGTCGAAGTGTCAAATTACCAAATCAGTAATTAAATGACTTTGCAAATAAGCGATGCAGAATTATTAGTTCAGTTCAAAACCACCGACCGGCGCGAGGAAAGTTATACGATCCTTATTCGTCGCTATCAGGAGCGTTTGTACTGGCACATTCGCCGCATTGTTATTGACCATGATGACGCGAACGATATTCTGCAAAATGTTTTCATAAAGGTGTGGAAGAGTCTCGATGGATTTCGCGAAGACTCGCAACTCTTTACCTGGCTTTATCGCATTGCGACGAACGAAAGCATCACTTTTCTGAACAGCAAGAAGAAACGATTTTTTGTTCCGATTGAAGATGTGACTAAGGAGTTAAAAAACAAACTGACTACACAAGGAAATTTTTCGGAGAATAAAACAGAACTGAAGTTGCAGGAAGCGATTTTAAGTTTGCCCGAAAAACAACGGGTGGTTTTTAACCTTCGCTACTACGACGAAATGCCTTACGAAGAAATGAGTCGGGTGCTCGGCACATCAGAAGGCGCACTAAAAGCATCGTTTCATCACGCCGTTAAAAAAGTAGAGAAATTTTTACTGGCAGATTAAACTATTTCATTCTCCGCACATCATAATTATCTCTCCGAAAATGGAAAACCGAATTGACATACAGAACGAATTAAAGCAGCTCTCCCCCCTTCTTGCCGAAAGAAGAAAAGAGAATCTGTTTTCTATTCCCGAAAATTATTTCAGCAGTGTAGAAGAAAGTGTGATGGGGAAAATTTATACCGATTCAGTAAGCGCCGAATTACAAAACTCCGGATTAAAAGGATTAGAAAAACAAGAAGTATTAAATGTTCCTTACGGTTATTTCGACCGTCTTCCAAATGAAATTCTATCTAAAAATTCGCGCAAACCAACTGTAACAGTTTGGGAAAGTGTGACTGAATATTTTCAACATTCGTTTCGACTCACTCATCTGTTTGCTGCTACTCCTGTTCTCGCGGTACTAGTTTTAGCGATTGTTGTTTTAACAAAACCTGCTTATGTAACAGAAACAACCGAAAGTGTTACACAAGTGAGCAACGAAGAAATAAGTAATTATCTTTCTGATAATATTTCTTCGCTCGACGAAAGTTCAATTGTTGCGCAGTTAGATGATAACGCAATCGGAAAACTGAGTTCAGGAATTGAACAGGAAAAATCAGCAAACGACGAATCGTTGATTGATGTTTCCGGAATTACTCTTGATGACATTCAAAATCTTTAACTGATAAAATAAATTTTACAAAAATGAGAAAGTCAATTTTAGTGCTGATGCTTTTAACAAGTACAGTGGTGCTGAAAGCGCAGCCCGGCGGCGGTGACAAAAAGGAAAAAGTTGAAGCGATAAAAGTCGGCTACATCACCAAACAATTAAACCTTACTCCTGATGAAGCAAAAGTTTTCTGGCCCGTTTACAATCAGTACGATGCAGAGATGGAAGTGATTCGCAAGGGCAGATTGACCGAATTGATGAATGCAAAAATCAACTTCGACGAAATGAGCGATGCCGATGTTGCGAAAACAATTGATAACGAATTCAACTATCAGCAACAGGAACTCAACATCAAAAAAAAATACAACGAAGAATTGAAAAAAGTTTTACCCGTGAAAAAGGTAGCGAAGTTTTGGGTGGCTGAACAGAAATTCAAACTATACCTGCTCGAACAATTAAAACAACAAGGCGGCGATGGACAAATGCATCCCGGCGGTCCAATGGGTGGCCCTCATTAATGTGGCATTCAATGTGTCTTAATACAACTTCTTTCAATAAACTTGCATCTACATTAAATCAAACGCAAAAAATTAAATTTCAATTATGCAAAAAGGATTCTTAAAAATTTTACTTGCTGTAACACTTTTCGGTTCGGTGTTCACTTTTAATTCCTGCCGGAAAGAAAATTCAGATGACGATACTTCTGTAGCCACCGATAATTTCAAAGCTGAAAATGAATCGGACCGCATTTGGGATGCTGTGAATTCATCGGCTTACGAAAATAATATCATGAAATTAGAAGATGCGAATTATGCTTTGCTTCCATCATGTGCCGAAGTTTTTCTCGATACAATTCCTGATACAATTACAGGAGAAAAATCAATCACCATTGTTTTTGATACAACAACTACTGCTGGATGTTTGTGCAGTGGATGGGATAACAAATTACGCAAAGGAATTATTAAAGCAACCTGGACTGGCCCTTACCGTCAGGCAGGAACAGTAATTACAATCACCACACAAAATTATTATGTGAATGGTGATAAGTTTGATTATGTAAAAACTGTAACTAACAACGGATTGAATGGAGCGAATCATTATACTTATGATATCAATGTAACAGTCGCGAATATTTTATTTACCGATGGAACAACCATGTCGTGGACTTCGCACCGAAACCGTGAATGGACTGACGGACAGGGAACTTTAACTCCACTCGACGATGAATATTCAATTACCGGAACTGCTGAAGGAACAAGTCGCGCGGGAGTTCACTTCACTGCGTCAATCACTAATCCATTAATCATTTCAGTTGGTTGTCCGTATATCAAGCAGGGAACTATTGATATTACTCCAGATGGAAAACCTGTTCGCACCCTTGATTTTGGAACAGGTGCTTGCGATAGTCAGGCAACAGTTGAAATCAACGGAGTCGTCTTCAACATTGTTTTGCAATAACACCTAAAAACAAGGATGACGAAAAGAGCCGCTCAATTTTGAGTGGCTCTTTTTGTTTTTTAATTAATAAAATTTTTTAAGTAGTATAAAATAACTGTTACACTAATAAGAATATTTTTGCCCGATGCGATTTTTTATTTTGAGTTTTCTGATTCTGTTTTTTATTTCCTGTAATGTTTATAAGAGATATGCTGTAACAACTCCATTCAGCGAAAGCACTGTTCCAATGATTCCTGATTACAATAAAAATTCTTCGTGGGCTGCTTTACCAACCATGAAGGATAATGCTGATGAAGTTCCCGATAAAAGTTTGAGCGACGGACAAGACTCTGCCAAAGTGGATGTGTTTTTTATTCATCCGACAACTTTTACTTATGAACCGGAAGGCACAAACAAATGGAATGGTGATATAAACGATAAAGAACTGAATGAAAAAACAGATGAAACAACCATACTGTTACAGTCGAGTGTCTTTAATATGAGTTGTAAAATTTATGCGCCGCGATACAGACAGGCGCATATAAGTGCATTTTTCTCATCTGATAAAGATGCAAAACTAAATGCACTCGACACTGCTTATGCCGATGTGAAACATGCTTTCGAATATTACATGCAACATTATAATAATGGTCGCCCGATAATTATTGCGGCGCACAGTCAGGGAACCATCCATGCCGCGCGATTGCTGAAAGAATATTTTGACGGAAAGCCTCTGCAAAAAAAATTAGTCTGCGCTTACTTAATCGGAATGCCTGTGCCGCGAGATTCTTTTTGTTGCATCGCACCGTGCGAAGATTCAACACAAACTGATTGCTGGATTTCGTGGAATACTTTTTCAAAGGGATTTACTCCTACATACTATAATGGTGGATTGAATCATGCGATTTGCACGAACCCACTTGATTGGAGTATTGATTCTACTTATTGCAGCTATCAGAAAAACGATGGAGGACTATTGAGAAAAATCGATCACATCTATCCGAATATTTGCGATGCACAGGTGCATGAAGGATTATTATGGATTGATAAACCTGTTTTTAAGGGAAGCAATTTATTCGATTGGAAAATTTATCACATTCTCGACTACGGTTTGTTTTACATGAACATTCGCGAAAATGTAGCGCAGCGATGCAATGCCTATCTGAAAGGAAAACAATAACGCTGCTGTTAATTACTTCGATATAACTTTCAGAAAATCGAATCGTACCGAAGTTAAATTCACAAAAATTTTTACTGATGAAAACTGCATTACGACTATCTGTAATTTCAATTGTTCTGGTTTCGCTTTTCTCTTTTAAATATAGCGGAGGTGATTGGGTGACTTTTTCGGAAAAGAAAAAAGCAAAGTTTGAAGTTCAGTTTCCTGAAAAACCAAAAGCAGATAAGAAAGGAACCAACTGGTTTATATCAGCAACGCTCGATGAGCCGCTAACAAATTTTTATGTGAGCGTTGATTTTGGAGATGCTTCATATACTGAACAAACTTTTCGCGATAAAGTGAAAAGCAATACTGATGTAATTGAATCTATTTTTTCGACCAAAGTAACTGACATGAAAGAAATGCAATTCAATGGCGGCCTGTGTATGGAATACAGATATAAAATGATGGGATTGAAATCGTTAGTGCGTGCATTTTATAAAGACAACAAATTATTTGAGCTGACCTGCAATCCGATTGTAGGTGATGTGCCTGAAGCAGAAAAAGATAAATTCTTTAACTCGTTTCACTATTTACCATAATACATTTTGCCTCAAAGAAACGAAGGCACTAAGTTTTTCTTGGTGCCTTTTTTATTTCTATTATTTAGAAAATAATTTATCTTAGTGTAACAGTTCAAAAAAATCCCCTTGTGTCTTAGTGCCTTGGGGAAAATATTATTTCCGCATTCTATTCATAAAGTTCAATGCTTGTTGCGCCTGTTGTTCTTTGGGATTGATTTTTAAAGTTTGCTCAAAACATATTCTTGCACTATCGTAACGATGAACAGTAAAATAAATTCCTGCGAGGTTATACCAGGTCTTTGAATCACCCGGTCCGTATTGAACCGCCTTTCTATAATCGTTAATTGCTCTTGCAGTATCTCCTTTCTGATAAAATTTTCCTGCATCACTTAAAAATTCTGAAACTAAAACTTTATCGAACTCGCCAAGCTTCGGATGATCCGGTTGTAGCGCGCGCGCCTTATTCCAGAAATATTCTGCACTGTCAATCATTTTTTTTCGATTGTAAGCAACACCTAAATTCAAATAAGGGTCCGCGTACTTCGGATGAATTCGTGATGCAGTTTTTAAAAGAATAACTGCACTGTCGTAACACAATTTTTTTTGTGTTGAATCTTTTGCATCATCGCCAAGAAAAATATATGAAGTTCCTCCGCCATTATTTGTTCGTGCGCTGTTCGGATTTGTAGCCACATCTTTTATAAAAAGAATTTTATCATTTTTCCATTCCTGACTTCGCGAATATGTTTTGTATGATGCCGGGAGAATGATAATGATAAAAAGACCAATCATAATTGGTTTTAAAACTTTTTCATCCAATTTTATTTTTTGAATGAGAAGAGAAAGCACAGAAACAATTGCAATTAAAAATCCGAAAGAAGCTTGAAATAAAAATCGCTCACCCATAACTCCACCTGTATCAACTACCAGATTTGAAACGATAAACACACTGAAGAAATAGAATAGAATTCCGTAAGCAATTAAATTTCTTTTACTGATTTGCATGAAAGCATAAATCAATAATGCAAGCTGAACAATAATGGAAAGTAAAACCCGCCAGTCACCAAAATCTGTATAAGGAATCTGGTTGTATGAATAATCGTAGTTGAGTGTTACAGGAAAGAAAAGCATCACAATATATTTTCCGAGCACAAACATTTTTGTAGCGAATGCCTGTAACGGTGTTGCATATAAGAAAGGTGCATTCATCACCTCAGTAATTTCCTTATTTACAAATCCGATAATGGAAAAGCGAAGCACGATATAAAACACAGTGATAAAAACAAATGGAAGCGTGGCAAGAAAACTTTTCTTCCAATCCAATTTTGCAAAACAGAAAAAAGTTACAGGGAGAATGGCAATGAATGTTACACCATTCTCTTTTGAAGTGAGCGCAAGAAAAAAACTAATTGCACTCAGGAACATAAAAATGATTTTGTTTTTCTTTTTCCAGTCGAGTGAAAAATTCAAAGTGAGCAAAAGAAAAAAACACGAAAGCAATTCGTCACGACTCTTAATATTCGCCACCACTTCCGAATGAATCGGATGAACAACAAACAACAAAGTGATAATAAATGCACTCCAGATATTTTTTGTGATATGGTTGAATAAAAGTTTGTAGAGTAAAAAAGCAATCGCCGAATACAACAAAACATTGTCAAAGTGCATCACATGCGCAAGAGTTAAATTATCAGCGGGGGAAATTTTCTTCCAACCAAATAACTGAATCTCAGTAGCGAAACTTACAAGCGCGAGTGGTCGCCATCTGCCGCCCGTGAGGTCGCTTGCGTTTCCAACAAAACCATAGAAACTGTCTTTCGAAAGTAAATCCGGAATTCCTGCAAATCCTTTTTGCGTAAACGAATTCATGGTGATGCTGATAACATCATCGAGCGCCCACTCGTTTTGAAATGTGACAGCATATAACAGAATCGCCAGTACAGAAAGCAACAGCGCCTGCATATTCGGTTGTTCGTACCACACCGTATTAATCAGTGGTTTAATATCAGGTGGTTTTTGTGCAGGAATTTTTTGTTTAGCCATTTACAGGTTTTTCATCAGCGCTTAAAAATATTTCTATTTTCGCAAACCAAAATTTTCATTCATGGAATTTCACGAAATAGTTGCCATAACAGGAATGCCCGGTTTATACAGAGCCCTTTCATCAAAATCAAACGGAGTAGTTGTATCGAGTCTCGAAGATGGAAAATCACAATTCATCTCCGCGCGCGTTCATAATATTTCTACTCTCGAAAACATTACCATCTATTTGGAAAATGATGAGAGTCGCGAACTAAGATATGTTTTCAGTGATTTCATGAAAATTGAAAACGAAACTCCTGCACCCGATGCAAAAGCATCGAATGATGAGTTGAGAAATTATTTTACAAAAGCAATTCCCACTCACGATAAAGTGCGCGTGCACAACAGCGATATAAAAAAGATGGTGCGCTGGTACCACCTCCTCAAAGCAAATAGTTTATTAAAGACCGAAGAGGAATGGAAGGCGCTCGAAGAAAAGCCTGCTGAAGAAAAAGCAGCAGATTAATTTTTAGAAGTTTATTCCTCATTCTTAAAACAATAAGTTATCTTTAAGTATGAGCGATAAACTGAAATTGATTTCTTCTGATTATCTCAAATCGTATTCATCTGCTGCTGAAGTTGACTGGAAAAAATTAGCTGTTACACTTCGCTCAAAAACCGAAATTGCAAAACAGGATTTTGAATTTTATGCGATTGCATCTTCTGTTTTCTCGTCGAAGATTGAAGGAAATTCGCTTGACCTGAATAGTTTCATGCGCAATCGAGGCGCAAAAAAAACTTCTTCGAAAAAAGAAGTAGAGGAAATTGAAAACTTAATCAGCGCTTACTCTTTCGCCTCGACAAAAAAGCTGACAGAGAAAAATTTTCTCGAAGCGCATTCAATTCTTTCAAAAACATTATTAAAAAAATCGGAAAGGGGAAAATTCAGAAAAGTACAAGTTGGTGTTTACGATTCTTACACCGGAAAACCTGTTTACCTCGCAACCGAACCCGACGAATTGAAACTCGAAATTTCAAAACTGTTTGCTGATATTAATTTTCTTTCAAAGAAAAAAGTTTCTACAAAAGAAAGTTTCTACTATGCTTCAATGATTCATCTGCATCTCGCCATGATTCATCCGTTTGCTGATGGAAATGGCAGAGCTGCAAGATTGTTAGAGAAATGGTTTTTGTCTTCTGCGATTGGAGCTGCCGCATGGTCAATTGCTTCAGAAAAATTCTATTGGGATAACCGTCCTGAGTATTATAAAAATATTTCACTCGGTTTTAACTACTATGCCATTCATTGGGAAAGATGTGTTCCCTTTTTGCTGATGTTGGTTAAAAGCATATAATTCAGAAATATGAAATTGTATTTCATTTTCAAATCATCTAATTACCAAATCAGTTATTCACCATTATCGGCATCACCAGCATTAAAGTAGTTTCATTCTCATTACCTGCTGTCGGAGAAATAAGTGAGGCGCGTGTAGGTGTGCTGAATTCGAACTGAACTTCATCGGTACTTAATGCATTCAGAATTTCGCTGAGGAAACGACCATTGAAAGAAATTTCAATATCCTCGCCATTATAGTTACAGGTTAATTTTTCTGTTGCTTCATTGCTGAAATCCAAATCGCGCGCAGTGATAGTGAGTTCGCTTCCCTTCAATTCAAAAGTTACCTGATGCGTGGTTTTGTTTGAGAAAATAATTAAGCGACGAAGTGAATTGATAATTTCATTCGAAGAAATAATCAGCTTGTTTGGATTATCAGTTGGAATAACTGCATTGTAATCCGGGAAGCGCGCATCAATCAAACGACAAATCAGATTCACACTTCCGAAATTGAAAAACGCGTTGCTGTTGTTGTAAGAAATTTTTACCTGCGTGTCTTCGCCAGGCAGAGCGCCATTGATTAACTGTAACGCTTTACGCGGAACAATAAAAGATGCAGCCGCATTGCTACGCGTATCAAATCTTTTATAGCGAACTAACTTGTGTGCGTCGGTGCTCACGAAAGTGATTCCTTCGGGAGTGAGTTCAAAATTTACTCCTGTCATCGCTGGGCGCAACTCGTCAGTTCCAACTGCGAACAAACATTTACTAATTGCGTTGCGCAAAACCACAGAGCTGATTTTAATATCTTTTATTTCTTCAGCAACAGGAATGCGTGGGTAATCATCGCCGTTTTCTCCGGTGAGTTTATACTTACCGTTGTCGCTGGTAATTTCTATTCCATAATTCTGTTCATCAATGCTGAAAGTGAGTGGTTGCTCAGGCAAAGTTTTTAAAATGTTCATGAGCATACGAGCAGGTATCGCAATCTTTCCATCTTCACGCGACTCCACATCAAGCACAGTACTCATCGAAGTTTCGAGGTCGGTGCTGAACACTGTTAGTTTTCCTTTTTTTATTTCGAATAGAAAATCTTCGAGAATCGGCAACACGGTATTGGTGCTCACTACTCCGTCAATCAACGATAACTGCTTCAGCAGTGCGCCGGTAGAAACTATAAATTTCATTTTGCTGTCTGTTTGTTTGGTCTTGCTCATACTGAAATGCAGAATGGCTTTTGGTGTTTGTATTGAATAAAATTATTGTCGGGGATAAATATAGAAATTTTGAGAAAGCAGGCAGGATGATGTGAGAAAGTTCACAATAAGTTTATTCTCTGTTCTTCGAATCAATGCAAATTGTAACCGGACCATCATTGAGTAATTCCACTTTCATATCGGCTCCGAATTTTCCAGTCGAAATATTTTTCCCCAAATCATTTTGCAACTGCAAAATCATTTTTTCATAAAGCGGAATGGCGATTTCAGGTTTCGATGCTTTAATATATGATGGGCGATTTCCTTTTTTAGTTGAAGCATGAAGTGTGAACTGACTGACAAGTAAAATATTTCCAGTTGCTTCTTTCACTGATAAATTCATGACTCCGCTTTCGTCATTGAAGATTCTGAGATTACAGATTTTATTGCTTAACCATTCAATGTCTTCATGGGTGTCGGCGTCTTCAATTCCAATTAATACAAGTAGACCGGCGTCAATTTTCCCGATAACAATTTCATCGACTGTTACACTTGCATAAGTAACACGCTGAATCACCACTCTCATTCTTTGTCGTAAATTTTTTCGGTGTTGCGAACATCTTCTACAATAGCGAGATAACTTCCGTAACGGCTTTTTGAAATCTCGCCGCTTTCAACTGCTTCACGAATTGCACACTTTGGTTCATTGATATGAAGGCAGTTGTTGAACTTGCAATCGTGCATTCTGTTTTTCATTTCAGGAAAATAATGAGCGAGTTCTTCAGGTTCAATATCTAAAACACCGAACTCTTTTATACCTGGTGTGTCAATAATAAATCCACCGAAGGGCAAATGAAACATCTCGGCGAAAGTTGTGGTGTGCATTCCCTTGCTGTGATAATCCGATACATCGCCAACTTTTAAATCAATTCCCGGAATCATTTTATTAATGAAAGTACTTTTTCCAACTCCACTATGCCCGGCAACTAAATTCACTTTGTCTTTCATCAGATCACGAACAACATTTAAGAGTTCATCTGTTTTTGCAGAAATCAATTCAATGGGATAACCCGCCTTGCCGTAAATGTTTTTTAAAAATTCAACCTGCTTCAAATCTTCTTCATTATACAAATCCATTTTGTTCAGCAGAATTGTTGAAGGAATATGATATGCTTCCGCTGTCAGTAAAAATCTATCAATGAAACCCGTAGTAGTTGCCGGTTGCTTTACGGTCGCGATAATAAATGCGCGGTCCATGTTCGCAGCAAGAATGTGCTCCGCGGTTCTGTTGCGAGCCGACTGACGAATGATATAATTATTTCTTTTTAAAACTTCGTTGATGACCGCCGCACTGTTGTCTTTCTCCAATTCAATCATCACCCAATCGCCAATCACGACCGGATTTGTAGTGCGCCGATTTTCCAATCGCAATTTTCCTTTTAATCTGCATTGAACTGTTACACCATCATTCAACAACACATCGTACCAACTTCCGGTGGATTTTATAACTCGCCCCTTCATATACAAGTTGGCAATTTGCAATTTGCAGTTTGCAATTCTGCTGATACAAATAATTTCCACAAACTATTTTCTACTGTAACAGTTGAAATTAAATATTCATAATAATTTTTCGCGATAAAAAAAAATCTGAAATCTGAAATCAAAAATCTGAAATCCATTAGATCATTGCTTGTGCATGAATGGCGCTTGCCATCCGCATAATCAGAGAAGTATCTTTCTCAATAGCATTTCCAACAACAATAATATCAGCGCCGGCTTTGCAACTTTCCATTGCCTTTTCAGGAGTGGTAATTCCACCGCCAACTATAATCGGAACATTTACATTTTCGCGTACAGCTTTTATCATGCTCGGTCGAATCGCTTGTTGCGCGCCGCTACCTGCATCCATGTAAAGCACTTTCAGTCCAAGCATTTCGCCAGCCATCGCAGTACAAACCGCTATATCATTTTTATCAGCAGGAACCGGTGTGGTATTGCTGATGTACGAAACAGTTGTTGGCACTCCGCCATTCACAAGCAAGTATCCGGTTGAAAGAATTTCCAACCCGCTTTGCTTTAACATCGGCGCTGCAATCACATGTTGTCCGATCAGCAACTCAGGATTTCTTCCGGAAATTAATGAGAGTAAAAAAACTGCATCAGCTTTTGCATTCACCTGCATCGCGCTTCCCGGAAATAATATCACCGGAATTTCACAACTGCTCTTTATAATGTCGAGGCACACATCCAATGTATCGTTCACCAATAAACTTCCACCCAGAAACAAATAATCCACTTCTGCTTTCACCGCTAACTCAACAGTATTAATAATAGAATCACTACTGACTTTATCAGGATCAATGAGCACCGCAAATTTTTTGCGGTTGTTTTTTCGAGCTTCAAAAAAAGAATGGTAAACAGTTTGGTTCATGCGAGTGTACGAATCGAAGCAAAAATAGAAGAAACAAGAATAAAATTTTATGCGGTTTAATTAAAGGTGAAAGTATTTGAAAATATATTTTTCAAAAACTTACACCTGCTTGAATACCCGGGTCAAATTCCCATTTAAGCTCTTTGTAATATCTTGATGTTGCATAAACACCAAAACTCAATCTATTTTTAAATGGATTGACATTATATTCAAACTGAAATATAGGACCGAGATAAAAATTTTTCTTTTGGGAATATGACTCATCAAAATACCTGTGATTAATTCCAGAAGCAACAGACGCTCCAATTCCGAAAATGATATTTTGATTTTCGAAATTCGCGATTTTTGATCTATGCCCGATGGTCATATCAAAGTATTTATACTTTTCTCTGGCCACAATAAAATTTTCAGTAGGGGTTGTGTTACCTGTTCCACAATCAGTAAAATTATTATAAACCCCAGCTCTTTGAATCCAAAAATTATTGTAGTGTTTATCGTTCCAAAAAGAAAATGAGCCACCGAGAATTAAATGATGTTTCAGCTCTCTTTGTAGAGTTATTTCCGGAAGATTATTAATTGAAACATAAGAATAATGAACAGGAAAACACATTGCAGATGTTCCAAACTTTATTGAGCTTTTATATTCCTGAGAATAACTACTCAATTGAAAAATTGAAATCAGAATAATTGTGCTTGTAAAAATCTTCTTCATGGTTACCATTGTAAATATAGATTTTATATTATCGGGAGAAATCACTAAAACATTTTCACAAAACATCTCTTGCGTTTGTGCTGAATGTGTTCATAGTTTTTCCAAACCTGAATTGCCTTAGTATTTGTCTCAATGATGCCTGTAGTTTCAGAATACTTCACACCTTTTGCAATCATCACTTGTTGCAATTCTGTAATTAATAATGCCGGCACTCCCTGCCCCTGATATTGCGGATGAACAGCAGTCAACATCAAATCAACAACAGTTGGTTTCTTCAGCGCATTCATAATATGATACCAACCGAAAGGCAATAATCTTCCATTCGCTTTTTGCATTGCTTCACTGAGCGACGGAAGTCCGACAATAAATCCAACCACTTCGCACTCCTTGTTCTCAATCACTTTTATAAATTCAGGATTCAGAAAATTAAAATAGCGGTTGATGTAGTAGTCAATCATTTTTTCGCTCAGTGTTACCATGCTAAACAAATCAGCAAAGGCGGTATTGAGCAAGTAAAATATTTTTTTTCCGTAAGGCTTCATTTCAGTTTTGTTTTTGAAATGAATTACCTTCAAATTAAATCGCTGCTGAATCACCGCGTTGAGTCGCATCGCTTTTTCAGGAACTTCATTTATTGTCAATCGAAATTCAACCCAGTCAACTTCCTTTTCGTAACCAAGTTGCTCAACATGCGAATGATAATAGGGAAAATGATATTCTGATGCGATGGAGGGAAGATGGTCGAAACCTTCCACCAACATTGCCTGATGGTCAAGGTTCGTGAAACCAAGCGGGCCGTGAATGCCTTCCATTCCGTTTTCGCGCGCCCAGTTTTCAGCAGTAGCGAAAAGTTTTTTCACTACTTCATGGTCATCAATAAATTCGGTGCGGCTGAAGCGCGCCATTTTCTTTCCTGTCTTTTCAATGTCGGGTTGATTAATGATGCAACCGATTCGCCCCACACATTTTCCATCTTTAAAGGCGAGCCAGAATTTCGCAGTACAAAAATCAAACGCAGGATTGGTTGCAGGTGAAAGTGATTTCACTTCTTCGTCAATCATTGGCGGCACCCAAAATTGGTTGCCTTTATATAAGCTGAAAGGAAGTTTTGCAAAAGTTTTAAAGTCACTTGCAGTTGTTGCCTCGCGAATGGTGATACTCATGGGTGCAAAATAATTTAAGCGCAAGATTATTCAGAGAAAATTATTCTTCAATTGATATTGGTCAAGAAAATTTCCAAAAGATTTAATTTGCACTTCCATTAGAATGAAAAATTTAATCCTAATTATAATTTCTTTTTTTATTTATGAAAATGCGATTGCACAGGGTTCCTCGGATACTTTAAAATATTTTTATAAGAAAATTCATAGTGAAAATTGTAAAGCCGCAAGGGAGAATAAGAAAAAAGCTAATGATGAACTTTGGTTTTGCGACACACTGTGTTCAACAATTGATATTGATTTATTGGTGATAGACGATTCGAAAAAAAATTCTTTCCTTAACGAAAAAATTCAATCGTCAATTGAAAAACCTTATGCAGATACCGGCGAAATTTTAAAAATGATTGACAGTACGGCCGGTTACGAATTTAATTTTACGGTTATTTGTGAGTTCAATCAGAAAAATATTTTCAGTTATTTAGTTTCAAATTTCGTGTTTGGCTGTGGAGCGGCGCACCCATCACACGATTTTTCTTTTTTTAATTATGATTTAAAAACGCAAAAAAAAATTTCACTCGACGAACTTTTTATTCCGAACTATCAAAATGACTTGAATAAAATCGCGGAGAAATTATTTCTTGAACAAAACAAAGGGTCGCTGGAATATTTGGATCTGGAACCTGGGAAATTTAATCTCAACCAAAATTTTTTGATACAGAAAGACGGACTGCTTTTTTTGTTTAATGAATATGAAATAGGTGCTTATGTGGTTGGCGCGCCTGAAGTATTCATTCCATATAAAGAAATTTCATCGGTGATAAATAAGAATGGAATTTTAGCGCGACTGATTGGGAAATAGTGTTTTACTTTTTTCTCGCAATCATCAACCCGTCACGAATAGGAAGAAGCAAACATTCCGCTCTCGAATCACTCAAAACTTTTTTGCAGTACTCTTTTAAAGCGTGTGTGTCTTTGTCAACTTTTTCCTGTAACACTTTTCCGCTCCACAATACATTATCGGCGATGATGATTCCGCCGCTTCGCACTTTATCAAAAATCAAATCGTAATAGTTCGAATAATTTTCTTTATCGGCATCAATAAAAACCAAATCAAAAACTTCATTCAGTGAAGGAATAATGTTCATCGCTTTACCAATGTGATATTGAATTTTATTTTCCATTCCGGATTTTGAAAAATATTTTCTCGCCATGGGTTCCAACTCAGCGTTAATGTCAATGGTGTGAATGATTCCGTCTTCAGTTAATCCTTCAGCCAAACAAATGGTAGAGTACCCAGTGAAAGTTCCAATTTCTAAAATCCGTTTCGGCTGAATCATTTTGCTGAACATTTTCAGGGTTGCACCCTGTAAATGACCGCTCAGCATTTGCGGCATATAAATTTTGGAGTGTGTTTCGCGGTTGAGTTCTTTCAGCACATCGCTTTCAGGCGAAGTAAAATCTTCAGCATACTTTTCAATTTCTTCAGGCAAAAAATTCATTGACGATTCTTTGGTGCAATAATAAATAGTTCGAAATGCAATTGAGATTATTTAAAAGAAAAGGTTTTTACTTTTAATGCAGAAAATATTTCAATGAAAAAATTATTTCTGATTTTGTTTTTATTCATCTGCACAAATTTGAGTGCGCAGAATTTTGCTCCTATTGGAGCGAGGTGGTATTACGGAGCAAGTGCAAATGGTGCCGCTCCTGGTGGTTCTGAATATTATCTATATGAATCAACAATTGATACAACGGTCAGTGGGCATTCTTGTAATAAGATCGTTGTAACTTATTTTCAATATTCAGGTGCAATCACAAATCCGTTTTCTGTTTTTGTTTTTCAATCTGGAGATACGGTTTTCTATTTCAACAATACTTACGCAAAATATTTCCCTCTTTACATTTTCAATGTTATACAAGGTGATACTTTGGTTTTTCATTCTCCTTCGATTCCCATAAATCCTGCCGACTCTCTTTTCAGAGTTGTGGTTGATTCTGTAACAACCCTGATTGTTGGTACAACTCAGTTGCAAAGAGTCTGGACAAAATCAATTGATAATTTTTCATTAGGTACAAATTATGCTGAGCGAATTGGTTCTAATTGGTTAATGCTGCATCAACCTTCAATCGTTATTCCTGAATGGGATGGTCCTGCAAGATGTTATACCGACAGTAGTATCTCTTATCAATTTTCAACTACTTCATGTGACCATTGGATTACTGATGGAATAATAAATTCGAATTCACAATTGGATTTTTCAATTTTCCCAAACCCTTCATCCGGAATTTTCAATCTGAGTTTTTCAAAACCTTCAATCATAAAATCAATTTCAGTTTTTAATGTTCTCGGAGAAAGAACTTTTTACGCTGAAAATTATTTGAATTCAGAATTGAATCTGACTTCTCAATCAGCAGGAATTTATTTGTTGCAACTTCTAACAGAAAGTGGAATCGAAAATGAAATTCTTGTGATTAATAAATATTAGTTTTAATCCCTTGAAAAAAATATTTCTGCTTCTGTTCTTATGTATCTGCTCAAATCTGAGTGCGCAGAATTTTGCTCCTATTGGAGCGAAGTGGTATTACACACAAGGTGAATCCGGGATTCCTTCTTCTTTTTTTACCAGTTATACTTTAGTAGAATCAGTTGCCGATACAATTATTCAAAGTAAATCCTGTTCAAAATTGAAAGTGACTTTTAATCACCCATCAAATCAACAATATCAAACATGGTACATGTATTCTGACAGTCAGATTATTTATTACTACTCGATTGACTCTTCTCAGTTTTTTCTGCTTTATGATTTTACAAAACTTTCAGGAGATTCATTTTTAATCGAAGGATACAATTTGCGTGTGTATGCTGATTCTGTTTCTTCAATTAATATTAATGGAAACCTAAGGAAGGAAATTTTTACTCATACCAATTCGCTTGGTGCTGACTTGTCTTGGATTAGTATTGAAGGGATAGGAAATAGAATATGGATGTTTCCTGTATTGGATAATTATATTACTGGTCCTTTGCGCTGTTACAGTGACCCATCAATTGGTTTGTACGAAACAGGAGTTTCTTTCAGTTGCGATTGGAATACTTCAACTGAAGAAATCAATTCTAAAAATTTTTCATTCGATATTTCCCCCAACCCTTCATCAGGAATTTTCAGTCTCAGTTTTTCAAAACCCACTTCAATAAAATCAATTGAAGTTTATGATGTGCTTGGAGAAAGAATTTTTCACTCAGAAAATTATTTGAATTCAAAATTGAATCTGACTTCTCAATCAGCAGGAATTTATTTGTTGCAACTTCAAACTGAAAATGGAATCGAGAATAAAATTCTTGTGATTAATAAATAGTTAATCATTCCATTTTCAAATTATCAAATCACCAAATTATCAAATTATCAAATCAGTAATTTACTTTGCACCGCAATGAAGCGCCTGCTGATTTTATTTTTTCTCTTCACAATTGTTCTGCAAAATGCGAATGCACAATTGCTTCCTCTGTTTGGCGGAACACGCACCGGTACAACGGGCTTTCAGTTTCTGAAAAACAGTCCTGATGCACGGGGAAGTTCAATGAGTGGAGCATTCATTGCTGAAGTAAATGATGTTTCAGCTTTGTATTGGAATCCCGCGGGCATTACAAAAGTGGATACACAACATGTTCATCTCATGGCTTCGCAAACAAATTTCTTTGCGGGAATGAATCAGCAGTTTGTCGGGGTGGTTTTAAAAAAATCTGCTGAAACTTTTTTTGGTGTCAGCTATCTTGGGTTCTATACTCCTGATATGCTTTACACCACGGAGTTTCAACCTTACGGAACGGGACAAACTTTTCGCGCTTATGATATGGCTGTGGGTGTAACACTCGCGAGAATTCTCACTGATAATTTTTCGTTCGGCATCACCGCCAAATATGCGAGAGAAAGTTTTGCTGATCTGCACACACAAAACGGAGTGGTTGATTTCGGATTTCAGTATGAAGTGGGGAAAGCAAACACGCGCTTCGCCGCCGGCGTCAGCAATTTCGGTTTCACTGCCGAACCAAGGGGAACTGTTCTTTCACCCACAATCACAGGAACTGATACACTTTCCGGTTTCGAAAAAATTGCAGTGCCTGCTGTATTTCGGTTAGGTATCGCATGGGACGCGATGAAAAAGAAAGACAACCGAATCACTTTCGCCGGACAACTCAATCACCCGACTGACAACAACGAAACCTTCGCGCTCGGGGGAGAATATTCTTGGAAAGAAAATTTATTCGGTCGTGCTGGTTATGAATTCGGTCAGGATGAAAATGGATTTCCTTCTTTTGGTTTTGGTTTGAAGTTCAAGCGCCGCTTCGGAATTATTCAGTTGGATTATGGATTCAGTAATAAAAATACTTTGGGTAATGTGCATCGTTTCACTTTCGGATTAAGTTTGTTTTAGATGATGGAAAAAATATTTACAGCAGAGACGAAAAGGCGCAGAGAAATTTTTCTGTTTTTATTCTTATTCACTGTTACATTTTCTTCCTGCGATTTTTTATTCGGAAGTAAGAAGGATAAAACCACTGAAGATATTTTCAAGCAGGGCGCTATTGACCCGAACCTTGTTCCCAATCAGGTAGGATATGTACCGTTGCTCCCATTCTGGAAAAATGTTTCTCATCCGGTTGATGTGTATGTCGGCTATGATGAAATGGTTTACATCGTGGATGATGAAGGCCTGGAAATTTTCGACCAGAAAGGTGAGAAGCAAAGAACCATTACTATTGATGGCGCGACCGATGTAACACAAGACAGGCGACTGCATATTTATGTTACAGGTAGAATAAATAAAATTGTCGGTGGCAACTCTTACAATCTCGCGGCGGTGTTTCACATCATTAATGCTTCATCGTCATCGCAACCATTAATCATTGATACGCTCATTCAACCCTTCTGCGATGTGAGCCGAAATAATACCTCGTTTCGCGGAGCGCAAGATGAAGCCGTTCAGTTCACCGGTATCGCCACGCGCGCGGATAATACTTTGCTTCTTGCCCGTACGGGCCCGACAAATGATTTGAATTCTGTCGCGCGACCTGATAACACGATTTTATTTTTTGATGAAGATGGTTTCAACACAGGATATTCCATCGGGTTGAATCCTGTTACATCGTCTCTGAAATCCGTTTTGGGGATGAGCGCGATTGCGACTTTCGCCGCGCCGCCGCAAAGCATTACCGGAATAAATACTTCCCACGATTTTTTAATTCTTCAATCCGATGCGGCCGCTCAATTCAAAGCGCTTTGGATAAAAGAAACTTACGACCCCGACGCGGGAATTTCCTATATCGAAAATTCTTCTCTCACGCAATTTGATTTCAGCAAGGCGGATGGATTCATGTACGAAGCGAATCGCTTCAGCAGTCCTTCCGACATTTGTGTTTCGGGAGACGCCTCGCAATATATTTTTATGGTGGATGCCGGAAACGATTCGCTGTATCAGTTCACGCAAAAAGGTTACGAAGGTGTTACACCTCCGGCAAACAGTAGTACCACAAAACAAATTCTCGCTTCGTTCGGCGGATTAGGCGCAGGACCCTTTCAGTTCGATGCCCCTTCAGGAGTTTGTTATTTCAAGAAGGTGATTTATGTAGCGGATAAAAACAACAATCGCATCTGCCGGTATATTTTGAGTTCAGATCTGGAATAGAATTTCTCCTCTCCAAAAAATCTTTTCCATTTTTCCTAATCTCATTTATTAAAATTCTTTCCACATGTATATAACTTCATGTGTTTGTGCATTCTTTTTCCTACCTCACGAATTCATGTAAATATATTTTTGGCGCCACCAACATAGAACCCCGCGCATAAAAATTGTTCGGGGTTCGTTGTCTCAACTCAATGCTAAAAAACTTTTTTATATGTCAACTGCGACAAAAACCAAAACAGATATTCCAACTAAAGTTGAATTCGATTACACTGAAATCATTTCCGCCTGCATTGAATATTTCGGTGGCGATGAATTAGCAGCGAGCACATGGATTAATAAATATGCCATGAAAAATAAAAATGGCAAGTATGTCGAAGTCACTCCCGATGACATGCATCATCGCATGGCAAAAGAATTTGCGCGCATCGAACGCAAGTATGCAAAACCAAAATCATTGAAAGGTCTTTCCGCTCAATATGAAAAGCGGACTGAACTGACGGAAGAAAAAATTTATGAATACTTCGCGCATTTCAAATACATTATTCCGCAGGGAAGCGTGATGTCGGTGCTCGGAAATCCATTCATGGTCGCATCGTTAAGCAATTGCGTGGTGCTTCCCGAAATTTTTGATTCGTATGGTGGCGTGATGTTTACAGATCAGCAGTTGGTGCAATTGTTCAAGCGCCGCTGTGGTGTGGGGATTGATATTTCTACTCTTCGTCCTTCCGGCGACAGAGTAGAAAATTCCGCGGGCACGACATCGGGCGCGGTTTCTTTCATGGACCGTTACAGTAACACCACGCGCGAGGTGGCGCAGAACGGACGGCGCGGTGCACTCATGATCACGATGGATGTATCGCATCCCGACATTGAAAAATTTGTAACGGTGAAACAGGATTTATCGAAAGTAACAGGCGCGAATATTTCCGTTCGCCTCACTGATGAATTCATGAACGCGGTGAAGAACAATGAATCATTCAACCTTCGTTTCCCTATTGATACAGAAAATCCAAAAACAAAAACCACCGTTCAGGCGAATGAATTATGGAATACCATTATTAAGAGCGCGCACAAATCCGCCGAGCCGGGATTAATTTTCTGGGACCGCCAGCATCACTATTCCACTTCATCCATTTATCCGGGATTCAAAAATGTTTCTACCAACCCGTGTTCTGAAATCGCGATGCAGGGAGGAGATTCCTGTCGGTTGATTGCAATCAATCTTTTCAACTTCGTAAAAAATCCTTTCTCATCAAAAGCGGAATTCGATTACAAAAAATTTTACGAAACCACTTACGACTCACAGAGATTGATGGATGACTTGGTTGATTTAGAATTAGAGTCAATCGAAAAAATTATGGCGAAGGTCGCCGAAGACCCCGAGCCCGATTACATCAAGGAAGTAGAACTCCGCACCTGGCGTTTGTTATATGACGCCGGAAAAAAAGGAAGAAGAACCGGATTGGGATTCACTGCACTTGGTGATACAATGGCGGCGCTCGGTTTCAAATTCGATTCTGATGATTCGCTCATGGAGATTACGAAAATCATGCGCACAAAATGC
>JBBQJW010000004.1:177500-189598 GCA_038326325.1 Chitinophagales bacterium | reverse complement strand
TGTTGCTCATGTTCAACTAAATTCTACATTTTAATAACCTTCTGTTAAAATGAATTCGGCTAACCCGACTTGAATCATTCTTAATCATTACTTTTGGCAACATTGGTAAGTAAGCATTGTTCTTACTTGTGCCGCATGAATCAATTACCTAAAATGTTTTTAAACACACACACTCTCAATGGACATCTCAATTCTCTATATAGCAATAGCTATAACAGCCCTCGTGGGCCTCGGTATCGGCCTCTTGATTGGTAGATCAACCGCCGGAAAAAAATCGCAGAAAGAAAAAGAAGACGCAGAAAAGGAAGCAGCGAAAACTATTGACGACGCCAAAAAACAGGGCGAAGCCCTCAAACGCGACAAACTGCTCGAAGCCAAGGAACAAATGATTCAGCAAAAGTCTGATCATGAAAAAGACATGTCGTCGCGCACCCGTGCTTTGGAACAAAAAGAACAATCGTACAAGCAGAAAGAACAATCGCTCAATCAGAAAATTGAGAATGCTACCCGCAAAGAAACCGAGAACGATACTATCCGCGAAAACATGAACCGCCAGTTAGAACTGGTGGCAACACGCAAAGCCGAACTCGATAAATCGCACGAAGAACATGTTCGCAAACTCGAAGGCATCGCGAAACTTACCGCTGTTGAAGCCAAGCAACAATTGATTGAGTCGCTGAAAGACGCGGCGAAAGCGGAAGCTCTTCGCTACGAAAAAGAAATTATTGACGAAGCAAAAGTGCGCGCTAACAAAGAAGCGAAAAAAGTAATCATCAATACCATTCAACGCACCGCCGCCGAACATGCGATAGAAAATACCGTTTCTGTTTTTCATATCGATAGTGATGATATCAAGGGACAAATTATCGGTCGCGAAGGTCGCAACATCAAAGCGCTTGAAGCCGCTACCGGAGTTGAAATTATTGTGGATGATACACCTGAGGCAATTGTCATTTCAGGTTTCGATCCTGTACGCCGCGAAATCGCGCGACTCTCGTTGCAGCGATTGGTGGCCGATGGACGAATTCACCCCGCGCGTATTGAAGAAGTGGTGGAGAAAACCAAGAAGCAACTCGAAGACCAAATCATGGAAATCGGCGAGCGCACCATTATTGAGTTGGGTATAAACGGAATGCACCGCGAACTAATTCGGATGGTGGGTCGCATGCGCTTCCGTTCTTCTTACGGACAAAATCTGTTACAGCACTCCAAAGAAACCGCGAACCTCTGCGCCATCATGGCGTCGGAGTTGGGCATCAATCCTAAAATGGCGAAACGCGCCGGACTGTTACACGACATCGGCAAGGTGCCTGATAAAGAAACCGAACTCAGCCACGCGCTGCTCGGCGCAAAAATCGCCGAAGAGTATGGCGAATCGCCCGCTATTGTAAACGCCATTGGCGCGCACCACGACGAAATGGAAATGCAGTATGTCATCTCCCCCATTATTCAGGCGTGCGACGCTATATCAGGTGCACGACCAGGTGCCCGTCGCGAAATGATGGAGAGTTATCTCAAGCGTTTGAAAGATCTCGAAGCGCTCGCCATGAGTTACGAAGGAGTCGAAAAAGCTTATGCGATACAGGCGGGGCGCGAACTGCGCGTGATTGTCGAAGCCGATAAAATACAAGACAAAGCCGCCGAAGAACTATCATTCACAATGGCACAAAAGATTGAAAAAGAAATGACCTACCCCGGTCAAATCAAAGTCACCGTCATCCGCGAAAAACGCGCTGTCAATTTCGCGAGGTAATTTTAGTTGGCAGTTTACAATTGGCAATTGGCTGCGTTGTATTCTGCCAACTGTTTTTATTTTTGAAAAGAAAAAATCTCTGGGCTTTCAAATCTTAATACTTACTCAGGTATTTACTTCATCAAAATCCATTTCAATAATGGAAGCATGGAAGTCAGGCGGCTTATTAAAGAATAAAGATTCATGGAATAAACAACTCTATTTTCTCCGTGCCTCTGCGGTAAATTTTATTTATCCAATTCCAAAAGCAAAGCATCAAACTCAACATTAGTATCAGTTGAGTCAATATCTGCATCATACACATTATACAAACCGAATTCAATTCGACCTTCAATATTTTTTCGTTGCTCGGAAGGGAGACGCGCCATCAGTTGCTTCATAAGCGCACTGTTACAGATAAAACAATTACCGAGGCACCAGTCGGGCGCTTCATTCGCCGAGCCAATATCAGCCCGGCAGGCGGCGAACAGGTTTTTGAGCGTAACAGTATCAGCGGTGCGACGAAAAAAATCGGGATACAACTCAACAAGCGGCGAATATTTTTCGTCGCTATACTTGTCATGTAACACTCCAGCTTTAAAACTATCAATGCTGTCGGCGCGGTTGTTAAATTTCTTTTTATCGAAATTATATTTCATCAGCGACCGAGTGTAATTCTCCGCTATCAGCTTTTCATTTTCAAAAACATGATTGAAAAGATTTCTGAGTTGCGCATCGGGCAACGAATCAATCAACTCAATTCGCGGGCTGTAAACAAAACCTTCTTTATTATAAATGCCTGTCGCCTTTCGCCACGAATCTTCTTCGGCTTCCACATAAAATAATTCACCCGCCTTAAAAGTGCCTATGATTTTCGAGTCACTGCCGGGTAGCTTGCGAATGTTGAGATAGCTTCCTTCACCGGCAATGCGCGCCAGTTGCTGCGCATGTACTGTTACACCCACAATTTCCATCAGCAAAATTGCCGCGATGGATAAAATCTTTTTCATACAATGAACTTATTGAAAACAATAACGAACAGTTCAGCTAAAAATTATTTTCACTCAGAAATAAAAAAGCCACTCATTGTGGAATGGCTTTTCTCATATGACTTTGCTAATTGCTAAAAGCTAACTTCTAATTGCTTATTTAATTTTAAAAGCTTTTTTCACTTTAGCCACATAATCCAATTTCTCCCATGTGAAGAGCTCAACTTTCATGGTTTTCTTTCTGCCATCAGGTTGATCAAAAGTTTTAGTTACCACTTCGTTCTTACGACCCATGTGACCGTAGCTTGCAGTTTCGGAATAAATAGGATTGCGCAATTTCAATCTTGTTTCAATCGCATAAGGGCGCAAATCGAAAATGCTTTCAACTATGCGGCTGATTTCGCTATCGTTCATTTTCACTTTTGCAGTTCCATAAGTATCCACAAAAATTCCCATAGGCTTCGCAACACCAATTGCATAAGAAACCTGAACCAATATTTCATCGCACACTCCGGCAGCTACCATATTTTTTGCAATGTGACGAACAGCATAAGCAGCACTGCGATCCACCTTCGAAGGATCTTTACCTGAGAAAGCGCCGCCACCGTGCGCACCTTTTCCGCCGTAAGTGTCAACAATAATTTTTCTGCCTGTTACACCTGTGTCGCCATGCGGACCACCGATCACAAACTTACCGGTCGGGTTAATGTGATACTGAATTTTATCATTGAAAAAATGCTTGTACTTCGGATACTTCTTCATCACACGCGGAATCAGAATCTCAATGATATCCTTCTTAATTTTCGCAAGCATCTTTACATCGTTCTTATCAAAATCGTCGTGCTGCGTGCTTATCACAATCGCATCTATGCGAACAGGTTTATGATTATCGCTGTACTCAAGAGTTACTTGTGATTTTGCATCGGGGCGCAAATATTTTATTTCCTTATCCTCACGGCGAATCACCGCAAGCTCAATTAATAATTTATGAGCAAGGTCTAATGCGAGCGGCATGTAATCATCCGTTTCGTTCGAAGCATATCCGAACATCATTCCCTGATCACCAGCGCCCTGATCCATTTTATTTTTGCGCTCGACACCACGATTGATGTCAGCGCTTTGTTCGTGTATCGCCGAAAGTATTCCGCAAGAGTTCGCTTCGAACATGTATTCGCTCTTAGTGTAACCAATTCGCACAATTACATCGCGTGCAATCTTCTGCACATCGAGGTAAGTTTTCGATTTCACTTCACCTGCAAGCACAACCTGTCCGGTTGTTACAAGTGTTTCGCAAGCAACTTTTGACGATGGATCCCATGCAAGAAAATTATCAATTAACGCATCAGAAATCTGATCAGCCACTTTATCGGGGTGACCTTCTGAAACGGATTCCGAAGTAAATAAATATGCCATTGAAAAGGGTTTTGTTTTAGAGTGCGCAAATGTAAAAATGTAAGTGGAAGTTTTATTTGCACCTCTCTTTTTGTTGAAAGAATTTAGTTTACAGTTTTAACATGTCATGCTGAGGTTGTCGAAGCATTATCTCACCCTAAATAACAGCAAATTGCAAACTGCCAATTGCCAACTTAAATTTGCCCTCATGCTCCAGCGAATTCAAACACTTTACTTAACAGCGGCGTTACTCTGTACAGGACTCATGTTCTATTTTCCAATTTGGAAAGGAACCGAAAGCACGGGATTGGATTCACTCGGCGCCGCCACACATTTATATTTATTATTAATCGCGACTATTCTCGGGCTGTTTCAAATTATCAGCATCTTTTTTTATAAAAGAAGAAAAACGCAAATCCGTTTCTGTAACATTTCAATATTTATAACAGCGGCTTATGCGCTAACCTTCTTCGCGATATTTCTTCAGGAAAATGAAATCGGAAATTTCGCCTCAGGAATTCAGATTGGAACCATACTTCCAATACTCATTATCATTTTCAAATTCCTCGCAATAAAAAACATTCGCAGCGATGAAGAACTCATCCGCAGCATGAATAGATTAAGATAAGAAATTAGAAGAATTAAAATCCACCATTAACAATTAACAATTAACAATTAAAATTATTCCGCTGTCATTCTGAGCTTGTCGAAGAATTCGCCATTCACTAATTCTCCAGCACCACCCAGCTGCCATCCGCTTTAAATTTCAGATGCGCCACTTTTAAATCAGTGGTATAAATCTTAACAGTGTTATCACCTGGAAATTCACAGTGATCCTGTCCGCTTATGGTGGCGAAAAGTTTATACTCAACATCAAACTCCTCCTTATAATAAATCTTCACTTCAAAAGTTTCAGGAGTTAAACGAGTGCCAATTAAAACTTCTGTTTTCCCATCACCGTTAATATCCGCCTCAGCCGATTGCCCGAAAACACAATCAGCGCAACCATCAATCAGCGGAGTAGTCTTTCCGTTTTTCACCATGTCGAAATGCATGGCGCCATCTTCGTTTTTCATCATCACCAATTCGCCGGTCTTAAACTTCGTTTGCGGCAGAGCCGAACTTCCCTTTTTTAGTATGGTGAAATTTTTCACTCCAGTAATAATCTGTTGCGCCTGAGAAAATGAAGAAACTGAAATCAGAACAAAAAATAAAATTGAAATTCTTTTCATGAATGGAAATTTAATTCGGTAGTTAGAAAAAACTGTGCCGCTATCGGCGGACGAATTTGCAGAATGAAATTGAAAAAAAATAATTTAACGGCTAACAGCTAAAATCAGTTTGTAAAAAAACTGTTTAACGATTTACAGTCTTCATGAAACTTTATTTTTTATTTGTAATACAACCATTACATTTGATTGTAATACAGTCATTAAATATTTTCAATCATCAAATGCTACTCACTCCCGAACGTAATATAGTGCACATGGATTTAGACTGCTTCTTTGTTTCAGTCAGTCGCCTCATTAACCCGAAGCTAAATGGCAAGCCCGTACTCGTAGGTGGCGGCGAACGCGGTGTGGTGGCAGCTTGCAGTTATGAGGCACGCAAGTTCGGAATTCATTCTGCTATGCCCATGAAACAGGCGAAGCGATTGTGTCCTGAAGCTATTGTAGTGCGCGGCGATTATGAAGAGTACACAAAGAAGTCGGACGAGGTAACAGAGATTATCAGCCAAAGTGTTCCCGTTTATGAAAAAGCTTCGATTGACGAATTCTATATGGACCTCACGGGGATGGATAAATTTTTTAAAACTTATGATTATGTAAAAGAGTTATGGGAAAAAATTAAAAAAGAAAGTGGACTTCCGCTTTCATTCGGATTGAGTGCAAACAAAACGGTTTCAAAAATCGCGACCGATGAAGCGAAACCGTGCGGACAATTGAAAATTAATTTCGGTGGGGAGAAAATTTTTCTTGCACCGCTGGCAGTCAATAAAATTCCAGGGGTGGGCGAAAAAACTTATCACCTGCTGCGCAGCATGGGCGTGCAAAAGATTAATACGCTGCAGCAAATGCCTGTTGAATTAATGGAGCGCGCACTCGGCGAAAATGGAATCAGCATCTGGAAGAAAGCAAACGGAATTGACAACTCACCCGTTGAACCTTACGACGAGCGCAAGAGCATCAGCACCGAAGAAACTTTCGACACTGATACTATTGATGTTCAACAACTGAAATTTATTCTTATCAAAATGACGGAGAAATTGTGTTATCAATTGCGCGACGAAGTAAAACTGACCTCATGTGTAACAGTGAAGATTCGTTATTCCGATTTCGATACGCACACCATGCAGTCGCGCATCGCTTACACATCAAGTGACCACACATTGATTGCACGCGTGAAAGAATTGTTCGACAAATTATTTCAGCGCCGCGTGTTGATTCGGTTGGTGGGCGTGCGCTTCAGCCACCTGGTGCGCGGCGGGTATCAGATTAATTTGTTTGAAGATTCTGAATCAGTCATCAAACTGTATCAGGCAATGGATAGAATGCGCCACCGATATGGAAGCGAAAAACTTATTCGCGCAGCAGGATCAAAACTTCTGCTCAGAGAATTCAATCCGTTCAATGGAATAAAAAAAGATCCAAATACAAATTCTAAAACCATGCTTACAATTTCAGATTCATCTCCGGCAATTGTTAAAGGGGAAATTCCTTTTAACGATTATTTTATTCTCTTAACTCCAACCGGCACAACTCTGCAAGAGATTCAAAATTTTAAATCCAAACTTTCTCTTTTAATCGGCAACTATCCCGGAAAATATTCAGCTCCCCATATTACACTATTTCGTTTTTGGTGTCTTAATGAAAATGAAGAAAAGTTATTGTCTGTACTTTATGATTTCTCAAAAAGTAAATCTGCATTTACAGTTTACATAGAAGGATTCCATTGTTTCGAAAGTTCTCGAACACTATATGCGGATATCCAGAATAAGGAACCCATTGAACAACTATATACGGATCTGGTAACCCATATCAAGCAAAATATGGATGGAATAAAAGCATCCTATAAATCTAAATTGAATCCTCACCTGACTATAGGCAAAGAGTTAAGCGAACCGCAATTTTATCTTGCTAAAGAAGAATTTCTTTACAGGCGATTCGACTCTGAGTTTTCTTGCCCGCACTTAACCATTTTAAAAAGACCGGTCAATACAATAAAGAAAAAAGAATATTGGAATAAATGGAGAGAAATTACTTTCGGAAAATTGAGATGAGCAACTTATGTATCTCAATTGTCACTCCTGGTTTAGTTTTAAATACGGAACACTCAGCATTGAAAAACTTTTAGCAGAAGCGAAGCGAAAAAATATTTCTCGTTTCGCGCTGACAGATATTAATAATACTTCCGGTGTTCTTGATTTTGTTCGGCTTGCTTCTCAATATGGTGTAACACCCGTGGTTGGAATTGATTTTCGAAATGGAAATCAGCAAGTGTTTATTGGTCTTGCCAAAAACAACGAAGGATTTCGCGAGCTGAATGAATTTCTCACTTACCATTTAAAATCAGGAGAACCAATTCCTTCCGATGCACCGGCTTTTCATAATGTGTTTATCATTTACCCTTTTTCAAAAACACATCGTGAGTTAAAGGAAAATGAATTCATCGGAATTCGTCCTGAACAACTGAACCAGCTTCAGTTTTCAGAATGGAAAAATTTTCCGCATCAATTAGTTGCGCTGTGTGCTGTAACATTTATTGATAAAGATGATTTTAAAATTCATCAGTTACTTCGAACAATTGCCAATAACACATTGTGGGGCAAACTTCCTGTAACAGAATTAGCTCAACCAAATGAAGTAATGCAGAGTGAACATGAGCTTAGAAAAATTTACAACTCATTTCCATTTCTGGTTGATAATGCAAATGCCTTGCTTGAACAATGCAGCATTGATTTTGAATTTGGTAAACCCAAAAACAAAAAACACTTTTCTGAAAGTGTAACAGCAGATATGCAACTGTTGCGCAAAGCTTGTATGAATAGATTAAAATATCGCTATGAAAATCCGAATGCAGAAATCATGGAGCGATTGGAAAAGGAATTGCGCATGATTGAAGAAGGAAATTTCGCTTCTTATTTTCTCATCAACTATGACATTATTTCATTCGCCAGAAGAAATAATTTTTTTTACATAGGGCGTGGTAGCGGCGCGAATAGCATTGTTGCATATCTGTTGCGCATCACTGATGTTGACCCCATTGATTTAACTTTATACTTCGAGCGCTTCATCAATCCGTCGCGCACGAACCCACCTGATTTTGATATTGATTTCAGTTGGAAAGACCGCGACAAAATGATTGAATATATTTTCGAACGATATGGAAACAATAACTGTGTTGCGTTACTCGCTACTTATAGTGAGTTCAATGAAGATTCAATCATTCGTGAATTGGGAAAAGTTTTCGGACTTCCGAAAAACGAAATTGATGTGCTGTCGTCAAATTATCTGAAAGTTAAGCCGACCGATAGAATTGGTAAATGCATTTACAATTGTGTGGATCGATTAAGAAAATTTCCATCTCACTTAAGCATTCATGCGTGCGGAATTTTGATTTCAGAAAAACCACTGACCTGTTACACTGCACTTAACCTTCCGCCGAAAAATTTCCCTCTCGTGCAATTCAGTATGCTCGAAGCAGAAGATGTCGGGCTTTACAAATTTGATATTCTTAGTCAACGCGGATTAGGTCACATCAAAGACACCGTTGAAATTGTAAAACAAAATTGCGGAGATGAAATTGACATTCATGATATCAAACGATTTAAGAATGATGAACGAATAAAAGTGCTGCTGAAAACTGCGCGTTGCATGGGATGCTTTTATGTTGAATCTCCCGCTATGCGAATGCTGCTGAAAAAATTAGAAGCAGAAACATATTTGGATTTAGTTGCGGCAAGTTCAATCATTCGCCCCGGTGTTGCCAAGTCGGGAATGATGAGAGAATATATTTTAAGATTTAGAAATTCTGAAAAGAGAAAAGAAGCGCATCCCGAAATGTTGAAAATAATGCCTGAGACCTATGGCATCATGGTGTATCAGGAAGATGTAATTAAGGTAGCCCATCTTTTCGCGGGTTTAACTTTAGGAGAAGCAGATATGCTTCGCAGAGGAATGGGAGGAAAATTTCAAGGTCGCGAAGAATTTCAAAAAGTAGAAAAGAAATTTTTCAGCAACTGTAAAGAAATTGGTCATGATGATAAAGTAACTGCTGAAATATGGCGGCAGATTGAAAGCTTCGCAGGTTATGCATTTTCAAAAGGGCATTCGGCTTCGTATGCGGTAGAGAGTTACATGAGTATGTTTTTGAAAGCATATTACCCGAAGGAATTTATGGTGGGAGTGATAAATAATTTCGGAGGTTTTTACAGTGTTGAATATTATGTACACGAAGCACGAATGACAGGCGCTCATATTCACGCACCTGATATTAATCGTAGCGAACACATTACCTGCATTGATGGCGAAGATGTTTTTCTCGGATTTGGTCTTATTGGTGAATTGGAAGAAAAGGTTTCAGAAAGAATTCTTTCAGAAAGAAAAAGCAACGGAGCATTTCAGTCGCTGAATGATTTTGCGAAGCGTGTAAACATTTCGCTCGAACAAATAAATATCCTCATTCGCATCGGAGCATTTCGTTTTACAGGAAGAACGAAGCAACAACTGCTATGGGATATTCATTTGTTAGTGAACGGGAAAAAAACACACCCACGCCGTGAATTATTTCCTGTCGAGAACAAAAGTTATCAATTACCTGAATTATTTCATCATGCCATTGATGATGCGTGGGATGAAATGGAAATCCTCGGATTTCCGTTGTGCTCACCATTCACTTTACTGAAAGAAAAAAATGTGTCACAACTTCTCGCTAAAGATTTTCCATCACTACTCGGAAAGGAAATTGAAATTGCAGGATACTATGTAACAAGAAAAGTCACCCGCACCATTCGCGGCGATGCAATGATGTTCGGTACCTTCCTCGACCGTGATGGATATTTTTTCGATACCACACATTTTCCGCAGGTAACAAAAATGTTTCCGTTCATAGGAAAGGGAATTTATCTGATGTTGGGGAAAGTCGTAGAAGAATATGACTTCTATAGTATAGATGTAACAGAAATAAAACGATTAGAATATTTAACAAGAGATGATGTATAATATTTATCTGAGCAAACTCAATCAAAATAAAAAACCCTGATCCAGCAAGCTGAATCAGGGTTATAAATATGGCGACGACCTACTCTCCCACATTGTTGTGTAGTACCATCGGCGCAGCGGAGCTTAACTTCTCTGTTCGGTAAGGGAAGAGGTGTACCTCCGCGCTAAAGCCACCATAAACTCTTAAAAAGTTTATGACATATAGTTTAGGTAGAAAAGAAAACAAAAAAATGAAAGCTAAAGGGCAATTAGTATGGCTCGGCTTTGATGTTACCATCTTTACACCTGCCACCTATCAAAGTAATAGTCTATTACAGCCCCGGAAAATCTCATCTTGAGGAGTGTTTCGCGCTTAGATGCTTTCAGCGCTTATCACTTCCGAACTTAGCTAATCGGCGCTGCAGCTGGCGCCACAACCGATACACCAGAGGTTCGTACAATCCGGTCCTCTCGTACTAGGATCATGTCCTCTCAAATTTCCAACGCCCACTACAGATAGAGACCGAACTGTCTTGCGACGTTCTGAACCCAGTTCACGTGCCACTTTAATGAGCGAACAGCTCAACCCTTGGGACCTTCTCCAGCCCCAGGATGTGACGAACCGACATCGAGGTGCCAAACCTCACCGTCGATATGAGCTCTTGGGTGAGATCAGCCTGTTATCCCCAGCGTACCTTTTATCCTTTGAGCGATGGCCCTTCCATGCGGAACCACCGGATCACTTTATCCGACTTTCGTCCCTGCTCGACTTGTTTGTCTTGCAGTCAAGCACCCTTGTGCTAATGCGCTCTAAGCACGGTTACCAAGCGTGCTGAGGGTACCTTTGAAAGCCTCCGTTACTTTTTAGGAGGCGACCACCCCAGTCAAACTACCCGCCTAACACTGTTTCCCATTTTTATGGGATTAGAACCTAAATAAATAAAGGGTGGTATTTCAACGGTGACTCCATCCTGACTAGCGTCAAGACTTCAAAGTCTCCCACCTATTCTACACATTATTTGTTCAAATCCAATGTTAAGTTATAGTGAAGGTGCATGGGGTCTTTTCGTCCCGTAGCGGGAAACCGGCATCTTCACCGGTACTACAATTTCACCGAGCTCGTGGTCGAGACAGTGCCCAGATCGTTAGACCATTCGTGCAGGTCGGAACTTACCCGACAAGGAATTTCGCTACCTTAGGACCGTTATAGTTACGGCCGCCGTTTACCGGGGCTTCAGTCACTAGCTTTGCCTTGCGGCTGACCAGCTTCCTTAACCTTCCGGCACCGGGCAGGTATCAGGCCATATACTTCATCTTTCGATTTTGCATAGCCCTGTGTTTTTGTTAAACAGTCGCCTGGGCCTTTTAACTGCGGCCCTGATTGCTCAGGGCGTCCTTTATTCCGAAGTTACAGGACTAATTTGCCGAGTTCCTTAACCACGGCTCACTCGAGCGCCTTAGGATATTCTCCTCGACTACCTGTGTCGGTTTACGGTACGGGCAGCTTTCAACTGAAGCTTAGAGGTTTTTCTAGGAAGTCTGATTAGGATTATTATCTGATTGTCCGAAGACTCACAGTACTGTCACCCTTCAGCAAAAAAGGCGGATTTACCAACCTCTCTTATACCTACAGGTTTCAACGCACACATCCGTTGGTGCGCAAATCTTTCACTACTTCGTCACCCCATCGCATTGAAGCTGGTAATGGAATATTAACCATTTTTCCATCGGCTTCGCCATTCGGCTACACCTTAGGACCCGACTAACCCTGATTCGATTAACGTG
>JBBQJW010000004.1:0-172500 GCA_038326325.1 Chitinophagales bacterium | reverse complement strand
GATCGGTGCCACGACCGCCGTTTTGTTTTACTCTTCTTCCAAATTCTGAATAAACAACTACAAGTGTGTTATTCCATTCGTTGTTTTGTTTGAGGTCGGTGTAGAGTGCGTTTAATCCATCTGCTAAAGTTCGAAGTTGCTTTGGGTGAAAATTATTTTGCGACACATGAGTATCAAAGCCCGGAAGCGATAAGTAGTAAACCTTTGTTTCGGAGCCTGAAACAATTAACTGCGCAACCGTTTTTAATCCTTTTGAAAATTCGGACTGCGGATAAGCAATGGCTGAAGAATAAATTTTCGATTTACTCATTATATAATCGGCAGACTGATAAGTAGCTACTAATTCTTTATACAGAAAATCGTGGTTGCTTGTTGTATCAGTTAAATCGAGTGACGAAAAAGTTTTAATCACCGGATTCTTTAAACCAGGCGCTAACTCACTCGGTTTATCCATTGCCAGTCCGTTGAATTTATCGCCCCGCAGAACAAGCGAGAGAGAACTATCAATTTCAATAGCACTGTGTGGAAGCGCACATTCACCACTGTTACACTGCGCATCGAAGGCTCGACCAATCCATCCGGTATTTATCACTTTGTTTTCGTCAGAAGCAGATTGCCATATATCGCGTGAGCGAAAGTGTGAACGATTCGGATTCGGATAACCGACATTGTTGAGTATGCTCATACTTCCCTGTTCCCACAAATTGGTGAAATTGTTAAGCGACGGATGCAATCCTAAATCATCGTTGAGGCGAATGATTTCGCTTTGCTTAATTCCAATGTCGGGTCTGTTGTTATAATATAAATCATTGGAGTACGGGATAACTGTGTTTAGTCCATCGTTGCCGCCAGTAAGTTGCACTACAATTAATCTTCTGCCATTAAATGCTGAAAGATTAGTTCCGGTGGCGCGCAAAAATCCAGGCATCATGATAGCCGCCGAAACGAGTGCTGAGTTTTCGAGAAATGCTCGTCTTGAAATTTTGTTTCTCATACTAATTGAAAGGATGGTGAACTCATGATGTAAGTAAGTGCGTCAATTTTTTTTGAATCAGCATCTGATTGATTCAGCAGATTGCTGAGCTTTTGTTTTTCGATTGCAGCAAGTGATTGCTGTAACAGTAACAATGCGGCAGAGTCAATTAATTCATCGTCTGTTTTTCCGCTCACGAACTGCAATAGCGGTGTAAAGTCAGACGAGAATAATAATTGCTGCGGCGGTTTTGCTTCGCCTGTTTCTTCAAACTGTGGTTTTGAGTTTGCGTTGATATTTACTTTACCTCTTGCAGCGAATGGTAAGTTGAGTCGGAGAAAAAGGGAAGCTCCATCAATCCAGTTTCTACCTCCTTTCCAACCTGCAACACTAGGAGGAAACAAAAGCAACTGACCAAGCACTCTTTGAAATTTCACCTGCACTAAATTTTCTTTCGGTGTGAGGTTGATGAGTTTTTTCATCCGAACCATCAACTCAACCGGCGACATAATTTTTGAGCCGATATTCTTTTCATCGTAAAACCATTCAGCAGAAAAAATGGAGTGTAACAGTTTTTTTATGTCGTAGTCACTTTTATAAAATTCTTCAGCAAGAGCATTTACTTTTTCTTCATCTACAAATTCATTTACAAACTCAGCATAAATTTTTCGTGTAACATAATATGCCGTTTGTTTGTCATCGCAAAGCATATTAATAATATCATCGCCATTGAAGTTTCCGGTTTTGCCGCGAAATTCCTTCACCCCATCATCGTGATCGCCGGAGCGAAAATTATATTCTCCGGTTTTATCAATAGTCCATCCGGTAAAAGAACGCGCACTTTCTTTAATATCTTTTTCAGAGTAATTACCAACTCCAACAGTAAAGAGTTCCATCAGCTCACGCGCAAAATTTTCGTTTGGACTGTCTTTATGATTCTGCTGATTGTTCAAATAATTAATCATTGCCGGGTCCTTGGCAATTGCCTGAGTTAATTCTCTGAAACTTCCCAAAGCATTTTTTCGAATTGTATTATTCTGAACTTGCATCAGATATGCAAAGGGAACCGAAGTTGAAAAATGATTATGCCAGAACATTGTCATTCTTTCACGCAACGACGCTTTAGTGGTTGCCATCCGATACATCCATGCCATGCTTAAATCCTGTGTGTCTTCTACAGATTTAATAATCATGAAAAATATTTTAGCATTCGAAACTTCCTGCCCGTCTTTTAACGGATAAGGTAAGTAGTCGAGGTCTTCAACTACTTCCGAGTTTTTAAATAACTCTTCGAGATGTTGCTGAAGATTTTTCTGCTCCAAAATATTTTCTTCTTCAGCAGTAAATCCTAAACCTGCCCGAAGAAAGAGATGTCTTATTTTTTGTTTGTCGGTTGCCATTGATTTATCGGATGAAGGAATTATTTTTTTTGAGAATGAAAAAATTTGACTGTACTCAAATGAAAATGTTTAACGCAATGAAATATAATTTGGTAAGTGTTTGTGAAATTAGTTTACCCACTGCTTCAATTCAATTAAGTTTGACAAATTTTTAAAACGGAACATGGTCAATATTCTTGCCAACGACGGGTTGGATAAAGCAGCAATTGAAAAGCTTGGAGCAAATGGTTATACAATTTCATCGGAAAAATATTCGCAGGAAGATTTACCAAAGCACATTCACGATTTCGATGTGGTTATTGTTCGCAGTGCTACAAAAATCCGAAAACCGGAAATTGATAATGCCTCGAAATTGAAATTGGTAGTGCGAGGCGGTGTGGGTATTGATAATATTGATGCGCATTATGCCGAATCGAAAGGAATTAAAGTGTGTAACACTCCACTTGCTTCTTCTCACTCGGTTGCCGAATTGGTTTTCGCTCATTTGTTTTCAGGTGCGCGGTCTCTTCAGCAATCGAATCGGCAAATGAATCTGAGTGGTGTAACACTTTTCAAAGAATTAAAATCAAGTTATTCTAAAGGGGTTGAGTTGAAAGGAAAAACACTTGGCATAATTGGGTTTGGAAATATTGGGATGGAAGTGGCGCGCATGGCGTTGAGTTTGCGAATGAATGTTTTAGCTTTTGATATGTTTCCGAAAAAAGTGGATTTGAAAATAAATTTCTCAAACGATCAGTTTCTTTCCTTCCCGATTCAAACAATTGATAAGGATGAATTGATTTCGAAGAGCGATTTTATTTCAGTGAATGTTTCGGGCAAAGATGAAGTGCTTAATAAAAACGATTTTGAGAAAATGAAAAAAGGTGTCGGCATTATTAATTGCGCGCGTGGTGGCGTGGTGAATGAAACTGATTTACTTGACTACCTGAACAATGGAAAAATTTCTTTTGCGGGATTAGATGTTTTTGCAAATGAACCAACACCAAGAGAAGATTTATTGAAGCATGAACATATATCACTCAGTCCGCATGTAGCGGCATCAACACAGGAAGGCCAGCATCGGATAGGTGAAGAAGTTGCAGATATTATCATTAACTTTTTCAAAAAATAATTTCAGATTAATGGAAAGAATAATTCCATTCAAAGGAATACGCCCTATTTCATCATTGGTTGAAAAAATTGCAATCTTTCATAATAACCTTATGAATGATTTTGAACGAAAAGAAGAAGCAAGAAAAAATCCCTATTCATTTGCCCATGTTATAAAACCAAGAATTGATTTCGACGAAGATATTTCGAAAACAGATCCGAAAATTTTTGAGCACGCAAAAAAGTATTACAGAAAACTGTTACAGGATAAAATAATTACTCAGGATGTAACAGATTGTTTTTATGTCTATCGTCAGATGTTAGATGGTAGAAGCCAGACCGGTGTTGTCGCCTGCTATCATGTGGATGAATACCTGAACGGAAATATTAAAAAACACGAAAACACCCGCGAAGAAAAAGAGATTGAAAATGTGGAACACATGATGGCGGTTGGCATAAATACGAATCCGATTTTTCTTGCTTACAACCCAGTATATGAAATTGACACATTAATAAATCAGGTAAAAGCAACTGTACCCGAATATCATTTTGTTGCCGATAACGATGTGTATCACTCTTTATGGGTTGTGACTGATGCGTCAATAATTCAAAAACTGGGAAACCTTTTTAACGAAAAAGTAAAAGTCAGTTATATCGCTGATGGTCATCATCGCGCAGCATCTTCAGCACGAGTAGCGAAACTGATGCGCGAAGCAAATCCGAAACACAAAGGCGATGAACCATACAACTATTTATTCACCTGTTTGTTTCCTGCCAATCAATTAAAAATTTACGATTACAACCGGGTAATAAAAGAATTAGGCGGTGTAACAGAAGAAGAACTGATAGAAAAAGTGAAAGAGAAATTTACTGTAACAGCTATAAAGGAAAACTCTTATTCACCTTCGGGTTTTCATAAAATAGGAATGTATCTTGGTGAGCATTGGTTTGAACTGGAACCAAAGCCCGGAACTTTCAACGATGATCCTATTGGAAGATTAGATGTTTCCATTCTGCAGAAAAATATTTTAAGTCCGTTGCTTGGAATCACAGACCCTCGGACGGACAAGCGAATTGATTTTTACGCTGGTACTAAAGGATTATCATCCATTGAAAAAAGAGTGAATAAAGGAAAAGCTGCAGTCGCATTTTCATTATTCCCGGTAAGTATGCAGCAATTGATTGATGTTAGCGATGCCGGCGAAGTAATGCCGCCAAAAAGCACCTGGTTCGAACCGAAATTGCTGAGTGGATTGATTATTTATTCTATCCTGTAAAAATTAATTGTTGCTTACAAGTCATAATTTCTAAACGATAGTTTTCATTTCCCAATTGTTATTTACATTCGCCACACTCAAAATCAAAAAAAATACAAATGAAAAAATTTTACACGCTCTGCATTTTAGCAACAACACTCACACTTTCTTCAAAAGCACAAAATGTTTTGCTATATGAAGGTTTCGAAGACACTACAACATATGCTAACATTCATATCACTGACCCAAGCGGTAACGATACAAGTTGGATAGATTATGATTATGATTTGTTGCCCGATGGAAGCGGTGCGACGACTCCACGCGCGAATGAGTGGTTCCTAAGCAGAGGATTTGCTGATGTTGACACTTCTAATACTGTTATGGCAAGTAATTCATGGACCAACGACCCAACTCCGGTTGCAAACTACTTGATTCTACCTCCTATTCATCTTACTGATAATACCGGAATGTTATCCTGGAAAGTTGCTGCGCGTCAGGCCCCCCGTTTTGTTGATGGAATGCAGGTATTGGTTTCAACCACTCAGGATTTTGCAGTAAATTATACTGATACACTGTTACAGTACGGCGAATATATTTCTGGCTCATCTTCCCCTAACGACAGTAGTTTTTTTGGCGGAACTTATGTGTTTACCTATGTCGGATTCATCCTTGGATCTGATTACCAATATGTAGAATATCACAATGACTCTGCACGATTCATTGGTGTTCTTCGCCCTGATTCAGTTGATCTTTCTGCTTACGCAGGGCAAACAATTTACATTGCCTTCTGCCACGGTACTACTGATGATAATTTAATCAGTATTGACGATATTAAAGTTACAGGTCAGGGAATTGTTACAGCAAATATTCCTTCTGAGAAAAATTTAGTGTTAAATACTTTTCCGAATCCAACTGCCGATAAATTCACTGTACAGTATTCATTACCTCTTACACAGCATGTTGATTTGAGTTTGTTTGATGTTACAGGCAAAAAATTGAAAACTATTTTAACTAATATGAGTGTGAAAGGCGATTACAGTTTTGATGTAAATATCAACGACCTTCCTGCCGGAAATTATAATGTAGTTTTAAAAACTTCAGCAGGTGAAAGCATTTCAAAGATTACTAAAATGTAATTTTTAATACTGAAAATTTCAAAGTCCGTTCTGAAATATCAGAGCGGACTTTTTATTTTATAAAAGCGGACTACAATTCATTAATGCAAATTGTTTTCATTTGTGATAGTAAATTTTTCAACCTTTAAATTTTCAACTTCTTAAGAATCATGAAATTCGCAACTAAAGTGTTACACGCGGGCATTGAACCTGATCCAGCAACCGGCGCAATCATGACTCCGATTTATCAAACCAGCACTTATGTGCAGGAAGCACCGGGTAAACACAAAGGTTATGAATATGCCCGAACACAAAATCCTACCCGCAATGTGTTGCAGAATAATCTCGCAGCTTTGGAAAATGGAAAATTTGGTTTGTGTTACAGCAGCGGACTCGGAGCAACTGATGCCGTTATGAAATTATTATCGCCCGGCGATGAAGTAATCAGTACGAATGACTTGTATGGTGGAAGTTTTCGGATTTTTACAAGAGTGTATGAGAAGTACGGAATAAAATTTCATTTCACAGCGATGGATGAAATGAAAAAAATTGAGTTGCTCATCACTGAAAAAACAAAACTCGTCTGGATTGAAACTCCTACCAATCCATTGCTGAACATTATTGATATCAGCGCTGTCGCAAAACTTTGTAAAGAAAAAAATATTCAGTTGTGTGTTGACAATACTTTCGCTTCACCCTTCCTGCAAAATCCGCTCGACCTCGGAGCAGATATGGTTCTTCATTCTGTAACAAAATATTTAAGCGGACACAGTGATGTGGTAATGGGTGCAGTTATTACTAATGACGATACACTGCATGAGTGGCTGAAGTTTTATCAGAATGCCTGTGGTGCTGTTCCTGGTCCCCAAGATTGTTTTCTGGTTTTACGCGGAGTAAAAACTTTGCACCTTAGAATGGAACGACATTGCTCAAATGCAAAACAGATTGTCAACTTCCTCAGTAATCATCCTAAAGTGGAGAAAATATTTTATCCCGGATTGACCTCACATCCGAATCATGAAGTTGCAAAAAAACAAATGAGGGATTTCGGCGGAATGGTTTCTTTCACCCTAAAAGGAAACAAAATGGAAGACGCACTTAAAATTCTTTCAGGCACAAAATTATTTTCCTTGGCAGAATCATTGGGTGGTGTTGAATCACTCATTGGTCATCCCGCAACAATGACTCATGCTTCCATTCCAAAAGAAGAAAGAGAAAAAAGTGGATTGGTTGATACGCTCATTCGTTTGAGCGTTGGTGTTGAAGATGCAGAAGATTTAATTGAAGATTTAACACAGGCGTTAGCGGCTGTTTAATATTTCCTTTTTCTGTCAGTAAATAAAGATTGTTAGTTCGTTAATGAACTCGCAATTTCTTTTTCATTATTTTTAGTGCAACAAAAACCTAAACGATGAAAAAGATATTTCTTTTCACTCTACTGTTACAATGTTTCTACTCAGCTAAATCTCAGGAATGGATTGGTTACCCCTCAACCAATTATGCCGGTATCAATTCTGTTTTATTTAATCCGGCTGAGTTAGTGAATGGTCGTTATCAGTTCGACATGAACTTGGTTGGTGTCAGTATTGGCTTCGATAATAATTATATCGGACTTCACCACCCCGGGTTTTTTCTAAGTAAAGTTTTAAAAGATTCACTTGGCTATAGTCATATAGAAGACACCTATAATAAGGATGCTTATGATAACGGTAAATCGAAAATTGCCCGTGTTACAGTTGCGCAGGATGCGCTTGGACCCTCTATTTTAATTCCAATTAACCCAAATAATGCATTTGCAATTTCTACCCGATACAGAAACATGGCGAACATTGATGGAGTGAAAAATGAATTGGCAAAAAATGGAATTGAAGAATTGAAATACGATCCATTGCTGAAACAAAAATTTGACGGCGCTGGTTTTAGCGTTGATGCAATGGGCTGGTCTGAGTTGGATTTTTCTTATGCAGCAGTTCTTCCATTAATGCCTGATAAAAAAAATCATTTCTTCAAAGCAGGTGTAACACTTAAAACTTTGCAGGGATATTACAGTGCATATATGTACAGCAAAGGCGGAGAATACCGTTTCGAAAACTCCGATACTATTTCACTTTACAACATGGATGTTTCTTATGGTCATACTTCCAATGTTGAAATTAAACCGGTTCAGTTTTTTAATAGTGGGATTCAAAGTTGGGGTTTAGGTGCCGACTTTGGATTTGCTTATGAATTCCGACCTGATTTTGAAAAGATGCAAACAAAAGATGCTTCTGGAAATTGGGTAGAGAGAAAGGACATGAACAAGTATAAATTAAAAGCAGGTTTATCGTTAATGGATTTGGGTTCAATAAAATTTAAAAAAGACCCTGACAGTTATGACTTCACTGCGAATGTAGATATGTGGAATGTGTATCCTTTAACTGTAAATAACATTCAGGATTGGGATGATACACTTAACAATCGCTGGCCAACGGTGAATGCAAGCAATAAAGAAACTTATTCAGTGAATTTGCCAATGGCAATGAATTTATATGTTGATTATTACTTCAAACACAATATTTATTTTAATGTAGGAACAGTATGGAGTCCGGTGATGAAAAAAAATATGGAGAAGCTGCATGGTGTAACAGGTATATGGATAACTCCACGATATGAGAATAAATGGTTCGGAGTTGGTATTCCGCTTTCTGTTAGTGCCATGAGTCATTTCGATGCCGGGCTTTTCGGTTATGTGGGTCCGTTATATTTTGGTTCACCTGATTTAATTAGAAATTTATTTGGCTCTGATGTTCATGGTGTACGCGCTTATGCTGGAGTAAAAATTCCGATACCTCAGAAAAAAACTTCTGAAATAATTGATCGCGATGGCGATGGTACTCTTGATCCTGATGATCATTGCATTGATGTTCCGGGACCAATTGATAATAAAGGTTGCCCTTATGGGGATATCGACAGAGATGGAGTTTTAGATAATGCTGATAAGTGTATCGATGTTGCAGGGCCAATAGAGAATAATGGTTGCCCTTATGGAGATAAAGACAATGATGGCGTACTCGATAATGCAGATAAGTGTATTGATGTAGCAGGACCAATCGAAAATAATGGTTGCCCATATGGTGATAAAGATGGCGATGGAGTTTTAGATAATGCAGATCAGTGCATTGATGTTGCCGGACCTATTGCTAATAATGGTTGCCCATATGGAGATAAAGATCAGGATGGAGTTTTAGATAAAGATGATGCGTGCATTGATGCTCCTGGTCCGGTAGAAAATAAAGGTTGTCCGTATCTTGATACTGATGGCGATGGAGTTTTAGATAAAGATGATCAGTGTGTGAAAACTCCGGGACCGATTGACAATCACGGCTGTCCGAAACTTGAACAGAAAGAAGAAGAAATTATCAAGCGCGCTTTCGACAATCTTGAGTTTGATACCGGCAAGGATATAATTCGCAGCACTTCATTCCCATCGTTAACTGAGTTGGCAGAATTGTTAAAGAGCAAACCTTCGTACGGCTTGCGCATTGCAGGTCATACCGATAATGTTGGCGACGATGCCAAGAATATGCAACTATCGCACGGTCGTGCACAGGCAGTGAAAAATTATTTAGTAAGCCAAGGTGCAAATGCTGATGCAATTATTGTTGAATACTATGGTGAAACAAAACCAATAGCTACGAATGATACCCCCGAAGGAAGACAAAAAAATCGTCGGGTGGAAATGACAATAATTTTTAATTAGAAATTTTTGTTACTGACCGACGCGATTTTTAAAATTGCGTCGGTCTTTTTTTATTTATAGAATTTCTTTGCTGATACCTTCTCCGCTATAAATTGCACTCACATTTTTTTGCTTAATGTATTTTCTGAAAAGAATATTTCCTGCAATCATTTTTATTTTTTGTTGTAACGGAAATATTTTTTCGCAAACACTCACTCAAACCATTCGTGGAACTGTTACGGATAAGGACAGTAAATCACTATTAACAGGTGCAACCATTATTGCAGTTGAAACAAATCCTGTAATTGGCAACATCAGTGATGAAACGGGGAAATTTAAATTAGAAAAAGTGCCGCTCGGCCGTTACACTATTAAAGCCTCGTATCTTGGATATGAAGATGTGGTGCTGAGCAATATTGTTTTAACATCGGGAAAAGAAATTGTTCTCGCCATTGAAATGCAGCAAAAAATTATTCAAGGCGAAGGTGTAACAGTTTTATCAAATCGTGACCGTGATAAAACCAACAACGATTTAATCAGCATCAGCGGACGGAACTTTCAACCCGAAGAAACATGGCGCTATGCAGGCACTCGTGCAGACCCAAGTCGCATGGCTGCGAATTACGCGGGAGTTGTGAGCGCTAATGATACACGCAATGATATTATTGTTCGTGGTAATTCACCCAGTGGTGTGTTATGGAAATTAGAAGGAGTTGAAATTCCAAACCCCAATCACTTCAGCGGACAAGGTGCAACCGGCGGACCAATGAGTATGCTGAATAATAATTTGCTGGCGAGTTCTGATTTTTTAACAGGAGCCTTTCCCGCAGAGTATGGAAATAAAACTGCTGCTGTTTTCGATTTGAAATTGCGCCGCGGAAATAATGAGCATCACGAATTCACGGGTATGTTCGGCATCAACGGTTTGGAGTTAGGTGCGGAAGGGCCATTCAGTAAAACACACAAGAGCAGTTATCTTTTCAGCTATCGTTATTCAACTTTTCAATTATTCAAATTACTCGGAATCAGTTTCGGTGTATCAGGAATTCCAACTTATCAGGATGCTACTTTTCTTTTGAATTTCCCAACCAATAAAAAAAATATTATTTCCATTTTCGGAATCGGCGGCATGAGTAAAATTGCTTTGCTGGATAGTGAACGGGATACCACTGACTGGCAATTTGTTTCGAAAGGAGAAGATGTTACCTATGGAACCAAGATGGCTGCCGGTGGAATTTCATACACGCATTTTTTCAACACAAATACTTACAGCAAGTTAACACTCTCAAGCGGATGGGCACTGTTACATGTGTTTGTTGATACTCTTGGAATTGGAAATATTAAAGCGCGCACATACGACAACAACTCAACAGATGGGAATGCTGCGATAGAATATTTTGTCTCAAAAAAATTCAACGAAAAAAATTTATTAAAAACAGGAATCAATTATTCTCTTCTGTTTTTCAATTATCACGAACAGTTTTACAATTCAGATTATCATCGAACGATTGACCTGATAAAAAATGAAGGTAACACCGGAATGTTTAGAGCTTACTCTCACTGGCAGCATCGCTTCACAGACAAAATTGTTTTGAATGCCGGAATTCATTTTGAAGATTTTTTATTAAACGGAAGTTATTCCATAGAACCGCGTATTGGATTCAATTATAAAATCGGAGAGCGAAATCAGCTTTCATTCGGGTATGGTTTGCACAGTCAGACTATGCCGTTGATAGTTTATTTTTTTGAGAACTATGATTCTTCTTCCAACACTTATTCAAAAACAAATTTGAATTTAGGATTGATGAAGGCACATCACTTTATTGCAGGATATGATTTCAACTTCGCGAAAAACTTCCGGCTAAAAACAGAATTATATTATCAGTATTTATTAAATGTTCCTGTAAAAGGAAATATTAAAAACAGTTATTCAGCAATAAATCTTGGAGGCGACTATGGTTTTCCGAATGTTGATTCATTAGCGAATAAAGGAACCGGAAAAAATTATGGAGCAGAATTTACCCTTGAGAAATTTTTCAGTAAGCATTATTATTTCTTAGTTACAACTTCGCTTTTCGAATCGAAATATAAAGGAAGTGATGAAGTGTTACACAATACAAAATTCAATGGCAACTATGTATTAAATACATTGGCCGGATATGAATTCAAGTATGGAAAAAATAAAAATCAGGCACTCTCGATTGATTTGAAATATACTGTAGCTGGAGGTCGCCGTTACACTCCTGTTGATTTAGCGTCCTCCCAATTTTACAATCAGGAAATTTTAATTGACTCACTTGCTTGGAGTAAACAATTGCCAAATTACTGGCGCTTCGATTTAAAATTCGGATTCAGAATAAATACCAAGCACGCTACTCACAGCATCATAGCAGTTTGTGAAAATATTTTCAATACAAAAAATATTCTGGAACAATCGTACGACACCAATCTGAAAAACATTCTGACTCAATATCAATTGGGATTATTTCCTTATGGGGCTTACCGGATTGAGTTTTAATTTTTTTTGATTTATTAAATTGGAATTACCGATTCTTGCACTGTTAAATTCTGAAATAGAAAATTATTTCTCCAACCAATAATCATGAAAAATTTTTTAATTCTTCTGCTTTGCTTTTGTGTAACCGAAAATTCTTTCGCACAAAAAGGAACAAAGACAACAATACCTGTTACACCTTCTGAAACAACTTCACCTGATACTGACTTCTTTCAAAAGACTTATCATTTGGCAATGAAGTATAATGACATGGTATCAGCTACAAATTCTGTTTATCAGATTCTGGCAGTTGATACATCAAGTGTTGCCTGGAAGGATACACTTGCAAGTTTATTTCTCATGCGCGGTTCATATGCGCAAGCTGTTTACATCGGAAAACAATTATTAGAAAAACAACCCGATAATACACGACTCACTGAGTTAGTTGCAATTTCACTCCAATCATTAGGCGACGCAAAGGAATCTTTGGAATATTATGAAAAGCTGTATCCGAAAACTAAAAACCTTTATCACCTGTATCAGATTATAGTGTTACAGTATTCTCTTGCTCGCTTAGGTGAATGTTCTGCAAATATTGATTTGCTTGTGCAGGACCCAAGTTCGGAAAAAGAACAAATTGATATTAATGTTGGCCAGGGTTACAACCAGAAAGTTCCTTACAAAGCTGCTGCACTCAATATAAAAGGAGTGATTGCAAAACAGTTGAACGATAATGTAAATGCCGAAAAGTTATTTAACGAATCGTTAGCAGTTATGCCTGATTTTGTTTTGGCAAAAGGGAATATTGAAGATTTGAAAAAGGTAAAAACTCCTGAGCAGACTCAACCAACCCCCAAAAAATAATTTCGATTTTTTTATAATTGAGCTTCTTCCTGCTTTAGCTCAACCTTTACTTTTAGTGTATTCTCAGTCGAGATAAGTACGCATTCAAGTTCTTCAGTTTCATCGTGCATTGAAACCGGAATTGTGGTAATAAAAAATCCTTTGTTAACCTGAGCTGATATAAGAGGCAATGCATTTTTTTCTTCCGAACGGCTGATAATTAATTTCCCCTCGAAAGGAATAACTGCTTTAATACTGATTTCGTTATCGCCTGTTGTTTCGGCTTCAACCAGTAATTGCTCAATATGCTTCAACTTAAAATTTGGAGATGAAATAATTTCATCTCCAAAATCAAAATTAGATTTTGCCTTTAAATGACCGTTAATAAACTCGGTTTTCATTTTCTTTAACTTAATGAGCTGTGAAATTAAATAAAAAAACCTTCATGAGGTAACAATAAAGATAAAGTCTTACTCCTTCGGTTTGCGTAAAATTCCGAAGATAACAATCACATATCCGATGATAACTACAATCGGAGCAAGAGTTACTCTTCTGAAACTATAAATTTCGTCGTAATTATATTCATTTGGTTTTTGAGCTCCACCCGACATTAACAAATATCCAACAATCAAAACAACAACTCCTGTTATTATAAGTATGTAGTTTTCTTTCTTAAAAAGAAATTCAACTTTTTCGTTAGTTGTTTTTTTTGAAAGGTCTTTAGTGGTTGCCATAATTATTTTTTCGCGATGCCGAAAGTAATTTATAATCCGAATTCGGTAAAAGATTTTTTTTGAAATTCATAATTAACCATTCAACATTCACTAATACAATTCATCAAGGTGCATTTTCAGATATTTATTTACTACTAGAAAACTGCTTCCGATTGTAAATAGCATTCCGAGAAAAACGATCCCCGCAAAAAGTAAAATAGTCAGATTAAAATCCTGAAGCGCCTGTAAATCAGGAAGCACATTCAACATTAAATTCAACATAGTGATTAATAACGCAACTGCAATTATTCCACTGATAAAACCATTCAATAATCCTTTAATTAAAAATGGTTTTCTGATAAAAGAATTTGTAGCACCAACCAATTGCATACTCCTCAATAAGAATCGCTGCGAATACATGGCTAATCGAATTGTTGAATCAATCAATGTAAACGCGACAAATGCAAGCAGCAAACTCAAGGCAATAATTATATAACTGATGGTTTTAAAATTACGGTTGGCGAGTTCAACTAATTTGCTTTCATAATAAAATTCCTGTACCGCGGGATTTGCCTGCAATTTATTTTGGATGACTGTTACACTATCCGGTTGCGTGTAATCAGCATTCATCTTCACATCTATTGAGGAGAACAATGGATTTGCATCGAGCATGTCGCGGTAATCGTCACCGAATTCTTCAATGTAAATATCCTGCGCTTCTGTTTTAGAAATGTATGCGGCGCTCTTTACATAAGGTTGAGCAATTAATTCAGCAAGCAATTTTTTTCCTTCTTCATCTTTCACATTATCTTTCAATATCACTGTGAACAAAATATTTTCTTTCAGGTAATCCGACATTTTTCTTCCGTGCAATAAAATCAGAAATAAGATTCCGGCTACAAACAAAACCAATGCAGTGCTGATGATGCTATATATATGTGTGGGTTTAAATCGCCTTCTCGATTTGTTTTTACTTGTTGCCATGCGCGACGAAAGTATAAAACACACCTGCGATGATTCGGGTGAAGAAAATCTGTAATCCACATGCGAGGTATTAATTGCAGATTCTCGCTTCACTTTTCGCTCCATTGTTAAATTTGCCAATTCAATTATGGAATACAGGTTCAGCGAGATAGAAGAGCGGGTTAAAAATTTCTGGAAAGAGAAAAATATTTACCGCGTTGGCAATGCCGAAAGCGGAAAGCCGAAATTTTATGTGCTCGATATGTTTCCATATCCGAGTGGCGCAGGTCTGCATGTTGGGCATCCGCTTGGATACATTGCGAGTGATATATATGCACGCTTCAAGCGCATGAAGGGTTTCAATGTGTTACACCCGATGGGAATGGATTCGTTCGGATTACCCGCCGAACAATATGCGATTCAAACAGGGCAACATCCCGTAATTACTACTGAACAAAACATTGCGACTTTCAAAAGGCAGATGGACCAGTTGGGATTTTCTTTCGACTGGACTCGTGAAGTGCGAACCAGCGATCCGAAATTTTATAAGTGGACGCAGTGGATATTCATTCAGTTATTTCAATCGTGGTACAACAACTCAACTAACAAAGCTGAGAAAATTGATTCGCTCATTTCAGAGTTTGAAAAGAACGGAAATAAAAATATCAGCGCGGCAACAGACCAATCAGAAATTTTTTCGGCAGATGGTTGGAAGAGTTTTTCCGCGAAACAAAAGAGTGATGTGTTGCTCAACTATCGTCTCGCATACATCGCTGATTCATGGGTGAACTGGTGTCCCGCATTGGGAACTGTACTCGCGAATGATGAAGTGAAAGATGGAGTGAGTGAGCGAGGTGGTTATCTCGTAGAGCGGAAATTAATGAAGCAATGGAGTTTGCGTATCACTGCTTATGCGGACAGACTGTTACAGGGACTGAATGATCTGGAGTGGAGCGATTCTATTAAAGAAGCACAACGCAACTGGATTGGAAAGAGTGAAGGAGCGAGTGTGAAATTTAAAATTGCGGAAGCACACTCCACTCTCCTTCGGAGAGGGGCAGGGGGTGAGGAAGAAAAGAATAGCGATGAAGAAAAATCTCCCGGCTATTTATCAGGCGACACAACCATTGCAAGTCATCTTTTAAAATTTGCAAAGGAGAACAGAAGAAATCCAACTGAAGCAGAAGAATTTCTTTGGGAAGAAATAAGAAATAGAAAACTCGTTGACAAGTTCAGGAGACAACATCTAATTGAAAAATTTGTAGTTGATTTTGTTTGCCTTGAAAAAAGATTAATTGTTGAATTAGATGGAGCGCATCATAAATCGAATAAAGAATATGATGAGGCGCGAACAAAAATTTTGAGTGAACTTGGCTATAAAGTTTTAAGATTCTGGAACGAAGATGTTTTAAAGAAAACAAAAAAAATTTTAGATATAATTAGTGCAGAGCTTCGATTACGCGATTCAGTCCTCACCCTTAATCCTTCTCCGAAGGAGAGGGAAACAGACGCGGATGATTTGATTTCTATTAATATTTCAATTGAAGTTTTCACCACCCGCCCCGACACTATTTTCGGTGTAACATTTTTAACACTCGCGCCGGAGCATGAATTGATTTCGCATATAACAACTGACGCGCAGCGCAAAGCGGTAGAAGAATATGTTACTTACGCGAAGAACCGCAGTGAGCGCGAGCGCATGACCGATGTAAAAAAAATCACAGGAGTTTTTACTGGCGCTTATGCTGTTCATCCTTTCAGTGGAAAACAAATTCCGGTTTGGATTGGCGAGTATGTGCTTGCCAGTTACGGAACAGGAGCGGTTATGGGAGTTCCGGGTCACGATAGTCGCGATTATGGTTTTGCGAAACATTTCAATCTCGAAATTATTGAGGTGGTTTCCGGTGGAGATATTTCGAAAGAAGCATTTGAAGAAGAAGGTGTGAATGTGAATTCGTCTTTCTTAGATGGATTGAAAACCGCTGATGCGAAAAAGAAATCGATTGATGAAATTGAAAAATTGGGAATCGGAAAACGAAAAATAAATTTCAAACAGCGAGATGCAATTTTTGGTCGCCAACGATATTGGGGCGAACCCATTCCGATTTATTACAACGAAGAAGGAATTCCAAATACGGTTGATGAAAAAGATTTGCCTGTTCTTCTCCCTGAAGTTGATAAATATCTTCCGACTGAAAATGGTGAACCGCCTTTAGCGAGAGCGTCGAATTGGAAATACAAAGGCAAGTACAATTTCGAGCAGACCACCATGCCGGGTTGGGCTGGAAGCAGTTGGTATTTTTTGCGTTACGAAGATCCGAATAACGAAAAAGATTTTGTTTCGAAAGATGCAATCAACTACTGGCAGAATATTGACTTCTACATTGGTGGTGCGGAACATTCTACCGGTCACTTGCTTTACTTCCGCTTCTGGACAAAATTTTTATTCGACCTTGGATTAATTCCTTTCGATGAACCTGCAAAGCGATTAGTGAATCAAGGGATGATACAGGGAGTTTCACAAAAAATTTGCAAGTGGGGTGCTGCTTTTGTCAAAGGACCTGATGAAGATTTAGGAGAGAAGATGGCTATCACAAATGGAATTTATTACAAGCACGGAGATACTTTGCTTTTATGCCAGATGAAAAATCAATCTCATATTTTTTACAGCGCTGATATGATTGCGCTGTTTCCAAACATTTTTAAGATTAACGCAACTCCAGGCGAAGTTCTCTTTGCAAAAGCAAACAATATAATTCCACCGGAGAAAATATTGACTCCTTCAAATATTCCGGTTGAATTTATAAACGATGAAAGCGGATTAGAGTTTAAAAAATTTATTGACTGGTATAAAGTATTTAATAAGTTGAATGCAAATATTGATGGGCATGATAAAAAATTCTTATTGGATTATGAGAACACAGTTTTCGCTTGTGAGGGTGGATATTGGAAATATCAGAATGGAGAATTTGCTTTTGAAAAATTAGCAGGAGGCTCTTCAGTTTTTAAAAATTTTTCTATTGTAGAAAAAATGTCAAAGTCGAAATACAATGTCGTAAATCCTGAAGACATGGTTTCGAAATATGGCGCTGATTGTTTCCGGATGTATGAAATGTTTTTAGGTCCAATTGAAATGAGTAAACCGTGGGATACAAAAGGCATTGATGGTGTGAGTCGTTTCCTGCGGAAACTCTGGAAATTATTTTACGATGACAATGGAAACTGGAGTGTAACATCCGAAGCTGCAACTACGGAAGAATTAAAAATACTTCACAAGGCGATTAAGAAAACAGAAGACGATATGGAGAAACTCTCGTTCAATACTTCTGTTTCTTCCTTCATGATTTGCGTGAACACGCTCACCGAATTAAAATGTCATAAAGCTGAAGTGCTCAAAGATTTGTTGCTGATACTTTCTCCGTTCGCTCCGTTCACCACTGAGTTTTTATGGAGAGAAATGAAACAGGAAGGAAGCATTGTCGCCGCGGCTTTTCCGAAAGTGCGAGAAGATTTATTAGTAGAAAATTCTTTTGAATATCCTGTGGCGGTAAACGGAAAAACAAAAACCAAAATCACTTTTCCGCTCGACAAAGAAATTCTTGAAATAGAAAAAGAAATTTTAGCGACTGATGCAATTCAAAAAATTCTCGATGGCAAGCAACCGAAAAAAGTGATTGTGATAAAAGGAAGAATGATAAATGTAGTAGTGTAAAAAAATAACCGCAAAGACACAAAGTCACAAAGAATAGTTTCAAAAAAAACTTTGCGTCTTAGCGACTTTGCGGTAAAAAATAAATTGTGGCAAACAACGAATTAAAATATTCTCAACGCGGAGTAAGTGCGAGCAAGGAAGATGTACATGCAGCCATTCGCAATCTCGACAAGGGATTATTCCCGAACGCGTTTTGTAAAATTTATGCTGACGCTTTAGGTGGTGACGAAGATTACTGTAACATCCTTCATGCTGATGGTTCCGGAACAAAATCTTCGCTCGCTTATATGTACTGGAAAGAAACCGGAGATGTTTCTGTTTGGAAAGGAATCGCGCAGGACAGCATCGTGATGAACCTTGATGATTTGTTGTGCGTGGGCGCGACCGGTCCTTTTATTTTTTCTTCTGTTATCAATCGGAACAAGAATCTGATTCCCGGCGAAGTGTTACAGCAGATAATCGAAGGCAACCACGAGTTCTTCATCAAAATGAAAGAACACGGAGTTGACATTGTTTACATGGGCGGCGAAACTGCCGACATGGGCGATGTGATTCGAACAGTAACTGTTGATTCAACTATCGCGTGTCGAATGAAGCGCAGGGATGTGATTGAAATTAATTTACAAGCAGGCGATGTGATTGTTGGTTTGTCGTCTTCAGGAAAAGCAAACTATGAAGATGAATTTAACAGCGGCATCGGCAGTAATGGATTAACAGCAGCGCGACATGATGTGCTGAATAAATTTTACGCGGAAGAATATCCCGAAGGTTTTGATACAGACCTTCCTCACAAAATAGTTTTTACCGGAAGCAAAAGACTCACTGATACAGTTGAAGATTCAGAATTGAATACGGGAAAATTATTACTCTCACCTACACGAACATTCGCTCCGGTTATTCTTGAAGTGTTAAAAAATCATCGCCCGAATATTCACGGCATCGTTCACAACAGCGGAGGCGGACAGAAAAAAGTAATGCACTTCAACAAATCTGTGAAGGTGATAAAGGATAATTTATTTCTGACACCAACTGTATTCAAACTCATCCAACAGGAATCAAAAACACCGTGGAACGAAATGTATCAGGTTTTCAATATGGGAACACGAATGGAAATTTATTGCAAAGCCGAAGCGGCGAATGAAATTATAAGCGTCTCAAAATCATTCGGAGTGGATGCGCAAATAATTGGAAGATGCGAAGCGAGCGCTCAACCGAAACTCACCATTGAATCTGAGTTTGGGAAGTTTGAGTATTGAGAAAATTATTCTTCCGATAATTTTATATTCGTTCAGTTAATTTTTATGGTTAAAATAATTTCTTCGATTTTCATTTTTACTTTATTGTTCGGTCATTCCAGTGCGCAACAAACAGATGGTGGAAAAATTGTCTTCACAATTTTACCTTTTGAAAGCATAGTTCAAATTGACGATAGTGTTTTTTATGGAGTTCCGTCAATGCAGATTTTGAATTCGGGAAAACACGAAATAAAAATATGGTCGCCCATGCATGATTTAGTTGACACAACTGTTGAAATTATCAGAGACTCTCTAATCACTTTGAGAATATTTCTCAGGTATTCAGATGAGTACAGAGATTTTCTGAATGAAAAAATGAAAAAATATCAAAACAGTGTATTCAAGTTGGTGATACTACCCAAACTTTCATTTATTCCTGAGATCGCTTTTTTTACTTCAACGGCTACTATCGCAAAAGGACAAGCGAAAAAAAATTCCGGCTTTGCACTACATCAATCAAGCATTTATAATTCAGTTGTGAGTCCATCTGCCATTGATTCAGCGCGCAACTCTTTTGAAAAATATAGAAGAAAGTATAATCGTAATGTAACAACTGTAAATGGCTGTTATGTTGGTCTTATGATTACTACTTTATTTTTATTGTATTGGAACGCAGACCATCAAATTCAATTCAGCAAAATTGTTCGACCGGTTTTTATTGAAGAACCAAAACTTACTTTTATCCCAGGAACTAAAACAGGAAATTTTCATACTCCTTCTCAATTCGGATTATCATTTAAATTTTAAATGTTCATGAAATGAAAAATTGTTTCTTTTTGATTTTTCTGATTTTAATTTCTTTGAGTTTCAATTCCTGTATTAAAAATGATTTGAAGGATTTAGTTCTTAATCAAAATCCATTTGATACTATCCATTCTTCATTAGTGGCATTAAAATTTGATTCAACAGATGTTTATGAAAATGTTGGTTTAACCTATAAAACAGTTTTCATTTATTTTTCAATAAATCTACCTGTGTTCGATCCAACTATTTATCATTTCACAGATTTTAAATTGTATGGTAACGGAAAATATATCTTTCATACTTACTACATTCCTTATCATCCTAACTGGCATATCAGGGATGAACCATTAAAAGGTTCCGGAAAAGTTCGCTACGAAGTTTCCATTGTGGGCACCGGCGGTGAAAGCAAAAAATATTTTTTAACAGAAATGACTTTTTGATTTTGAAAATTCCAGTTGGGAGTATTGAAGTTTCAAAAAAAATCGAAAAAAATTATTTCAAACTCTGTGCAAGAATATTTTCCAATTCCTTTCCTCTCAGATTGGAAGCAATAATTTTACCTTCCTTATCAATTAAATAATTTGTCGGGATTGAATTGATACCGAACTCGTGAACAATTATTGATTCCCATCCTTTCAATTCACTCACATGATATTGCCAATCAAGTTTATCTTTTGCAATCGCTTGCTTCCATCTGTCTTTATCGTCATCTAAAGAAATGGAATAAACTGTAAAGCCCTTGTCTTTGTAATTATTGTAAGCAGCAACCACATTCGGGTTTTCTGCACGGCAAGGTCCGCACCAAGAAGCCCAAAAATCAACGAGCACATATTTCCCTTTCAACGAAGAAAGTGAAATGGTTGTTCCATTTACATCCGGAATATTTATTTCCGGTAACTGAGTTCCATTAGCGAAGAGCGCTTCACCTTCCTTTCGATTCATTTTCTGGAATGCGAGGTCAACATCTTTTGCAAAATCAATTGCCATCGGTACATCATTATATTTTGATTTTGCCTTCGCAACAAACTTTTCAAAAGTGGCTTTATCCATTTCCGGATTCAAAAAATTGCTCAGCGCAAAAACAGCAATGATGGGATTGCTTACTGTGTCAACATAATTATTTATCCATTTTCTTCCGTCATCTGTCATTATTTGCATTTGCTGCATCAATGCTTCCTTCATTGTATCACTTACTGCACCTGACGAATCATTCAGTTGCGCATTTACTTCACCAATTGATTTATAAATGTCATTGATGTGAGTAAAGAAATTAAGAAATTGCAATGAAGCCGACGAACCTGTTACAGTATATGGTTTGATTAAAAAATTTGAAGTATCCGCTTCAACTGTTACAGTTCCTGAATTTTTGTCAAGCACTAAAAACACAGAATTTTTTTCATTATAGCGAACGCGATACAAACCAAGATGAGAAAGAAATCCTTCGAATCTGAATTGTCCTTCGGCTCCGACTTCTGCTGTGTCAAGTGTTGTGACTTTGTTGTATTCCAATTCATCAAAATAAATCTTTGAACCTGAGGGGATATTCAGCAACTTTCCGGTGATAGCATATCCCTCCTGTTTTTTGCAGGAAAAAATTGAAAGAAACAAAACAGATAAAAGGAAAAGGGAAATTTTATTCATTACTGAAATTGAATTGAAAATATTTCGCAAAGAAACATTGAAAAAACAGAGATGTAACAATTCTACTGCTTATCCAAAAGTTGCTGTAACACATTTTGTAAATCTTCTCCCCGAAGATTATTTCCAATAACTTTTTTGTCTTTGTCAATTAAAAAGTTGGAGGGAATAGATTGAATTTTCCAGGGCTGACAAATCTGAGATTGCCATCCTTTCAATTCGCTCACATGATAGGGCCATGCGAGTTTGTCTTTTGCAATTGCTGTTTCCCATTTCTTTTTATCACTGTCGAGCGAAATACTGAAAACAGTAAAACCTTTGTCTTTATATTTCTGATACATCGCTGCCACATTCGGATTTTCGGCACGACACGGTCCGCACCACGAAGCCCAGAAATCAATCAATACATATTTATCCTTGATGTCGTATAAATGAATTTCTTTTCCGCTGGTATCTTTTAAAACAATATCAGGAACTTCACTACCAACTGGAAAAGCAGAAGGTGGTTCCATTTGCTTTTTTAAATCTTCAGCATGTGCAACAAAATCATGTACTAATGAATTGTCTTTATATGTATCGTAAAGTCGCTTCTCTAACTTTGTTGCAAACTTCACATCACTTTTTACATCAATAAAACTTAATCCGCCAAATGAACCTATAACAGGACTTGTAACAGTATCGAGATACGATTGAACAAACAAAGTTGCCTGTGAATTATAAAAATTCAATTGCATTTGCTTCATCTGCTTTATAGAATCTGGCAACATTGGGTTTTGCAATTCAGCGCCAAGCGATTGAACTACTCCATACTTTTGATTTGCCTGAATCACAAAATCTCTGATTTGAGCTGTGAGTGGTGAGCCTTCAACTGTGTAATCAAAAGTTTTCATGCGCACTGTATCAGTTTCAATTTTCACTAACTGAGTTGTTGGTTGAAGAACCACCAGCACATTCAATGCATCGGTCAACCGAATGCGATAGAGTCCTTCTTCTTTCACGCTGTCTTTAAAAATAAAACCACCATCGGCAGCAACTTTAAAAGTGTCAATTGGTTTGACGAAACTGTAATTCAGTTTTTCAAAAACAATTGGAGTGCCCGCAGGAATTCCGGTAAAATGACCTGTAACAGTCGTTGGTTTTTGTGCAAATGTAAAACTGTTACACAAGGCAATGGAGAGAACTAAAAATATTTTTTTCATGGTGGGGGGAAATTAAAAATCAGAAATTCAATTTTTGTAAAAGTAATTTATTTGTGAGTTTGGGGTCTGCCTTTCCTTTCGAAAGTTTCATCACTTCTCCCATGAACAAACTCGCGATTCCGGTTTTGCCACCTTTGAATTCGGCAACCTTCTCCGGAAATTTTGCAATGGCTTCATCAATGTATTTTAAAATCAAACCCTCATCACTTTGCTGAATCAATTGCATTTCACTTGCCAATTGTTTTGCGCTTGCAGAAGGGGATTTCAATAACTCAGGAAATAATTTTTGCGAAGCAATGGAAAAATTCATTCCACCAGCATCAATCATTTCAATCAATTCAGAAATAGTTTTTGCTGGAACTGAAAACTCCGACATCGCAATTGCCTGCTCATTACAAAAAGATTTCACCGGCCCCATTACCCAATTAGCAGCGGCTTTGGTGTTCTTCGTGTTCGCACATACACTTTGAAAATAATTTGCTGTTTCTTTTTCTTCTGTCAAAATCGAAGCATCATATTCTGAAAGTCCGAGCGAAATAAAATCCTGCTTCAGTTGCTCCGGAAGTTTCGGCATTGCCTTACGAACAGCGCTCACATATTTTTCTTCCACAATCACAGGTGGTAAATCCGGCTCCGGAAAATAACGGTAATCATTTGCATCTTCTTTTGAGCGCATGCTCGAAGTGGTTCCTGTAAGCGCATCGAAATTTCTTGTATCCTGATCAACCCGTTCGCCCTTCTCAACCATATCTATCTGTCGTGTGATTTCATGTTCTATTGCGCGCTTCACATTGCGAATCGAGTTCATATTTTTCACTTCCACCTTCTGACCAAATTTTTCCGCGCCCTTCAACCGCACCGAAACATTCGCATCACAACGCATACTTCCCTCTTCCATGTTGCCATCGCAGATATTGAGCCAACGAACAATTTTCCGAATCTCCGTTACATACGCGTAAGCTTCATCAGCGGTGCGCATGTCGGGCTCGCTCACAATTTCTATCAATGGAATTCCTGCGCGGTTCAAATCAATCAATGTAAAATACGGATCCTGGTCGTGCATGCTCTTGCCCGCGTCTTCCTCCATATGAATACGAGTGATGCCGATTCGTTTTTCATAATCATCCATTTTCAGTAATAAAAATCCTTCGGTGCAAAGCGGAGTTGTGTGTTGAGTTATTTGATATCCTTTTGGTAAATCAGGATAAAAATAATTTTTGCGTGCCCACTGATTTTCGCGGCGAATGTTACAGTTGGTAGCAAGTCCAATCTTCACTGCAAACTCAAGTGCCTTTTTGTTAAAGCGTGGAAGTGTGCCCGGATGCCCGAGTGTAACAACGCTCACTTGTGTGTTAGGTGCTGCGCCATATTCAGTCGCATCACTTGCAAAGGCTTTACTCTTTGTCAGTAGTTGCACATGCACTTCCAAACCAATAACCGCTTCGTATTTATCGTAGTGACTCATCAAGGCAAAAATAATTTTTTGCAAATATATTTTCTGTAAACAAAAGAGGCAGCCTCATTTCTGAAGTTGCCTCTTTAGTAAACGGCATATTTCCCCGGCTGTAAAATTCATGGCGCTAAAATAATTTTTTATGCAGGATTGAAAGGATGAGGTTTAACGAAAAATTTATTCCTTTATTTCCTTAGGCCAGCACAAAAAATGTTTAATAACAGGTTCCGACAAAACAGAAATATTTAACTGGTCTGATGCTTCGGCGATGTCTTTTACTTTTCCGTTCTTCAATAAAATTTTTATCGCATCTCCTTTACGGTTATAAGCGTTGTTGCTGGTGGTTTCTTCGAATAGCAGGTAATTCAATTCTTCTTTTTTCAATCTGAATTTTTTTTCAATCTTTTTTTTCAGCGAATCAATTTTTGTTTGACTGAATGGTTCAGATTGCAATTCGATATGAAAAAGTTTTCGGTTAATTAAACATTTACTCAGATAAGAAAGCGTTTTATCTGAATGCGACTGCCACACTTTTATCGCGCCCATTACATCGCTATCGTCGAGCAAAGCGAATTGCTCAAATACATTTTCGTTCTCGTAAAAATCTTTCGTTCGGATTGTTTTGGAAAGAAAAAATTGTAAAGCGGGTGGAGCAAAAACTGTTACACCGTTAACAGCCAATTCTCTTGCTCGTTCTAAAATGCGCACCAACATTTGTTCGGCCACCAAAACTGTTTTGTGCAGATACACTTGCCAGTACATCAACCGGCGACTGACAATAAATTTTTCGATACTGTAAATTCCTTTCGCCTCCACAACCAATTCTCCCTTGTGAACCGTCAGCATTTTAATGATGCGGTCGTAACCGATAACTCCTTCAGCCACTCCTGAAAAAAAACTATCTCGATTCAAGTAATCGAGCCGATCCATATCTAATTGCCCGCTTACTAATTGATGAAGGAATTTCTTTTTGTACTTATCCTGAAAAATTTTAATCGCAAGTAAAAGTTTTCCTTTAAACTCTTTATTCAATCGTTCCATAAAAAGAACCGACAACTCTTCGTGCGCGACACCTTGGACGATTGTTTTTTCCAAAGTATGTGAAAAAGGTCCGTGACCAATATCGTGCATTAGTATTGCGATGACCGCCGCTTTGCCTTCTTCTTCTGAAATTGAAATTCCTTTTGACCGTAATACTTCCAACGAAAGTGTCATCAGGTGCATCGCACCCAATGTGTGCTGAAAGCGCGTATGATTTCCACCCGGATAAACCAAGCTTGATAATCCTAATTGCTGAATCCTTCGTAACCGTTGAAACCAACGATGTTCGATGATGTCGAAAATTATTTCCGAAGGAATTGTAATAAATCCATAAACCGGATCGTTGATGATTTTTCTCTTATTCACGAAACAAAAATAAAGTTAATAGAATGGAAGCGACTCGAACAGCTAAATTCGCAGGCAAAAGTAATTATACGATGAACAGTTTGGCTACTATACTTTGGTGCGACGATGAAATAGAATTATTGAAACCTCACTTGCTTTTTCTCAACGAGAAAGGATACAATATTATTGAAGTGAGCAATGGCGTTGACGCGATTGAAAAATGCGCTAACGCAATTATTGATGTTGTTTTTCTTGATGAACAAATGCCCGGACTCAGCGGTCTTGAAACTTTGTCGCGCATAAAAGCATTGCATCCCGCTTTGCCTATCGTGATGATAACCAAAAATGAAGAAGAGAATCTGATGGAGCAGGCGATCGCTTCGCAAATCAGCGACTATCTGATTAAGCCCGTGAAGTCGAATCAGATTTTACTCACGCTGAAAAAAATTCTTGATAGCAGGCAATTGATCAGTTCGAAAACCACTTCTGATTATCAGAAAGAATTTCAGCAGATCATGTCGCACATGAACACCGGATTGAATCAACAAGAGTGGGGAGAATTATATCGTAAGTTGATTTACTGGGAACTTGAACTTGACAAGTCGAAAACTAACGACATGCGCGATGTGTTGAACATGCAGAAGAGTGAAGCAAACAGCGAGTTCTGCAAATTCGTTTCTAAAAATTATATCAAGTGGTTAACCAAACCTGATGAAACAACTCCTACTCTCTCTCATACTTTAATGCGTGAAAAGGTTTTGCCTTTTATTGATGAAACGATTCCTACTTTTTTTATTCTCATTGATAATCTCCGGTTCGATCAATGGAAAATGATTCAACCATTATTGAGCGAAAATTTTCGTGTTACATCTGAAGATCATTTTTATTCCATACTTCCAACCAGTACTCAATACAGTCGCAACGCGATTTTCGCTGGTATGACTCCATTGGATATTGAAAGGAAATTTCCAAATTACTGGTTGAATGATGAAGATGAAGGTGGAAAAAATTTGCACGAACAGGATTTTCTCGGCGACCTGATTGTGCGAAGCAAGAAGGACATAAAATTTTCATACACCAAAATCACAAACACTTTCGACGGACAAAAAATGGTTGACAACATTCACAACATGTTGTCGAATCCATTCAATGTAATCGTTTACAATTTCGTTGATCTTCTTTCGCATGTGCGCACTGAAATGCAGGTACTGAAAGAATTGGCGAATGACGAAACTTCATATCGTTCCATTACACTTTCGTGGTTTCAACATTCACCATTGTATCAGGCGCTTTTGCGTATCACGGAGAAAAAAGTGAACCTGATTATTTCAACCGATCACGGAAGCATCAGAGTTAAAGAACCGGTGAAAGTGATTGGCGACAAAGAGACCTCTACTAACCTTCGTTACAAGCACGGTCGCAATCTCAATTATAATCCCCGCGAAGTTTTAGAAGTACGCAATCCACACGAGGCAATGCTGCCGAAACCACACATCAGCAGCGCGTTCATTTTCGCGAAGGAGGATAAATTTTTTGTTTACCCGAACAACTATAATTATCATGTCAATCATTTCCGTAACACTTTTCAGCACGGCGGTTTAAGTATGGAAGAAATGATTTGTCCGATTGTTCGATTGACTTCGAAATAAGTGATGTTATTTTTACGACCGTAAATTTTTTTATGGTCACGAATTCAGAAATAGAATCTGCATTTGAGTTGCTTGGCAAACTCATGGATTTGCATGGAGAAAATTCATTCAAGGCGAAATCATACACCGCCGCTTCCTATAATATCAGCAAGGTAAATGGTCAGTTGAGCGAAATGACCGATGAGGAAATTGACGCGATTCCAACCATTGGTGTTTCCATCAAACAAAAAATTCAATCGCTTCTTTCATCAGGTCACATCAAACAATTGGATGAGTTGTTGGAAAAAACTCCGGATGGAATTGTTGAGATAATGAACATCAAAGGGCTCGGTCCGAAAAAAGTTTCCGTCATCTGGAAGGAATTGGAAATAGAAAGTATTGACGAATTAAAATATGCTTGTCTCGAAAACCGCCTGATGTTATTGAAGGGGTTCGGGGAGAAAACACAAAAATCAGTTTTAGAAAATATTCAGTTTTACCTGAAGCATAAAAATAAATTCCGCTACGGCGAAGTGGAAGAAGAAAGTTTATTGCTGTTACAGTTGTTGAATAAATATTTTTCAGACGAACGAAATTCTTTCACCGGAGAAATGCGCCGCTATTGTGAAACGCTCGACAAAATTGATTTGATAACAACAACTCCCTTTGAGGAAGTAATGGAAGCTTTGAGTGAATCTTCATTCGAACAATTGGAAGAAGTTGAAAATTCCATTCACGCGAAAACAACCGCGGGAACATTATTTCAGATTTCATTTTCCGAAAAAAATAATTTCTATAAAAACCTTTTCATCACCACCGGAAATGATTCACATGTCGAGGCGGTGAAAAAAAGAATTCCTGATTTTGATTCACGGAATTTTTCAAGCGAAGAAGAAATTTATAAAGCGGCGAATCTGCAATTTGTTTTACCCGAACTGAGAGAAGGAATAAATGAAATTGAATTAGCAGCAGAAAATAAATTACCTGAACTGTTAGAGCCGAAACAAATTCTCGGAGTTGTTCATGCGCATTCCACCTGGAGCGATGGCAATAATTCGATTGAAGAAATGGCTCGTTACAGTATTAAATCGGGTTACGAATATTTATGCCTCAGCGATCACTCGCAAACAGCAGTTTACGCGAAAGGGCTTTCTAAAGAACGAGTGTTACAGCAGCACGAGGAGATTGAGGCGCTCAACAAAAAACTCTCTCCGTTCAAAATTTTTAAAGGAATTGAATCCGATATTCTGAATGATGGTTCGTTGGATTATGACGAAGAAATTCTTTCACGATTCGATTTTGTGATTGTATCCATTCACCAGAATTTTAAAATGAGCGAGGAGAAAGCGACCTCGCGATTGATTCGCGCTATCGAAAATCCTTACACGACAATACTAGGTCATCCAACAGGACGGTTGCTTTTATCACGAGCTGGTTATCCGATTAATCACAAAGAAATTATTGACTCATGCGCGAAAAATAATGTCATCATTGAAATAAACGCGCATCCCTGGCGATTGGATATTGATTGGCGGTGGCTTCAATATGCCATTGAGAAAAATGTTTTAATCAGTGTTAATCCTGATGCGCATAATCTGGTGGGCATTCATGATATTCATTATGGAACGCTTGCGGCGCGTAAAGGAATGCTGACAAAAGCAATGACTTTCAATACAAAATCATTGAGCGAAGTGGAGCAATATTTTACCAATCGTAAATCAATGATTAGTCAAAAGGCGGTGAAGCAATAATGCTTTTATAAATTCGCGCGCCATGAAGGAAAACTTAAAAACACTTTCGCTCATCATCATCGCGTTAAGCGTGTTTGCAATTGCTGTTATTGATATTTTAAAACTGACAATGCCAAGAGAAGGTGATGATTCAGTGGGAAAGCAATTCCCTTCGAATTTCATTGAGAATAAAAATTCTCCCGGCCCGATTCAAAACGCGTTGAACGAAAATCCTGAAACCAATCAGCGATTGACTGATACAGTTTTAACTACCATTGAATTCCCGGAAGAGATTTATAATTTCGGAAATATTCATGAGGGTGATATTGTGAAACACGATTTCAAATTTACCAATACAGGAAAGCATCCATTGGTAATTCGCATGGCAAAAGCTTCATGCGGTTGCACCATCCCTTCCTTTAATAAGGAGCCGATCATGCCAGGAAAACAAGGAGTAATAAGTGTTCAGTTTAATTCCGAGGGTAAAGGTGGTGAGCAACATAAATCAATACATGTAACAGCCAATACAATTCCAAACTATACTGTTATTGAAATTTCAGCAAATGTGCTCGACGAGAAATAATCATTGATGAAAAAATATTTTTCGTTTATAAAATTCAGCCACACGGTGTTTGCACTTCCCTTCGCATTGATTGGATATTTTTTAGCCATCTCTCACGAAGAATATTCTTTCAGTTGGAAAACATTTTTATTAGTTATCGGGTGTATGATTTGTGCAAGAAGTGCCGCGATGGGATTCAATCGTTTTGCGGATAGAAAGATTGATGCAAAAAATCCACGCACGGCAAACAGAGAAATTCCTGCAGGAAAAATTTCAACTTCATCAGCATTTGTATTTGTGATTTTCTTTTCATTGCTGTTTGTAACACTCACATGGTTTATTAATCCATTGTGTTTTCAACTCTCACCAATTGCCCTCATTGTTGTACTTGGATACAGTTACACCAAACGATTTACTTCACTTGCTCATTTGTTTCTCGGGCTTGGATTATCACTTGCACCAATTGGAGCTTACCTTTCTGTAACAGGCGAGTTCAGTTTTCTTCCATTGCTTTTTTCTTTTGTAGTAATGAGTTGGGTTTCCGGTTTCGATATTATTTATGCTTTGCAGGATGAGGAATTTGACCGTCAGGAAAAACTATTCAGTATTCCTGTGTGGTTAGGAAAGAGAAACGCGCTCAATTTCTCCAGAGTGTTACACTTCATTTCTGCCTCCATAATTATTTGTGCCGGATTATTCGGTAACTTTGGTTTGAGCTATTGGATTGGCGCTTCCATTTTTATTCTACTACTCACCTATCAACAGAAATTAGTGAAACCTGAAGATTTAAGTAAAGTTAATTTAGCTTTTGCTACTACCAATGGAATAGCAAGTATTGTATTCTCCATTTTTGTACTCACCGATTTATATCTGAAATCATAATGGGAAGATTGCTGGGAATTGATTATGGAGAAAAGAGAGTGGGAATAGCTGTAACAGATTTATCAAAAATTATTTCGTCATCGCTCACAACAGTTGCCACACATGAAGCAATGAAATTTCTGAAAGATTATTGTTCAAAAGAACCTATTGAAGTATTTGTTATCGGCGATCCAAAAACTTTGCGTAACGAAGCGAACGCATTGACTCCTAAAGTGAATGCCTTCATTGAACTGTTACAGAAAGAATTTCCATTAATTCCGGTTCACAAAGTAGATGAACGATTCACTTCTAAAATGGCCTCCGCATTAATTCTTCAGAGTGGAATTGGAAAAATGAAACGCAGAAATAAAGAATTGGTTGATAAAGTGAGCGCAGCTATTATTTTGCAAACCTTTCTTGACACCTACCCGAAATGATTCTACCAATTATCGCATACGGCGATACAACTTTACGAAAGAGAGGCACTGACATAGATGCTAAATATCCCAACCTCGAAACTATAATTTCGAATATGTGGGACACGATGAATAATGCAACGGGTATTGGTTTAGCAGCACCTCAAATTGGTTTACCTATTCGTTTATTTATTGTTGACAGTGAAATAATTCTTAAAAAATTAGAAGAGCAGGATGATGATGAAAACGATTTCAAGGGCGAGGTTGGTGTAAAAAAAGTTTTCATCAATGCAAAAATTCATTCGCGCTCGGGTGAAGAATGGTATTACAACGAAGGTTGCTTAAGCATCCCGAACATTCGTGAAGATGTTTTACGACCCGATGAAATTGATATTGAATACCTTGATGAAAATTTTAAACCGCATCGCGAATTGTATGCAGGCTTAACAGGAAGAGTAATACAGCACGAGTATGATCACATTGAAGGAATTCTTTTCACTGATTTATTAAAGCCGCTAAAAAAAAGATTACTGAAAAATAAACTCGAAAAAATTTCGAAGGGCGATGTGAAGGTGGATTACAAAATGAAATTTCCGAAGAAATAATTATTTTTTCTTATTTGGATTCTTATACTTTCCTTCCTTCAAGTCTTTAATAAATTGCCCCCACGCGAAAGCATTTAATAAACTTATAGGGTGTGCTTGTCCGTAGTAATACAAAGTCTGCGAATAATTATTCATCACCATTCGTGCATTAATATTTGCATCAGCACCCTGCGATAAAGCAAGTTCTCTCAGGTAATCAGGATTCAGATTTTTTCTAGCGCGTTCTAAATCATCATCCGGAATATTCGTATGAACAAACGCATACGGAAACTGATCGCGCGAACCCCATGGATAAACAATTGCTTCAGGCAACATATAAAAAGTTGGTTCTAAAAAAAAGTTTGCAACATATTTATCAGTCTCGTTGCCTGATGGAATAATTACCTCTCTCGTTTTAAATCCAATGGTTGAAAGGTAAACTGTATCACCTTCATATCCCACAATGCTGAAGAAGCCGGTGAAGTTGCTGATGGTAAAATTTCCGGTTGAGTAATCAAATACTGTGGCGAATGGGATTTCGAGATGAGATGTATCACCAGAGTAAAGCACCCCACTGAACTGAATAATTTTTCGGTCCTGTGCCCGTGTTAAGAATGTTGAGATAAAAAATAGTATGAGGAAGAGTGTAATTACTCTTTTAAATGTCATTCGAAAATTCTTGTTGCGGTAAATGTATCCGCAAGCGATTAGTAAAACAAAATCTTATCAGGATTTCTGTGCATGTACTCCTGATTTCTTTGTTGCCTTTTCAGGAGCTTTAAACTTTTTAGTAGAAGAAATACCGGAGAGTGCATTCACGAGCATAAAAATTCCTGCGGGCAATGCAACGAATAATGAGAAAACCCCTATGAGCCTGTTTTGATCCCCTACCATTAAGAAGTAGGGAATAATAATTAAAACAATAGCCGCCAACATTTCGGCAATAAATAACAAGTATGGAGAGGTATGTGTACTCTGATAAAATTTTGTTCTTGTAAAATCTTTGTAAGGAAGGCGGGCATGAACCGTAGCTCTTTCACGCGCAACAACAATCCAATGCTTAAATGGAGGATAAGATTCGGGGTTATGATAAGTATTTAAATCCTCTTCAAATAACTCTCTGGTTTTATGATGAATGAGAATATCATAAGCTTCATTCACAGTGATGAATTGCTGTTCAGCATCCGAAGCTGAATTAAATTCAGGATGAGTTTCTTTTGCTTTGTTTCTGAATGCCTTCTTGATTTGCATATCGCTGGCATCGTGCTCGATACCTAAAACTTTACAGTAATCACGAAACATGGGTTAGTATTTTTTTTGAAAAGTAACTATGACTGGATTAAAAGTAATCACAATTCTTTCCCTTTTTAACAAATGGTATGTTTAAGTGTTGTGAATAACGGCACTTTACTTTTTCTATTGTCCTGAAATTGTCATTTGTCATTTACATTTGCCGCCTCTTTTTAAAATCTTTTTCATAGATATGTCAAGCAATTTTTCGCCTCGCCACATAGGCCCGAATCAGAATGAAACCAACGAGATGCTCAGCGAAATCAACGCATCATCACTCGAACAATTGATTAAAGAAACTATTCCGGCTTCCATTCTTACCAATAAAAAATTAAATCTTCCTGAAGCGCAAAACGAATTTGAATACCTGGAGATGATGAGACAAATTGCTTCGAAGAATAAAGTGTTCCGAACCTACATTGGTTTAGGATATTACAATACTGTTATACCTTCAGTCATTCTTCGAAACATTTTTGAAAATCCGGGATGGTACACGCAGTACACTCCTTACCAGGCAGAAATTGCTCAAGGGAGATTGGAGATGTTGCTGAATTATCAGACAATGGTTTCCGACTTGACAGGACTGCCTGTAAGCAATGCTTCTTTATTGGATGAAGGAACTGCCGCAGCTGAAGCCATGTCATTATTATTTCATGGAAATGGGAAAGAAGAAACCAAAAATGTTTTTCTGGTTGATGAAAATTGTTTTCCCCAGACAATAGACATTTTAAAAACGCGTGCATTGCCTGTTGGAATTGAATTAAAAATTTCCAGTGCAGATAAATTTCAATTCACTGAAAATGTTTTTGGCTGCATCGTTCAATATCCCGATGCGGTTGGAAGTGTAACAGATTTTTCTTCACTGATTGAAGATGCAATTAAGAGCGGAGTGAGAGTTGTGATGGCGACAGACCTTCTCGCACTTACTCTTTTAAAATCTCCCGGCGAACTCGGTGCCGATGTAGCTGTTGGTTCAGCGCAACGATTTGGAGTTCCACTCGGATACGGCGGACCACACGCTGCATTCTTCGCTGCGAAAGACGAATACAAAAGATTAATGCCCGGTCGCATTATTGGTGTATCAGTTGACGCACAAGGTCGTTCAGCATACCGCATGAGTTTGCAAACCCGCGAGCAACACATTCGTCGCGAGAAAGCAACTTCAAACATTTGCACGGCACAGGCGCTGCTTGCAAACATGGCGGCTGCTTATGCCATTTATCATGGAGCGGAAGGATTAAAAAACATCGCAACAAAAATTTCTGCACTTGCACAATCTTTAGCTGATTCAATTTCAAAAATTTCAGGTGTAACAGTTCTGAATAAAAATTTCTTCGACACACTTCATATTCAGGTTGCAGATACAAAGGCAATAAAAATTGCGGCTGAAAAATCCGGAATCAATTTCCGCATCATTGATAAAACTCATCTTAGTATTTCTCTTGATGAAACAACTTCTGAAAATGATGTGAATGATATTCTTAAAATATTTTCTCCAACAGCAACTGCAACAAAACTTTCTGACTTAAAAAATATTCCTGTTACACTTCAGCGCAACACCGAGTATTTAACACATCCTGTTTTCAACCGCCATCGTTCCGAATCACAAATGATGCGTTACTTAAAGCAGTTGGAAAACAAAGACCTCTCGCTAAACACGAGCATGATTTCATTGGGAAGTTGCACCATGAAACTCAACGCTGCGAGTGAAATGATTCCGGTGAGCTGGCCAGAGTTTTCTTCCATTCATCCGTTCGCTCCCGCAAATCAGACCGAAGGATATGCGCAGATAATTTCCGAACTCGAAAATTATTTATGCGCCATCACAGGTTTCGATGCGTGTTCGCTGCAACCAAACTCAGGTGCGCAGGGCGAGTATGCGGGGCTGCTTGTTATCATGGCTTATCACAAAGACCGCAACGAAGGTCATCGCAATGTGGCACTCATTCCTTCTTCCGCTCATGGAACAAATCCTGCAAGTGCAGTGCTCGCCGGAATGAAAGTGGTTGTAACCAAGTGCGACGAAAAAGGAAATATTGACATCGCCGATTTAAAGCGCCACGCTGAAGAACATAAAAATGATTTAGCGTGTCTCATGGTTACATATCCTTCCACGCACGGTGTGTTCGAAGAAGGCATAAAAGAAATCTGCGACATCGTGCACACATACGGCGGACTCGTTTACATGGATGGCGCGAACATGAATGCGCAGGTGGGATTGACTTCTCCTGCTGCGATTGGCGCTGATGTCAATCACATCAACCTGCATAAAACTTTCGCCATTCCGCACGGTGGTGGTGGTCCCGGCATGGGGCCCATTTGCGTGAATAAAAAACTCGCGCCGTATCTCCCCGGTCATGCGCTTGTAAAAACGGGAGGCGAAAAATCCATTCACTCCGTAAGTTCTGCGCCGTGGGGCAGCGCATCCATTCTGCTTATCTCTTATGGTTACATCCGCATGTTGGGAGCCGATGGTTGCGTCGATGCAACACGCTATGCAATTCTCAACGCGAATTATATCAAGAGCCGTCTCGAAAAAGAATATTCCATTTTATACCAGGGTGACAACGGTCGCTGTGCGCACGAAATGATTGTTGACATGCGCGAGTATAAAAAGTTCGGAGTCGAAGTGGAAGATGTGGCGAAGCGACTAATGGATTATGGTTTTCACGCGCCCACTGTTTCATTTCCCGTTGCCGGCACCATGATGATTGAGCCAACAGAGAGCGAAGACAAAGCCGAGTTGGATAAATTCTGCCACGCGCTGCTCTCCATCAAAAAAGAAATTCTGGAAATTGCTGATGGCACTGCCGACAAAGACAACAATCTGTTACACAATGCACCGCACACCGCCGAAGTGGTTACCGCTGACGAATGGAATCATCCTTACTCTCGTACACGCGCCGCATTCCCTCTCGCATTTGTTACAAAAAATAAATTCTGGCCTTCAGTATCTCGCATCAACAACACGGTCGGCGACCGTAATTTAATTTGTGTTTGCCCTCCGATAGAAAGTTATATGGAAGAAGTGGTGAGTTAGTGTAACAGTATTCCAAAAGCACTGTCATTGCGAAACTGATGTAATCATCGGAGTGAAGCAATCTTTCAACATTAATGTGGAAGCGTTTACTTCAGGAATTTATTTTCTGAAAGTTCAACTAATAAACGGAGAAACTGAATTGAGAAAATTTGTGAAGGAATAAATCAACCCGAATCATCTTGTTTCAGGAGGTATTTTTTTTAATCACAAAAAAGTGAGCATAGAAATTATTTCATATTCTCCGGTTCAACTCCTAAAAAAACCATTATGAGATATATAAATATTTTAGTATTAGGTTTGAACAAACTAAAACCACATGAAAAAAATTCTACTTCCGTTAATTGTTATTGCTCTTCTGCTTCAACAGAATGCAAACGGGCAGTACATAACTGTTAATTCAACATTTGGTAATTGGCTTATCAATCATGCTGGCTGTGGATCGTGCATGATAGGCACAACCCAATTGGACACTACCTGCGCAGTGTTGCCAACTGTTACATCAATTAATTGTTCTGGTTATAATATTCCGAATCTGGAAGGAATTCAATATTTCATCAATCTTACTTCGTTGTCATGTTTTAGCTGCAATCTCACTACCATACCTGCATTTCCTCCAAATCTCACGGGTATGGATATTTATAATAATCTGCTTACAACTATTCCACCCTTACCTCAGGGGCTTACAGTTTTAAGTGCCGATAATAATTTATTGCAGAGTATTCCTCCCATTCCAATAACATTAACACAATTGCTTGTCGGTAATAATCAACTTACGGCCTTGCCTCCTTTACCGGATTCATTGGACATCTGCTGGATATTTAATAACCCCGGATTACACTGCATGCCTCCGATTCAAAAAATTAATACACTTTATATTTACGGTACCGCCATTCAATGTTTACCAAATCAAATGATTATTAACACTTCTAATCCTCTGATGGTCGACACACTGCCCATTTGTAATATTATGAATGCAAATGCGTGTGATTATGTGGCAGATATTGCAGGTCATGTAACTTACGATGATGATAACGATTGCGCAACTCCTATCGGTACTCCGAGCTTGGTAGGTGTAACAGTTGATTTGTACGATTATTCATTAAATTTTATTCAATCAGTTAATACCACTTCTTCAGGGGCATTTACTTTCGACAATGGAATAGGGAATTACATTGCAAGAGTGGATACCTCCTTCCTCCCTTTTAATGTTCATTGTCCTTCTAGCAATATGGATACTTCTTCGCTTTCCGTTATCGATTCCACTAATTATTTCTCCGATTTCAGTGTGGTCTGCAAACCGGGATATGATGTTGGTACTGTAGCCGTTGAACGAACTGCCGGATTATTCAGGCCCAATACAAATGCAACAGTTCATTTTAAGTCAGGATTTGTTTCACTTTTCAGTGGAGTAGATTGTTCGGTGGCGGGATTAAGCGGTACTGTAACAGTCAATTTTACAGGCCCTGTAACTTATGTTGGTCCTGCATCCGGCTCCATTGTTCCCGGTTCTGTTACAGGAAATCAGATTATATGGAATGTTTCGGATTTTTTGACACTGAATACACCTAATGCTCTTGCTGTTATAATGCACACCGACATCGGAGCTGCAATTGGTTCCCAGGTATGTTTCCAGGTAATTGTTGACGCTTCTACAGGAACTGATAATAATTTATCGAATAATGTTTATGATCATTGTTTCACAGTTGTAAATTCAATAGACCCTAATACTAAGGAGGTATCCCCGATAAGTTTTGAGCAAACCCCCGAATGGCTTACTTACACAGTTAATTTTCAAAACACAGGTAGCGCGCCGGCAATCAATATTATAGTTAAGGATACATTGGATTCAAATCTTCAATGGAGCACTTTAAAAGTTATCAGTGCAAGTGATGCAAACATTACACAGGTGTTACAGGATGGAACTGTGAAATTTAATTTTCCGAATATCAACCTTCCTGATTCATTAAGTGATGAGCCGGGCAGTCATGGTTTTATTCAATATGTAATTAAAACTAAAAACAATCTCACTAATCCAACTTTGATTCACAATTCTGCTTCAATCTATTTCGATTTCAATAGCCCCATAGTTACAAACGATGCTATTTCAACATATTCATTTTCGGGAGTTGAAAATTATTTGTCTGTTTCAGGGAAATTTGTTCTGTTTCCAAATCCGGCAGACCAAACTATTTTAATCAGCTTGCATTCATTAAGTAAAAATTCAAGACTTGTTGTTTGCGATGTTGCAGGAAAGGAGATCTGTTCAATGGCGGTTATTTCTTCGAATTTTAAATTTGAAACATTGAATTTGCAAAATGGAATTTACTTTATAACTGTTACATCACCAACTCAGGCGGTTACACAAAAATTAATTGTTCAGCATTAAAAAATATAAAAGTGCTGAAGAAAAAATACTCAGCGCTTTTCCGTCCCCGCAGAGTCTCCCTTGCGAAGCTTTGGGACTCTGAGGTTTCGGCTCCCAGTTCAGCTCGGCGTGCCGCCGAGTTGATTCAATTAATACGACTTATAGACGGAACTGTACTGCAACACTTCTGTCACCATCGATGTGGAAGCACTCATTTCAGGAATTTATTTTCTGAAAGTTCAATTGATAAACAGAGAAACTAAAGTGAAGAAATTTGTGAAGGAATAAGTTTTCCTGCATTTTAAATTTTATACTCCTCAACAACTCCTTCCATAAACCTTCTGAATTCTTTTGATTGCTGAAGCGCAGAAATAAATTCTTCTTCGCTGCCGTCGGCTTTCAATTCAAATACTTTTTTAAGAGTGGTAATTAATTTCGGGGTTGAGCGCAGTTTTTTTTCCGAAGCAATTAAAATCACACACCAGTTTTTTAAAATGAATTTTAAATTTTCGTCGTGCTGATTTTTTATTTTCAGAATGCGCACTAATTTCGGAAATGAATATTGCTCTGCAATTTTTCTGTCGCCGTTAAAATTCTTTTTAATAATGGCAGCATATATCAAACTCAAATCTGCTGCATCAAAGCGAACTGCTTTTTTATCAAACACAATTTCGAGTTTCGATTCGGCGAGTTTTTTTAATATAGCAGAAGAGCTTCTGTAACCAATTATTGTCTTTATTTTCTTCGCTTCTTCTTCTGCAATTTTCTTTTGTTCTGCTTTCACCGGACGAAAACCCAAATGATAATACAACCAAAACGCGCCCGATTTTATTCCGTCGTCGTTGTGTTTTCCAATCTGATACGGATCGGCGGAGATGCGATTTAAATTGTAAACTTCTTTGTGCAGATTAATCACCTGCTGAAAAATATATTGAGATTCGCCTCCACGATAGGAAGGAAAAACATTAAGCCCGATACGAGCGCTGTCAAATAAAATCCACGAACCGGCATACGCAACAGGCAATCCGTTTTTGAACGCAACATATCCAATGTAACAGTCATTCGGATGCCTTCTTTCAGGAATCATTCCGAGTAGCGCAACTGAAACACCTCGTTCAAGTTTGTAATACGAAACAAGATTTGGGGATGTAAAAGTTACAGGATCAATTTCTTTCAGATGCCGTAGAAGAATTATTCTTCCGCAATCGATGATATGTTCTGCTTCATTTTCAGTCAGCGAAACCTTCACTGGTTTTTTATTCTTCCGATTATTTATCGAAATTTTTTTTTCGATTGACTGATGATAGTACCGCGTGATTAACGATTCAGGAAGACAAGTATGAAGGAGGAAATTGATCAGCACATTTATTTCAAGCGTATTCCAAAGTTCGTCTTTCACTTCAGGTCGAATATCAGTCTGGTCGAAAACAGAAATGAGTTTGCCAAGTAATTCACTCGTATGGTGTGTAACATTGAACCATGATTTCCAATCCGCATTTGCATCCTGCAAAATTTCTGATTCTACCTTCGGCATCACCACCGATAGAATTGACTGCATCCGATACTCATCTGCAACAATGTTGTTCAGTGAAATAACTGAGGGAAATTTTTGATGCAGCCACTTCACAATTTCGAAACTGAATGCAGCACTGGCTTCTGTGCCTGTTACACCTGAATTAAAAAGAACAGTTTTTGTATTTTGAGAAGAATGAATATCAGATTCTAATTTTCTCAACGCTAAAGTTGCGGACTGAAAAACATATTCATTGTCAGGATATGCGAGAAGAAAAAGCAATGAGTCGTAGTAAGTAATAATATTTTTTCTTCCGGTGATTTTTTCATTACAAAGTTTTTTCAGAAGAGAAAGTTTCCATTCAGAAAATTCTGAACCAAACTTGTTGCGCACATTAAAGAGCAGTCCGATATGTTTTTTAACAGTGTTGGTTTCCATTGTTAGAAGTCGAATTTAATCGTTGTTTTTTTAACCGATGAAATATTACTTCAGAAAAAAACATTGCATTCTGATTTTCATTTTAATCTGTTCTTTATTTGCACTCAAATGAAAAAAATAAAACTCATTGAATGTCCGCGCGATGCCATGCAGGGATTGAAAGCATTCATTCCTACGGATGAGAAAGTTGCGTACATCAATTCGTTATTGAAAGTTGGTTTCAACACACTCGACTTCGGAAGTTTTGTTTCGCCTCACGCCATTCCGCAAATGGCAGATACAGCTTTGCTGCTTTCAAGGTTAGATTTAGGTAATTCGAAAACAAAATTGCTTGCTATCATCGCAAACACTCGGGGCGCGCGTGAAGCAAATATGTTTGATCAGATTTCATTTCTTGGTTTTCCATTTTCTATTTCAGAAATTTTTCAAAAGAGAAATACAAATTCCACAATTGAAGAATCACTGAAGACCGTTGAGCAGATATGGAACATTTGCGAACAGAACAAAAAGCAATTAGTAGTTTACATCAGCATGGGTTTCGGAAATCCATACGGTGATAAGTGGAATGCAGACATAGTAATGCAATGGACAGAGCGTTTAGTGAAAATGGGGATTAAAATTATTTCACTCGCTGATACAGTAGGTGTTGCAAAGCCCGATGATATTTCAAATCTGTACAAACATTTGATTCCTGAATTTCCAACTGTTGAATTCGGTGGTCACTTTCATACAAAACCAGATGAGTGGAAAGAAAAAATTGATGCGGCTTACAACAACGGGTGTAACAGATTTGATGGAGCGATGAAAGGTTACGGCGGTTGCCCGATGGCAGATGATAAACTAACAGGCAATATGCCTACTGAAAATCTTGTTCAGTATTTCAAAGAAAAGAAAATTGATTTAGAACTGGATGATGCAAAACTTGCAACTGCAATTGCTGAAGCAGATAAATTATTCGGCAAGTATGCTGAGCATGTTTAACTGTTTTTTTTGTTCTCCGAAATTTTTTCCTGAATTCTTTTTTCTGCCTTCGTAAAGTCTTCGGCATCCATTTCTTCCGCATAAATAAAAACTTCTTCAGCGCTCTCGAGCAATTTTATAATCATGTACTTGCCGACCAATTCAGAAGGGGTAGCCAAAGATTTTATCGCCTTTATACTTTTATAAGGAATGAAAATTTTCTCATTAATAATTTCTTCTTCCTTTGAAGAAAGTGTAATGCCTTCATCAGCAATCAGACAATCAACTGGGTGTTCACTCGCTGATAATTGCTGACGAACAAACAAAATCATTCCGCCAACATCCAAAATCAAAATGGTGATAAATATGCCGACTGATAAATTCGTGGAAAGATTGCTTCGCATGATTACAATTAGCGAAATCGCTAACACGCCCAACCAGAATACACAGAAGAATCCTATCTGACGAAATAGTTTTTTGTAATTAATTCGATAAGCAGGAATTGTAATGGCGTTTTGCATTTCAAAAATCGAAAATAAATGTAACTCTAATTAGGATTTGTGTAATGTTCCTTTTCCATTGAGGAACGGTAATTGCAGTTTTTTAAATTCTAAAATTCGTTTACAAAAATATTTTATGCCGCAAAACTCTTTCTGGAAAACACCCATTGCTGAACTTTATAAACTTTATAACTCGAGCGAGCAAGGACTGAATGATACGCAAGTAACTGCTTCGCGAACAAAATACGGTTCGAACAAACTTGCAAAAGAAAGTAAACGAAAAGGCATAGTTATTTTTCTAACACAGTTTAAAAATCCATTGGTGTGGGTTCTGATGGGTGCATCAATTATTTCAGCGGTGCTTGGTGATACTATAGATGCGATTGTGATATTGAGCATTCTTCTACTCACTGCTTTTCTTGGTTTCTATCAGGAATTCAAAGCAGAAAAATCTTTAGAAGCGTTAAAAAAGTATATCACCATTCGCTGCAATGTTATTCGAAATGGAAAAATAATTCAGGTTGATGCCTCTGAAATTGTTATTGGCGATATAGTAGTGTTACACATCGGTGATTTAATTCCGGCTGATGTGCGATTGATAAGTGCGTCAAATTTCAGTTGTGATGAATCGGCTTTGACAGGTGAAAGTGCCGCCTCAGAAAAAAAGATTTATGATCTCGATAAAGAAACTGTTACACCTCAGGATATTGACAATTGTGCATTCATGGGAACCTTTGTCGCGACCGGAAACGCAAATGGATTAGTGGTTGCAACCGGCGAACAAACTTTTTTTGGAAAGTCGGCGGCATTCCTCACCAAACCAGAAGAGAAAAGTGATTTCGAAAAAAGCCTAAACAAATTCGGGCGATTTCTTTTGATAGTTGTTATCGTAATGACTGTTTTCATTTTCGGTGCGAATGCCTTGTTAGGCAAAAGTATTTTTGAATCGTTTGTATTTGCAGTTGCGCTTGCAGTTGGAATTACACCAGAAGTTCTTCCAATCATCATGACTATCACACTTTCGCGAGGTGCATTAGAGATGGCGCGCAACAAAGTTGTTGCGAAGCGATTGAGTTCAGTGGAAGATTTTGGCAACATGGAAATTCTTTGTTCCGATAAAACAGGAACACTTACTGAAGGAGTTTTAACGCTTCAGCAATTCAATAATATCAATGGAGAAAAAGATGATGAGGTGTTATTGAAGGCCATGCTCTGTTGTTCAGTTGATGTAACAGTTGCTGAAAAACATTTTATTAATCCGATTGATGAAGCCACCTGGAAATCTCCTGATGCTGTTCGGTTGATACCAAAAGTTGCAGATTACAAATTACTCAAGCAAAATGAATTTGATTTTGTAAGAAGGAGAACGAGTGCATTGTATTCAAATGCTTCGTCAAAAATTCTATTCGTGAAGGGTGCACCTGAATCCATGCTGAGTGTTGCTACTTCGATGAAAAAAAATAATGCAGTTGTTTCTATCACTTCAGAAATTCAAAATGAACTGAAGAAGCAAATGAATGATTACGAGGAGCAGGGTTATCGTATGATTTTATTGGGAGAAAAAGAAAATACTTCAGGAACTGCTGAAATAGTGGATGAAAAAGATTTAACGCTCACAGGTTTTATTCTTTTTATTGATCCACCGAAAAAAGATGTGAAGGAATCATTGCAGTTACTGAATAATCTTGGTGTACAAATAAAAATTATCAGTGGTGACAGTGCCATCATTTGCAGAAAAATTTGCGGCGAAGTTGGAATTGCAATTACAGAAAACAAAATCATTACCGGTGAAGATTTGCAAACTCTTGATGAAAAAACTTTCTTAGAATATGCTTCCCGTTACAATGTATTCGCGCGTGTAACACCGGAACAGAAATACCGAATCGTAACCGATCTTAATAAGTTGAATGTAACAGTCGGTTACATGGGCGACGGAATTAATGATGCGCCTGCCTTGAAAGCTGCGGATGTTGGAATCTCCGTTGACAGTGGGGCATCAATTGCAAAAGAAGCATCTGACATTATTCTGTTACAAAAAGATTTGCGTGTGCTTGCACAAGGAATTGAATCAGGCAGAAAAACTTTTGGCAACATCACCAAGTATGTGCTCAATACTATCAGCGCGAATTACGGCAACATGTTTACGGTTGCGATTTCTTCATTGTTCCTTCCATTTATTCCATTGCTCTCTTCACAAATTCTACTCAATAATTTTTTAAGTGATTTACCATTGCTCAGTATCGCCACTGATAATGTTGATGCAGAATATATCCGCCGACCGAAGAAGTGGGATTTGAAAATGATTTATCGCTTCATGCTTTTTTTCGGAGTCATCAGTTCGCTTTTCGATCTTGCATTAATTCTTCCGTTAGTTTATTTGTTTCATGCAGTGCCTGCTGAATTTCGTACAGCCTGGTTTATTGAGTCTGCCGTTTCTGAATTACTCATCACTTTTGCAATCCGTAGTCGGCTCCGATTTTATAAAAGCACACCAAGTAAATGGTTAGTGCTTGCTTCATTGGGAACTGCAATCATCACCATCGTTATCACCTATCTTCCTTTCGGTGCAACCTTTTTTCAGTTTGTTCAATTGAACAGCTCGATACTATTATTTATTCTGACGATTTTAATCTGTTACTTCTTTGCAGTGGAATTTGGTAAAAGATTTTTTTATGTGAAGATTGAAGTAGAGAAAAAATGATTTGTTCAAAATAAAAAAGGCAGTCCGAAATTCGAACTGCCTTTTAAAAATATATTTATTGATTGCTTAATCTGTTACAGGCATTTTTCCGAACCAAAGAGTTTTACCATTCTTAGTTTCTCCGAAAAACACAATCGAATTATTCTGGTCAATCGGTAAAAACATAAAACGATTATTCAGATAATAGGTGTCCTGACCAAACTCAGCAAAGTCGCCAACAGTTGCATTAGCAACATTGATTTTTGCTACTGAAGGATAAACAAGCATTTTATATTTCGATGCGCCCAACTCAGTTTCAGTTCTTATTCCTTTTACTTCTGCAATCATCCAGTAAGCACTTTTATGGTCGTTGGCTTCAATCAAATTCATTGAGCACGGAGCCATTTCAGCATACTTGTTATTCTCGTCGCGATGCACACCGAATTGTGCTTTCAATCTTCCGCCATTATCAAACTGAAACATTAACGGGTCTTCGTACTTGCGAATATTATCCTTAACGGAAAAATTTTGTCCCATAATAAATATGTCGCCCGATGTAGTGTAACTCACATTAGCGAAAGCAAATTTCTTTCCTTTATATGCAGGCGATTTTTTTTGCGAAGGAGGTGTCTGTAATTTATTTTCAAACTCATCAATGCTCACTGCATTAATCCAAGCTGTTGCGCCATTCGTAATTTTCATAATCTGAAAATGATCCCACTTTAAGGTTTCGGGGTCAATGCCTGCAACCATCACCTGATTGAAATATTTTTCATCACCTTTCGATGGACCAAAAATTACATAGCTACCCTGAATAGAAACAATTCCGTTAATGCCCCATACACTCATTCCGGAAGTGAAATTCATGTTCACATCAATTTTTCCATCAGGGGTGCAACTAACGAATGAATAATTTTTTGCATTCGCATCAGCAACTTTTGTAAATCCTGCTCCACCTGCAGGCGCAAAAACAATTGCCATATTTTTTCCAGAAGCATCATCATCGTCGGCATCTGAATTTGCTGCATCTACCAATTGCGATTTTACAATCACCTGAGGATTTGCAAAATCAAACTTAGAGTCCTGCACAATGTCAAGGTCTTTCGTGATTCGCAGAAAGTGAAATTTCTTTTGATATAAATATGGATCAGAACCTTTTTCGATTTTCGCTTTCTCACCCACTAAAACAACCACATCACCTGTAACATCATTCTCTGCTTTTGAATACACGAAAAATTTATTTCCCTCGTCAGATTTTGGTTTTAATTTCTCAAGAAGTTTGACATACTTGTCATATCCACCCCAAAACCAATTCCATTTGTAAGAAATCAATTTGCGTTTCAACACCAATGTTCCCATCAGGTTTCCTTCAACCGATACCGCTTCAACATCATAATTATCACCCTTGTATTTAAACCAATGATATTTTGCTGCTGCATCAGTAAATAAAATTTCATCAGAAACTAATTTTACAAAATTGAATTTCGCATCGAACTGATAGGTTTCAAATTTCGCTTTTGTTTCAGTAGCTTTTGTTACATATGTCAGCTCAACTAAATTATTCGCTTCATCAATATTAATGTTTCCGAGATATCCACGATTCGCTTTTCCTGTAATCTCATAAGTTTTTTCAAGCGAAAGTGTTTGCGCTTTTCCTGAGCCAAAAAAAAGTGTTACAGCAAGCAATGCTGTTGTTATTCGTTTTAATATTTTCATTGAAATTTATTTTTGTTCGGCGTCGAAACTAACTACACCCGGTATAATCGCAACTGATTTCTGTCAACAATTTTATTGGAAGAATATTCTCCTTAATAATTTCATTCCTATTTATTTGTTATTTAAGAAAATAGTTGAAGCCATTCAGTGAATGTTTTATCTTCTATTAAAGACGAACTATGTTGTGGGTGGCTAAATGCCGTCAGATACAGAATCATAACAAGGATTTAATTTCTGTTACACTTATTAATTCAAATTTTCCTTTCTCCGAAAATCACACTTCCCAATCGCACCAGATTGCTTCCTTCTTCCACTGCAATTTTATAATCACTACTCATTCCCATTGAGAGTGTTTTCATTTCTATATTTTCAGTTGAGTATTTTTTAGCAATTGAATCAAACATTTTTTTCAACCCTTTAAATTCTTTTCTCACTTTCTTCTCGTTGTCGGAGTTGGTTGCCATTCCCATTAAACCTTCAATGCGAATGTTCTTCAGCTTTTTCATTTCAGGATTTTCGACAAGAGAAATACATTCTTCTTCACTCAACCCGAATTTTGTTTCTTCATCTGCAATAAAAATTTGTAGTAATACATTTTGAATCCGGTTATTCATGTTCGCTTGTTTATTTATCTCCTGTAACAGTTTTAAACTATCAACTGAATGGATGAGCGAAACAAAAGGCGCAATGAATTTAACCTTGTTCGATTGCAAATGCCCAACTAAGTGCCATTCAATATCGGGTCCCAATTGACATTCCTTCACCATCAGTTCCTGAACTTTGTTTTCGCCGAACATTCGTTGCCCCTGCTTATATAATTGTGTAACACTTTCAACCGGATGCGTTTTAGAGATGGCAACTAACTTCACTTGTTGTTCATCGCACCATTTTTTTATTTCCTTAAAATTATTCTGCATAGCCCCGTTTGATTTAACTGTTATTACTTTCGCAAAATTAATCAGAATGAAATCGAAGATTCACAAATACATTTTGAAAACTAATTACAATAGGAATATAAATAAACTTGTTGTTTTAATTCTGTTATTGTTTGTTTCCTGTAATTCATCAAACACTACCGCTTCGTCAAAAGACAAACTACCGAAAGAAAAAATGGTTGAGGTGTTATTGGATGTTCATTTGGCTGAAGCATCATTCACCGCTATTGACAGAAATAAAAAGGATGCTGAATCTGAAATGGCAAACGAATATGCGCTCATATTTAAAAAGCACGATGTGAAATCTGAAGATTTTTTCAGCACATACAATTATTATATAGAGCATCCCGCATTGCTCGATTCGGTTTATGGCGAATTGGTTTCTCGCATCACAACTATGCAGGGGCAAATGATGAAGCAGCCGCAATTAAATAATTCAGCTGACACTACTGCTTATCGTGACAGTATTAAAAATGAAATGCTTCGTCGGTTCAAAAATCATAAGAAATTATAAACTGATTTTTGCAGCTCTACTCATAATCTCTTTTTCTATTTTCGCCAACCATAATTTTTTTTAATGACAACAGTTTATAAAGATGCCGAGAGTGCGCTTTTCGATTTAAAAGATAATCAGACAATATTGTTAGGGGGATTCGGCTTAAATGGTATTCCTGAAAATTGCATTGCAGAATTAGTTCGGAGAAGAATTAAAGGTTTGACTTGTGTGAGCAACAATGCAGGTGTTGATGATTTTGGTTTGGGGTTATTGTTACAGACACGACAGATAAAAAAAATGATTTCAAGTTATGTGGGTGAGAATGCAGAATTCGAACGGCAGATGTTGAGTGGCGAATTGGAAGTTGATTTGGTTCCGCAAGGCACACTTGCTACTCGCGTTCACATGGCGGGAATGGGCATTCCGGCATTTTTTACCCCGGCAGGATACGGAACAGAAATTGCGAACGGAAAAGAAGTACGCGAATTCAATGGCAAAAAATATTTAATGGAATTTGCACTTAGCGGTGATTTTGCAATTGTGAAAGCATCGAAGGGAGATAAGTTCGGCAATCTTGTTTTCAATAAGACCACGAAAAATTTTTCCACTTCAATGGCGAAGGCAGGAAAAATTACAATAGCGGAAGTGGAACAATTAGTTGAACCCGGTGAAATCGGTCCTGAAGAAATTGATGTGGCCGGAGTTTATGTGCACCGGATTTTCGAAGGAAAAAATTATGAGAAAAGGATTGAGCGGCGCACCACTGCAATTAACCGATGATTTGAAGATTCGAAAATGAAACAGAAAATTATAAAATCATTTATTACTATGTTTCTTCTGATACTAATAATTTCTGATTGTAAAAGTCAAGCAATAACTCATAGTGTTCGCTTCAATGAAGGTGATACAATTGTATTTAATGAAAAGGAAAATTGGATGGATTCGTTGGCGATATATTTTCCTGAGATTCTTAAAAATTATCCCAACCTGAATTTAGAATTAGGATGCAACTCTGATTCTTATGAATGTGCAACTAATGATACTATGCTCTCATATAATAGAGGAGTAGCAGTAAAAAATTATTTAGTTTCACATGGAATAAATTCAAATCGAATATCAATAAAATCATATGGAGGAACTCAACCAGTTTGTTTAGAAATTAGAAATGGGATAGAAGATATTCAATGCAGACAATTTGATAGAAGAGTAGATTTTAAACTCACGGGTTCTGCAAAATAAATCAGATCAAAAATTTTCAAACCTCCAAAATCTTCAAATCAATTTTCATGGCACTTGATAAATTTCAAATTGCAAAACGAATCGCACAGGAATTGCGCGATGGATATTATGTGAATCTTGGAATCGGAATTCCAACATTGGTTGCAAATTATATTCCTTCAGGAATAAATATTCTGTTACAATCTGAAAATGGAATTCTTGGAATGGGGCCTTATCCGATTGAAGATAAAATTGATGCTGACTTAATTAATGCCGGTAAAGAAACTGTCACACTGCTTCCAGGAGGAAGTTTTTTTGATTCAGCAGAAAGTTTCGGAATGATTCGCGCAGGTAAAATTGATATGACAGTTTTAGGTGCCATGGAAGTTTCAGAAGAAGGAGATATTGCAAACTGGAAAATCCCGGGTAAGATGGTGAAAGGAATGGGCGGAGCGATGGACCTGGTCGCTTCGGCGCAAAATATTATTGTGGCGATGATGCACACCAATCCGAAAGGCGAATCGAAGTTGTTGCCAAAATGTTCGCTTCCATTAACCGGAGTAAAGTGCGTGAAAAGAATAGTGACAGAAATTGCAGTGCTTGATGTAACACCTGACGGATTCAAATTAGTTGAGCGAGCTCCCGGAGTTTTGGTCGAAGAAATAAAATCAAAAACAGCAGGAAGATTAATTGTTGAAGGAGAAATTCCGGAGATGAATTTGAATTAATGCCCTACATTCGTAAAACAAACAACTAAATGAAAATAAGAGTAATTTATTTTTTCTTTTTTTCATTTTTTATTTCAGCAAATTTATTTGCTCAACAAATTGTTTTTACAACTCAATGCACGGAAGGATATGCAGTTTACAAAATTCTTCAAGATCAGCATAATGAATATTATGTGTTAGTTGAAGGAACAGACGAATACCCTGAATACACAAGTAGGCTTGCAAAGTTTAATAAGTATGGTGAACTTTTATGGATGAAAAAATACTATCAAACTGGTGGAAATTTTATTATTCCGAGGGATATGCTTTTGATGCCGGATGGAGAATTATTTATTCTATTAAGTTCAGGTGATACTTCCTTCATATCATCTAAAAGTGTTCTCTCCAAACTTTCTTCAAATGGAGATGTGCTTTGGTCAAAAGAATATTCAAATAATTTAACAACTAAACCCAATAAAATTATTCTTACTAATAATAAGCAGCTTTATATTTCATATTATGATGGACCTCAAGTTTGGAATACAACTAATGCCGATGCAGGAATAATGAAGTTAGATACTTTCGGAAATATCATTTGGGTAAATACATTTCATGTATCATCACAAAGCGAAGGAGCTGCCATTAAAATTTTTACAGATGATAGTTATGTTTTAAGCGGATATGAATATGGAGGAATGTTTTTTATGAAAGGTGATTCGTCTGGAAACAATATTTCTTGGAATAAAAAATATACTGTTGGTGCAAGTCATCCTTGGGTGAGTGATTTTTTAATACAAAGTGACAAATCAATTTTAGGGATAGGCCAACTCTACTTTCCCAACTTTACAAATCCAGATGAATTCAATGCGATAATTTTTAAACTTGATACGGTTGGCCATGTTATTTGGATGAAATATTTTGATATTGGAACAGGGGATGGAATAAAGGTAATGTACAGATGGGATGGAAAAATTCAATTTTTTATTGAACCTGAAGGATATGAACATTGGCCATGTCATTCTAAGAGCAATATTTTTTCTGGGGAGATGGATGAAGAGGGAAATATTTATTCGGCAAAATTTTATGATAGAGATCGCTTCGATAGAATCTGGACGAAGGATTTTATTGAAACTAGTGATAGCGGAATTCTGTTTGCATCAGCATCAGTTAATCCAGATGACCAAAGTCATTATGAAACTTTCACCTTAGTGAAGGCAGATAAATTTGGAAGTACAAATTGCAATGACACTTTGGTTGATTTGCCCACTGTTGATACATCAGTAGTAGTTGCAAACAATAGTTTGGTCACTTATCATAATATGAGTATGAACTTAATCACAATAAAAACTGACAATATTGTTAGTGCAGTTTCTACTTCATTTTGTTTTGATTCACTCTTCAATTCAGTTTCAAAAAATAATATTATTGATAGTAAGTTTAATCCTGTTTTGTTTCCAAATCCAGCGTCAAACAAAATTTCAATAAGATTAAATAAAGATGTGCCAGCTCAATATACTTTGTTAGAAGTCTTTGATATTTTAGGGAAGAAAATAAAAACAGAAACTGAACAGGATGAAAATGAAATAAGTATTAATACATCCATATTGATAAATGGAATTTATTTTTTCAAAATTTCATTGAAAGGAAATAATCTATCATCAGGAAAATTTATTGTGACTCATTAATTAATTTGAATAGAAATTTTACATGCGAAAGATTTCTCACTAATACATTGATGTAAATCATTTCTACTTAACTCCTTTTCTTTACTTTTGAAATCTGAAAAAATGAATTGACTGAATGGAAACGCTAACCAAACCAACTACCTCAACGGAAAAAGATTTTCTTCCGCTCAACGGAACCGACCACATTGAATTTTATGTCGGCAACGCGAAGCAGTCGTCTTATTTCTATCGCACTGCTTTTGGATTTCAACCACTTGCTTATGCGGGGCCAGAAACAGGGGTGCGCGACCGTGCGAGTTATGTATTGCGTCAGAATAAAATCACATTGGTACTTACCACACCGTTACACCCCGGAAATGAAATCTCGCAGCACATAGAAAAACATGGCGATGGGGTGAAGGTGCTTGCGTTGTGGGTTGATGATGCTTACAAATCTTTTGAAGAAACTACGAAGCGCGGAGCAAAGCCATACATGCAACCGAAAACTTTGAAAGATGATAACGGTGAAGTGCGCATGGCTGGTATAGAATTATATGGTGATACTGTTCATGTTTTTGTAGAGCGAAAAAATTACAACGGAATTTTTCTTCCCGGATTCAGAGAATGGAGATCAACCTTCGAAACAATTCCTGTCGGGCTAAAACATGTTGACCACTGTGTTGGAAATGTTGGCTGGGGCGAAATGAATACCTGGGTTGAGTTTTATGAAAAGGTGATGGGCTTCAGAAATATTTTATCGTTCGACGATAAAGATATCAGCACTGAATATTCGGCGCTCATGAGTAAAGTGATGAGCAACGGAAATGGGTATGTGAAATTTCCAATCAACGAACCTGCTGAAGGAAAAAAGAAATCGCAGATCGAAGAGTATCTTGAATTTTATCATTCGCAAGGCGTGCAACACATCGCAATGGCCACAGATAACATCATTGAAACTGTTACAGAGTTAAGACGACGAGGAATTGATTTTCTTGATGTGCCCGATTCATATTATGATGATTTGCAAAAAAGAGTTGGCGTGATTGACGAAGACATGAACATACTTCGCAAATTAAAAATATTAGTTGACCGCGACGATGAAGGATATCTGTTACAGTTGTTTACAAAACCGGTGGAAGACCGACCCACTTTATTTTTTGAAATCATTCAACGCAAAGGCGCGCAATCTTTTGGTAAAGGAAATTTTAAAGCACTGTTCGAATCTATCGAACGCGAACAGGAACTCAGAGGTAATTTATAATCAACACATACAAATGAAAAGCACCACCAAATTTTTTTTTCATTCACTTGCTGCAAGTGTTTGTATTTTATTTCTGATGATTTCGTTTTCATCGCAAGCACAGGGAACAACAGATGTAACATCTGCACGACTTTGCAAAAGCTGGGGCCTGGTAAAAATTGAAGACGGAACAAAAACACAAGTTGCTGATGAAGCACAAAAAGAATATCGTTTGGTTTTTAATACTGACCATTCCGTGCAGCAAGGTTTAGCACCCGATGGTTTTATTCCGGGCACATGGACAATTGATGAAGCCGGAACAACAATTACCATTACTGATAAAACAACCAAGACATCTTACAAAATGAAAATCATCAAAATCACAACTGATGAATTGGTACTTCAACAGATTGATGATTCACGCACGATGATTATTTATTATAAAGCTGCTTAACTATTTTTCAGTGGTTGTTCGTGTCTGTATTCAGGTTTTTATAATTTTTACTTTTTCAATTTTAGTTTTTAATTGTTCACCGGATTTATCAGTCGTAAAAGATGGCGACATTGTTTTCCAGAATATTTCTTCTGCGCAGAACAAGACACTGCAATCAATTACAAAATCAAAATTTAATAATTGCGGAGTTGTGTTATCCGATAGTACAGGGAATTTATTTGTGTATGAAGTGTTTGATAGCGTTACACAAACTCCATTGACAAATTGGATAAAAAAGGGAGAAGACAAACATTTTTTGATTTTACGATTAAAGACCGCGGGCAATATTTTATCAAAAGGAATTTTATCGAAGATGAAAAAAATTGCTTCAATGCAAATCGGGAAAAATTACGACGAGCAATTCAGTTGGGACGATTCTAAAATGTATTCTTCAGAACTCGTTTATAAAATTTACTTCTATACTACAGGGCTTCAATTGGCTGAAACAAAAACTTTAAAAACATTTGATTTATCAAATGACACTCTGAAAAACAAGTTGCAGGAATTGTATCATGGAAAAATTCCATTGACAGAATTGTGTGTTTCTCCTCAGCAAATTATGGAGTCATACATGCTCGAAAAAGTTTTGGAAGATTAATTTTTAGCTCATTCAACATTTTAAATTTTGCTGATTTATCTTTTTTCTCAATGAAAAAAATGTGTTTCAACAAAAAATATTTTCAATAATCAGATCATGATTTTCTTTTTTCATAAAATAAAATTTCTTAAAAAATATTTTTCAATCATTAAATAAATTTTTTTGTTCTGATTAGTGAACACATTTCAAATTTCATTTTTCTTCATCAATAGAAAAAATATTTTTCATTTCTCATCATTTCAATTTTTGTTTTTCAATTTTCGATTCAAAAAATAATAAATTACTTATTCCATGAAACATGCTGCCACAGCGTGTTTCAGGAGAGTAATAATTTTTATAAAAAATAATATTAATGAATCCATTTAATCAACCTTGAAAAATTTCAGTCGTAAAAAATGATTGCGAAAAAAAATATTTCAATGCAACATTCGCGATTGATTTCAATTCATCATCTGCTATTCACAAACTGTTGTGAATAAAGAAGCGATAAAATGCGAGCGACTTCATAATGTTTTGTTAGACTTGTGATACCAAAATTTTTTAACTATGGCTACAAAAGCAAAAAAAGCTGCTAAGAAACCTGCTAAGAAGGCGAAAAAAGCGGCTAAGAAAAAGAAATAGATTTTCTTTTTTCTTGAAGAACTCAAAGGGCACCAGCGGTGCCCTTTAGTTTTTTAGTGAAGTCATGAAATATTTTTTTGAGTTTATTCAAAATAACCATTTCCCCAATGAGAAATTGAAAATTATTCACTCTGAATATTTTCTGAGTTGATTCAAAAATTCTGAAATATTAAAACCATAAAAATTATTTCTCACGAAAATTGAAATGAAATGATATTTCAAAAACGGAAAATAAATTTCAATCGAAATCGAAAAATATTTTCCACCACAAAGATTTTAAAATTGAAATCATAAAAATATTTCCCGAATAAAAATTATTTAAAAATAATTTTTCAAAATATTTTCTGAATCAACAAGAGATCAATTAATGATTCACGAATCAAAAAATATTCAGCAAGAAGAAATTAAAATCAATCGAGCGATTGACCGTTGCGTTCTGCCAACTCTAACATCTGCTGAAATTCTTCCGGAGATAAATCACTATAGAAAAAATTAATCGGATTTATTTTTCTTCCGTTCTTAATTACTTCGTAATGGCAATGCGGCCCGGTGGATTTACCACTGTTGCCTACATAACCAATCACATCGCCACGATTTACTTTTTGTCCGATGCGAACTTTCACCCTGCTCATGTGACCATACAAAGTCTGATAACCGAAACCATGCGTGATGATTACATGATTGCCGTAATCACGACTTCCATAATCAACTAAACTCACTACACCATTTCCTGTCGCGTAAATCGGAGTACCAATCGCCGCGGTGAAATCAATTCCTTCGTGCATGCGCGGCACTTTATAAATCGGATCAATGCGTACACCAAAACCAGAACCAATTTTTTTTAAATCTTTATTCGCGACAGGTTGTATAGCAGGAATAGATGCAAGCATTTCTGTTTTACTTTTTATTAAAGCAGCAAGAGCATCATATGATTTAGATTGTATGTACATCTTGTAACGGGTCTGAGTCAACTTCAGCCAACTGCTTTTCATTAAGTCAGCATCTTCATAACCATTCAACTCTTCAAAACGATTTGCGCCACCGTAACCTGCTTCACGCACACTTGCAGGAATCGGCTCTGCTTCAAAAATCACCCTATATATATTGTCGTCGCGGTCTTGCAAATCAGCGAGCGCATCATTCATCTCACCAACTTTATCGTTCATCAAATCATATTGATATTGCAATTGCGATAATTCGCGTTTGAGTTTTTTCTCTTTCGGTGAATCGAGATAAGTGTAAGCGAGATATACAATAATGAATGCAAACACACTTGCTGCAGAAAGAAAGCCGAGCACCACACGAAATTTTTTCCAGGCGCTCTCTACATATTTTTCGTATCGAAGACTTTTCGGATTATAGTAATACTTGATTTTTTTCATCGGCTCGTTTTCACTTTTTCAAATTGAAGGCACTTAAAGCGCACTTCGGTTTTGCAGGTTCCATTTCTTATTTTTGGTGCTTCAATTTTCAAACGCAAAATAATCATTTCAAAGAGTAAAACAACGCAAGTTTTTATCAGCGCATTATGATGACATCAAAAGAAATCAGAAAAACTTTTCTCGAATTTTTTAAATCGAAGAACCATCTCATTGTTCCATCGGCTCCGATTGTGGTGAAGAACGACCCGACACTGATGTTCACGAATGCGGGCATGAATCAGTTTAAAGATTTTTTTCTTGGTAATCAAACTCCGACTGCACCGCGCATTGCTGATACACAAAAATGTTTGCGTGTGAGTGGAAAGCATAATGATTTGGAAGAAGTTGGAATTGATACTTACCACCACACCATGTTCGAGATGTTGGGCAACTGGAGTTTCGGTGACTACTTTAAGAAGGAAGCAATTGAGTGGGCGTGGGAACTGCTGACTGAAGTTTATAAAATTCCGAAAGACCAATTATATGTAACAGTTTTTGAAGGTGATGCAAAAGAAAAATTAGAGCGCGACAACGAGGCATATACTATATGGAGTAAACTGATTGATGAAAATAAAATCATCAACGGAAACAAGAAAGATAATTTCTGGGAGATGGGTGATACTGGTCCGTGTGGTCCGTGTTCTGAAATTCATGTTGACATTCGCCCGGAAGCAGAAAGAAAAAAAGGTGATGGAAAAAATTTAGTGAATGCAAGTCACCCTGAGGTAATTGAAATATGGAACAATGTATTTATTCAATACAACCGGAAGGCGGATGGTTCATTAGAAACTCTTCCTGCGAAGCATGTTGATACAGGAATGGGTTTTGAACGGTTGGTGCGGGTGTTACAGCAGAAGCGAAGCAATTATGATTCAGATGTTTTTACTCCGCTGATAAATTTCATTTCGAAAAAAAGTGGAATCAATTACGGCGCGAATGAAAAATCTGACATTGCAATGCGTGTGATGAGCGACCACATTCGTGCAATCAGTTTTGCAATTGCTGACGGACAGTTGCCTTCTAACACCGGAGCAGGTTATGTTATAAGAAGAATTCTTCGTCGCGCCGTTCGTTATTCATATAGCAGTTTGAATATTGAATCACCAATCATAAATGAATTGGTGCCGGTGCTTGCCGAACAATTTGACGGAGTATTTCCAGAATTGAAAGCGCAACAGGATTTTATTCAGAAAGTAATTCTCGAAGAAGAAACTTCTTTCTTAAAAACTTTAGAAGCAGGATTGAAAAGAATTTCTTCGTTGGAAGAAAAAGCGACGAAGGATTTTACACTCGATGGAAAAACTGCATTTGAATTGTATGACACTTATGGTTTCCCTCTCGATTTAACAAAGTTGATTGTTGATGAAAAGAAATGGAAACTGGATGAAATTGGTTTCACTGCTGAAATGAAACAACAAAAAGACCGCTCACGAAAAGATGCAGTAAGTGTAACAGGCGATTGGAAAATAATTAATGAAGCAGACCGAACAGAATTTATCGGTTATGATTTTTTAGAAACTGAAACAGTGGTGTTGAAGGTTCGAGAGCAGAAAGCAAAAGACAAAAAAGTCTTTCAGTTAGTATTAGGTAAGACACCTTTCTATGCAGAGAGCGGCGGACAGGTTGGTGATAAAGGAGTTCTGATTTTTGGTGATGAAAAAATTTCGGTACTCGATACCAAGAAGGAAAATGAGCTGATCATTCTTTATGTAAATAAACTTCCTGCAAAGATGGATGGAAGTGTAACAGCCAAGATTGATGCCTCGCTTCGCGGTAAAACAATTTTAAATCACAGTGCCACGCATTTGCTTCACGCAGCACTTAGAAAAATTCTGGGCACTCATGTGCAGCAGAAAGGTTCTCTTGTTTCTCCTGATTATTTGCGATTCGATTTTTCTCACTTCGCGAAAATGACTGATGAAGAATTGGAGAAAGTGCAATCGATGTTGAATGAAAAAATTCGGGAAGACATTCATTTGAATGAGCAACGCAATGTTCCAATCAAAGACGCGACCGCAACCGGAGCAATGGCTTTGTTCGGTGAGAAGTACGGGGACTTTGTTCGTGTCATCACTTTCGATAAAAATTATTCTGTTGAGTTGTGTGGCGGCACTCACGCAAAGAGCACAGGGCAAATCGGTTTTTTCATCATTACCGCTGAAACTGCTGTTGCTGCGGGTGTGCGAAGAATAGAAGCCATAACCGGCGAAGCTGCTGAAAAATTTATCCGTGAGAATTTACAGACGATACAAAATATAAAAGAAGAATTCAATCATCCGAAAGATGTGCTCGCTTCCATTACTCAACTGAAAACAGAAAATGAAAATCTGAAAAAGGAAGTGGAGCGGTTTGGCAATATTCAAATCACTGCAGAGAAAAACAGATTGATAAAAAGTGTGGAAGAAATAAACGGACTGAAAGTGATTAGCGGAATTGCTGATGTGGGTTCGATGGACGCTCTGAAAAAATTGTGTTACGACACGAAGAATGAAGTTGGTAATCTGTTTATGGTGGTCGGTGCGGAAGCGGGAGGCAAAGCGATGCTCGCCGTGATGATTGATGAAGCGGTTTCTAAAGAAAAAAAATTAGACGCGGGAAAAATCATCAAGGAAATTTCTGTTGAGATTAAAGGCGGCGGTGGTGGTCAACCACATTTCGCTTCCGCCGGTGGAACAAACGCTGAAGGATTGAAACGGGCGATTGAGATTGCTTTATCAAAAGTTCAATCTGTTACAGTTTAAAGTGTTTCAAGAATGGAACTTGTAATTATTCAAAAGAAGATTTTTATTATTCGTGGACAGAAAGTTATGCTTGATTTTCATTTGGCAGAAATGTATGGAGTACAGACAAGAGTGCTTGTTCAGGCGGTTAAAAGAAATATTAAGCGATTCCCATTTGGTTTTATGTTTCAACTCAATCCCGAAGAGTTCAAAGTTTTGATGTCACAAATTGTGACATCAAAAACGGAAAAGCGTGGAGGCACACAAAAATTACCTTACGCATTTACTGAACATGGCATTACAATGCTCTCAAGTGCACTGCGCAGCGACACTGCAATCAATGTAAATATTTCTATTGTTCGCGCTTTCATTCTCCTAAAGCAATACAATAATGATTTTGCATTGCTGAATAAGAGAATTGACGAACTCGAATCTAAATTCAATAAGAAGATTGAAAACATTAACGAGATAATTGAATACCTTACTTCAAAACCTCAAATTGAAAAACCAAAACCAAGAAAACCAATTGGTTTTAAAATTGGTGGTAAGAAAAAATAAAATAAATATTAATGAGTCACTAGGATAAATACGAAGCGGTTATTGGTTTGGAAATGCATGTGCAGTTGCTGACGAAGAGCAAGGCATTTGCAAGATTCTTGTAGCGTAGATGGGTTTACAAAAGGAAATGACGGTCTCAACTGTAATTTAGGTTATTGATTGCACAAGGCGGACTGTATGTTGAAATATTTCGTACTACCCGGATGCAAGCCGCGGTGTACTGAGAAAAAAATTTAGTTAATTAGTAATTCCACTCTTTTTAAAATAAAAAAGTAAAGACCCAGCGGCAAGAGTAATTGCAACTGCAATAGACCTTTTGCATAAATAAGCATACAAATGGTTGAAAGATAAAGGAAAACAAAATTTGAAAGAGAAGTGTAACAGCAATAAAGTTGCGGTATGTATTGGGAAGTAACTCAAAGAAATAAAACCTGAACTGTTTAAACGCAGGACAGCAATAAAGCGAAAAACATTTGCGAGATGGTCAAAGCTGTAAAAGCTCATCATCAAGATATGCGCAAACATCCCTCCGACGAAGACCACCTAAACTGTATATAGAAGACCAGCTACTAATGACACTGATGTATCTTCGGGAGTATCGAAAGATGTTCCATTTCAGTGGAGATTATGGCATCAGCGAAGCTGCGCGCAAATCTCATTGTAGGCATTTATAATTTTGAACTCCCTTGATTTATGCAAGAGGTCTACAATATTAAAATGAAAATACGCAAAGGAAATAGTGTTGCTTCGGGTTATCGATTGCAACGGAAATCTCTTTTGTTGTTTCTTCGATAAACTTAGAATGACACCGCTAACTCAATAAAAAAATCATGTAGCAAGTCTAAAGGGAAGCGCGATGATTTTTTCAAAAAAACAAACCCCCATATAATTTTTTTATCCCTTCACTTCTCTCGAAGAGGATTTGAATATCAGATATTCCCTATAAAAAATTATTTTAGCGCCATGAATTTTACAGCCGGGGAAATATGCCGTTTGCTCAACGGTCGCCTCGAAGGAAATCCTGAAACTATAATTACTCATCCTGCTCGTATTGAAGATGCGCAGGTTGGCGCTGTTACATTCATCGCCAATCCGAAATATACGGAGCAGGTATCCACTACAAAAGCATCAGCATTATTGGTTGGTGATTCAGTTAAGATTGAAAATAAAAATTTACAGGCAATCATTCGGGTAGAGGAACCTTACGCAGCTTTCGCTTTTGTGATGCAAAAATTCAGTACTGCTCTCACTGATAAAACAGGAATGGAGCAACCGAGTTTTATTTCTTTATCAGCTAAAATTGGTAAGGATGTATATATTGGTGCCTTCGCTTACATCGGCGAGGAAACAGTGATACACGATGGAGTGAAAATTTTTCCAAACACGACTATCGGCGACCGATGTGAAATAAAATCGCGAACGATTATTTATTCTGGAGTGAAAATTTACGCTGAAACAAAAATTGGAAACGATTGCGTCATTCATTCGGGTGTGGTGATTGGTTCCGATGGTTTTGGTCATGCGCCATTGACTGATGGTTCGTACATGAAAATTCCGCAACTCGGAAATGTGATAATTGAAGATGATGTGGAAATTGGAGCAAACTCAACAATTGACCGAGCAACTTTAGGAAGTACAATTATTCGCTGCGGAGTGAAGCTCGATAATCTCGTTCAGATCGCACACAATGTTGAGATTGGCGAGAACACTGTAATAGCCGCGCAAACAGGCGTATCGGGTTCCACCAAGATTGGAAAAAATTGCATGATTGGCGGACAAGTTGGTTTTGTAGGTCACATTACAATCGCCGATCGCACTCGAATAAACGCCCAAAGTGGAGTTTCAAAAAGTATTGAAGTTCCCGGCAAAGCATTTACCGGTTCTCCCGCGTTTGACTATACTGAATCATTAAGGTCACAAGTTGTGTTTCGTCACTTACCTTCGCTGCGTTTAAAATTAGACCAGCTCGAAAAAGAATTGGAAATTTTAAAACAGAACAGCACCAAATAGGAATGATTGTAAAGCAACGCACCATAAGTAAATCCGTTACACTTTCCGGAAAAGGATTGCATACAGGTGTGCCTGCAACCATCACTTTTAAACCCGCTGCACCCAATACAGGATTTATTTTTCAGCGCACAGATCTTCCTGGCGATAATACTATTAAAGCTGATGTTGATTTTGTTGTGGATACTTCGCGTGGAACAACTATCGCCCGAAATGGAGTAAAAGTTCACACCATCGAACATGTTCTCGCAGCGCTTGTGGGTGCGCAGCTCGATAATATTTTAATGGAAGTTTCAGGACCTGAAATTCCAATTATGGATGGAAGCTCTTCTGCGTTCATCGAAGCATTATTCTCTTCAAGGATTGTAGAACAGGATGCTATTCGCAACTACATAAAATTACCGGCAAACATTTCTCATTTTGATAAAGAAAAAAATGTAGAGATGAAAGCCACACCCGCCGATGATTACGAAGTAAGTGTGATGATTGATTACGATTCGAATGTGTTGGGAAGGCAACACGCTTCGATGAAAAATATTTCAGAATTTAATACTGAAATTGGTGGTGCAAGAACTTTTTGCTTTCTTCACGAAATTGAAGGGCTTGTAAAAAACAATCTCATAAAGGGTGGCGATCTGGATAATGCAATTGTAGTGGTAGAGAAAAAACCCGATGCTGATACACTTGCCAAACTGAATAAACTCTTCGACCGCGATGATGTGAAGGTGAACAGCGAAGGTTACTTAAACAATACTGAACTTCGATACGATAATGAACCTGCAAGGCATAAATTGTTAGATGTGGTTGGCGACCTTGCGCTCATCGGTTCTCCGGTGATGGCGCACATTACAGGTTCGCGTCCCGGTCACTCAACAAATGTTGCTTTTGCAAAAAAGATAAAGACAATGATTAAAGAAATGAAAAACGGAAAGATGGCTCCTTTCTACGACCCGAACACTCCACCGGTTTATGATATCCGGCAGATTGAACGCGCATTGCCACACAAGTATCCATTCCTGTTGGTTGACAAAATTATTGAACTCAATGATCAGTATGTTGTCGGGGTTAAAAATGTCACCTTCAACGAATATTTTTTTCAGGGACACTTTCCCGGAAACCCTGTAATGCCAGGAGTGTTACAGATTGAAGCAATGGCCCAAACTGGTGGAATACTTGTTCTCAACACTGTAAACGATCCTGAAAACTGGGATACTTATTTTCTGAAAATTGATAATGCAAGATTCAAAAGCAAAGTAATTCCGGGTGATACTTTAATTATGAAACTCGAATTACTCTCACCAATCCGTCGCGGCATTTGCGAAATGCATGGAAAAATTTATGTCGGAAATAAAATAGTAACTGAGGCAGACCTTGTTGCGCAAATTGTTCGCAAGCAACCTTTGTAGTGTGCAACCAAAATCATTTTATCAAAGTCTGAAAGCAAAATTTTAAAAACATTCAATAAAAGCGAACCCACTAAATGATATCGAACCTCGCTTATATACACCCGAAGGCAAAGATTGGAAACAATGTAACCATTGAACCATTCACAACCATTGCAGCAAATTGCGAAGTGGAAGAAGGCACATGGATTGGTCCGAATTCAACGATAATGGATGGTGCGCGTATTGGCAAAAATTGTAAAATATTTCCCGGTGCAGTTATCAGTGGCGAACCTCAGGATTTAAAATTTGAAGGAGAAGATACTATTACAATAATCGGCGACAATACTATTATTCGTGAATGTGTAACAGTCAATCGCGGAACAAAGTGGAGCAACAAAACACAAATTGGAAATAATTGTTTACTAATGGCTTACTCTCATGTGGCACATGATTGCATCATTGGCAACAATGTTATTCTTGCCAACAATGTGAATCTCGCCGGACATATCATCATTGAAGATTTCGTAAATATCGGCGGAGTTTCTGCCGTTCAGCAGTTTTTAAAAATCGGAACACAATCTTTTATCACTGGCGGAAGTTTAGTGCGAAAAGATGTTCCACCATTTATTAAAGCAGCCCGTGAACCACTTTCTTATGCCGGTGTAAATTCAGTTGGTTTAAAAAGAAGAGGATATACTCAGGAATCAATTAACGAGATACACAATATATACAGAGTGATTTTTGTTGAACACGATAATGTATCGCGCGCATTGGAAGCATTAGAAGAAAAATTTCAATCATCACCTGAGCGCGATTCAATTATTCAGTTTATTCGCGGCTCCGAAAAAGGAATTATCAAGGGCTACGATTCTGTTGCGCATGAAGATTTCTCTTAAGGCAACAGGCAAACGATTTAATTACGAGTGGATATTCCGTAATCTCGATTACACTTTTCAATCAGGTAAATCTTATGCGATACTTGGGAATAATGGGAGCGGCAAGTCAACACTGTTACAGGTGATAGCCGGAAATATTATTCCATCTCAAGGAGAAATATTTTATAAGGAACAGGAAAACAATATTGAACTTGAAAATTTTTATCAGCATATTACCATTGCTTCTCCTTATCTCGAATTGCCGGAAGAAATGACTTTGCAGGAACTGTTACAGTTTCATTCCGGCTTCAAAAAATTTAAAGAACAACTTTCCTTTTCATCCATTCTTGAATTAAGTGGATTCGGAAAATCATCGTTGCGACAAATCAAACATTATTCCTCGGGCATGAAACAGCGGGCAAAATTGATGCTCGCCATTTTATCTGATACACCTGTTTTATTGTTGGATGAACCCACTACCAATTTAGATGAACAAGGTGTGCAGTGGTGGAAGAACCTAATGCAGCAATATTCTGAAAACCGGATTGTGATTATTGCTTCAAACATCGAAAGGGAATTTGAAAACTGCGACGAAAAAATCCTTATCGCCAATTATAAGTAATCAATCGAATTCGTTTTTGATAAGCTCATTTCTTTTTCATCTTTGACCATCATGCAGTGGCTACTCGTATTTTTTTATTCTGCTCTTGTCTGCTTTTGTATGAGCAGAATGAAATTTTTTAAAACATCAGACATAAAAATTAAATGGTGGTGTGGCATTTTTCTATTCAAAGTTTTAGTGGGAATATTATATGGCTACATACATAGTTTAAGTTATAGCGGAGCTGATACTTTTTATAGCTTCAAACAAGGAATAAGGGTCTATAATACATTCCCCAATTTCGGATTTACAACTTACTTTAAATTAGTTTTTTTGCCCTGTCATTATCCATCATATTCAGGTATAGAAAGATGGACCCATAATAGCATTCCTTATGGAGATGAAAGTTATTATTTAATTATCCGGTTCCATGCTTTAGTGGCTTTGATTTCAGGATGCTACTATAATGTGCATGTTGTGTTTTATAATATTCTTTCATTTGCCGGATGCGTTTTTCTTTATCGTGCTTTCAAAGATGAACTGAAAGAGAAATCAATTTTATTGTTGTCTGCTTTGATTTTTATTCCTTCTGTTGTTTTCTGGACTTCCGGTATTCATAAAGATGGTTTGTCATTACTTGGAATCGGGATGCTGTTTTATTCGTTAAAACAAAATGAGGAATTTTTGTTTTCGAAAATATTTCTGGTTTTAATCTCAATTATTCTTTTATATATAGTTCGTTCCTATATTTTGCTTATTCTAATTCCATTGATTGCAGTCTATTTAATTTTCAGAAATAAGAAAAAAAATCTACTGATTTATTATTCAATTTCATTTTTTGTATTTTTTTTTATTGTGTTGCTCGTCAGTTCTGTTGTTGGCGGAATTTCACCTGTTGATAAGATTGTGTGGTGGAAAAATGCTTTCGCATCTCTAACCGTAAGCGAAAATTCTATTCCATTACCTCAACTTCATCCAGATGCAATTTCTTTTATGCAATTAATTCCTCATGCTTTTGTGCATTCTTTTCTTCAACCATTTATTTGGAATGCAAAAAATGGTTATCAAATATTTATTGGACTTCAAGACTGGTTACTTTTTTTCTCGCTGATATTTTTGATTATTTATTCAGTTATAAAAAGAAAAGTGTTTCCACATTTATTTTACTTATCAATCGGCTATACTATTTCCGTTTATATTTTATTAGGAATGATTGTACCCAACTTGGGAGCCTTATCTCGTTATAAAAGTTCAGGTACTTTCTTTTTAGCCCTTGCTGTAATTAGTTTGATTCCAACCGGATTGATAAAGAAAGTATTTAAACATTAATTAAAATTTAATTTGAATAATTATTGAACTATGATGAAATAATTTTACATTTTAACTAAAATATGTAAAAAATATTTTACGATTTATGGCTAAAACATTGTTTTAATAAAAAATAATCAAAAAATATTTATGAAAATTTAAAGTTGATATTAAGTTTGCTGCATAAAATCAATTGCATGTCAAATACAAGATTCCAAGCCCTTAATAAAGTTTCTGAAAACCACATTGCTGAAATAGAATCACCAGGAAACAAGATTTCTGATTTCTATGCGATGAATGTTTTTACCGAGGAGGTGATGAAAACCTACCTTTCAAAAGATGCTTTTGAAAATGTAATGCTCGCCATTAAATCAGGCTCAAAGATTGATCGCGCAACTGCTGAACAGGTTGCTAGTGGCATGAAAGCTTGGGCAATTAGTAGGGGTGTTACACATTATACACACTGGTTTCAACCTTTAACAGGAGCAACTGCAGAAAAGCACGACGCTTTTTTTCAGCAAACAACAACAGGAAAAGGGTTGGAAATTTTTGATGGCAACGCTTTGGTGCAACAAGAACCGGACGCATCAAGTTTTCCGAGTGGCGGTTTGCGCGTGACATTCGAGGCGCGAGGATATTCCGCATGGGACCCAAGTAGTCCTGCTTTTATAATGGATGCTGGAAATAGTAAAACACTTTGCATTCCAACAATTTTTGTCTCGTATAATGGCGAGTCCTTGGATTATAAAGCGCCATTACTAAAATCACTTCAGGCATTAGAAACTGCAGCAGTTGAAGTTTGTCATTATTTTGATAAAAATGTAACTCGTGTTACACCCACTCTTGGCTGGGAACAGGAATATTTTTTAGTAGATGAGGCATTGTATGAAGCGCGGCCTGATTTGGTAGCTTCGGGCCGAACATTGTTTGGTCATAGTTCTGCAAAGGGACAACAATTGGAAGATCATTATTTCGGCTCTATTCCAGAGCGTGTTCAAGCTTATATGGTTGATTACGAAAATGAATGTTACAAACTTGGTATTCCGTTAAAGACAAGACACAATGAAGTCGCTCCATCTCAATTCGAGTGCGCGCCGTTTTTTGAAGAAGTGAATATTGCCATTGACCACAATCAATTACTTATGGACTTGATGGACAGAGTTGCCCGCCGACATAAGCTGCGGGTACTGTTACACGAAAAACCTTTCGCTGGAGTCAACGGTTCGGGTAAGCACAATAACTGGAGCATGGCTACTGATACAGGGAAAAATTTATTGGCTCCCGGTCGCACGCCGAAAACGAATTTCATGTTCCTTACTTTTTTTGTAAATACAATTAAAGCCGTTGAAGAAAATGCTGATTTGATTCGAGCAGCTATTGCAAGTGCTGCGAATGATTTTCGTTTGGGAGCGAATGAAGCACCTCCGGCAATCATCAGTGTATTTATTGGAAGTTATTTGACTGAAGTTTTAAATGAAGTAGAGAAGAGAGTGAAAAAAGGAAACTTAGATGAACAGGATCATCAGTTATTGAAACTCGATATTCATAATAAGATTCCTGATTTGATGTTGGATAATACTGATCGTAATCGTACATCACCTTTCGCATTTACAGGAAATAAATTCGAAGTAAGAGCAGTCGGTTCCTCTGCAAATTGCAGTTCTACCATGATTGTTCTTAACACAATTGTGGCTGACCAGTTAAAGAAATTTAAAATCAGAGTTGATGAATTAATTAAGAAGGGCGAATCGAAAGACTCAGCAATCTTATCGGTGTTACAGCAAGACATCAGCAGCAGCAAAAGAATTTGTTTCGAAGGAAATAATTACAGCGAAGAGTGGGAAAAAGAAGCGAAAAAGCGTGGACTTAACAATGTAAAAACAACTCCTTACGCGCTTGACTTTTATGTAACCGAAAAAGCTATTAAAGTAATGACTGAAAATAAAGTTTTCAGTGAAAAAGAAATTCACGCCCGTCACGAAATTGAATTAGAAAAATACATGAAGATGGTTCAGATAGAAAGTAGAATGATTGGTGAAGTTGCCCTCACTTATATTGTTCCTTCATCGATGCGCTATCAGCAACAGTTAGCACAGTCCATTCAAACTGCTGAGTCAATGGGAGTAAAAGAAAAAAGTTTGAAAGCGCAAAAAGAATTACTGAATGAAATCGCAGAACATATCTCTGAAATAATTAAAGAAGTGGATGACATGACTGAAGCGCGCAAGAAAGCGAACGAAATAGAACACGCCCGTGATAAAGCGATTGCCTACTGTGAAAAAGTAAAACCATACTTCGATTCTATTCGCTATCACGCTGATAAATTAGAGTTAGTTGTTAGCGATGATCTGTGGTCGTTGCCTAAGTATAGAGAGATGTTGTTTCTCAGATAGAAAAATCTATATCTTTAAAATAAGAAACCCTTGAAAGGAAATTCTTTCAAGGGTTTCTTTTTAGTTGCGGAGGTAGGACTCGAACCTACGACCTTTGGGTTATGAGCCCAACGAGCTACCAACTGCTCCACTCCGCGATGTATCTTTTATCTCACTTAAAGCGAAAAATTGTTGTTGGAATTGTATCAACTTTTTGTTGATGCGGGGTGCAAATGTAACCGCATTATTATCAAATAAAAATTATGAGCTGAAAAAACCGACTTTTGCGCCTCATGAAAAAACACCTAGCCGGTTTTGTGATGTTGATGGGTAATCCGAATGCGGGTAAATCCACTCTGATGAATGCTTTTCTTGGAGAGAAGATTTCTATTGTTTCATCCAAAGTGCAAACTACACGACATCGAATCAAAGGAATTTTAACTGAAGAAAATTTCCAGATTGTTTTTTCTGATACTCCTGGATTGCTTCAACCGAAATACGAATTACATAAGTCAATGATGGAAGAAGTAAACAGTGCTGTTGAAGATGCTGATTTAGTAATTCCCGTGATAAGTGTTTTTGAAAAGGAAGAAGAGTGGGCAAGCAATGCCGAGTTAATGAATGGTTTGAAAAAACCAAAACTTTTCATTCTTAACAAAGTTGATTATTTCAAAACCGAAGAAGAAATTTTAGCAGCACTTAATAAATGGAAATTATTTTTCGGGATTGAAGAAATGATTCCTGTTTCAGCATTGAAAGAAATAAATATTCAAAAACTGAAAGAACGAATTATCGAATTGCTCCCTGAAAATCCCCCTTATTTTACTGAAGATGAACTCACCGATAAATCGCAGCGATTCATTGTTTCAGAAATTGTTCGTGAAAAAATATTCGAACAGTTCAGAGAAGAAATTCCATACTCAAGCGAGGTGATTGTAACAGAGTTTAAAGAAGATGAAAAAATCATTCGCATTTTGTCGAGCATCTTTGTCGAGCGCGAAAGCCAGAAAGCGATTTTGTTGGGGAAAGGCGGAAGCGCGATAAAAAAATTAGGAATAGCGGCGCGTGAGGAAACCGAGAAATTTTTAGGAAAAAAAATATTTTTAGAACTCACCGTGAAAGTGAAAGACAACTGGAGAAACAATAAATTAATATTAAAGCAACTTGGATATAAATGAATAATACTGTAGCAATAGTCGGGCGACCGAATGTAGGAAAGTCAACTCTTTACAACAGATTAGTTGGTGAACGCATGGCAATAGTGGATGATTTAAGTGGTGTTACACGCGACCGACTTTACGGTATTGCAGAATGGAACGGAAAAACTTTTAATCTGATAGACACAGGTGGTTTCGTTACACACTCTGAAGATGTATTCGAATCAGAAATAAGAAAGCAGGTTGAAATAGCCATTGATGAAGCCAATGTTATTTTGTTTGTGATGGATGTTACATGCGGCATCACAGATTTGGAATTGGATATCGCTAACATGCTTCGTCGTACTAATAAAAAAATATTGGTTGCAGTAAATAAAGTTGACAACGGTGAAAGACAATTATTAGCAAACGAATTTTATAGTCTCGGTTTTGAAGATGTATTTTTCATTGCATCAATCAGTGGAAGCGGAACCGGAGAATTATTAGATGAAGTGGTCGCAAACATTGACGATGAAGCAGAAGTTTTAAAAGCTGATATACCTCGTTTTGCAATTGTTGGTCAACCAAATGTTGGAAAAAGTTCGATGGTTAATGCAATGCTTGGTCAGGATAGAAATATTGTAACAGATATTGCCGGAACCACTCGCGATTCCATTCACACTTACTACAATCTTTTTCATAAAGAATTTTATTTAGTTGACACCGCAGGCATTCGAAAAAAAGCCAAAGTGCATGAGTATCTTGAATATTATTCTGTGATTCGTGCTATCAAAGCAATGGATGAAGCAGATGTTATTGTGCTCATGATTGATGCAACAATGGGTATTGAGGGACAAGACCTGAATATTTTCGCAATGGCTGAAAAAAAGAAAAAGGGGATTGTGATTGTAGTGAACAAGTGGGATTTGGTTGAGAAGAATACAAAGTCCACTAAGGTTTTTGAAGAAAGTATTCATCATCGCATTGCTCCATTTCAGGATGTGCCCATCATTTTCACATCGGTAATTGAGAAGCAACGAATTTTTAAAGTGATTGAAGAAGCTATTAAAGTTCACGAAAACCGCAAACGAAAAATCTCAACATCTGAGTTAAATGATGTGATGGGAAAAGTGATTGAAGCTACACCTCCACCATCTTACAGAGGAAATTATGTGAAGATTAAATACATGACTCAATTACCGACACACTTTCCTGCGTTTGCTTTTTTCTGTAATCACCCGACTGAAATCAGAGAACCCTATCGAAACTTTTTAGAGAATCAGATTCGTAAACATTTTGATTTTCATGGTGCCCCCATTCAGATATATTTCCGAAAAAAGTAATTGCTTGCTTGCAGGGTATATAAACATGATTATTTTTGCACACATTAAAAATTTAAACCCAAAATGAAAAAAATTTTCACCATCCTGGCTGCTGTGGCTGTAGTATCCCTCGCTGCATGCAATTCAAAAACTGAAGGAACTGAAGGAGCTGATTCAACTGCAATGACAACTGAAACAATGGCTGTTGATTCAGTTAATGTTGTTCCTGTTGACACTTCTAAAGTTGACACTATGCACAAAATGTAAGTTGATAGTTAGTCCGGCTTAATGGATCCGGTCGGATTGATAAAAAGTTGATCAACTTAAAATTTTAAAAAAACCCTTTCGCAAAACGAAAGGGTTTTTTTAATTAAAGTTGGAGGCAATTGATTAGCTCAAACGCAAAACCTATTTTTGGGGATTGACTTTGACTGTTACACTAACACTCCATCAAAAAAAGAATATATAGCTGTGCATTTCCTCCCAATGCACCCGCTCTTAGTTTTTAGTTAATAGTTTTTGGTTATTAGGCTTAGTTATGTGCTGACTGTTACAGTTATTCTTTTCCCCAAAAAAATGCTTCGACAAGCTCAGCATGACAGCGTGTGACTATTATAGATTGCTTCAAAAGTTGATTACAACTTTTTCGCAACGACAAGTTGAAGCAAATACTGTAAACTGCCAATTGCTTACTGTCAACTGTTACACTACCTGCTTAGATACATACTCTTCTCCTTGTACAATGTGCGGAAGAAGGGGTCGTATAAATCTTTGATGAAGATGATGGCTTCGCCGGTTGATTTCATTTCGGGGCCGAGTTCTTTGTTGACATTCGGAAATTTATCGAACGAGAAAACGGGTTGCTTGATGGCGTAGCCGGTGAGCTTGCGGTCGTACTTGAAGTCGCTGATTTTCTTTTCGCCGAGCATAACTTTAGTAGCGATGTTGAGGTACGGAATCTGGTACGCCTTGGCTATGAACGGTGTGGTGCGCGATGCGCGAGGGTTCGCTTCAATCACATATACTTTTCCTTTTTTTATCGCGTACTGAATGTTGATGAGCCCCTTGATTTTTATGGCGCGCGCAATTTTTCCCGCATACTCCACCATCTTGTCAACCACCTCAAAAGGTAAATCGAATGACGGAAGAACGGCGCTACTGTCGCCGCTATGAATGCCAGCGGGTTCAATGTGTTCCATCACTCCCATCACATGAACATCTTCGCCGTCGCAAATGCAATCAATCTCGGCTTCTTCGGCACGGTCGAGAAAGTGGTCAATGAGAATTTTATTTCCCGGCATGTGCTTGAGCAATTTCAACACGGCGGTTTCCAATTCTTCATCATTTATGACGATGCGCATGCGCTGACCTCCCAACACATAACTCGGGCGAACGAGCACCGGATAACCTATGCGGTGCGCGACTTCCACGGCTTCGTCAACATTCATCGCGACTCCGTATTCGGGATATGGAATTTCCAATTCTTTAAGTAAATCTGAAAACGCGCCGCGGTCTTCGGCAATATCCATGTTCTCGAAACTTGTTCCAATAATTTTTATTCCGTTTGCGTTAAGGCGCTTCGCGAGTTTGAGCGCGGTTTGTCCGCCGAGTTGCACAATCACACCTTCGGGTTTTTCCATTTCAATAATTTCAATCAGGTGTTCCCAATACACGGGTTCGAAATACAATTTATCAGCGATGTCGAAATCAGTAGAGACGGTTTCGGGATTGCAGTTGATCATGATGGCTTCGTAACCACACTCACGAATGGCGATAAGCCCGTGCACGCAGCAGTAATCGAATTCAATTCCCTGCCCGATTCTGTTTGGACCTGAACCTAAAACAATAATTTTTTTCTTATCTGTAACAGCGCTTTCGTTTTCGCTTTCGAAAGAGGAATAGTAGTAAGGAGTGCGCGCTTCGAATTCGGCGGCGCAGGTGTCGACTAATTTGTAAGTGCGTTTGACGCCTAACTCTTTTCGCTTCGCGTAAACATCATCGTCGGTACAGTTGGTGAAGAGAAAAGCGAGTTGCGAATCGGAGTAACCCATTTGTTTCGCTTCGAGCAATACATCTTTCGGCACATTTTGCAAATTGAATTTGCGCAACTCTGTTTCTGTTTTTACCAATTGATTTATCTGGTCGAGAAACCACGGGTCAATGAGCGTGAGTTTCTGAATGGTCTTGACTGATACACCGAGCGTGAGCGCGTCTTTTATTCTGAATAACCGATCCCAACTCGGATGCTGAATGCGATCTAAAACTTCTTCTGATTTTTTGCTGTACAATTTTCCATCAGCTCCGAGACCGATTGAATCATTCTCCAGACTCTGACACGCTTTCTGTAACGCCTCGATAAAAGTTCTGCCAATGCTCATTACTTCACCCACTGATTTCATTTGCAGTCCGAGTGTTTCGTCGGCTCCGGGAAACTTGTCGAAATTCCAGCGCGGAATTTTTACGACCACATAATCCAATGCGGGTTCGAAATACGCTGAAGTGGTTTTCGTGATTTGATTTTGTAATTCATCGAGGCGATAACCTATCGCCAACTTCGCGGCAATCTTAGCAATCGGATAACCGGTCGCTTTCGAAGCGAGCGCTGATGAACGCGACACGCGCGGATTAATTTCTACCGCTAATAAATCTTCAGTCTCAGGGTCGAGTGCGAATTGCACATTGCAACCGCCTGCAAAATTCCCCATGCTGCGCATCATCTTGATCGCCATGTCGCGCATGCGCTGATACGCCGTGTCACTCAATGTCATTGCGGGCGCACAAGTGATGGAGTCACCTGTGTGAACACCCATCGGGTCAAAATTTTCAACCGTACAAATGATGCACACATTATCGGCGCTGTCGCGCAATAATTCCAGTTCAAATTCTTTCCAACCAAGAACAGCACGCTCTACTAATACTTCGTGAGTGGGAGAAGCTTTCAGTCCGCGCTCAAGCGCCGCGTCGAATTCTTCTTTCTTGTGAACGAAGCCGCCGCCCGAACCACCGAGCGTATATGAAGGACGAATCACCAATGGAAAACCAATCTCCTGCGCGATCTCTTTTCCTTCCAACATGGAATTAGCGACTCTTGAAGGCGCGACGGGAACACCGATTTCTCCCATGAGGCGACGGAACACTTCGCGGTTTTCGGCGCGCTCTATTCCTTCAATGTCAACGCCAATCAATCGCACATTATATTTTTTCCATACGCCCATTTCATCCGCTTCCTTGCAGAGATTGAGAGCGGTTTGTCCGCCCATTGTTGGAAGCACGGCGTCAATTTTTCTTTCTTCCAGAATCTGAATAATGCTTTCGACGGTGAGGGGTAATAAATAAATATGGTCGGCTGTTACAGGGTCGGTCATGATGGTAGCCGGGTTGCTGTTGATGAGCGACACTTCGATTCCTTCTTCGCGCAATGAACGAGACGCTTGTGTTCCCGAGTAATCAAATTCGCATGCCTGACCAATGATGATGGGGCCGCTACCAATGATGAGGACTGATTTTATGCTTGTATCTCTTGCCATTTATTATGGTTGGAAAGTTGAGAAAATTTTAAAAGCGTGAAAGTTGAAAATGAAATTCAGAGGCGATAAATTTCTCTCTGAGCGGCAATAATTTTTTCCTTTCATCTCAGGCGACAAATGTAATAGAGCGCGCCAATGATTTATGTGTTGTGGAAAGGTTGTGGGAAATTCATTCTTAATGAAGAATTAAAAACGGAATTTCTTCTTTCACAGAGGGAGAAGTAATACGGATGAAATAAATTCCCTCCAGCCACTGATGTGTATTCAATTGAAAAGGGAATTTTAGATTAGTTGTGGTGAAGATTTCTCTTCCGAATGTGTCGAAGACGCTTGCGGATAATTTTTCGCTGGTAACGCTTATAGAAGTGATTGACAATTGATCGTTTGATGGATTGGGAAAGACCCCGAAGTTTTTTTTTAATCCTTTAGACGCTTCAATTTCTGATGTTACATCGGTGACATATAAATTTCCGCCCGTTCCGAAAAATCGTTCGTCGCTGATGAATAAATGTCGCTCGTCCTTCCAATGAACACCTTCCTTTTGAGTCACGCCGGAAAAGGTCGAGACCTGCGGTGTAACGGAAAAAAAATCGTGATTCTGAAACCCGCGGAAAATAAAAACGGAAGTGTACGCGAGTAACACGAGCGATGAATCATCTACAGTAATATCAGCGGATGTGATGTATGTTCCAGTATGAAAACTATCAATCAATTCAGCGACATAATTTCCGGGTGATGAGGGAAGGCGATAACATTTCGTGAATCCCGTGCTGTTTGAAGTTGAAATGTTTTTTGAAAACAGATAAAGCGAATCGCCTGAATAAATCATCGCTTCGCAATCGAAATTCAGATTCGCTCCTGATGGAGGAAACGCGATTTGATCAGGATAAGAAAAAGAAATGGTATCGGCGTAAATGGTATCCGCCCCTGAAAGCATCGCGTAAGTTGACACGCGATAGATTCTCAGGTTAGTTCGGTCGCAGTTATTATTTCCGAAATCACCGATGAATAGTGTTCCATTGTGGTCATTGGCGAGATCTTCCCAATCAACATTCGTCGCGTTACCAACTGTAACAGAATCGAGTAATTGTCCGGTTAGGGAAAAATGGTAAAGCGTAGGTTTTCCTCCACTGTCATTGTGCGACCAAACAGTTGTTGAATCGGTTTGCTCGAGCCCGGAAGATTCATTGCAATAAGGTTGAAGCGAACCGAGTGTCTGTAACACTAACGACTGCGCGGAAATTTTTTCAGCTACGAAACACAAACAAAGAATGAAGACGAATATTTTTTTCATTCGCGGTTGATGTAAAAGGGATTCGCCTGCGCGGTCGGCACGATCACCATTTCGTTGATGTTCACATGAACGGGCGTACTGTAACAGTAACTGATGACATCGGCGATGTCATTCGCCGACAACGGAGTGAAACCTTTGTAAACGCTTTTCGCTTTCTCCGTGTCGCCTTTCAATCGCACCAATGAAAATTCGGTTTCGGCGGCGCCGGGATGAATGACTGTTACACGAATTTTCTTTTTCAGTAAATCAATTCGCATCGCTTGCGAAAGCGCGTCGACAGCAAATTTGGTGGCACAATAAACATTTCCTTTTTCGTAAACATATTTTCCGGCGGTGGAACCAATATTGAAAATATATGGGTTGCCACTTTGCTTCATCAATGGCAGCACCGCTTTTGTTACATACAATAATCCCTTCAGGTTGGTGTCAATCATCGCGTCCCAATCATCGAGCGAACCGTCTTCAATTGAATCGAAACCATGCGCGTTGCCGGCGTTGTTCACCAACACATCAATGTTTTTCCAATCGTCGGATAAAGATGTTACAGCGTCTTTTACTTCTGATTTCTTCTGGATGTCGAAACACAAAGTCGCGACTTCAGTTTTGAATTCAGCGGTAATGAAATTTTTGAGTGCGGTTAATTTTTCTTTTCGTCTTCCGCAAATAATTATACGATGACCTTCAGAGGCGAATCGTTTTGCAATTGCTTCTCCGAATCCCGATGTTGCGCCCGTAATAAAAGTTGTTGTCATTGAATTTATTGATTGCGAAAAATAATCCGCGACGGACAGAAAAAATTATTTCAATAAAATTTCTTTTGCAACAGGAAATATTTTTTCAACCCACAATGAATATTGTTTTGCCGAAGGATGCAAACCATCTGAAGCGGCGAGCGATAAATCAGTTGTTGCCTTTCTGCTTATATCCGTGATGTTGATGTAACGGCAACCGGAAATTTTCGCCTCTTCTTCATTCACTTTGTTGAATTCATCAATCTCAGTCGCAATTTTATTTCTGTCGCGACCTTCAGCGAAAGGCATTACTCCCCAGTCGGGAATGGAAATAACAATAACATGATTTGCTTTTTTGTTTGCATAACTGATTGCAAGATTCAGCAACTCACGAAATTCTTTCCGGTATTCATCCATACTTTTTCCGCGGTACTGATTATTCACTCCAATCAATAGTGTAACAATATCATAAGGCGGCGAAGGCTGATTTTCTTTTATACCATTCATCAGTTCATCGGTGGTCCAACCTGTAACGGCGATAATTTCAGGAGAAGAAATTTCCATTCCCGATTTTTTTAATAGCGCCGCGAGCTGATTCGGGAAATTTTCTTCCGACGGAACCGATTCGCCAATCGTGTATGAATCGCCGAGGTTGAGTATGCGGTAAGTTTTCATGTTCGCTGTTTCATTGCGAGGTGAAAATAAAATGACAAATGAACAAAGCAATTGAATGTAGTTGACGGCATTCATTTTGTAAATCAAGAAAATAAATTTCTTTTCAACTAAGTTTATCTTTGCCCCCGATGAAATTTTTTTTTCTGCTTCTTAGCTTTATTTTTTTTCTTCATAATTCACGCGGACAGTGTTTAACAAGGACTCAGGCATTTGCAGGCAAAATAAAATTGCAAAGAGAAATCAAATACAGTGTAAAAGATACATCCGGTCAACCTCAGAAGGACACCATTATTTCTATTCTGATTTATAAATATGATTCCTCTGGAAATAATTCTGAGCAATATAAATATATCGCCGATGGAAGGTTAGAGGAAAGAACAGTTTACATTTTTGATGCGCGTGGAAATAATATTGAGTGTAACACTTATGGTGAAAACGGAATTGTTGAGTCGCGATTGCTTACTACCTATGATGATAAAGGCAATCAATTAAAGATGACTAATTATATCGGCGACAATATTTTAAAATCAAAATGTGTTGCTGTTTACAATGCAAATGGAAATATTATTGAATGGAATTTTTTTGGAGCTGATGGAAAACTTAAGGAGAAATATTTTTATCTGTATGATGAAAAAGGAAATCGCATTGAAGAAAAAAATTTGGATGCAAACGGAAATTTATCATACAGAGATATATACAAGTATGACACGAATGGAAATCAAATTGAAGATGATTACTACAACTCTGCTAATAAATTGAAACTCGTTCGTCACTATACTATCAAAAGAGATTTATTGGAATCGTGGGACTATAATAATGATGGAAGTTTGCGCACTAGACATTTAAATATATATGATGAAAATGGTGACAGAACCGGAGAATACGAATATGATAGCGACCGAAATATTACTGACAAATGCACTTATCTATATGAAGGATTTGTTGGAACAAGTAAATGGATAAAACAAACAAAGTATAATGCTACCGGAAACCCCGTTTATATTATTGAGCGTGAGTTTGAGTTTTATCCGCAATATTAGTTGTGCTTAATCCTGCACAATTATTTTTTGAGTAACAGTTTTATCGGTTGCTGTAACAGTATAAAGCACCTCCTATTGCGTACCAATTGGAGCGACAGATTTTATTGGGAGTTGACTGAGAAGTTATTTTATTTCAGCACAGGCAACAAAATAGTTGATGGATGTTGTGCGTCGTGATAAATACTGATGGTAGATTTTATTAAATCGTTTGAAGTGCAGTGATATGAATCAATGAACTGCTGAGGATTTCTGTCGGCGAGGGGAAACCAGGTGCTTTGTATCTGCACCATTATACGATGACCTTTCTGAAAACTGTGGGCGACATCCGGCATTTCAAATTTTACTTCTGAAATTTTTCCAACTGTAAATGGTTCCGGGTTTTCAAAACTGTTACGAAAACTTCCACGCATAATTTCCGCGCGCACCAACATCTGATAACCGCCCATCGGATAATCAATTTTTACTGAGTCAGGATATTTAAAATCATCAGGAAAAACATCAATCAGCTTCACCACGAAATCAGCGTCAGTTGTCGTAAGTGAAACGAACAAATCAGCGATCAAGGGTCCGGCGAGTGTTACACTATCCATTAAAATTTCCGATTCATAAACAAGCACATCAGGCCGGCGGGCGGCGAAGCGCTGGTCGTCGCACATGTATTCCCTGGTTCGATCGAAATGAACATCTTCAGTATAAGGAACGGGTTTCATCGGGTCGCTTACATAAGAATCAAAACTGTTAGTTGTAGTTGGTTTCGTGAACGAAAGATTTCCGTTTGATTGCAGAAATAAATTTTCAGTTGAAATATTTTTCGGTGGCCACTCTGTAAACTGATGCCATTTATTTTCACCGGAAATAAAAATGTTGGCTTCGGAAATTGAATTCCAATTTCCTTTTCCCTTTAAATAATAATTGAAGAATGGTAATTCAAAATTCTTCAAATAATATTCAGAAATTTTTTCACCGAACCAGCAATTGCCAAGTTGCTCACCCGATGAACGCGCCCATCCGCCATGAAACCACGGACCTTCAATTATGCGGCAATCAGTTTCTGGCGATTGTTTCTCTATGGCTTTGTAGGTATTCCAAGCACCGTAACAGTCTTCAGCATCAAACAATCCACCTACAATAAGTATGGCGGGTTTTATATTATAACACGCTCTTCTTGCATCGCGCGCTTTCCACCAATCATCATAATTTGGATGAGCTATAAGGTCGTTCCACATCTGAATGCTGTCTCCAAAATATTTGCTTTTGATTTCAGAAAAAGTTCCTTGTTCAAGAAAGTATTTATAGTTGTCGTCACTTTTAATCGGAGGAACTTTCGCCCACTCTGTCGTCGGGGCGTAACGCGGAACACTGAATTCTCTGTCAAAAAAAAAGTTATCCATGATAAATGAAACCCCTTTATGATGATCATCATCACCAATAAACCAATCAGTAACCGGCGCTTGCGGACTCACTGCTTTCAATGCAGGATGATTACTCAATGCCGCCATAGTCGCGTAAAAGCCGGGATAAGAAATTCCAGACACTCCAACATTGCCATTGTTGTTTGGAATATTTTTTATGAGCCAGTCAATGCAATCATAAGCATCACTTGCTTCATCAACATCGGTATTCAATTTTTTATCTTTAATAAATGGTCTCACATCTTCAAATGTTCCTTCGCTCATAAATTTTCCTCTTACATCCTGCGAAACCAAAATGTAATTCTCTTTTAAATACATCATTCGTTCAGGATGATTCCAGTAATCATAAAATTTATTTTCTCCATAGGGCGCACAACTATATGGAGTTCTTCTTATCAGTATCGGATGTTTTTCTGTTGCATCGTTCGGCAGATAAATAGTTGTATATAATTTTACCCCATCACGCATGATGATTTGCTTTTCAATTTTACTGTAGTGTGTAACTACCCAAACCGAATCCTGAGAAGGTGTTTGTGCTTTACAGAAAAAGGAAACGAAACAACACGCGATTAAAAATATTTTTTTCATAGGGGGAAATTAATATTAAAATGAAGAGGGATATATTCCGTTCCCATAAGGTCTTTCTCAAAAAAATTATTTTCAATTCACCACCACTTCAAACTCCGTTATTCTCTTAAGCAGTTCGATGGCTTCGTGCAGTGAGCGCACGGAATTTAAAGTGAGTATTAAATTCTTTTCGGTTTGCTTGAGCGAGCATTTATTCGGGTGGTGCTGTATGTATCCGATAATGCGGGTGAATGTTTCGGTCTGGTAAAAGGCGGAGTCCTGATTTTCGAGGAAGAAACATTTCATGACACCGCGGCGCTGCACGATTTTTTCGAAGCCAAGTTGCTTCGCGAGTTTGCGCAACCGCAGCCCGTCAAACAATTCTTCCACCTGTAACGGTATCGGACCGAAGCGGTCAGTGAGCCGCTCGCGATATTTATCCATCGCCGCCTCGTCTTCCAACTCATCGAGTTCGCGATATAAAACCAATCGCTCCGCATTGCTGCTCACATATTCATCAGGTATGTGCATCTCTACATCGGTGTCGATGGTGCAATCGCGCACAAAGTTTTTTTCAGTGGTGAATTCATCCTTGAACAAATCTTTGAAATCAGTTTCTTTGAGTTCGCGAATGGCTTCATCCAGAATTTTATGATAAGTATCGTAACCAATTTCCGAAATAAATCCGCTTTGCTCGCCACCGAGAATATCGCCCGCGCCGCGAATATCCATGTCGCGCATGGCGACATTAAATCCGCTGCCGAGGTCGCTGAACTCTTCAATAGTGGTGAGTCGCTTGCGCGCTTCCTGCGTGAGCGTGCTGAGTGGCGGAGTGATTAAATAACAAAACGCTTTGCGATTACTGCGTCCAACGCGTCCGCGCAACTGGTGTAAATCGCTCAGTCCAAAATTCTGCGCATCGTGAATGATGATGGTGTTCGCGTTCGGAATATCCAAACCCGACTCAATAATGTTGGTGCTCATGAGCACATCGTAGCGGCGCTCCACAAAACCGAGCATCACTTCTTCCAACTGATGACCTTCCATTTGTCCGTGCGCCATTGCAATGTCAACATCCGGACAAATTTCTTTCAGCTTGCTGGTAAGTTCGGTAATATCCTTCACGCGGTTGTGCACGAAAAAAACCTGACCGCCTCGATACACTTCGTATTCAATAATTTCTTTCAGTCGCTCTGGGTCGAACGGAATGAGTTCGGTTTCTATTGGCTGCCGATTCGGCGGCGGCGTGTTGATGATGCTGAGGTCGCGCGCGCCCATGAGCGAGAACTGCATGGTGCGCGGAATTGGAGTGGCGGTGAGCGTGAGCGTATCGACATTCGCTTTGAACTCGCGCAGTTTCTCCTTGGTTGTTACACCGAACTTTTGTTCTTCGTCAATGATGAGCAGACCGAGGTCTTTGAATTTTACATTCTTACCCGTGATGGCGTGCGTGCCGATGAGTATATCCACTTTGCCTTCGGCGAGTTTTTGCAAAGTTTCTTTTTGTTCTTTGGAAGAACGAAAACGATTGATGTAATCGACTGTTACAGGGAATTCTTTCAGCCGCTCGCTGAAAGTTTTGTAATGCTGAAACGCGAGAATGGTTGTAGGCACGAGCACTCCTACCTGCTTGCCGTCAATCACCGCTTTGAACGCGGCGCGAATGGCGACTTCCGTTTTTCCGAAACCGACATCGCCGCACACGAGGCGGTCCATCGGATTTTTATTTTGCATGTCGCGCTTTACATCGGCCACCGCTTTCATCTGGTCGGGCGTGTCTTCATAAATGAAACTCGCTTCGAGTTCATTCTGCATGTAATTATCATCGGCGAACGCATGACCGTTGCTCGCCTTTCGCTTCGCGTAAAGTTTGATTAAATCTTTCGCGATGTCTTTGACCTTCGTTTTTGTTTTTCGCTTCAGCGCTTCCCACGCGTCGCTGCCGAGTTTGTTTACGCGCGGCGGAGTTCCTTCCTTGCCCACGAACTTCGAAATCTTGTGCAGCGAATTAATTCCGACATATAGAATATCGTTGTCACGATAAATAATTCGCACGGCTTCCTGCACCTGACCATTGACATCAATTTTTTCAAGACCGCTATATGTGCCGACTCCGTGGTCGATGTGCGTGACGAAATCGCCCGGCTTTAATTCGCGAAGCAACTTGAGCGAGATGGCTTTGCTGTTGCTGAATCCCTGCTTGAGTTGGTAACGATGGTAGCGCTCGAACACCTGGTGGTCGGTGTAACAGGCGAGTTTCAGTTCGCGGTCAATGAATCCTTCGTGAATGGAAATATAAATGGGGATGAAAGGAATATCAGCTTTCAAATCGTGAAAGATGTGCTCGAAGCGCTCCACCTGTTTTTGATTATCAGAGAAAAGCAGCAACTGATATTTTTCCTCCTGTTCCTTTTTCCAGGTTGAAATAAGGAGATTGAAATTTTTATTGAAGGAAGGTTGCGGAGCAAAATTGAATGTAACAGTATCATCTGTTCTGAAATAAAACTGCTTGCCGAATTCAACGATGGAGAATTTTTTTAAGTCGGAAAGAAACGCTTCCGGGTTTTCGAAGCTTTGCCCGGGTGGATTTTTCAGGTAAGTGTTTTCTTCATCTTTATTCAATCCTAACTTTTGTAATTGTTCCAGTAAATCAATCGCGAACTCCCAGCACTCTTTCAGTTTGTCGGAAACGAATCGAACATCTTTCGCCCACACGACTGTATCAGTTGAAATGAAATCGAAGAGCGAAGTTTTTTCTTCGTCGCTGAATCGTGTTTGAATGTTCGGCACAATAGTGACCTGCGAAATTTTTCGCTGCGACAATTGTGTTACAGGATCGAACAATCGAATGCTCTCCACATCTTTTCCGAATAATTCAAAACGATATGGCAAATCATTGCCGAACGAAAACACATCCACTATTCCGCCGCGAATACTGAACTGCCCAGGCTCGTAAACAAAGTCCACCAGCTCGAAACCATAATTCACTAATACTTCCGTGATGAAATCAATATCCAGTTTCTCATTGATGCGAATGAGTAAAGTATTTTTTTTCAGCGTGGAAGTGTTCACCACTTTTTCGAACAGCGCTTCGGGATAGGTGACGATGATCTCATTTTTTGTGGGACTGTTCACCACGCGATTTAAAACTTCGGTGCGCAATTGAATGTTGTGCGAATTCAATTCCTGCAGTCGCGCCGGTTTTTTAAATGAATCAGGAAAAAATAAAATTTCCTTTTTTCCAACCAGGTTCTGTAAATCGTTTTGAAAGTATGCCGCTTCTTCTTTGTCGTTGAAGATGAAAATGGCGGGTTTATTCAGTTGTTTGAAAACACTCGCCGCGATAAAGGCATGAGATGAACCCACCAATCCCTGCAAGTGCAATGTTGTTTGCGTTTGCGGTTTTAGTTTTTCAGCGATAAGCCGAACCTTCGGATGTAAACTGTAGGCATCTTGTACTGCCTGCAAATTCATGAGGCAATAATAAATGATTTAGTGGTTTCTCAGATAATCTTCTATTTACTGAAAAGAATATTGAATGCTGAACGAAACTTTAGAGGAATTTTTTTAATGCTTAATATTATTTTTGTGAAAACATTTAACAATGGGAAATTTATATTTCAGACTCATGATGTGTTTAGATAATAGAAACTCAATTGAGGAACGATTGAAATTATTAACTGAATTATTTGATAAACTCAGCAACGAAAATATTGTGACCGAAGAAGAGTGTAATAACATTATTGAGAATACTATTGAGGTTTTAAAAGAACATCAGCAAGAAATAGAATTACTTTAAAGAATGTTTATTTAATTCATACTTTATTTTCAAATTAATTTCTACAACTCAAAATGAAAAAAATATTTTTAATTCTAATTACTCTAAATCTTTTTTATCAAGAATTATCTTTCGGACAAGCAGGAACAATTGATAGCACTTTTGATTTTGATGGAATTGTTCTTGGCTTTGCAAATGGCAATACGAGTTTTGCTTCTGTTGCAGTTCAATCAGATGGGAAAATTGTTGTAGGAGCAGGATCCTTTTTGCAACGATTTGATAGCTATGGAATAACCGACAATACATTCGGATTGGGTGGAATTGCAAATTCAGAGATTATTGGATATTCAATTGCAGTACAAAATGATGGGAAAATAGTAATGGGTGGTAAATACGGCAGTGATTTTGGAATTGAACGCTATAATATAAATGGGACTCTTGACTCCACATTTGGCATAAATGGAAAGACAATAATTGATATAGGAGCAAACGAATATTGTACTTCAATAGCAATTCAACAAGATGGTAAAATAGTAATGGGTGGTAAATACAGTTTAATTACAGATCGTCGTTTCGCTATTGCAAGAGTTGATTCAAGTGGCGATTTGGATACAAATTTTGGAAATGGTGGGTTTAATATTGATTATCTTGAAGGAGGTACCGGACCAGCTTCGATTGCAATTCAATCAACTGGTAAAATAGTTTATACTTCCGATAACTTTAAGCTTGTAAGGTATTCTTCAGTCGGGTTAATTGATAGCACTTTTGGAATAAATGGAATAGATTCAGTTGATTTTATTAACTGCGATTCCTATTCTCTTGCTTGTCAGACAGATGACAAAATTGTTGTTTGCGGAAATGCTGACAATGGCATGTTTACTGGATTTGGTTTAGCAAGACTAAATTCAAATGGAACAATGGACAATACTTTTGGAGGACAAGGAAAAGTAATTACTGATATGACAATTTCTTTTAATAATGCATCCGGAGGATTATCATTAGTTATTCAGACAGATGGAAAAATTATTGTTGGTGGGCAGACGGGTATAGATAATTATGTGGTGTTGGCGAGATATAATTCAAATGGTACACTTGATGGCTCCTTCGGATTAGGAGGAAAGGTGTTTACTTACCCTGGGGTTTGTCAAAATTGTGGTGCAGCCGTAACTTCTCTTGCATTACAGCCTGATGGTAAAATAATAGCAGCGGGTTCTTATGAAGATTATAATTTTTTTGTAAACAGATACTTAAATGATATAAACTTAGGAATAACAAATATTTTGAGTGAATCATCAACAATAAATATTTATCCCAACCCTGCAAACGAAAAAATTTTTATCCGTTCAAACAGTAATGAAAATTTTGAATACACTCTTACCAATATTTTTGGTGAAATAGTAAAGTGTAACACCAAAGCAAAATCAACAATTTATGTTTCAGATATTCCTTCTGGAATTTATTTCCTGCAAGTGCACACAAAAAATAATTCAGTGAATAAAAAAGTTGTAGTGCAGCATTGAGAATATCAATGCAATCTCATTTCATCTGCGTTCTCACATCCAACGCGTCGCGCAAACCATTGCCGAGCAAATTGAAGGCGAGTACTAAAATCATAATCGCCACTCCGGGAATAATCGCCATCCACGGATTTCCTGAAACGATGAAACCATAATTATCGCGAATCATGCTTCCCCAACTTGGAGTTGGCGCCTGCACTCCGATGCCGAGAAAACTTAAACCCGCTTCAACCAGAATCGCTGTCGCGAAATTCGAGGCCGCCATCACCATCACGGGACCAATTACATTCGGAATGATGTGGCGAATAATAATTCTTATATGACTGTAACCCATGCTCCGCGCCGCTTCTATGTAATCGAGTTCGCGCAAGCTCATCACCTGTCCGCGAATCACGCGCGCGGTTCCCACCCACATGGTTAAACCGACCGCGAAAAATATTTGCCAGAAACCTTTTCCTAACGCGATGGTAATCGCGAAAACCAAAAGCAAAGTGGGTATCGCCCAAATCACATTGATGAGCCACGAGATGATTGAATCTGTTACACCTCTGAAATAACCGGCCAGAGAACCGAGCATCACTCCTATCAACAAAGAAATAAAAACAGCTATGCCTCCGACACTCAGTGACACTCTTGTTCCGATTAACAGGCGACTGAGAATATCACGACCATAAGTATCGGTGCCGAGCCAGTAAGTTCTGCGGATGAAATTTTCTTTTTCAACTTGTCGCCGCAATTCGGCAAGCTGGATTTTCCGTCGCTGATTATTGAAGTTTTTATAAACGACTTCGCCGTTTTCAACTGTTACACTCGTATCATTCAACGAATTTGAAAAAGCCGCGTCCGCCATGTTGAAAGTCATTTGCTCGGGATCAAGTCCGTCGCCCTGAAAAGATTTTACGATTAAATATTTCCCTTCCACTTTATGTTCCAGTACCGGAATCATTCGATAAGAATTTTCTTCCCCTGAAAAAAAATTGTTGATGAATGAAGACGGGTTTTCTTCCCTGTCTTTTTTCACTTTCAAAAATTCCATTGAAAATCCAGGTGGTTGCAACGCGAGTTCGGGAATCATTTCGTTCGCGTTCGGCGAATCGTCAACCGAAAAACTATGAGCGAACACCGAAATAAAAATTGCCGCGCCAATCACGCACAAACCAATCATCGCCGGTTTGCTTTTTTTTAATCTTCGCCAGGCGAGAGCGGCGGGAGTTTCCGCCCCACCCTTAACCCTTACCTCAGGGGGAAGGGAACTATCGCGAACATTTTTCTGGTCAGGGTTATTCTTCATTAAATTTTATCGTCTGTATTGCCCCTCTCCTTTAGAGAGGGGTTGGGGTGAGGCTAACTGTTGTGTTCGAGCAATCCTTTTTTTGTGGCGACATAACTCGCGTTTTTCATGCGAGCGAAATCAGGTGATTCTAATTTTATATAATCTTTTTCTTCTTCATCAAAAACCAATTGCTGAATAAATTCCTTCCTCAGCAATTCAATCAGCGAATCATTCAGTTTCTCTTCATCACATCCTAAAACCTGAAGCAGTTGCTGAAAAGAGCAGAGAAAATATACTTCATCCATTATCTGAAACTCGAGTTCGTTCATCGCGATTATTTACTTGTTCTTGATTTCCAACTGTACGATTTTATCTGACTCAGCGCTCCCGCCACCAAAACATACGCGATGTGAAAAAGCTGCGCGGGTAAAAATATCATCATCAGTTTTTCCATTCTGAAAAAGTTGGACACACTGAAAAGAAACGCGGCGTCAACTAAACTCTTACTTAAAAACATAAATAGAAATACAGTGAATAGTGAATGGTGAATGGTGAATAATGAAAAAACGAAAGTTGAAATCATGCAGCAATAAAAAAGAAAAATCGCCGCGAGCGAAGCGGTGATTCGAAAACCGGAATAATGTTTCGACTTCGAGCCCCAACGAATCCGTTGCTGTAAAAACTCTTTGACTGTTACAGAAGCATAAGTTCGAACCAATGCGTCATTCGATTTTAAATAGGAAACATCGTTTGGATTTTTTTTAAACGCCTTCAGCATTAAAAACATATCGTCGCCGGAAGGAATTTTTTCGTTGTCGGTAAATCCACCGAGCTGGTAAAACAGTTCGCGCGTGTAAGCGAGGTTCGCGCCGTTACACAGCACCGGCGTTTTCCATGCTAAACTTCCGCAGGCGATTCCGGTGAAACCAAAAAAATCGAGCGACTGCATTCGTTCGAAAATGTTTTTCTCATTGTGGTAAGCTACTGGCCCGAGGATAAATTGTTTCTGATTCAATTCGTGTTCCGCAACCAAACTCATCAACCAGTTTTCATTCATTCTACAATCAGCGTCGGTCGTTACAATCAGTGTCGCAGTTGTGTTTGCAATTGCGGTTTCAATTGATTTTTTCTTTGAAGAATTTTTTTCATCGGAAACAAAATCCTTCATCTGTAATATTCTGAATCGGGAATCTGTAACAGTTTTCAGAATTCCATAAGTTTTATCTGAAGAAAAATCATCGACAACAATAATTTCAAATAACTCTTTCGGATAATTCTGTTTCAGAATATCATTGATACAATCAGAAATATTTCCTTCTTCGTTTCTCGCCGCTACAACAACCGCGACTTTTGTTTTTGGTTGAAATGGTTTGCTCAGAAGGAGTCCTGAGGGGAAAGAAAAATCCCTCGTCATCAGCCAGCCGCTGAAATACAAAAGCATCAATACAAGGTAAACACAAGTGAAGAACGCGCAGATAAAAAGAAAAACCGTCATCGGCTCAGTGCTTTTGTGATCTCATCGTTCAGATATTCTTTCACGAGGTGATGTCCTTTAGGAAGTATGATGAGTTGTGTATTGTTTAATCCTTTCACAAATTTTTTTCCGATCGCAGGTTTAATCACTTTATCAAATTCGCCGAAGAAAAGATAAGAGCGGATCTTGAATTGATTCAATAAACCTCTCGCGGTTTTTACATCAGTATCAAAATCTTTTATGCAGTACCACACATCAAAAGAGAATTGTCTTTTCTCTTCCGTTTCCAATTGCGTTTCAAGAAATTTTTTCAACGCCTTTGGAATTATTCGCAGCCACGCGAGAAAACTAACCGCCGCGAAATATTTTTCGGGATGTTTCACTAAGATAAGAAATAATCTTCTACCCCATGCGGGATAAATCGCGAGGTTGTACCAGATGTTATTTCTCAATCCATCAGGTGAAATCAGAAAAATTTCTTCAACTAATTCCGGTGTTTCTTTCACAGCGCCAATAACCATTTTCCCGCCTAAACTAAATCCCATCAACGAAAATTTTTTCTTCCCGAGTTGATTTAAAAACAATTCGAGAATATTTTTCAAATCGCTTTTCAAAAAAAATCGTTCATTCCATTGAGTCAATCCATGAAAAGGCAAGTCAATGGAAACAACGGTGTAAATATTTTCAAGTGATGGTTGAAGTACTGAAAAATTGAAAGCCGTTTCACCAAAACCATGAAAACAGAAAAGCAATTTTTCCCCCTTGCCGAATAAGATGTAATGAATCTTATGCTGGCCGTAATTCAAATACAAATTTTCCGGGATGCGATTCATGGGAACAATGTTAGCGGTTTTAAAAGCACAAAGTCATTACGAACGACTTTTAAGATTTAATAAGAATAGTTAATTGGTACAATTATTTTAGCCGCTCAATAAATTTCTATGATTCGATTTGGCATTATTGGTTGCGGATACATTGGCAACCGACATGCAAAACATATTGCTGAAAATCCGGAAGCTGAATTGGTGGCGGCATTTGATGTGAAGGAAGAGAGCAGAAATAATTTTCAGAAAAATTATAATCTGCCATCAACAAATTCACTTAATGAATTATTAAAACGAAATGATATTGATGTTGTTTGCATTTGCACTCCAAATGGAAATCATTTTGCATCTGCTTTTGCTTCTCTTGAGGCGGGAAAAAATGTATTGATTGAAAAACCAATGACCTTGCATAAAGATGATGCAGAGAAATTGGTTTTCGCCGGACTGAAAAACAACAAGCAGATTTTTGTAGTGAAACAAAATCGCTTCAATCCTCCGGTGCAGCATGTTAGGAAATTGATGGAAGAGGGTAAGCTTGGGAAAATTTATTTTGTAGTGGTGAACTGTTACTGGAATCGCAACAAAGAATATTATCAGAAGAGCGACTGGAAAGGGAAACGCGATGCTGATGGAGGCACATTGTTCACTCAATTCTCTCACTTCGTTGACATTGCATATTATTTATTCGGTGATGTGGAACTGGAATCTATTGGCGGAGTGATGAAAAATGTTTGTCACTACGACTTGATTGAATTTGAAGATACAGGTGCATTCACTTTTAAATTCAAATCTGGAGCACTTGGAAATATCAATTACACCACTGCAAGTTACAAGCAAAATATGGAAGGTTCCATAACAGTGTTTGCTGAAAACGGAACAATAAAAATTGGAGGACAATATTTAAACACCCTAGAATATCAAAAGACAAACGGCTTCGATAATTTTAATTTACCCGAATCGAAACCTGCTAACGATTATGGATTTTATCAGGGAAGCATGAGCAATCACGATAAGATTATTGCTAATGTGGTGGATGCACTTTCAGGCAAGGGGCAAATTATGACCAACGCTGTTGAAGGAATGAAAGTGGTGGAGATAATTGAACGAATGTATAACTCAGCAAAAGTGATTTTATAAATGAAAGGAAATAATATTCATTCCACGGCGATCATTGAAGGAAGTGTAACACTCGGAGATGGAAACAGGATTGGCGCATATTCAATCTTAAAAGGAAATATTAAAATAGGTGACAACAATTACATCGGACCACATTGTTTTTTTCAAAACAACATTGAAATCGGACAATACAATCGCTTCGAAGCATTTGTTGCTTTGGGTGCGCTTGGCGAGATGGGTGCGAAAGGAGATGTATTTATTGAAGATGGAATAATTAGTATCGGAGATGGAAACACTTTGCGCGAATATGTGAATGTGCATTCACCTGTGCGCCGCAAGAACACACGAATAGGTAATAAGTGTTACATCATGAACAAGGTATATATCGCGCATGATTGTCAGATTGGAGACAATGTGATGATGAGTGCGCTCACCAAATTTGGTGGTGGTGTTACAGCAGGCGACAACGCGAATTTCGGAATGGGTTCAGCCGTGCATCAGTGGGTTGATGTTGGTGAAAGTGTAATGGTGGGAATGAATACAGCAGTAAATAAACATGTTTCGCCATTCGTAATTGTCGCAGGGGCGCCGGCAAGAATCAATCGAGTGAATAAAGTTGGACTGACTCGCCGTGGATTTTCAGAAAAAGATGTGGATGCCTTGAACGAAAGATATTCAGCATTACTTTCAGGAGATACAAAAGCACATACTCCTCTTGAAGAAAAAGTAGTTGAGTTTATCAATGCCCATGAAAAGCATTTAAATAAATTTCGCTCCGAATAATTTATAAAATCACAATTCACTCTTTCAAATACTTACTTTCATGCGATTGACCTGAGATAGGTTTTATATGTCCTTTGAATAATAATTCAAGGGTCATGAAAAAAATTCTGGTTCTCAAAATCACTTTTTGTTTTTTCTTCTTTAACACTTTACATGCGCAGGTAACTTTTCAGAAAACTTTTACGGGTGGTGCTATTACACAGGGATACTGCGTTCATCAAACCACTGATGGCGGATATATAATATCAGGAACAGCGGAAAATATCGGCGCCGGAATTCGGGATGTGTATTTAATAAAGACTGATGCCACCGGTGATACGCTTTGGACACAATCTTATGGCGGAACAAGTTATGATGAGGGTTTTTCTGTTGAACAGACAAGCGACGGCGGCTATATAATTACTGGATACTCGAACAGTTTCGGAACAGGTGCTGATGAAGTTTACTTGATTAAAACAAATGCGCTGGGTGTTACACTTTGGACAAAAACTTACGGAGGAAATCTGAACGGGCAGGGAAATTCAGTAAAACAAACTACTGATGGCGGATATATAATAGCAGGAAATAAAGTTGATATCAATGGCATTCGCAATGTATTAATCATAAAAACTGATGCAGTAGGTGATACACTCTGGACAAAAAATTTTGGCGGCACTGGTGATGATTATGGATACGCTGTAACAGAAGCAATCGGTGGGGGCTTTGTTATTTCCGGTAACTACAGTACAGGAGGAATTTATTTAATAAAGACAAGTGTAACAGGTGATACTCTCTGGACAAAAGCATATATTGTCGAAGGGCCACCTCATATAAACGGAGGACTATACATACAACAAACAACAGACTCTGGATTTATTATTTCCGGAATTGCTTATGGTGCCACCGGTGTTGAAGGAACTGCATTAAAAACTGACAACAATGGAAACTGGCAATGGAGTAAAACATATAGCGGAGTTAATCATGTCTATATTAATTGTGGCAAGCAAACCACAGACGGTGGCTATATTTTTTCGGGATGGTCGCAGGCTTTTCCAAATGGAACATATCACAGCTTACTTATAAGAACAGATGCAAACGGCGATACACTTTGGACAAGAACTTACGGTGGCGGTGATTCTCATTCTTCCGTTCAACAAACGGCAGATGGCGGATTTGTTTTGCTTGCAGTTGACAACTTCAATATTTATTTAATAAAAACTGATTCGCTCGGAAACAGCGGTTGCAGCCAGGGCAATGCGTGGCCAGTTGTTTCTTCACATGTTCCAACTGTTTCAACCCCATCGCCGGTATTTTCTTTAGGCGGAACTGTAACAGTTCCTGCAACAGTAATTGACCACGGTGGCATGATTACAACACTTTGCCTTGAATGTAATCTCACTGTAACCCAAAGTGGTTTACCTGATTCAGTTTGTTTGAATGGAACATCTTCAAATCTCATTGGCTCACCTTCAGGCGGAACATTTATTGGTGCAGGCATAAGCGGAAATATTTTTAATCCTTCAATCGCAGGGCTGGGTTTACATACCGTAATTTATTTATATTCAATTTCTCCTGAGTGTAACAGTTCTGACACAGTTTTTGTATTTGTTAAATCATGCATCAATTCAATAGATGAATTGAATAATAAAACTTCATTTATTATTTATCCAAATCCGGCAGATGAGTTTTTATTTATTAAAAATACTCAGTTCAAAAATGAAAATGTAACAGTTAAAATTTTTGATGTATCAGGACGAGAAATTTATTCTTCGCTCCTGAAAACTTCAAACCTGAAAATTGAAACTAAAAACTTATCAGATGGAATTTATTTCTGTCAATTAATAACCAATGAAAAAACTTTCAATCAAAAATTCTTAGTTCAACATTAGAAAAATTAATTACAAAAAATAGCCATCATGAAAACTATGACTCGCCAATTTCAAAAAAACAAAAAGAATAAAATCAGTCGCACGATATATATTTTTTCCATCGCATTGTTTCTGATTGCTTCAATGATGCTTTCAGTAAATTCAAACGCTCAATGTGTAGTTACCATTACGGCAAATCCTTCCACAATAATTATTGGAGGTTCAACAACACTCACTGCCGCCGGAACAACCACATACACATGGAGCCCATCCGAAGGATTGAGTGCCACCACGGGAGTAAGTGTTACTGCTACTCCATCAATCACTACCACTTATTCAGTAAGCGGTTCCGGCGATTGCTCATGGGCAATAATCACTTCGGGTGTTTCACATAACATCGGAGTCAAATCCGATAGCAGTCTCTGGTCGTGGGGACAAAACAGTTACGGACAATTAGGTGATGGAACCACCACATCGCAAAACATTCCCACACAAGTCGGAACAAATACTGATTGGAAAATCATTGCAGCCGGCTATCAACACAGTTTCGGAATAAAATCAAATGGAAATCTTTATGGCTGGGGAAGTAATGTGAATGGACAATTAGGCGATGGAACCACCACCGACCAGCACAACCCTGTGCAAATCGGCGGCGTTACAAGTTGGAAAAGTATTGCAGCCGGATATGCGCACACCATTGCCGTGAAATCAGACGGCACACTTTGGGCGTGCGGAATTAATTCAAACGGGCAGTTAGGTGATGGCACCACTATCGAGCAACATAACATGGTTCAGGTAGGAACCGGAACCAATTGGGTAAGTGTGGCAGCAGGCAAGCAACACAGTCTTGCCATTAAATCTGATGGAACTTTGTGGGGATGGGGATATGGTGGCTACGGACAAACAGGTGTTGGAAATACAGGCGATCAGCACAACCCGGTGCAGGTTGGAACAGCAACAAACTGGATAAATATTTCCGCCGGTGAATACAATAGTCATGGAATTAAATCCGATGGTACTTTATGGTCGTGGGGCGATAATTTTTATGGACAATTGGGCGATGGAACTACAACGCAAAGCAACAGTCCTGTTCAGGTAGGAACAGCTGCTAATTGGATAAGCAGTGCAACGGGTGCTCGTCACACATTGGGTGTAAAATCAAATGGAACACTTTGGTCGTGGGGTGATAATAACTATGGACAATTAGGCGATGGTACTACCACAGATCAGCATAGCCCACAGCAGGTTGGAACTGAAACCGATTGGATGAATAATGCTTCAGGAGCCAGTCACAGTTTTGGAATTAAATCTAACGGCATTCTTTGGGCATGGGGATACAATGCGCAGGGACAACTCGGTGATGGAACAAGTCTGGAGCAACACAGTCCTGTACAAATAGCGGCCGGCAGCGGCAATGGAATAGCAACTATAGTCATCACTGTTACACCTAATGGCATTAATGATTTTAATAATGACAACGGATTTATAATTTATCCAAACCCCGCCAATAATTTTATTACTGTAAAAATTAATTCGCCTTCGCATGGGTCTACTTATGAGCTTACAGATTTGGCTGGAAGGATTGTTTTAACAGGATTGACAACAGAAAACACAGTCATCTCTGTATATGATTTAGCATCCGGAATTTACTTGTTCCGCTTGAGCGGAGAAAACACGCATGCATTAAAAGTGATAAAACTTTAGCCGTAAAAAATTTCATAATAAATTAATTCTGAAAAATCTTCGTAATGAAATCTAAATTCATTTTAAAAACTGTTACAGTTGTCGCCTTTTCATTATTCATGGGTTTTTTTTCATGCAAGAAAAAAGAAAAGGATCCACCAGCTACAATTAATTACGGAACTCCGACTGCCGTTGGAACACCAACAGGAGTTTCTAACTCCGCAACCATTGATGCTTCTGGCGGAACCATTTTCTCCGCCGATGGAAGATTAGAAATTATTATTCCAGCAAACGCGCTTTCGACTTCAACGACTATTACCATTCAGCCCGTAACCAACACCACTCCGGGTGGCGCAGGTGTTGGATATTCGTTGACGCCCGATGGGCAGCAGTTCGCTCAAGCTGTTACACTTCGGTTTCATTACGATTCAACCGATGTGCTTGGAACTTCATTCCTTGCCTTTGGTATAGCATATCAAAAAGCAGATAAAATCTGGTATTCATTCAACAACGCGGTTTTAGATTCTGTTGCAGGAACAGAAAGTATTACGACCACACACTTCAGTGTTTACGGGCTTTATGAAAAAATGAGAATCGTTCCCGCAAGTGGTTCAGTTAGCACGGGTGGAACCTTTTCGGTAAGAGTTGTTACGCTCGAAACTCTAACAGACAATGATGGCAATGATGAGTTAATGCCTCTCGGTGTCATGGTTGATTATCCATCACCCTCGCAAGTCAACTGGACGGTAAATGGGAATTTGCAAGGCAATCAAAACGATGGCACTCTTTTTTATTCAACCGGAACCATCTTCAACATTTATACGGCTCCTCAGTCAGCGTCAAACATGAGCGTCAATCCGGCGGCTGTTACAGCGATGGTGAGTGGAGTTACCAACGCTGGCGCATCCCAAATCTCCCTGAGTTCATTGGTCAGGGTCAAGAGACCCTATTATGTTGATGTTCATTTCAAAGGAACGAACATTCAAGGCTATGCCTGCACTTTCAACTTCGCAGATTATGGTTCGTTCATTTTTAACTATAATGATGATAATACGATACACGCATTCGACTTCACAAACACAAGCGGAACATTTGACTCATTAAAAATTCAAACTGGTTATCCCTGTACCATTACACCAACCAGTAATGGAAATTTATTAAACATTACGACCATCGATGGAATTGTTCAGAATGGTAACATTTACTTAATCATCAATTCACTAGGGGACAAGCCCTCGTTTTCGCACGATTGCTCAGGCACTATCCTTCCTTTTCCCGGCGACCCATACGGAGGTTCTTACCACATGCCTTCTTTTCCCATTGACAATAACCCGCATACGCTCCTCTACAATCTTAATCCAGGTGAATTAATAACTGTTACAGTCACTCCGTTATAACATATCTCTTGCAGGATTAATTTCAAGACGAATTCATTCGTGATCTAAATATTCTGAAAAAAAATTCACTACCATCTTCTTTATTTCAGATGAGTACCTTGCGCTTGAAATGAAAAAAAAAGGAGGCGCATGCTTGTTTCAATTGTTGTGTACGCTCGCTTTCATTTCGGTTTGCAGTGTAACAGTTGTAGCGCAGTCGCCAACTTTTTTCTTCAATAATTATTCTGAGAAAGACGGATTGTCAGATAATTATGTCACTTCCATTGTTCAGGATGAGGAAGGCTACATGTGGATAGGCACCAAGAATGGATTGAACCGCTTCGATGGTTATGAATTTAAAAACTATAAAAAAAGTATTGATGGAAAGGATGGATTAAACAATAACTACATCACACGATTATTCTTAGATAGCCGAAAACGATTGTGGGTTGTCACATTCTCGGGATTGTTGTTATACGATAAGCTCCACGACAATTTTATTTCGTACGGTCAGGTGCTTTCAAAAAAAAATATTCAGGCAACGGGTATCGTCGAAGATGTCGAACACAATTTATGGATTAGCACCATCGGCGAAGGCATCTACGAATTGAAAGCCGATTTAAAATCATCAGCAAATTATCGCCCCGTTGCTTTGGCAGCCAATAGCAATATTGTAAACAAAAGAAATTTCATCAGCAATTTAATTTCCGATGCAAAAGGAAATTTATGGCTCGCCAGCTTCGACGGATTGTTTCAATTCAATATCGCAACAAAATCTTTCACCGCTTATCATTTCAATTATGCCGATTTGCTGAATCAACAGTTCAATAATCTTTTTCTGAATTTGTATGCCGACCCAATTCATGAAAATATTTTATGGTGTGGCACATGGGGAGCCGGACTGTTACAGTTTGACCTTGACACGAAAAAATTCGTACAATTCAAGTATGATTATTCAACTCCTGTTAATCTCAGCAACATCGTGTATCAATCTGCGCCGCAGGAAAAAAATAAATTATGGTTGTGTACCGAAAAAGGATTGATGATTTATGATACAGAGAACAAAACATTTATCACCTATAAGAATCAGCCTTCTGAAGAACATTCTTTCATCGGATTGTCGGCATTCTGTTTATTTAATGGTAAGGATGGAAAAATATGGATTGGATCTGAACGGGGTTTCAGCATCATGAATCCGGAGAAACAAATTTTTTCATATAAAGAATACAACGAACTAAGGAGTATCGGATTGTTTGAAGAAGACACCATAAAAAAAATTACTTACCTCGTTAGTATTTATGATAACCGGCGGCTTTGCACAATTGATAATGTTACAGGAGTTAAAAAAATAATTCTATTGCCACAAGCAGATGAGTTTAAGGCAGAACCATTTTGTTTGCTCAATTATCATGATTCGTTATTCATTGGAACTACTAAAGGGTTGTATTTATTCAATAAGCAAACAAATAAAATTTATCTGCTTGATGTAGCTTCTGCATTTGGTATAGATAAAAACCATTTAAGTGTTTATGATATGATTGCGGATGACAACGGAATTATTTATCTCGCCAGTCATAATCAGAATTATGGATTATTTAAACTGAACCTGCAAACTGGAAAAAAAGCATCGTTAGAAACAGTTGCAGGATTATCTCCTGATTTTTCTTTTAATAGTATCAACAGTTTTAATAAAGATGCCTCTGGAAATATATGGATGGCTTCAGGGAATTCGCTTTGCAAAATGAACAGCAGCACAAATCAATTTGAATTTTTTAATGAGGCAATAAATAAAAAGTACAAACTCATGTCAGGAATTACTGACTTCACTTTTGACGATAAAAAAAACATCTGGATTACAACTGAAGAGAACGGATTATTATTTCTTGATTCAGCTTTTACTCTGAAGTCGTTCAATATTCTCAACGGAAACAGAATTGAATTTCTAAACAGCATTTGCTTCGACAATAAAAATAATCTCTGGATAAATGGCGTGCAAGGTTTATTACAATTCAACATTTCAAATTCATCTTTTCGGAATTTCACTACCGCCGATGGATTGCCTTCAAATAAATCAGTATCAAATCTTGAATTAAGCACTGACGATAAAATCTCATTTGCTTATGGCAACAGAGTCTATTCTTTTAATCCAACTTATAATCCAGTTCGGGCGCCCGATTATTCTTTGAAAATAAATTCATTGAAAATATTCGATAAAAATTATGAAGGAAAATATGAAATCAATTTTCTGAATGAAATTAAACTAAACCACAATCAGAATTTTATTTCATTCGATTTCGCCGCTATTGATTTTTCAAATTCTTCCTCAATTCAATATGCTTATTGGCTGGAAGGATATGATGACGACTGGAATAATTGCGGAAGCAGAAGGTATGCGAGTTACACCAATTTATATCCCGCCAATTATAAGTTGCACATTAAAGCGGGAACTGAACAAGGTGAATGGAGCAAGCATGAAAAAATATTGAGTGTAATTATTGAACCCGCCATTTGGCAAACACTGTGGTTTAAATTGTTTTCGGTTCTGCTTAGTGTAACAGTAGTGCTTTTTATCGTGAGGTATTTGTCAACCATTAAACTTCGCAGGCAAATTGTTCAGTTGGAAAAACAGCAGGCGATAGAAAAAGTGAGAGCGCACATCGCCCGCGACATTCATGATGAAATCGGCGCGGGGCTCACGAAAATTTCACTGATGAGCCGCCAGTTATTGAAAACTGATACTTCAAATAAAAATACCGTTACAAAAATCAACGAAGCATCCGGCAACCTGATACAAAACCTGAGTGAAATTGTATGGACCATAAATCCTGAAAACGACACGCTTCAAAATCTTATCGCTTACACCCGACACTACTGCGGAAATTTTTTCGACAACACAAACATTCAGTGTCAACTTGATTTACCGGAATTGATTTCCGTTCCACCTGAATTAATGATAAGTCCCGATGTGAAACGCAATTATCTTTTCATATTGAAAGAAGCGTGTAACAATGCGCTAAAACATTCCGGAGCGAATAAATTCACGCTGGAATTAAACCTGAAGGATGAAGGACTTTTGATAAAAATTAGTGACGACGGGAAAGGATTTTTAATAGCCGACGAAAACAAATTCGGCAATGGATTGCGCAACATGAAAAAGCGGGCCGATGAAGTGAAAGGCGCTTTTGAATTGCAATCATCTGCCCTAGGAACAATTATTAAAATGCGTCTGCCATTTTCTTAAATACCTACTATCATGCGATTGAGGGAGGTTAGTTTCATGAATACATTTGATTTTAGAAATGAATATTATTTTTTGATGAAATGGTTTTTATAAATAGAAAAGGATGTCTGTAAAAATCGCAATAGTTGAAGACGACTTGGAATTGAAAAATCATTTCGAGTCGGTTATCAAAAGCGCTGATGATTTTATTTTTTTGAAAAGTTATACGAACGCTGAAGATTTTATTTCCGATTTTTCTGTTCTTCAATCGGTTGATGTGGTGTTAATGGATATTAATCTTCCGGGCAAAAGCGGCATTCAGTGTATCAGTGAATTGAAAGCAACCAACTCTTCCATTCAGTTTCTGATCTGCACGGTGTTCGAAGACAATGAAAATCTTTTCAACGCGTTATGCGCGGGCGCTACTGGATATATTTTAAAGAACACCGACGAAAACGAATTGCTGCAATCCATTCGACTGATACACTCAGGCGGTTCGCCCATGTCGCCGCAGATTGCCCGACGAGTGGTGACATCTTTCCCGGTTAAGAAAACAGATACCGATTTACTCGGTCAACTCACGAAGCGCGAAAGAGAAATTCTCGATTTGCTTTCAGCGGGTTATCGTTATAAAGAAATCAGCGACAAACTTTTTTTGGGAGTTGATACAGTGCGCACTTACATCCGGAATATTTATTCGAAACTTCAAGTGCATTCAAGAACCGACGCAATCAATAAATTATTTCCGAGGTAGTTAGGCGTATATTGTTTAAAATGAATCAGAAGAAAAAATTAGTGTTTTACACGAACATGAAAAGCACATGAATAAATTCAGAAGTGAATAAAGAATCTCAAAATAAAATTGATAATGCTTTCTTAATTTAGCGACATGAATCGCGAACAAATTATCAGCACTCTTAAGTCAGACAAAGCGACACTCTCAGAAAAATTTGGAGTGGAAAAAATTGCGTTGTTTGGTTCTTATGCGCGCAATGAACAGAACGCGAAAAGTGATATTGATATTCTGGTAAAATTGAGTACGCCTGATTTTAGTTTGCTCATGGGAGTTAGCCGTTTTCTAGAAGAGCGTTTCAAAAACAAAATTGATATTGTTCGAGAGGGTAATCATCTAACATCAAGGTTTTATTCAATTGTAGGAACTGATATTATTTATGTCTGATTCACAAAAACAAATTTTAAGAATCATTCTTGAACATATTGAAGTTTGCGAAATCCGATTCGCTGGAATAAAAAACGCGAACGATTTCATTGATTCACGGGATGGAAATTTAATATTGGATGCAATAGGAATGCGCCTTCAGGCGGCAGGCGAGAGCACAAAAAAATTATTGAAATTAATTCCAGAGATTCAATCAAAATATCCTGAAATAAACTGGGGTGATATTGTAATGTTCAGAGATTTTATATCTCATCATTACGAATTACTTGATTACGAAATCGTCTATGACATATGCAACATTCATCTTCCTAAATTAAAAATTGCCCTTACAAAAGAATTGAGTCAATAAAATATTTTCACATTAATCTTCGTTATTCAATTCTGATTTTTCCAATTGAAAAAAATATTCCTTCTCCTTTTATTATTCTCAAAAATTTCATTCGCTCAAACATTGCCCATTGTTTCCACTCACAATTACGGAACTCTGGAATCGGTAAGCAAACTGCAATCTGATTTTCGGTTTGTTAATCGTGGAAACAAAACTGTTTTCGTACTGATTGTAAATGGTGGGGAAAATATTTCGTATCAGAAACCAACAGGCATTCAACCGGGCGATACCGGAATTCTGCAAATAAATTATGAACCTGTTACAGCGGGAGGATTTAACGAAAGCATAAAAGTTTATTTGAGCGACAGTAACAAACCTGTTGAGCTAAAAATGACCGGCAACATAAAACACATTGACAATGCGATGTTACACTGCGCCAGATTTAATGAGCCGAACAGTTACCAGCCGACTGCACCACTTATCACTTTCACGACAAAAGAAAAACCTCCTGATGTTCCGATAGACGATATAATTGTTCTTCGTCCGCTTGAAAAATCAGATTCCATTATTCTTTCTGTTACACCACCAATCGCGTTTGATACGGTTGCCGTTCCGCCACAACCAATTGATTCCGTTTCCACACCTGAATTTCCAGTTTCAGAATTCTCGGCTAATAACATTGTATTTGTCGTGGATGTTTCTTCTTCGATGCTGAAGGATGATAAAATTGAATTGCTGAAAAAATCATTGGAGAAATTATTGAGCCAGACGCGAGGAATTGATAAAGTATCCATCGTGTCGTTCAGCAATGGCGCGGAATTAATTCTTCCTCCGAATAACGGAAGCAATCATGAATTGATGGATAGCATTATTCAATCGCTGGAGGCGCGAGGCACGACGAATATTTCAGCGGGATTTGATTTGGGAGTTTCCACTCTTTTGCAGAATTACATTTCATCAGGTAACAACCAGATTTTTATTCTCACTGATGGAGGTTTTGATATGCCGGAAAAATCTCTGGAAAAATTAAATGAAGATACTCGTCAAAAGAATTTCACCATCGTTGGAATAGGCAAGGACAATGAATCACAAAAAATTTTACAAAAACTTTCGTCAAAACTGAATGCAGGTTATGTGAAAATTAAAAATACTTCGCAACAGAATGCCTTGCTTGAAGAGGTGAAAATGAGATCGAAGTTGTAAAAATTGTGAATGGTGAATGCTCAATTTTTATCCCCTGAAATTCAATTGAACAAATGAGGTTCCTTTAAATTATTTTTAGACTCAATAAAATTCCAAATGAAAATCACGATTGAAATAAAAGATAATAAAGCAGATTTCTTTCTTGAATTACTCAAGCATTTAAAATTTGTTAAAAGATTTACTATTCAAGATGATGGAAACAAAAAACAAATTCTTGCTGGAATAAAAAAGGGCGTGGAAGAAATGAAAATTAATTAAGCAAGGCAAACTGAAAGGCAAACCTGTTCGTGAATTATTTGAAGATGTGTAATTTTATCACCTGTAACTTTTACTTCTTTTTTCATTTATAGAATATCCCATTCTCAAGCGATTAGAATTTCAAAAAAAATATTTTCTTTTTATTTTGAAAAACGAAACGCAGTTTTACTTTTAAATCATAAAACTAAAACCAATATGAGTCAGCAAACTGAAGAAGTTTTGATTCCTGAAACCAAGGCGAAACAAAAAGTAGTTGTTGAGGAAGCCGATGGAAAATGGCGCGGCAACAGTAAGAGTTATACAGAAGGTCAGCAGTGGGACAAAGCCAAGGAAATGAATTTCACCTATACCAACCTCGACAAATTTGTCCGTTATAGTCTGGGTGAGAACGCGCATTTCAGCAACGCGTTTTACGATGGCGATTATTCGTTGACGCTCGACCAGGCACAGGAAAAAAAATATCGTTTTGTCGCCGACCAGTTGCGAATTACAAAAGACAGCAGAGTGCTCGACCTTGGTTGCGGATGGGGCGGCTGGCTCATGTGGCTGAAAAAAAATATCGGCTGCAAAGCCATCGGTGTAAATCTTTCAGAAGGACAAGCTGCTGCCTGTCGCAAAAACGGACTGGAAGTTTATTTGAAAGACGCCCGTTATGTTACACCAGAAGATTTCGGGATGTTTGACGCTGTAACAGCTTTCGGAAGTTTCGAACATGTGGCTTCGGTAAAAGATTTTACAGATGGAAAACAGGATGCGGTGTACGACGATTACTTCCATCATGTTTTTGATTTACTGAAACCCGGTTGCCGTTTTTACATGCAGGCGATGGTGTTCAGCAAGAACATGCTGCCTTACGAAAAGTTTGACATCAACGCGCCGAAAGATTCAAGCGAATACATTCTCGCGCTGCTCACCAAGCACAATCCTGATTCGTGGTTGTCGTACGGACACGAACACATTATTCGCGTGGCAGAACCTTACCTCAAGAAAATTTATTACAGCAGCGGACGATTAGATTATGTGAGAACCAACCGCGAGTGGACAAAACTTTACTACAAATTCCAATGGAAAAAATACCTGTGGTACTTGTCTTTGATTCCAAAATATTTTATTGATAAGGAATTTCGTTATCAATGGGCGCTGCTTCGCGTGCGACCAAACCGTGTTTGCTTCGAGCGCGAAATAATGGACCATGCGAGATTGGTGTTTGAGAAAAAATAGTGAAGGGTGAATGGTCAATCGTGAATTGTGAATATTGGGAATTGAAAAATTATGCGGCTCGCCTTCCTGAGTTTGCAATTTTATTTTTAGAGTGTCTTGCGTTCATGGAAGTAATAAGGTCATAATGCCTGTTGAATGCTTCGTGCGATAATTTAAAAGTGGAAGAAAGTTTTCTGATAATTTCTTTACTCAAACCTTTTTTGTAACTCAAAATATCTGAAACCAAACCTTTGCTTACTCCTAAAGTCGCGGCTAATGAAATTGCTTTCATGTCATATTCGCTCATTAGTGATTTTAAAAGTTGAATCGGGTCTGAATCGTTAAATGTATTATGCTCGCCATCCCATTTTTCAATTAAGAAAGTAAGCAGTTCAATTTCTTCATTTAGTGATTTTGTCTTGCTTCTCACACTCACCAATTCTTCAAGCTGATTACAATACTCATTGTATTGCCTTTTGCTTTTGATGATTTTATATTTGAGTGTTTCCATTTTTATTTTTTTAGAAATTGTTTACAGTGTATTGCTCGTTCTTTTTACAGAGTTAATCGTATTCGGCGTGTATTCCAATCCAGCACACGAACAAATGAATTTCCTTTTCTCCGAAAACATACTTGCAAATCATTCTGTAATTGTTTCCACCGATGTCAAACACAACTCTATTGCAGTTTTTGCCAAGCAAGTCGGCGGAGCCGAAAGTTTTTTGCATGTCTTTCGGTTCGTTCCAATCAGCGTATCGGATTGCGGTGAACCATATCGCGAATGAACTTCTGCTTCTTGCATTTTGCCTTGCGTAATCTTCAATCGTTTGTTTTTTTATCAGGTGAATTCGCATACAAATATATCGCAGATTTTTTAAAGTTCACTTTTTGTGAACTTTTATTTTTTGATTGATTTTAATTACCTTGTGAGCGATAAAACCCTGCTGGTGAAAACACACAAACATGAGAATAGGGTTAGAAATACCAACAAACTAAAAAAGTATTATGAGAAAACAATATAAAATTAGGCATATAATTTTGCAAGAACTTTTTGATAGTGCAGGAAAAGAAAAAAATCCTCAAATCCCTAAGATTCGACTTTCGAATATTGAAATTGCAAAAAGAACGAATATTCCTATCGCTGATATTGATATATTTCATGAATTACTTAACGAAGAGAAAGAGGTTGAATGTTGTTTTGATTTGAAAGGCACACACGACATGGTAATTACTTCAAAAGGGAGACAGAGCTACATTAATAAAAAATTTTTGAAAGAAGGACGAAAGGAATTCTGGGATAATATTTACGACCCCTTAAAAATTATACTTCCTGGAATTTCAATTTTAATAGCCGCCCTTGCATTATATTTTACAAATACCTCGACCAATAAAATTGATAAATTAAATGACCATGTAAAAATTTTACAAACACAAGTTGATTCTTTGAGAATGAATAAATGAAAACATCAACAGGTATAACACTGCCAAATTTTTAAATAAATATTATCAAAAAATAAATAATCAAAATTTGAACCCATGAAAAATCTATGCATTTTAATCATCTCTTCCTTTATTATTTCCTGTAGTCAGAATCCTCAACAAATAGCAGAAAAATCAGTTAGAGATTATTTACAAAAAAATCTTAATGATGCTTCAAGCTATGAATCTGTTGAGTTTGGAAAATTAGATTCTACTTTTAGTTCAGTTGTTTCCCTTAAACAGTATCAGGATAGTTTGGCTATTATCGATACAATTAAAAACACTAATACATATATAGACGAGCAGGTTCAGAATTTGAAAGATGAAAATTCTTCACAGGGCTACACTTTTGATGTTGAGAAAATACCTGCAATTAAGGAAATGAGAGAAATGCAAAAGAGTTATAGAAAAAGAGATAGTTTAATTCATATTTATTTGGATGGATTAAGAAATAATTTTAAACAAGAGTTTATAGGTTTTTCAATAACACATAAGTATAGAGGGAAAAATGGCTTAGGTGCTCTTATTCTAAAAACTGATACTTTTCAATTAGATAAAAATTTATCTGTTACAAATTAATTAAATCTTTACAGATTGCTTCGCAAGTATGAGAGGTTTAGTGGGTGTTACACCGTATTCCAAAAAAATTACTTAAGCGGCAATTGCTTCAATACGAATTTTGAATCCAAGTTTTTTCATGAGCGAATCACAATCTTCCCAAGTTAATCCGAATGCTTTTACATCAGCAACTCCGATGCGCCCCGTAACTTCACGCAATATTTTTTCCTGACCTGATTTGAATTTTCCTTCCATCGCGGCATTCTCCGCCCAATCAACCAATTCATTGATGGTGATTTGATGCTTCATGTAACTCAGCATTTTTTTCGCAGCTTTATCTTTTGTTATTTCCATTTCCTTTAATTTTTTTATGTCCTTTATCAATCGGAAATTTCTCGTGCAATTCTACTAACACATTTTCTTCGTTGTAAATTTCCTGAAAAAATTTCAAAGTATTCTCATTCAAGTCAACTTCTTTCACATAACGAGCTTTCCATCCCTTTCTACCTTTCACTTCGAAGAAATAAATTCTTCCTGAATCTGTTTCTTTCCAGTTCCCGAATTTGAGTTCGTTTTCTTTTCGCTTGCGCAAATTCATCTAATCCATTTCATTTTCAAAGCATCAATCACAAATAATCTCCAATCAAAAATCTGAATTCTAAAATCAATAAGCCCTCACACTTTTTCCTTCCATATAATTAATGAAGGAGCGGTTCACTACTTTGTTGCCGCCGTGTGTCGGATAATTTCCATTGAAGTACCACGAGCCGATATGATTGGGAATGGCGCGATGCAGGTTTTCTATTTTCTGAAATATCACCTGCACTTCCGCGTTCACGCTTTCATCTTTTACTAACTCCGCGATCTTCGCCGCCACTTCTTCAGCGGTGAATGGTTCGTAAATCAGTTTCACTTTGTTTACGATTTGCTCAACCGATTTTTCATTTTCCATTTTACACAAATCATAAACTTCATCTAATTTATTTTCCATTCCTCTCTCCTTCAGCAAGGCGACCGCCGCTCGAAAGGCGATGAACTCGCCCATCTTACTCATATCAATACCGTAACAGTCGGGGTAACGAATTTGCGGAGCGCTTGATACGATTACAATTTTTTTCGGCTGTAAACGGTCGAGCATTTTTATGATGCTGCGCTTGAGCGTGGTGCCGCGCACGATGCTGTCGTCAATCACTACAAGGGAATCAATGTTTGGGCGAATGCTGCCGTAAGTGATGTCGTATACATGCTCCACCATTTCGTTGCGCTCACTGTCCTGCGTGATAAAGGTGCGCATCTTCACATCCTTGATGGCGATTTTTTCAATGCGCAAACGGCGCGAAATAATTTCGCGGGCGCGGTTATCATCGGTGAGAGCGGCGGGTTCGCGAATGGCCTTCATCTTCCATTCGTTCAGCACATCTTCTCCGCCTTTTATCAATCCGTAAAATGCAATTTCGGCGGTGTTGGGAATGAAAGAGAAAACCGTGTTTTTAAAATCGTGGTCAATAGCTTCAACCACCTGCGGGGTTAAATACTCACCTAATTTTTTTCGCTCGTTATAAATATCCGTATCACTTCCGCGGCTGAAATAAATGCGCTCGAAGCTGCAAGAAGTTTTTTTCTGCGGCGGCTGACATTCGTGTTCGCCCACATTTCCATTCTGGTCAATGATGAGCGCGCAACCGGGAGTGAGTTCTTTAATATCACTAACCGGAACATTGAACGCGGTTTGAATCGCGGTGCGCTCCGACGCGGCGACCACCACTTCATCATTCACATAATAAAACGAAGGGCGAATGCCATGCGCGTCGCGTAGCACGAAAGCGACACCGGTTCCGCTCAAGCCAACCATGTTGTAACCACCATCGAATTCAGCGGTCGCGTTTTTCAGAATGTTGTGAAAGTTTACTTGCTCGCCAATTTTCTGATTGAGTTCGGTACGCGAAACAGTGAGCTGTTTCAGTTCATTATGCACTCGCTCAATCTCCGTTTCCATGTGCGCGCTCACTCGTTCAAGCACGATGGAAGTGTCGGGCTTGTCGCCACTCTCTTCAATATAATTTCCTAAGTCTTCGATGTTGGTGAGATTAAAATTGCCGCACATCTGCAAACTGCGCAAAGCAGATTGGTCGTTAATGATAAACGGATGGCAACTTTCCAGTTCGTTTTTTCCGTGCGTGCCGTAACGCAAATGCCCCATGAGCAATTCGCCCACGAACTGCGCGTTCTTTTTCAGCCATTCGGTGTTGTCGAATAAATCTGAGTTCAGTTTTTTGAGTTCAGAAATTTTAGAACCTATCTGCTGAAATATTTCTGAAATCGCCTGAGGAGAAGTCGAGCGCTGACGATTCATGAAATGCGAGCGCGAATTATTTCCAAGTTTCACCACTCCGATTCCCGCACCGTCTTGACCGCGGTTGTGCTGCTTTTCCATGAGCAGATATAATTTGTTGAGCCCGTAAAGGGGCGTGCCGTATTTCTCCTTATAAAAATCAAGCGGCTTTAATAATCTGATTAGCGCTACTCCGCACTCGTGCTTGATGGCATCACTCATTCAATCGGAAAGTTGAGCGGCAAATGTAAGTTTTGGTTGTTGGTTGTTTATGGTTAGTTGTTAGAAAAATGAAGTGGGGAAATATTTTCTGAGAGAACTTTTCTTTTTCCATGAAATCATTTTCACTCTTAACTCTGAATTACTTTCGCCGCTGATGCAAAAAGTTTTAGTCACTGGCGCAACAGGTTTTCTCGGTCAGTATTTAATCAGAAGATTGCTGAAAGAAAATACTTCTGTTCGCGCGTTGCATCGCGGAAAAAAGAATTTCATTTTAACTGAAGAAGAAATTTCAAAAGTGGAATGGATGATTGGTGATGTGCTTGATGTGTTTTCATTGGAAGAAGCGATGAAGGATTGCGAACAGGTGTATCACTGCGCCGCTATAGTTTCTTTCTATAAGAAAGATGAAGCACGAATGATGAAAGTGAATGTGGAAGGCACAGCCAATGTGGTGAATGAGTGTTTAAATTCAGGAATAAAAAAACTGTTACATGTAAGTTCGGTCGCATCGCTCGGAAGAACGGAAGCACAGGAACTGATTTCAGAAAAACATAAGTGGGAAGAAAATAAACTCAACACGCGATACGCAATCAGCAAGCATAAATCTGAAATGGAAGTGTGGCGTGGAGTGGCGGAAGGATTAAATGCCGTAGTAATTAATCCGACAATGATTTTCGGACCGGGCGATTGGAATGATAACACCTGCAAATTATTTAAAACAGTTTACAACGGATTGAAAGCATATCCGGTTGGCGGAAATGGAATGACTGATGTGCGAGATGTTTGTGAGATTGCCGTTCAGTTAATGAAAAGTGAAATCGTAAACGAACGATTTGTTTGCAGCGCCGCGAACATGACTTACAAAGATTTTTTCTTTGCTGTTGCTGATGCATTCAATAAACCTCGACCAAAATTTAAAGTGAATTCATCTACTGCTATTATCGGCGCGAGATTTTTATCTCTTCTTTCATTAATTGGGAAAGAACCATTGGTCACTGTTGAATCGGCTCGCACTTCGGGCAATAAATTTTTTTATGATGACTCTAAAGTTTGTGAAGCGCTGAATTTCAGGTACCGCGATTTTAATGAAACTATAAAATGGGTTTGCGAAGAATTTATAAGTGAAAATCAGAAAAAAAAGAATTGATGCTGTTCCGAAAATTCTGCCAACTGCCAATCGCAAACTGCCAACTAAATATTTATTTTCGCCATCTTTAAATTTCAAGAATGAATTTTCAATTAACTGAAGAACAAATCGCCGTTCGCGATGCCGCAAGAAATTTTGCGAAGACTGAATTATTACCCGGAGTAATCGAGCGCGACGAAAATCAGAAATTTCCGAAAGAGCAAATAAAAAAATTAGCTGAGTTGGGTTTCATGGGAATGATGGTTTCACCTGAATACGGAGGAAGTGGAATGGATACGGTTTCTTATGTACTTGCGATGGAAGAAATCAGCAAGATTGACGCTTCAGTTTCAGTGTGCATGAGTGTAAATAATTCTCTTGTTTGCTGGGGTTTAGAAACTTTCGGAACAGAAGAACAGAAAAGAAAATATCTCACGCCGCTTGCCCAAGGAAATAAAGATGGCGAATTATATATCGGAGCGTTCTGTCTTTCAGAACCTGAAGCCGGCTCTGACGCAACTTCACAACGCACAACTGCAATTGATAATGGCGATCATTATATTCTCAATGGAACCAAGAACTGGATTACCAATGGGAATTCCTGTTCGGTTTATTTAGTGATTGCGCAAACTGACGCTTCAAAAGGTAGTCGTGGCATCAACGCATTCATAGTTGAGAAAAACCTGAAGGGAGTTATAGTGGGTGGAAAAGAAAATAAATTAGGAATCCGCGGGAGTGATACACATACAATTATGTTTCAGGATGTAATTGTTCCAAAAGAAAACAGAATTGGTGAAGATGGTTTCGGTTTCAAGTTCGCTATGAAAACTTTAGCGGGCGGAAGAATCGGAATCGCATCACAAGCGTTGGGTATTGGTTCCGGCGCTTATGAATTAGCGCTCGCTTATTCCAAGGAACGCAAAGCATTCGGAAAAGAAATCATGCATCACCAGGCGATACAATTTAAACTCGCTGATATGGCAACTGAAGTGGAAGCAGCAAGACTTTTATGTTTGAAAGCTGCATGGGAAAAAGATCAGCATCTTGATTACACTTTATCCGGTTCCATAGCAAAAGTATTTTCTTCCGAAATGGCAATGCGCACAACAGTTGAAGCAATACAAGTTCATGGTGGTTATGGTTATGTAAAAGAATATCATGTAGAGCGATTAATGCGAGATGCAAAAATCACGCAGATATATGAAGGCACTTCAGAAGTTCAGCGCATGGTAATATCAAGAACTGTGTTGAAGTAGATTTCAGTGATTCAAAAAAAATTCCCATTTTGGCACAGTCTTTACAATACCCCAAATTCTAAAATCTTTAACACATGAAAAAATTTACAATTCTCGCTGTTCTGTTTTTAAGTTTTATACTGAAAGCAGATGCACAATTCAACTGTGTTTTTTTCTCTGAAGACGGAGAAAAATTCTGGGTTGTTATCAATGCAGTAAAACAAAATCCCGACCCACAAACCAATGTGAAAGTTTCAGGATTAAATGCAACAATGTATAAGTGCAAAATAATTTTCGAGAACAACAATCTTCCAGACATAGATAAATCAATTGGCTTCACTGATCCCGGTGAATACACTTATAACATTAAGAAAAATACGAAGGGAGAAATAGTAATGCGCGTGATGTCGGTTGTTCCAATTATTCCAAATGCACCGCCTGCTCCAAATCAATATGTAGTTGTTTATGGTTCACCTATTCCAACTACTACAATTGTAACACAGCCAGTTGGTGGAACAGTTCAACAAACAACAACTACAACTACGACAACAGGAAATCCAAACGATAATGTAAACATGAATGTTGGAATGAATCTCGGCGGAGTTGGTGTTGGTATGAATGTAAATGTGAATGACGGAACAGGAATGAATTCTTCACAAACAACTACTACTTACAGCCAAACAACAACAACTTCCGGCGGTTATGTTGACCCGACTGTTACACAATCAACAGTTGTTTATGTTCCAGGTTATGGCGGACCAATAGGTTGTCCGATGCCGATGGCTCCCGGTGATTTTGAATCTGCAAAATCTTCAATTGCAAGCAAATCTTTTGAGAGTACAAAACTTGATATTGCTAAACAGATCATAGGTTCTAATTGTGTGGTAGCTGAGCAGGTAAAACAAATTATGCAGTTATTCGATTTCGAAGCATCGAAATTAGAATTTGCAAAATTTGCTTATGGTCACACTTACGATAAAGGAAATTATTTTAAAGTAAATGATGCATTTGAATTTGAATCTTCTGTTTCTGATTTAAACAGTTACATCGGAGGACATTAATTTTCAGAAAGAATAAATTCCAAGGGGTTGTAGTCGAAAGATTGCGCCCCTTTTTCTTTTAGTGCAATTTGAAAACTACCAGCGGATAAAATATTTCAAATCACCTTTTTTTGCCAATCCCTTCGAGTGAGAAAACTTTCTTCTTTTTCAATTTTGATTTTATCAATTCATAAGATTGTTTGAGATAATGTTCCCATTCTCTTTTTGTAAAACACTTTGGGTCGTTAATAAATATCCATTTGTGTCTCGCTAAATACGGAGCAGGAATTATTCCATCTCTTGATGACAGTTCTTCAAACTCTTCGTCGCTTACTTTTAACGAAACACCAAAGTCACCTTCCACTCCTGTTACACAAAACATTTTTTCACCAATCAGAAAACACAAGTCGTGTCCCCATTTAATATCCTCTGTTACCTCTGGAAATTTAAGCAGATGGTTCTGATGAAATCGTTTTCCATAATTGAAAAGTTTGGCGTTCACTAAAATAAAAAAGGCTCACATTGCTGTGAGCCTTTCAAAATTATTTAATAAAAATTATTTATCAGTCTTAGAGTCGTAAACTTTAAATTCTACACGACGATTATAATATTGCTGTCCTTCATACTTCGCATTATAAGCATCAGGAAGATTCTTAACCAAATTATCAGTTTCACCACTTGATTTAGTTATGATCCTGCTACCATCAATTCCATAAGTATCAGACAAGAATTTTTTTGCATTGTTCACGCGACGCATTGACAAATCATCATTATATTTATTTGAAGCGCGAATATCAGTATGACCAACTGCAACAATTTTTAAATCAGGATACATCTTCATTACAGTAGCAATGTATTTCATTCTTTCAAACATTTCAGGTTTGATAAAGTCTTTGTCTAAATCATAAAAAATCATTGGTAACCACCAGTAACCTCCGGCACCTCCACCTGTGATTGTTTTGCCGTTTGCATCTACTAATCCTGCAGGATTAGTATTAACTTCCTTATCATGATAATCTGGCACACCATCCTTGTCGGTATCAGTAGGAATTCCATCAACATCAACCTTAGCACCAATGGGTGAAAATGGATCCTTGTCCTTAGCATCAGGTATTCCGTCTTTATCAGAATCCTGTGTTACACCATGTGTATCAACTATTGCATTAGGTTCACTTCCGGGTTCTTTATCTAATCTATTTACAACTCCATCATCATCAGTATCCACTAAATCATCAACATTCTTTTTAATTAAGGTTTGTATTGCATCATAAGTATAGTCGTTTGGATTCTGCCAATATAAAGGTTCAACTCTTTTTCTTCCACCAATAAAGTATCCAAGTGAGGCACTGATATAATGATAGGTATCAAAATTTCCTGTTAACACAGGATCAGAAGAAGGATGTTCCTGCCAGCGCTGACCATCTAATAAGTCATCATTTGTAATTGATAGTTTTTCGGAAATATTTAAATTCAATCTATGAGTTAAATGGAACCCAAGGCCAATACTTCCAGTAATAACAGGTTTTGTAACCCTGTCAAAAAATTTAGGTTGATCTGGTTGTCCTTCTGCTGCTGTTTCATAAGTACCATCCAAAATTTTCTTCAACGCGGCTAAAGTAGTTTTCCTATCAGTATATGTTCCATTGGTATAAATTGATTGAAAATCATATCTATTACCATTTGCATCCAATGCATCCATCATAGTGCGATAATTCATAAAACCGCCCCCTAATCCACCATATAAATTACATTTTCTTTCGCGTGCAATTTTATGATAACCTATATTATTAATAGTAAGAACAGCCTGCATATTAATTTCATCAATATCTGTTTTGTAGTTGTAATAAAATATTCCTCCGTTTCCATAATAATTTGTAGCGGGGTGTGCTGAAGTTAAAACCGGATTGTTTGCCAATCCTGTGTTTCCTTGCCAATTAATTCCTTTTGTTGAACCATGTAAAAATTGACCTTTCAAACTGACAGCATATCCAAGAGACTTCTTTACATCAAGACCAACTCCCCATCCTCCTCTAGTAGAAACATCACCGCTAATAAATAATAATCCACCATTTAACCCAACTTCCCATTTATTTTTTGGTTTAGGTGGAAAAATATATTGCCCCTTTTCAAACTGTTTTTGCTGAGGCATATTCTTTTTTGAAATAACTGTTGTATCTCCGATAACATCGCGATATAGGGGCAAAATTGGTTTATAAGCAGATGTATCGTAAGGAGTTTGTGCCTTCACATTAACACTTAATAAATTAAGTCCTAAGAGGATTGATAAGAGGTAAATTTTTCTCATGATGATTATTTACTTGTAAAAATTTATGTCGCTTTTAATCAAATTTAAAGCATTGGTTTCAAAGGTAAAATTACTTTTCATAATAGCAAATAAGCCCTTAACTAAATTACCTTAAATAAAATAATAATAAAACAGGTATTGTTTTAAATATTTTATTTTTTTCGTTCAGTGGTAAAAAAAACAAGGTCTTTTAAGGACTGTAAAGATTTATTTTCTTTTAACTCGCTTAGCAATTTTATTGAGTCATCTCTATATAAATTCATTTGTTCAGTCGCATACTGCATTCCTCCTTCTTTATTAATAAATTCAATTACTTCATTAACCAACTTAGGTTCATCGTTATGATTTCGAATTATATTTTTTATTCTTTTTTTCTCTGATGATGAGGCTTTGCTCAAAGCATAAATAAGTGGCAGAGTCATTTTTTTTTCTTTCAAATCAAGGCCGTGTGGCTTTCCTGTGTCTTCACTCCCAAAATCAAGCAAATCATCTTTTATCTGAAAAGCAATTCCAACTTTTTCTCCAAACAATTTCATTTTGGAAATTATTTCATCTGAAGCTTTGGATGAAGCCGCTCCTACTGCACATGCCGATGAAATTAGCGTTGCCGTTTTCTGCCTGATAATTTCAAAATAAATTTCTTCTGTAATATTCAGCTTGCGTGTTTTTTCAATTTGCAACAATTCGCCTTCACTCATTTCGCGAACAGCATCGGAAACAATTTCGAGTAGTCTAAAATCTTTATTGCCTACTGCAAGTAATAATCCTTTTGAAAGCAGGTAATCCCCAACGAGAACGGCAATTTTATTTTTCCAGAGTGCGTTAATGGAAAAAAAGCCTCTTCGTTCATCTGAATTATCTACTACATCGTCATGAACGAGAGTGGCAGTATGTAACAGTTCAATTAATGCAGCCCCACGATAAGTTGCTTCAGTTATTTCTCCTGAAACCGCGGCAGATAAAAAAACAAACATGGGTCGAACACGCTTTCCCTTTTGTTTAACTATATATTTCATTATCGCATCGAGCAAAGGTGTTTTCGTTTTCATCGATGCACTGAATTTCTCTTCGAATAATCTTAATTCGTTTTCAACGGGCTTACGAATTTCATCAAGATTGCGATTCATAAAGTGCCGACGAAAGTAGGGATTGAGTTTTCGAATTCAGAAAAGAAAATTTTTATAATTATAAATAATATCTTGGAGTATTTCCTTAGAATATTTTATTTTTTTTCGGTGGTAGATTCTTCTGCAAATTTTGCTGCTCCTTCCAATTGCTCAAACCAATTGTTGCCGTACTTTCTAATCAAAGCAGTTTTAACAAATTGATACACTGATACACCTAATTTTTTTCCATTTACACAAGCAGGAGAACAAACTTCCCACCTATTATAATTTACAGCATCATAATCTTTATGCTTCGTAATTCGAACAGGATATAAATGACACGAGATTGGTTTTTTGAAATCAATTTTCCCATCCGCATTGGCTTTTTCAATTGCACATTTCGCAATTCCATTATCAAAAAAAACATAGGCACATCTACCTCTGCCTGAAACTAATGGTGTTACAAAATCACCATCTGAATCAATTACCCACTTACCAAATTCTTCAATTGTTTTTATTCCATCAGATAACATATAGGGCTTTACCTTTTCATAAATCTTATCCATAATTTCAATTTCATCTTGTTCAAGAGGGGCTCCTGATTCACCTTCAACACAACATGCCCCCTTGCATTTTTCAAGATTGCAAACAAATTGTTTATCGATTAGATCCTCTGAAATAATGGTATTATCAATTACTATCATTATTCGACAAATATGTAATAAATTGAGACGATTAACATAAAATGATATTGAGTTTGACACTTTCTTAAGAAGTTTTATTAATTTGCCCCTCAATAAAATATTACCGTCATGAAAATTTTTAGCGTTTTTTTCTTAGTTGTGATTTTTAGCATAGAGCTTTTTTCCTGCAGAAATGATCAACAGGATTTCGGACCTATGAAAGGAATAAATTATTTCAGCAGGCACGATGCTTTTGGAAGCGAACAAATTTCATTTGAAAATGCTATCGGAATTTTAAATGACACTTTAAAAAAATCAGCAGTACTTTCTGTTGATGCAAATACATTTGCAAATGAAGACGGTTCTGCTTTTACAGGTCAGGTGGTTTTAAGTGTTACAGGTGATTATGTTCGGGGATTTATGGCCTTAAACTCAACACCTACTGTTAGTGACAATAATCCTTTAATCACAGAAGGATCAGTTTATTTTGATGCAAGTGATATATATGGTCATAAGCTTAAAATAGCAAGTGGAAAAAATTTAACTATTGCGATTCCAGGTGGTTCTGTATCTGCGCAAAATCAAATGTATTATGCTGATGATAATGTAAAAGATCCTTCTCCTGCAAACACTTCTCTTTTCAATTGGAAGGAATCTTCTACTGATATTGTGGAGAATTACCTTGATGCAAATTCATCTAAATATTTCTATAAATTAAAACCTGCTCAGCTCGGTTGGGTTTCATGTTCAAGAGTTGTTACAAATTCAAATCCTGTTGGACTGAAAGTTAGAGTTTGGGGAATCAATCCGATTTTTGCGACAAACACTGCTATATATTTGGTTCCTAAAAATAGCAAAAGTGTTTTTCGTTTATGGAATTACGATAAACCATCTAATACATTTTCGTTAGACAAACCGTATTTAGAAAATGGAACTGATGTATATATAATTGTAATTGCTTCTGTTCGTCATTTCAAAATTTATTACTCGCGCGAAGAATGTGTTGTTGGTGCTAATACTTTTAAAACTGTTACAGCTGCAGAAGCATCATTGAATTCAATTGCTTCTAATTTGTACTCTCTTTAATAGAAATTACAAACTCATTTCTCTTTAAAATTTTTCCAATGGGTTCGGAATATTTTTCGAACCCATTTTTATTTAGCCATTCCGAAAATTCATTTTTATTTTCTTCAGCAACTGCTACCATCAATCCTCCGCTTGTTTGCGGATCGCAAAGTGTGAGAAGAGATTCTCCACTTATGCCGCTTACTTTTCCATCATAACTTTTCCAGTTGCGGTAAGTGTTATCGGGTGCAACAAATTTTTGCGCTAAATCTTTCGCGCCTTCAATCAGTTGAATCTTGTCATAATAAATTTCCGCTGAAAAATTATCGCCGCACATTTCAAGTAGATGACCAATCAATCCGAAACCTGTTACATCTGTCATTGCGTGAACTGAATTCATTGTTCCGAAAATTTCTCCTGCTGAATTTAACTGACACATACTGTCTACTGCCGGTTGAACTGCTGCTTCATCAATCAGTCCGCGCTTTAACGCGGTTGTTAAAATCCCGGTGCCGATTGCTTTTGTTAGAAATAAATAATCTCCTTCTTGAACGGAATTATTTTGTCTGATATTTTTTTTCGAAGCAGTTCCGTTCACCACCAAACCAAACAGCGGTTCCACATTATCAATCGTATGACCGCCCGCGATTGGAATTCCTACGGCATCTGTTACACTTCGTGCGCCTTTTAAAATTTCACTTGCAATTTCTATTGGCAATTTTTCAACCGGGAATCCCAACAGTGCTAAAGCGAAAATTGGCTTTCCTCCCATTGCGTACACATCACTCAATGCATTTGTCGCCGCGATTCTCCCGAATGTGAAGGCATCATCAACAATGGGTAAAAAAAAATCGGTCGTGGTGATTAACACATTTTCATTTCCTAAATCCCAAACTGCGGCATCATCAGCAGAATCGTAACCGACTAATAATTGCTGAAATATTTTTTCATTCTTTCCGCTGTTTGCGAGAATGTTTTGCAAAACTTCAGGAGCAATTTTGCATCCGCATCCTGCACCGTGACTGAATTGTGTTAGTCGAATTTTTTCTGACATCAATTAATTTTTATTTCTGCTAAAATTTTTTCCGTGTTCTTATCTGGTGAAATTTCTTCACAAAGAATTTTATGAATTGAATTCGGTTCCCTGTTATCAGTCGCCCGGTCATAAAATTTATCATAGTAGCGAAGCAAAATCCGGAATGCTTCGGTGAAATTTTTCTCATCGAGAAATTGCAATGCGAGTTTCGTATCCAAGCCGCCGAGTCGTTTACTGATTCTTTTTGTCGCGTCTTTCAATCCTTCTAAATCATACACGCCATAATTTTCGGTGATGTATATCAATCTTTCTTCGAACGGAATATCGAGATAAAAAACTTTCGCCTCCCTCATTTGCCCCCAGATGTTATTCGGAAGATTAACCCAACCAATGCGCTGGCTTTCGTCTTCGAGCCAGATGGGTTTTGTTGAATCGGAATTGTAAAGTTCCAATCCCAAAATATTTTCAAACATTTCCTGCGAAGGTGGAGCGGCTTCTCCCAACGCGCCAAACGCGGAACCTTTGTGATTCGCGATTCCTTCCAGATCAATTATCCGTTGATTGTGTTTTGCGAGTTCGTGTAACACTTTAGTTTTCGCGGAGCCAGTTCTTCCACCTATAATTTGGAACGGATATTTTTTTTCGAACTGCTCAAGAATAAAATGACGAAATACTTTATACCCTTTTTCAAGCGTGAAAACTTTGTAACCAAACAAATCAAGCATCCAACTCACCACGCCACTGCGCATTCCACCTCGCCAGCAATGAACATATAATTCTTTCGGATTCCCCGCATCTTTAATTCCACTAATAATACGCTGCATGTTCGAGCCATAATATTTCAACCCAATATTCATCGCGGCTTCGCGACCTTGTCGCTTGTAAGCGGTTCCTACTTCCGCTCTTTCTTCATCTGAAAAAAGCGGGAGAGAAATTGCCCCGGGAATATGCGCGTGCAGAAATTCTTTAGGCGAGCGAACATCAATAATTGTTTCGCCTTTCGACTTCGCTAAAAATTCTTCAACCGACAATCGCTGCACCATCACCTAACCATTTTTAGAAAATCTTCTTCACTTATAATATTTACAGTGCCGAGCTTTCGCGCTTTCGAGAGTTTGCTTCCCGCATCTTCTCCCACCACTAAGAAATTCAGTTTTGATGTAACACTGCCAAGCACATTGCCGCCGTTTTGCTCAACTATTTCTTCCGCATCGCTTCGTTTGATATTCATTGAGCCGGTGAACAAAAAAGTTTTTCCAAATAATTTTCCATCCATCACACTCGCGCTCTTCGAATGCTTGGTATTCACTCCAAGTTCTTTCAGTTCACGAATTGTTTTCTGATTGACTTCACTTTTAAAAAATTCATAAATACTCTCCGCCACTTTCGGTCCCACATCTTCAATCGCTTTCAGTTGTTCGACCGAATAATTTTCGAACTCTTCAATATCATTCACCTGTTCGGCTAATTTTTTTGCGGTGGTTTCTCCGACAAAACGAATTCCCATTCCGAAAATCAATCGCGGCAGTGATTGCGTTTTTGATTTTTCAATCGCCTCCTTTAGATTGTTAACTGATTTGTCTTTCCATCCTTCCAATTTTCTTATCTCTTCGAAATTCAATTTGTAGATGTCAGGAATGGAGTGAATAAATTTCCGTGACACAAACTCATCTACAATTTTTTCTCCCAACCCTGCAATGTCCATCGCATCTTTCGAAACAAAGTGTATCAATCGCTCCACCACCTGCGCGGGACAATTGTAATTAACACAACGCCAGTTCGCTTCCGTTTCAGGTTTGAATAATTCAGATTCACAAACAGGACAATGAGTTGGAAACACAATCACTTTTTCATTACCACTTCTCGCTTCCACAATCGGCATCACGATGTAAGGAATCACTTCGCCTGCGCGCTCCACCAAAACTTTATCGCGCAACCGAATATCTTTTTCTCGAATGAATTCCTCATTGAACATGGAAACACTCGACACTGTTACACCCGCGAGCGCGACGGGTTCGAGTTTCGCGACGGGAGTTATCGCGCCAGTTCTCCCCACCTGAAATTCCACTTTCAGTAATTCAGTAGTCGCTTGCTTCGCCGCGAACTTGTATGCGATCGCCCAGCGCGGATGATGCGAAGTATAACCGCATTTTTTCTGCAACGCTAACTTGTCAACCTTGATAACGAGTCCGTCAATTTCATACGGAAGATTTTCTCTTCGCTTTTCAAACTGATGACAGTAATTAATTACATCAGAAATATTTTTTGCAATGAAAAATTCTTTGCTAGGTGATTTGAATCCGAGTGAATCCAAAATTTCAATGGTATGCGAATGTGATTTTATTCCTCCTGAAGAAAGCAAATCATTTCCTGCTTCATCTTCAGCAACACTGATGTGATACAGAAACGCTTCCATGCCTCGCTTACCAATTTCACTTGAGTTTTTTATTCGCAAACCGCCCGATGCGGCATTGCGGGGATTCCCAAATGGAGGAAGCCCGTCTTCAATTCGCTTCTCATTTATTTTCTGAAATGAATTTTTGTTGATGAGCACTTCGCCGCGAATTTCTATTTTATGAATTCCGTATCTTTTAAAATCAGCGCTTAGCGGTATGGAGCGAAGTTGCTTTAAGTTGATGGTAATTTCTTCGCCAACAGAACCATCGCCGCGCGTGGCTCCGCGTATGAATTGATTGTTTTCGTAAATGACCGAAATACCCGCACCATCAAATTTGGGTTCAACACAATAATCAACATCCCCATCTTCAATTAATTTTTTCACTCGCTCATCCCAGTCATTCAAATCTTCAGCGTTGTAAGAATTGTCGAGCGAAAGCATTGGCACTAAGTGTTTCACTTCCGGAAAATCCTTTGTTAATCCCTTGGCCACTCTTTGTGTTGGCGAATCAGGAGTGATCCACTCGGCGTGTTCTGCTTCGGTGCGCTTCAGTAAATCATACAATGAGTCGAATTCAAAATCGGTAATTGCGATTTCACTTTGCACATAATATTTCCATTCGTGATAGCGAATAAGCGTACGCAATTGCGCAATTTCATTTTCTGAAGCGATAAGAAAATTTTTATCATGCTTCAGTTTCATCAGCAACTCCTGCGAATCTTGTATGAGTTTTTGTTCTTCGGATTTCGAATACATCGTGTCAAAGAAAAAAAATATTTCCAATTATGTTTTAACTGTGAGTCATAGGAGTAAATACAAAAATGAGTTGTAAGAGTTTTTTGAACTCCCATTACTCCTGCCCAACTCCTAAAACTCTTAGTTAACAATTGCAATCTTATAATTTCTGTTTTCATCTCCATTGCGGATGCTAAGAATATAAATTCCTTTTGGCAACTGCTCAATGTTTATCATCTCAATATTTTTTGTTACAGTCATTTCACTCACCAATTGCCCTGTTGAATTGAACAACCGCAATTGTGAGCCAATAAATCTTTCGGTTGTGAAAATGATTTGTAAATATTTTGAATCGATGAGAAGATTTATTTCAGGATTTGCAATTTCATTTATTGATACAAAATAAAAATAAGTATTTGCTTGTCCTACACACCCAATTGAATCGCCAACTATAACACTATAATATCCTACTTGTGTAGGATTATAACTTTGATTAGTTGCTCCCGAAATAGGGAACCCTGATAATAACCATTGATAGGAGATAAATTGAGAAGGAGCAATTAATGCATTTCCAAATTGAACTATAGGAGGTATTGAAATTTGGTTTGAGTTAATAATGTATGAAGCAAATTCTGATTCCGGACAAATATTTGATGTAACAGTCACTTCATAAGTACCAGCAGGAACATTAGCAATTCCTTCTGTAGTCATACCGTTACTCCAATTATATAAATATCCGGGAGAATTCCCCGTAACTGTAACAGCAATTGAACCATCGGCACTTCCGCAATTTGCATCGCTTATACACGATTGAATTGTAAATTCAACTGTAACAGCATGAATTGCATTTATCAAAACTGAACACGAAGAATCAGAAACCAATGCTTGATATTCTCCAATTTGATTTAATGTATAAGTTGAATCGGTTTCCCCAGTAAGTTTTATTCCATTTTTAAACCATTGAACATTCAAGGAATTTGAATTATTAAGATGCACATCAATAGAATTGTTACATAAGAAATAAAGTCCACTTGGTGAATTTGAAATATTATTAATTGTACATGCGCTTCCAGTATCTCCTGCAATGATTGATGAATCAGGAGTTAAATTAATTGCATAATCTTTCAAAATAATTTCGGCATCTCCTCCTAATTCTATCCTTGCCCAACCATAGTACTTGTTGCCTCCTGTGAAGATTTGAAAACCCAGAAATTTTTCTCCATTCATGTATATACCATAACTAAAACCCGTAAAACTACTATAACCCCCACAAGACCAATAACCACTATATCGATTATATTTTAATATTGCACCACTTCCAACATTTCCATCTCCAAAAATATTGTCAACGCCAATGGTATCTCCAGAATTTAAAGGTTTCACGATAAAATATCCATAGAAGCTTTCTACAACTACTTCATGACTTGCTGCAAAAATTTGAGCCTTTTCAGAATTATGAAAAGTTGCACTACATCCATTACAGTTAGTCGCCCAGTTGATTATATCTTCATTGGAATTCTGAAGTTTAATATCATAAACCCCGTCATTATTCAAATCCAAATTGAAAAAAGAATTATCAATAATTAAATCAGGTCTAACATCAGTGTACATTATCTGCGCATCCACCTTATCTACATTCGCAGCAAGTATCGATGAAGCAAGCGCTACATAGGAAGCTAACTTTTTTTCGAAGGAATCTTTTTTCAATGAAGAATTATGATTTTATAAAATTAAAAGTATTCAGTGAGATGCCAAGTACTATTCAATCAACAGTTGAGTTTTTAATTCTCACTATTTGATATTTCTTCCATCAAAGTTCTGAAAGAAACAAAGTGATCTTTATATCTTCTTACAACATCTGCGCGCAACTCAGTCGCGAAATGTTGTTCGTACTTTTCAAACACTTCCATTGACGGGCAATGATATTGAATAATGTAAGTCGGGCTGTCGTCCTCCGTCGTGTCTTCAATCAATCTGCTGATATGATAAGATGAAAAGCAACCCGTGTTCATCACATCGGGAATATGAATTTCCAGCATGTATTCGAGCCACTCCGTCGCGATCATCGCGTCGAGCTTTACTGTTACATTATAAATTATCATTTCAAAAAATTTGTCGCTAAAATAATTGATTGTTTTAACCACAGAGGAACACAGAGGAAAAACGCAGAGTTACTCATTGAAATACTCCGTGAGAATCTGTGGTGAATTTATTTCAATCGTGGATTAAATTTTTTCTGCAAGCCGTTAGCTATCAATTGAAGACTCAGCAATAACAAAAACAAAACCATTCCCGGAAAAAGCACCAGCCACCACGCCGTGAAATTTGATTTCGCGTCGGACAAAAGCGAGCCGAGTGTAACAGTGCCAATCGGCAATCCCGCTCCGAGAAATGTGAGCGCCGACTCTAAAACAATCGCCGCTGAAAAAGTAAACGCGAGATGAACAAACAACATCGGCAGTACGGAACTCATCACATGTTTTAAAATAATGGCTCGCGTTTTCATTCCCATCGCTTTCGCGGCCGTGATGAAATCCAATTGCAGAGTTTGTAACGCTACTGAACGAACCACTCTAAATATTCCCGTCCAGGTAGTGCAGCCAATAATCAACACCACCAACCACAACGAAGGTTTTGCAATTGCGGTAATCGTGAGAATAATCATAAGCAACGGAAACGAGGTGATAATATCTGCAAGTGTCGAGAGTAATGTGTCAATCGGAAGTTGAACAGGGATAAATTTTCTAAGTGGTGAAAGAAATTTTGTTGTGAGAATATTTCCGATAGATAGAATAAGGATGAAAAGAAAAAATGAAATCAGAATTTCAAAAATCATTTTGAAAGAATTCAATGATGAATCTGCGATAGTAAATCTTCTCAGATAAAAAGCATAAAACCATGCGAGCATTAAAAAGATAAAAAAGAAAATGAGTTGTATGATTCCGATTCTACCCTTATTTCCCAAAGTGGCTGCGATTAATCCGGTGGGCAATCCAATTAAGGTTGCAAAAATTACACTGAGCACTGCGACTGTCAATGAAATTTTTAATCCTGAAATTATTCCTGAAGCAATATCATTTCCGCGCGAGCCTGTTCCGAGTAGATGATGCAACGATGGTGATTGCAATGAAGCGCTCCAGTCATTTTCAAAAAAAGATTCCGGCAATAGCAACGACAGTAAACTCATCCCGACAATCAAGAACAAAATCCCTGCGCCCCATTGGAGAGAAGAACTTTTCTTATCGAAGAAGTGTGTAACAGTATTCATGAAAGCGGTGAAGTTTGTCGAAGGCGCGGGTCAATGAGCGCTTGAAAAATTTCCGTAAGTAAAAATCCAAGCAAGGTGAGCAGGCACGAAACAGAACTGATGGCAACAAGCACAGGAATATCTTTAGTCAATGCAGCATGATACAATGCCTGACTCATTCCTGGTATTCCGAAGATGTTTTCGACGATTACGCTTCCGCCGACAGCCATTGGAAATAAATATCCAAGAACAGTAAGCACCGGAATAATTGCATTAGGAAGTGCGTGCTTGATCAGCGATTGTGTTTTATCAAATCCTTTTGCGCGAGCAGTAAGCAGAAATTCCTTGTGTAACACTTCGCGCAAATTTGTTTGGAGCGCTCTGGTGAAGTAAGCAATCGCACCCAAGGTGTAACACATCGTTGGAAGAAATAGATGATGCAGATAACTGAAAAATCCTTCCCCACTTTCCGGCCATCCGCTCAATGGAAAAACAGAAAACAGTTGAGGATTTGCGAATAACATCAATAACAAAATCGCTAACCAAAAAACCGGGGTGATGTACAACATCAGCAAAACTCCATTGATGATTCGCGCAATTATTTTTCCTTCATTTAAAACCAAGTAAACAGAAAGAGGAATACTGATGATGAACGCAAGCATCATTGAAATAAAAACCAAAATGAATGAGCGGATAAATCTTGGATACAACATTTCAGAAATCGGTAATCCTGTTTCTTTTGAAACTCCGAAATCTCCCCGAAAAATTCCTTTTGAGTTCGCATCCGGGTCGCCAAATAGCCATCTTCGATATTGATTATCGGGATAAAAATGAATTACCGGAATATATTTTCCCCATGAAGATTCTAATTGTCTTTGTTCTCCGTCAGTCATTTTCCAAATTGAATCCGGTTCGCTCAGCGATGTTACACCGAAGTAAAAAACCGGAATCTGCTTTTCTTTTTGAATGCTATTTTCTCCTGAAATATTTCCTGACATCATGTCTTCGAAATTTCCGGAATATTTATCCGAAGCATTTATAAAAAAAACTAATAATGAAACCACAAAGAGCGCGGGCAAAAACCAAAGCAGTCGTGTAATGATTCGGCTGCGCATGAACTATTCTGAAGATTTTTTTTCGCTAAGCAATTGCAGATTTCCGAACAGAATATAGGGCTTATCGAAACACACGACAGCATTTGCCCATCGCTTATGAACTGCAATTTTCTTCACATTGAAATAAAGAGGAATGATGGGATAATTATCGTAAACCATTTTCTGAAATTCACGAACCATTTCAATTCTTCGGGTTTCATTAAGTGTAACATTCATGGAATCAATCAACGCATCTGTTACACTGCTTCCGAATCCTGTAAAATTATTTTCGTGATTCAACCATGATGGAGTACTCCATGAACCATAGAAATCGTCAGGTGCAGATGAAGAACTCAATCCGCTCATGAACATATCAAAATCGTGCTGAATCATTTTTCCCCCAAGTGCATTCGGGTCAAGCACCTGAGGTTCTAAATCAATTCCTGCTTTTGCATAAGCATCCTTCATCATCAGCGCCATATCCTGAATAACCGAAGGTCCCAATGGAAAAATTAATTCCACTTTCAAATCGGTTTTCTTTCCATTGATTTTTTTATCTAAAATTTTATCTCCGTCAGAATCTTTCCACCCTGCATCGCTCAATAATTTTTTCGCTTCATCAACATTGTATAGATATGGTTTCAACGATTCATCAAACGCCCCCTTCTTCAATGGAGAAACAATTCCTGCCATGCGAAGTGCTTTCTCAGTAAATAAATTTTTTATGATTTCATCAGCAGGAGTAAGCAACGCAAATGCTTTGCGAACATTCACATCAGAAAAAAAATCGGTGCGCTTGCTCTCAATTGGTTTCATATTGAAACCGATGTAAGAGAAATCATAACTCGCGGTGTAACAGGATGAATAATTTTTTGTGAAGGAAGAATCTTTCTGCAACTCAATTAAAATTTTTGAAGGCAACCAGAAACTCGCATCAAAATCCTGATTACGCGCAGCGAGCAGAATTGCATTTTCGTCAGTGATAATTCTAAAAGTGATAAGTTTCGGATACCCATAATTCATCAAATCATCTTTCAGTTTTTCCGTCCAGTGATTTTTTTTCTTTTCGAGTGTGAGCGTTTGTCCGCGCTCCCAACTTTTCACTTTGTAAGCGCCGAGTCCATTGATAAGAGAAGGATCGTTTCCATATTTTCCATCATTGAAATTAGTCGCCCACTCAGTTGGAAAAATTTTATTCACGCCGGGCTGGTCTTCCACATTCAGCCAATTGACATTGTAATTTTTTAATTCATCCTTCGCATCATAAAATCTCCTTTCCAAAATCGGAAAATCGGCGAGCATAAAAATTTTTTGGGCCAGTGCTTTCTTCAGTGTAACAGTGAAGGCACGCTGATTGGAATTATCTTTTTCGATATTAAATAAATTACTCAAAGAGTTTCTTCCGGCAACATTTACCAAAGGACATTTATATGCTTTGAAAGAAAAAATCACATCGTCAACAGTGAGCTGCGCGCCATCGTCAAACGCAGGTTCATCACGCAATTCAAATTTATAAGTAAGTCCGTCTGTTGATGTTGGAATTTCTTTTACCAAATCTACTTTTAGTTTTCTGGTTGTCGGGTCAATGGAAATCAATGAACGATGAATGAGCGTGAATACCACTGCGCGCGATAATGTTCTACCATTTGAAGGATGAAGATTATCAGGTTCCTGCATCCATTGTATTACAAGATTGTTTTCTTTTTTCCAATCGCTCAACCACTTTGTTGCATCCGGAAAAGAAATAAAATCTCCATCAGTTGGGGTGAGCACTTTATCATTCGGCACTACTGGTTGCTGTGATGAGTTATCGGTGTTACACGAAAACAAAAAAAATAAAGTGAGCAGAAAAAAATTTCGCAGAGTCATTTATTAAGAATGCAAACAAATATAGAAACGGGAATGAACTCGGGCGGAATAAGAAATTTCATTCTTACTTATTTACCCAATGTTAAATTGTAAACGCTTCTTTTTACTTTTGACACATTAACAAAAACTATGGAGCCAACCAGTAAGGAGCGCGTGCTGAAAAAAATTCGCAAGGCGTTGATTCATTCTACTTCTATTCCATTTCCGAATATTGACCAAACGACTTCTGTTTATCCAACTCCGAAAGAATCACTTGACATTATTTTCGCAGAGCAGTTCACAAAAATTCAGGGCAATTTTATTTACTGCGAAAACATTTCTGAATTCATTCAATCTATTCAATCGGTTGCGAGTGAGAAGGGTTGGAATCATTTGTACTGCTGGGAAAAACCGTTACAGGATTTATTTCAGCGATTCGATTTTAATAAATGCCGTGTCGGAAAAACAATTGATAAAGCAGATGCAGGAATCACTTTGTGTGAATGCCTAGTGGCGCGCACCGGAAGTATTATTCTCACGAGCAAACAACAAAGCGGTCGCAGTTTACCCATCTACCCTCCTATTCATATCGTGGTTGCTTACACTTCGCAGTTGGTTTTCGATATTAAAGATGCCACGCAATTAGTGTTACAGAAGTATGAAGGCAATCTGCCCAGTATGATTTCAATCGCTACCGGCCCGAGCCGAACAGCGGATATTGAAAAAACGCTCGTGCTTGGCGCTCACGGTCCGAAAGAAGTTTATGTTTTTTTGATTGACGATCCTGTTCGCTAATGCAGTTTTCCAACACCGTTGAAAGCGGAAAGAAAATTTATTTCGCTTCTGATTTGCATCTTGGGGTTCCGACTCGAGAGAAAAGTTTAGCCAGAGAGAAATTATTTATAAAGTGGCTCGACGAAGTTTCAAAAGATGCGCAGTGCATTTTTATCCTTGGCGATTTATTCGATTTCTGGTTTGAGTATAAACAAGTGGTGCCGAAGGGTTTTGTTCGTGTATTGGGGAAACTCGCTGAGTTAAGGGATAAAAACATTTCGATTTATTTCTTTCCCGGTAATCACGATCAGTGGATGAAAAATTATTTCACTGAGGAAATGGATATTCCAATCTTCGAAAAGGAAGTGAGCTTTGAGTGTAACAGTAAAAAATTTCTGATTGGTCACGGCGATGGATTGGGTCCCGGCGATTACAAATACAAAGTGATTAAGAAAATATTTCATTCGCCATTTTTTCGTTGGTTATTCGCAAGGGTGCATCCGAACTTCGGAGTTTGGATTGGAAAAAAATGGAGTTATAACAATCGCTTTCTGAATGGTGAAGTGAAAGAAAATTTTCTGGGAGAAGAAAAAGAATGGCTCATTGGTTACTCACGCGAAATGCTGAAGAAAGAAAATTATGATTACTTCATATTCGGTCATCGTCATTTAGCGTTGGATTATCCGCTCAATGAAAAAAGTCGTTATATCAATCTCGGTGATTGGCTTAAGTTTTACAGTTACGCGGTGTTCGATGGAAAAAACTTAGAGTTAAAATATTATCAGAAATAAAATGGAACCGCTCTGGCATTTATTCTTTGTTATAAAAGTGAGTGCGCTATTTTTCGCGACTGATAATCTGCAAAATATTTATGCCGTGACTGATGATTTTAAATTGGTGAAATATGATTCAAGCGGACAACTGTTACACACTTATGCAAACAAATCACTCGGGCAACCGACATCGCTTGATGTTTCAAACCCGATGAAACTGATGTTGTACTATAAAGATTTCAGTACCATCGTTTGGCTCGATAACACGCTTTCTGAAATTGCTGAAACCAATCTCGCTCCAATCGGAATTATTCAATCGCCAGTCGCGTGTTTGTCTGCCGATGGGAATTTCTGGGTATATGACGAAGCAGATCAGCGCCTGAAAAAATTTGATACTCAACTTCATTTGGTAAAAGACGGTGCCGCATTACAGAATTTTTCTGACCAACCGTTACAGCCCATTCAAATGAAAGAAGAAGATCAACAGCTTTATGTGTCTGATACTTCGCAGGGAATTTTTGTTTTCGATCAATATGGTTCTTTCTCCAATAAAATTCTGATTACGAAAGCAAGCGATTTCCAAGTGGAGAACAATCAGCTTTTCTATTTGAAAGAAGATAAAGTTCAATCGTTTAATTTCAAAACTTTAGAAACTGAAGGTGTAACACTTCCCGATGAAGCGAAACAAGTTCGGTTGGAATCGCATTTTATTTATCTGTTACAAAAAAATCAGATTGCTGTTTATCCTTATTGAGGATTTGCTGTTTGTTTAAATACAATGGAACGCAGATAATTATGATCATTAAGATTTAAAATGATTTTCAATCCGCGCTAATCATCAACATCATAAAAATCAGCGTTCTATTCCTCTTCAATCTAACTTCTTATTTTCGCCCACACAATGAACGAATTAGTTAATCGCCTCCAATCGATCAAGGAAAAATGGCAGGATATTGAATTGCAATTGAATGATCCGAAAAAAATCGCCGATCAGAAATTATATATTCAGTTAAACAAGTCTTATAAAGAGTTGCAGAAAGTTGTCGAAGCATACGACAGATATTCGGTAGTGCTTGGCAATATTGAAAACAACAACAAAATTATTGAGACCGAAAAAGACGACGAGTTTCGTCAGATGGCGAAAGCGGAATTAGATGGACTCGAAGAAGAAAAAACAAAATTAGAAGAAGCCATTCGCGTGTTGTTGTTGCCTAAAGATCCGACCGACGAAAAAAACGCCATCTTCGAAATACGCGCTGGTACAGGGGGAGACGAAGCGAGTTTATTCGCTGGAGATTTGTATCGAATGTATATCCGCTACTGCGAAGGAAAGAAATGGAAATTGGAATTGGTATCCGACAGCCCAGGCACAATGGGCGGTTACAAGGAAGTGATATTTGAAGTGACCGGCGAAAATGTTTACGGCACATTAAAATTTGAATCGGGAGTGCATCGGGTACAGCGAGTGCCCGCAACTGAAGCGCAAGGCCGTGTACATACAAGCGCCGCAACTGTTGCAGTGATGCCCGAAGCTGAAGAAGTGGATGTGGATGTAAGAGACGCTGATGTGAAAATGGAAACAGCGCGAAGCGGTGGAGCAGGCGGACAGAATGTAAACAAGGTAGAAACAAAAGTTTTGCTCACGCACATTCCTACCGGGTTGGTGGTGATGTGTCAGACCGAGCGCTCGCAGTTGGGTAATCGCGAAAAAGCAATGAAGATGTTACGCACGCGATTGTATGAAGCAGCAGTTCGTAAGCACGAAGCTGCCATCGCAGCAAAACGAAAATCAATAGTTAGTAGTGGTGACCGCTCAGCAAAAATCAGAACTTATAATTATTCGCAAGGTCGTGTAACAGATCATCGCATCGGCATGACCATTTATACTTTACCAGATTTTATCAATGGAAACATTCAGGAAATGCTTGATGCTTTGCAAATGGCTGAGAATGCCGAGTTGATGAAGGAGAGTACCGTTGGGGTGTAACAGTTTACTGATTTTAGAATTATGATTTCAGATTTAAGATTATTTGTGATTAATGATTTGAAAATGGAATGCAACTTCTCCTGATTTATTCTTTCACTAATTTCTTTAACTCAATTGAGCCATTATTAAATTGAATCTTCACTAAGTACAATCCTTGAGAAAGAGATTTTAAATTGAGCGAAGAATTTTTGCTGTTGGTTTTTATCTCGAAGCAAAGTCTTCCGCTTAAATCAAAAACGGAAATCAATTTCATTTTATCTCCATTCGATAAAATATTTATTGTTTCATCAGTTGGATTAGGAAATAGAACTACATCGTTAGAATTCAAATCGTGAAATTCATTTCCTTTTATTTTGGATTCAGTGCCAAGTATGTTTGGCGTTCCATCTTCGTAAAATCGCAACAGAGATTCTCCATTTATTGTCCAGAGATATCCATCTTTGAAAAATAAATTATGACCGAAAAGAGCCGCTGTCGGAACTGGAAAATCTATCCAAGAGAATCCAGAATATTTATATAAATGCGAAGTATAAAAATTCGAATTATTGGTCATAAAAATAAATAGCTCGTCAGTTTCGGTAAAACAAATTACTGGATTGTAGTTGCCATATATTGATGTTGTAATTACAAAAGGCAATGGTATTGAATCCCAAACCGAACCATTGAATTTATAGAGATAAGTTTTAGAAGCGAACCATAAATTATTTTGGTGATCTCTTGAAACGACCCCAGAAGTAATTTTTGGATTTCCATTCAAATTCAAATCAGTTTCTATTCCACCTCCGCATTTAATAACATGAGCGGAGTCCCAATTAGAGTGATATTCCATTGCGAAAACAGTATCATTTATTATATTGACATATTTATCAGAACTGCTACAAAAATTTCCGATACCTGTATAGTAAATATTAATTGGATACTGATGTAAAATTCCGGCTAGATTACATTCATAAACAGTATCAGATTTTTTAAACCAAAACATTGTTTCATTTCCTCCAATCAAATAAAAATAATTAGAATTTGATAGTGAAAAAATAATTGACGAATCCAATTGACCATTCGAAAAATCTAATTTGAAAAAAATAGCGGATGAATTATCAATTTGTTTTTTTATCCAACAAATACCCCCTGATGATACTGTAAAATCATTTAAATAATTGGTAGTCTGGCTTACATTGGTATTCAATGGAAAATTTTGAATACTCCAGTTTGCACCATATTTTATTATTTCATTTTGATCCAATTCATATAAATTATGAAGACTGTCGATTGAAAAAGGTTGCGGAAAATTTATTGCGCCAAACAAGTTAATGTTTTCGAAAGCATGAACCATCCAATTCGAATAATCAATGGTTGAATACAAATCTGTTTTAAACGCGCTTTGACCGCGAGTAACTTTTACGAAAATTCTTCCAACAGGGCTAACAAAAAATTCAATGTAATCTGATGAGTCAATATTCAATTGCGCCATGTTTAACGGTATTAAACCAGATGGACTGAAAATATATGCTAGACCCCCGTTCGGATCTGAAAAATAATCTACAAATAGAACAGTGCTGTCTTTAATTGGCCAAAAGGAGCAAATTGAATCGTGGTTTGGCATCGCCGAAATAAAGTATGATGTAACAGAAGCTCCGTCGTATCTTGATAACTCGGCGATATCTTGTTTCCAAAGCCATTGATTGTTGTGCGCGTCAATTTTAAAATATCCACTGTTTAAATTACAAGAAGGATTAAATGGAGATAAAAAAGTATCAATATTAGTAGGACTGCAAATTTTATAAAACCCATTACTAAACCAACTATTGGCGATAAAACAATTGTTAGTATCGATTGTCAATATTGCATAATCCGCTAAAGAGTAGGACCATGTTCCACTTGAATCAAATACCAGAGAGTTATAATCTTGATACCATAATGTACCAATTGAATCGTATGTCGCGAAAAAGGGCTGAATTGAAATATTTGGATACGGATGTTCAATAAAATTATTACCATCGTAAATCAAAACTCTATGAGTTTGTGTAAAGGCAATATTTCCGTTGGGCGATTTTGAAAAATGATAAACATCCGGTTGTATAATTAAACTGGTTGCCGTAAGTAACATTTCCGGTTTTTCAGTAAAATTATAAAATTCAAAATTCCATTCGGTCGTATCAAGACGAATAGCACCATCAGCGCATTCGATCCATGCGTATTTATCAATAAAATTAATTTCTCCAAGCGATTGCTTCAAGTGAAACTCTTCCCACATATTCTGTGCGTTTACAAAATTTGTAAATGAAAAAGCGAATAATAAATTCAGAAATAAAATTTTTGATTTCATGATATTGAAATTGATTCCTGAAAGTTAAACATCTTCTATTGAATTTTTAAAAATAAAAAGAGACCATCTCAATTGAATGAGATGATCTCTATAATTTTTTTTCTTGAAAGTCCTATTTCAAATCCAAAAATCCTAACACTTTAAATTCAGTGCGGCGATTATTCTGATGTTGTTCTTCAGTACACTTTTCGCAATCGCAGGTATCAACGAGCATTTTTTCTCCGTAACCTTTTGCTTTAATTCTATCAGAAGCAATTCCTTTTGAAACAATATATTTCACAGCGCTCTCGGCACGAGCGGTCGATAGTTTCTGATTGTATTGGTCAGTTCCGCGGCAATCGGTGTGCGAGCTTAATTCAATTTTAATACTTGGATTATCGTTTAAAATTTTTACCAATTTATCTAATTCAAGCGCAGCATCAGGGCGAATGTTTGCTTTATCGAAATCGTAATAAATATTTTTAAGTACGATTGGTTTATTCAACTCAATTTTTTCCATTTCCATTTTGAGTATAACAATCATGTCTTCCGATTGCTTTTTACCAAGTGTACTTATCTCTTCTGTTTTGCTGAAGTAGCCATCTTTATTTCCACTTACCGAGTAATCAGTATTCGCATTCAATTCAAACTTGAACTCTCCTTTAGCATCGCTTGTGGCAGTTTCTTTTCTTCCTGTCTTTTTATTTAACAGAGTAATTGTTGCGCCTTGAATTGGTGATTGATCATTTTTATAAACCACAGTTCCTGAAAGTGTAAACTTCAATTCAGGTTTCGAGAAGCGATAAATTTTATCAGTACTTCCATCGCTACTTTCACGGTTGCTGGTGAAGTATCCTTTATCTCCAGTCTTATCCAAAATATATCCGAAGTCATCGTGATTGGTATTGATAGGATAACCGATGTTGTGTGGTCGTGTCCATCCATCACCGTCTTTCCAAGAAGAATAAATATCCATTCCTCCCATTCCTGCCAATCCATCAGATGAATAATAAAGCGTTGAATCGTTGTGCATGTATGGAAACATTTCGTTGCCTGCAGTATTAATTGCAGCTCCCAGATTTTCCGGTGTGCCCCACTTGTCTCCATCCTTTTTCACACGCCATATATCAGTGCCGCCTTGTCCACCATTCATGTTGCTTGTGAAGTAAAGTGTGTTTCCCTTGTCGGCAATAGCAGGATGACCGCATGAATAATCGTTGCTGTTAAATGGTAGTTCTGTTACACTTCCCCATTCGCCATTTTCATCTTTTGATGCGGAATAAATTTTTAACAACACAATATCCTCAGTGCTTTTTGCTTCTTTCTTCCCCACATAATTATCACGGGTGAAATACATGGTGTGTCCATCAGGTGAAAAAGTTGCAGGTCCATCGTGATAAATTCCATTCACTGTTCCTTTCAATAACTCAGGAGCTGAAAAATTTCCTTCGCCATTATCTTTTGCATAATACAGATCGAGAAAAGGTTTTCCAGTCCAGTTGTAAGTTTTTGCAGTTGCATTTCTATCAGAAGTAAAAACCAACCCGCCATCGTAATAAGTCGGCGCCATTGAAGAGCCGGAATTAATTGACATGTCTTCAACAATATATTTTGCTGAGTCTTTCATAAAGTGATTGACTGAATCGCATGAAGCAAGCATTAACTGCGCAACTTTATCATCCGATTTTTTCTGAAGATATAAATTCAGAATTTCTTTTGCCCCGGAATAATTTCCGTTCTTCATCATTGACTGTGCACAATAGAAAAACTCCTGGGCAGAAGCATCAGGCAAAGCGATAACATCTTTATAAGCCTTTTCTGCAGCAATAGAATTGTTAGTCTGACGATAGGCATCAGCCACCATGTGCTTTGCTTCAGGAAATCCTTTCATCGAAATAGATTTCTCTAATTTCGGAATTGCCTTACTGTAAGCCATGTCCTGATAAAAATGTTCACCGGCTAAAAAGTAAGAACCGGCACAACCGCTCAACAAAAGAACAGCGACTGTTACAGGTATTAAATTTTTTATTTTCAGAAGAATCATAAGTTTCATTTTTTCCTTCAAGCAATCATTTAAATCAAATTAGAAATAACGGGGTGTTTTTATTTTCATAATATCAAAACCAAAATCATATCCGATCATCAACTCGTGTGAGCCATTCGAATAATCTTTGAGCAACGAAGTAGTAAAATCATAAGCATAGCCGATTCGCAATTTTTTTGTCGCCTGCAATTCAATCATCGCAACTGCAGCATCACCTGTACGATATGCCCCACCAATCCAAAGAATTTTTTTGATGCAGAAGTTGAGATTGAAATCAAATTCAACAGGAGTGTTCTGCGAATATTTGATCAACAAAGCCGGACGCAAAACAAAATCGGGACTTACTTCAATGGCTCCACCCATTGTGAAGAAATAGTGACGCACTTGTTTAGGCACAAGTCCATTTCCGGGATTTAAACTTATTGGTCGTGTAGCATCATAACTCAACAACTCAGGCACTGATAACCCCATGTAAAATTTTTCGCTGTACATGTAAGCACCTGCTCCAAAGTTTGGAAGAATATTAGATTGAGATGCCGGTGCAAATAAAACATCAGGACTATCCCACACAGTAAGGTCACTCAACTTCGCATTAAAGTAAGAGATACCTCCACGCAATCCTAACCCTAACTTTAACTTTTTACTTAGCGCAATATGATATGCATAATTTGCATAAATATCATAGCGCGATGTTACACCTATCTTATCGGCAGCAAGTTCCAACCCTAATCCAACTTTGCGTTTGCGTGTTGGTCCGTGCAGTGTTGCAACAAAAGTATTTGGCGCTCCGTCAAACTTCACCCATTGATTGCGATAAAGCAATGTTGCAGAAGCAAATCTTTTACTTCCCGCATAACCTGGATTCACGAGCAGATTGTTAAACATGTACTGACTGACCAATACATCTTGTTGTGCATATGCTGCCACTGAAAGCAATGAACAAAAAGCTAGAACAATTATTCCTTTTATCATACTGAATGATTTCTATTCTGTGAGTGAATTTTTTTCTGAAATGATTTTAAATTTTTCTATCTCCTCATGTCAACATAACCAGTGAGTGTTAATGACGGTTGATTAGTGACAATGAAAATCACGAAGTAAGTTCCATCCGGAAGTTTATCGCCGCTATTATTAGTTCCACTCCATTCGTTGTTGTAATTCTTTTTCTGATACACAAGATTTCCCCAACGGTTAAACACTTTCAATTCATTATCAGGGTATCGCACCAATCCATGAATCACAAAGAAGTCATTTGGTCCATCACCATTTGGTGAAAATCCTGTTGGCATTTCCAATGAATCCTGAATACATTCTTCTGGTGGTTTAACTGTAATGATGAGCGTATCAATCTCTATGCAATTTCCATCTGTAACAGTCCAGATAATAATGTTTGGTCCAACTTTTAATCCTGCGGCAGTTGCAGAGGAGTCATTAGGATTTGAGAATGAAATTCCATTATCTGGACTACTCCATATTCCTGAACCAGAAGATTGACTTCCACTCAACTGAAGATTAACAGTATCACAAGTCGATTGATCATTACCTGCATCGGCAATGAGAATATTTGTTTGAAGTGTTGCAGTATCAGAGTAAGTACAGGTTCCGTTTGTAACAGTCCAGACGAATTGATTTGTTCCATCACCAAGACTTGAAACCGAAGTTACCTGTGAATTCGGATCATCAATATTTCCTGTTCCGTTCAGCAATGTCCAAGTTCCGGTATATCCATTCGGTAAAGTTCCTGTTAAAGTTCCATCGCTACCGCACACATCAGTTGTTCCACCACCGGAGAAATTAGGTATTGCAGGATCAGCAAGTTGCATGGATTGAACTGCCGAACATCCGGTAGCATCAGTAACTGTTACAGTATAAGTTCCTCCTTGAAGATTATTGATACTTTGAGTTGTTGCTCCGCTCGACCAGATGTAAGTGAATGGTGAAGTACCGCCTGTAGTTGAAACTGAAAGATTACCATCGCTTCCGCCATTACATGAAACAGTATCAACGACATTTACAGTTGCAATAACAGCTATCGCAGGGTTAATGGTTGCGGAAAGTGTATCAGTGCATCCGTGTGCATCCGTTACTGTTACACTATATGTACCCGCTCCAACTGCTGCTAAATCTTGAGTAGTAGCCCCATTACTCCAGTTGTAATTGTATGGAGAAGTACCGCCGGTTACATTCATATCAACTGCACCGCTTAGTAAATTCTGACAATTTACATGTGTTACAGAAACAATTATTGCATCAAGAACTATTGGTTGTGTAATCACAACACTTGAAGTATCCATACAACCGTGCAAATCTGTTACAGTTACCTGGTAAGTTCCTGCTGGAATATTTGAAAGCGTGTCGTTCGTTTCGCCTGTTGACCATGAGTAAGTATAAGGAGAAGTTCCGCCTGTTGTTGATACAACCGCCTGTCCTGTTGAATTGCCATTACAATTCACCGCCTGAGATTGTGATGCCGTTGCGTTTAATGGTTGTGGCTGGGTTACTGTTACATTTCCGGCTGTTGTACATCCATTTGCATCAGTTACAGTAACAGCATAGTTTCCGGCCGGAACACTTGCCAAATCTTCAGTAGTTGCTCCATTTGACCAGAGATAAGTGTAAGAAGCTGTTCCACCTGTAACAGTTAAATCAATCGAGGCCGAGTCAATTCCATTGCAGTAAATAGAATCTGTAATACTTAATGCAGCAACCAAAGGTTGTGGTTCATCAATAACAAATGAATCAATAGTCACACAGTTATTTACATCACTGACTGTTACATAATAAGTTGCTCCTCCTACTCCACTTAAATCTTCGGTAGTTGCTCCATTTGACCAATTGAAAGTATATGCTGGTGTTCCACCTGTTACAGTAATATCAACTGCTCCGTTATTGCTTCCACTGCATGTAACACTCGAAATCACTCCTGTGAACGCAAGCACATTAGGTTCTGTAATGTTTGCACTGCCTGTTGCGGTACAACCATTCAAATCTGTAACTGTTACATCATACACTCCTGGTGCTAATCCTGAAATATCTTCTGTTGTTGCACTGTTACTCCAGCCAAATGTGTAAGGAGGAGTTCCGCCACTCGGTGTTAAATCAATAGAACCGTTATCAGCTCCATTGCAGGTGACATTTGTTGCAACCGCAGGAGATGCGCTTACCTGAGTTGGTTGTGTAACAGTTCCATTTGATGTTGTTGAACATCCATTTACATCAATCACAGTAACTGAATAAGTTCCTGCTGCAAGATTTGTTAAATCCTGGGTGGTTGCCCCATTGCTCCATGTATAAGTAAACGGTGCTTGTCCATTTGTAATTGTTAAATCAATTGCTCCATTCGCTCCTCCAAAACAGCCAGTCACATTAGTAACTGTTGTACTTGCAATTGGGCTTGACACTTGCACGATTGTAAGCGAAGCAGAAAGAGAAGTCGTGCATCCATGTGCATCAGTAACAGTTACATCATAAGTGCCCGCACCAAGATTGCTTAAATCTTGTGTTGTAGAACCATTGCTCCAACTATAAGAGTAAGCAGAAGTTCCTCCAGCTACAGAAATATCAATTGAACCTGTTCCCGCCGCATTACAGCCAAGTGTATCAGTCCATGCATCAACTGTTATTGTTAATACAGGAGGTTCAATTATAGTTCCCGAGGTTGTTGCTGTACATCCATTCGCATCTGTAACTGTTACATCGTAAGTATTTGGACACAATCCAGTCAATGAAGCAGTAGTTGCACCATTACTCCATTGATAATTATACCCCGGAGTTCCGCCAGTTACATCTAAAGAAAGTGTACCATCACATGCTCCATTACAAGTAACATCTGTTGATAAAGCAGAAACAGCAGCGTTAAGAATGACAGGTTGCCCAATAGTTGCAGTTGTAGAGTTCGAACATCCGTTCACATCTGAAACTGTTACACTATAGGTTCCGGCAGCAAGATTAGAAATATCTTCAGTTGTCGCTCCGTTACTCCATGTTATTGTGTATGCAGGCTGACCGTCAGTTATTGTTAAATCAATTGAACCATTGGCGTCACCGAAACATCCTGTCACATCTGTAGCAACCGCAACAAGATTCACAACTCCAACCTGAACAATATTTAAAGAAGAGGAAAGTGTTGTTGTACATCCATTCGCGTCAGTGACTGTAACATTATAAGTCCCTCCACTTAAGCTTGAAAGATCTTGCGTAGTTGCTCCATTACTCCAGCTATATGAGTAAGCTGCAGTTCCACCTGAAACCGAAATGTCAATAGAACCAGTTCCGGCTGCATTACATCCGAGCGTATCAGTCCACGCTGTTACACTTGCTATAAGCACAGACGGTTCAGTAATTGTTGATGAGGCAGTCGCCGTACAACCATTCGCATCAGTAACTGTCACATCATAAGTTCCGGGACTAAGATTGCTTAATGAAGAAGTTGTACTTCCATTGGACCAGTTATAATCATAAGACGGAGTTCCACCTGATACATTAAGAATCACGGTTCCATCGCCTGCTCCATTGCAGGTTACATTGGTTGACGAAGGGGAAACAGTCGCAGTTAATAATGCAGGCTGACTTACCGTTGCAGATGTAACAGCAGAACATCCATTCACATCTGAAACTGTTACAGAATAAGTTCCTGCTGAGAGGCCAGATAGATCTTCGGTAATTGCTCCATTACTCCATGTTATTGTGTAAGAAGGTTGACCATCAGTTATGGTTAGATCAATAGCACCATTACTTCCACCAAAACATCCGACCACATCTGTTACACTTGTTGACAGAACAACATTTCCAACCTGAACAATTGTAAGTGCTGTTGCAAGAGTTGTCGAACAACCATTCGCATCAGTAATTGTGACATTATAAGTTCCGGCACCCAATCCACTCTGATCTTGTGTTGTTGAGCCATTACTCCAATTATAAGAATAAGCAGTTGTTCCGCCGGAAACGGAGATATTAATTGCTCCCGTTCCAACAGCGTTACATCCTAAGGTATCTGTGTAAGAATCTAAAGTTGCGTTAAGAACCGCTGGTTCTGTAATAGTTGCTGAAGAAGTTGCTGAACATCCATTGGCATCAGTAACTGTTACATCATAAGTTCCAGGTATTAAGTTATTAATATTTTGAGCACCGCTTCCGTTTGACCAGTTATAAGTGTAAGTCGGAGTACCTCCTGAAACTGTTAGTGTTATGCTTCCATCTCCATTTCCGTTGCAGGAGACATTCTGAGGAGAATTACTAACTGCAAGTAAAAGAGGTTCAACTAAAGTAATATCAGAAGCCAAAGTTGCAGTACATCCATTAGCATCAGTAACTGTTACATTGAAAGTTCCTCCACCCAATCCTGATAAATCCTGAGTAGTTGCACCATTACTCCAACTATAGGTATAAGCAGCAGTTCCGCCTGAAACAGACAAATCAATTGTCCCATTGTTTGCAGCAAAACACGATGGACTGCTTGAACTTGTTGCAGTCGCCGTCAAAACAGGCTGTTCAGTAATGCTATATGAATCAGTAAACGAGCATCCATTCACATCAGTAACTGTAACAGTATAAGTTCCAACATTGAGATTTGTTAAGTCTTCAGTAGTTGCTCCATTGCTCCATACATAAAAATAAGGTGGTTGTGTTCCACCTGTAACAGTAATATCTATGCTACCATTTGCAAATCCATTGCAGGTTATGTTTGTCACATCCGCTGATGAAACAGTTAGCACTTCCGGTTCAGTTAACACTTCTGTTGAAACAACATTACATCCGTTCGCATCAGTAATTGTAACAGTATAAATTCCGGCTCCAAGCCCTGTAATAGTTGAAGTTGTTTCGCCGTTCGACCACAAATAAGTGTAAGGAGTTGCTCCACCTGTAACAGTAGTAAGAATGTATCCGTCTGTTGAGCCAAAACAGCTAACACCATTTTCATTATAACTCGATGGTATAAGTATTGCAGCCAAATTACCGGATTGAGTAAGTGTGATTGATGCCTCAGAAGTACATCCATTCACATCTGTAACAGTTACTGTAAAAGTTCCTGCGCCAATTCCTGTTATATCTTCTGTTGTTGCTCCGTTGCTCCAGAGATAACTATAAGGCGCTGCCCCCCCTGCAACAGTCAAATCAATACTTCCGTCGTTTCCTATACAAGTAACATTGTATCCGCCGGAGAATGTTGGTGAAATAGGAGTTAAGTCAAGCGAATCAGGTTGAATGAGCGTAACAGAAGTAGAAGTGGTGCATCCATTCAAATCAGTTAAAGTCACTGAATAAGTTCCGGCTCCGAGATTAGAAAGGTCTTCAGTAGTCGCACCATTACTCCAGTTGTAGGTGTATGGTGAAGTTCCACCTGTTGGCGTTAAATCTATTGCCCCATTTACGCTTCCATTACAACTGATATTATATCCGTTGAATGAAGATGAAATAGTTGGTGCGGTTAATGGTGAGGGTTGTGTAATTGTCACACATTTTATAATAGAACACAAATGGGAATCATAAACTGTTACACAATAAGTACCGGCGCATAATCCGTTGACACTTGCATTAGTATTTCCATTATCCCATAGATAAGCATAAGGGGTTGTTCCTCCGCTTGGATTTACTGATGCAGCGCCATTGCATGTAGCCGAGCAAGTCACATTGGTATGATTTGTTGTTGCGGTTAACGGAAGGGGTTGCAATATTGCAAAACATCTGGAATAGATACATCCATTTCCATCTCTAACTGTTACACAATATCCACCTGATATTAAACTTGAAAGATCTTCTGTTGTTGCACCATTTGACCATAAGAAGTCAAATTGCGGAGTACCTCCAACAACGGTTATATTAATAAATCCATCATTTCCTCCATTACATGTAACTCCCTGTTTAACAAATGTTACATATAAACTGTCTGGCTGTGTAAGCGTAACAGAATCAACCGCAGGGCAGCCATTCGCATCATTTACAACTACGCCATAAGTTCCCGCTGTAAGTCCTGTTAAATCCTGAGTAGTTGCTTCGTTAGTCCACTCATAAGTATAAGGTCCGGTTCCACCTGTAACAGTTAAATCAATTGAGCCATTTGCAGAACCAAAGCAACCTACATTTCCACCCCCAAATGATGAAATAGAAAAAGAGAGCACAACAGGCGTTGGTTCAGTGAGTGTAACAGAACCAGTTCCTGTGCATCCATTTACATCTGTAATTGTAACCGAATAAGTTCCGGCTGTAAGAGAACCAACATTCTGAGTGGTTTCTCCATTGCTCCAGGTAAAAGTATATGGAGAGGTTCCTCCGCTTATTGCGGAAGTAATACTTCCATCAAACAATCCATAGCAACTTGTATTAAATCCTCCGGCAAAAGTCGGGCTTATCAAAACAGGAGAAACCGGATTTGGTTGTGTGAGTGTAATACTTGATGTTGTTGTACAATTATTCGCATCAGTTACAGTGACAGTATAGGTTCCAGCTTCTATTGATGCTAAATTTTGAGTTGTCGCTCCATTGCTCCATAAATAGGTATATGGGGAAACACCGCCAGTAACAGTTACAGAAATACTTCCTTCAGTACTTCCGCTACAACTAAGGTTGGTTCCACCGGTTACTGTTGGAGAAATTAAAACAGGTGCAATAGGATCTGGTTCTGTTAAAGTTTCACTCGCAACCGAAGTACATCCGTTTGCATCAGTAACTGTAACCGTATATGTTCCTGCTCCCAATGAACCTAAATCCTGAGTAGTTGTACTGTTGCTCCATAGGTAACTGTAAGGGGAAGTTCCTCCTGTAACACTTGCATCAATACTTCCGTTTGCCGAACCATCGCAACCCACATTATATCCGTTATAGGAAGACAGGGATGCAGAAATTGTAATGGGTGCTGGCTCAGTAAATGTGAATGAATCATGATTGGAACAGCCATTCAAATCATAAACTGTAACACTTATTGTTCCTGCTCCCAATCCTGAAACAGAAGAAGTAGTTGCACCATTGCTCCATAAATAAGTATAAGGAAGAGAGCCGCCTGTTGCAGAAACAGATGCCGAACCATCGGTTCCACCATTACAGGTAACATTTGTTCCACCATTAACTGTTACACCTGTAATCAAAGGAACAAGTATCGCAGGTTCGGTCAAAGTAACTGAACCTGTTCCGGAACAACCATTCGCATCAGTTACTGTTACACTATAAGTTCCTGCCGTAAGATTTATTAAGTTCTGAGTTGTTGCACCATTGCTCCATATATATGTGTATGGAGAAGCACCACCACTTACCGCAGTGTTCGCAGCTCCACTCGACTCACCATTACACCCGATATTATACCCACCGCCGTTTACCGGACTTGTGACTGTAACACTCAATGGCGCAGGTGGAGTAATGGTATAAGTATGAGTTGCAGTACATCCGTTTGCATCAAAAACAGTGATAGTATAATTTCCTGCAGCAAGACCGGTTATATCCTGTGTAACACTTCCATTCGACCAGAAATATAAATAACCAGGGGTTCCACCACTCACAGAAATAAAGATTCCCCCATTGCTTGCTCCGTTACAACTTGTTCCAAAACCATTGTAATTTTTTAAACTATCAAGAGTTATTACTATAGGCCCACCAGGCTGACTTAGTGTTAAAGAACCATTTCCCAAACATCCATTTGCATCGGTAATTGTTACGCTTACTGTACCTGCGGTTAATCCTGTTAGGCTTGAAGTTGTTGCGCCATTACTCCAAAGATATGTATAAGGAGCAGTTCCACCAGTAACAGAAACTGATGCAGTACCTGAAGCATCACCATAACAAGCAACATTTACTCCGTTAACTGAAGTACTTGTAATAACAGGAACTACAGTTCCGGGCTGTGTAATCGTTTGTGAAATAGTTGTGGTACATCCATGAGAATCTGTAACTGTTACAGTATATGAACCCGCAGCTAATCCAGAAAGATCTTGAGTGGTTGCACCATTCGACCAAAGATAGGTATATAAAGGTGTACCCCCTGATGGTGTTAAATCAATTGCACCTGTTGACTGACCATTACAGCTGACATTTGTACTTGATGTAACAGTAGCTGTAAGAACTGCAGGTTGTGAAATAGTTGTGCTTCCTGTTTTCGTACATCCATTTGCATCTGTAACCGTTACATTATAAGTATTACCTCCCGATAATCCTGTAGCAGTTTGTGTTGTCTGGCCGTTGCTCCATAAATAAGTATAAGGAGGAATACCGCCTGAAGGTGTGGCTGTTCCCGTTGCATTAGTGTTTCCATTACAGTTAGCCGCTGTCGATGAAACAGATAGCGTTAATGCTGTTGGTTGAATAAGTGTAACAGTTGTATCTTTTGTACATCCGTTTACATCTGTAATTGTTATACCGTAGGTTCCGGCTGAGAGTCCACTGGCTGTTTGTGTGCTTGCATTATTCGACCAATGATAAGTATATGGACTGAAGCCTCCGCTTACATTAGCTGTAACAGATCCATTACTTCCACCATTGCAACTTATATGATAGCCATTAAAAGTCGGAGCAGTAAAAGTGATTAAATGACGAGGAACATAAATTGCATAAGAATATATCTGGAATGCATTGTATCCGCAGGCATCGTCTTGAACCTTTACAGTAAATGTATAAGGCTGGTCGCGAGCATCTAATGCAGTTGGGCTCCAACAAAAAGTACCAACAGGATAATTCGGACTTGCGCCTCCCTGATTTGCAATTGTAAATGTTGACCCTGGAATTGAAGTGGTAGATGTTGACGACATAGTGATATGTTGTCCGATATTTCCATCATTTGAATTAATAGTGAAACAGGTAGATCCTGAACCAGGGCAAATCACCTTTGTAAAGCTAGTTGTACCATTAATTCCGGATGCTGTTGGCAATAAGTTTGTTCCGCAATCTTTCACCCAGAATTGCATATCACGAATCACACTTCCAATTAAAACTCCATTTCGATATTCTTTAACTAAAACTGCGCAAACTGCAACCTGACCTAGAAGTGTTGGTGTCATTGTAATATCTCCGGTAATAACATTGATAGCAACAGGAGGTGTTGAGGTCAACCAATTTGTTGCACTAAACCCCGCAAGATAGCCTACATCAACCGTTGCACTTCTCTTAGGCGCAATAAATGAATAAGAAAGAGAATCTCCATTTGCATCTATTACTCCATGGTTAAATGTGAATGACTGATTTACACAAATAAATGCGACCGGAATATTTGTAAAGGTTGGAGAGCTGTTATGATTAGCTGCAACATTATTTAAAAACGCTTCTACATAAAGTGCATTTCCTGTTGATGAGTTATTACAATTTGCCTGATTGGTTATCGTACTGATAGCACAGTTTCTACAACAAACAGCATAACTGAAAATCCAATCGATACATTGAGTTGGAAGTGTAACATTTCCCCTATAAGTATATTGCTGAATGCCGGGATTAGTTCCACCATTACAATAAGTTGAAGTTGGATTACAAGGAAAAGTAATTTCCTGCCCTGTTCCTGCAATAGGATTAAGTGTAACATTAAAATTCTGTCCACAACTTGTTGACTTTACATTTAATGTAACACTTCCTGGAGCAGCCACACCTTGACAGTCACGGTAAAAATTTACCGTTACTTCATAAATATTTCCTGAAATCCACTTATAAGTTAAATCAGAACCTGCTGCGTGTGTCGCGTACGCCTTATTGTTTGTTCCAAGAATTGCTAATGCAATAATTACATTCGACAATAAGAACACAGTTCTCTTTATAATAGCTTGGTAATGATGAATCATCCTGATTGATTTTTTCTTTAATTAGAAATTTCCCTTTAAAATTCTGGCGAAAAATAAACCCCAATAAAAAAGCCGATAGTTAAAATTGAGGATTGAAGTAACACACCAACATTGGGTTTCATAGTTTTTAGGACAGTCTGATTTTTAAAAAAACTTATCCGCTTATACATACTGAACCAATACCATTTCTATTCGTTAAGTTTTTTAGAAATCTAAAATTCAGATAGCAGATTTATTTACATTTGGCCGACTAAAAAATAAAAATCAGTAATGGGGGTATTAAAAAACAAATTCAAAGAAGTTGCATCGCCTGTTGCAGCTGAGGTAAAAGCATTAATTAAAGAACATGGCAATCTTGAATTAGGCACCTATACTCTTGATCAGGCGTATGGTGGAATGAAAGAAATTAAAGCGCTCGTAACCGAAACTTCATTGCTAGATTCTGTTGAAGGAATTCGTTTTCGCGGATATTCAATTGCAGAGTTGAGCGAAAAACTTCCAAAAGCAGATGGTTGTACAGAGCCTCTACCCGAAGGATTATTTTATCTAATGCTGGTGAATGAGTTGCCTTCTAAAGCTGATGTTGAACATATAAGTAATACATGGGCTCGCAGAAGCATTGTTCCACATCATGTATTTAAAGCGTTAGATGAATTACCAAAATCAACTCATCCTATGACACAGTTCAGTATTGCAATCATGGCTTTGCAAACTGAAAGTGTGTTCGCTAAAAAATATCATGATGGCATGAACAAGAAAGATTATTGGGATCCGATGTTTGAAGATTCCATGAATCTGATTGCGAGATTGCCACGAGTTGCTGCTTATATATATAGACGAACTTATAAAAATGGAATTCACATCGAACCGGATTCTCAATTAGACTGGGCTGCAAATTTCGCTCACATGTTGGGCTTTGATGATCCTTCGTTCAAAAGTTTGATGCGATTGTATATGACCATACACGCTGACCACGAAGGCGGAAATGTTTCTGCTCACTCTACTCATCTTGTAGGTTCTGCGCTAAGTGACGCTTATCTTTCTTTTACTGCCGGAATGAATGGCCTTGCAGGACCGTTACACGGATTAGCAAATCAGGAAGTGATTCGTTGGGTGTTACAGATGCAAAAAGAAATCGGTTCTACAAATCCGAGCGAACAACAGATTGCTGATTACATTCAAAAAACTTTAACGGAAGGGAAAGTTGTTCCGGGTTATGGCCATGCTGTATTAAGAAAAACTGATCCACGCTTTACTGCACAGATGGAGTTTGCAAAAAAATATTGTCCTGATGATGAACTCGTAAATACTATCTGGAAAATTTATAAAGTGGCGCCGCCGATTTTAGAGAACACCGGAAAAATAAAAAACCCCTGGCCGAATGTTGATGCGCACTCAGGTTCGTTGCTCGTGCATTATGGATTAGTAGAGTATGATTTTTACACTGTGTTATTCGGAGTTTCACGCTCACTTGGTGTACTTGCTTCTCTCTGTTGGGATCGCGCCTTAGGTTATGGAATTGAAAGACCAAAATCTGTTACAACCGATTGGATAAAATCTTATATCGCTTCGAAGCAAGTGAAATCGTAATCAGAAAATAAATTCTTAATAAACAAAAAGCCACTTTGAAAATTTTCAGAGTGGCTTTTTTTATTTCGTGTAATTTGATTTACAACACTTCAATTCTTTCCTTCTTAAATTGCATATCATATAATTTTTTATAGAAGCCATCTTGTGCAATCAACTCTTCATGTGTGCCGCATTCCTTTACTTCAGCATGGTCGAGGACTAAAATGCAATTTGAATTTTGAATGGTACTCAAGCGATGCGCGATAATGATTGAAGTTCTGTTGCTCACCATTTTCACAATCGCACGCTGAATAATTTGTTCGCTTTCGGTATCAATACTCGAAGTTGCTTCATCTAAAATTAAAATCGCAGGGTCATGAACGAGTGCGCGCACAAAAGAAATTAATTGTCGCTGCCCCATTGAAAGTGTGGCTCCTCTTTCTTTTACTTCAAAATCATATCCGTTCGGAAGTTGCTCAACAAATTCGTCCACGCCGCAAAGCTTCGATGCTTTGATAATATCTGTTTTCAAAATACTTTCGTTGCGCAAGCGAATGTTATCGAGCACCGAACCGGAGAATAAAAAAACATCCTGTAACACTAAGCCCATATTTTTTCGAAGTGTGTAAACATCATAATCACGAATGTCAATTCCATCAATGGTGATTCTTCCTTTCTGCACTTCGTAAAAGCGCATCAGCAAATTTATCATCGTGCTTTTACCTGACCCGGTTGCACCAACAATTGCAAGCGACTCACCGGCTTTTACTTTAAACGAAACATCTTTCAGCACATAAAAATCATCGTCATAAGCGAACCACACATTTTCAAAAACAATTTCACCTTTCAATTTTCCTGTTGAAATTTTTCCTGTGTTTTGAATTCGGTCTTCACTGTCGATTAATTTGAAAACCCGTTCCGCTGCTACCATTCCCATTTGCAATGTGTTGAATTTATCAGCCAACATTCTTATCGGGCGAAATAATAAGTTGATGCACATGATAAATGAATTCAGCATTCCGACTGTTACATCGTTCTGTAAATATTTTCCTGACCAGTACCATACGAGCAATGAAATCGCGAGCGCCGAAATAATTTCCACCATCGGAAAAAAAATACTGTAGTACCAGTTGCTACTGATGTGCGCGTCGCGGTGTTCACGGTTGATGACTTTGAATTTTTCCATCTCGCGCTTTTCAGCGGTGAATAGTTGCACCACGCTCATTCCTGTTAAATGTTCCTGTACGAAAGTGTTCAGTCGCGCCACCTGATTCCGAACTTCAGTGAAAGATTTTTTTATTCCTTCCTTGAAAACCCATGCAGATAAAATCAACAATGGAAGAATTGACATTGCAACCAAAGTCAATTTCCACGACATGCTGAACATAAAAATCAAAACAACAATTATGGTGAGCAGATCACTGAGTATGGTGATTATTCCTTCTGAAAAAATATCATTGATTGTTTCAACATCATTCACTGTTCGCGTAGTTGAAATGCCGACAGGTGTTTTATCGAAGAAGCGGACATTCATGTGTAACAGATGCGCAAAAACTTTCACGCGGAGCGATTGAATTACATTTTGTCCGAGTCGCGCGGTCAGCAGAGTGAAATTATACGAGAGAAACGCTTGCACCAAAAGTGAACCGAGCATCACGGCGCTCATCGTCACGAGCATTTCGTAATTTCCTTTTAAAATGTATTTATCGAGCGTGATTTGAATGAGGTACGGATTGAGAATGCTTAAACCTGCCATCGCTATTGCAATGAATATGGCGATATAAAATTTTCGTTTATGTGGTGATGCGAGTCGCAATACCCGATACAACAAACTGAAATCAATAATCTTGTTTATTATTTTTTTCATCAGACTGTTACAGGATATTGAATGGGCGCGATTAATGGTTCAGGAAAATATCCGTCCGGATATTTCACTTCCGTCAAAGTCAATCCCTGCGCAGGCGCCGAGAAATCAGTTTTGTGTGGAACATTACTGTTCAGCAATTTTATGAAACCTTCTTTGGATAATTTTTTTCTTCCTCCTAAAATCATTGTCGCTACCAAACCTCTAACCATGCCGCGCAAAAATCGGTTCGCCGAAACATAAAAAGTAATTGTCTTTTTTTCAGCGTCCACTTTCCATTCTGCTTGGGAAATAGAACAAAGAGTTGTCTTTACACTTGTTCTCTTCTTACTGAAAGCCGCATAATCTTTATGAGCGAAAAACAGTTGTGCAAAATCATTTAGAATACTTACATCTAATTTGTAGTAAGGATAAAAACATGTAGTCTCAATCAGGAAAGGATTTTTTTCGTAACACAAAACATATTCATAACTCCGTGAAATCGCATCGAATCGTGAATGAGATTTATCATTCATCGCGAAAATATTTTTTGCACCAATGTCTTTCGGCAATAAAAAATTCAACTTGCGTAAAAAATCATTTTCAATTTCCGCTTTGGTTTCGAAGTGCAAAAAATTTTGTCGCGCATGAACTCCCGCATCGGTACGACTGCTTCCCATTGTTGAAATCCGTTCGCGCAAAATGATTGATAAATTTTCATTCACGAATTGCTGAACTGAAATTCCATTCTTTTGAATCTGCCAGCCGCGATAATTTGTGCCGAGATAAGAGAACTCTAAAAAATATTTTTTGTAATCGCTCATTGAAATTACACACGCTCATAAATAATCGCGGCGCCCTGCCCTACTCCCACGCACATTGTGGCTAAACCATATTTCACTTTTCTTCTTTTCATTTCATGAAGCAGTGTAACAGAAATGCGTGAGCCACTGCATCCCAATGGATGACCAATAGCGATTGCGCCGCCGTTTACATTTATTTTACTCGCATCTAAATTCAAATCACGAATGCACGCGATGGACTGCGCGGCAAATGCTTCATTCAGTTCTATCAAATCAATATCACTCACTTTTAAACCTGCGCGCCTCAATGCCTTTTGTGTTGCGGGCACGGGACCGATTCCCATGTATGCAGGGTCAACTCCTGCTGCAGCGCTGCTTACTACTCGCGCGAGTGGTTGCAGATTCATTTGCTTTACAACATCTTCATTCGCTAAAATCAAACATGCGGCTCCATCGTTTATACCAGATGAATTTCCCGCTGTAACAGTTCCGTCTTTTTTAAATGCGGGTTTCAATTGCGAAAGTTTTTCTAATGTAGTCAATCGCGGATGCTCGTCTTTATCGAAAGAAATTTCTTCGCCCTTTTCATTTTTGATTTTAACAGAAACTATTTCATCCGAAAATTTTCCTGCCGCATGCGCCGCCGCATATTTCTCTTGTGACGAAAGCGCGAACCGGTCTTGCTCGTCGCGATTTATTTTCCATTTCTCCGCAACATTCTCCGCTGTTTCTCCCATAGAAAATGGATAATACAGGTCTGCTAATTTTTTATTGGTGAATCTCCATCCTATTGTTGTGTCATAAATTTCTGTTTTGCGACTGAATGCCGCGTCCGCTTTTGCCATCACCAACGGAGCTCTTGTCATGCTCTCTACTCCGCCCGCTAAATAAACTTCCCCCTCGCCGCTTTTAATCGCTCGAGTCGCGTCCATGATTGATTGCAGTCCGCTCGCGCAAAGTCGGTTAACTGTTACACCCCCTATTTCAATTGGTAAACCCGCGAGCAGTAAAGCCATGCGCGCCACATCTCGGTTGTCCTCACCAGCCTGATTCGCCGCCCCAAAAATCACTTCTTCAATTCGCTTCACATCGAGTAACGGATTGCGCTCAATAATTTTTTCAATCACGAGCGCTGCCAAATCATCGGGGCGAACACTGCATAACGAGCCGCCATATTTTCCAACCGGAGTGCGAAGCGCATCCACTACAAAAACATCTTTCATACTAATTGTTGCTTGGGTGCGAAAGTAAGAACTACAAATCGGAACAAAAGATTCGTCAACTTTTAAAAAGGTATCAAATCTTAAGTGATTCAAATCACAAACATTCTTTCCACACCCACATGCAAATTCTTTGCATCGCACTTTTCATTTTTACATTTGCGCGGCTTCTGAAAATCAGCCAAACCAAAGTTGAAAATACCCGCAGTTTTATTGCTACAAGACGGAACCGCATACCACGGATACGCCGGCGGAAAAATTGGTACCGCTTACGGCGAAATTTGTTTTAACACCGGAATGACCGGCTACCAGGAAATTTTTACCGACCCGAGTTACTTCGGACAAATATTAGTAGCCACACACGAACACATCGGCAACTACGGAATTAAAAACAGCGAGGTGGAAAGCGACAGCATCAAAATCGCCGGACTCGTTTGCCGCAGTTTCAATATCAGTTACTCGCGCAAACTCGCCGACAAAAACATTGAAGAATATTTTCTTGAACAAAACAAAGTCGCCATTCACGGCGTGGACACGCGCGCCATTGTGCGCCACATTCGCAGCAAAGGCGCGATGAACTGCATCATCAGCAGCGAGACCACTGATTTAGAAATTCTGAAAAAGAAACTGAAAGAAGTTCCGTCAATGGAAGGACTCGAACTCAGTTCGCAAGTGAGCACGAAAACCGCTTATACGGTTGGTGACGAAAACGCTCCGATGAAAGTGGCGGTGCTGGATTTGGGAGTGAAAAAAAATATTTTGCGCTGCATGAACGAGCGCGGAATTTTCGCGAAAGTGTTTCCGGCGAAAACAAGTTTGAAAGAAATGTCGGCGTTCAACCCTGAAGGATATTTTATTTCGAATGGCCCCGGCGACCCGGCTGCGATGCCTTACGCGGTGCAAACGGTGAAAGAAATTCTCGCGATTAAAAAACCATTGTTCGGCATTTGTCTTGGTCATCAGATTCTTGCTGAAGCAACGGGAATCTCTACTTACAAAATGCATCATGGTCATCGCGGGTGCAATCATCCGGTAAAAAATTTAATCACGGGTCATTGCGAAATCACTTCGCAGAATCATGGCTTCAATGTGAAGGACGATGAAATAAAAAATCACGACGAAGTTGAAATCACGCATGTTAATCTGAACGATAACACGGTGGAAGGTTTGCGATTAAAAAATGTTCCCGCGTTCTCCGTTCAGTATCATCCTGAATCGTCGCCCGGTCCGCACGACAGCAGGTATTTGTTTGATGAGTTTGTGCAGATGATGAAAGGTGAAGGGAAAAGTGCGGAGAAAATTCTCATGACTTCTTCAAACAATTGATTTAGTATTTTTTTTTGACTTTAAATTTTTGAATTAATACAATGAGCATTATTGCAGATGTAATCGCAAGACAAATTCTCGACAGCCGTGGTAACCCCACTGTTGAAGCCGAAGTAATTTTAGAAAATGGAGCAAGTGGTCGCGCAGCTGTTCCCTCAGGAGCGAGCACGGGAAAACACGAAGCGGTTGAGTTGCGCGACGGCGATAAAAAAAAATACGGCGGCAAGGGAGTATTGAAGGCGGTGAAAAATATTAATGATGTGCTCGCTCCTGAATTAGTAGGCATGCCGGTTCACGAACAACGGATGATAGACCATCTGATGATTGAGATAGATGGCACGGAAAATAAATCCAAGCTTGGTGCGAATGCTATTCTCGCTGTATCACTCGCGACCGCACACGCGGCGGCGAATGATTCTGGACTTTCACTTTTCAGATATGTTGGTGGAGTGAATGCTTGCACGCTTCCGATTCCGCTGATGAATATTTTAAATGGCGGAGCGCACGCTGATAACAAAATTGATTTTCAGGAATTCATGATTGTGCCCGTTGGCGCTGATACTTTTAGTGATGCGTTGAGAATGGGTGTTGAAGTTTTTCATCAGTTGAAAAGCGTGTTGAAGAAAAAAGGTTACAGCACCAATGTGGGTGATGAAGGTGGTTTCGCTCCAAATCTTCAGTCGAATGAAGAAGCGATTGAAACAGTTTTGAAAGCGATTGAAGAAAGTGGTTACCGTCCCGGAGAAGATATTTATATCGCGATGGACGCCGCTGTTTCAGAACTGTGGGATGAAAAAGCGAAGGCGTATATCTTCAAAAAATCCGATGGTAAAAAACTGAAGAGCGATGAGATGGTTGACTACTGGAAAAAGTGGGCGAAGAAATATCCAATCATTTCCATTGAAGATGGTTGCGCCGAAGATGACTGGAGCGGCTGGAAAAAACTAACTGACGCCATTGGAGATAAAGTGCAATTGGTAGGCGATGATTTATTCGTCACGAATGTGAAGCGCCTGCAACGCGGCATTGACGAAAAAATCGGGAACAGCATTCTCATTAAAGTAAATCAGATTGGTTCGCTCACCGAAACCATTGACGCTGTTACACTCGCTAACAGAAATGCTTTCACATCTGTAATGAGTCACCGCAGTGGCGAAACCGAAGACACGACAATAGCTGATTTAGCGGTGGCGCTGAATTGCGGACAAATAAAAACCGGTTCCGCGTCGCGCAGCGATCGTATCGCGAAATACAATCAACTCATTCGCATCGAAGAAGAGTTGGGAAGCAGCGCTGTTTATCCGGGAAGAAATTTCAAATACATTGTTTGATTTGGTAATTTGATAATGTAAATACCTTAAAGGTCAGGAATATCTTAAATTTGAATTGTGAAAAAAGTTTTAAGAATTACTAATATAAAGTCGCCTGAAAACGATAGGGCTTTCTGGCTTACAAAATCCCCTCAGGAATTAATTGATGCGATAGAATTATTGAGAAATCAATTTATTAAATACAAAAATGTTCAGCCAGGACTTCAGAGATTTTGTAGAGTTGTTAATCAAAAATAAAGCTGAGTACCTCATCATTGGCGGATATGCTGTTGGTGTTCATGGTCATCCGCGATATACAGGCGATTTGGATGTATGGTTGAATCCCACTTTGGAAAACGCGAACAAAATTTTATCCGCGGTAAATAAGTTTGGATTTTCTTCCTACAAATTATCCGTTGAAGATTTCATGAAGGAAGGAAATGTAGTACAACTCGGCTATCCTCCAATAAGAATTGATTTGCTGAATCAGATTGACGGGGTCACTTTCGATGAATGTTATGTCAACAAAAAAGAAATCGAAATTGATGATTTGAAAGTCAACTTCATTGGTTACTGGGACTTACTAAAAAATAAAAAGGCGAGTGGTCGTCATCGCGACCTTGATGATTTAGAAAGATTAGAGTGAAAATATTTTCTAACGGAAGAATTATCAAATCAATTTGCTTTCGTAAGCTCATGTTTTGAATTTGAAAGCAATTGTCCGTTGATATAAAACTTCACAACAATAAACTGGTCGGGTTGTGTTGGATCATTTAAAGGCATTGTGAAATCGTATTTATAGGTGTAATCACCAGCAGGCTGTAACAGATTATCTACTATATCTTTCACCAACTGCCCTGATTGATTATAAACTTTTAGTGAAATGGTTTTAGGTTTTTGAATCGTGTAATCAAATTGTCCTTCGATGTAGCGGAGGCGAGGACTTTCTTTATTTACTCTTGGAGCAGTCGTGTAAGGAACTCCTTTTATTTTCGAAACAAATTTTCTTAAAACACTTGCGCTTGCAGTATCATCATCTGCGTAGATGTATGCGGGATCATCATCGTCACTTAAGCACCACACGGCCTGTTGTGCAGTAAAATCATAAATCTTTTTTTCATTGATGAGCTTGCTAAGATTCACAAGATTAGCACTTGCCAATGATCCGAATGTAAATTGAGTATTCATATTCGGTGCGCCATCATGTGATTCAGTACAGAAACCTCTCACTCTTCTTTTCTCTTCCTGTCCGGGTTGCAGTGTTATTGCAATTACCTCACTCATCATTATGGTTTGCTGATCGGTATCATCAGGCATTAATAACCTTCCGGGTGCTTCATACAAATTGATTAATGTTTTACTGATATTCTTTACCCGAAGATTAATGCATGGGCCATAAAATGAAGAGACATACAGCGTGTCAGATTTATAATCAATACCGGTAACTGTTACAGTAATTAGTTTTTGTTTCAACGCATCAGAAAAAGAAATTCCGGTTGCATGAATCTGAGTTGCTGTTAAAAGCAAAATGAAAGTGAGGGTTTTCATGATGAAGAATTTTATGTATAACGCTAAGAAACGAAAGTTTATTGTTACTTCAATCTGTAACAGTATCCGATGCTTGCTTCAGAAAAATCTGCCTGACCGAAATTGGCATTGATGTGCGCCCCGATGAAAATATTATTGCGTGGATTTTTATTTGTGTTGATGAAATAATAATTCAATCCCATTCGAGTAGCAAAAAATCCTTTCAGGAAATAAAACGGCTGGTCATCGTTCTCATACAAATCGTTGAATCGTGGATAGAATGGTTTCGAAATATTTATTCCGCTTTCAATATCCATCCCGATGTGATTGTATAAAAATTCAATTCCTGCAATGAATGTAACAGCAGAAGCATTCCACTTTGGATGAGTGATAAACAACTTCGAAGAATCCTGTGTCAGGTTTTCTAACGGATGATGTAAAATATATTCATAATAATGTTCGTAGAACCGATAATTAAATCCTGCTCGAATTTTTACATGTTGTTTGAAAATAATGCCTCCTGAAATCACTCCTGTGTAAACTAATTTTTTTGGTCCTCCTGTTGGACCGGTTGTTCCGCCGAATTCGTGAAAACCCAATCCGAATCTTGACTGGAGAAAAAAATGTTTTGTTCGGTCCACTTCTTTTGAGTGATCAACTCTTGTTTGCTCATTTGTGATTGGTAGCAGAAAGTAGCGGGCTGTTACACTTAACATCATCGAATTAATTCCGAAGTTAGGCAACTGGGTATGTCCATTTGATGAATGAAGAAATCCGCCGCCGATTTTAAAATTCCAATGCTTGCTTGTTATAATATTCTGATAAATGAATGCTTTAAATGCCCAGGTAAAAGCTGAACCGATAGGTTTATTCGTTGGATTATTAACTCGGTCGTAATGCTTTGTGAAGTACGATGCCCCGATTCCAAATTTAAAGTGAAAAGAATTTTTCAACTGCTTCGAACAATTCAAATCAATGAATGGAACAATATCCATTTCTCTCCCGAAAACTGAATCGTTACCAAGCGTTGAATACGCGAGGGAAATTCCCGAAGAAGGATTATTGTAATATCTGGAAGAAGGATTGAAAGCACGGTTATCATAAAATCCAAAATCTAAATACAATGTCTGACGATGATTTGATGCTGGAAATCTGCTGTAGTTCTTTACGATTTTTCCAAGCATGAAATTCGGTTCGATGTAAAAGTGCGGAGATGATTTTTCTGTTGACTGCGCGGAACTATGAAATGTGAAAAGTGAAAGAAGAAAAAAAATACAATACTGAATAGCTTGATGTTTTTCGAATTTTAAAAATTGCTCAGTGTCCATTTGCTGTTTCAATTCACTACTGTTTGTGTCGTGTAAAAAAATTTCTTGTCAAATATATCTGTTGCATCCTCTTTATTCGTTGTAGAAGAATTACAGTTATAATGGCTAAGAAAAATAAGTGGAAGAAATTATTTGTGAATATCCGGCGCGGAGAAATCCCGTGGTATGTAAAGAGTCGTTATATACTTGCCATTGTTGCATTCCTTGTTTGGATGACATTCTTTGATAGAAATAATTTTGTAGAACAGTATAAAATACATACTCAGTTAAGCGACCTTCGTTCGAAGAAAGAATATTATGCCGAGCAGATTAAAGTTGTGCGGCAGGAAAAACAGGAACTCTTCACCAATTTGGCAAGTCTTGAAAAATTTGCCCGCGAACATTACATGATGAAAAAGGCCAACGAAGACCTCTTTGTGATCGTCCCCTCACAGAAAAAAGATTAACTATTGGTTACAGCGGTCGGATTATTCGGTCTGCTTGCTTTCTTGGTTTTATATGTTGTCTATTTTGTTTATCGCGACATGATATATTTTTTTCTGTTACACTACTTCGGTTTGGATGGTTTATTTATCACACACTCTCAACAACAATTCATTCTATCCGAATTAGAAAAAATCATTTATTACCAAAATCTTAGCAAAGTAGGGAAAAACTATTTCTACCATCGCACAGTTGTATTCATTCTCAACAAACATTTTTTTGGAGACGGCATAAAACTCTCTGACGAAATAAAAATTTATATCTCAGCATGTACTGTGCAATTAACTTTTCGCATTCGCGGCTTTTATATTGAGCACATACAATTGATTCGGGTGTTTCCGAAGGCAATGTGGTCGCAGTTAGTCCAACATGAAGTAAAAGGATTAACAACAGGCGGCGGAGTAATGTGGTTGAGTTGGGAAGATCTTAAAAAAGGATTTGAATTTCCTCAAGATGGAATCAATCTCGGCATTCATGAAATGGCTCATGCATTTAAATTATCCCTTGGATGTGAAAAAGGTTTTACCAATCGGTTTTGCAATGCAATTGAAATCTGGCGAAGAAATTCTAGTGCTGCATTTAAGAGATTACAAAACGGTGAAGAAAATTTTTTTAGAAGCTATGGTGCAACCAATATGGAAGAATTCTGGGCAGTAAGCGTGGAGGTTTTTTTTGAGCAACCTGATAAACTGTTGCTACAGTATCCTGAAATATATTTTTCATTGTGTAAAGTATTTAATCAAAATCCACTCAATATTGATTCTGATTACCGGAATTAATTCCAATTAATATCCTCCATTATATTTTCTAACAAACCACTCAAGAGATAATAATCCGGCAAGAATAAAAAACAACCAACGGAGGTTGATGACTGATTCAGTTTTTTGGGTGGTATAAATAACCGGTTTTATACTTTCCTGATTTTTTACGAACTGTAACAGTTGATCGAGTTGATTTGGATAAAAAAGTTTGCCGCCGCTTTTTGTACTTAGTAAGTTCAGAAGTTGATGATCAGCCCGGGTTTGTGCATTTTCCAACTGCAATGGACTCACGCTGAATTGCCCTTGTTCCGTAAAACTTTTTTTATTGAAAATGACTGTTGCTGTGTATGAATAATTGCCGTTAGAGAAGCTTCCTGCATTGAGTGTGTAACCTGTTCCGTTGCGATTCATTACATAATTAAAGTCTTTGTGCTTTTCGTCGCGAACAATAAGTGTTACATCCGGTTGATTAACGGGTTCGTAAGTGTCGTTGTATAATTCGGCATTAAAAATAACCGCTTCGCTTTCGCTGAACATTCGTTCGTTGCCGCTGCGGTTGTTGTTATCGAGTGTGACGCGAAATTGTTTTTTGTTGGGCTTAACAGAAAGATATTGCACCATGTGAGTGATAATCTCATTGAAATTATCGCCGCTTTTGTGCTGCAGAAAATCATAGTTGCGCCAGCGCCATATTCCTTCACCGCAAATGATTCCGATTTTTGAATCGAGCGATTGGTAAAATGAAATTAGCGGATACTTAGTTGCCACATTTCCGATTTTCTGGTATGCGAGTGTTACACTTGCGGGTACGGGTTTGTAATCGCCGAACGGAACTTTGAGTGGTGGAAATGATTGAAGTGCCTGTACCGCGTTGGCGGAAAGATTGAACAAGGTGAATTCAGTTTCAGGAGCGGCGGTAGCCTCGGTCATTGAATTATTTCCGCTGTTTATTTTGATCGCTTCCTGCGCGTTATTGAAAAGTGAAATGCTTGTTTGCGCTCCCGTGATAAACAACATGGATTTTTTTTGCTGCCGAGCCATAGCGATAATTCCCTGCGCGGTTTGCGCGCCTGAAGGAAGTTGATGAAAAATAATTAAACTGTAATCTTTTACATCAGCGCTATTCCCCTGAACATACACAATATCGCATTGGTAATTTTTATTTGATTCAATGGCTTGCTTCAGGGCCGCAACATCAGGATGAGGTGAATTGGCAAGCAGCAAAATTTTTTCTTTCACTTCGAGCACTTCGACAAAAACATCGGTTGCGTTATTTGCAAAAGTGATTTCGTCGGTGAGATGATTAAGTACAAAACGATAATGCAGAATGCCGGGTTTATCAGCAGCAAAAGTGAACTCTGCGGGCTTTACGAAATAATCAGATTCAGCGTTGAAACTTTGCTCCTGTAACAGTCGGTCGCCGTTTTCTTCCACGCGAAACACCTGCAACTTTATCGCTTCGCCTTTACAATTCCTCGCCTGCACATCGGCACGCACGCTGAAATTATTTCCGAGATAGGCAACACGATTGTAATACACTTTTGAAATCAGCAAATCGCGCTTCACGGTAGTATCGCCGAGCGCGATAGTGTAAACAGGCGCCATCTTATCGCCGGTTGAATAAACAGGATTGCTTCCTTCGTTATAAACTCCATCGGATGCGAGAATGATCGCTCCGAGATTCTGATTAGAATAAAGATTCTGAACCTGCTCAAAAAAATCAGAAAGGTTGGTGCTGCCGTCTTTGAAATCGGGCTTATTACTTTCCCGTACTTTATCGCCGAGCAGATAAGTTTTTACTTCATAATCTTTCGACAACGCTTCTTTCAATTTATTGAAACTGTTACAGTATGCCGCGGAGTCCTGTTGTTTGAAGTGCATTTTTATACTCGACGAATTATCCTGCGCCAACAGAATGATTGGCTTCTCGGTTTCGTGATGCACTAACTTGAGTAATGGTAAAAGCAACAAAGCGGCGATAAAAAAAACTGCTACGGCGCGCATTACTGCTAACGCGTATATCCACCACTTTGGTTTTTGTCCTGCTTCAGTGAAATGTTTTTCTCTGTAATAAAGTGTTACAGCATAAATGAATCCAGCCGCGAGACATAACAGCAGCCACCATGAAGAGTATTGAAAAGTTATTGCTGACACGAGCGACCAAATATATTATGGTAAGTTGTTAGAAATGGAAATAGAAAAAAATTTAAGTTTTTTTATTCGCGAAGAAGCGGCATACGAGCACGCTGATGTCGTCGCTGAAGAGTTTTTTCCCTTTGAAAGTTACGAGGTAGTCGGTTATTTCGTCGAGGATGTGCTTCGCATTGTCGAGTTCGTGCTCCTTCACAAATTCAACGAGGCGCTCGATGCCGAGTTCTTCTTTGCGCTTGTTTTCGAGTTCGGTTAATCCATCGGTGTAGGTGACGAGAAGCGAATCTTCAGTAATGGAAATTTTTCCTGACTTCACCACCGGCAATTTATCAAACATGCCAAGTATTGTGCAACCCTCACCGAGTAATTGAATTTTTCCGTTCGAACAAAGTATGGGTGGCGGATGACCGGCGTTTATGTATTGCAATGTTTGCGTGATGAAATTATACTTCGCCATAAACAGCGTGATGAACTTTTCGCCGCGCGTTATTTCGTTCACCTTGGTGTTGAGTTCCTGCACCATGTCTTTGAGCGAACCCTGTTGTTTCACAAGACTACGAAGTCCCGCCTGGAAACTCGCCATGAGCAACGCGGCGGCCATTCCCTTTCCGGAAATATCTCCGATGCAAAAAAATAATTCGTCTTCATTCAACTCGAACGCGTCGTAGTAATCACCACCGACATCGAAGTGCGGCATGTAGATGGCGGCCATTTCCATTCGCTCATCAGCGGGCAGATGTTCGGGAATTAAAGTGGTCTGCATTTTTCCCGCCAGTTCCAATTCCTTTTTTACTTCCTGTTGCTTGAGTTGGTCTTTGAATAATTTTTTGTTTTCAATGGCGACTGAAATAATACTTGAAATAGTTTGAATGAAATTGAGTCGTTCTTCCAATGAAAATTCTTTCATCTGATCAATGCCGCCAATGAGCGTGAAGGCGAGCGGTTGATTTTTGTGATACACCGGAACGATAATATCGAACAAGGGCGTGAATAGATGACGACCATTTTTTAAATGCGTGAGATGAGCGAACGAGAGCAAATCTTTTTTGTGATTCGTTTTGCAGAAGTCTTCGTCCACTCCGATAGCTCGTTGGCATTTCCAATTATCGTCTTGTAAAAAATAAGCGACCCGCTCGGCTCCGAGTTCGTCAATAAGAATTTCGGAATACAATTTTATCAGTCCTGAAACGCTGAGGTTGTCGTTGATGGCCTGCGTAACCTGTAACAGCGAATTCATCTCCGCCTGTTTCAGGCGCAGTTCTTCATACAGTTTTTTGTTGTCGTAAAGTTTCGCGGTTTCCGTTTTCATTTCAGGGAGCGTAAAAATAACAGCGGTTGTGAAAGTTGGACACCACCACTAACGCTGAAATGAAGGAGAGAGTATGCGAAAATAGTCAGTTAAATACAAGTTGGCGGTTTGCAATTGGCAATTGGCAATTTGTCAACAAAAAAAATATTTAACACAACCAACTGCAAACTGCCAATTGCAAACTGCACTCTAAAGAATATTCAACAACTGCTCTTTTATTTTTTCGAGTTCGTCTTTCATGGTCACGACTAATTTCTGAAATGATAATTCCTTTCAGAACTGAATTGATACTATGCTTTTTGTGAGCGACCGGATTTTGTCATCCATTGCTTAGGCAAACCAACATTGCGCAACATATCATTTGCTTTCTCTAATTTATCAGGGAACAAAACGATGTCGTCATATTTATTCAGCAACTTGTCAATCTTTACGATAGGCACTTTTCGTTTTTTTAATTCCTTAGTGATTTTCATTTTGCTAAATTAAGGTGTTGAGTAATTTTTACTAAAAATAATTTTTTATTTCTTTCTGCGAATCAGGAATCCTTCGTACTCAATATTTATTCTGAAAGATTCCCAATCATCATTTCTTTCACCTAGAATTTCAAAATCTGATTTCACTTCAGAAAGATATTTTGAAATTCCCATTCGGTAAAGGCGTGTTCTGGCTTTGCTGCTTCCCGCCGCGTAAACCCATGATTCAGGATATTTATCGGTGAAAGCATAAATTGTTGCAACTACCGTTGCCAATACTTTTTCACTGTCGCCATTATTTGAAATTACTGTATCATCAATCTCTCCTGTAAAATGTCCCTTATCGCCAAAAGCAAGATTGTAAATATCTTTCAGGTTAGTTTGTATTGAACCAATTTATGAATCAATCCTTTTGGTCCTTCACTAATAAAATCGAAGGTCAACATCTTGTCACTCGAAGCTAAAGGATACTTTGGAAGTTTCATGTTTTATTCAATGACATCATTAAGATTATTTCAAGTCAAAACATTTGCAATTATAAAATATTCAACAACTGCTCTTTTATTTTTTCGAGTTCGTCTTTCATGGTCACGACTAATTTCTGAATGCCTGCGTGATTGGCTTTTGAACCGAGTGTGTTTATTTCCCTTCCCATTTCCTGGCCTATGAAATTTAGTTTGCGTCCGTTAGTTTCTTTTGATTGAATGGTTTGAAAAAAGAAATCGCAGTGACTACGCAGGCGAACTTTTTCTTCACTGAAATCCATTCGCTCCAAATAATAAATTAGTTCCTGCTCGAAACGATTTTTGTCGTAACCTTCCTTACCCAATAATTCTTCGAGCTGCTGGCGCAATCTCGCTTTCTGCAATGTCATGCGCTCGGGTTCGAGTTTTTCTATTTCGGCGAGCGTATTTAAAATATTATTGGTGTTCGCTTCCAGTTCTTTCGAGAGCGTTACACCCTCTTCTTTTCTGAAACTGTCAATTGATTCCAGGCCTTTCACGACCGCTTCGTTCAATTGCTTCCATTCATCTTCGCCCATGTCTTCTTTCGAAGCGGAAATAACATCTGGCATTTTCATCACCAAACTCAAAAGCGTATCAGTCGGTTGTTTAAGTGTATCAGCTAATTTTTTTAAATCGTTGAAATAAGAAGTCGCCAATTCGTGATTAACGGAACTTGTTTTGCTTTCGCCTTTATACTCAACAGTGACATTCAAATCAATTTTTCCACGCTCTAATTTTTCAGAAGCGAGGTTCCGTATCACTAATTCCTTCTCACGAAACAGTTGCGGCATACGGATGCTCAGGTCGAAGAACTTGCTGTTAATGGAGCGAACCTCAACCTTCACGGTCAGTTTATCGCTCGCGCTTTCTCCCCTTCCATAACCTGTCATTGATTTAATCATTCCTATATCTTTTGGGCGAAAATAACCTTAGTTCTTGTTTCAAAATTTTTGACTGAAAAAATTGAAGTCTCCTTTTACATTTGACGCAAACTTAAAATTCAACCAAATGATTAAAAAAATTCTGACGATTGTAATTCTGACTGCAATTTCATTTTCATCTTTCGCTCAATTAAATTTTGTAGCAGGTGCGGGTACTAATCTTTACATGAGTAAATATATTGTCGACGATAACCTCGCGAATGTTGATTTGAAAGATTATCACAGTCTCGCCTTTAACCACGACCTTCATTTGTATGTCGGAATTGATTTAGGTAATCGCCTACGCTTTGTAACCGGATTAGCTACCTCATCAAAAATTGATAAGGCTGATTTCGGATACTTGAACCTCGCCGATTCAACAACTGACTATAGCGCGGTTATTAAAAATAAATATCTCACCATTCCATTAAGCTTAACCGTAAACCTTGTTGGGAAAGATGCGAAAAGCCGTTTGCCAATTGGATTTACCGCTGACATTAACATGTTTAACAAACAACAAATAACTTACAATTCCTTTCCTGCATTTGACACCACTTATACGAAAGCTGATTTAGATACGATGATAAACCCTACTTCGCTTACAGTTGGATTTACGCTTGGATATGGTTACAAGTTCAGCGACAACCTTGGTTTAGACGCTTTGATTTTCGCGAAGTATGATTTAAAAAGTTTTGACAGGACAAATACACTTTATAACAATTACGCGTTCGTAGGATTGAACCTTACATTGTACTATGTGTTTGGAAAGAAGGAAGATTAGTTTTTAAGTTTCCTTCAAATTTTTCTGAAAGGAATTTAATGACGGGTGTCAATCGTCATTAAATTCCTTTCTTTTTTTCTGTTTAGGCAGTAGAATACGCCATTATTTCCTCTCGTCGGTGGCAGGCACTATCATTGACTAACCAACATTTTTTCAACAAGTACCAACTATCTGCAAACAACAAACTCTGATACTTACTTTTGTTCCCCTTTCAAAAAAGAATCACGCAACTACATGTTAGGTTTTCTATCTAAAATATTCGGCAGCAAGTCCAATAAAGATATTCAGGAAATACAGCCACTCATTGAAAAAATCAATGAACACTTTGCTCAATACAATTCAATCAGCAACGATCAGCTTCGCAATAAGACAGTTGAATTTCGATCACGCATTTCAGAATATATAAAAGATCTGGATGCAGAAATTTCCGGAATAAAAACGGAAGCCGAGAATGATGAAACCCCTTTCGATAAAAAAGATGAACTCTACAACGAAGTAGATAAACTCGAAAAAGAGCGCGATAAGAAAATTGAAGAAGCGTTGATGGAAATTTTGCCGGAAGCATTCGCAGTAGTGAAAGAAACTGCCCGTCGTTTTTCGCAAAATGAAACTTTGACTGTTACAGCAACAGAACTCGACCGCGATTTTGCTGCAAGAAAAGATTTTGTAACTATTGAAGGCGACAAAGCGATTTATAAAAATGAATGGAATGTCGCCGGTATTCCTACGAAGTGGAACATGATGCACTACGATGTGCAGCTGATTGGAGGTGTAGTGTTACATCAGGGAAAAATTTCGGAGATGGGAACGGGAGAAGGAAAAACTTTGGTATCCACGCTTCCCGCTTATCTCAACGCGCTTCCGGGTTTGGGTGTGCATCTTGTAACTGTGAATGATTATCTCGCCCGTCGCGACTGCGAATGGAATGGCCCTCTCTTTAATTTTCTTGGCCTTACGACTGATTGCATCGATTATCATCAGCCACATTCTCCCGAGCGAATCAATGCTTATTTATCCGACATTACTTATGGAACCAACAACGAGTTTGGTTTTGATTATTTGCGCGACAACATGAGTCGTTCGAAAGAAGAATTAGTTCAACGCAAACTACATTTCGCGATGGTGGATGAAGTGGATAGCGTGTTGATTGACGATGCGCGAACTCCTCTTATTATTTCCGGTCCGGTTCCGAAAGGTGAAGAGCAGGAATTTCACAACTTGAAACCTCGCATCACGAAAATTTATGACGCGCAAAAAAAAGTTGTCAATAATTTTCTGAACGAAGCGAAAAAAAGTATTGAAGCGAAAAAAGATGGTCCGAAAGAAGGCGAAGGTGGTTTAGCGCTTTTGCGCGCGGCTCGCGGTTTACCAAAAAATAATTCAATCATAAAATATTTGAGTGAAGAAGGCAATCGAGCCATCATGCTCAAGACCGAGAAGTATTACATGCAAGACCAGTCGCGTGAAATGCCGAAGGTGGACGCTGAATTATATTTTCATATTGACGAAAAAAATAATAGTGTTGAGTTAACGGATAAGGGAATTGAATTGATTACCGCCGATGGCGAAGACAAAGGATTTTTCGTTATGCCCGATGTGGGAGCTGAAATCGCTGAGATTGAAAAATCATCATTATCCGCTGAAGAAAAACTGACGAAGAAAGATTTACTGTTACAGGACTTCAGCATCAAGAGTGAACGATTGCATTCCGTTCAGCAATTGCTGAAAGCTTACGCGCTGTTTGAAAAAGATGTGGAGTATGTGGTGATGGATGGCAAAGTGAAAATCGTGGACGAACAAACCGGTCGTATTCTCGAAGGTCGCCGTTACAGTGATGGATTACACCAGGCGATAGAAGCGAAAGAAAATGTGAAAGTGGAAGCGGCTACACAAACTTTTGCGACTGTTACACTTCAGAATTATTTCCGCATGTATCACAAACTCGCGGGCATGACCGGTACCGCTGAAACGGAAGCAGGCGAATTCTGGAGCATTTATAAATTGGATGTAGTGGTGATTCCTACGAACCGCCCTATTGTAAGAAAAGACATGGAAGACTTTGTTTACAAAACAAAGCGCGAGAAGTACAAAGCGGTTATTGACGAAATAGAAAATTTAACAAAAGCGGGAAGACCGGTATTGGTTGGAACAACTTCAGTGGAAGTAAGTGAATTACTTGCGCGAATGTTGAAGTTGAAAAACATTAAACACAATGTGTTGAATGCGAAACAGCATCAGCGCGAAGCAGAAATTGTTGCTGAAGCGGGATTGAAAAGTGCTGTAACAATTGCAACCAACATGGCCGGTCGAGGAACAGATATTAAACTCGGGCCCGGCGTAAAAGAAGTCGGCGGTCTCGCAATTATCGGAACAGAGCGACATGAAGCACGACGAGTTGATCGTCAGTTGCGCGGTCGTGCCGGTCGTCAGGGAGATCCGGGTTCCACTCAGTTTTATTGTTCGTTGGAAGATGACCTCATGCGCATTTTCGGTTCCGACAGAATTGCCGGATTGATGGATCGGATGGGTTACAAAGAAGGTGAAGTGATACAGCACAGCATGATCACGAAATCCATTGAGCGCGCGCAGAAAAAAGTAGAAGAAAATAATTTCGGCACCCGTAAAAGATTACTCGAATACGATGATGTGATGAACGCGCAACGCGAAGTTATTTATAAGCGCCGTCGTCACGCATTATTTGGCGAGCGCTTGCAATTTGATTTGAACAACATGCTGTTCGATTTATGCGAAGAGTTAATCGCCACTCATCAGGACAATAAAGACTATCCGACTTTCAAACTCGATTGCATTCGAATTCTTTCCACTGATACACACATTGATGAAAAAGAATTTGAATCGGCGAAGCCACATGTAACAGCCGAAAAATTATATACCGAATCAACTGAGTATTATCAGCGCAAGTCGAATCACTTAGTTGAAAATGTTTATCCGAATATTAAAAACCTGTACGAAACACGAGGTTCAACCGTTGAGAATGTTGTGATCCCGATTACTGATGGAATTAAAGCGATGCAGGTAATCTTCAATCTGAAAAAAGCGATTGAAGGAAAAGGCAAGGAAGTGATTCACGCCATTGAGAAAGGTGTAACACTCCTGATGATTGATGAAGCATGGAAGGAACATCTTCGTCAGATGGATGAACTAAAACAATCCGTTCAGTCTGCTGTGTATGAACAAAAAGATCCACTGCTCATTTACAAACTCGAAGCCTTTGATTTGTTCAAAGTGATGGTTTCGGAAGTCAATCGCGATGTATTGTCGTTTCTGTTCAAAGGAAATCTTCCACAGCAACAGCAAACACCAATGAACCAGGCGCAGGCGCCGCAGAAAACAGACTACAGCAGAATGAAAGTCGGTCGCGACGATACAAGCGGCATCACTAATCCGCAGATGAATAGTGGCAGACCGCAGAATGGCGAAGAAAGAGACGGACAACAAGAACAAGTGAAACAGGAACCTGTTCGTGTAGGACCAAAAGTTGGACGGAACGATCCTTGCCCTTGTGGTAGCGGAAAAAAATATAAAAGTTGCCATGGAAAAGATGCTGCATGAAATAATTACTGAAACTGATATGGACATCGCTTCTAAAATCGATCACACGATTTTGAAACCGGAAGTTACGATTAATGAAATTCAACAGTTATGCAACGAAGCAATGGAATTTTCATTCGCTGCTGTTTGTGTTCCACCGATGTATGTTAATGAAGCGAAACAGTTTCTCGCTAAATCTAAAGTGAAAGTGGCGACCGTTGTTGGTTTCCCTCTTGGATACACAAACACGCTAATAAAAGTATCGGAAGCAAAAAAAGCAATTGATGATGGAGCGACTGAATTAGATATGGTGATGAATATTTCCGAACTAAAAAACAAACAATACAAGCAAGTGCTCGATGATATTCAAAGTGTAACACTCATGGCGCACTTTCATAAAACAATTGTGAAAGTAATTTTAGAAACATGCTTGCTCACCGATGAAGAAATTGTTCGCGCATGTGAGTTGTGCGAAGAAGCGGGAGTTGATTTTGTAAAAACTTCCACTGGGTTCAGCAAAGCTGGAGCAACTGTTGAAGCCGTAAAATTGATTCGCGACTCGCTTCCGAAAAAAATAAAAGTGAAAGCATCAGGGGGAATCCGCACAAAGGAATTTGCATTACAATTGATAGAAGCAGGCGCTGATCGTTTAGGAACTTCATCAGGAATTTCAATTATCAAAGAGTGAAATCAATTCTGTTAATTTCTGTTCTTGTTTTTATTTCCGGCTTTTCAAAAGCCCAGGATGTAACAGTTCTTTATCCGAACGGGAATGTAACAGTCACCGAAGACACAATGATTAAAGTGCTGATGGAATATAGTGATAATTTTGCAGCGCATAAAATGAGCACCTCCGGTTATCGCATTCAATTAGCGAGCGGAAGCAATCGTAAAAATGTGTTGGATATGAAAGCACAATTCACAGCAATGTTTCCTGATACCAAAGCATATGTTGAATACCAGCAACCTACTTTCAAATTGCGTGTTGGTGATTTTGAATCGCGTATCAGTGCTTATGCTTTTCAGCAACAGATTCTTAATTCTTTTCCTAATGGTTTTATTGTGCAGGACCAGATAAGTTTGGGAGAAGAAGAAAAATAATTTTTTCTCAAAGTATCATTAAGAAAAGCAAACTGTTACTTCTTTCCATTTTTTTATAAGGGTGTAACAGAATTAATTTTCTAAAAGAAAATTCCCAACGATAATTTCGATGCAATTGGAGTTCCGGCTGTGAAGTTTAACTCTTCAACCGGTGCTGATTCGTTGAACAATCGCGACTCGGTATCAAACTGTGCTTCGTTCCATTGAGTGTTCAATAAATTTTCAATTGTGAATCCGATTTTATAATGCCTGTTGTGGTAGTCCCCCGTGAAATCAAAAATATTGTAGCCATGTGCTGTAACAGTGTAAGATTCATTTGCCGGGCGGTCAGCCATGTATCGGTAGCGCAATGATGCCTCTAATCCGCTCTTGTGTCGCGCCGTGATGCCACCAGTGGAGGTCAGCACGGGTGCAAGCGGGATGAGATTGTCTTTCTGTAACACTTCGCCATACGGTTTTGTGATAAACACATTATGCGCATAATTGACATCCACATCAGCAAACAACCATTGAGTAAACTGAACTCGAGTACTGAAATCAATTCCGGTGCGACGGCTGGGACCGCGGTCTTCGGTGGTTCCATTGTCGCCAACATACACCAGTTCGTTTTCGAGCTCCATTCCCCATAGTGCTGCTGAAATAATAACGCGGTTATTAATGCGAATCAATGTTCCGAACTCGGCACCCGAAGCTTTCGGTAAGTGATGCGTAGTTGCTTGTTGTACCACCGAGCGCGCATCGTTGCTGTGATATCCATAACCGGAGTTGATAAAGAATTTAAGATTATCAGATGGAGAAAAAATTAAATTGATTTTCGGACTGAGTTGCGTTTGATAACTGAAGCCCGAATAATTCGTATGTATGGAATCAGTAGGTAATAAATCTTCAACATCGAAAACAAAGTAGTCGCTACGCAAACCCACTTCGGCGCGAAACCAACTGGTGAAAGGAATTTGTTCATTGATGTAAAATGAATTGGAGCGTTCATGTACGAGTGCATGTGCTTTTGCAGAGAGGCGCACACGCGATGCGGCATGCCACAATGAATTCTCAATATTATCGGAGCGGAATCCTAAACCGAAAATTGTTTTTGCGTTGATGCCTAAAAACTTATTCGCCACGGAATAACTTCCGTTATAACCAAGAATGCTTCGGTTATCGTCCTGTTCTATTTCGTCGCCTTTGATAGGGTCATTTAAAAAGAAAGTGAAGTTTGAAAAAAGTTTGAAGCGATAAGCACAGTAGTAAATCTGTGATTCGAGTTTGTGTTTTTCGTTGCCCGACCGGAATTGCAGATTAATGTTGCTGCGTGAAGTTGTTCCGCCTTCAGTCGTGTCAATGGAACCGAAGCGTGAAATCAATCCTGCGTTAACGGCGCGCTCGGGTATTTGTCCGTTTGCATCCCACGATGAACCGAAACTTCCGATGGAAAGCGACAGAGATGATTGCGGTGCAATACGGTAAGTTGTTTTGTTGAAGATAGTGTAACGGTTGAAATGCTGACTGTTATCGAAATAACCGGGCGTGTATAAAATATCTCCGGCGAAATACGATGATGTATTTTTTAAACCGGAAGGAATTTGTGCCATCAGTAATCCTCGCCTGCCTGTGATGTTTGCGTGGCCAGGTACACTTCCTAAATCAAATTGAAGTGTGTTGTGTTCGAGCGAATCAAGTGTGCGAAACTGTACAGCGGCACCTGTTGCAAAATCACCAAACTGCGTGAAGTAGGGTCCTTTGTAAATCTCCATTCTGTTTACTGTTTCAGGAATGAGAAAGTGAAGATCAGCGTAGCCCTGACCATGTCCGTGCGAAGGCATGTTCACTGGAATACCATCAACAAAAGTGGCGACATCGGTTCCATGGTCGCAGTCGAATCCGCGAACGAAAATCTGTTCCGCTTTTCCACCGCCGGCGTGTTGCGCTATAAATAAACCTGGCACCAAACGAAGCATGTCCTGAGCGGAATTTTTCGGGCGCAGTTCAAAGTCAACACGATTGAGCAACATGGAAGATGAGGAGGTAACAGGTCTATCGCTCTTCACAACCACATCTGGCAAACTGATAAGTGATGGCGTGAGATAAAAATTGAGAGTGCTCACTTTATCGGCTTCAACAATAAAATCGAATGATTTTGTCTGATAATTTTTCGCCTCAATGGAAATGATATAGTGTTGCGCGGGTACTTGCGCGAAACTGAAATTGCCGAGCGAATCTGTTACAGTGTTCAATATGGTTTCACCTAATGTTATTTTAGCTTCTGTAACAGGTAGGTTCGTGATGTTGTCTTTGATGTTTCCTTTTATATCACCAAAGTGAGCGAAGGTGGTTGCTGATGAAAAAATAAAAACGATGCAGCAAAAAAAATTTGTAAAGAGTGGTTTCATAATTCATCCGGTTTTGATTTTGCAAATGATTGAATGAATTACGAGAGAAAAGTGAAACTGGATTGATCGAATAGAAAAAGAATTTTATTAGAAAGAAATTATTCTGTAACAGGAATATCCATATCAATTTCCTTAGTCTTATCCTTTGTTCTTACTTTAATTCCAAGACCACCCATAACTGTATTACTTATATCCGGATCCCAGCCTACACCATATAAAAAATACTGACCTGGTTTTAATTCTATTACATGCACATGGTCTTCACCAATTGTTCCAATAAATTTTGCATCGTAATTATTGGTAGGATCGGCTGGTAACTCTGTCGCTCCGAATTTCACATACACTATACTCGGTACAATAGAATCATTAATGATAAGCATACTGTGATGTTTCAGAAAACAAACAACAGTTGTTGTTCCTCCTATGCCTGGCTTGGTGCATGAAGAATAGGCCCCAATAAATATTATTATTATTAAAAGTTTTAAGAGGAATTTCATTGAAAAAAATTAGGTCGCAAATATTAGTTGTCAATATTTAATAAAGCAATTTAAAACCTGAGATTGAGATTTATTTTAAATATTTGGCTTGAAGAACAACTGTTACAGTTTGAAATATTCCAATAACGATTTCAAAAATTATCAGTAAGTAAAAGTTAATCCTGCACCAAAGCCCATATCACTGTCGTAGTGAGTGGAGAAAGAAATATATTTTGTAGCGATGTAACGGAAACCCGCCATGTATTCTTTATCAGTATTCAGCATCCAACTGAAACGAAGTCGGGGAGTGAATGGAACATCTTCTCTCGAAAGTTGGAAACGAAATTTTCCATCGCCGTCAATGCGCGCATCAGCAATCACAAGAAATGGCAATGTGTATTGAATGCCCGCCATGTAAGTGTGGCGGTTGTTTTTATTACTGACTTGTCCAAACATATTTTTTTCTTCAGAGCCAAAAATGTTTTTGGGACTGTGTTCCATATCAAAGAAATTTTCCTGAGGCTCGCCTTCCATTTTATAATGATAATCAAAACCAATGTACGGATACCACCACTGCATTTTGCCTAAGTATCTTCCAAAGTTGGTTTCGCTTTCGTAGCCATGCATATCGTGATAACCCAGATGCCACATCTCATTTATTTTCCATCGTGTGTTTGCGAACATCGCTTCACCATCACTTCCGTTGCTTTCAATTCCAACTTTGGTCATGAAATGAAATTTACGATCATCAGAAAATAATTTGCGTTGCGCAATTTTCGCATTCGGTATCTCAGAATTGGGAAGTGAATCCTGATAAGAAAATATTCTTCCCATTCCACTCATCATGTGATAGAGAATATGGCAATGAAAAAACCAGTCGCCGCTTTCAGTTGCAGCAAATTCTATGGTATCAATTTCCATTGGCATAATGTCCAATACATTTTTCAGCGGTGCAAAATCACCCTGTCCATTCAGTAAGCGAAAGTCGTGTCCGTGCAGATGCATCGGATGCCGCATCATGGTATTGTTGTAAAGAATAATCCGTACGATTTCTCCTTTGTGAATTAAAATTTTGTCGGCCTCGGAAACGGTTTTGTTATCCAATGTCCATACATATCGGTTCATATTTCCAGTGAGAGTAAAATTCAGAATCTTGGTTGAGTCGCCATGCAAAATAGTTTTCTCCGTCGCCTTCAACATTCCATAATTGAGTGTTACAGTTTCGCCATTTGAATTACTATTCATGTTGCCCATTTCCATACCCCCCATATTCATTTCGTTCATTGAATCACTCTGCTGTTTTTTCTTCTTTGATTTTTCTTCTCCGGTGCTTTCTGGATACATAACAGAATTCATATCCATCTCCTGATTACTCATTTTCATTCCCATCGATTCCAAGTCACCATTCATTTTCATCATCGAGTTCATCATATTCATTCCGGCAAAATATTTCAGCTTAGGCAAGTGAGTGGTTTCCATTTTCATTCCGCTACCAAGCCAGAGTGAAGCCGACTTAGTCCGGTCTTCGGGTGTTACCAAAAATTCATAACTCATATTTTCAGGAATGGTGACAATGACATCATAAGTTTCGGCAACGGCAATCAGTAACCTGTCAACTTCAACGGGCTGAACATCGTTACCATCATTTGCCACTACAGTAATTTTTCCACCCGCATAAGTGAGCCAGAAATAAGTGGATGCGCCCGCATTCGCGATTCGCAGTTTCACTTTATCACCGGCTTTAAATTGCGGTTGCTCATTTATATTTTTCCCGTTAATTAAAAATTTTTGATAGAACACATCACTCACATCCATCGCGTTCATGCGCTTCCACTCGTTGGTCAGTTTTGTTTTTAAATATCCGTGAGCAATTGCTTCGCTGTAGCTCTGAGTGGTTCCCTTTTTTATGGCAAACCAATCGGTGGCATTGTGCAGTGAGCGATGAACTTCATTTGGTCGCATATCTGTCCAGTCGCTCAACACAATTGGCAATGCGGTAATTGTGGGTTCATTTTGTTTGTTGAAAATAAGTGCACCATACATTCCACTTTGCTCCTGCAATCCCGAGTGGCTATGATACCAGTATGTTCCGTTTTGTATCACGGGAAATTTATAGAGATGCGTTTCACCGGGTTCGATAGGCATTTGTGTTAAGTAAGGAACACCGTCGAACTGATTCGGAAGGAAGACACCATGCCAGTGCATGGAAGTAAATACACGAAGCATATTGTGAACATAAATTTCTGCTGTATCACCTTCGGTGAAAGTGAGTGTTGG
>JBBQJW010000003.1:0-191074 GCA_038326325.1 Chitinophagales bacterium | reverse complement strand
TACCACAAGAGTTGATGGTTGTGATACTGTTGTGGTTGAAGTTGCTGAACATCCGTTCGCGTCGGTTACTGTTACCGAGTATGAACCCGCTGTTAATGATGCAATGTTCGCCGTAGTTGCTCCGTTGCTCCAGTTGTAAGTAAATGGTGTTGTTCCTCCTGTTACACTTGAACTTGCTGTTCCGTTTGATGCTGCATTGCACAACGCATCGGTCGAAGAAGTTGATACCGCAAGAGTTGATGGTTGTGATACCGTAGTTGCTGAAGTTGCACTGCATCCGTTCGCATCGGTTACTGTTACCGAGTATGAACCGGCTGTTAATCCTGAAAGAGTTGAAGTGATTGCTCCGTTGCTCCAGTTGTAAGTAAATGGTGTTGTTCCGCCTGTTACACTTGCTGTTGCTGTTCCGTTCGATGCTGCATTACAAAGTGCATCCGTTGAACTTGTGCTTACTGATAATGTAGATGGTTGAGAAACTGTAGTTGTTGAAGTTGAAGAACATCCGTTCGCATCGGTTACTGTTACCGAGTATGAACCGGCTGTTAATGATGCAATGTTTGCCGTAGTTGCTCCGTTGCTCCAGTTGTAAGTGAATGGTGTTGTTCCGCCTGTTACACTTGAAGTTGCTGTTCCGTTTGCTGCTGCATTGCATGAAACATTTGTTGATGATGCTGATGCAGTCAATACTGTCGGCTGTGTTACAGTTGTACTTGCTGTTGCAGTACATCCATTCGCATCCGTTACTGTCAATGAATAGGTTCCGGCAGTAAGTGAAGTTCTGTTGGCTGTTGTAGCTCCGCTATTCCACAAATAAGTATAAGGTGAAGTTCCACCTGATACTGATGAAGTTCCTGTTCCGTTTGTTCCTGCATTGCATGAAACATTCGTTGATGATGCTGATGCAGTCAATACTGTCGGCTGCGTTACAGTTGTACTTGCTGTTGCAGTACATCCATTCGCATCCATTACTGTCAATGAATAGATTCCGGCTGCAAGTGAAGTTCTGTTGGCTGTTGTAGCTCCGCTATTCCACAAATAAGTATAAGGCGAAGTTCCACCTGATACACTTGAACTTGCTGTTCCGTTTGTTCCGGCATTGCATGAAACATTCGTTGATGAACAACTTAAAGAAATCGTAGCTGCATTTGTAATTGTTGCACTTCCAGTATTTGAACATCCATTTGCATCTGTCAGAGTCACTGAATAAGTTCCAGCAAAAAGTGAATTAAGATTTGCATTTGTAGAGCCATTTGACCAAAAATATGAATATGGTAAAGTTCCACCTGTTACAGTAGTACTCACGCTTCCATTTAATACTCCCGAACAAGATGGATTTATTGATGAGACAGAAAATCCAAGAGTCGAAGGTTGTGAAATTGTGAATGTTGAAGTTGTTGAACAAACTCCAGCTGTTACAGTAACAGAATAGGTTCCGAGAACAAGTGAAGAAATATTTTGTGTTGTAGCACCGTTTGACCAATTAAATGAATATGGAGTTTGGCCACCCGAAATTGATAAACTGATTGAGCCATTATTATTTCCATTACAATTAACATTTGTTTGTGTTGCGGATAAATTTATGACCGGAACAATTGTGATTTTTGTTGATGCAGTATCAATAGAATTATCGCAAGGGTTTGTAACCGTTACTCTATAAGTTGTTGTTGAAGTAGGAGAAACAGAAATAGAACTTGAGGTAGCACCAGTACTCCATAAATAATGGTAAGGCAAACTCTGGCTTCCACTGGCAGTTAATGTTGCAGGTAATCCCTGTCCTGCACAAAGAGTTTGAGGAGCCGTTACAACTGCATTAAACAAAGAATTGTCAACTATCCAAAGTGAAGCCTGCGGAATGTTGTTACAATTGCAATATGACAAAAGTTTAACACGGACTAATTCATTCGCTTCAACATTCGCATCCCAGTTTGAATAAATCGGAAGTGTAACAGATGTTTGACCAGCAGGAATTACAACTGTATTAGTAATAGTCTGATAATCGGTACCGTTTATAGCGTTTCCTAAAATTTGATAAGAAATGGTTGTTGGAATAGTATCGGCTCCATCCAAATTTGTAAAAGTGAAATATCCATCGCATCCTTCATAAATATTATTAGTTCCGTTGTATCCCGTTGAGCTAACAACCAAATTATGTCCAGCACTGAAACTTTGTGCTTTTAAAAATACACCTGAATCATATAATCCATCTCCTACATCCGCCACGACAATTTTTATATGATATGATGCACAAGGAGTACAATGAATTAATGCCCTCATGGGTGTTGTATATCCATCATATTGAACCGATGTCCCTCCCGTATTATTTACATAATACTGAGGATAAATAGTGGCGCAATTTCCTGTAGTATTAATATTATCAATTGCTATCGGGGTTGTGGTTCCTGGAATCAAGGCGACATTTTGGGTTCCGACATAACCAGGCCCGGAAACAAAAAATCCGAATGCATCATTGTATCCCTGGCAAATCCATTCAGGGTATTCTTCAGAACCAAACACGAAATCAAAAGTTACAGAATCGTTTTTCGGAACGAAATCAAATTCAATACTTGAAGCATCCTGAGTAATTACACCAACCGAAGCAGTGAGGTTTACATCTCCAGGTTGTGCGTGGTCAATAGTCGCGTTTGCCTGGTTGTTTGGTCCTGGTACATTATAGATACTTCCTGAAGTTAAAACAACACCTGATTGAATTCCAATAGAAGTTCCATTGGTAAAATATCCCATCATGTCATTCATTCCATGAAACTGAATGTTTGTTGCCGTTAAGCAATCACCCATAAACACACTTGATATTAGCTGACTTTGAGTGTATGTTGTATTATCAACTTTTATTGGAGAAGTCACGCACGAAATGGTGGCTGTAAATCCAGTATTGTTGGTACTTGCATCGGAAACAAATTTGAATGTAAGGCAAGTATTGCTCGAAGTTAAACTCGGCGGATAGGTAAGCGTGCCGGTATAAGTACCCATGAGCGGGGCAGATGTGCTGTTACCATCATACACATATAGAATATCATTTGCTGATGTTTTAAATGCAGTAAATTTTGCATTCACATGAGTTCCGTTTGATGAACAAATTGTGTAAGTGAAATTCGCATTGTTCGGATAGTTCGCATTTCCGCCTGGATCTAAAAATGTTCCGGAACAAGTGGAAATACTTCCATTGGTCATGGTGTAAGTCTGCGCTTTAACAGAAGTTAATCCTGATAAAAGAATTAACGCAAATACTGAGCGCGAAACGACTTTGTAGAGGAAAGTCTTAAGCATTGTGGTGGTGTTTTAAGGTTGACGAAAAGGAAATTTGTGGTTTTATCCTTTAAATCGAACCTTTTAACTTTACCATTCTGATAAGGTTACATTTACTATAGATTAAAGATGCTAACATTAATATTAATTGCACTTTGAGATAACTATAGATTGGGGCTCGTTCAATAAACTCAATAAAAAAATAGTTTTTCATGTTATAAAATCTGAAAGTAGATTAAAAATTAAGCTCTCAAATATTATAGGTTAACTTCGCCGAAAATTTAAGAATGTCATCGTTTAAAGATTTAGGATTAAACGCCCAACTGTTACAGGCTGTAGAGGCGCTCGGATTCACAGAACCAACACCCATTCAGGAAAAGGCAATACCGGTTTTAGTAGCCGGAACAAAAGATTTCCTCGGATTGGCACAAACAGGCACTGGCAAAACCGCTGCTTTCGGCTTGCCGCTGTTACAGTTAATTGACCACGATAAAAAATCGCCGCAGGCATTGGTCGTTTGCCCGACACGCGAGTTGTGCATGCAGATTGTAAAGGATATAATGACCTTCAAAAAATTTACTGCTCAGGTTCATATCGTGGCGGTATATGGCGGCACCAGCATCAGCGATCAGATAAGAGTAATAAAAAAGGGTGTTCAGATTGTGGTGGCAACTCCTGGTCGGCTCATCGATTTGATTGAGCGCAAAGCCATTAATCTTCAGCAGATAAAATATGTGGTGCTCGACGAGGCCGATGAAATGCTTAACATGGGTTTCGAAGAGGACATTGAATTTGTGTGTAAGCAAACTATTAACCGCGATAGTATGTGGATGTTCAGTGCAACAATGCCACCCGAAATAAGAAAGGTGAGCAACAAGTACATGAAAAGCCCGGTAGAAATTTCAGTTGGAAAAATTAACAGCGGAAATAAAAATATTGATCACCAGTATTATTTAACAGCAAATCATCATCGTTACGAAACGCTTAAACGAATTATTGATTTCAATCCTGGTATTTATGGTTTGATTTTTACACGAACAAAAATTGATGCTCAGTCCATTGCAGAAAAACTTACACGCGAGGGATATAACATTGATGCACTACATGGAGATTTATCGCAAGCTCAACGCGACAAAGTGATGGGAGCTTTCAGAAGTAAAGCGTTACAGTTGTTGCTTGCTACCGATGTTGCTGCACGCGGAATTGATGTGAAAGACATAACTCATGTAATTAATTACGAATTGCCTGATGAAGCAGAAGTTTACACACATAGAAGCGGAAGAACAGGTCGTGCGGGTAAAACCGGAATTTGTATTTCGGTAATCACTAAACGAGAGTCATATAAACTCAAGACAATTGAAAAATTAGTTCAGTCGCCTTTTCATAAGTTAGAAATTCCATTGGGAAAAGATGTTTGTCGTAAACAATTTTTCTTCGGAATGGAGCGACTGTTACAGGCCGACATTTCTCACGGAGATTATGAAAATTATGTTCCAATGTTACAGGAAAAATTTGCTGATATGACCAAGGAAGAAGTGCTAACCCGTGTAGCAGCATTGGAGTTTGACCGCTATTTAAAATATTATCAGAATTCTGAAGATCTAAATCTTCGTGAATCGGACAGAAGCGAGCGCGCACCCCGCGAAGGTTTCAGAACAAGAGACAGAAACGAAAGAGGTGGAGAAAGAAGAGAGCGCACTGAAAGAGGTGATAGAGGCGAAAGAGGAGATCGCGATGTGAAGACAGCCAGGGATTTTAGTTCCAATAGCGACTATACTAAACTTTTTGTGAATATCGGAACCAAGGATGGTTTTTATAAAGCAAGTTTCCTTCAGTTTATTTTAGACATGAGTGATTTGAAAAAAGATACTTTAGGCAAAATAGATTTGAAAGAAGCAAACTCATTTGTTGAAATAGATAAATCATCAGCCAACAAAATGATAAAAGCGATTGATGGAAAAAGTTTTAAAGGAAGAATGATTCGAATGAACGAAATGAAGTAGAAATACTTTTTTTAATTTAAATTCTTTAAGAAAACTATTTCAAAATAAAATCTATTTCATTTGAAATTAAGTATTGTAATCCCCGCTTATAACGAAGAAGGAAGCATTGCTGAAACTTTAAATAAATTATACAACACACTGTTACACTACAATATTGAACATGAAATTATTGTTGTTAATGATAGTTCTAAAGACAAAACAGAATCAATATTAGGTGAACTGCAAAAAAATATTCCAACACTTACTTTTTATACCAACGAAGGACCAAATGGTTTTGGATATGCAGTTCGTTACGGGCTTGAGAGATTCACGGGGGATTGTGTTGCAGTAATGATGGCTGATTTGTCTGATGATCCGGAAGATTTAGTTCGCTTCTATAATAAAATGCTGGAGGGTTTTGATTGTGTTTTCGGAAGCCGCTGGAGCAAAGGAGGAAAAGTGATTGACTATCCTCTATTGAAAAGAATTCTTAATCGAATTGCAAATAATATTGTTCGCGTTTTTATGGGCATTCGTTACAACGATTCAACTAATGCATTTAAACTTTACCGTCGAGAAGTAATTGCTGGATTGAAACCATTTCTATCTCCTCATTTTAATTTAACGCTGGAGCTTCCTTTGAAAGCTATCATCAGAGGTTATTCATATACCGTCATACCGAATAGCTGGACGAATCGAAAATATGGTGAATCAAAACTGAAGATTCAGGAAATCGGAAGCCGTTATTTTTTTATACTGCTTTATTGCTGGATTGAAAAGCAATTTTCGAAAGGAGATTTTAAGAAAAAGAAATAATTAGTTCCTATCTGAGAAGTGTTACATCTCCTTTTTTAAATTCTATTGTACCATCATATCGGGTTACCTCCAACTGATAAACATATACCCCAATATTCAAATCAACTCCCAAATATTTTCCATCCCATTCTGAAAATAATTCAGCCGATTCAAAAAGTTTTTCGCCCCAGCGATCATAAATCCATAAATGTTCGGCAGTAATGCCTGTTCCATAAATTTTAAAAACATCATTATAATGATCTCCATTGGGTGTGAAAGTATTTGGAATAAAAATATCTCCATCTGCAATCAAAGTAAATGGACCATAAGTAACTGTATCAGCACAACCATTAATGTTGAAGGCAAATAGTGTAACATAAAATTCACCTTCAGTTGTGTAGGTATAAACAGGATTTATTTCATTTGAATTATTTCCATCACCGAAATTCCATAGGTAAGTTGAAGCAAATAATGATTGGTTTGTAAAATTGAATTGAGCAAGTGAAAGCAAAGTTGTTTCATTTATCCAGGGAACAGAAGTAAAATCAGCAATAGGGGTTTCATAAATTGAAACAGTATCAATTGCTAAAGTATCGCTGCATCCGGTAGAACTTGTTGCAATTAATTCGACTGGAAAATTTCCGATTTGGTTGTATTGGTGAGTTGGTGAAACATCGTTTGAAGTTGTTCCATCACCGAATATCCAGCTATAAGTTGTTGCATTTGAACTTGTGTTATTAAAAAAAATACTAAGAGGAATACAACCTTTGTTTCCTGTAATATGCGCATTGATTAAAGGATAAATTGACGCAATTACATCAATATTTATTTCAACCGTGCAATTATTCGCGTCTGTTACAGTAACAGAATAGTTTCCACCCGCTAATGAAGTAACATCCTCTGTTGTGGTTGAATTACTCCATAAATAGCTGTAAGGGTTAGCACCACCATTAACAATAAGGTCAATACTTCCGTCATAGTTACCGCAGGAAGTTGCGGTTGGTATAATAGTTAATTGAGGTCCTGCAATATTATTTATTAGCGCATTCAATGAAACAGTACAACCCGCAGCATCAGTTACTGTAACAGAATAATTTCCTGAAACAATATTTGCAATATCTTCTGTAACGGAATTATTACTCCATATATAGTTATAACCCGCCGTTCCACCGGTAACAGTCAAATCGACTCCGGCATTTGCATTTCCACATGTGGATGAAGTATGTGTTTCATTTAAATTTGGAATAGTGCTTGAGATAATATTTATGCCGGTCAATTCGGCGGTGCAACCACCTGCATCTGTAACTGTTACAGAATAAGTATTTGGAGAAATATTTTGTAAATCCTGCGTTATGTAATTATTGCTCCACGAATAAATAAAAGGAAAGGTTCCACCTGTTACAGTCAAGTCAACTGAGCCATTATTTAATCCACAAGAAGTTGAAATATGGGTTTCGCTAAGCTGTGGGCCGGCAATGTTGTTTATCAATATACTTTGCAAATTAGAACATCCATTTACATCTGTTACTGTTACAGAATAATTTCCTGAACCTAAATTTGAAATATCTTCAGTTGTTGTTCCATTATTCCAGTTAAAACTATAAGGAAGAATACCGCCATTGATTGTAAGATTGATTGAACCATTAGCCTGATTACAATTTTCATCAAAGTGAATTTCATTAATTATTGGGCCCGATGAATTAAGTATTGAAACCTGAATATTCGCTGTGCAATTATTTCCATCTGTAACAGTAACCGAATAATTTCCGGTAGAAAGATTTGAAATATCTTCAGTTTGAGAATTATTACTCCAGATATAAGAATAAGGCAATGCTCCTACTGTAACAGTTAAATCTATAGAGCCATTAGAGTTTGAGCAAGTTTCATCTAAATGTGTAGTCGAAAGCGAAGGTGAAGGATGGTTGTTAATTGCAGCAGTTGCAGTTCCCGTGCATCCTCCCGCATCTGTAACTGTAACAGAATAATTCCCCGCTGACAAATTGGCAATATCTTGTGTAATTTGTGCATTACTCCATGCATAATTATAGGGAGCAGTTCCTGCATTTACACTTAAATCAATACTTCCATTTCCAGAGCTACATGTTTCATCAGTAGCAATATTTGATAGTGGCAAACTACCCCCTCCATTTATTATTGAGATGGTTATTGTTGCCGAGCAATTATTTCCATCTGTAACAGTTATTGAATAATTCCCGATTGCAAGATTGTTTAAGTCTTCGGTATTCGACGAATTACTCCAGATATATGAGTAAGGCAAAGTTCCACCGCTAACGGTTATGTCAATTGTACCATTCGAATTTCCGCAGGAAGCATCTACATGCGTTTCGTTAACCTGAATAGCACTTGGTTGAGTGATTAGTACGGCACCAGTAACAGAACAGTTATTTGCATCTGTAACGGTAACGGAATAATTTCCGGCAGGGATATTATTGAGGTCCTGTACATTGGAATTATTGCTCCATAGATAAGAATAAGGTGCGCTACCTCCATTTACAGTTAAATTAATTGCTCCAATAGAAGCTCCATTACACAAAACATTAGTTGAAACGAACTGTGTAGTTGGTCCGGATGATATTGCAATTGTAGTACTCAATGTAGCTGTACATAAATTAACATCAGAAACTGTAACGGAATAATTCCCAGCGGAAAGTCCTGACAAATCCTGAGTGATTGCACCATTACTCCATAAATAACTATAAGGTTGAAATCCGCCAAAGGCTGATAAATCAATACTGCCATTTGAAAGGCCACAAGTTGCATTTATATGCGTTTGACTTGGAGTTAACTGTCCATGCTCAATAACTGTTGCTGAAGTTACAGCAGTACATCCAAGCAAATCAGTAACCGTTACACCATAAACATTTCCGCTTATCCCGTTAAGATCCTGAGAGGTTGCATTATTATTCCAATGATAAGTATAGCTTGGAGTTCCTCCTGAAACCGTAAGGTTAACAGCACCATCATTAAATCCAAAACAGGTAACATTCGTAACGGCGGTTTGCAATGAAACAGAACTGGTGGTCGGCAGATTAATTGAAATTACTGTAGAGCAAAAATTAATATCAGTAACAGTCACCGAATAGAGACCTCCGATTAAATTTGAAATATCCTGAGTAGTAAATGCATTGCTCCATACATAAAAATAAGGAACTACCCCACCTGTTACAGTCAAATCAATTGAGCCGCTCGCAATTCCGCAATTTGCATTAACATGTGTTTCACTTAAACTTGGTCCGTTCCCATTGAATAAATTTATTGATAAAGTACTTGTACAGCCATTCGCATCGGTAACAGTAACAGTATAAGTTGCTGAACCCACATTTGAAATATCCTGAACAATCGCACCATTACTCCATAAATATGAATAATTTGGAGTGCCTCCATTTACATTAAGATTTATACTTCCGTTTGCAATTCCACAACTTGGATTAGCATGGGTTTCACTTAATACAATGGCAGTTGGCTGCAAAATAATTACAGTTACTGTACCAGAGCAATTATTAAAGTCAGAAACTGTCACACTGTAATTTCCAGAAATAAGGTTGCTTAAATCTTGAGAAGTTGAGCCATTATTCCAAGTATAGTTATAAGGAACAGTCCCGCCATTTACGGATAGATCAATACTTCCCGTGTTTCCACTGTTACACAATGCATTCACATGCGTTTCGTTCAAACCTGGTCCACTTGTGTTTGCAATGTTAACTGATAATGAAGCGCTGCAATTATTCGCATCAGTAACTGTTACAGTATATCCACCAGAGCTAATATTTGAAATATCCTGAGAAATAGCAGCGTTGTTCCAATTGTAATTATAATTAGGAGAACCGCCTGATACTGTTATGTCAATACTTCCATTCGAAGAACCGCACCCGGCATCAATGTGAGTTTCACTAACAGCTAAAACAGTTGGCTCAATGATATTAAGAGAAGTAGTTGAAGTGCAATTATTAAAATCTGTTACTGTTACAGTATATGTTCCTGCAGAAAGAGCGGAAATATCCTGAATTGCAAAAGCATTGCTCCATAAATATGAATAGGGGGCTACTCCCCCATTCACTGTCAGATTAATACTACCCGAATTATTTCCGTTACAAAACACATCAACATGTGTCTCAGTTAAAGATATTGCTATTGGTTCAGTAATATTAATTGAAAGTATAGCCTGACAATTACTGAAGTCGGTAACTGTTACAGTATATGCTCCTGAGATTAATGACACAATATCCTGAGTAGTTGCTGCATTGCTCCACAAATAAGTGTAAGGTGTAACTCCTCCAATAACAGAAAGGTCAATGCTGCCAGTGCCATTTCCAAAACATAAAACATTAACATGAGTTTCCGATAAAACTGGCCCACTTGAATTGCTGATATTTATTATTGAAGTTGTTGAACAACTATTCGCATCGGTAACTGTTACAGTATATGCTCCTGCACTGATATTATTGATGTCCTGTGTTATAAAACCATTACTCCAGATGTAACTGTAGTTTGGAGTTGCTCCGGCAACAGTAAGATTTATACTTCCATTTGCAGTACCACAATTTGCATCAATATGAGTTTCCGATATTGCAAATGTGGTGGGTTCTGAAATATTAATTGTTAATGATGACTGGCAGTTATTGAAGTCGGTAACTGTAACAGTATAATTTCCGGTGATAAGCGCACTTATATCTTGTGTTGCAGATGCATTACTCCAGATATATGAATAAGGTGCAGTTCCTGCATTGATTGAAAGGTCAATACTTCCTGAATTACTTCCGTTACACAAAACATTAACATGGGTTTCTGATAAAACAGGTCCGTTTGTATTACCAATATTTATGGAAAGCGTGACTGAACAATTATTTGCTTCAGTAACTGTTACAGTATATACACCCGAATTTAATACAGAAACATCCTGAGTTGTTGAGGCATTATTCCAATTGTAAGCATAGTTAGGTGAACCACCATTTACAGATAGATTAATGCTTCCATTTGCAGCACTACAAGTTGCATCAATATGCGTTTCACTTAAAGTCAATAATGCAGGCTCTGAAATATTTATAGTAATTGTAGCCTGACAGTTATTGAAGTCGGTAACTGTAACAGTATAATTTCCGGCAAGAAGATTATTTATATCCTGGGCGGTAGCTGAATTACTCCAGATATAAGTGTATGGAGCAGTTCCGCCATTAACTGTAAGATTAATATTGCCTGAATTATTTCCATTACACAAAACATTGCTGTGAGTTTCTGTCAAAGAAGGTCCACTAAGATTGCTTAGATTAATTGTTAGGGTAGCTGAGCAATTATTCACATCGGTAACTGTTACAGTATATGCTCCTGAACTTATGGAAGAAATATCCTGAGTAATTGCGCCATTGCTCCAGTTGTAAGAATAGTTAATTGTTCCGCCTGTAACTGAAAGGTTAATGCTTCCATTACTTGAACCACAATTTGCGTTAACATGTGTTTCAGATAACGACAACGCAGTTGGTTGCGAAATAATAATTGTGCTTATAGATTGACAGTTATTAAAGTCGGTAACTGTTACAGTAAAGTTTCCGGCAACAAGATTATTTATATCCTGGGTTGTGGCGGTTGTATTCCAGAAATAAGTATATGGCGCTAAACCTCCGTTAACGCTCAGATTTATACTTCCTGAATTAGCTCCATTACATAAAGCATCAATATGAGTTTCAGTTAATGTGGGACCGCTTGTGTTAGAAATTGAAACCGAAAGGGTGCTTGAACACAAATTGAAATCAGTAACTGTAACAGTATAAGTTCCAACCGCCAAACCAGACAAATCCTGGAATGAGCTTGCATTACTCCATAAATAAACAAAAGGAGGATTTGAACCTGTTACAGTTAAATCAATTGAACCGTTTGATAAACCGCAGGTTGCATTAACATGAGTTTCTGATAAAATATTCACTGCAGGTTGAATAATAATTACTCCTCCATTCGCAATACAATTATTGGCATCTGTTACAACCACAGTATAAATTCCGGTAATGAGGTTTGATATATCCTGAGTTGTAGCGCCATTATTCCACAAGTAAGTAAAGGGAGCTGTTCCGCCATTGACAGTCAAATTAATACTGCCGGATGCAGCTCCATTACAAGAAACATCCTGAGAAATAAAACTCAAAGTCGGGCCGGGTGAATTGTTTACTGTAACAGATAAAGAAGAAGTACAACTATTAGCATCGGTAACTGTTACAGAATAATTTCCAGCTCCAATAAAACTCAAATCTTGGATTGTAGCAGCGTTATTCCATAAATAAATAAAGGGGGATGTTCCAACCACAGATAAATTAATGCTGCCGTTTGTAGAGCCACATGTTGAATTAACATTTGTTTGTGATAAAACAGTCGACGCATTTTGGCTGATGTTTATTGTGGTTGTTACCTGACAATTATTGACATCAGTAACTGTAACAGTATAATTACCAGCGGTTAAATTCAAGGGGTCTTGTATAGTAGAACCATTACTCCATATATAATTAAATGGTGCAGTTCCCCCTACAACGGACAAGTTAATGCTACCTGTTGAGGCACCGTTACACAGCACATCTACATGAGTGGAAGATAAAGCAGGACCACTTGGTGATATTAAAGTTATAGAAGCAGAGGAAGTACAACCTGAAGAATTTGAAACTGTAACAGAATAAGTCCCGGCTGAAATATTATTTATTTGGGTAGTTGTTCCGCCGTTGCTCCACAAATATGTAAAGGGTCCTCCTCCACCTGTGATAAAATCAATTAAAGCAGTTCCGTCATTGACCCCACAAGACGGAGCAGCCTGCAAAAGATTAACGGTATTTACAGGCGAAGAGTTAATGACAATATTTGAAAGTACCGCAGTACAGTTATTCGCATCAGTAACTGTAACAGAATAATTTCCTGCAGGAATTCCAATGGGATCCTGAATGGTTGCTCCATTTGACCAGATATAAGTAAAGGGGGCAGAACCACTCGCAACAGTGAGATTAATTGAATTATTGTCACAGCCAACAACAAGATGAGTTTCAAACAAACTCATAGCCGAAGGTTCAAGAACAGTATAGCTTCCTGTTACAGAACAACCAGCAGCATCTATAACTGTTACACTATAAACTCCACCTGATAAATTTGATAAATCTTGAGTTGTTCCTCCATTTGACCAATTGTAAGTGAATGGAAGGGATCCTGCTGTAACAGTTAAATTAACTGCGCCATTACCGTTTCCAAAACAAAAAACATGGGTAATATTTGCCGACAATATTAATCCTGTTCCGGCAGCTATATTTCCGTTCCATGTATATGGGCATCCGCTTGCATCAAAAATGTTTACAGAAATAGGTCCGGCACTTAAAGCTGTTACATCTTCAGTAGTTGCACCATTTGACCATGCAAAAGTGTATGGATTGCTTCCACCATTAACAGTAATATCAACAGCTCCATCTGTTGAACCTGAACAGGAAGCATTTGTAATTATATCTGAAAAGGAAATTGGAGCAGGTTGAGTTATAGTAATCGGTCCTGCAACTGCGCTACATCCATTTGCATCATAAACTGTTACAGAATAGTTTCCTGAAAATAGATTTGATAAATCCTGAGTTGTAGCATTAGTGTTCCAATGATAAATGTAAGGTGCGGTTCCTCCTGTAACAGTTAAATCAATTCCTCCCGTTGCACTTCCGAAACAATTAACATTTGCAATTACACTTGAAATATTCATAAGTGGAGGTTCGGTAATATTAATAGTTTGAATACTTGTGCATCCAACAGAATTTGAAATAGTAATGGTATAAGTCCCTGTACTCAGACTATTCAAATCCTGCGAGGTAGCTCCTGTAGTCCATAAATAAGTATATGGAGGATTTACCGAAGGTATCTGCGGAGTTATATTAATACTGCCGGTCGTACCGCCAGCACATGTATTATTTATTTGGGTAAAAGATGATGTAAAAAACCCAGTATTATTTAATGTTCCAGAGTATGTTGCCGTGCACCCAAATGTATTGGTAACTGTAACAATGTATGTTCCCGCTAATACAAAAGTTAAATCTTGATTGTTATACCCATTACTCCATAAATATGTGAATGGTCCACCACCTCCACTAACAGTTAAATTAATAATACCATTTGAGTTACCACAACTCGGAGGTGTTAAACTCGCACTTAAAACAGGTACAGGATGCACCACTACAACTACGGTTGCAGTTTGTGTACATCCGCCAGCATCAAAACCTGTAACAGTATAGGTTGTATTTACTAAAGGGTTGGCTGTAACAGTGGCACCTGTGGTTGCATTTAATCCTGTCGATGGTGCCCACTGATAAGAAACATCTCCGATTGCAAAAGCAGTTAACGGAACAGATTCACCTTTACAAATTGCTTGAGTAGTAGGAACAGCAATAACCGGAGGAATAGCAATAATATATGGGATAATACTGGTGTAAGTACATCCATTTGGGATTTCGAAGGTGTAACACATCTCATAGTTATTACCGCATATTAATCCTGTTGATGAAAGATTGTTATAATCTCCGCAATCAATAGAACTACATGAACTATTATATAATTGCCAATCCCACCAGGTAAAAGTTCCGCAGGTAGAGGTGGGTGCCATTTGAAAATTGATAGTTGAGCTATATTGAGCTGTAAATGAAAAACAGCTATGATAAACTTCATTATTGTTATTTGCTGCAACTGGGTTGGGATAGGTTGTACAGTTGGCAGCTATTTGAGCATAAGTGCCAGGTAAAAAATTTAAAACACAAACTGATCCAGCAGGCGAAGAACATGTTGAAACGGGAGGTGGATTAGAGGGATTAGCAGGAAGAGTGGTTGAAACTGTTACATCAAATCCGGCAGAAGCACCACAAGCTCCACCAGGGTTATACATAATCTGAATGTAGTAATCTATACCAATTGTTAAGTTGATTAGGTTATGGACATTATTATTAGGACCACCAGCTGCTGATTGACATGAGAGCGCACTACATCCATTTGCAACCGGACATCCTGAGGCCCCTGACCAAATAGCTGAACTTAAAAAACATCCACCTGCTGTAGAATTAACCGAAACCGAAATGCTGGTTGCTGTTGCAGTAAAATAATACCAAACAGATTGAGTACTTCCCGCAATTGCACAATCTGTTAATTCTCCCGCTTCTAAAGTTGCATTTTGAGTTACTCCACTTACAATTAACCCATTAACCGTTACACTAATTGCGTTTACACAATTATCATTAACAGGTGGTGGAGGTGGTGACGGAGAAATTTTTGTTTCGGCAAATAATGTGTTAGAAAAAAATAAAATACTAAACAATAAAATTACTGAAATTTTTGACTTGTAATTCAAAATCAAAGTATCATAATTCATCCGCAAACTGGAAAAGCAAACCCTTCCATTTTCAAGTAAATTACACAGAATAAAACTTTGTTTAATACCTTTAAAATGCACTGCTTTTTATGGTTTCAAAATCAGCGATAAATTTAGTCCATTGCTCCCTTGTTCCCAACTGTAAACTGATACACTTTAAACACTGAAATTTTAATTGTCTTACTGTTTCAACTTAAAATACAATCAAAGTGATTTCGAGAATACCAATCAACAATCCAACAATTGCTGCTAATAGTTTTATACCGAAAATTCTTTTTCCATAGATAGTATTCATTTCCATTTCAAAATGTTGCAATGGATAATTCGAAATTCGATTTTCAATCTCGCTTTTAATATTCATCTTCTCAGTTACCTTCGGAATAAATCCTTTTATCAATTCCGGAATCATTTTATTTAATTGTTCTACCAGAACTTCTTTTGCCTGAATAATTATTCCTTCTGTAATAAACATTTTCAAAAGTGAAATTCTTTCTGTGAGTTTATTTCTGATAAAGTCATCTGCTTTTTCTTCCAGATAAATGTGCATCTCTTTCATACTTGTATCAGAAAGTAAAATAGATTCTAATTTTTCATTTGAAATATTCTGTTGCGCCCACTCCCCTGCTTTCTCAGCAATTTTATTTTGAAGTGAAGGAAGAATTCCCTGAACTGTTACACCTGCAATTTTAACCGGGTCGTAAGGCCGAAATACAAAGAGCACAAAACTTTCAATAACCCACCATCCAAAAGCAGCATTAAGAACGGGAATAAGAAAAAGAAAATAATTCATAAGAAACTGTTACAGTCCTTTGCTCCACTCCGAAGGTTTCATTCGCCACGCAGTTAACGAATCAATATCAGTTGATTGAACAGAGCCTTGCTCAACTGCCTTTTTTATAAGCACATCATAATCTGTAAGAGTATAAAACGGACAATCAGTGTTTAAAAAATTATTCTCTGCAGTATCAAATCCATAAGTAAAGAGCGCTATTAATCCCATCACCTGACAATCAACTGCGCGCAAAGCATTCACCACATTTAAACTGCTTCCACCTGTTGAAATCAAATCTTCAATCACAACTACCTTCTGCCCGGGTAAAACTTTTCCTTCAATCATATTGGTAAGCCCGTGCGATTTTGGCGACGACCTTACATATATAAATGGTAAGTCTAACGCATCAGCCACCAATGCACCGTGAGCAATTCCTGCTGTTGCAACTCCGGCAATACATTCACATTCGGGAAATTTTTTTTTGATTACATCAGCCAATTGCTCTTTCAGGTAAGTTCTTATTTCAGGATATGAAAGTGAAAGGCGGTTATCGCAATAAATGGGTGAGTTCCATCCGCTTGCCCATGTAAATGGTGTATGAAGGTTTAACTTAATTGCCTTTATTTGTAACAACAGCGAGGCTGTTTTGTTGGCTACCGACTTCGATAAAATCATGGTTTCAAACATAATTGTTTTCATCAGAACCAGAAATGAAAATTTAATCAATTACTTTGCCCTATGCCTTTTAAAATTTTTATCGGAAATAATCCATTGTACTTATGTTCAAATGGATTTGTGTTACCATCAATAGAGGCATTGGAGTTATCTTCTAAAACACTGTTACAGGAAAATTTTTCTGACGGAAATCAACTAACCCAATTAATCGGGAAGTTAGAAAACAAGAATTATGAAATTGCTGGAATAGTTTTTCATGAAAACGAAAATGAATTGATAAAAGAATTCAACTCATTGTTTAAACCTATAGATGCTGCAGGTGGATTGGTTGAAAATAACATGAACGAAATCCTAATGATTTTCAGAAAGGGAAAATGGGATTTACCCAAAGGGAAAGTTGAGCACAAAGAAAAAATTATTGCTGCTGCAAAAAGAGAAGTGGAAGAAGAAACCGGAATAAGAAACATAGAAGTTACAGCCCCCATTATTTTTTATGAATGGAATCAACCCTGCACTGTTCACACTTATTGGGAAAATAAAAGCAGAATTATAAAAAGCACTTACTGGTATTTTATGAAACAAACCAGCCACAGCGATTTTATTCCGCAGGCAGAAGAAGGAATTACAGAAGTAAAGTGGATTAAAAAAAATAATATCAATTCACTGATGAAAAATTCTTATGCCTCCATAAATGATGTGATGAGATACAGCAAGGTGTAACAGTTTGGCTTATAAAAATATTTTCAATAAATATTTACTGAATTATCTGAAAAGAAAAAGGCTGTAACGGAAATCGCTACAGCCTCTGTTCTTTAATTTTGATTTGATTAGCTAAGGTGCTTGTTCACCAATTTAGCCATATCAAACATGCTCACCTGTGCTTTGCCGCCGAAAACGACTTTTAAGTTAGCATCAGCATTGATTGCGCGTCTGTTTTTGCTGTCTTGCAATCCGTTTTTCTTAATGTACTCCCAAAGTTTTTTAACAACTTGAGTACGAGGTAATGGTTTGTTACCTACTACTGGTTGCAATGCTGCACCAATAGCTAATGGACGCATAAATGCAGCATTAGGTTTGCGTGCAGATTTTGCTTTTTTAGGAGCAGCCGCTTTCTTTTTCGGAGCTGCTTTTTTTGCTGCCTTTTTTGGAGCAGCTTTTTTTGCTTTTGTTGCCATGTTAAATGGTTTTTTTAATTTGATGACACTAAGTAAATTACTCTGTCACTCTGAGCATGATACTTATTTAAAAAGTTTTCCCCAATGAAAAGTGCGCAACTCCATTGGAGAAAAATAAAATGTTGATTGGTGAATAACTCTGCAATAGAAAATATTTTTTTCTCAATACAATCTTCCATCACGAATGGTGATTTCTCTATCGGCAAGTTTTGCTAATTCTTCATTGTGCGTAACAATCACAAATGTTTGATAAAATTCTTTTCGCAACCGAAAAAATAATTCGTGCAACTCTCTCGCATTATCAGAATCAAGATTACCCGATGGTTCATCTGCCAACACAACCTGCGGATGATTTATTAATGCGCGGGCAACTGCAACTCGTTGTTGTTCTCCTCCTGAAAGTTGAGATGGCTTGTGTTCCATCCTTTCAGTGAGTCCGAGATAGTCGAGTAATTCTTTTGCTTCCTGTTTTACAATTTTATCATTTCGTTTTCCAATCCAACCCGGAATACAAACATTTTCGAGAGCAGTAAATTCAGGAAGCAGATGATGAAACTGAAAAACAAAACCAATGTGCTTGTTTCGAAACGCAGACAATTCTTTGTCTGACATATTTGCCAAATTTTTATCTTCAATAATTACTTCTCCCCCATCAGGTCTGTCAAGCAACCCAATGATGTGTAACAGTGTGCTCTTTCCTGCCCCCGATGCACCAACTATTGAAACAACTTCTCCTTTATCAATTTTTATTGATACTCCCTTTAATACCGGAATATCTCCATAAGACTTTGAAACATTTACTGCCTGAATCATTTTTTATAATAGCTGTTGGCTTTTAGTATTTAGTGGTTAGTTGTTTTGTATTTTGCTATTAGCTAAAAGCTAATTGCTTGTATTAAAGTGCTAAAGTAATCAGGAGCGAGTTTCATTCTGCTACCAAACCAACTGAACATTTCCCCATCCACTAAAATAATTTTTTTGGCAGGAAAAATCTCTTTCATTTCATCAATATGTTTTTGTTTGAAGGGAAATGGTTCTGATGAGAGTAATAATATTTCGGGATTGAGATTTTTTATTTCTTCGGGTGTAACGGTTGGATAGCGATTGAGATGCGCTGCTGCATTTTCAAATCCTGCATGTTGCATCATTTGTGAAATGAAAGTATCGCCGCCTGCGAGCATGTAGGGTTCTCGCCAGATGAAGTAGAGAGCCCCTCTCCGACTCTCCCCAAAGGGGAGAGAGAAGTTTCTGAATGCAGTTTTTATTTCTTCAATTAGTTTTTCCGCTTCGGTTATTCTGTTTGTGATTGCCCCGACATCATTTATCATTTGATAAGCATCATCAATTGTTTTTATATCGCTGATATAAACTGTTGCGAATTGTGCCAGTGCATCAATATCTGTTTGTGTGTTCTCTTCTTTGTTAGCGATGATGAGACCGGGTTGCAATGATTTTATTAAATCAATTTTCAATTGCTTGGTTCCTCCTATTCTTGGTTTGGTGCGGAACCATTCATTCGGGTGAACACAAAATTTTGTAATGGCGATTACTTCTTCTCTTAATCCTAAATCATATAGCAATTCGGTGATGGACGGAACAACTGATATAATTCTTGTTGGTGTTTTAGTGAAGTGAAGTTGCGTTCCGAGTTGGTCTTTAATGGATTGAACGCTGATGGAGCTGATGGTCACGATAAACTTGATTTTTTATTTATCATAGTTAATCTGCTCATTCAGGGTCATCAGTGTTCTATTGTATTTATTGCTTGACAAATTTCCTCACCGTTACACTACCATCCTTCATTCTCACCTTTACAAAATAAACTCCGGCAGCAAGCGATTTAATATTTACTTGTTGATTGGGTTTTGTTTGTTTCAGTTTCATAACCGTTACACCCAACGAGTTTATAATTTCAATTTCCTTTGGTGCAATTCCATTCAGCACTTCAATAGTTAATTCATCACTTGCAGGATTAGGATAAATATTTAATAGTGGATAAGGCACTGCTTCAATTCCATTTATTCCCAATCCCAATGTATCACATGGGCTATCATCCAATGCACTTAAATTGTAATTGATCATGTTTGGTAAACCTGCCATAGATATCCTTCCATTTAAATTAAAACTATGTGGTTGAATATTACATCCAGAACCATAAATATCAGGATTATTAATAAATGAAAAATTCATGTTATTAAATGAGTGATAAGTTGGATCAATAAATGAGTATTGCGTGCCAAAATAAATTTTATTGTTTGGAGATAATAAAAGTTGACCTATATGAAAAGAGTCATTGTTTGATACCCAAACTAAGTATTTTGTCTGTGAAATATTTACAGAATCAAGATTAAATTGAAACAAACTGTCAATACCCAAGCCAATGCTATTCATTGTATTTGTTGCAGCATAAAAAATATGACCATTTAGAGAAAAAGAACAACCATAAGATTTATGATTTCCTAAATTCTGATAATTACTAATTTGCCCCGTACACCTATTAAAATCAAACATTGCTATCTTATTACCTTGAATTGAAACAAGTCCAAGTTTATTACCGTTAGGTGAAAATTTCATTTGCCCTTGAGAGTTTCCTGTGAGGATTGGGCCAATTGTCTGAATAAAAGGGCCTGATAATCCAGAAGGCGTAAGTAAAAATTTAAAAAATTGATTGCTGTTATCTTTATGGACTACAATCCACCAATCTTCTCCATTTCCATGCTTGACTGCGGTCATTTTCTCTGTAAAAGTGGTAGAATCCACTAAAACATTTTTAACAATAACGGAACCAAATGTATCAATGGATTTATCAATAATACTATAATATAAGCCATTCCCAGTATAGTAAGGACTTTCAAAAGAAAGATAAAATAAATAATATTTATTAGTATCGTTTAGAAATGGCAAAAAAAGCATTCCTTGAGTGATTGAACGATGACTCCGAATACTATCACCATTTTGAACCTTATAGTTATTAGCCCCATAAATAGATGAAAACATATAGGTATTAAAATTCTGACTTGAACCACCAATATAAAATCTCAAATCACCATTTTTACTGCAGATTGAAGCATAATTCTCATCAAAACATTGAGTGGTGCCAATTTTATAAACGATTGGATTCAATGTATCATTCCAATCAATTGCTATGCTGTCGTCAAATACCCAAACTCTATCCTCTTTCTGCGCAGCAGCATTAAAACTGTAACAGCATAAAATCAATAAAATAATTGCCGCTGTTTTCATTTTGTTTTCAGTTCACTCAAAGATAGAACGCAGATTGAATTGATGGTCAAGATGAAATCTGATTTTAAAATCCGTTACAATGCGTAGCATCTGTTTTATTCCGGGCTCGATTATATTATCAAGCGGCAATCGCTTCAATCTTAATTTTATATCCAAGTTTTTTCATTAGCGCAGCGCAATCGTCCCAGTTTAAACCAAACGCTTTTACATCAGCCAACCCAAGTTGACCTGTAACATCGCGAAGAATTTTTTCTTCCCCTTGTTTAAATGTTCCATCCATCAAAATATTTTCCGACCAATGAACCAATTCGTTAATAGTAATCTGATGCTTAAGGTAGCTAATGACTTTTTTCGCCACTTTATCTTTTGTGATTTCCATTTGATTTAATTTTTTTATGTCCTTTGTCATTTGGAAATTTTTCATGTACCTCGACAAGAACATTTTTGTGATTGTAAATTTCCTGAAAAAATTTCACAGTTCGTTCATTTGCGTCAACTTCTTTTACATAACGGGCTTTCCAGCCTAATCTTCCTTTCACTTCAAAGAAATAAGATCTACCTGTTTCAGTTTCATTCCAATTTCCAAACTTGCGCTCGTTTTCTTTTCGCTTCTTCAAACTCATTTCAAATCAGTATTTCAACTACCCAACGCGGAAATAATATCATACTTGGTAATGATGTGCAGGTTGCCGGTTGAATCTTTCGCAAGTACCGCAGGGTTTTCTTTGGTGATGAACTTGGCAAGTTTGTCAACTGCTACATCGGCACTCACTTCGGGGAATGGTTTTTCCATCAACGCTCCTACCTGTTTGTTTTTTACTTCCGCGTCTTCGAGCAACAGATTAAATAGTTTGCTCTCGGTAATAGCTCCTACTACTTTTCCGTTTTCAATTACAGGCAACTGGTCAATATCGTTTTTCTTCAATTCAATAATTGCTTCGCCAATGGTTTGTGCAGGTGTAACAGAAATTAATTTTCCACTACGGCCTTTCAATAAATCGTTCACTGTTTTTACATCGAGGAAACCGCGCTCGCGCATCCAATCGTCATTATATAATTTGCCGACATAGCGGCTGCCGTGGTCGTGGAAAATCACCACCACTAAATCATCTTTCTTTAGTTTATCTTTCATCTGTAACAGTCCCTGAATAGCGGAGCCGGCGGAGTAGCCGACAAAAATTCCTTCTTCCTTAGTAATGCGCCGCGCCATGATGGCTCCGGCCTTATCAGTTACTTTTTCGAAATGATCGATGAGTTTGAAGTTGACATTATCTGGTAGAATATCTTCTCCGATGCCTTCGGTGATGTATGGATAAATTTCTTTCTCATCCAGAATTCCTGTCTCGTGATATTTTTTGAGTACTGAACCATAAGTGTCAATGGCCCAGGACTGAACATTTTTATTCTGCTCTTTCAGGTATTTTGAAGTGCCGGAAATAGTGCCGCCTGTTCCAGTACCAACAACAAGGTGCGTGATTTTTCCTTCGGTCTGTTTCCATATTTCTGGACCTGTGCCTTCGTAGTGTGCGAGTGAGTTGCTGAGATTATTGTACTGATCGGGTTTCCATGAGTTGGGAGTTTCTTCAGTCAATCTTCTTGACACAGAATAATAACTGCGCGGGTCAGCAGCATCAACATTTGTAGGACACACAATTACTTCGGCCCCAACTGCGCGAAGTATGTCAGCTTTTTCTTTACTCTGTTTATCGGTGGTAGTGAAAATGCATTTGTATCCTTTCGCGATAGCATAGAGCGCGAGTCCCATTCCGGTATTGCCGCTTGTACCTTCGATGATGGTGAAGCCGGGTTTTATCAAACCATTTTTCTCAGCATCCTGTAACATCTTCACTCCTATTCTGTCTTTTATGGAATTGCCGGGGTTGAATGATTCCACTTTCGCAAGTACGGTGCAGGGTAAATCTTTTGTAACACTGTTCAACTTTACGAGCGGAGTGTTGCCAATTGTTTCGAGTATGTTATTAAAGTACATGGCGGCGAAAATACTGATTTGATAATTTGTTGATTTGAAGATTTGAAAATGAATACAACTTAAAATGTGAATATCATTTTAATGAAGACCAAGAGTGTGAAATAATATAATACTGAACACTAACTTGAAAAGCAGATACTAACTGTAACAGTTTTAATTTCCTGTTAAATAAATCCTCTGCAATTTTTTGCACCCATTGGCAAGGCAATGTTCCGTGATGATGTGTTTTTCGCCGTTGCCGCCTGAGAGTTCTTCGCCTTTCTTAATTTTTCGAAGCGAGTAAAACTCAACTCTGTTTTTAGTAACTCTTATATAACTATTGGGTTCGAAGTAGTGATTGCATGAGCTCCTGTTCCTACAGTTTAGCTCTTTTATTCTGAAGTGGATAGATGGTTTTGTAATCAGGTGTGATTATTTGTTTTCTTTCATTGAGGTAATTCTAAGATGGTATTCAAAAGCTAAACCGGAATGTTTTTACATTTAATTAAAGCAGATTGAGAATCAAAAAAGACAATGTATTTTTTAATTCATTTACAATTTAAATAAATTGTAATTTACTTACTTCAAAACTGTTACACCCGAAAACATCTTGCTTGCTGAACCTGTAAATCCCAGTAACAAATGATTTTCTGAAGTATATAAATCAGCCATTACGAAAACAGAGTCTATATCATTAATTTTTTTGTTGTACTGAGCATCAGTTGGTTTAATACCATCGCACTCATGGTGAAGTAAATAATGAAGCCGCCCCTTTTCATCTATCATTCTCAGGTTTAAAGTATCAATTGTATAGTCGTTCATGGAAACTGATAAAGACATTTCGCACCCAGCGAGTTTGAATTTTTGTTTATCGGTTCCTAATCCGCCAATTGAAAATTGCACCGCATAATTTTTATGATCCATCAATTCTACTTTCGAAACAATAAATTCAAAATCAACATTTAATTGATATAACCCTTTTTCAGTATTGCTTTTTTCCTTCCCAAATTCGAAGTTGATTATTTTAATCTGTGCCATGACTTTAGGTTTTAATTTTTAAAATGGAAAAACTATTGAGTTTTCTTCTTCCTCATTTTCTGGATTAGTATTTACATTCATTTGTAATTTCATTTTCATTCTTTGAGTTTTTTAACTGACAAGGATTTTTAAATAACTTTTTACAAATAACCTGACCATGAAATCAAAAAACCTTGACTCAGTAAAGGATACTCCTCGTTTTAAGTTGTTTTCCCTAAACACTAAACGATTTGTCAGGTAAGTTTTTGGTTCTTTAGATTTCATGGCAGGTATTTATTTTATTTTTTCGATGAGCCATTTTTATTCTCATTAACTTATTTTCATTTTCGAATACAAACTTACATTGGTGTTACACCACAAGTCAATAGTATAATTGTATGAATTTAAGTTACAGAGCCATCCTATAATTAGATGATTTTACTAATACAATTGTACTATAGAAAAAAAGAGACATTCGTCAGAATAATTCCCTGAAATGCTTTACCAGCAATAGTTTTAGCAAATAAATATTCCTGCTAAAATTTCTGCACAAAACCTGCATCGTTAAAAAACTCGCCCGCGCTTAATTACATTTATCGCGAACAAAAAATCATTTCTAAATTTAAAACTTACACATCATGCCAACATTTGACGGAACAGAAGGTCGCGCAATTTCAATTAACACAGGTGCAGGATACACCCGTTCGTTCAGAACAAATTATCCGAATAACAAGAAAGCATACTTCGTAGGAAAAGATTTAATTAACAATCTTCTCGCTCAAAATGACGCGCAAGGAATCAGGATTTATCTCGGACAAAATATTCAGGATGATGGCAACATTCACATCATGACAGTTTTAGTTGCTGCTGATTCAAACCAGAATGACATCGTTGATATTTGTATTGATGAAGCTTATCCATGTCCCTCAATGTGTGATACAAGCAATAGCCCATTACTAAAATAAAATGCATCGTATTTTAGCATATATAGATACTTGTTCTTGTATTGCAGTAACTCTTATTGGGGTATATCTTTTTAAAAAACTCACTGCCGAATTTAAAATATTTACAATATTTCTGGTTTATGCAAGCGTAACAGCTGTTGTATCTACAATTATGGGTTCTTTAAAAATTCACAATCTCTATCTATTTAACATTCTTGCAATAGTTGAGTATTTAATTTCTGCCTACTTGTTATTTGAGTGGGCAGAAAACAAATATGTTTCATTTCTTATAGTGATTTCCTCCATTGTTTTTTCATTGCTATGGTACTGGAGTACATTCTCAATCATGGGTTTTCAGGAATATAATTTTTATATCAAAATGTTACAGTCCGTAATAATGGTTTTCTTCTCGGGAATTTTATTAGTTAACATCAGTGACTTCACAAAAAAAAACATGCTTTATGATGGACGATTCTGGATAGGAGTAAGTTGGCTGATGTATTTCTCAATACTTTCAATCGTTTATATTTTTTCAGGAATAATGATGAAGGGCAATTTGCAAATTGCCTCGTTAGGTTCAATTGTAAAATCAGGGGCAAATATTTTTGAATACATTCTTTTCGCAATAGCACTAATATGCAGTTCTCTTCAGCGCAGGTCGTACTTAGCATAATTACAGTTGCGCTAACAATGCTAATGATGGTTGGCATTGTTGTGTTTATTCTTATAAGAAATTATCGTTTAAGAATAGAGCAGGAAAAAGGACGCGCACAAATGATTCAATCCATTCAAGAATCTGAAAGGGAAACTATATTTCGCAATCTTCACGACGATGTCGGTCCGCATTTGTCAGCAGTAAAACTTAAAATAGAATCGTTATCAAAAAGCACAGACCCGGTTCGGTTTCAAAATGAAATTGAACTGGCTCAACAGTCGGTGGAGCAATCTTTACTGGTTGTTAAATCAATAATCAGAAACCTTCGCCCGGTTGATTTATTAAAGGACGGAATTAACAAGGCACTTGATCAGTTGAAAGATTTTGTTGAAACAAATTCCAAAATAAAAGTTGAATTATTTATAGAAGGTTTTTCAATTCCACCAAATGAAGAAATAATGTTACAGCTCTTTCGAGCAATACTTGAAATGATGAATAATTCAATGCAACATAGTCAGGCAAAAAAAATAACTGTAATTCTTTCCAAAACAAAAGAAGAAATTCATTTGCAATATCAGGATGATGGAATTGGTTTCGATACAAATAAAATTTCTTCGGGCATGGGATTAAAAAATATTAAACATCGCTTTCAATTGATTAACGGAACATTTCATTTTATTTCATCACCTGGCAATGGAGTTATTTATAAATCAGTTATTTTACTTCAAGAATAAAATCCGATGACTGATAGTTTAAAAGAATTTCCGAAATTGAAAGTCATGGTTGTTGATGACCATAAGTTATTCCGTGGCGGAGTAAAATCGGCACTGGAAACTATTGATTTTGTAAAGGAGGTTATTGAAGCATCGAGCGGTAATGAAGCTTTACAATTATTGAAACGAAAAAAAATTGACATCATATTTATGGATATAACCATGAGCAATGGAAATGGTTTTGAAACTACCGAAGTAATCACTGAAGAATATCCAGAGATTGGAGTTATTGCTTTATCAATGCACGAAGACGAAGAGAATATTCGCAAAATGATTGATGCAGGCGCGCTCGGATATTTATTTAAGAATACTGATCAGAAAGAACTGACCAACGCAATGATAAGTGTGCATGAAAGAAAATATTTTTTTACACCCCAATCGTCAGAGGCTTTGTTTAAAAAAGTAGCATCTCACAAACCAAGAAGAACAAAAGCATTTGAAGATATTGTTCTAACAACTAGAGAGGAAGAAGTATTGATATTGATTTGTAAAGAATATACCAATAAAGAAATGTCTGATACGCTTTTTATATCTGAGCCAACTATTGCAAGTCACCGCACCAATCTTTTAAAAAAAACAAATTCAAAAAATATGGCAGGGCTTGTTCGGTTTGCTATTCGCACCGGAATATTTATTGAGGAAAATAAGTAAATAATCAATTTTCACATTTTCAATTATTACTCTCCATTACAATTACAAAAGCAGAATTTTCATTCTCATTTATGAACACATTTGCTTCTGTAATTTCCATTGTTAGTTTTGGTTCCCTTTTTAGAAAAACACAAACCAATAAATGAAAACTATTTTCAAAACACTCACTCTCCTCCTATTGTTATCAGCATTTGCACCAACAAAATTTTTGCTGGCACAAACACCTGATTTAAAAAGCACAGTTCCGCTTGACCCTACTGTACGCATCGGTACTCTTCCTAACGGAATGAAGTACTACATCAAAAAAAATGTAAAGCCCGAACATCGTTGCGAATTACGATTGGTGGTGAATGCAGGTTCTATGATGGAAACAAACAATCAGTTAGGTCTTGCGCATTTGCAGGAGCACATGTGTTTCAACGGAACAAAAAATTTCGTGAAAGCTGATTTGGTAAATTATCTTGAATCAATCGGAACAAGATTCGGTGCGGACTTAAATGCTTACACAAGTTTTGATGAAACAGTTTACATGTTACAGTTGCCAACTGATACAGAAAAAATATTTAACAAAGGTTTTCAGATTCTCGAAGACTGGTCTCATTTAGTAACTGATGAAAATTCTGAAATTGATAAAGAGCGTGGAGTTGTAGTGGAAGAATGGCGGTTGGGTCAGGGTGCTGACGACAGAATGCGCCGTAAATATTTTCCGATTTTGTTTTCAGGTTCGCTTTATGCTGATCGTTTACCAATCGGTACTCAGGAAAGCATACTTAAATCACCTTGCGATACATTAAAAAGTTTTTATAAAACATGGTACCGTCCTGATTTGATGGCTGTGGTTGTTGTTGGTGATATTGATGTAGATAAAATCGAATCAATGATTAAAGCACACTTTGCTGAAATTCCAAATCCTAAGAATGAAAAACCAAGACCTGTTTCTACTGTTCCTGATCACAATGATTTAAAAGTTTCTGTTTGTACTGATAAGGAAGCTTCTTATTCTTTAGTAGAGGTTAATTTCAAAAGCCCTGTACCCGATTCAAAAACAATAGGTGACTACCGTAACAGTATGATTGCAAACATTGCCACTGGCATGTTAAACGACCGTTACAGTGAACTGTTACAGCAGGATAATCCGCCATTCACTTTTGCAGGTTCTCAGTTTGGAAATTTGGTTCGTGCAAAAGATGCATTTACAGTTTATGGAGTAGTTCCTGATGGCGGAATTGAAAAAGGTTTAACAACCATGCTCACTGAAATTAAACGAGTGAAAGATTTCGGATACACATCAACGGAATTAGATCGCGCAAAAGAATCTGCTCTTCGCAGTTATGAATCAACCTTCAACGAAAAAGATAAAACAGAATCAAAGTCGTTGGTACGCGAATATGTAAGTAACTTCCTGACGCAGGAACCAATTCCGGGTATCGAGTGGGAATACAATATGGCGAAACAAATTATGCCAACTATCACTCTCGATGAGGTAAACAAAATGATTTCATCCTGGATTACTGATGGAAAAAACTGTGTCATCATTGTTACTGCTCCTGAAAAAATTGATGTAACAGTACCAACTGAAGATGCGCTGAAAACTATTTTCAACAATAGCAAGACCACAACTGTTACAGCATACAAAGATAAAGTTTCCAACAAACCTTTAAGTAACATCACTCCTACTCCGGGCAAAGTGAACAAGGAAACTACAGATACAGAAAACGGTATTACTACATGGATATTAAGCAACGGAGCGAAAGTGGTTTTTAAAACAACTGATTTCAAAAACGATCAGATTCTGTTCAACGCATTTAGCTGGGGTGGAACTTCATTGTATTCCGATGCTGATTTCCTTAATGCAAATAATGCTGACGGCATTGTTGACAATTGCGGTCTTGGTAATTATGATAATGTGGAGTTGAGCAAATACACAAGTAATATGGTTATGAATGTTACACCTAATATTGGAGAACTAACTGAAGGATTAGATGGAAGCTGTTCTGTTAAAGATTTAGAAAATCTGTTACAGTTCACTAATCTCTACTTTACTGATCCAAGAAAAGATTCTACTGCTTTCAATTCGTGGTTATCGCAGCAGGCAACACAGTTGCAGAATCAGAACAACGACCCGAATGCTGTTTTCTCTGATTCGCTTACTGCCATCATGTATTCTTACAACAAGCGCAATCAGCCAATGTCTGAACAAATGTTAAAGCAGATTAACCTTACACGCGCCTACAATATTTTCCGTGAGCGTTTCAGTGATCCTGCTGATTTTACTTTTGTTTTTGTTGGAAGTGTTACACCTGATGCTTTAAAACCATTGGTTGAAAAATATATCGGAGGCATTCCTTCAAAAGGAAGAACCGAAACCTATAAAGACAATAATGTAAAATGGATGAGTGGAAACTTCAACAAAAAAGTTTACAAAGGAACAGAGCCAAAGAGCACTGTTGCCATGTTGTACTTAAGTCCATTTGAATACAACCGCAACAATCGCAACGAACTAAACGCCTTTATGAAATTGCTCAATATAAAACTTCGCGAAACCATGCGCGAAGACATGAGCGGTGTGTATGGTGTTTCTGCTTCACCACAGATGCAACACTATCCTAAATCAATGTGTCGTATTATTATTTACTACAGTTGCTCACCTGAAAATGTAGATACATTGGTGGGTGCAGCGCGAAAAGTAATTGCTGACATTAAAGCAAATGGCTGCGACGATAAAAATTTATTGAAAGTAAAGGAGTTGATGCTTAAAGGTCGCGAGGCTGATATTAAAGAAAACCGTTTCTGGCTCAGTTTAGTTACTCAGGGACTGAAAGATAACGAGCAGGTTTCTGAAATTAAAAACTTCAATGCTCAGGTTGAAGCATTAAAGAGCGACGATTTTAAACGATTAGCTTCAAAATATTTCGACGAAAATAATTACGGTAAGGTAGTTCTCTATCCTGCAAAATAATTTTCTGTTACACTTGAAAATTAAAAGGGCTGCTCGGTTGAGCAGCCCTTTTTGTTTTATAAATTTCTATTTTAAATCTTAACTGAAAATCTTTTTAAACTTTTGATAATCCAGATAATAAATCATTTTTAGTGCGATAGTATTTCCGGCAGGTAGCTGAACTGTATCTCTGAAATTATGGAAGTAGTTAAGCGAATTTTGTTGATCAGCATTTAATAGATTCACTTTCCATATAAGATTTAAGAAACTGCCTGGAGCAAATTGCCATGCATAAACCACATCAACATTCCACGCGTTAAAATTAATATTATTGTTTCCGGTGTAATTTGTTGAGTCGAGATTTCCATCGTCTTTTAAAGAATAGTATTGAAGGTATTGCACATTGCTCCAGTAGTGTCTTGTACGAAGTGAAAGATTCATGTGCGGAGTAAATAAAACCTGCATCGATAAATCGTTAGTGATTGTAACGGTGTTTCGTTTACCCATTATTACAGTGTTGCTTGTATCAATGAAATCTACATAACCCCAGTTCGCATGATCGAAAGTATAATTGGTGGTACTTGAAATATTTAACCAGTCTGTAACCTGCCATGCAGGTGCCCATCCAAAACCATATAGAGGATCTTTGGGTTGCGGTGATTCGGCATACTCTCCCCAAACTGTAACAGTAAATTGTTTGCGATAATCAGTACTTATTTTCGGATTGAAATAAACATAAGGTGCGTGTTTAAATTTCATTCCTGCCACTCGCGGCTCATAATAATCGTAATACCAGAATGGTTTCGACTGGCCATCCATTCCTACTGACCAAAAGTTTTTGAAAGTGATGTTTCCACCGAAATTGATATTCAAATCATAATACGCACCTGTTGAATAATTCATTGAATAATTATTACCAATGTAACAGTCCCAGTTCTGAATGTGTTTGTGCATGTCGTTGTCGATATATTTTAACCCGACAAAGTGATTTCGTTGATTGGTACTGAAATTAATTCCAAGGTCGTTTGGATTATAGTTGGACGAAACTCCCGCTTCAAATAAATCAAATCGGAATTTACCACTGATCTTTGAAAAGTTAATACTGTAATTAACTCCACCCGAAAGAGAATCGGGCAGCATTGCATCAAACTGGCGACTGTAAATTCCTGTACCGTAAAAACTGTAATAATTTTTCTTGTCGTTGATGTTAAAATCAAGTGCCGTAACATTTGCATCAGGTGCTTCTCCTCTTCTTAAAACATTTGTATTGATGACCGTTACACCCGAATTATTTTTCAGTGTTTGATTCAGAACAAATACATCGTAGTTCGTCAACACATCGGTTTGAATTTTCCTTTGAGCGCCTGTTACACCATCCTCAACATCAGCATAGGTTGGTGCCTGCACTGCATTAAGCACTCCAATACCGAGTCCTTTGTTTGTGCGACCTGTGAGTTTTGTTGCATTATATAATCTTGCTTGAGATGGGTTACTTATTATTTTTTCTTCATCACCGAGTTGCTGATAAACATAATAATAACCGGCAGGTGCTCCCCCTATTCTTCTTGAATAAAAAATTCCGGCGGTTTGAAACAAGTCAGTTCCTTCGGTAAAGAATGGTCGCTTCTCATCATACTTTGTTTCGAACGGAGAAAGATTTAAAACGGTGTTATCAGATTGCACTTGTCCGAAATCTGGAATAAGTGTTGCGTCAAGAGTAAAACTTTCGTTCAATCCTAACTTCAAATCCATGCCGCCGCTGTAACTGTATGACTCACTGTATTGAGGGGGATTTATACTTATAGGAGTTTTATCATAATAACCTGCTATGTAAGGTGACAGTGATAAACGAAACGGCGGATGAATATTTTCAATGCCTGTTAAATTTCCCCACTGGGAAACCACGCCCGATTTTTTCGGATCAACAGCGCTCCATGTATCAAACTCACCCGACCGTTTGATGTAACGACCAAACTGCAATCCCCATTCCTGTGATGAAGTATTTGGAAATCGAATGGCTGAATAAGGAACCTTTATTTCAACTGTCCATCCTTCCTTATCAATCTTTGTTTTCGATTCCCAAACCGCATCCCAATTCAAATCGAGATTATCCTGTTTCAATCTTTCGTCAGACTGAACATTAGAAGCTGTTACACGGAACCGATATGCATTTTGTTTATCATGATAAGTATCAAATCCTACCAGAAAATAATCCTGATCCATGCCCTGATCGCGAAGGGTTAAACTTTTACCAATAAGTTCCGGATGGTCGTCATACATTTTTGCACTGATGTAAACGGCATCATCGTCATAAAGAATTTTCACTTCTGTTTTATATTTTGGTGCTAAACCATATTGGGGTTGATGTGTTTTGAAATCGGAGGTTGCCTGAATAGATTTCCAGCATGCATCATCTAAATAGCCGTCAATCTTCGGCGCGTCTGAAGTATGCGCCGTTGAATATGTTTTGTTTCCATCTGCCAAAACAGAAAACGAAAACAAAAAAAGTGTTACACAAATAAGGAGATACTTTAACATGTGAGTTAAGCGCTTTGGGCTATCGAAAAGTTACATTGAATAACGAATGCTCTGAAAATTAATTACGGAATTAAAATTGAATTGGCAGGAGTAATGTTTTCAAAAAGAAATGCCCGAACAATTGTCCGGGCATTTTTTTTGTTGGAAAATAAATTAATTATCGATGTTAATGCTAAGAACCGGAGTTGCTGATTCTGTTACAATGTTTCGTGCAGCACTGTGAATAATCATTTCTGAAATTGCATTTTCATTTTCTGTTACAATCATAATTAAATCAGCATTCACTTTCTCGGAATAAGACATTACTGATTCTGAAATTCGTTGATGACGAATCATTCTTGATTCATACTTAATTCCGTTCTTTTGTAACAGTTCTTCAATTTCAAACACCTGATCTTTTAAGTCTTTGATCTGAACCACCAACTCTTCAAAGAATGCAGTGAGCGCAAGAATGTGAATTTTACTTCCAAATGCTTTCGCCCATTCAATTGCCAGTCCAACCTTCTTCATCGTTTCCTTACTGTTATCGATTGGCAGAATAATATTTTTGAAATTGATTTTCTTGTTTACTTCTTTAATGGTAATAATTGGGCAAGGCGCATTATTCACTACACGATAAGCAGTCGAACCCAATAACAATTTTCCAATTTTACGAATCCCACCACTACCATGGGTTCCCATCACAATCATATCAGCTTTAATTTCCTTTGCAACCTCTTCAATCTTCTCATTAATTTTTCCGGTAGCAACTACTGATTTAATTGTTAGCCCAAAAAGATTTTTGTCTTTGGCTTTTATAGCGTCAATTTTTTCTGCAATGCCTCTTTCAATCAATGAGGCAATATCATAAGCCTGACTGCTCTTAGGCATATCAGGTAATTCGTACACATGTAAAAGGGTAATTTCTGCATTCGTAATTTTTGCAATGGCAGCAGCATAGTCAAGTGCGTTCAGCGAAATGACTGAAAAATCTGTCGGCACTAATAATTTTTTTAATGGCAATTTCATTGTAAAGTGATTTTATTTGAAGGCGCTAAAATAATGCACAAAAAATGAAGCCAATTGCTGACTCAGAACTAATTCTTAATAGCGACAGAAGTGTGTATCACCTGCACTTACACGAAAATGAAATTGCTGATACCGTTATCACTGTTGGTGATCCAGACAGAGTGAAAGAAGTTTCGAAATACTTTGATAAAATTGAAATGAAAAAACAAAACCGCGAATTCGTGACACACACAGGGCGAATCGGTAAAAAAAGAATCACTGTTATTTCTACCGGCATTGGTCCCGATAATATTGATATAGTGTTAACCGAATTGGATGCCGCGGTAAATGTGGATTTAAAAACACGAATGATTAAGCCAAAGAAAAAAGTGTTACAGTTGATTCGCGTTGGAACTTCGGGCGCATTGCAAGCCGATATTCCGGTCGATAGTTTTGTGGCTTCTGGTTTCGGATTGAGCTTGGATAACCTAATGAATTTTTATCAACCAAAAATTTCAGCCCTTGAAAAAAAGATTGCAGGTGAATTTTCGAAACAGGTTTTAAAAACCAACTCGACCATTCACCCAACTGTAATTGCCTCCTCTCCTGCTTTGCTGAAATTATTTTCGGGTAAAAATATTTCGACCGGGATAACTGTTACATGTCCCGGTTTTTATGGGCCGCAGGGCAGAGTAGTGCGAAACAAACTCGCGCTTCCAAGCCTGATTGATAACCTCAATACTTTTCAGTCGGGTAACAACAGAATTACAAATTTTGAAATGGAAACCGCTGCCATTTACGGCATGGCGCGACTGATGGGGCACGAAGCTTTGTCGCTCAATGCAATTGTTGCCAACCGCGTTTTAAAACAATTCAGTAAAAATGGCGATAAGGCAGTGAAGACTTTAATAAAAATTGCGTTGGAGAAAATCTGTTCGTCTTCATAAAAATAAAAAAAGGCAGGACCTCTACTTCCCGCCTTTAGTTGGGCAGGAAATTGCCTGCCACACGAACCACAGTAAAATTTTTAGCTGAGAGGTTTAAGCATTTAGCTTTCAGGTGCGATAAAATTCCTGATAACTAAAAGCTGATCGCTAACAACTTGCTTCTAAAATCTCGGACAATAAACTTTCTTGCTTCCCATACCCATTAATCGGGTGGTGTATAAGAATGATAATTCGGGTCCGCCCAATCCATGACTTGCTTTGGTGAGCGAACTCGAGTTGATATCGTAACTGAATGCAATGGATAAATTATCCATGTCGAACCGTGTAACAGCTACAATGGCATCGTTCCATCTGTACCACGCACCGAGATATACATTGTATCGCGGGTCGCGCGATTTATCTAACCTGAATCGCATGAACGAGCCAAGGTTCAACTCGCGATGACCGCCCTGAATGGCAAACATGGCTTTCGGATACAACTGTAACAGTTGACTAAGTTTTACTTCGGCACTTGTGTTAAGCAAATATTTGCGATACAACAATGCATTCCATGTTCCGCCATAAGAAAGCGAAGGCTGATTGATGTGAAACACAGAAGCACCAAATGTGAAGTTCGAAAACTGACCAGGCACATAATTGTATTCGGCCCCCAATGAAAAATCAGAATAGCTTGTTGTTGAAATAAATGTTTCACCTGAAGGTTTTCCGGCATATTCATTATCCCAGTGCAATGCACTCATATCAAAATGACTGTTAGAATAAGTTGCCGCACCACCGAGACTTACAAATTGATTTCCCCAGCGTCCCATCTTTTTATGATACGCCATAGAAATTCCCAATTGAGTGGTGGTATAACCGGCATCACCTGCTTTATCAGATGTGGCAAGAAACCCGAAACCGAAAATATCTCCCTTGCTCTTGCTGGTGGGTTTACTTAAATCCATAGAACCTGAAAAGGTGGAGTAAGGAGCTGTTACACTTCCCCACTGGCTTTTATAAATTCCGGCAAAGCGTAGATTCCCATTAAAGAATCCGGTTTGTGCGGGATTGATGTGTAACGGTGTGGTATAAAACTGGGAGAAGTGTACATCCTGAGCTTTTGATGTAAGAGTAACTGCCAACAAAACAACACTCAGGCTAATGCGTAATTGAATTTTCATAATTGTATTTTTTATGAACGAACTTTAATTTTTCTAACGACTATTTTTTACTTATCAATTTCTATTTCAAATTACCTTAGTAAACTTTCATTCACTATTCACTATCTCACGAGTGTAACATTCCCCTGAAGTTCTACTTTCTGTCCATTAGCGCACGAACCTTCCATATACCATACATACACTCCCGGCATTGAAATTTTGTCGCGCACTTTTCCATCCCATCCACTACTCATGTCGTGTGATTCGAAAACAAGGGAACCCCAACGATCATAAACCCGGAAGTAATTCAGCACTTTTAATCCTCTGCTTCTTACAAAGAGTTGATCATTATTTCCATCATCGTTTGGCGAGAAAGCATTTGGTACATAAACCACATCATCGGTACAGCCAACTTTTATCACAACATCATCTGATGCCTGACAACCGAAATCATTAGTTATCCAAAGCGTGTAAGTTGTAGTAATCATCGGGTGAGCAGTAGTGTTCAGGCAATAAGCACAATCAATATCCTGAGGCGGCGCCCAGTTATATGATACACCAGTTCCCCACCCGTTTAACGGAACATTATCTCCTGCAAGCACAACCTGATCATCACCTGCATTAACCTGTGGTAATTGGTGAACAACCACCATTGTGTATGCTGTATCAGGGAAGCAGATTCCATCAGAAACAATAACCATGAAACTTGTGGTTTGCCCTACATAGCAAGATGGGTTTGGAATGTTAGGATTATCTAAACCAATTGACGGAGACCATTGATAGAATGCTCCTCCACTTGCTGAAAGCTGAGTTTGCAAACCTTCGCACACATCTACCTCTGCATTTGCTGTTGCTGTGAGCGGATAAATTACAGTCACTAAAACTGAATCGGAATTTGAACAACCGATATTATCCTGACCTGTAACAATATAATTTGTTGTAACAGTTGTGATGGTTGTTGGGTTTGCAAGTGTGCTGTCATCTAAATCCTGAGCCGGCGACCATTGGTAAGCGATACCGCCTGTTACACTCATTTGTAATGGGGTACCGAGGCACAAATACATATCAGGTCCTGCGTTAATTGAAGGTAATGGATGCACGATTACATTCACTGTATCTGTTGCCACACAACCATTTGCATCTGTTACAGAAACAATATAATCTACTGTTGCACTTGGTGATGCAAGCGGATCAGGTATTAAACTATTATTAAGAGAGTTTGCAGGTGCCCACGAATAACCGATTCCTCCAGTAGCATGCAAAGTTGTTGATTGCAAATAACAGATGGCAGTATCGGTTCCTGCATAAGCAGGCGGAGGAGCCAGCACATTCACTGTAACAGTATCATAGTTGATACAACCCCATGAACTTATCCCCTGCACAACATAATAAGTTGTAACAGTTGGCGAGGCCGTTGGAGCAGCAATACCTGCATTGTTAAGTGCCGTAAAAGGAGTCCAGTTATATATAGTACCACCTATTGCCTGTAATACTGTTGAAGTACCATAGCAGATTGTGGCATCACTTCCTGCTGAAATGATCGGGGTATTATGAACTGTAACAGTCATGCTATCCGATGCTGTACAGCCGTTTGCTCCCGTTACAAGAACAGCGTAAGTTGTTGTTGCTAAAGTTGAAGAAACAGGGTTATTAATTATTGAATCACTTAAAGTCAGATTGGGTGACCATAAGTAAGAAGTTCCACCCGTAGCATTTAATTGCGCTGTAAAGTTGATACATATATCCTGATCAATACCTGCATTCGCTAACGGAAGCGGCAATACAGTAATGGCAATGGCATCGTTTGCACTGCAGCCATTTGCATCAGTAATTGTTACAGTATAAGTTATTGTGTTTACAGGAGTAGCGAGCGGATTAAAAATATTTGTGGCCGTTAAGTTCGCACCTGGCGACCAGCTGTAGCTGATCCCTCCCGTTGCATTTAGCTGAACTGATTCTCCGTTACACACCGCAGTATCAGTCCCCGCCGAAACAATAGGAGCATTAACAATATTAATTACGATTTGATCTGAATTTGTACATCCCCATACATCCGTCCCAATTACTGAATAGGAAGTTGTAACAGTTGGATTTGCAGAAACTGTTGCACCAACAGAGGCATTTAATCCTGTTGATGGCGACCATAAATAACCTGTTCCTCCTGTTGCAGTGATTGGTGTTGCGCTACCAATACAAATTGTCTGATCTGGCCCAGCAGTGATTCCGGGATAATTATGAACTGTAACAGTCATTGAGTCCATTTTACTGCAGCCGTTAGCATCTGTTACTACAACAGAATAAGTAGTTGATACAAGTGGCAATGCTGATGGATTTGAAGTTGTTGGCGATGTTAATGTGGCAGCCGGATTCCATAAGTAAGAAAGACCTCCGCTGGCACTTAATTGTGCCGCGCTGTTTATACAAATATTCTGGTCAGGTCCCGCGTTCGCTGTCGGCGGAACATTAACGGTAATAGTTTGAACCAACGAATCACTGCAGCCATAAGCAGTGAATACTTTTAACTTAACGGAATATGTTCCTGCTGTGTTGTAGGTGTGAATTGCTGCTAAAGTAGATGCAGAATTTAAAACACCACTTGCTGCATCACCGAAATTCCATTGATAGGTTGTAATCTGATCAAATGAAGTAGATGTTGAAGTAAAAGTTATGCTTCCACCCGGGCAAATTGGACTTGTATTTATTGTAAACTGTGCATCCGGCAATTGATGAACAAAAACTGTATCTGTAAAAGTTGTCTGACACAACAAATTATCTTTTGCTGTAAGTGTTACAATGTAAGTTCCTGGCGCATTAAATAAATGATTTGGATTCTGTAGGGTAGATGTATTTGCCCCCCCACTTGCCGGGTCACCAAAATTCCACGACCATGAAGAAACTGTTAAAATAGAAGATGATGTATCAGTGAAATTAATTGATCCGCTGTTACATAAGTCATTCGTAGATAAAGCAAATCCTGCAGTTACATGTGAAACAATAATACTATCCAACGGAAGTGTATAAGTACATCCTGCTCCATCACTTAAGATTACTGCCGGGTAAAAAAATCCAGGTACATTATAAGTGTAACAGATAGTATCCGTATTCGACAAATCAACATTTCCATCTCCGAAATTCCAGATGTAACTGCTTGTATTACCTGATAATGCATAAAAGCAAACACTTTGCGGGGCACATCCTGTTATGGGTGTAACATTTACAGTTGCAGATGGTCCTGTTATATTAATATAGTTTGTAAAAGTGAGGGTTGACACACAACCATTTGCAGTAGTTAAAGTAAGTGTTACACTAAACTGACCAGCAGTAGTATAAATATGAAACGCATTAAAAGAAGTCGAAGTTGCACCATCACCAAAATCCCATAAATATTGGTCAGAGGAATCGGCACCCAAAGAAAGATTCGAAAAATTAACCTGCAAGGGCGGGCAAACTGATACAGTTGTATCGGCGACAAAATTACTATTGGGGGTGGAGATGTGAATATATTGTGGCAAAGTTAAAGTGTCTTTACAACCCCACCAATCCTGTGCAATGAGTGTTACACTATATGTCCCCGTATCGGTGTAAGTGTAACAGGGTACTGGCAATGCACTTGTTCCCACTCCATCGCCAAAATTCCAAGAATAACTTGGAAAACCAATAACATCAGTTGTATTATTGATAAAGCAAATAGGGGTGCCTAAACAAACCGAAGAATCATTCGCCTCAAAATCAATATTAGGATGACCAACAGTTATAAAGTTAGAATTTGTGTTTTTAACATTTACACACCCATGATTATCTGTTACAGCTAATGTAACTGAGTACATTCCTCCATTTGCATATATATGTGTAGGATTCTGAAGCGATGAGAAATTTAAAGCTCCACTGGATGGATCTCCAAAATCCCAACTCCAGCCAACAACAAAACCTGTAGCTGAAGTTGATAGATCAGTGAAAGTTGCAAAAAGTGGGGCACATCCTTGGGTTACACTCGCTGAAAAATTTGCAATTGATCCGTATACTGTTAAATAATTAGGTTTAGTAATAGTGTCCTTGCAACCATTAACATCTGTAGCAATCAATCGAACACTATATATTCCTGGAAGTTGAAGAGTTGGACAGGGATTGGCTGCAGTACCAAAAAAATAAGAAACATTTGTTGCAACATTCCATATCAGCCAATTATAGGTATTTGCATCTGTACTTAAATTGTTTATGCAGAAATTAAACGGTGAGCATCCTTGTTGTGGAACTATAACAAAATCTGCGTTTACATTCCTTATTTGAATTACCTGCGTTGCAGTATTTGAACATCCTGAAGCAATATTTGTGACTGTAAGTGTCGCAGTATAAATACCTGTTGAATTAAAATGTACTGAAACGATTGGGCTGTTTGAAGAGTTAGGTGTACCTCCTGGAATACTCCACGAATAAGTATCTGCACCTATTGAAGTTTCTCCATGAAGAGTAATATCGAATCGGTTGATACAACTTCTGTCAACTGTAATTTTTGCTAACGGAGGGTTAATATGAATATAATCAGTTTTTATAATTGTATCACAACAACCGTTATTACATGCAATTAATGCGACATCAAAATAACCTGTATCAGTATATGTATAAGTCGGATTTTTAAGACTTGACATTGTGGAAAATGGGGGTCCTCCATTAAAATCCCATGAATAATTTGTAGTCGGAAAAATTCCTGTTGAAAGATTTGTGAATGTAATAACATCACCGATACAAGCATTTAATGGAGTTGCAGAAAAATCTACATTGGGTTGTGTCCCAGCACAAACATAGCTTAATAACTTAAGTGTGTCCTTACAACCTTGGGCGTTTGTTATAATTAATCTTACATTATAACATCCTGATGCTGTATAAGTATGTGTTGGATTTTGTTGAGTAGATTGAACGAGATTCCCATTTCCTACATCTCCAAAATTCCAAGCCCATGCAACTGGATTTCCGAAACTTCCCGTACTGTTAAATGTTACATCAAAAGGTATGCATCCATGCATTCCACTTGCCACAAAATTTGCTATCGGACAGTTTATTTGAATTAAACTGTCCATCGTTAATGTATCAGTGCACCCTTGTGATGAAGTTACAACAAGTGTAACATCGTAAACTCCACATTGTGTATAATTGACATTTGGTGGATTGAATGAAGTTGATGAAACAGGTGTTCCTCCTGGAAAACTCCATTGATAGGTGGCACCGCCCGTCGACAGATTGGTGAATTGAATATTATTTAACGGCGGTTGACATACATTCGATAACCCGCTCACACTAAATGCTGCAACCGGAGTTGCACCAACTACAATTGTAGTACATTTTGTAGCTACACAGTTTCCTGGAAAAGTAACTGTTACACATATCTGATAGGTTCCTGAATTATTAAAGGTTATTAAGTTATCACTATTATTTGGTGTTCCTGAATTACCGCCAACTGCTGTCCATTGAACTGATATGGCTTGTGAGTTAGGCGACAACGCACAATACACTGTAAATGGTGCACACCCTGTTAATGCTGATAGACTGAAGTTCGCTGCATTGGCACCAATAATTACATAGTTATTTTTCTTAATTGTATCTGCGCATCCATTCGGTGCTGTTACAATTAATTGAGCGTAATAAGCACCCGGAGTTGAATAAGTAATAGAGGGATTCTGCGCAGTTGATATGGCAGGAGAACCCCCCTGAAAAATCCATGCATAAGTGTAAGGGCCGTTTGCTCCCGGGTTAACTGAAGTATAAGCAACAGTAAGCGGAGCTGCACAGGCAACTGATGGAGTAGAAGTAAAATCGGCAATTGGTGGAACAGCAGGACAAATGGCATTTGCAACTGTTGTATCATCTAAACAACCATTAGCATCAGTCACAACGAGTGTAACACTTTTGCATCCGGGTGAAATATAATTGTGCGATGGATTCGACCCTGCTCCGCCGACCCCATCACCAAAATCCCATGTGTAATTGGTGAAACCTGCCCCTCCTGATGTTGAAGTACTGTTAAATGCAACACCTACAGGTGCGCATCCGATGCTCGAAGGGAAACTGAAACTTGCTGTTGGCTTGCAATGAATAATAACCGAATGAGTAATTGTACTTACCTGCCCACTTCCGTTTGTAACAGTGAGTGTTACAGTATAAGTTCCACATGTTTGATAAATAGTACTCGGATGTTGCAATGTACTGTTCACACCTGCATTCAAACCAAAATTCCATTGATAAGTCAATGGAGCAAGACCGGTTGATGTGTTTACGAATGTCACTAGCGAAGGCGCGCAATTCGGAACTGAATAATTAATTGTAAAATTAGCGTTTACTTGAGCCTGTGATCGTGTCGATACAAGTAAAGAGGCTATGAGTGCGAGGCTGTAGAGGACCTTTCTCATAGTTTTTATGTTTTTTTAACAGCACTCTTTACCAAACCATTTCTAAAAGGTTTCCTTAAATAAAATATTAGTTATAAAACATAATAATATATGAAAATCTAAAGGATGCCCTTAAGATAAATGAAGTAGAACGAAATTTAGTAAAATTTAAAGAAAATAAAAGTGAATTTTATCAAATAAAAACTAAAATTCCATCCACTTCTGCGGAATATTTAAACGGAGAGAAGTGTACCAATAAAAAACCCCTTGATTGTAACGACTTACTTTAGAGTAAGCTGCACGATAAGTTAAACCAGCGTCAATAAAAAAGTTATGTCTGATCTGATAAGTAAATGCAAGTTCTCCGATTGTTAAATGAGCATTTACACCCTGGGCAATTTTATTTCCGTATATAGAACTAACAGTATTTTCGGTTGTAACAGTTTGAATGTTGCTTCCGAAATTTGTATAAACCGGATTTTTTCCGGCAATGAGTAAACTATCTTGTCCAATAAAAATATCAAACCACTTAGCTGTTATCCAGAAATTTCCTGATGGTTGATAGCGAGCAATAATAATTCCTTCGCTAAAGTTTGCACCAAGAGGATGAGCCAATGGTTGGTTATAATGTGTGTAGTTTGAAACGCTATCGTAGTGAGTGTAGGTGTAAGGTCGCACCCAATTGCCTTCAAACTGCAAATCAAGATTTTCAACCGTGAATGCATCAACATATTTCAAACCGATTTGGGAAGCAAGTTTGTTTGCCCAATATCCTGTTCCATTTTTTAATGCAGTAAAATTCAAATCATCAATAAGTAACTGACCGTATAACGAAAATGCACGAAGGAAATTTACTTTAACATCAGCGCCAATAAAAGCATTATCAGGGCTACCCAATCCCTGTTCTACTCCACGATAAAAAATTAAGGGAATAAGGTATTGAAATTCGAAAGCATCTTTGCGACTAAACACTATTCCTTCAAATAATCCTGCATTTAAAAATTTTGTTGCATTCAAACTAAGATGATGAAAAGCAGCATATTTTTTGGGAAGAAGTTTATCGCCGCCTCTTATAAAATCGGAAGTTAAATCGGCAAACACATTGGTGTATTCCAATTTCCATACATGGGTTTTTAAGCGAAGAAATAAATAGTCTTCAGAGAAATCAGATAATTGTAAACTGCGATAACCATTTCCGAAAAAGTTTTTATCACGCCCGAAAGTGATATTGATAAATTTTGCAGCTGAAAAATCAATGTACCCACGGGTAGTTATAAAGTCAACCCCCGTTCCTTTAAAATTTTTAAAATAACCTTCTCCGGGAACTGCTCCGATTTTGTTGGTGTAATTCTGAACATACTTTGTGTATCGCGCCTGATTTTCTCCGATATAAATGTAGTAAGCAACTTTCTGCGAAATCCAACCACGCGCCTCCACCCCTCTTGTATTAATAAAACGACGCCCATCGTTTTTAAATGTATCGGCACCAATTCCAAATTCTATCACAGGATTTATTTTAAACATGAAGTCTTCATTCTTCACTGTATAAAAATCAGCCTTTGTTCTATAGAAATAATAAATTGGATTATCGCTATTGATAGTATCACTGTCAATCCACTCCGAGTTATCATTATCAAGATACTCCATAATTTTCCCGTCAACATGAGTTAGTCGAACAGCCGGATAAACAGTATCAAGCTGATGAATTGATTTTATGATATCATCTCGTCTATAAGGTTTTATTGAAGAATGAATGTCAGTTAACATTATTCCCGATTTAATTTCCAACCGATCCAGGAAGTGATAAGTATCTCCCCCCAGTGGAACAAATGCTGATTGAGCCTTTATTTGTTTGAAAGAAAAAAGAATCTGAACAACTAAAAGTGTAACAGCGAAAATCTTTGTAAATGATTTCATAAATACAAAAGTAATTTCAAATAAGGGATTAAAAATTGAATGATTGAAAATTGAAAGATTATTTGAATTAATCGTTTCATCAAAATAAAAAAGCCATCTTAGTTTTACCAAGACGGCTTTTGAAATTTATTTCTAAGGGAATTATCCTTTTACTTTTTCAACAATTGCTTTGAAAACGGCAGGTTCATTCATTGCCAAATCAGCAAGCACTTTGCGATTCAATTCGATGTTGTGCTTTTTTAAAGCTGCAATGAATTTACTGTAAGTTAAACCGTACTCATGAACACCCGCATTAATACGAATGATCCAAAGAGAACGGTAATCTCTCTTTTTCTGCTTGCGACCTACATAGGCGTAAGCGAGGGCTTTGTCAACTGCATTCTTTGCAGTTTCAATGTTGCTCTTTCTTGTTCCCCAATACCCTTTAGCTCTTTCAAGCACTTTTTTTCGGCGGGCGCGGGAGGCAACGGCATTTACTGAACGAGGCATCTTCTGTTATTTATTATTGATTATTATTTATTGGTTGCTATAATTGTTATGCTGAGTTTATCGAAGCACTAAAGTGTTACAAGCAATTTTTTTACATGAGCGAAATTAGCACTATGCACAATAGCGTCTTTCCCAAGTTCCTTTTTACGGGTATGAGATTTCTTAGTAAGAATATGGCTTTTAAACGCTTTTTTCCTCTTCACTTTTCCTGATCCTGTCACCTGGAATCTCTTCTTGGCGCTGGAATTGGTCTTCATTTTAGGCATGGTACTTAAAAATTGAGCGGGCAAAGATATGTTTTCAAACTACATTACAAAGCGGAGTTTTAATTATGTTTTCAGGTTATAAGCCTACAATTGTTAGTTGTACGAAATACTAATTGGAATCCCTTTAACACTTCACCAAATTATAATTCCGGAATCCACCTAACTCTCTCCCCCCTACTATATTCTGTTCCATCCAACTTACAATTCGATATTTTAGTTTTTCGTGCTTGTATAAATCACGGTCAGGAAATTTATTACATGTGTAATCCAGTAAATCTTTCCAGTCAAATTTTGCTATCCATTCTCTCATTACCTCAGGATGTGTTTCGGAAAATAACTCAAGCCGCTTCATCGGACCATAATCGAACTGATTCTTTTGAGAGGAATATAATTCTTCAACTCTTTTCTCTCCCTTATGAATAGTATCAAGCGATTTCTTTTTCTTCTGCATTAGTTGTGGAGGTCGAACCCAACCATAGTGATACACTTCAGCATTTACACGAGCTACATTTAATTTATAAGTTCCACTCTGCTGACGATAATCTTTATAATTAAAGTTTGGAATTCGACGAAACGATTGAGCCGATTCCCATGAATGAATCTCTTTATCGTTTCTGATTATCCTGATTTCATTCTGATACCAACCGTGCGATAAAAGATAATGGTCATAATCGCCCCAGAAATGTTTGTAGCGAAATAATAATCCTTCAATCCGCTTATCGTTTAATAATTCTTCGCATCGCTTAACAATTGTTGAATGATATTTTTCATGAATCACTTCATCAGCCTGTAAATAAAAAAGCCAATCACCGTTACACTCTGCTTTAGCGATATCTGTTTGATGTGCATTCTCTGTTCCGCGAGAATATTTTTCAATATCCCAATTTGTTCTTATAATCTTTATTTTACTTGAATTGATGGATTGAATTCTTTCCAATGATCTATCATCAGCATCATTATCACCAATCGCAACAACAAATTCATCCACAATCGGCAGAATAGATTCAATACTTTCCTTGATCGGATAATAAAGTTTATCCGCATTCTTCGCCATCGTAAATCCGCTGATCCTCATTTTTGAATTGAAGTTGCAAATATGTTGAAACAAATTGTTGATGTATTGCGAAAAAATAATCACTCTCAACAGTCGGAGTTTTTACATTTGTCGCAAATAGAAATGGCGAATAAAAAATCAATCAATCCGAAAATTATTTGTGTGGGTTATCAGAAGACCGGAACCACTTCATTACGAAAAGCGATGATTGATTTAGGATATAGAGTGGAGGGAAATAATCACAATCTTCTGCTTCCAATTTTGAAAGGACGGGTTGAGGTTGTTTTAAATTTTATTGACAAAGTTGATTTTGTTGCTGATAATCCCTGGCCAAAAATTTATAAGGAATTAGACAAAGCAGTCCCTGGATGTAAATTCATTCTCACCTTTCGCGAAGAAGAAGGCTGGTATAAAAGTGTAACAAATCACATTGGCGAATTGCGCAACCCCATGCACGAGTGGTTGTATGGAAAAGGAAAAGGTGTTCCGAAATACAATAAGGAAGATGTGCTGAAAGTATATCGCGAGCATATTGCTGAAGTGTTACAGTATTTTAAAAATCGCCCTAATGATTTTTTGATTCTTGATTTTTCCAAAGGTGATGGATGGGAAAAACTTTGTTCGTTTCTAAATAAACCAATTCCGACATTTCCATTTCCTCACGCTAACAAATCTGAGGCAAGAACAAAGCGAACTTTGTATTTTAAAGTGAGAAGGAAAATAAAATTCTACCTGCAATTGCAGTACATCGACTTTATGGGTTGGATTAAATAAAATTTAAAATTCTATTTATAAATAGCAATTAACTCTTCCCCATTTGAAGATTTACTTCCACGATACATTCCAGAAGAGTTAAAAGGCAATTCAATATTTCCGCTTTTATCAACAGCAATTAACCCTCCCTCGCCCCCGAGTTTCACTAACTTATTATTTACAACTTCATCGCATGCCTGTTTTAAAGTCATGCCTTTGTATTCAATTAAACATGAAATATCGTAAGCAACTACAGCCCGCATAAAAAATTCTCCATGACCGGTGCAAGAGATTGCACAGGTGTTGTTATTCGCATAAGTGCCGGAACCAATAATTGGACTATCCCCTATTCTTCCGAATCTCTTATTAGTCATTCCTCCTGTTGATGTTGCAGCAGCAAGATTTCCATTCTCATCTACTGCAACTGCACCTACAGTTCCAAATTTCTTTTCCGTGGCTGTTACATTATGGTCAAGGTGCGCTTTTTCATCATTGATAACTTCCTGCAATTGATTTAATCGTTCTTCAGTGAAGAAATATTTATTGTTCTCCAATTTCACTTTTCTTTTTTTCGCAAACTTCTCCGCTCCTTTTCCTGAAAGCAAAACATGCTCTGAATGTTCCATCACTTCACGCGCAAGCACAACAGGATTGCGCACATGATGCACACATGTAACAGCTCCAGCTTTTAAAGTCTTGCCATCCATTATTGAAGCATCCATTTCATGTTTTCCATCGTGATTGAATACGGAACCTCTACCAGCGTTGAACAGCGGGAAATTTTCTAATTCAAAGACCGCTGCTTCAACAGCATCGACCGCACTTCCCCCTTCTTCTAAAATATCACAACCCACTTCAAGCGCAACCTGTAATGCTTTCCGATACAAGATTTCCTTTTCATCAGTCATCAATTTCTTTAAGATAGTTCCAGCACCACCATGTACGGCTATTGCAAATTTTTTATTTGTCATTTCCCTTTTGATTTTTTAATTGCCAAAACTGCGTCAAGTCCTTGTTTCGATTGTTCATGATTCGGATTCAATTTAATTGCATGCTCAAAACTAACTTCGGCACTATCCAGATTGCCGGTTGTGAAGTAAGCTCCCCCGAGATTATACCAATAATCAGAACTGTTATCGTAAATAGAAATTGCTTTTCTCAAATAATAAATTGAAGAATCATAAGATTTTTTTGCTCCTGTATTTAATCCTTTGTTATAATATTTATCGGCAATGATTTTGAGATTTGAATTCACATAATCAGAGGTTGGCTGAAGTTCTTTCGCTTGCTTCCACGCCCAAACTGCTTTGTCTAAACTATCCAATCGTGAATAAGCAAATCCCAATAACATAAAATTAGTATAGAACCTCGGATAGATTTTTTGCGAAGTGTTACAGTAATTTACTGCCTTCAACAAATAGCTTCTTTTTGTCGCCTCGTCCTTTTCTGAATCAATAAGGGAAATGTAATTGGCGGCCGCATAAGTATTTGCTCTGGCCGAGTTGGATGAAGTTAATACATCAGTCATTCCAAGAGTTGGACCCGTTCGCCAAACTTCATTGCGTGTAACAGTTTTCCAGCCTGCAGAAATAGAAATTAAAACCAACGAACTGATTGCAATATTTTTCTGCAACGAAGGATTTAGTCTTAAAGAACTAAAAATGTTTTCACTCAGTACAACTAATGCAATACAAAAAGCAATTGATGATTGATATAAAAACCGCTCACCCAATGGAGCTCCTATGTTAAACACAATGTTGGAAACAATAAACATGCTTGCCAAATAAAATAAAATGCAGTAGGCGAGAATATTCTTTTTTCTCAAATTAATTATTGCATACACAATCAAAACAACATGCAATGAAATTGCGAACAACACCCATCCGTTTCCAAAATCGTGATACTGAATTTGATTAAAGGAATAATCATAAGTGAGAGGATGAGGAAAGACCAACAACTTTAAATAAATAAGAAACACAAAAAATATAGTAGCAAATCGTTGCGAAGTAGTTGCAAGCAAGTATGGATTATCCATTAACTCAGTCACCTTTTCATTAGAGAACCCTACAATGCTAATTCTTAGCGCAATATAAATTCCAACTAAAACAAGGTACGGAAGTGATTGAATAATTATTTTCTGAATAGAAAGCGAAGTGAAAAAGTAAAGTGTAACAGGAAGAATAAATAAAAACATTATTCCGTTTTCTTTTGAAAGTAGCGCAATAAAAAACGAAAGAGAAGCGAGTAGAATGGCAATTGGTCTTCTTTTTCCATTTGCAACATCAAGAGAAACCAACATCGTTATCAATAAAAACAAAAGTGATAGAATTTCGTCGCGGCTTTTAATGTTCGTTATTGCTTCAGTATGAACCGGATGAATCATAAAAAGAAATACAGCAGCAAAAGAAATCAGCGGCTTTTCACGAAGGAAAGAATTGCGAGTTAGTTTTAATAATATAAAACCTGTTACAGCATATAACAATAAATTAATAAGATGTGAAATCCAAGGTGTTTGTCCCCACAACTGATTTTCTATTGCGAATGTGATTAACGAAAGCGGTCGCCATCTTCCTCCTTCAAGATTGTAGTTGTTTCCTATTGTGCCATAGAATGAATCATGAAAAAGAATGTCGAAAATTCCGGCGAAGCCGTTTTTAACAAATTTATTATCTGTCCAAACCAATCCATCGTCGAGTGCAAAACCATTCAATAAAGTATTACCATAAAAGATGAAAGCAACAATCAAAATAATTAAACATTGCAGAAAATAACTTTCAAGGTTGAAGAATGAATTGTTTTCTTTCAACTTTATTTCAGGAATAATAATTTCGGATGGTTTCTTTTTCGACATAGAAGCATTGCAAGATTAAAATATTTATCTCCTTAAATGAAGAAAGAAACTGCTACTTCTTTTTAACTGCATACTTCATCAAAAACTCTTCGGCATTCAGAATTTCAATATCAGAAAAATAATAGTCGTCTTTGTCTTCTGTTACAATACATTTATTTTTTGACTGAACAGCAGAATAATATTCAAGCCCATCTTCAAAATCGTGAATGGCTTTATTTGCATTTACTTTTTTAACCGCAATAGAATCAACAGTTGTAATCTTCAGCTTTTCAGAGAGCAATAGAAGTTTTTTTCTCGCCAAATCATTTCCATTTTTCTTTTCGGCAAAGTAATAAGTGATTGCTAAACACAACGGCGAAGTATAAACTTCAAAACGCGAATCATCGCACAAACTCAGAAGCCGGGAACAATTAGTAAACAATGGATATTCATTACAGGCAACCGCAACCAATATATTCGCATCTAAAAAAACTTTCACTATTTTTTGAATTTTGTATGATATTCCTTTCGAAGACTCTTTTTAGTGCGCGGCTTATGATTGTAAACCACTTGCCCTTCACTAACCATATTTACCCAATCAGAAACAGGAAGTTCATCAAGCGATTGATAATTTGAATTGGTTACTTTACTCAATAAAAATTCAGTAAGCCGCGATAAGCTAATGTTGTTATCATCAGCAAATCGTTTTGCTTTTTTTATAACAGATTCGTTAAAGCTCATTGTGATTTTTGCATCCATAATTTTTATTTATACGACAAAGTTAATTATATTATACGACAAACAAAATAATTGCTTCAATTAATTTTGTTGATAATACGCTGACGGGAAAGCCGTTTAACTTTTCAATACATTTATTTTTGATTCGATTCATTCATGAAATTTCAAAAACAATTTTATAAAATATTCAATAAGCGAATTATTTCGCCGCTGTATTTATTATTTCACCTTTCACTTTTCACCTTTCACTTCTCATCAGCACAAACCCTTTATGAATTCCGTTCTCATAAAATTATAAAGCCGCAATCGGTGAATGTGATTGACACTTTGAGCGTGGTTCCCGGAAGTATTTCTTTAAACAATCTGTGTAACGGTTCTGAAATTTCTTCCAATGATTTTATTATCAGCTATACGAACAATACAATTCAGTTGCTTTCAAAAATAAAGTGTGACACCATGCTCTTGAAGTATCGAGTTTATCCATTTAATTTATCAAAATCAGTTTTTCATAAAGATTTCCTTCAGTATAACAAGCGCGACAGTTTGATGAATGCGCCCTTTTATATTCCTGAAAAAACTTCAGATGATATTTTCAATTTGGGAAGCGTTGACTATGATGGAAATTTTTCACGCGGAATTTCTTTCGGCAATAATCAGGATTTAGTGGTGAATAGCGCGCTCAATCTGCAAATGAGTGGTCGATTAGCTGGCGATGTCCAATTGAATGCAGCAATCACTGACAATAATATTCCAATTCAACCAGAAGGGAACACTGCCCAATTACAGGAGTTTGATAAAGTGTTTATTCAGCTTAGTAAAAAACAATCGTCGTTAACTGTTGGTGATTTTGATTGGAAGCGACCTGAAAGTTATTTTCTGAACTATTACAAGAAGCAACAGGGTGCTGCAATTCAATCAATTTATAAAGTGAATGATAAATGGAAAGGGAAAACTTTAGCAAGTGCTGCTGCAGCGAAAGGGAAATACACTCGAAATCAATTCGATGGGCAGGAAGGAAATCAGGGGCCATATAAACTCACGGGTGCAAATGGCGAAACTTTTATCATCATTCTTGCCGGAACTGAAAAAGTTTTTGTGGATGGTGCATTGATGCAGCGAGGAGAAGGTGCTGACTACATAATTGATTACAATTCGGGTCAAGTAACTTTTATGCCACGCAAACTCATCACACAGGATTCGCGTATCAGCGTGGAGTTTGAATATTCCGATAAAAATTATTTCCGTTCTACTTTATCCGGAACTCAGCAATTTGAGAATGACAAATGGAAATTCACTTTCAATTTTTATTCTGAATCGGATGCTAAGAATCAACCGTTACAGCAATCATTGGATTCAACACAAAAGAGAATTTTATTCAATGCAGGTGATTCATTGCAAAATGCATTTTTCGAAAGTATTGACAGCATTGCATGGAATGCTGATAGAATTCTTTACAAGAAAGTTGACAGCACTAGCTTCGGAATTATTTATGTGTACTCAATCAATCCAGATAGCGCGCATTTCAGTTTGCAGTTTTCTTATGTGGGTGAACACAAAGGGTATTACATAGTTGCAAGTTCAACTGCAAATGGAAGAGTTTACAAATGGGTTGCTCCCGTTGGTGGACTGTTACAGGGAAATTATGAACCACTTGTTCCACTCATTGCGCCTCAGAAAACTCAAATGTTCACACTCGGTGTGAATCGGAAAATTTCTAAATCAGGTTTTGTGAATTGGGAAGGAGCGCTCAGCAATAAAGATTTGAATTTGTTTTCTACTCTTGATGATAAGAACAATCAGGGTTATGCTTCGAAGGTTTCAGTTGGAAACGACTTCAAATTAAAGAAGCAAGAGAAAAATGTTCCATTGCTGAACACGAATGCTTCTTACGAATATGCAGGAGAAACTTTTGTTCCTGTGGAACGCTACCGTCCAGTTGAATTTGACCGCGACTGGAATTTAACAAATAACGATTCTGCTACAGTTGAACAATTTGCAACAGCAGGAACAGGAATAAAACTTCCGAAAAACGGAAGCGTATTTTATAATTTTTCGTTCTTTCAGAGAACAAAATTTTATTCAGGTATTCGTCATTCTCTAAATGGAAACCTGAATTTCAAAGGCTGGAATTTTATTTCAACTTCCAGTCTGCTTCAATCACAGAGTTCAACTTTAATTACCGAATTTATTCGTCCGCTACTGTTACTCAGTTATTCATTCAAACATTTTAAAGGAGTTACCCCGGGAATAAAATGGCAACGCGAATTCAACACTATAAAAAATTCAATAAATGATTCATTGAGCGCATTAAGTTTTCATTGGGATGAATACACAGCATTTTTAAAAACACCTGATACCACGCGATTGCATTTTGTTTTAACTGCAAGTGAGCGCGATGATTATAAACCAATGCAAAATATTTTTCAGTACGCAACAACTGCTTACACAGGTTCTTTAAGTGGAGAATACAATTCGAAAAAGCAAATGCGCATTGCGCTTGATTTGACCTATCGCGAATTACATGTAACAGACACGACTGTTACAGCACAGAAAACCGACCAGTCAATGCTTGGAAGAACCGAATGGAGTTTCGTTGTGAGCAAAGGTTTCATCACGGCACAAACTGTCTACGGGGTTGGAAGCGTGCAGGAGCAAAAGCAGGAGTTCTCTTATGTGCTTGTTCCTGCAGGGCAAGGAGTTTATAGTTACGCAGGAGATTTCAATAACAATGGTGTAAAAGATTTGAATGAATTTGAAATCGCTCCCTTCACCGACCTTGCTGAGTATATAAAAGTTTTTTCACCAACAAACGATTACATCAAAGCATACAACACTCAACTTTCATTGAGTTTATCTATCAATCCGAAAGTGATACTGAATAAGAAAGGCTCTATCGGAAAATTTGTTTCTCGTTTCAATACACAGTCGTCCATGCAAATCAATCGAAAGATTTTGCGGAGCGATTTCAGTAATCAATTCAATCCATTTGATTTGAATGTGGTTGATACTTCTTTGGTAAGCATCACTTCTTCACAAAATCATTATCTGTATTTCAACAGAGCAAATTCTTTTTACGGAATTGATTTAGGTTATCAGAATAATCAATCGAAAAGTTTATTAGTGAATGGTTTTGAAAGTCGTGAGAGTCTTGAATACTATTTACGATTGAGGTGGAACATCAGTAAAAAATTCACCACGCTTCAAAAAATTTCTCAATCAGAAAAATCAAACCGAAGCGAATTTTTCACTGATAGAAATTATATCATTCCTTCGGTTTCTTATGAACCGCAACTGATTTTTCAACCAAATCGCCGCTTCAGAATTTCAACAACTTATTTCTTTTCACAAGGAAGCAACACCTATAACGATGCGAATGAAAAAGCAATTCAACACAAAGGTTCTTTAGAAATAAAATATAATCTGCTTTCAAAAAGTAACCTGACATCGAAAGTTACTTACGCTAATATTTCATTCAATGCAAAAGCAGATAGTCCGAGCGGCTATGCAATTCTACAGGGATTACAGGTTGGAAGTAATTGGTTATGGAATCTGACCTGGGATAAAAAACTAAGCGACAAGTTAAACTTGTCGCTTAGTTATGATGGCCGTAAAACTGGCTCATCAAAAATTGTTAATGTCGGTCGCGTACAGTTACAGGCGTTATTTTAAAATAAATTCTTTTTTACCGACTGAGTATCCGTCCTGATAAAGTTCAGCTATATATTTTCCTTTATCGAAAGTAGAACCTGTTGCTCCCCAGTAGATACAAACATTTTGTGGTTTCTGATTGTAGGTAATTGTTTGCTTAGTTGTATAAATCATTTCATCATTGGTTTCTGCATTTACAAATTTTCCGCTACCCATACTAGCTACATTTATTACAGAACCATTTGGTGCTACCAACCGAAGTAAAAAAGTTTTGCTTCCTTGATCAGCAATCTTGTTTTCGTCAACATCAAAACAAATTTTTATTCTTTCTGTTTTCTTTGCGTTATCGGTTGCAACTTCTTTTCCCTTTCCTTTTCCCTTCACACCTGTTGCAATAATATTTTGTGCCTTCAACAATGAACCAAGTTGAACTTTTTTACTTAAGACTTTATTCTCACCACTTAATTGGGTATTCACTACAACCTGTTGATCAAGGTCATGACCAAGAGAATCTTTTTGAGTAATAAGAATATTTTTCTCTGCTTCTAACTGAGTAATTTGTCCTTTCAAATCGTCAACTAACTTTTGAAGATCGCCAAGTTTTGCGAGGTATTCTTTATCTTTCAACTTGCCAGCTTTTTTAGCTGCATCAAGAGCCGCCTTCATAGTTTTTATTTCATTCTCTTTAATGTTTAATAAACTATCAAGAGATGAATTTTGTCCGCGCAAACCTTCAATATCATTTAAGGCGCTGTTATATTTCAAATCAAGGTCAGCAATTTTCACGCTATCCATGTTTAAATTCTGTGCCTGCATTTCTACCACATCCTGTTTTTGGTTTAGTTTCCAATACAGATAGATGTTACCGGCTATTAACAAAACAATAATTGCAATCAGCAGGAGGGTTCTGTTATCAGTTTTCTTTTCCTGAGATTGGGTTTCGTTTAATTGGTCACTCATTTTTTTTATTTTTTATTAGTGTAGCAAAGGTATGTTTAATACGAAGGATTCAAAATAGAGTTTACACTTATGAATGTGGAATTTCCAATTATGTTCTCATATTGCCTTTAGTAAAACAAAACTTTTGCATGTGGTTCATCATAAAAAATTCTAACAAAGTATATTTTAAAAGGACTGTAACATTTTTCTATCATCTATCGCTTTACTCCTGTTCTCCCTCATAATTTAATAACAATCTAAATTTTTAAAGACATGAAAACAACATTCATCGCCTTAATGGCAACGCTTGCTTTATTGGTCAACGCTGAGAACAAAACCAACAATTTAACTGACACATTTAATTTCACCAGCGAAGAAATGCACTTTCAATTAAGTATTCCGACTGAGTGGCAAAACAAAATTGTAAATGAAAAGACAGAGAACACAGTCATCTTCAGATATGCAAATCCGGGAGCAGACAAACCTGTATATCTTTTTTCAATCAGCAAGGTCAGCGAAAAAGTATGGATGATAGTGAAGGAAAATATTTATAACGGTTCTGTATTAATTAATCGTGATGGTTATATTCTTTACAGTGAAACAACAAAAGAAAATTCGCTTCGTGGGAAAAACAACGAAGAGTTTAAACAATTGCTTGCACGAGTGAATGAAGTAGTAAAAACTTTTAAAGAGATTTAAGATGTAAAAAATTTCGAGGTTTATTAATTGGAATTGAAAAGCCATCGCAACCAATTGTGATGGCTTTTTTATTAAATGATATTCAGAAATAATTCTGTTTTGGTTTTAGAATCTGCTAACTATTTTGCACTTCAAACACAAACAATAAAATGAAGAAAATATTTTTTTTAATGATGCTAATTCTTATTAATGTCACATCATTTGCACAAACAAGCACCGATTTTATTTCTTATGAAATCAGTGGCCTGCTTGCCGGAGGAGGACAGAAAAAACTAACTGACTATCTCGGTACTGATGAATCTGGGGGGACCTACTTCGTGAAAGAAAATTTGCTATGGAGCGGTGGTGGAATTTTTATTGACCACTTCGGAAAAGATCTGACCTTAATTAAAGAAGGAGAAGTTCCATTGAAGTGGGGGAAGATGACTGTTACGCTTTTAAATGTATTGAACATTGGTGGAAAATTTATGCTCTTCGCTTATGATTCTGATTGGAAAGCAGATAAAACAACAGTGTATCAGCAGGAGATTGACCAGAACACTTTAATGCTTAAAGGTGACCCAACTGTTTTAATCACTAACCAACTTGAAGACGGACAAAAAATTTATTACTCCATTGTAACAGCCGACAACAACTCCTATATCGCCTTCATGGGAAATATGTTGGTGAAAGGAAGCGAGAACGAACAATATAAAGTTACGATGTACGATAGCACCATGAATAAAGTATGGCAGAAGGATATTAAACTTACTTACACCGAAAAACAATTTGCTACTGAAGATTGGGATGTTGACCGTAAGGGAAATTTTTACATACTCGGAAAAAATTATCTCAATGGGGTGAAAGAGGTTAAAGGCGGAGTTGCAAATTATAATTATCGAATCATTGCATATAAAGAAAATGGAACCAAAAGCAGAGATTTCAAGATAGATGTGAGTGATAAATTCATCAACTCCATTTTGATGATTCCTTCGCTTGACGGAACACGATTGATGTGCGGCGGTTTTTATTCTACAAAAGGAACAACAAGTATTAAAGGAGTTTACATGATGGCTGTGGACATGGATAACCTTGCCATTGTTGGAAGTAAATCAAAAGAATTTGATTCAGGTTTACTTGCACGACTAATGACCACCCATCACGAAGCAAAAACAGGTGAGTTAACAAACTACGATGTTGATGATATTATTCGCCGTAGCGATGGCGGATTTGTGCTTACCGGTGAGCAGAGCTATGTTGTTACAAATACATATACGGATGCGCAAGGTCACATGTCAACAACCACAACTTATCATTACAACAATTTAATTCTGGTAAATATTTCTCCCGACTTAACTATTGATTGGATAAAAGATATTCCTAAACGACAAACATCAAGTTACCCGATTACAACTTATGCGCTTGCAATTGCCAATGGTAATCTCTATTACATTTTTAATCAGAGCACCAATGCAGAAAAAATGTATGCAACAGACGGAAAATTAGAAGATAAAACTTTAGGTGAAGAAGAAGAGCAGGGAAAACATAGTAGTAAAGAAGGTTACTCGGTTGTTGCAGTAAAAGTTGCACCAGATGGAACACGCTATTCGCAAAAACTCTGGAAAACTGAGTACGGAAAAATGGCTGCGATTGATGCAGGTTACTGCCAGCAACTAAGTGATGATTCAATGTTTTTTTATTGCACACTGCCAAGTAAAAGTCAAATCGGATTTTTCCATTTTAAATAATTTCTATTATATTTTCGTTGTCAAAGCGCTCTGTAACAGGAGCGTTTTTGTTTTATGAAAAGAAAGAAACTGAAAATGATTTATCAATATAATTTCGCACTCAATTAAAATCAGCAATGAAGATTTTTAAATTCGGTGGCGCATCAATAAAAGATGGAGATGGTTTCAGAAATGTAAAACGGATTCTGGATTTATATAAGCAAGATGATTTGGTTTTAATTGTTTCGGCATTGGGAAAAACAACCAATGCGCTTGAACAAATTACAAATGCTTACTTCAAAAAAACAGGAGAAGCTTTTGGTTTACTTGCAAAACTTCGTACTCATCATTTTGAAATTCTTGCTTCCCTCCTTCCCGAAAATCATTCTGCTTTTGATTTGCTCAACAACACATTTATTGAAATAGAATGGATATTGGAAGATGAACCATCTGCTTCGTATGATTTTGTTTATGATCAGATTGTTTCTATTGGCGAAATGGCCAGTACAAAAATGCTCTCGGCATTTCTGAATGAAACTGGAATAAATATTCAGTGGAAGGATGCAAGGGATTTTATTAGAACAGATAACACTTATCGTGAAGGAAAAATAGATTGGAGTGTAACAGAAATAAATATCAACGAAATAATTCCAACGCTATTAAAAAACGGATGGGTGCTTACTCAGGGATTCATTGGGGGGACCACTGAAAATTTCACCACAACTCTTGGTCGCGAAGGGTCTGATTACTCGGCTTCAGTCCTCGCCTATTGCCTCGCTGCTGAAAGTGTTACAATCTGGAAAGATGTGCCCGGAGTTTTAAATTCAGATCCGAGATATTTCGCCGACACAAAAAAAATTGAAGAGTTATCTTATAAAGAAGCAATTGAAATGTCGTTTTATGGTGCTACGGTTATTCACCCAAAAACCATGAAACCATTACAGAACAAAAATATTCCACTTTTTGTAAAATCATTTTTATCTCCTGAGTTAAAAGGAACTGTTATTAACGAAACTGTTACAGTTGAAAATTTAATTCCAGTTTTGGTTTTAAAACCTGAACAGATTCTGGTTTCCGTTTCGCCCAAAGATTTTTCATTTATGGATGAAGAAAATCTGGAAAGCGTTTTCAGTTTGATGGTGAAGCATCGGATTCATTTTAACATGATGCAAAACGCGGCGATCAGTTTTTCGTTTTGCGCCGATCATGTTCCGGAGCGAATTAATCCATTCATCGAAGAGTTATCAAAAAAATACAAAGTGCTTACAAACGACGGGTTGGAATTACTGACCATTCGTCATTACAACGACGAAGTCGTGCGACGACAAACTTCCAACAGAAAAATATTATTGGAACAGAAGACACGACAAACCATTCAGATGGTTGTGAAAACTGTAGAAGGAAATTAAAAAGAAAACCCCACAAACAATTAAGTCAGCAGGGTCTTCCTTAAACCAAGGAACCAATTAAACCACTTATCGAACTATTAATTTTTGAACTGTTACAGTTTCGTTATCGCTTATAATGTTAAGGAAATAAATTCCCTTCTCCATTTTACTTAAATCAATAAGCATCATCTGATTGAATTTACCGGAAACCGATTTAACTTCTTGTCCGAGTAAATTGGTAATACTTACTTCATATTTTCCTGACTCATTTCCTGTTACACTTAGGTATGCTGTTTCAGAGGCGGGATTCGGATAAAGTCGAATTGTGTTTTCAATTTTATTATCTGAAACAGATAAGTTGTAATCAATTGTGTTTACAGTTGTTGCGGTTCGAACAGGCGCATTAAAATCGAAATAAATGTCTCCAAAATTATTTATGACTGCTCCATCAGCTATTCCTGTTACTGGATTAATACTGAACTCAACATTGCCCATGCTACCGATATTGTCGGAACCACTATCAGGCAACATGATGTTGTTAAAGTAGCATCGCAATACGCCGGTGTTCTGATCAAACGAAGCGACCATTGGATGAGAATGAGAAAGAATAGTCAAACTTTCCCAATCGAGTAAAGGTGAAAGTGTATCGACAACTTCAACATTTACTGCAGGTGCAGTTCCTGTATTCTGGAAGTGAATAGTGTAATTCAGTTTTGTGTTTGCATGAATTAATCCCTGCACACCAACACCATGCGGCGAAACTTCTTTTTCATTCGGGTCCCAACTTGCCTGAACAACTTGATGAGAAGTATCAATATTATTTAAAGGATAGTTATCGCCGGCGATTGGCTGAATGATAGCGGTGTTAAAAATATTTGATCCTAATGTTACACTTGCAGGACAAGTAAAATCAACCCACATCCATCCGTAACCACCCGGATTTACCACTCCAACATTCCAGGTAAGAATATGATTTGTCAAATCAATATTGTCAGGAGTCGGGTATGTAGATGTCGCGTAATCAAGTTGCGGATCGTAATTCAGAATAACAGTTGCATTCACAGGCACTGTTCCCGCATTATAATACGACACATCATACCAGGCGGGGAAACCAGGCGCGACAGTCGTGTAAGGCGATAAATAAACAATCAGGTTTTGATTTGGCGAGCTGTAGAATCCAAAATTATTTCCGCAATAAACCTGTCCAATGGTGGTAGCGGCGACAGAATAAGAACCGGACAAAGGCTGTGTAATTGTTCCTCCGTTCGGATAAGAATATATACCAACAGTATAAATTCCCGCAGGAACAGTTTGAGAGTAATATCCATTTGCGTTAGTAGTTGCCCAGTAATTTCCAATGTTTACCCATTGATTGCCATACACTGTTTCGCCCGCATCCATCACTCCATTATTATTCGCATCATTATATACGAAGCCGCAAACAGTAACAAGGTTGCTTTGCAAACCAAAATCAAGACCCGTTAAATTCATTCCACTTGAAACTGTTACAGTATAAAAACTTGGGCTTATAGGAAAAGTTTGAGTCCATTGACTTATCACATTTAAAGTTGCAGTCCATGTTCCATCAGCAACATAAAGAATCCAATCACCATTTGTATCAGTATAAACCCAAACTCCACTGATTGAAATTGCTTCGTTGGATAAAGGTGATTCACCTGCATCCTGTATTCCATTTCCATTTACATCGTTAAATACATGACCTGAAAGAGTATCATTAATCGGAGTATTAATCTGAATCCATTGTGTAACACTGTCAAAACAATAACCGCTGGAATCTGTCACATAAAGTGAAACAGGATAAGTTCCCGATACAGGGAAATAATAAACCAGATTCGGGTTTGTTGAAATAGGTGAGCCGTAATAATACCATTGCAAAGAATTGTAAGGTCCGGTAGAGATATTTTGAAAACTCACCACATTTCCATTTAGCGTATAAGTAAAATCGGCATTCAATCCACAGCTATAAACTGACTGACAAAATGTATCGGCACAATTATTAAATGTATCACTGAGATAAAGGCACACGGTATAATTTCCTGAAACAGGATAATGATGACCAAATGAAGTCCATTGATTTGAAGATGTTCCATCACCAAAGTCCCAAGTGTATTGAGCAGTGCCGGAAGCAGTTGACCAATTGGTAAAATAAACTGAATCGCCAACAGAATAGTCATAGAAATTTGCAATGCAACTCCCTGCGTTTCCAACAACTACAGTGTGACAGTTATAAACACTGCACCCGACCGCATCTGTTACGGTACAGCAAACTGTATATGTTCCAGCTGAAGGAAACGAAGCGCAACACATCATTTGATTATAACCGCAAGTTGAAACTCCTCCATTCACAGTCCATGCGTAAGTGTATGGTTGAACACCGCCACCCGCCGGAGCAGAAAAATTCCAGGTGTTTTGTGAAGTCTGTGTTTCAGTAATTCCGAATCCGAAACCTGAGCAGGAAATATTGCCCCCAATTGTAAATGAGGTACATAACGAATCGTAACATCCATTTGCATCTGTTACAGTAAGGCAAACAAGATTTATACTTGGATAATTATATTGAACGGTTGTAATTTGAGTATTTGATGAAGATGGATTTCCATTTGGTATATACCAATAATAATTGTAAGGCGGAGTACCATTTGATGCAGAACCATTCAATACCACAATTCCGCTTGAAGCAAGTGTTGTATCAATGCTAATGTTCCCAACCAAAACACATTGCGCCTTTGATTCAATAGCAAAAACAGAAACCATAATTGCTATGAGAATTGTCATTGCAATTTCCTTGCTAAGTGATTTTATTTTCGATCCCATGGCTTTGTCTTTTCGGAGGTGAATTTTATTTCGATGTAAATGTAAATGAGTAAAAAATTAAAATTCAATTTTGAATTCAATATTTCTTACTTCGTCATATAATTAAGGAAGAAATAATTTCCTCCTATTCTCCTAACTATTTTTCAACTGATATTCGTCATCAATTCTATATCAAAATAAGAACTCAATTGAAAGTAAAATAACAATCGGAAAAACATCCTACATTTTAAAAATTCTGGGTTAATAATATTACGGAGTCAAAATAAATAACCATTAAAGATTATGGTTGCAAAGCAGCAAGTTCTTCGAGCAGTTTTATTCTAATTTTTTCGCCGGAAAGTATAATTCGTTTCTTAATACTCTCAGGATGTTCGCGGGTGTGCTCAGCAGTTTGCCTTGCATAATCATCGAGCATTGCCATTGTTACGCAGTAATTCTGAATAATCTTATTCGTAAGAAATTGAGTTGCTTTATTTGTTTCCATAATTTTTTATTCAAAAGTAATTCATCAAAACAAATTCAGGATTCATAAATCTATTCAACCAAGAAATGCTGAACATTGCACCGAACAATTATTATTTTTCGCTTTTTAAAATCAAACACATGAAATTATTTTCTTCAAACAGTATTGTAACACTTAGTTTTATTTTCTTACTAGCCATTTTCTACAGCAGTAAAACTTATTCTCAGAAAATTTCAAAAACAGATTCCGTTATTAATGATATTATGAATGACGATATTTTATCAGGACCGAATGATCAAGGAATGAGTTTGATTAAAGATTCAAAATTTATGGAGGCAACTCAGTACTATAATACTGAAATAAAAAAAGATGCGGGCAATACTTCCGCTTATTTTAATCGTGGTGTTTCGCAATGGCAAATGAAAGACGAATCGAATGCGTGTAAGGATTGGAGCGCATTACTTGCTTTGGGTGATACAGCAGCCTTTAAATTATTGGATAGTAAATGTCACGGCACTATGGTTGTTGAAAATGATACTCTAAAAAAAGCCGAGTATCATAAAATTTTTGCAGTGAAACAGGACGACAAAACAATGTCGAACAATTCAGGCGCAATGATGATGGTCGAACAAATGCCCGAATACAAAGGGGGCATAGATAAATTGCTTGCATACTTACAATCAAATATTAAGTATCCAGTTACAGCAAAAGAACATGGAACTGTGATTGTGAATTTTATTGTAAGTACAAAAGGAACTATTCTTTTTCCCTATGTAAAAAAAGGAATTGGTGCTGCCTGCGATGCTGAAGCTTTAAGAGTTGTACGCAATATGCCTGCATGGAATCCCGGAAAGCAAAGTGGTAAACCAGTATTGGTTCGATATAATCTTCCTGTAAAATTTTAGGCAAAAAAAAACTCCGGTTAAAATTTTTAGTTTCTAACCGGAGCAAATTTTTAAATATTCTATTTTATTTTTTCTTAGCCCACTTTCCTTTGTCGTCCATTTTGTATCCTAACTTCTTTAAAATGGCAGCCATCTTTTCTTCAGAAATGTCTTTACCACTTTTAAAGCGCGAACGACTCATACGATGTTGTGTACGAAGAGATGGCTTAATCTGCATCCAGTTTTTTTCGGAGCAAACCTGACGGAACATTTGTTTTGTATTCATGTTTAAAAAGTTTATGTGCTAAATGTAAACAGAAATATTTAAACTGTAACAGAAAATTTTATTTTTTTAATGAACAGGTGTTACATCAACTGATTTGTTTTCACATTTAGAATTATAAAATCAATCTATATTTCGCCACCCTAACTACTTCAATGAAAAAAATCCTTATAGCCAATCGCGGAGAAATTGCACTGCGTGTAATGCGCAGCGCAAAAGAAATGGGAATAAAAACTGTTGCTGTTTATTCTGATGCCGATAGAAATGCGTTGCATGTTCGTTATGCTGATGAAGCAGTTTACATCGGCGCCTCTCCTTCCAATCAATCTTATTTGCGTGGCGAAAAAATTATTGAAGCAGCAAAGAAAACCGGCGCAGAAGCCATTCATCCTGGTTATGGTTTCCTGAGTGAGAATGCAAATTTTGCTGATGAAGTAAAAAATGCAGGACTCATTTTCATTGGACCATCAGCAGATTCGATGCGAATGATGGGCAGCAAACTTGCTGCAAAAGAAACTGCGAAGAAATATAATATACCAATGGTGCCCGGCACTGAAGGGGCTGTTACAGATAAAGATGAAGCAATTGCTATCGCAAAAAAAATTGGTTTCCCGATCCTTATTAAAGCTAGTGCAGGCGGTGGTGGAAAAGGAATGCGTGTAGTGAATAAAGAATCGGAATTAGAAGAGCAAATGAAAATGGCGATTGGCGAAGCGGTGAGTTCGTTTGGTGATGGTGCCGTGTTCATTGAAAAATATGTTTCCTCACCACGACACATTGAAATACAAATTCTTGGAGACACACATGGCAATGTTGTTTACTTGTTCGAACGAGAATGCAGTGTGCAGCGCCGTCATCAGAAGTTAGTGGAAGAAGCTCCAAGTTCTATTCTCACTGCTGAGTTACGCGAGCAAATGGGAAATAGTGCAGTAGCTGCTGCGAAAGCATGCGGTTATTATAATGCAGGTACCGTTGAATTTTTAGTTGATGATAAACTGAATTATTATTTTTTAGAAATGAATACGCGTTTGCAGGTGGAGCATCCTGTAACAGAGCTTATCACAGGAATTGATTTAGTGAAGGAACAGATTAAAGTTGCTCGGGGCGAAAAACTTTCGTTCACTCAAAGTGATTTAAAAATTCATTGTCACGCTATTGAGCTGCGCGTATGCGCTGAAGACCCGATGAATAATTTTTTACCTGACATCGGAAAACTCGAACGATATATTCGACCGCAGGGTGCAGGTGTTCGTGTGGATGATGGAATGGAGGAAGGACAAGAGATCCCGATTTACTACGACCCGATGATTGCGAAATTGATTGCTTACGGAAGCAATAGAAACGAAGCCATTCAAAGATTGACGCGGGCGATTGATGAATATAAAATTTCTGGAGTAAGCACTACCCTTTCGTTCGGCAAGTGGGTAATTAATCATCCCGATTTTTTGAGTGGAAATTTTGATACTTCATTCATTGCAAAAAATTTTACGGCTGATGTTGAACTTGATTCTTACAGTAATGACGAAAAAATAATAGCAGTATTATTTGCCGCATCTCTCTCAAACGACAAGACTGTTACAGCCAAATCTTCAACGCTACTTAAAAGAAGTTCAAATAATTTTTCTAATTGGAAAAAAAATCGGATGACGGAATAATTACTTATTTTTTTTCTTCTTCCTCTTTTTTTAATTCGTCATCCTTAAGAATTCCTGCTGACCATGTTGGCTGATGTGGAAACTGAACAAGTGTTATAGTTCGCTTTATTTCAGGGTCGTTTTGAATTAAGGTAATAACTACTGTAGTATCGGAACTCCAGAAATAAGTAGCTCGATCATAAGCAACTTCCTTCTGTGTCCATCCCATTCTGTATTTTTTCAAATGATTATTTAAATCGGGTTTGTAAAAACAAATCTGATACGAATCAATAGTATCCCTTTCGTTCTTAGGGTCGGTTTTATTGAAATCAAGTTGTCTGCCCCAGATGATTGCAACATCACCAGTTAAATATCCTTTTGTAATAGTATCGTATGGCATCAATCCTTTTTTGCGAACATCATTAATGAAAATGGTTTTCTGATTTTCTGCTGACTGACAAAAACTTTTACATCCAATCACTATCAGTAATGAGAAGAGGAATATTTTTTTCATGTTTTGATTGTTGATGACACAATGTAACTCAAAAATAATTTTCAGTAAACAATCATTCAATCCCTAAATCTTCTTCGGGGTCAACCTAAACTTCTTTGCTTCTTCAATCATGAATTGATATGCTTCGTCAAATTTGTTTGAGAGTTTGCCATCCAATATTGCTTCACGAATCGCATCCTTTATTTCGCCCACCTCTCTGCCGGGTTTCAGGTCAAACACTTCCATAATTATAGCGCCATCAATAGGCGGTTGAAAATTGCGGATATGGTCTTTCTCTTCAACTTCTTTCATTTTTATGCGCACCATTTGAAAGTTGCGTAAAAAGCGGATTACTTTTTTTTCATTCTTACTGGTGATGTCAGCTTCGCATAGTTTCATTAAATCGTCAATATCTTCTCCTGCATCAAACATCAATCGCCGAATAGCTGCATCAGTCACCTGCTCTTTCGATAAACTAATCGGGCGCAGGTGTAACAGCACAAGCTTCTCGACAAATTTCATCTTCTCATTTTGCGGAAGTTTAAAACGACGAAAAAGTTTTGAAACCATTCGAGCGCCAACGGCATCGTGTCCATGAAAAGTCCAACCGGTTCCCGCTTCAAATCTTTTGGTAACAGGTTTTGCAATGTCATGTAACACTGCTGCCCAACGCAACCACAGGTTATCGCTCTTCGCACAAACATTATCGAGCACTTGCAATGTGTGATAAAAATTATCCTTGTGTCCTTTTCCTTCCTTCATTTCGGTACCGGCAAGCGCAACAAACTCAGGAAAGATGATCTGTAACAGTCCGGTTTTATAAAGCAGGTCTAAACCAACAGATGGCTTTAGCGATAACAGAATTTTATTGAACTCATCGGTGATTCGCTCGGCAGTAATAATTTTTATCCGCTCACGATTATCGCATATCGCCTGCAATGTTTTTTCTTCAATCTGGAATTGCAATTGTGAAGCGAAACGAATTGCGCGCATCATTCGGAGCGGGTCGTCGCTGAAAGTTATATTCGGGTCAAGAGGAGTTTTAATAATTCCTGCCGCCAAATCTTTCAATCCCGAAAATCTATCCACCAATCTTCCTTCTTCTTCATTCAATAATTCAAAGGCAAGTGTGTTAATCGTAAAATCCCGTCGAGATAAATCATCTTCCAGTGTTCCTGATTCTACAGCGGGATTGCGTGAGTTCTCAGAATACGATTCTTTTCGTGCACCAACAAATTCCACATCAATATCCTGAAATCGAAACTGTGCAGTGCCAAAATGTTTAAAAACATTTACAGCAGGTTTCGATTTAAAATAAGTTGCTGTCTGCTCAGCGAATTCAATTCCATTTCCAACGCACATAAAATCCATGTCCTTACAATTGCGAGATAAAATTTTATCGCGCACATAACCGCCAATTAAAAATGCGGACACTTTTAACTCCTGAGCTGCACGGGCTACTTTAATAATAATTTCATTTTCCTCTTTAGAGAAATTGATACCCGGAAATTCTTTTATAGTGAAAATTTTCATTTACGCGGTAAAGATAGAACGACTGATTGAAGCAAAAAGAATTGCTGATTTAAAACCTGAACGAATTCACAAACCCTTCATTAAAAAAAAGCATACATTAACTGCATTGAAGATTTTTATTTACTAAAATAAAAAAAACAAAATGAAAATATTTTGGATAATCGAATTTTTATAATTCGCGTTTCAGATAAATATCGCGTTATTACTTCACAGAAATTTATTAAAAATTAAGAAGAAAGCTACCTCACATAATGGCATCGTTACCTATGCCTTTTTTGTTTTAAAAATTAATCTGAGAATTTTTATATCGAATTGATTTTGCAATTACATTTGAAGTAAGACTTTACCTGATGATCAAATCTAAACACACATTTATACTTTGCTCGGTCGTTATATTAATTGCAGCGGCTTCTTTTTTAAATGCCAATCAGAATTCACCATATGAACACTTAGAATTTACACATAACAGAAACCCAATTGACTCAGGCGAATATTTTATCGGAGCAATTTTATGTAACGATTGTCATGGTTACGATTCAACTCACCTTTCCAATCTTGATGCAAACGGGAACGATGTAAATGTGTATGACGACTGGCGAACATCAATGATGGCTCTTGCAGGAAGAGATCCATTCTTTCATGCAAAAGTCAGCCACGAAATAACTGTTGATCCCGGTCATGCAAATGCATTACAAAGTAAATGTTTAGACTGTCATGCACCAATGGGTGCCTTTACTGCATTATATCACGGTGCTTCGTCATACACTCTCAATGATTTATTTGCTGATACACTTGGGCTTGAAGGAGTTTCATGCACATCATGTCACACGATAGGAACAAATGGTTTGGGTTCAAGATTTTCGGGGGATATTCCTTACGATACTACACGAAAAATTTTTGGGCCTTTTATAAATCCTCTTGCTGGTCCAATGCAATTGTATGCTGGCTTCACTCCCACTTACAGCGATCACATGTCGAAATCACCTGTTTGTTCAGCTTGTCATACTTTGATTATTCATACGGCTGACCTGAGCGGTAATCTTACCGGAGGAACTTTTGTTGAGCAGGCAACTTATCACGAGTATTTGAATTCAAGTTTTCCATCGCAGCAAATTTATTGTCAAACTTGCCACATGCCTCAGTTGGAAGATCAGGTTGTAATTGCGAACCAGATTCTTTCATTGCAAGGTCGCTCGCCTTTTAATCTTCATCAGTTTGCAGGGGCAAATGAGTTTATGTTGAAGTTGATTAAGGCCAATAAATCTTCGCTAGGTATTAATATTCCAGATTCGTATTTCGATTCAACTATTCTTTACACAGGAAATAATCTTATGCAGCAATCTGTTACACTTGCCCTAAATCAGGATAGTTTAAATTCAGATACTTCTTATTTCAGTGTAACACTCACCGATAAAACCGGGCATAAATTTCCATCCGGTTATCCATCGCGTCGGGCTGTTGTTCAGTTTATTGTTTTAAAAGATAACGGTGATACACTTTTCCGGTCCGGAATTTTCGGAAGCAATTATGAAGTAAATAATATTGGTGCTCCCTATGAACCGCATCATAACATTATAAAGATGCAGGCGCAAACACAGATTTATGAAATGGTGATGGGTGATGTAAATAATAATAAAACCACAGTGCTTGAACGCGCTGCTGATATCCTGAAAGACAACCGGCTTGTTCCGAATGGATTTACAACAACACATTATACTTATGACACTACAAAAATTGACAACCTCGCTTTAGCGGATCCTGACTTTAACAAAAATTCTTCCGGCATTGAGGGTAACGGAAAAGATATTATTCATTTTCATATTCCATCAAATGGTTATTCAGGAATAGTGAATGTGTATGCGAAAATTTTTTATCAATCAGTTCCACCGGGATGGCTGTCTGAAATGTTTTCTTACAACACCCCACTCATTGATACTTTTAAAAATATGTATCAGGCCGCTGATAAAAATCCTGTGCTTTGTGCGAGCGGTGAATTGCTCAATATTGAATTGCCATCTACAATTTCTTCCCCTTTGTCTTCAATCAAAACTACAGTTTATCCTTCTCCAACAAATGATGGATTGATAAACATAAAAGGAAAAGGAGTTGCATCTTATGAAATTTATTCTTATGATGGAAAGTTGATTAACAGAGTAAGTAAACTGAATACGAATTTTATTTCTGAAGTAAAACTCCCAGCAGAGGCTGGAATTTATTTTATAAAAGTTATTGACGAATCAGGACCACATATATTTAAAATTGCAAGACTTTAAAAAAATTGATACCATCTAAAAATTTTGTTTACTTTTCAAACCGAATCCAAAAAATAAAATCACTAAACCAATAAATCTTTTTACATGCAAAAATCAATTTCCAAAATTGCTCTTTCTGTTGCGCTTCTGATTTCCCCTGTGTTATCGTTTGCCCAATTTAATTTCACTGCTTCGAATGCTGCCCTAATGCCAAACTCGCATTACCACAGCGGTTGTACTGTAACAGTTGCTGACTGGAACAGCGATGGTCTTGACGATATTATTGTTCTCGATCAGGCGCATGATTGTTATGTTGAAAAACAAAATACTGACGGAAATTACACTGCTATTCATATTGGTGATTTCGGTGGTGGAAGTGGATGGGCGTGGGGAATGGCCGCAGGTGATTTCGACCAGAATGGTTACCTGGATATTGTGGCAGGTAATGGTTCGGTTAAAATTTTTATGTGTAATGCTAGTGGAGCAATGGGTGCTGCTATCAGTTTACCATTAACAAGTATTTTTTTACAGAATGTTACACTCGGAGATTTCAATAATGATGGTTGGTTAGATATTTATGGTTGTCACGATGTTGGAGAATCAAAAATTTGGCTCAACGACGGGACCGGGAATTTCCCAGCACCTGTTGAATTTACAGGAAGCATTACAGGTAATACCTTAACTGTTACAGCCATGACCAACGGAACAATTCCATTAGGTTTTTATTTATCAGGAACTGGCGTTTACTCAAACACTAAAATAGCTGCGTTTGGAACAGGAACCGGCGGTGTTGGAACCTATACTCTAAGCAATCTTTCTACTGTTGCTTCAACTACAATGATTGCAAAAATTTTCAATACGAACACTTCCGGTACTGGTGCTAATGTAAATGCAACAGGTAATGATGATTCAGGAAATTATGGAACTACCTGGTCTGATTATGATTTGGATGGCGACCTTGATTTTTATGTTTCAAAGTGTCGTCAGGTTTCAGCTGTTGATATGAGAAGGCATGATGTATTACATATTAACGATGGCAGTTATCACTTTACTTCTGATTACGATGACATAAACATTAACGATCAGGATTCTGTTTTACTTGATTTTATCGCTCCTGATCATAACGCTGAAACATGGACAACAAATTTTGGCGACTTTGATAATGATGGTGATTTCGATATGCTAAGAACAAGTTACACAGAAATTTCAGAATTGTGGGAGAATGACGGAACAGGTCACTTTACAAATATCACTGCTGCTTCAGGTTTTGATATCGGCACATTATTTCAGATTGAATCACAAATAGAAGATTTTGACAACGATGGTTTTGAGGATATCATACTTACTGGTAGTCGGGAAATATTTTTCCATAACAATGGCAATATGACTTTCACGAAATTTGATAACACTGTGCTTCCTGGTAACCTTGGTTCATTTGCTACCGGTGATTTGAATCACGATGGAGCCATTGATGTTTATGCGTGTTACAATTCCATTTATGTTAACCCTGGAACAACTGATGACGAAATATTTCTTAACAACGGAAATGCATATCACTGGTTAACTTTTAATCTTGAGGGTACTGTAAGTAATAAAGGAGCAGTTGGAGCTAACATCAAATTATATTCTCCGCTTGGAATTCAAGTGAGAGAAGTTCGAGCAGGTGAGAGTTACGGAACAGAAAACTCTTTCAACTTACACTTCGGATTAGGAACAAACACAACTGTTGACTCTGCAATCATTCGTTACCCTTCTGGCATTACAAATAAACTTTACAACATTGCTGTTGATCAGTTTATTACGAATGTTGAAACAGGTTGCACAGTTCAATCCGGTGCAATCACCTCTAATGGTCAGCCTGTTTTATGTCCTGGTCAGTCACTCACTCTTAACGCTCCTACCGGATATTCTTATCTGTGGTCAACAGGTGCAACAACAGAAAGTATTGATGTAACAGCTACAGGTAATTACAGTGTACAACTTTCTAATGGAAGTTGTACTGTTTATCCTGCTTCTTTAAATGTTACAACTAATCCTGACGAAACACCAACTGTAACATCTGCCGGAAATTTATCTTTCTGCAATGGCGGAACTGTCATTCTTACTTCTACGCCTGCTGCTTCTTATAGCTGGTCGAATGGTGCAACAACACAAAGTATTGATGTTACATCAACAGGTTCTTATTCAGTTTCTATTCAGGGCGCTTGTCAGGCATGGAACTCAAATGCTATTGATGTTATGGTAACAACTGTTACAGTACCGACTGGAACTGATGATTTCATATCGCCAAACAATACAGCTTCATTGCAGGCAACAGGAACTGATGTTCACTGGTTTGATATGATGGTTGCAGGAACTGAACTTGGTGCAGGTAATACTTACACCACCCCTAATCTTACTTCAACAACAAGTTACTATGCAGAAGATCACCTTACAACAGGTGGTGGAGCAGGTGCAATAGGTGATATTTATCATTCAGGAACTCAGCTTTACAGTAGTGGTAACACTACAAATGCATCAATGGATTTTGATGCTGACTCAACTTGTATTTTGAAAACTGTAAAAGTTTTAACCGACATGGCAGGTATTCGCAGAATTGTTTTATTGGATAATACAGGAAACATCGTTGACAGTTTAAGTGTTAATGTGCCGATTGATTCTGCTGTAATTACATTGAATTTTAATGTTCCAATCGGAACCGGTTATTCATTGACTACAGATGCAGCTATTAACAATTTAAGTTTTGGATTTAACGCTCCTCGGTTCCAAAGAAGCAATACCGGGGGTGCTGGAAATTATCCTTATGTGTTGCCCGGTTTTGTAACATTAACAGGAAATAATCAAGGAAATGGTTACTACTATTATTTCTACGACATGCACTTTGAAAAACCAACTGTTACATGCATCAGCGACAGAACCACTGTTACTGCTCATGTAACAACCGGAATTTCTACTGTTGACAATAACATTGGTGTTGAGGTTTATCCTAATCCATCTGAAGGAATGTTTACTGTGCAAACTAATTTCAACTACAACAGCATTGAAGTGCTTGATGTATTGGGAAGAAAAGTTTTCAGTAACAACAAACAGGTAAATCAGCTTGATCTTTCAAATTTCAGTAAAGGAACTTACATTCTTCAGTTGACTGATGCGAACAACCAATCTGTTCGTCGCCAGTTGGTGATAGAATAAATAATTTTAATTAAAACACCCAATGAGAGGTCGCACTTGTGCGGCCTCTTGTTGTTTATGTGATATTATAGCGCCTGATTGCAATGTTAAATTTTCGTAAAAGCCGGTTAATTTCTTTTTTAGACAAGCCCTCCTGTTAAATTAGCATCAATTATTAAAACTGATTTGTGAAATATCTGAATAGAGAACTAAGTTGGCTTTCGTTTAACGAAAGAGTGTTGCAGGAAGCAATGGACGAAAATGTTCCGTTGATTGAGCGGATGCGTTTTCTGGGAATTTTTAGTAATAACCTTGATGAGTTTTTTCGTGTGCGTGTTGCAACTCTCAGTCGCATGGAAACACTTGGAAAAAAAGCAAAGAAAATTCTTGGCGAAAACCCTCGCAAAATCATTGACGATGTATATGCAACAGTAATAATACAGCAATCGAAATTCGAAGCGACCTATAAGAAACTGTTACAGGAGTTAGAAAAAGAAAATATTTTTCTTATCAACGAAAAACAATTAACGCTTGAACAGGAAGATTATGTAAAATTTTATTTCCGATCGGAAGTGCGGGCTGCCCTTGTTCCGATTATGATTGATGCGCTGCCTGAGTTTCCGTATTTAAAGGACCGAAGTATTTATCTCGCGGTGCTCCTCTCCGACTCGGCAAAAAAACACAAACCGAGATACGCCCTCATTGAAGTACCAAGCGAAATTGTTTCGCGGTTTCTGGTGCTGCCTGAAAAGGATGGAAAGAAATACATCATTCTCCTCGACGATATTATTCGTTTCGGCTTGAAAGAGATTTTCAGCATACTGCCTTACGATACATTCTCTGCTTTCACCATTAAGATAACGCGCGATGCGGAAATAGAAATTGAAGAAAACATCAGCGAGAGTTTAATGGAAAAAGTATCGAAAGGAATCAAGCAACGAAAAAAGGGAAAGCCAGTTCGTTTCAGTTTCGATCAGGACATTGATGTTGAACTGTTACACTACCTGCTTCGCCGTGTTCACCTTCGTATTGGTGACGATAATATTATTCCCGGGCAGCGATACCATAACTTTAAAGACTTCATGCAATTTCCTGTTCTTGGAAAATCGCATCTTGTTTACAAACCGGAACACTTACTGTTACAGCCCGATTTTGAAAAAGGAAAAAGTTTATTTGATGTTATCAAACAGAAAGATATTCTTGTTCATTATCCTTATCAAAGCTTCGAACATTTTATTGATATGCTTCGCGAAGCAGCTATTGATCCGAAAGTTTCTTCTATTAAAATCACCATGTATCGTCTGGCGAGCAAATCGAAAGTGGTAAATGCATTAATCAATGCAGTGAAGAACGGGAAAGCTGTTACAGTTGTAATGGAGTTGCAGGCGCGCTTTGATGAAGAAGCAAATATTAGATGGAGCGACAGGCTCAAAGAAGAAGGTGCTCATGTTATTCTCGGAGTGCAAGGATTAAAGGTGCACAGCAAAATGTGCCTCATCACCCGCAAAGAGAAAGGCAAGAAAGTTTTATACGCCAACATCAGCACGGGCAACTACAACGAAAACACTTCTCGGTTATATGCAGACCATGCATTGTTTACTTCTGATAAAAACATAACTACTGAAATTGAAGAGCTGTTTTCGTTTCTTGAGAACAACTATAAAGCAACAAGCTTTAAACATTCGCTTGTAGCGCCAATGCAGATGCGCAAGCGGTTTGAAAAATTAATTGAAAACGAAATTGCTTTTGCAAAAGCAGGGAAAGAAGCGGGCATAAGTATTAAACTGAACAACCTGGCCGACCGCACTATGGTTGAACTGTTACAGAAGGCAGCTAAGGCCGGAGTTAAAATAAGAATGATACTTCGCAGCAGTTGCACTTTGCTTCCCGACAGTTCTGAACTGAAAGGGAATATTGAAATAAAAAGTATTGTTGACCGCTACCTTGAACACACACGACTGATGATTTTTCAGAACGAGGGAAAGCCACTTTACTTTATCAGCTCTGCTGATTGGATGGTGCGCAACTTAGATTTGCGCATTGAATTAGCTGTGCCGCTGCTCGATAAAAGTATTCAGGAACAGATAAGACAGTACTTCGAAATGCAGTGGAGCGATAATGTTAAAGCCAGAATTATCAATAACGCGCAGGACAACAAGTATGCAACTTCAACTGAAAAACCATTGCGCAGTCAGGATGCTATTTTAAAGTATCTGAAAAAGTTGGTTTAAACTGTTACAGCAGGTTTTATTTACACTTGATTTAAAATCGGTTTTGTTTTTCGCTTGTGCGAAGTATGAGTTGCTTTGTCGTAAGATATAACACTGATGTTGCCATCGGGTTCTAATATGGCGAACTTCACTTCTTCTATGCCGTTGACCCCGTGCTCGCGAATGGCGCTCATAAGCTCGTTCATTGTAATTTTTTCATGATGAAGGTTGGCTGTAACAGTTTCGCCGCCGCTCACTAATATCACAGGAGAGCCCTCGACAAATGTTTGCAGTTTTTTACTTTTGAAAATAACAGACTTGAAAGTAAAGTTCAACAGAAATAAAACCATTGCAGAAACAAGCCCACCCTGCACACTATCAGTCGGACCCACCATAGCATTCTGCACCGAGTTTGAAAGCAGCAAAATGAAAATTAAATCAATGACCGAAAGCTGCGACAATTCCTTTTTGCCAAACAGCAATATGCAGCCAATTAAAAAAACATAAACGATAGCGGTGCGCCCGGCTATTTCTAATAATATTTCCATTGCTGATTATTTTCTTTTACAAATTAATGCCATCAGCATTTATGCCTGATAAAACAGAGAGCACATTGTTTGATGAAGTGTATATAAAACAAAGAGAGTGGTTTTATTCTTTCACCACCTTCTTAACTGTTACATTTCCGTCTGCATCGGTGAGTTTGAGTAGGTATAAGCCTGAGACAGCAGATTTGAAATTGATGATTTGAGATTTTTGATTATTATAAGAATGATAGATTTCTCTACCTGTAACATCTGTAACCTGTATTGAATTGATAATTGATAATGGAGATTTGATAATGAGTTCGTTTGTGAACGGGTTGGGATAAACTGTTACATTATTCTCATCTGCAATTGATGATACACTGTTGATAGTGCTGACTGTATCGCAGTGAATGATTGTGCAACCTGCTCCATCTGTTACTGTTACACAATAGACAGCCGCAGCAAGGTTGGAAATATCTTCTGTGGTGGCGCTATTGCTCCACAAAAAGTTAAATGGAGGTGTTCCGCCGGTGATGGTTAAATCAACTGAGCCGTTGTTGTTTCCGTTTGTGGCATTAGCAGAAACAGAAGTAATTACTGGCCCGTTGGTAGTGTTTATGGTCACCGCAATGGTTCCGGTACAACCGTTAGCGTCTGTAACAGTGAGCATATAAGTAGCATCATCTAAGTTGATGAGGTCTTCAGTTGTGGCACCGTTGCTCCATGCATATGTGCAGGGTGAAGTTCCGCCATTGGTAATGACATCAATGCTCCCGTTAGCTTGCTGACAGGTGGCATCAGTGTGTGTTTCTGAAAGCGTGGGACCATTAGTGTTGCTGATAGTAATGCTAATGGTAGATGTGGTTCCGTTAAAATCTGTTACTGTAACATCGTAAGTGCCTGCGCAGAGGTTGTTAATATCTTCACCCGTTTGAGTAGTGTTCCATAGGTACTGATAAGGCGCTGTGCCATTGGTGACTGTTACATCAATGGAGCCGGTACAGTTTCCGCACACATCATCTGAGTGAGTTTCGAAAAGTGAGAGAACAAGATAACTGACTGCATAATTATTTGTAACAGAGCAGCCCAATGAATCTGTTACAGTAACGGCATAAACCCCAGGCAAGAGATTACTGATTGCATTTGCAGTATCACCTGTGCCCCATAAAAAACTAAAGACACCGGAACCACCTGTAACAGCAAGACTAAGACTTCCATCTGAACATGTAGCACAACTTGCATCTGTAATTGTTGGTATTAGTTGGATTGCAGGCGGGGCATCAATTGTTACAGTACCAATGCTTGGACTACCACTTGCATCTGTTACTGTAACAGTATAAGTTCCGGCACACAGGGCTGTTGCTGTTTGTGTGGTTTCTCCATTGCTCCATAAATAAGTTTGCGGTGGCACTCCCACTGGTGTAACAGTTGCACTTCCATTACATGCATTGCATTGTGTTACTTGCGTTTCAAAATTTAAATCAGAGTAACGGGCAACCATTTTGAAATTGTTTGAATCGGAAGAATAATTACAAGCATACAACTCATCATTAAATACCTGTAGTCCAAATAACTCTGAAATTGATCCATCATCTATATTAATCCAATCATTTCCATCCCAAAACACAACCCCATTTATTATGCTTCCTCCGGTTCCAGCGAATTCGCCTGCTGAATATAATTTATTGTTATACACTTCAAATGCGCGGGGGTCACCATAGATCCCACTCCCAAGACCTGACCACATGTTTCCATTCCATTTAGCAATATGAGAACAAGGAATCCCCCCGGCAGTATTAAATGAACCGCCGACATATAAATTGTTATTCCAAAACTTTAATGAGTTTACTACTGAGACACCAATAGAAGCAATTATCCCAGTAGTTAATTGTGTCCATGAAGTTCCATCCCACTTGGCAATATTGTTAAAAGTAACGGTGCCAATTTGTTCGAATATTCCTCCAATATATAAATTACTGTTGTCATCAAATTCAATACATCTAATTTCTCCTCCATTTGCGGAAGGAATACCACCCCCAACTGAACTCCAATAAATACCGTTCCATACACCCAGTCCATTTAAAATTATTCCATCTATTGTATAAAAATCTCCTCCTACATAGAGTTTGTTATTGAATGTTTTTAGAACATTGATGCTGTAACTTGCAGTTGCAAATATCGACCAAGTTGAACCATCCCATTTGTAAATATTAAAATCATTGAGATAAATAGACGAGGTAGCATAAATTTCACCGTTATAAACGGTTATTGAATTAAACCCTACTCCGTTATCAAGCCCATTACCTAAAGGTAACCATGAGATACCATCCCACTCCGCAATATTGTGAGCAGGTACATTCCCAACAGAATCAAAAAGTCCTCCTACAATTAAGTGATTTGTAAACGAATCAGAATAAATTGAATAAACTGGTCCATGCCAAACATAATTACCGGCTTCTTTCCAAACCTGAGCATTTGAGCTAAAAGAAATTAAATAAAAGAAAAGGAAAAATTTAATCACTTTCATTGCCAAACAAATATAATGCACTCGCAGTTCTGATTCTGTCTCCGCAAAGTCCACAAGCTGGGCAAAGGAGGTTTTGCAGGGGCATCAAATAAGCTTCGGGCTGTTTCTTTCGGGAAGAAACAGCCCGAAGTGTTTTTAAAACATTCTGAAATAAAAAAATCCCTCCTGCTTTTTCAAACAGAAGGGATTTTATTTTTCAATTATTAAACAGCAACTGTTACAGTTCCTGTTTACTTATCGTTGTTCATTATTTACTGACCGCAGGTTTCGCAATATTGTTTTTTAACAAGCGGGTTATCACAAATCTGGAAACTCAATTTAGGAGCGCCAAACAATTCGCAGTAGCGTGTTTTGTTTTTAACCGATGCCTTCTGCATAGCTAAACGGAAATTGCGCGAGAAAACCTGGTCGGGAAAGTGCGATGCAATGCTGATGTAAGTAAACAGCAATTGCTCATCGGGGTTTTCGTCTGTTACATAAGGAGCAAGCAGTTTCAAAGAATAAGCAAGGTCGTTATGCTTTTCAAAAATGTAAGCCAGCTTCAGCGAGTTTTCCCAGTTCGATTGTTCGAGGTTAAAAATCTTTTTAATGCGGTCCATACTCGCCTGCAAAGTCGGGTTCGGCATGTTTGCATCAAGTGTATCCACTTTTTCAATTACTTTAAACTGCCACTCAAGATTCAGCACATCGTTCATCTTTTGCGGAATCACTCCGTTGTATAAACCATTCACAGTTGACTGTGTGGTGGTGATTTCTTTGTTTGTAACAATGCTTCCGGTTTTAACAAACGACATAGTGTTGTTCCACGCAACAAAATCATTTCCGCTCATGGTCTTATTCATGTCTTCAAGCTTCTTTGCCAGTTCAGGATAAATTGAATCTTCATGATTCTCTCTTGTCTCAATATACATTTTATTGATGTTGAGATTTGCGTAGGTAGGTTCCTCTTTCAACTCAACAGCTAAGAATGGTTGCGCATCATATTTTTTCTCTACAATTTTCTCAACAATGTAACGGGAGATACGGGTTGCCTGCTGCACATCTTTTTTCTCCAATGCTTTTTTGTAACTGTTCATTACATACTTCTCTTCGTTCTTTCCTTTTAAATCGAAAGTTACTTTCATTGTGATTTTTGCAAAGCGCTCTTTCGATAGAATGGGTTCCAGTTTATTCAGCATCTCTCCTGTCAGCATTGTTTTCGCTTCAATCTTATTCATATCAGCCATAGTTTTAAATTCAGATTTCTTCACCGAATCTTTAAACATTTCCCACGAATCGCTGGTGGTAATGGCATAAGTCACTTTCTGATTCTGATATTTCTGCAACGCATCAACAATACTCTTCGCGCGCGACTGTTGCAGTTTGGAATTCATCAACGAATCTCCTTCGAGCGATGAGTGTGCATCAATGGTAATATCGCTCACAATAAAATCGGGCTGGTTCAATGCTTTAATAAACCCTTCAATATCCTTTGTATCATAAGTTGCTTTACCCTGCTCGAAATAAATAGTAAATTCCAGTTCCTGATTTTCGCTCTTCGGCATGTAACGCTTCGGGTCGTTCATAGTAAGTGTATCGGGATACATGGTGAGCGGAGTTAATGCACTTGCTCCTCCATCTTCAAGATAGCTGCGCGAAATAGTTTTACAGGCAACCTTATCTACTATGTAAATCAAATTGATTTCGTACTTGGCAGAATTTAATGTGTTCACATACTTCGATGGAATTTTTGCAATTGCACATTTATAAGTATTGTTCTTCGGGTCGAGTTTATTATTCTGGTTGCCTTTAAATAATTTGGGCTGATACATTGGCTTCAACATATAACCTTTCGAAGAAAGATTGTGATCCATAATATTTTCGTTACCGCATGGATATGCATCTTTCAAAACAAGGTCAACAGCTAATCCATCTTTTGCGCCTCTGAAATATTTTTTGAATTTTTTAAAGTTGTTGTATTCCATAATCACCTTTCCATCTTCGATGTGAACACCGTTCAGCAATTCATCAATGTCAGGAAATTTATCGCACTGCTTACAGGTCTTTGAATCGAACACATACAAACCTCTGCGGCTTTTGCTATAAGGAATAGGCAATGTTTTGCGAAACTTTGTTCCATTGTTAAAGGCATCAACACCACCTGTTACAACTGTGATGTAAACTTTTTTGTTGTCTTCGTTATAAAAACTACCGATACCACAGTAGTAGTATTTCGGATTCTTTAAAATGTCTTCAAACTTTTTTCCGGTAATGATTTTACTCACTGCATCAGTACAAACCTGCTGGTAGGTGTACATCTGTTTTGCTTTACCACCTGGAATGTCAACTGATATTTCCTGCACTTTGTTAGTGCCTTTATATTTCTTCACAAGGTCACCGGCAAAGCCTTCTTCTATCGTTACTTTTTTTGCGGTTGAATATCGTTCTGCCAAATCCATTGCGGCCTTTGTCAGAATATCGTTTGTAATCATACTGTCAACACCGGCTTTCCAGCGTGCAGCATTCATACCGCCGAGTAACTGATCGACCAATGCATCGTTACTGTAACTTGCCGGATCTATTTCCTGTGCTTTAATCTGGAATGAAAGGCTTGCAAAAGCAAGCAGAAGTAAAACTCTTTTCAGAGACATCATGTATGTGTTTTTGATTTGAAAAATTGCGCCACGATTTTAGACAAAGAATTTAACATTCCTAAGAACCATTTTCATTTGTTAACAAATATTTTGCTTGAGGTTAATTTCAATTATGAAGAATCGCAGTTCACTTAGTTTATAAAAGAGATTAAAACAAAAATTTATTTACTGCAATTTAAATTAATGTAAATTTTATAGTTGAATAAAGTATTGAGTGCTTAAGAGGAACAGCTCCGCATTCTATTATTATTAAATAGTTAACTGCGTCCATTTTTTCCTTTCAAATTTCCAGAAGATTCTTTTGGGTTTGTTAGCTTTAAATATTTAAGTGCATTTTTTAAGAATGAAAATTGGAGAGTGTTACTTCAAAAAACTTACTCCATAATTATAAAGTAGCTATGCAACCTGAATTAAATATTACTTACATCCACAAAATATTTTATCATTTAAAAATAGGGTGCAAAAAGAACCGCAGGTGTTACAGTTAAGATTATTTTTGCTATAACAAAACACATTTCTGTTTATTCTATTTATTCTGTTGATGGAAAATTATTGTTGAATGGAATATTGGTTGACGGAAAAAACGAATTGAACTTATCTCCTATTCTTTCGAATGGAATTTATTTTTTAGCGATAAAAGGAGAAGGGAAAATTATAGAGAAGAAGTAAGTGGTGGTGGAGCAAAACTCATTTCAATTCTTTATTGCGTAAAAAACAAAAAGGACTAACACAGAGCCACAAATAAAAACAGGAAGAAGTTTGATGAAATTGATTGTGCGATTTTTTAAAAACAATTGCGAAACAATAATTGATAAAATAAAAAGAATAACAATAACAATCAGTTGCGCTAACCACGAGTTGTAAAAAACAGTTTTTAAATATTGGTTGAAATTGGAATTGCTCTCTTTAAAAATGGTGAAGAGTATATTACAAACACAACACATTAAAAACGAAAACTGAATAGCGGTTACACTTATCTGAAATCTGTTTTTCATTTTTTATTGATTTATTCTGAATCCTACATCTACCAGAATTCCCATTGCTGACATCAGTATTCCAAGAAACAGAATACAAGCCAGCACCATTTTGCTTTCATTATTAAATGCTGCATCGTTTTTTGTTTCTGTAAAATGAATTCTGAATTGAAAGTACAGGCTTAACAGAAAGAACACAATGAAACTGTGTTCCTTCACTTCCATAAACATGCTGTGCGCCATCGGAAATTCACCGTTAATGATTATGCTTTTTTCTGACTGATAATAAAAGATGTAGTAGATGCCTCCTGCAATTAAAGCAAACGACGAGGAAATAAACTCGAGCGTGGCGAACTGTATTATCCGCTTCCGGTTTTCAATGAAGCAATAGTGCATTGCAACGGCTGCGAGTATTGTGCCTGTTACACCAAACAGCACATGAAGCAGAAGAAAAACAAATTTTACCAAGTGGCCTGTTTAGGATCTAAATCATATTTCTTTTTCTCAGTCACTTTTCCTTTTTCATTATAGTAAATCCACTTGCCAGCTTTTTGTCCTTTTGCATAAATGCCTTTTGATTTTTTATTTCCGTTAACATAAAATTCTTCCCATAAACCATTCAATAAATTTTTCTGATACGCTCCGTTGATTAATTTATTCTCGGTTGTGTCGTATAAATTATAAGCGCCTTCCTTTTCATCATCTATATATCGTGTTTCTTCTTTTACTTTTCCATTCGGGAAATAAACTGTGTTAATTCCAGTTAGCATTCCGCCTTTGTAAAATCTTCGTTGTTGAATGGTGCCATTTTCATTGTAATAAATCCACTCACCTATTCGAGTATCATTTTCATAAACACCTTCTTCTTTCTTATTTCCATTCGCATAAAATGCAATATAATTTCCGGTTTGTCTTCCGTTCTTGTAATCAGTGTTCCAGTTGAGTTGCCCGTTTTCGTACCACTGCTTCCATGTCCCCATTCTTAAATACTCCTTATAATACTCTTCGCGGTATTGTTGTCCGTTTTCAAAAAACTCTTCTGATTTTCCATATAACATTCCATAATCATAATTTTTTTTCGAAGCGATTTTTCCATTCTCATGATATGAAATGAATATTCCATACTCCTTTCCCGCCCTGTAATTTCCTTCAAGCGATAATTTTCCATTGATGAAAAATGATTTATAATTTCCTTCGAGCACATTATCAATATAATTGCATTCATAAGAAACCGAACCATCGGTTCGGTAATAAGTCCACGCTCCTGTTTTTATTCCATTGACTGTTACACCTTTTGATTTTAGTGTGTCAGTTGTGGATGCCTGACAACAGAATACAGCAAATGATAGCGTTATAAATAGAAATATCCCTCTCATTATTTCGATTGTTCTAAAACAATTGTTTTGCTTGCATTAATAGTTTCTCCTGCAATAGAAACCAGGTATGAACCTGATGGAAGCTTTTTTCCATCTTCTGATTTTCCGTTCCACACAAAGGATTGTTCGCCTGCTGATAATTTTCCGGACTGTAACACCTTAACGACTTTACCTGTGTTGTCAACTATTTCCACTTTAACATTTTCGGTCTTCTTCAAATTGAAACTGATGGTTGCTTCCGATTGAAACGGATTGGGATTTACATTGACAATTAAGTTCCCGCCATGAACAAACGGAATTCCATTTCCCGAATACACATGAATGTAATTGGTTTTAGTAACCGTATTTCCGGCACCATTAATAGTGAGTGTAACAGTATAATATCCGGGAACATTGTATTGATAAAACGGGTCCTGATTATTGCTGTCGTTTATTCCGTCGTTATTAAAATCCCATTGCCATGAAGTTGCATTTACTCCCGACAAATCAGTAAACGAAACAGTATAACCAACAGGCACATTCAAAGAATCAGCAATAAAATCAACAGAAGCTGTTGGTGATGAGGTGGAGTAAGTAAAACTTTTTTCTTCGGACCATTTTCCCCATTCTAGATTATTGTCTTTGTATCGAACACGAAACCAATAAGGAGTTCCCGAAACTAAATTGTCAGCAGGTAGAATATTGTATCGCTTGATGTCAAGGTTTGAGTTCAAATCAATCGGGAACCAGTTCGGTGTTCCGGTATCTCCGTAGAAATCATATTTGTCTTGCTTTCTTTCAAGCGCGGGAGAATTATAATCTCCGGAAGTTGCCGTTACCTGAAAGTGACAAGTCATCGCGGAGTCAACTCCCTGCATTGGAAAAGCAACCATTTCATTTGAGTTTACGACACCTGCAGCGAGGGCTTTATGGGGAGCCGGCTGATTTATTTTTCTGTAAAAAGAATCAACCAATAAATTATTCTGCGGAGAAGATAAATTTCCGAAGCTGTAAGTTTCTCCTGTGTAACTTTTGTTGTCAATATCAATGTCAATTAAAGTCCAGCAATAGATATCAAGACTCTTATTAATCTCATAATAATTATTCTGATTCGGATACATGCCCCATCTGTCGAGCGCAGAACCTGCACCTCCACTCAGCATCTGTCGCATATCATGCTGTTGTGTTGAATCTGAATTTATCATTTCAACTATTCCTCTTTCGTAATTGTGCGAGTGACCATCGAAATGAAAAGCGCATTTATGATACTGCTTCATCAATCCGAATAAATCTGTTTGCACATAATTTTCATTTCCATCGGGCCAAACTTCGCTATGTCCGGGTTGATGCGTGAAAGAGAAAACAAAATCAATATTTGGATTGCTTTCAGATTCAGTTAGTCGGTCATTCACCCAAGTGGTTTGTGGCGCAATGCGATACAATGTGTTCGCATTCAGAAATAAAAACTGCGCATCACCCAATGAGAACTGATAAAATTTTTCATTGTAAGGATGCGGGTCAGGGTATCCATCTGTTAAATTTTCATACTTCATGTACTGATAAAACATAGTGGAATTATTTTCATGATTACCGATGGAAATCATAGAAGGAATGTTTTTCGTTAGTGGCGCGAATGGAGTGAAATATTCATTCGCATACTGACTTACATCGGCGCCATTGCTTACAATATCACCAACACTACAAATGAGATTTACATAGTTGTAATATTCAGATCCGTATTTTTCAGTGAGTTTATTAATAATGTTGAGAGCGCCACTTGTCGCCTGAGCAACATCGGTTCTGTTATCGCCAAGCACGACAAATCGCAAATGCTGCCCGGAAGTGCCAACTGCTGCTGGAGTTTTAAAAGCTGTGGCCGTCAGTGTTGTATCAGTTCCACTGTAACACTTATAAAAATATTGAGTATTTGGAGTAAGCCCGGTAAGTGTAACAGTATGCCAACGATAATTCACATTACCCCCGATTACTTCTGATGTACCAAATGCTGACTGCGCTAAATTATTAGCTGTAGTTCCATAACGAACTTCAGGATTTGAAAGATTTGTTGAGTGCCATGAAATGTCAATGGAAGTCGGAGTAGGAGTTTGCAGGTAAGGTAACATCGTAGTGCTACCGGAAACAACATTTGGATTATGTCCGTAGCCCCCTAAATCAAATGCTTCGTTGCTACTGATTGGTCTGTCGAACAAAACAACTTTTGCAATGTCCATTGTGCCATCTTCGCCATTATCATCCGCAAAAAGTAAAACTCCATTCAGGTCTAACGAAAATCTTCCATTCAATGCATCACCATTACCAGGCACCCATTGCTGACCATCTATATAATAAACAATTGAGTTTCCGCAATCAACAGTCATCACCAAACGATACCAGTCATTTGCAATTAATGTAGAAGGAGAATAACCCACCGCTGCGACTCCAATGTGTCCGGTTGTATTCATAAACGCATCTCCATCATCTGAGTTCGTCATATCTGTTTGATAAAAGCAACGCCAGTTAGTTGTTACAGGAATTTTAAAATCAATGAGCAGTGAATATTTATTTACTTTAGTAGTACTCGCACCATTTGCTGGTATTCCGTGATTGCAGATTAAATATTTTCCAACAGTTTTTGTTACTGCCATATCTCCTGCTGTCGGTCCAGTAGTTTGTGTAATGGAACCCGATGCTCCACCTAAAACCAAATCAACTCCGAGAGCTGCTGTTGGCTGTAACAGCATAGCATTAACTTCAAAATCCCAGAAGCCAACCATGCCTGAAATTTGATTCGGAACAACGGGAGGTGCGGTTTGTGCGTTGAGTTTTAAAATGCTCAATGCAATAAGAACAAAAACCAATTTTATTTTTTTCTTCATTTTGTGATTAGCTGAAATAATTTCAACTTAGTTCAAACATAAATATTTTTCGGGTGAATCAGCAAAAATAAAAAAAGCCCCGAAGGGTTTTTCCTTGGGGCTTTTAAATCATCGAACTGTTACACTTTATTTTTCTTTCTTCACTAAAGCAATCTTTAACACATCGACCATGTTTGATACATAATGGAATTTTAGACCCTTGATATAGTCTGGATTAATTTCTTTCACATCCTTTTCATTCATCTTGCACATCAATACTTCCTTCATGCCTGCGCGTTTTGCAGCGAGCACTTTTTCTTTTATTCCGCCAACAGGTAAAACTTTTCCGCGCAAAGTAATTTCTCCTGTCATTGCTAAAAATGGTTTCACACTTCGCTTTGTGAATGCAGAAGTTAAAGCAGTAAGCATTGTTACACCAGCTGATGGACCATCTTTCGGAATTGCTCCTTCCGGAACATGCACATGAATATCTGTTTTTTCAAAAAGGTCTTCTTCAATTTTAAATTCTTTCGTGTGCGATTTTAAATAACTCAACGCAGTAGAAACAGATTCTTTCATCACCTCACCCAAGCTTCCAGTGAGTTTTAAATTTCCTTTTCCATTACTTAATAAAGTTTCGATGTAAAGGATTTCACCTCCTACACTTGTCCATGCTAAACCAACTGCAACACCTGCAGGAATTTCTTCTTTATAAATTTCATTGTCGAATCGAGCTGAACCGAGAATTTTTTCAATTTCTTTTTCGGTTAGTGTTCCGAGTTTCTTTTTACCCATTGCAATTTCTTTTGCAGACCAGCGCATCACTGATGCAATTTTTCTGTCAAGGTCGCGCACACCTGATTCTCGGGTATAATCCTGAACAATTTTTTTCAGAATATCCTTTTCGAGTTTTATCTGTTCACTCTTCACTCCATGCGCTTCCAATTGTTTTGGCATTAAGTGACGAACAGCAATCTCCACTTTCTCTTCCATGGAGTAACCACTCATTTCAATAATCTCCATTCGGTCGCGGAGTGCAGGCTGAATAGTTTGAAGTGAATTGGCTGTGGCAATAAATAACACCTTACTCAAATCGTGTTCGAGTTCAGTATATTGATCGTAGAAAGTCGTGTTCTGTTCGGGATCTAAAACTTCCAACAATGCTGATGAAGGATCGCCGCGAAAATCATTTCCAACTTTATCAATTTCATCGAGAACGATAACAGGATTACTGCTTTGCGATTTCTTCAACATCTGAACAACACGACCGGGCATTGCTCCGATGTATGTTTTTCTGTGACCGCGTATCTCTGCTTCATCGCGCAAACCACCGAGCGACATGCGAACATATTTTCTTCCCAAAGCACGAGCGATGGATTTTCCCAATGAAGTTTTACCAACTCCAGGAGGGCCGGCAAAACAAAGTATGGGAGATTTCATATCACCTTTCAATTTCAAGACAGCGAGATATTCGAGAATGCGATCTTTAATTTTATCTAAACCATAATGATCCTGATCTAAAATTTTGTCAGCATTTTTCAAATCGAAATTATCATCGGTATAGGTTTCCCACGGAAGTTCCAAAAGCAAGTCGAGATAATTCATGATTACTGAAAACTCTGCAGCAGCAGGATTCATTCGGCCCAACTTGGTAACTTCTTTATCAAATTGATCGGAAGCATTCTTCGGCCATTTCTTTTTTGAGGCGCGCTCCTTTAAATTTTTTATTTCCTGATCGAACGAATCACCACCCAATTCTTCCTGAATGGTTTTCATCTGCTGATGCAAGAAATAATCGCGTTGCTGTTTTTCAATATCTGTACGAACTTTCGATTGAATCTGATTTTTCAGTTCGAGCATTTGAATCTCCGTGTTCAGATGTTTCAAAACAATCTGCACTCTTTCTTTCAAATCGTTTGCTTCCAGAATTTGTTGCTTCTCTTTTAATTCAATACTCAGATTTGATGCAATAAAATTCACTAAGAAACTTGGCGAATCAATATTGCGCAACATCACATTTGCTTCGGTGGGAATGTTCGGGGAGAGCTTTATCACATTACCGGCCATATCCTTTATTGAACTGATCATGGCTTCGAATTCCTTATCAATGATTGGTGAAGTTTCATTCAATACTTGGATACTCGCTTTGAAAAATGGTTCTTCAGTTTTCAATTCTGTTACACTGAATCTTAATTTCCCCTGAAGAATAACAGTTGTGCTTCCATCAGGCATGCGAAGCATCTTTAAAATTTTTGCAACCGTTCCAATTTGTGTGAGGTCTTTGAATTGCGGCTCTTCAATATTTCCGTCTGACTGTGAAAGTACACCAATCAACTTATCGCCATTGTGCGCTTCACGAACTGCTTTAATAGATTTATCGCGACCAACAGTTATCGGTAACACAACTCCTGGAAATAACACAGTGTTACGCAACGGAAGAATAGGAATTATATCAGGGACAACCAGGTTCTTGGTATCGTTATCTTCTTCTATAGAGAGTATGGGTAAAAAATCTACTTCTTCTTCGCCACCTTGCAGCACCCAACTTTTAAAATCATTCATTCGTATTCAGAATTTATATGTAAGTAAAATTAAAAGATGCAACAATAGCAAAAGCACAGCCACCGAACAAAGCAGAAATTTTATTTAATAAAATGCGCCATTAAATCTATTCTGCATGACATCCTTTCTTTAGTTCCGACAATTATCGACAAAGAATAAATTAACATTATTCTAAATAAATATTTTTCGTGCCAAACATTTATTAGGTGTGAAAGCATCTGACAATTATTTTTGGCCGATTCCCTCTAACCAAAACCAATTGCATGAGACAACTAAAAATTACAAAATCCATTACCAATCGAGAAAGTCAGTCACTCGAAAAATATTTACAGGAAATCGGAAAAGTAGATCTCCTGACTGCTGAAGAAGAAGTTGATCTAGCAAAAAAAATTAAACAAGGCGATGAACGCGCATTAGAAAAATTAACAAAAGCGAATTTGCGTTTTGTTGTTTCTGTTGCAAAGCAATATCAGAATCAAGGTCTTTCATTAAGTGATTTAATAAATGAAGGAAATCTAGGATTGATAAAGGCCGGTCAGCGTTTCGATGAGACTCGCGGATTTAAATTTATTTCTTATGCAGTGTGGTGGATTCGTCAATCGATTTTACAGGCATTGGCTGAACAAAGTCGTATCGTTCGTTTGCCATTGAATAAAGTTGGTTCATTAAATAAAATCAACAAGGCATTTTCTGCTTTGGAACAACAATACGAACGCGAACCAAGCCCTGAAGAATTAGCAGAAGTGTTGGAAATAAATACTGAAGAAGTGGAAACTACTTTAGGAATTGCTGCACGACATGTATCAGTTGATGCTCCATTCGTTGAAGGAGAAGACAACTCTTTGCTTGATGTAATTCCGAATACTGGTGCAACTGCGACTGATGATTTACTTGAATATAAAGATTCATTGCGTAAGGAAATTGAGCGTTCGTTGAGTACATTGACTGAGCGTCAGCAAGATGTAATTAAGTTGTATTTTGGTATTGGTGTAGAACATCCAATGTCATTAGAAGATATCGGAGAACGATTCAGTTTAACTCGTGAGCGTGTAAGACAAATTAAAGATAAGGCTATAAATAAGTTGCGTGGAGCCTCACGCAGTAAGCTATTAAAATCATATCTTGGCTGAAAATTTAACAACCCAAAAACTAAAAATAAAAATGAAAACACTTTCACTATCAAAATCAATTGCGGTTTCACTTGGTGCTTTAATTGTTTTGCTTGCAGTTGTATTTACTCTGAAGGCACAAACTCCGGCGTTGAATCTTAAGGGAGGATCGAAATTAGTTTACTCAATGCAGGGTGCAGAAACTCATGATGTAACAGTTATTGTAAATACAATGACTCCTACTATTTCCTACAAATGGAGAAAATCAGAAACTGAATACGGTAAAGTGATTGTAAATCAGGCAGCATTCAGCACCGGTAGAAAAGTTTCCGTGAAATTATTCAATGATGAAACAGGAGATTTTGCTTTCTTCTGGATCAGTAAAGGAATGTTGAGTGAATTAGCTCTTGGAAAAACTTCTTTCAACCTTAGCGGAATTGATAAAATGATTGGCGTTGCAAAAACCGGAGTTGAGCAAATGCAAATTAAAGTTAATGGAATTATGAAATCTGTAGAAGTGTTACATGCTAAGAGTGTTACACCTGGTGGAACCGAAGAGTTTTATGTTTTGAATGATGCAAACAATCCGCTCATTTTAAAAATAAAATCATCGGAAGGTGGTTTCGAATTAAAAGAGATTACTGAATAACAACTTTAATCATAAAATATACTGACCGCCCCGAAAATTTCGGGGCGGTTTTGTTTATAGCAAGGAATGAATTTTTTTTGTCGCCCGCTTCGAAGGAATTCCTTCGTGAAAAATCAAAATCAATAAATTAAAATTTCATGTTTGAAAGTTTAAGTGAAAAACTCGAAAGTGCTTTTAAGAATATTAAAGGTGAAGGAAAACTTACCGAATTAAATATTGCCTCTACTATAAAAGAAATTCGTCGAGCGCTGGTTGATGCCGATGTCAATTACAAAATCGCAAAAGAATTTACTGATACAGTAAAAGATAAAGCGCTTGGCGAAAAAGTATTGAACGCTATTAACCCTGGTCAGTTGATGATCAAGTTGGTTGCTGATGAATTGACTTCTTTGATGGGAGGAAAAACTGCTGACATTAATCTGAAAGGAAATCCTTCTGTGATTTTGATGTCAGGTTTGCAGGGATCAGGTAAAACAACTTTCTCTGCTAAGCTTGCAAATCTTTTAAAAACAAAAAGAAATAAGAGTGTGCTGCTCGTTGCTTGCGATGTGTATCGTCCTGCGGCAATTGAGCAATTAAAAATATTAGCTGGTCAGATTGGTGTCGAGGTTTATACCGAAGAAGGTAACAACAATCCTGTTCAGATTTCTAAAAATGCAATTGACATTGCAAAGCAAAAAAGTTTTGATGTTGTCATCATTGATACTGCAGGTCGATTGGCCGTAGATGAACAAATGATGAATGAAATTGCTGCAATTAAAAATGCAGTGAAGCCGGATGAAACACTTTTTGTTGTTGATGCTATGACAGGACAAGATGCTATCAACACCTCCAAGGCATTTAACGAGCGATTGAATTTCGACGGAGTCATTCTTACAAAACTCGATGGTGATACACGAGGTGGTGCTGCTCTCTCTATTAAATATGAAGTAAACAAGCCGATAAAATTTGTTGGTACAGGCGAGAAGATGGAGAACATTGATCTCTTCCATCCTGATCGTATGGCGCAGCGGATTTTGGGAATGGGTGATATTGTTTCTCTCGTTGAAAAGGCACAGGAACAATACGACGAAAAGCAAGCAGAAATACTTCAGAAAAAAATTCGTAAGAATCAATTTGATTTTTCTGATTTTCTAAGTCAGCTCAATCAAATTAAAAAGATGGGCAACATCAAAGATTTAATGGGAATGATTCCGGGAATGGGAAAAGCATTAAAAGATATTGACCTCGATAACGATTCATTCAAAAAAGTAGAAGCCATTATTCTTGCCATGACTCCTGAAGAAAGAAGCAACCCTGATTTATTAAGTGGAACCCGGAGGAAAAGATTGTCTTACGGAAGCGGAAATACTATTCAAGAAGTAAATCAATTTGTGAAACAATTTGAAGATATGCGTAAGATGATGAAATCGTTTAACAAAATGAGCGCTGCCGGTCGTCCGTTTAAAGGAATGCCAACCCGTTAATACATTTTGTTTTTACCCTTATCCGAATATCTTTGCGCTCCCGAAAAAAATTCGGGATAAACTTTTAAAAACTAACTACACAAAGCAATGTCTGTAAAGATTCGTTTACAACGGATGGGTAGAAAGAAAGCTCCTTTCTATCACATCATCATCGCCGATTCTCGTTCGCCGAGAGATGGCCGCTTTATTGAGAACATCGGTAGCTACAACCCAACAACCATTCCTGCAAGTATTACACTTGATGCTCCCAAGGCGTTAGACTGGATGGCGAAAGGTGCGCAGCCTACTGATACTGTTCGGCGAATACTTTCTTACAAGGGAGTGATGTTTCAAAAGCACCTTGCCCGCGGGGTAAAAAAAGGTGTTGTGACTCAAGAACAAGCTGACACCAATTGGACAGCATGGGAAGACTCACACAAAAACTCTGTGCTTGATGCTGCTAAAAAAGGTAAGCCAGCACGCAAAAAGAAAAGTAAGAAAGCAGAAGGCGCTGCACCCGTTGCCGCTACTGCCACTGAACCTGCTGCAGAATAATATTTTTCAATTTGAAATTTCAGAAAGCCATCTTCTTGATGGCTTTCTTTTTTTTATAGAAGATGGAAACAGAAAAAAAATTTATCAGAATCGGGAAAATCTCAAAGGCGAAGGGATTAAAAGGTCACATCAACGCTTTTGTTGATCCTGATTTTGTTTGGCGTTTAAAGAAAGTTGATGTGCTGTATCTCAATCTGAAAGAAAATAAAATTCCCTACTTCGTTGATAAATATGAAATGAGTGATTCAGGTCATTCGCTTTTTTTATTGGAAGGAATTGATGATAGAACAAAAGCGGAAGCGTTACATGGCAAAGAAATTTTCACCGAAGAATCGAATCTGAAAAAGGCGAACAAGTATGATAGCCTTGAATATTTAATCGGATACAAAGTGATAGACGAATATCTCGGTGCGTTAGGAATAGTAAATGAAGTTTATGACACACCTTCAACGCACGCAATGATTCAAATAAATTTTCGTGACAAGCAAGTCATGATTCCGTTGGTGGAAGAATACAATCTCAACATCAACAACCGAAATAAAACCATTACTCTATTAATGCCCGATGGAATGTTGGATTTGTAATTTAATAACTTTTACACTAAAACAAACTCGCCTGGTTACTCTTCTTGCCTGATTTTTTATCGTCGGCTTTTTTACCTGAAGGTTTCACATCCCATTCCATGTCAGATTTCGCGTTGAACAAATCAACATCAGCCACATCTTTCATTTTTGAAATGGATTGCTTTAAGGTATTCGGGAATTTCGAATTGCGGATTTCAGGTTTTTGATTTTTAGCCGAAGGCTTCGCGACCGCTGTACCAGTTTTTTTAATCGCTTCCTTTGGTTTTGAAATTGATTCTTTCTTTGGCTCGGGAGTTTTATCACCCGGAGTTTTTTCGTTCTTCGCCCCTATCCATTCCGCTTCGATGAAATCGTTTTCGCAAACCTTATTGCCAATCGCCTTCCACGCTTTTACTTCAATTTCTTTTGACACATTAATCTTTTGCTCCTTCGGCGTTTTCTTCTTTCCAGACTTCAATAAAAGTTTTGGTTCTGCTGCGACAGAGACTGTTACAGCAAAACAACCTTCATCTTCCGGCACAAAAGAAAATTTCTTATCAAGGGTTTGCGTTTCAATTACAAAGCGCTTTAAATAATACGCCTTGTTTCCACTATGATAATAAAGCGCCGATATGATATCAGCGGGATTGAATTTCTGAATCATTAACAACTGCGCGGGGTCGAACTTATTGGTGAGTTCGGTATTGGTTATTTCATACGAACCGTCTTTGAAAACTGAGAGAATGGTTTCAGCGTTCTCAAAGTTGCCGAGGTATTTTCCTTTCTCTTCCGTATTTAATTTTCCGAATTGGTCATCGAACCAAAGTTTCTTTCCAGTAATAACGGGCTTGCCTTTCTCTTTCAGCTTCACGCTTCGAACAGCATACCTTGTAACAATATTTCCAATTGAACCCCTTCCCTTCACCGCTAATTCCTTAAAGTCGAATTCAAATACTTTAATCCTGGCGCTCGCGCTTGGGTTAAGTGTAACGGTAATGATTTCATTTTCGCCATTCGGGTTAATGCTGAAATAAATCACCTTGCTTCCATCGGTTCCCTTCGTCAAATCATATTCCTTGTCGCGAGTGATGCCTGTTACATTAAAGCGCTTCACCATCGCAGGTCCGGTTTTACCATCCTGATACACCATGTGATAAACCATTCGCTCGTCGTTCTTGTTGAAGATGGCGAGATGAATAATATCCTTTCCAACAAATGTTTTTTCAGCTACTCGAGTAACAACCATCTTCCCATCCTTTCGAAAAACAATAATGTCGTCAAGGTCAGAGCAATCAAAAACGAATTCATCTTTCTTTAAGCCATGCCCGATGAAACCTTCGGCACGATTCACATATAATTTTTGATTGGCGATCGCAACACTCTTCGCTTGTATGGTATCGAAAACTTTTATCTCCGTTTTGCGCTCTCTTCCCTTGCCATACTTCTTCAATAGGTTCTCGAAATAATCAATCGTGTATTCTTTCAAATGTTCAAGATTGTGTTTCACTTGCTTCATCTGATCTTCCACTCCCTTGATATGTTCGTCAGCTTTGAATGCATCGAATTTCGAGATGCGCTTGATTCTGATTTCTGTCAGACGAACGATATCTTCTTCTGTAACAGTGCGACGAAACAATTTTTTATACTTCTGTAATCCTTTATCAATCGCCTGAATAACCGCTTCCCATGTTTCACATTCTTCAATGTCGCGGTAAATTCTTTTCTCGATGAATATTTTTTCCAGCGAAGAAAAATGCCAGTCTTCTTCCAACTCACCCAATTTGATTTCGAGTTCGCGTCGGAGCAATTCCATCGTGTTATCAGTGGAAACTTTCAACAACTCGGTAGCAGAAACAAAGTGCGGCTTATCTTTTATAATAACGCACGCGCTTGGCGAAATAGAGATTTCACAATCAGTAAACGCATACAAAGCGTCAATGGTAATATCAGGCGAAATACCCGGCGCTAATTGAATCTCTACCTCAACATCAGCGGCTGTGTTGTCAACTACTTTCTTGATTTTTATTTTTCCGTTGTCATTTGCTTTAACTATACTCTCAATCAATTGAGTGGTTGTTACACTGAACGGAACATCTTTAATGATTAAAGTTTTTTTATCGCGCTCTTCAATTCGGGCGCGTACGCGCACCTTGCCTCCGCGGGCACCGTCGTTGTAATTGCTTACATCAATTAATCCCCCTGTTAAAAAATCTGGATAGAGCGAAACTTTTTTATTGCGCACCACATCAATCGAACCTTTAAGCAACTCGCAGAAATTATGCGGCAACACTTTCGTTGACAGCCCTACTGCGATTCCCTCCACACCTTGCGCTAACAGTAATGGAAATTTAACGGGAAGTGTAAGCGGTTCTTTTTTTCTTCCATCGTAACTCAGTTGCCATGTGGTGGTCTGCGCGTTGAACACCACATCTAAAGCGAACTTCGAAAGTCGCGCTTCAATGTATCGTGGCGCGGCGGCCGAATCTCCGGTGCGCACATCGCCCCAGTTTCCCTGTGTCTCAATAAGTAAATCTTTCTGCCCTATGTTCACCATCGCGTCGCCAATACTCGCGTCGCCATGCGGATGATACTGCATTGTTTGTCCGATGATGTTCGCTGCTTTATTAAAGCGACCGTCATCCATTTCTTTCATCGCGTGAACGATGCGGCGTTGCACGGGTTTAAATCCATCTTCAATGGCGGGCACGGCTCTTTCCAATATCACATACGAAGCATAATCGAGAAACCAATCTTTATACATGCTCTCGACATGCTTGCTCTCGTGTAACAGTTTTTCGCTTTCCTTCTTTTGTTCTTCAGACATCTTTCATTTCGGGTTTCGAGTTATTTAGTTTCAGGTTTTAACCTCGAAAAAAAATCGTTCGCACTTTTTTCTCAGTTGCTAAAAATCAAAATTAATTTATAAAAACCCTATACTTCTATCAACACGGTTGATGTGGAAGTGAATTCCAATTGGGTTCAGTCCTTCAGGCAAAATAAAAAAGCGCTCAGGTTAATGAGCGCTGTTTTTATTTATAAGTTCCGTCAATGATTAATTCTTAGTCAGAATCATCTGCTTGGTATCAATACTTTTTCCGTCAATGATCAATGTATAAACATAAACTCCTGAAGGAAGCGAGTTACCCGAAATAGCAATCTGTCCGAAACCGGTTTTGCTTATTGCGAACGATTTCAATTCTGTTCCATCGAGCGAATAAACTTTCACAACAGCAGCACCTGCAAGCTGTGGTAAGTAGTAATTTATAATAGTATTCTGCGAAAATGGATTCGGAACATTTTGCTCCAGCTTCGGCATATCAAGTGGTGAAGAATGTGAGCCGGATGATGGCTGATAGTTGGTGCAGCATTGCGAAAGTGCTGACTGAAAATCATTCATGGTTTGTTTCATTTCTGCAAGTTCATTTTTCAATTCCGCATTTTCATTTTGCAAATCAGAAATCTGAGATTGAGTTTGAGTTTGCTCGGATACTTTAACAGTTTCAATTTCCTTTTGCTGTTCCTTAATCGCCTCCGCAAGAACAGGAATCATTCCTATATAATTGATGCCTTTGTACTCCATCGGATTTTTTTCGTCCATTGATTTATCATAATTGATTGTAACCAATTCCGGAAAAACCTTTTCTACTTCCTGTGCGATAAATCCATTCTGAGTTCCTTTAGGTAAATTCATTTTATCATATTCAGGTTTGAAAGTGTAGGTGCTTGCATTCAGCAATAAAATTTTATCCAGTGCATTTACCATCGGCTGTATGTTCTCTTTCAGCTTTGCATCAGAAGGATTATTGAAAACTCCCGTAACTGTTACATTCCCCGAAAAGTAACCTGCATAACCGGTAGAGCTCACCCCCCACACACCGTAAGCGGATGTGCCGTTGCTGCATGAAAGTACAGCGCCGTTACCCGACGAAACTGATGAAACTGCATTTATTACCGTGCCGCCTGTTGCTGGTGAAGAAAAAACATCCAGGACATTTGTGGGATTGGTGGTATTAATTCCAACCGAAATTCCGTTGGCACCCAATACGATTGCATTATTAGAAGACACAATTGCATTAGCACCTATCGCAACTGAGTTAGTAATGCCTGATGTGGAACCATGCGCGAGGTGACCAATAAAAACATTATCGCTTCCTGTTGTGTTGCCACTTCCTGAACTAAAGCCAATCATCACATTATCATTTCCAAATGTGTTATTGATTCCTGAATTTTTACCCATAAAAGTATTGTCGCTTCCACTGCTATTCGCATAACCCGAGTAGGCACCATTAAAAACATTCCAGCCGCCATCTGCATTTGTATATCCCGATTGGTATCCGGTAAAAGAATTTTCGAGACCTGTGGTCGTAAATCTACCTGCTCCCGCACCTAAAAAAGTATTGTTATCACTTGTTGCAATTCTTCCGGCACTTGAACCTAAGAAGGTGTTTCCTGTACCGGTCTGATTTGCAAAACCGGTTGTTTCGCCAATAAAAGTATTAGCACCACCTGTAGAGGTATTGTATCCTGCATTTATTCCGAAGAAGGAATTATAATTTGCCGAAGTATTATTTTGTCCTGCTGATAAACCAAAAAAACAATTGTATGAACCGATACCGTTTCCATATCCTGCATGGTACCCATAAAAGGAATTATAACTTCCTGAGGAATTAAAATCAGCAGCTTCTGAACCATAAAAACAATTCTGAGAGCCGTTTGATATGCTGCCTGCACTGAACCCGATCATAGTATTATCAGATCCGCTGGTATTTGACCCTCCGGCCTGAGTACCCATAAAAGTGTTTTGATTTCCAGCATTATTAAAACTGCCACTGCCACTGCCAATAAACGAGTTGCCGGAACCGGATGTGTTATTATAACCTGCGAAGCCGCCAACAAATGTATTGTTGGAGCCTGTATTTATACTTCCGGTATTTGACCCGACAAAGCAATTATCAGTGCTTGGGCATTGCAATATTTTTATGCTGTTGTGATAAATGGCTCCGCTGGTATATACATCCCTCCACACTTTCGCAGTGCTTCCTAAATCGTATGTTAAAGTAAAGCCTGGTAAAAGATTAGTGTTGATAGCTGTAACACCGAGATTGGAAAGCGAAGTATTAGCGCCGCCACTCACAGTTTGCCATGTAACAGTTCCTGTACCGTTAGTCTGTAACACTTGCCCGGTTGTTCCGTCCGTTGCAGGTAAAGTATAAGCGCCGATTTTTAAATTGCCTTTGAAAATTCCGTTACCGCTGTTTGCACCAATAGAAAAAACTGAAAGTGCTGTGCTTGTTCTGAATTCATAGAGCAGACTGGTTGAATTAAAAAACAAACCATAGTTGGGATTTCCTGCATATTGAAAGGCATATTTATTTCCCGCAACTTTATAGGCCGCTGTTCCTGAGAAAGATAAATTTCCTCCTGAATCAATTTTAGCAAGATTACTCGTTGCACCAAACTGCCATAAGCCATTTGATTTTAGCCGACCTTTTTCGGTATTAAAAGTTTTAAAAACAAAATCCTTATTGTCGGTAGTACCGATAAAATTTGTTCCGGGTGTTGTTGCTGCATTACCTGTGGTGTTCCACGACTGCGCCTGCGACTTAAACGCGACAAGCGATAAATGCAGAACAAGCGTAAGTAGAAAAAGCTTTTTCATAAAAATGTTTTGGTTTAGTTGTTACATCAAACCTAAATATTTTTATGAGCAAGTGCAGCAATATTTTTATTTAACAGGTCATTGAATTATTAAATTTTATTCAGATGAAACAAACATTATTACTTGCCTTGCTTTTGTTTTCTTCTCGTGCGGAAAAGATAAACCACTCACTGTTACAGAAGATGCTTATGTAATTGATGAAGGCGAAGTAATCGTTGACGGTTGCGGCTGGCACATTGTTACACTTAGCGGAACCAATTATATACCCGATAATATTGATTCCTCCTTTGCTATTGACAGCTTACCTGTTCGGGTCCCTTTTATTTCTGTTGACTCAGCAGGTTGCGGCTTCACTGCAAACCGTTACACCAACAAGCTGATGCAGGTGCAGGAAATAGAGCTGAGATAAAAAACGGATGCTACTTATTGGAGGTTGGATTCAATCAATAAAAATTCTCAGCTTCAATTCGACTTCTTCTTTTAAAATTTTTGATTGATTGAAATCGATTTTAAGTTTCATTTTGTCTAAGACACCATCAATCAACTTACTAATTCCAAGCGGCGAAAAATATTCCATCTCATCAAACTGGTAATTGAGTGTGTAAACTTTATCATGCTTTACAATTCCTTTACAAACTTCATGTGATGCAATATTTGAAAACAGCAAATGATGAATGAAAGTTTTGAATTTGTAATTGAAATATTGTTCGTCTCTTTTAGGATCAAGTACAGTAAATTTTTTCTTTAACAAAATGTATTCTTTAAACGATGAAACATTATTCATTAAAACCTCTAATGCAACATCGGCAAGATGAATGGGGAAAATACTGTCAACCAACATCAAATTCATTTGTTGAATCTTGTTGCTGAATTTTTGAAAAAGTAAAAGATGCTTTGAATGTATTTGAGTTAAATCTCTAACTGCATATCCATCATTTATACGATAGATGATTTTATAATGAGCAAAAGTTCTGTCATTCAGATGAATGAAAGTTTCCTTTTGTGTTTCTTGCGTAATAGGTGTTATAGTAGTCATTAGAGTAAGATTTTATTTAGTTTTTCAATTTTTGATTATGGATTTTCAAAAATTCTTTGTCAGGTAAAAACTTATCTGGTAAATAAATTTCCTTTCCATCCAAGTCAAGAAAATTTTGTTTGATACTCAGCGATACTTCTTTTTTCTTAAATAGGTTTGAAACTTTAAGTGTATAATCTTTAGCGCTGATAGTTATTAGATGCGCATCAAATGCTTTGTCGTGCAATGCATTCAATGCAATTCCATTCATGGGATTCAATCTATTTTTTTCATCTTCACTCCAAGGAATAATATGACTTGCAATTAATAATTCTGGATTTGCAATTCCTGTAATGCAACATTTGTTATTATAAGTTGCTAAAATAATTGTTCGAAAAATATTTTGATTCACTCTCGTCTTGACAATTCGTTCTTTTTCCAACCCCTCCTTCTTAATGTCAGAAATATCTACTGAGTTTAATTTTTCAACGGTTGTGTTTTTATATTTTGCTAAAAGTTTTTCGCTTTCAACTAATCGAGAATTCCAATCGTTGTAGAATTCATTCCAAATTTCTCTATCCAGTTTTCCAATGTTTGGTAAACCACCAACTCCTCTTGCTTTTAGTGTTGGGTCTAAACTTCCAAAGTTTCCCAACTTAAAAACAATTGAAGAAGGGCTTCTATCAATCAGTGCTGCTAACTCTTTTATTTGAGGGTTCCCCGCAGACATTTTTCCAAACTCCATCTTGCAGTATAAATTGATTGCAAGAATCAATTCTTCACGAGTCCAAAGCCTTTGTCCTTCTTTCATAGATTTCAAAATTGTTTATGAAAATAAATCAACGCAATAATAAATGGCTTATCCTATTCACATTTTTTATTCAAACATTCTTGTCTGACCATCATTCTTATTCAAATAAGAAAACTGATTTGGGTTTTGCATATCTTGTATTCCTCCACACTTGTTTACAGTTTCTCTAATAATATTTATTGAGTCATTTAAATTGTATTCAATCTCCTTACTTGTGAATCGAAGAACTGACCACCCTTTACTTTCAAGAAGATTATTCCTGTTCTTATCATTTCGTACAGCATCGTTATCCATGTGATATAGATCACCATCAACTTCAATGTCAATGTTTTTATTTTTACAAAAGAGAGCAAAGTCAAGAAAGAAATTCTTATTACTTACTGAAATAAAATATTCTCTTTCTGCATAAATGTTAAATCTCAATAATGTTGTCCAAAATTTATCTTCCAATTGACTTCTACTAAAAAGAAAGTTTATCTCTTTTGCGCTGAAAAAATTTTCTTCTGTTGTTTGAATAAATAACTGCCATCGTGGTCGCAAACTAATAATTGGAATTACTAATTCCCTTAGGGGGAAAAATTCTATTTTGTAATATTCGTTTTCTGTTTTTGTATTTTCAATTTCTTTGGGAAATAACTCTCTTCTTCTTACTAATGAAATATTTTTTATTTCTCCAAAGCATCTGATAGTTGAATTTTCATTCTTAAAAGTTTTAGTGTGATAAAATGAAATCAACTTCGCTTTATTTTCTCTTATGTTGAGTGGCGCTTTATCTTTTGGAATTCTATACCAAAGTTCATTTTGCGCAATGGCAAAATCCTTTTGATTATTCATAATGGCAACAAGCACATCTTTTGTTGGCTTATTCAAAATATTTTTTTATCAATCAAATGTAATTAAGGAATAATTCCACTCACAGCATTTCCGGCTTGGTATTCTTTCCCTTAATCATGCTCATATTATAAGAGCGCGTTTGCTTATCATGCACATCAGCCATACAGCTAAATTAATAATGTAACAGTCATGCGCAAAAAAAAAGCCCCGGCAGAAAAATTCGCTGGAGCCACAACAAACCGCAACTAAAAAACTCGAAATACGAAATCGTGTTACACCGGCTGCATCACAAAAACTTTATTACCTATAACACCCACTTCAACAAGCACCACTTCATTCACATCTGCAAAAGCGGCTTTACAGAAGGAAGCCGAGTGAGCATATTGCAACCATTGATGAATCAATAATTCACTAAGTACTAAGCGAGTGCTTCTTCTTCTTCCTTCACCAGATCTTTTTCAAACTTCAAATTGGCGATAATGAAATCTTGGCGACTTGGAGTGTTTTTTCCCATGTAATATTCAAGGAGACTCTGAATTGTCATTTCGGGTTTGAGGATGATTGGGTTCAATCGTATTTCGTCGCCTATAAAATTGGCGAACTCTTCGGGAGAAATTTCGCCCAGTCCCTTGAAACGGGTGATTTCAGGTTTGCCCGTTAGTTTTTTAATGGCGTTTTGTTTTTCCCCCTCACTGTAACAGTAGATAGTTTCCTTTTTATCGCGAACGCGAAACAACGGGGTGTCAAGAATATAAACATGGCCATTCTTAACGAGGTCGGGGAAGAATTGCAGAAAGAAAGTGAGTAGGAGCAACCGGATATGCATACCATCAACATCTGCATCAGTAGCGACTACCACCCTGTTGTAACGCAGGTTCTCCAACCCTTCTTCAATATTGAGCGCATGCTGTAACAGATTGAACTCCTCGTTTTCGTACACTATCTTCTTGGTTAAACCGTAACAGTTGAGCGGCTTACCCCGCAAACTAAACACCGCCTGGGTTTCTACATCGCGCGATTTTGTTATCGAGCCGCTTGCGGAATCACCCTCGGTAATAAAGAGCGTGGTGTTCAAAACATTTTCTTTTTTCTGATCTTCATTCAAATGTAAACGGCAGTCGCGCAATTTTTTGTTATGCAGGTTTGCCTTTTTAGCTCGCTCGTTGGCGAGTTTGCGAATGCCTGAAAGTTCTTTACGCTCGCGCTCACTTTGCATGATGCGGTGTAGCAGCGCGTCGGCAGTGGTGGGATTTTTATGCAAAAAATTATCCAGCTCCTTCGTCAGAAAATCAATCACGAAACTGCGCATTGACGCTCCACCTTCGCTCACGAACTGCGAACCAAGTTTTGTTTTTGTCTGCGATTCGAAAACGGGTTCCTGAACACGCACACTCACTGCAGCAATAATTGATTGCCGTATGTCGTTGATGTCGAAATCTTTTTTGTAAAAATCCCGAAGTGTTTTCACCATGCCTTCTTTGAACGCCTGAAGATGAGTGCCGCCCTGCGTCGTGTGTTGTCCGTTCACGAACGAATAATATTCTTCGCCATACTGATTGTCATGAGTGAACGCGACTTCAATGTCTTCGCCTTTCAAATGAATGATAGGGTAGCGAATGTCTTCGGCGTTTGATTTTCGTTTTAGCAAATCCAACAAGCCGTCTTTCGATAAATATTTTTTACCGTTGAAATTGATGTTGAGTCCTGCATTTAGAAAACAATAATTCCAAACCTGGTTTTCTGCAAACTCGGGTAAGTATCTATAATTGCGGAAAATTTTTTCATCGGGTGTGAACTCCACAAATGTTCCATTCGGTTCCACTGATTTTTCTTCCTTGGTTTGTTTCGTAAGATTTCCATTGAGGAACTCAGCAACTTTTGTTTTTCCGTCGCGCCACGCCTGCACTTTAAAATTCGTAGAGAGCGCATTCACTGCTTTAGTTCCAACACCATTCAGTCCTACACTTTTCTGAAACGCGTTTGAATCATACTTGCCACCTGTGTTTATTTTGCTTACGCATTCTACCAATTTGCCTAATGGAATTCCTCTTCCGTAATCACGAACTTTAGCTGAGTGGTCGGTCAACTCGATGTCGATATTTTTTCCGTAACCCATCGTGTATTCGTCAACACAGTTGTCAATTGTTTCTTTCAACAAAACATAAATACCATCATCCATAGCGCTACCATCTCCGAGTTTGCCTATATACATACCTGGTCGGAGACGGATATGTTCCTTCCAATCGAGTGACTTGATGCTGTCTTCGTCGTACTTAAAAATTTTCTCAGGCATTATTAATTATTCGTTGAAACTCTTTTAATGAAAAAGTCTTGAGTTGCAATGTAGTCAGCTAAATAAAAAATCAGTTTTACTCGTTCCCACTAAAACTTGTGGATATTCTTTGAAACGGAATTTCAAGTTTTCATTGGTAAATCAAGGTTAAATGTTCTAATAAATTATTTCAATTAAATCAACGGTATATCTTGCGCTAAAATTATTCTCTTGAAAAACTTTTTGTTCATTCTGATTTTTCTTCTTGTTGGTCAGAATCTTTTCGCTCAAACAACTTCTATTCCTGATAAGCCAAAATTGGTTGTTGGAATTGTGATTGACCAGATGCGTTACGATTTTTTATATCGCTATTACGATAAGTACGGCACGGGTGGTTTTAAACGAATGATGACACAAGGAACAAACTGCAAAAATGTGCAATACAATTTTTTTCCAACCTACACTGGTCCGGGTCACGCTTCAATTTATACTGGAAGTGTTCCAGCAATTGACGGGATTATTTCGAATGATTGGTTTCAACGCGAAACGAATTCATCGGTATATGTTACTAGTGATGCGAATTATAAAACAGTCGGCGCGGATAATATGAATGGTAACATGTCTCCACAAAGAATGAACACGACTACTGTTACAGATCAACTTCGGTTGTCGAATAATTTTCAATCGAAAGTGATTGGAGTTTCGCTGAAAGACCGTGGTGCAATTCTACCTGCAGGTCACACAGGTAACGCCGCGTATTGGTTAGATGGATTAACAGGGAATTGGATTACGAGTTCTTTTTATATGAACGCGTTGCCGCAATGGGTAATTGATTTTAATAATCAACAGCTGACAAAAAAAAATCTATCACAAACATGGAATACTTTACTTCCGATAGAAAGTTATACTGAGAGCACGAAGGATTCCATCGCTTATGAAGCTTCACTTCCATCCGATTCGAAACCAACTTTTCCTCATCATCTTTCTGATTCAACATGGGCAAAACTTGATTTGGTGAAGTACACTCCTTTTGGGAATACTTTATTAAAAGATTTTGCCATCAATGCAATCAAGAATGAAAATCTTGGAAAGGGAAGTGTAACAGATTTCCTTACCGTTAGTTTTTCCGCAACTGATTATGTCGGTCATACTTTCGGGCCCAACTCTATTGAAAGCGAAGACACTTATCTAAGATTGGATAAAGACCTTGCTGATTTCTTTACCTTTTTAGATACCTGGTTAGGAAAGAATAATTATCTAATCTTTCTTACGGCTGACCATGGAGTCGCTCCCATTGCGGGATTGGCGAGCGAGTATCACATTCCATCCGGTGTGATAAATGAGTACAGTTTGCTTGATTCAATGAAAACGATTGTCAATAAATCGGTTGGTGATACCGGAGTTATTCTTTCTTTTGAAAATCAACAATTGTATTTGAATCATTCGTTATTGGAAAAGAAAAACAAAACCGTTGATGAAGTGTTACAGTTAATTCAACCCATGTTGTTACGGCAAAAAGGATTTTACAATTCGTTCGTAGTTTCCAAATTGAATGAAGCGACAATGCCTGATGAAATGAAATCATTGTTAAACAATAGTTTCAATCCGAAACGCAGCGGTGACATAATGATTCTGTATGAACCTTATTGGTTTAGTGGAAGAACAAAAGGAACAACGCACGGAGCCATTTTTTCTTACGACACACATGTTCCATTGCTCTGGTATGGCTGGAAAATAAAAACTGTTACAGACAACACGCTTCATCACATTACCGACATTGCCCCTACTCTGTCGAATCTTTTAAATATTCAGGAACCTAACGGCAGCATTGGTGAGGTGATTGATTTGTTAAAATGATTTTCGGAGAATGATTGCTGAAAAGGAAATTTTAAAACAGTTACAGATTATTCCCGGAGTTGGAAAATCAATCGCTAGTGATTTACTCTTACTCGGAATCAGAAGTGTAAGTGATTTGAAAAATAAAAATCCTCAGGAGTTGTACGATAAAATGACTCAGCTTACAGGAGCGCAACACGACCGCTGTCTGCTTTATGTTTTTCGTTGCGCCGTTTATTTCGCCGAAACAAAAAAACACGAGCCGCAAAAATTAAACTGGTGGTACTGGAAAGACTGAAATAGAAAAAGCCCTCCGAAGCCGAAGAGCTCTTTCATTTGGATTTTGGTTTGGTATTCTCTTACATCACTTTCGAAAAGAATTTTACGCAGTCGTCTCTGAATTCGGTGAAGAGATATTCAAAGCGGTCGATGCTTTCTTTATGTGATTTAAAATCTTCATCGGGATTGTGATTCGCAGCGATGATATTTTCTTTTACTTTATCTTCGAGCGTATTCTCGTATTGTTTGATGTTGTGTCGAAGTGTATCAATTTCGTTTCGTTGAATGATAATCTGATTCTGAAAATGTTCCACCATCGCTAACACATCGTGATTCGTATTCTGTTTCGTGACCTCTGATAATCTGTTTTTAAAAATCTTTAATTCATCCTTGAAAAATTCAAGTTTGTTCAACCAGGTTTTGTACTCGTGATGAGTTTCAATTGAATCTAAAGTGATCATGGTTTTTGGATTTTGGTTAGTGAAAGTTAAAACTTCTTTTCACAAATTTCAATATTCCTTTAAAAATATTTCCTGACATTAATCGCACTGATGATTTTTATCTTTCGTGAAAAAGTTTATAATGAGGAGTGTTAGCTGATTCACTTCAATATTTCAAGCACTCTTTCGATAGGTCGACCGATAATCGCTTTCCCGTCTTTAATAAGAATAGGGCGCTCAATAAGAATCGGATTCTGAGAAAGTATTTTTATCCACTCAGCGTTCGATATTTTTTTGCCTTGATATTTTTCTTTGTACAGCGATTCTTTCTTTCGCACAATAGCTTCTGCTTTTAGACCAAGTAATTTTAATACTTCACGAATATCTTTTTGAGTCGGAACTGTTACAAGGTATTCAAACAATTCAATTTTCTCTTTTGTGTTTTGCTTAATCAGTTTGAGAGTGGTCTGACAGGTAGCGCAATTAGGTTTGAAATAAATTTTAAGCATGATTAAACATACATTATGTAACGATAGAATTAAATTTCAATGCAACTTTCTATAAATAAAACGGGCGGAGAAAATATTTTCTCCGCTCGTTTAAATTGGAGGGTCTAACTCTTTCAATTTTTTACTACTACCCTATTTATTATTTCACCCTCAGATTTCACTTTCAAAAGATAGATACCTGCTGAAAATTCAGATGTATTAATCGTTTCCCTTTCATTGGTTGAAACTTTACTGAAAATAATTCGCCCCTGAACATTTAATATTTCAATTTCAGTTTCTGAATTCATGTTTTGAATAGAAATAATTTCAGCGAATGGGTTCGGAAATATTTTCACTTCCTTAATAGAAACAGAACCAATTCCATCTCCTAAATAATTAAAATCATCGGATTGATTTTTACATCCGTTCGAATCCGTTATTTCAACACTGTAATTTCCGATTTGCTGAACTGCATTGTAACTACTAAAAGTTGCACCGTTTATTATTCCATTATTAAAATACCATTGGAAAGAAACGGCACCCAAAGAATTGCATGTTAATGTTCCTCCAGATTGAGAGATAATAGGAATTGAGGGTAAAGGCAGAACTGTTACAACAGACAGTGTTAAGCTTGTACATCCGTTTAAATTTGTTGCCACACAAGTATAGGTAGTTGTTGCAGTTGGATTCAATGATGAATTCGCTCCGACAATACCTCCGGGATTCCAAATGTAATTCCATGCCGAATCCCCATCAACAGTTCCAGTTGAAGTATCACCCAAACAAATTGAAGCAGGAGAAACAAACGAATTAAAAACAGGATTAGGATTCAGTATTAAAATTGCTGTGTTCGAAACACCAGAACAACCTGTAGAATTTGTAACTGTTACACTATATGAATCAGCAGTACTTACCATTATCGTCTGGGTGGATTCACCATTCGACCAATTGTAAGTTGCAAACCCATTTCCTGGATCAAGCAATACTGAGTTTCCTTCGCAGGCAAAAACAGAGTCATTGGTTGAAATAGATGGGGTTAATGCATTACCAACAACTTCTGTAATTGAATTTGCCCCTGTGCATCCATTCCCGTTTGTAACTGTTACACCATAAACTCCTGCATTACCCGCTGAAATAGTTTGAGTTGTTTCGCCCGTTGACCACAGATATGAATTGTAACCTGTCCCAGCATCAAGTATTGAACTTGAGCCAGAACAAATTGTAGTAGAACCGGCAATAGACGGTACAGGTAAAGTGTTGACTGTTACAGTCGTAGCTAACGAAACTGCTGAACATCCTGTTGTATTAGTAACTGTGACAGTATAATTTCCTGAAGTTGAAATAATAATAGACTGATTAGTGGCGCCATTCGACCAGCTATAAGTACTTAAACCAGCGGTTGCTGTGAGTGTAACACTTCCACCAGAACAAAAAGTCAATGACCCGCCTGTTGTAATAACAGGTGTTGATGGTGCAGGGTTAACTACGATTGCAGATGAAGAAGCTACTGCCTGACAGCCACCGCTATTGGTTACAGTTACACTATAAGTTCCTGATGAAGCAACTGCAATAGTTTGGGTAGTTGCATTATTTGACCAGTTATAAGTAGAAAAACCGCTGCCAGCATCTAATGTAACACTTTCGCCGGTGCAAAAATCTGTAGGGCCATTAGCTGTTACTGTTGTGCTTGCTGAACATTCATTCAATATGAGATTTGAAGTAAATATCTGATCACCTGAAGAACCACCATTGTTATTTGAACAATTGAAGGCTCCATAAAATGTTACAGTACCTGTTCCTGCTGAGGGGGCAATCCAGTTAAATGTCCATGTATGAAAACCACTTGTGCCAACAGTGCCCGCTGATTTATGTTCGATGTATTTTGTGGAAACAATTTGTGTATGAGTCGGATCTGTAACGATTAATGTTCCAAGATAAGTTCCTGTTGAACTCTGGGGTGAAATCTGAAACCCGAATCTCACACTTGATGCTAAAGTAGCTGTTGCAGTAATTGTATAAGTCTGACCTGGAACATAACCACTTACAGGAACATTACTTGTTATCCAACCAGCAATGGTTGTTGTTGCTGAACCAGTATGACAACCAACAGTGTTACAGGTTAAATTACCATCACCGGGTGATCCCGTATGCCCGCCACCGGGCCCGCCACTTTGTGTCATTGCGAATTGCGTGGTGAGTGAAAGTGAAATAATAGTAATCAGTGATATAGAATTAATAAGTAAATGTCTTTTCATCGGGGATTTGTTTGCGGAAAAATAAAATATTTTTCAGTATTGGATACTCATTGTCAAATATTCATAAATAAAAAAAGCGAACTAATATGTTCGCTTTTTTCAAATAAGTAGTGTAACGGTTAAGCCTGTGCTGTTGGTACACCGAAGTTCATATTCATGCCAGATATATCTTCCATGTCGGCGATTTCTCCATTCTGGCCTTCGAACTTTTTAATATTTTCCTGCAATGCTTTTAAAAATCTTTTTGCATGTTGCGGAGTTAAAACTATTCTAGCTTTCACTTTTGCTTTCGGAATACCGGGCATCATTTTAATGAAGTCGAGAATAAATTCCTGATTGCTGTGGGTGATAATTGCCAGATTGCTGTAAATGCCTTCTGCAATTTCTTCACTCAATTCGATATTGATTTGATTGTCGGGAGCTGGTAATTTCTTGTCCATTTTATTTTTAGATTTAAAAAGAAAACCGCTCCGATGAATCGAAGCGGTTTTCTGAATTTGTGAATTAATTTTTACTCGTCTATTTCATCAATCGGAACAAGTAGCTCTTTTTTAGAAGCTAACAATTTTTCATATTCTTCTTTAGATCCAACAACAAGGTTTTCATATTCAGGTAACCCGGTTCCAGCAGGAATTAAATGACCAATGATTACATTTTCTTTTAATCCTCTCAGGTAATCCGTTTTAGCAGTGATAGATGCAGTACTTAACACCTTGGTGGTTTCCTGGAATGAAGCAGCTGAAATCCAACTCTTGGTTCCTAAAGATGCGCGGGTGATACCGAGCAACATTGGAGTTGAAGTGGCAGCAAAAGCGTCGCGGTATTCAACCAATTTTTTATCAGTTCTTCTCAATACAGAGTTCTCTTCACGCACCTGACGAATGGTTACAATCTGTCCAACTTTCAGGTTTGGAGAAGCGCCTGCCTCAGTAACAACTTTCTTATCAAAAATTTCTTCATTCTCACTTAAGAACTCGTGTTTGTTAACAGGTTCTCCTTCAAGGAACATAGTATCTCCTGGGTCAACGATGTGAACTTTACGCATCATCTGACGCACGATGGTTTCAATATGCTTGTCATTGATTTTTACACCCTGCAAACGATATACTTCCTGAATTTCATTCACCATGTATGATTGCAAAGCGAAAGGCCCCTTGATACTTAAAATATCAGAAGGTGTGATAGCTCCATCAGATAATGCAGTACCTGCTTTCACAAAGTCGCCATCCTGAATGAGAATGTGCTTGCTCAGCGGAACAAGGTATTTCTTTTGTTCGCCATCGCGTGATTCAACAATGATTTCACGATTACCACGCTTCACAGTTCCAAACTGAACTACTCCGTCTATTTCACTTACTACAGCTGGATTTGATGGATTTCTCGCTTCAAATAATTCTGTTACACGAGGAAGTCCACCTGTAATATCACCTTTAAGTTTTCCAGTTGCACGAGGAATTTTTACGAGAACAGTTCCAGGCAAAACTTCATCCCCATCTTCAATGTTGAAGTGAGAACCAACCGGAATGTTGTAAGACTTTAACTCATTGCTTCCTTTCATCACTTTGATTGCAGGAATCTTTGTTTTGTCTCTTGATTCGATAATTACTTTTTCGCGGTGACCTGTTTGTTCATCTGCTTCTTCACGGAAAGTAATACCCTCGATAATATTTTCAAATTCAATTTTTCCTTTGAACTCTGTAATGATTACAGCATTGTAAGGATCCCATGAACAGATCTCTTGTCCCTTTGCTACTTTATCTCCTTCTTTCACATTAATGTAAGCACCGTAAGGAATGTTGTAGTTGATTAACTGCTTACCTGTTTTAGGTTCAACAATTCTCAATTCACCCATTCTACTTAATACCACATTTACCTGTGCACCTCTTTCATTCTTGTAAGGAGTAATCTTTAATTCTTCTGTTTGAATAACACCATCAAACTTTGCATCGAGTTTTGATTCTGTTGCACCTCCACCTGCTGCACCACCCGTGTGGAATGTACGAAGTGTTAACTGTGTACCCGGTTCACCGATAGACTGAGCAGCTATGATACCAACCGAATCTCCTAACTCTGACATTCTACCTGTTGCGAGATTGCGTCCATAACATTTAACGCAAACTCCTTTCTTTGATTCGCAGGTGAGAACTGAACGAATTTCAACTGATTCAATTGCTGTGTTATCAATTATTTTAGCAATGTCATCTGTGATTTCAACTCCGCCTTTTACAATCACTTTGTCAGTGAAAGGATCAATCACATCATTCAATGATACACGACCGATGATACGATCTGCTAAAGGTTCAACTATATCTTCATTATCTTTTAGTGCAGAAATGGCAATTCCACGGAGTGTTTCGCAATCTTCTTCTGATATAACAACATCTTGAGATACATCCACCAAACGACGAGTGAGGTAACCTGCATCGGCTGTTTTCAAAGCCGTATCAGCAAGACCTTTACGCGCACCGTGAGTCGAGATGAAGTACTCCAAGACCGATAAACCATCCTTGAAGTTTGCCAAGATTGGGTTCTCAATAATTTCACCTCCTTGATTTCCCCCTGACTTACGAGGCTTCTGCATTAATCCTCGGATTCCTCCGAGTTGACGAATCTGTTCTTTAGATCCACGAGCACCGGAATCAAGCATCATAAACACAGAATTGAAACCTTGCTTATGAGTTGACAAATCCTTAATCAGAACATCAGAAATTCGATTGTTTACACGAGTCCAGATATCAATGATTTGATTATAACGCTCATTGTTTGTAATCAAGCCCATGTTGTAGTTATTCCAAACTTCATCTACCTCTCCCTGAGCAGTCTTCAACATTTTGTCTTTTGATTCTGATTCAAGAAGATCTGAAATATTAAATGACAATCCACCCTTGAACGCCATTGTAAATCCAAGATGTTTAATATCATCTAAGAATCGGGCAGTTCGAGGTACATCAGTGATTTTGATAACATTAGAGATTACTTCCCTAAGCGCTTTCTTGGTTAAAAGAATATTGATGAATCCAACCTCTTCTGGCACAAACTGGTTGAAGATTACTCTTCCGACTGTAGTTTCAGTGAGCTTGTTTACAATCATTCCATCTTCAGATACATTTACTTTCACTCTTATCCATGCATGAAGATCTACTTTGCCTTCGTTGTAAGCGATAGTGACTTCTTCAGGCGAATAAAATGCCTTGCCTTCACCTTTTACTTTTTCTTCTTTATTGGTTTTCTTTCCTTTGGTTATATAATATAATCCCAATACCATGTCCTGAGAAGGTACAGTGATAGGCGCTCCGTTTTGTGGATTCAAAATGTTATGAGAAGAAAGCATCAATAATTGAGCTTCAAGAATTGCTGCATTACTTAAAGGTACATGCACCGCCATTTGGTCACCATCAAAATCGGCGTTGAATGATCCGCAAACTAACGGATGAAGATGAATCGCTTTTCCTTCAATCAACTTCGGCTGGAATGCCTGAATAGAAAGACGGTGAAGTGTTGGGGCGCGATTGAGCAGAACAGGGTGTCCTTTCAAAATATTTTCCAGAATATCCCAGATGATTGGCTCCTTACGGTCAACTAATTTCTTTGCTGACTTCACTGTTTTTACTATTCCTCTTTCAATGAGTTTACGAATGATGAATGGCTTGAACAATTCTGCAGCCATATCCTTTGGTAATCCGCATTCGTTCAATTTCAATTCAGGTCCAACCACGATAACCGAACGACCTGAGTAATCAACACGCTTTCCTAAAAGGTTCTGACGGAAGCGACCTTGTTTTCCTTTCAACACATCACTCAACGATTTCAATGCGCGACCACCTTCTGCTTTTACCGCATTTGATTTACGCGAGTTATCGAACAGTGAATCTACAGCTTCCTGTAACATTCTTTTTTCGTTGCGAAGAATTACATCCGGCGCTTTAATTTCTAATAATCTTTTCAAACGATTATTACGAATGATAACTCGACGATATAAATCATTCAAATCGGAACTTGCAAAACGACCGCCATCTAATGGAACCAACGGACGAAGTTCAGGCGGAATAACCGGTAAGTACTGCACCACCATCCACTCGGGACGATTGACAGTTCTTGTTTGAGCATCACGGAAAGCTTCAACAACACTTAATCGTTTTAATGCTTCTGCTTTTCTTTGCTGTGAAGTTTCATTCGCGGCCTGATCGCGGAGTTGATACGACAATGCATCTAAATCAATACGAGAAAGTAATTCGCGAACTGAATCGCCCCCCATCATTGCAATGAATTTCCGTGGATCAGAATTATCTAAGTGCTGATTATCTTTTGGCAATTTCTCAACAATATCTAGGTATTCTTCTTCGGTTAATAGATCCATTTTCTGACGATCTTCAACAATGCCGGGCTGTATTACTACGAAGCGCTCGTAATACACAATCATTTCCATTTTCTTGGATGATACACCCAACAAGTAACCGATTTTATTCGGCAGTGATTTGAAATACCAGATGTGAACGATAGGCACAACAAGTTTGATATGCCCCATGCGCTCGCGGCGAACTTTCTTTTCAGTTACCTCAACACCGCAACGGTCGCATACAATTCCTTTGTATCGGATGCGCTTGTACTTGCCGCAATAACATTCGTAATCTTTTACTGGTCCAAATATTCTTTCGCAGAACAAACCATCGCGCTCGGGTTTGTAAGTGCGGTAATTGATGGTTTCAGGTTTCAGAATTTCTCCGAAACTACGCTCGAGAATTGAATCGGGCGAAGCAAGACCGATGGTGATCTTGGTGAAATTGGCTTTGATTTTAAGATCCTTTTTGAAAGGCATAGTTCAAATGGATTTAGTTGTTAATTGAATTGGTTGCTGTAAAAAATTCGGACACACCTCGGTCTGATTGAATCAACCTGGATGATACACATAAATGGGTGTATGATAGTAGTAGTGAGTGCATTAATTCGGAAAGGGGGCGCGCCAAAAATTTTTTCCTTTTTCAAGGGAGCGCAAATGTAATGCAATAAAGCAGATTTGCAAATGGGAAATTCCCCTATTATCGTTGAAAGGGTGTAGGTGAAAAGTTAAAGAAAATTACTCATTTTTTAGGCCGGGTCAAATTGATACCGTCAAAAAATTTATAATCGTTGTCACTGAAAATATAATCCTTGATGCAAAATATATTTTAATAAGCATGCAATAAATAACAATCTATTCAAAAAATATTATTAGTGTCTGATAAAAAATAAAACTGAAGTGATATTCTTAATTCCATTTTAATTGTTATTGAAAACAGCATGTGCAGTGATGTTGTCGCTACCTGTTAGCAGGCAGACATCTAGTGTGAGTTTTGAAACATCAACTCCGATAAAGTGTGTGTGATTTTGTTTCATAATTTTGCTTTTACAAGTCAATACAAATTGAATTGCATTAAAGCCTTTAGTAGGTCTTGAGCCTAAGATTCATTCAATTAATCAGCGGAGGACTAATGCGGAGAATGAACCTGGAGTTCACCAAAGTCTATAGTTCACCTCTGCTGTTTTTTTATTTTAACTGCTTGTAAATTTAGATAGCAATAGTAAAGGCAAAGTCTCCCTTACGCAGTTTGGGGACTTTGAAGCACCTGCTTCAACTATCGCAGCTGTTTACAAGCAACAATGGCAAATCAAATTACTTTTCAAACGGCTCAAACAAAATTTTTTACTGAAGTATTTTCCCAGCGATTCTCCCAACGCACCAATGATTCAGGTATGGGTTAATTTGATTGCGCATCTGATACTTAAAATTATTCAACTTCATTTACCATCGAAAGTGGTCGTTCTGCAAACTGTCCGCACTCATTCGTTTTCATTTGATGATTTATATCCGATTGTTTGACTTCCTACGAAATCCATTTGCATCATTTGAATTTTTAACCACCAAACAAATGCAACAGGAATTATTCTCCCCATAAAAAATTTGGGGAGGTTGTTTTTTACTTTTACAAAGAATTCTGTTTTTTTTGTTTCATCCACAAAAATCATTTCTTTTAATTTTTATCAGACAACAGTGATAAAATAGTCATGCTGCTGCAATTTTTAATTTCTGCTTCGGCAGTTTATTAAAAGGAGAATTATGCATAGTAGTTTCTAACTTTCATTTCAAAACAATTTTATAAAATTATTTTTGTCGCACAACTCAATAATCAAAAGCTATAATGAAAAAAGAAACGGAGAAAAGTGCAATCAATGGTCTTATAAAAAACTTGAATCAGATTTTAGAATCTATTAATTTAGGAGGTGGAAAAAAGGCAATCGACAAACAGCACGAAAAAGGAAAACTCACTGCTCGCGAGCGACTCGATTATTTATTTGATAAAAACACTCCTCGCTTTGAGATGGGCGCACTCGCGGGTTATGAAATGTATGCCGAGTATGGTGGCTGTCCCTCTGCCGGTGTGGTTATTGAAATCGGGTATGTAAGTGGAAGGCAATGTGTAGTTGTGGTAAATGATGCCACTGTAAAAGCAGGTGCATGGTTTCCGATTACCGGAAAAAAGAATTTACGCGCACAGGAAATTTCAATGGAAAACCGACTGCCGATTATTTACCTCGTTGACAGCGCAGGAGTTTTTCTACCAATGCAGGATGAAATATTTCCTGATAAAGAACACTTCGGAAGAATCTTTCGCAACAATGCACAAATGAGTTCGATGGGCATTATTCAAATTGCTGCCATTATGGGAAGTTGTGTTGCAGGTGGTGCATACTTACCCATCATGAGCGACGAAGCAATGATTGTAGATAAAACCGGAAGCATCTTTCTCGCAGGCCCTTACTTAGTGAAAGCAGCAATTGGAGAAGATGCTGATCAGGAAACTTTAGGCGGCGCAACAACTCACTGCGAAATCAGTGGTGTAACAGATTATAAATGCAAGGACGACAAAGATTGCCTTGACCGTATAAAAAGCATTGTCGGCAAAATCGGCGATTACGATAAAGCAGGATTCGACAGAATAAAAACTGTTACACCTGCCGTCGATGAAAAAGAACTGCTGAATATTTTACCTGATGATGGCAGCCGTGCTTATGATATGTATGAGGTGATTAAATGCTTAGTTGACGAATCTAAGTACGACGAATACAAAGAAGGTTATGGAAAAAGTATAATCACCTGTTACGCGCGTGTTGACGGATGGAGTGTCGGCATTGTAGCCAATCAACGCAAAGTGGTAAAGAGTAAGAAAGGCGAAATGCAATTCGGCGGAGTCATATACAGCGACAGTGCCGATAAAGCCACACGCTTTATTATGAATTGTAATCAGAAAAAAATTCCGTTAGTGTTTCTGCAGGATGTAACAGGTTTCATGGTTGGCTCGCGAAGTGAACATGGAGGCATTATAAAAGACGGAGCCAAAATGGTGAATGCAGTGGCAAACAGCGTGGTACCTAAAATCACAATTGTTGTAGGCAACAGCTATGGTGCAGGCAACTACGCAATGTGCGGCAAAGCTTATGATCCTAGAATTATAGTAGGATGGCCTACAGCTAAAATTGCGGTAATGGGTGGAGATCAGGCAGCAAAAGTTTTGTTACAGATACAGGTTGCTTCGATGAAGAGTAAGGGGAAAGAAGTAAGCGCCGAAGAAGAAAAGAAACTGCTCGATGAAATAAGACAACGCTACGAAAAGCAAACAACTCCATATTATGCAGCAGCTCGTTTGTGGGTCGATGCAATTATAAATCCGCTCGATACGCGCAAAGTTATTTCAATGGCCATTGAAGCTGCCAACCATGCACCCATCACAAAAGCATTTAATCCGGGAATACTGCAAACCTGAAATCAAAACAAACTTTTAAATATAAATAATAGCAGCAATCAACTCAGGACAAAGAAGAAAAACTCAGGACTGCATTCTTACTTCACAACAACATATTTAATCGTTTGCTGTGTCCCGTTTACATTGAGTTTTACAAAATAAATTCCCTGAGCAAGTGTAACAGTTGAAAAACTGAATCGCTGATTAGCAGTTGTGGCATCATTATAAATTTTGCTAATCATTCTTCCATCAACAGAATAAACAGCAACTGTCACACTTTTAGCTGCAACCCTCATTTCAAAATCAATAGAAGAATTAGTTGGATTAGCTGATGTAATCTGAATCAGGTTTGTTAAATCATTTACAGTCTTAACCGAAGAAATAACAGAAGGAGACAATATCCAATTAGTGATTGCAGTATCTTCAGGAAGTGTTGGGCTAAAATAATGAGCAACCCAGTGTCCAGCTTCGTCAATACAAAATTTATTAAAATTCCATGCAACATGTGCATTTGCAACTCCATTCAAATCAGCACGCTGCAACCATTTATAAACTGGCGCAGTATCAGCAGAGATAGTTGCAACCTTCGACATCATTTGGAATTGAACACCATAAACACCTTGGCAAAATTGATTAATAGTTGAATCATCATGCGGATCTTGCCCGCCAAAATCGTTACAAGGGAATCCTATTATTTCAAAATTATATTGATGGTAATGGGCATAAAGAGAATCAAGGTCGGCATACTGAGGGGTGTAAGCACAAAAACTAGCTGTATTTACAACCATTACTTTCTTACCATAATATTGAGAGAAGTTAATTGTATCTCCAAGAATGGTTGCTCCGGAATAATCGTGAAATGTTAAATTGCTTTGTGCAGAAACATTCAGAGAAATAATACAAATTGAAATGAGTGTAAAGATTTTTTTCATTGATGTGATTTTGATTCTGTGAAAGTATTATAAATGATTGAAACTGCTATATCAATTTTGAACTTCAACTTCCTGACATCCCTGAATTTCGGAATAAAGTTTTTTCGAGCCATTCATTTTTGCTCTTAACTGCTTACTTGTTTTTTTACTTCCGTCGTGACTCCAGCCAGGAGGGCCAAATACATACATCCATTTTATATAAAATGTTGGAGCATGTCTTACATCTTTAACTATTTCTTTCCATTCATGAAAAACAACTGTAACAGCATTTTTCGATTCAACATTTTTTGTTAACCCAAATCGAATCGGTTCGTAACTGTCATTCTCTTCTTCAAAAGTCCCGAACATTTTATCCCAGATTATAAGGAACATTCCCATGTTACGATCTAAGTATTTTGTGTTCGAAGCATGATGCACACGATGATGACTTGGTGTACTGAAAATCCATTCTGCAATTCCAAGTTTGTTGATGTATTGTGTGTGAATGAGCACTCCCCATATTTGTGTTACGGCATAAACAAACAAAATATCAGCGGGGCGAAATCCAATCAGCACCACTGGAATAAAATAAATAAAACGATAAAGAGGTTGAAAAACAGAAGAACGAAAACCAACTGTAAGATTAAATTCTTCACTACTATGATGTGTAACATGCACCGCCCAAAAGAATCGGCAGGTGTGATCAAAGCGATGCAGCCAGTAATACATAAAGTCTTCCGCTACGAAACAAATTATCCAGTATAAATAAGCATTGTGAATATGAAAGAATCGAAACTGAAAAAAGAAAATCAGGATTCCGAAAGCAACTATTCTTATAGCAGCATCGAAACCAAAGTTTAAAATTGTGAAATAAATATTGGTAACTGTATCTTTTGTTCTATAAAGATGATGATTGTGAAAATAACTGAACAGGAGTTCAGCAAGAATGATTGCAGTATAAACAGGCAATGACCATAATAATAAAAGTTGTTCCTTCAATTCAAACATAAGGGGCTGCAAGGTTAGCTTATGTTTCATTAAATATTAACTGTAACACTCAAAAATAAAAAGTCCGGGCTTAAATTTTCTAAAGCCCGGACCGAATTAAAATTCTAACAATTTATTTATTCATTCCTTCATCAAGAGTCCCATTCTTTTCTTTATTCAAATGACTATTGTGCTGGCTATATCCGAAATAAATTATAAAACCAATCAACAACCATATCCCTAATCGCATCCAATTAGGCCAACCCAAACCGAATATCATTGCACCGCAAACAAGTATTCCTAAAATCGGAACAAGTGGGACAAGTGGAGTTTTAAATTGTCGTTGAAGGTTTGGTTGTTTAACTCTTAAAATCCAAACACCGGCGCAAACCAGAATAAATGCGAAGAGCGTTCCGATGCTTGTCATATCTCCAACAATATCACCTGGAACAAATGCAGCAAACATTCCTACGAAACCAAAAAATAACCAGTTGCTTTTATATGGAGTTCTGAATTTCGGATGAAGGTCAGAGAATATTTTCGGAACCAATCCATCACGACTCATTGAATAAAAAACTCTTGATTGTCCCATCAGCATCACAAGTATTACAGAAGAGAAACCGGCGAGAATTGCAACTGTTACAAGTTTCGCTAACCATCCAAAGCCGGTCATGTAAGTAGTGATTGCATATGTTACAGAAGCTTCTTTACCTGCATGACGGAAATCATCAACAGAACCTACACCCGTTAAAACATAAGCAAACAAAATATAAAGCACGGTACAGATTGCAAGCGAACCAAGAATTCCAATCGGCATATCCTTCTTTGGATTTTTTGCCTCCTGCGCAGCTGTTGATACTGCATCGAAACCAATAAATGCGAAAAACACAACGCCTGCTGCACCAAGAATTCCCATTATGCCACCATAGTTGTGGTCAACTCCTGCTGTATCAGTATAAATAGTTGCATCAGGAATAAACGGAGTATGATTAACAGGATTCATATAACTCCATCCGAAAGCAATGAACAGAATTACAATCGTAACTTTTGTAATTACAATCAATCCGTTTACAAATGCCGACTCTTTCATTCCACGAATAAGAAGAAGTGTAAGCATGAGAATAATAAACAGCGCAGGAATATTCATGATACCGTGAACTCCATCCGTCGAAGTTTCAAAGGGTGAGTGATACCATTGATATGGAATCGCAACGCCGAAAAATTGCGTTAAAAATTTATTCAGGTATTCACTCCATGCAATTCCAACTGTTGCTGCACCAAGAGCATATTCTAAAACCAAATCCCAACCAATTATCCATGCAATAAATTCTCCCATTGTTGCATATGAATATGTGTATGCACTACCCGCTATCGGAATCATGCTTGCGAATTCAGCATAACACAAGCCAGCAAATGCACATCCTAATCCTGCCACCATAAATCCATATGTAACAGATGGACCTGCATTGTTTGCTGCCGCAGCCGCTGTTCGAACAAAAAGGCCGGCTCCTATAATGGCTCCAATTCCCAATGCAACAAGCGCTGCTGCACTCAAAGTTCTTTTCAAAGAATGCTCATCAGTTGTTTCCTGCATCAGCGATTCCATTGATTTCTTAACAAATAATTTACTTGCCATGAAGAATGTTTTAATTGTTTATGGGATGAAACTAAAAATAGTTAGCGAAACAAAAATTTCTTATTCAATTTGTTTTGAACGGAAATTATTTCACATAAACAATTTCATAATCCTTGAAATTCGAATAAATACTTATTTCTAAAATTTTATCATCTCCTGAAACTATCATTCCATCGATGTTTTCACACTGTTCGAAGTTTTTTTACTACCGAAACCTAAACAACCAAATACTTTTGGTTTCACCTAAGAACAATGAAAACGACTTTAACTCTTTTACTTTTTATTTCATTCAGATTGTGTTCAGCACAATTTGCAAGCGAAATGAATTTATCTAATCGCTCAATTAAAATGAATGATTTTTTTTCTTTCACAAATTTTCACAATTCCATTCAAAAAAATATTTCACCTGAAAATCTTTCATTAAAAAACATTCACGAGAAAAAACAAAACTGTTACAGCATTAATAAATTCTACAATTGCTTTCAAAGCAAGAAAAATAATTTCAATCCATTTCAGGTTCAGCAAATAAATTTTACATGGTCTGTTTTAAAAGTTCGATTTGAATTGAACCTAATTGCTTCAGCAGGCGGAATAATGGAAAAGATGAACTTCATTCAAATTCAAAACCCGGTTTACCAATGATTGAACACCTAATGATTAGATTAATTGTTATTTCATTACTCGCAATGATTGTGTATGAGGTTAATATTATCTCAGTTACAAACGAGAATGCAAAGTCAATAAAAGCAATGGTTAATCAATCAGTATCAATCATTCAAAAATTTTACAACTCAATTTCTTCACCTAAATAATTGACCATGAAAAATCTTTTTACAATAAAAACTTTTGCAATTGCGTTTTTATTTTTTGCTTCGGCAGAAACAAAAGCTCAATCACTTTATTTCTGCGAGTCAGTTGATAAAGACGGTTACGCAATAAATGAAAGCAACACATTTGTGATTGGCAACAACGGTGGCTATTTTGATTTTTTAGTTCGCATGCCATACGATTTACGCAGCTATTATATCAACTATGATATTTATGAAGTTGAATCAGATGGCACTGAAAAATTCAGCGAAACAATCCGTCAGGACTCGCAACCTGACTGGCAATTTTTTTGGAAAGAAATTACTTTCTACGACTCAGGAACTTATAAAGTTTATGTGTATGATGACAATGATTATCTTATTACTTCATCAACTGTAAAAGTGAAAAAGCAATACTGATATATTTATTCTGCCACAAAGGCATGAAGACACAAAGAAGTTTTTATAAGAATTAATTTTCAAAAGCGCTGGGATGTAAATCTTAGCGCCTTTGTTTCTTAGTAGCAAACCTTAATCTTTCTTTTTAAATAATCCGGCAACTTTACGAATTGCAAAAACCTGAACCAAACGAACAATAAATTTTGTTGCTTCTCCCCTCACTCCATTTCCTTCGGCGTGTAACAGTTTAGAAAATAAAATATTGTTCAGCCATTCCATCCAGTTAAAAACTTTTGAGTTTGTTTCTTCCGAAAAAGGAAGCGATGGTTTCAATATCATTTCAGGATAGTGATTCCGCAAATCGCCCCATTTGTTTTTCAATTGCTTCTCGGTTGAATCAATATGACTCTTCAATCTGTACTTCTCCTGAAGCAATGTTTTATAATCTGTTACAGGAATTTTATCCATTGTTTTCATACATTGCTTTTATAATATTGTTCATGAAAAATTCCTGAACTTTTTTTCGTTGCACATACAGCATTACAAATTCAATGAGGTAAACAGCAGCTACAATTAAGTATCCTGCATAAACACTTTTTAATAGATGATTAAGGTAAGCTCCGAATACAATTGATACAGCAATGAGTACAAATCCAAGAACTGCAATCAAAACTACAATCGTAAATATTGCACCTATAACACGCGCTATTTTTTCTGATGCTTCCAATTTTACCAATTCAATTCTTGCTTCAACATAATCGGTAGCGAGGCCTTTTAATTCTTCCCAATGTTCTTTTGCTTCTTCAGCCATAAATTTTATTTATGAATTATTGTTTGATGTTGGTTCACTCTTTCCGGTTAAATCTTCAACTAACTGAAGCCCTTTGTCAATCACATCGCCGAATTCATTTTTCACTTTTTCAGCAGTGTCTTTCAGGTCGTTCATCATCTCTTCTTTTTTATCCGAAGTAAGAAACCATACCACTGCTCCACCCACGGCTGCTCCCACTAACATGGCGGCAATAATTTTATCTTTGTCCTTCATTGTTAAAAATGTTTCAATCAATAATAATACATAAACAAATAATGTTGCAATGACTTTTGTTTACTTTGTAAAAAAATATCTGAATGTCAAATGTAAATAATTTATTTCCCGGCAAAAGCAGGCAGTACTTAGTAATATTTATTATTTCCGGACTATTTATTTTTCTGCTGTTCAGCTTAAGCAATTTTATTACTGCTTTTTTAAGCGCACTTATTTTTTATGTGTTGTTTAGAAATTTTATGACAAAGTTGGTGACTAAATATCATTGGAAAAAATGGCTCGCTGCTACTTTAATTATTTTGATTTCATTTTTAGTAATTGTGGTTCCATCGTTCGGATTGATTTATGTTTTATTCAGTAAAGTGCAAACCATTATTGCTAACCCTACTGATGTTGCACTTGGCTATCACACCTTGATTGATAAGTTAAACGAAGCAGCAGGAAGGGAAATTATTACTTCGAAAACACTTATAGAATTTTCCAGAACAATTGCTGCGCTAATTCCAGGTATTTTAAATTCGGCTTTACAATTATTCGGCGATATTTTAATTTTATATTTTCTGCTTTATAATCTATTAGTAAATACGGGCGATCTTGAAAGAGCGATTTTTCGGTTTCTTCCCTTCAGTAGTGACGGAATAAATATTCTTACCAAGGAGTTGCGCTCCATGACATATGCCAATGCTATTGCTGTTCCTGCAATTGCTTTGTGTCAGGGAATTATTGCTTCATTTGGGTTTTGGATTTTTGGATTGAGCGACCCTCTTTTCTGGGGACTGATTTGCGGATGCGCAAGTGTGGTTCCTATAATCGGTGGTGGTTTAATCTGGATTCCGGCAAGCATTTATCTTTTATCAACCGGCGAAAACTGGCAGGGTATCGGACTGCTTATCTATAGCGGAATAATAATTTCAACGATTGATAATTTGCTTCGCTTTTTATTTGCAAAATGGTTTGCAGATGTTCATCCGACTATCACCATACTCGGTGTTATTGTCGGAATAAAATGGTTCGGGTTACCTGGGTTGGTTTTTGGACCGCTACTTATCTCCTATTTCTTTTTGTTGTTAAAAATTTATAAAGAAGAATTTTTAGATGGGGAGAAAGTGTAACAGGAAAATAATATAAAGAAAAAAAACAATCTTAATTCTTTCAACAATCAGAATTCTGAAATTATTTTTATTCATTCCATCGAAAAGTTTTCACTGGCAATCCAAATAGATCGAGCGCGCGGTCAACAACAGTTGCAGCTAATTCATCAAACGATTTTGGTTTGGAATAAAACGAAGGAGTAGCAGGGCAAATTATTCCTCCGGCTTCTGTAACAGTTTTCATGTTATTTATGTGAATGAGATTGTAAGGTGAGTCGCGCACAACGAGAATTAATTTTCTCCGCTCTTTTAAAACCACATCTGCAGCGCGTGTAATTAAATCGTCAGATACACCTGAAGCAATTCTTCCCAAAGTTCCCATTGAGCATGGGCAAACTATCATGTGAGTGTAACGAGCAGAACCACTCGCGAACGGAGCCATGAAATCGTTCTTCGAATAAAAAGTAAAACTGAAATTTTCGTAATCGCTGTTTCCGAGTTCGTGTTGCCATACCGTTTTCGCATTTTCGCTCATCACCACACCAATACTTTCAATATTTTCTTTCAGATGTGAAAGTTTATTTAAAAGCACCTTTGCATAAATACTTCCACTTGCTCCTGTAATTGCTACAATAACCTTCATTTTTTCCATCGGGTAAAAATATGTTTAAACCACCGATGCTTACACTTTCGATTTTTGGAATTATTTTTGGCATGTAACTGTTACTTAAAAAAAACAATTCATGAAAAAATTAACCGGATTATTATTAATCATCACACTTTCTATTGCTGCACATTCATGTTCGTTTGCGCAAACTGCTGAAATAAAGTGGATGACTTTGCAGGAAGCAGAAGCAGCTATGAAAAAGAAACCAAAGAAAATGTTTGTAGATATTTATACCGGATGGTGCGGCTGGTGTAAACGATTAGATGCAACTACCTATAAAGACCCGATGGTGGTGGAATACATCAACAAAAATTTTTATGCTGTGAAGCTTGATGCTGAAACAAAGGAAACTATTACTTTTCAAGGAAAGACTTATGACTTTGATGCTTCGCGCAAAACAAATACTGTTGCAACTCAGTTTATGGGCGGAAGTGGTGGTTATCCAACATTGACTTATGTAGATCAGGATTTCAAAGTTCTTAGCGTACAACCTGGTTATGTTGAAGCTCCAGCTTTCTTAAAAACTTTGAAATATTATGGCGATAATTTTTACCTGAACATGGAGTATCAGAAATACTTGACAACAGCTCAATAATTTTTTTAGATATAAATTCTTAACCCCAATTCAATAGTTTGAGTCGGGGTTTTGTTTTTTTATAGCTTATCGGTTCGTTGGTTATTTTTGAACCCAATCAATCATGGCTTTAACAGAAACCAAAAAACATATTCAAAAAGGAATTTCGCTGAGCGACAAAAGTTTTAAAACCAAGCTCGCACCTAATTTCCGTTTATCAGTTTACCTGAATACTGATCAGTTGGCCTATTGCGTAACAGATGTACTGAGTCGTAAATTGCTTCATCTTCAATCGTTCAATTTTTTTAATATTCTCAGTAAGGAAGAATACAACAACGCGCTCAAGCAAATGATTGCGAGCGACGAGTTGCTTGCGTTGCCTTATGGAAAAATTCACATTCATTGTTTGTCTGATTGTTTTACGCTCGTGCCTGAAAGTTTATTTGATGATTCGAAGAAACATGAATTATTATCCTTCAATCAGCAAAATATTTCATCTTTAAATATAAAACACGAAGCCATAATTAAAACGGATGCAGTTTTAGTTTTTGGAATTGATACGGAAACTGAAAGTGTTTTAAATAATTATTTTAAGAATGCAGAAATCAATCATGCATCATCTTCACTGATTGAAACATGGCTTACTCCAAATGCTGAAGGTGAAGTGTTACACTGTTATGTACAACCTTCAACTATTCAAATTGCTTTTGTAAAAAATGCGCAATTGAAATTCTTTAATCTATATCAGTATAAAACTCCGGAAGATTTTATTTACTACCTGATGAATGTGGTGAATCATTTATCGCTCGACCAGGATAAAATTTCTTTTGTATTTTCAGGTGAAGTAGTTCCTGATTCAGGAATTTACAAATTGGCTTATAAGTATCTTCGAAATATTCAGTTTGCACAACGACCAAAGTGGGTGCAGTTTTCTGATGAAATGAATTTCCCCGGTCATTTTTATTACAATTTACTCTGCATAGAATCATGAGAGTAATTAGCGGAACTTTAAAAGGAAGACAGTTTCATCCTCCTCAAAATATTCCGACTCGACCGACAACAGATTTTGCGAAGACCGGTTTGTTTAATATTCTGGTAAACAATATTGAATTTCCAGAAGTTAGTTTTCTCGATTTGTTTTCAGGAACCGGAAGCCTGAGTTATGAATTCGGAAGTCGCGGTTGCACGCGCATCGTAAGTGTTGAGCGCGATAACAAGTGCGCCGACTTCATCAATAAAATGAAAAAGGAATGGAACCTGCCAATTGATTTATTTAAGATGGATGTGTTTCGTTTTATAAATACCTGCACCGAAAAATTTGATTTAATCATTGCAGACCCGCCATACACACTCGAGAATATTGATGAATTGCCCGAATTAATTTTGAATTCACGCAAATTATTAAAGCCAAATGGTTGGTTTATTTTAGAAACATCTTCAAAGCATGATTATGCAGGACATCCGAATTTATTTCGTGTAAAAAATTACGGAGATATTCATTTTAATATCTTCACGACCGAAACTGTTACAGTTCAACCAATAAAACTGAAGAATGAAAATCGCCATTTTCCCCGGGTCGTTCGACCCATTCACTATTGGACATGAAGACATTATTCGTCGGGCCATTCCTTTGTTCGATAAAATAATTATTGCCATTGGTTACAACTCGGCCAAGAAAAGTATGTTCGATTACAAAACCCGAATGAAGTGGATTGAGGAAGTATTTGCCAATGACAAAGGTGTAACAGTTGAGGCTTATGAAAATTTGACTGTTGATTTTTGTTTGGAGAAAAAAGCACAATACATTCTGCGTGGCCTTCGCTCATCAGTCGATTTTGAATTTGAAAAAGCTATCGGGCAAATGAATCAGTCACTTGCACCCGGATTAGAAACATTGGTTCTTCTCTCTCGCCCCGAACACAGTCATATCAATAGCACCATTATCCGTGATATAATTTTACACAAAGGAGATGTAACAGCTTATGTTCCTCAAGTTGTTGGAAATTATCTGAAAGGAATTTGATGTTCACCTTCTAAAAAAATGTTCTCAAACAGAGAAACATTGTTATATTTCTATCCTTAAAATAAAAAACGATGAAAAATTTCTCACTCCTAGTTTGTTTTTCTTTGTTATGTACAATTGCTTTGAAATCAAATGCACAAAGCACGAGCTGGTTTTTATCTGCAAGTTCAACTGCTGCCATTAATATTCAGAAAGTTGTACTGTTACAGGATAATTCCATTGTACTTACAGGAACCACCCCTGACCCAAATGATTCTTCTTTTTATCAGCTATCTTATTTTCTGGTAGCCCGAATTGCTGAAGATGGTACTGTTATGTGGGCAAAAAAAAGCACTGAACCTGGCTATACTATCAATGGCATGAATGTAATTAATGATGAAATTTATGTTTCATTAAATTATATGAACTATGATTCCGCCATACTGAAAAGTGAGATTATGAAATTGGATCTTTTCGGAAATGTTAGCAATACAATTTCAATTGTTACACAAGCTTATGGTCAGTATGCGGAAAATAAATTTTTAAAACTTCCGGATAACAATATTGTACTGTTGAGATCAATGTTTTATGAATTCGAAATACAATGCTTTGATCCAAACTTGAATTTATTGTGGAGCCGTCGTGTGCAGGATAGTACTGCAGGTAAAAATCCGGCAATGAATATTTGTTTGGATAATTCAGGCAACCTTTTTATTTGCGGCAAAAGAGAAAGCAGTCTTGAACTACTTTCGATGACAACAACCGGACAATTCATTTTCGGGAAAACTTTTGACGATTCCACCATGTTATCCTACTTGCGTGCATACAATGTTTTTCCAGTAAGCGATGGTTATATTATTCAGGGAATGCTTGGATTATATGCCGGTTCTTCTTTTGTCGTGAAAACAAATGTTCAGGGCGATATTATCTGGATGAAAAATATTGAAGACGCAAATAACTCTAACTACAACTTTTCAATTACAAATGGTTACGCATTGCAAAACGGTCATTTTATTTTTTCCGGGAATACTATGAATGGAAGAAATGTAATTGGCGAAATGGATGATCAGGGAAACATAGTTTGGTCAAAAATGTTAGAGGCAAACGGAATATCTTATTATTCATCAGCGGCTCTTTCTTTAAACGGAAATAACATCGCTTCAACTTATAGTAAAAATATTTACCCATATGGTGATGGAACTGCATTACTTAAAACTAATATTGGCTTCTTCAGTTCGGCTGATGTTTGCGGATTCATAGCTAATTCTGTTACAGCAAGTGATTTGGTAATTGGATTTACAGTTAACAATGTCACAGCTTCTCATCTCATAGATTTTCCTTCTACATATTCTAATGAAATCATTTCTCTTTATGATTTCACTGAAGGAATTGACATAATGGAAATTTGCTCTAATGTTGGTGTAATTAATGTTGAATCAAATCATTCATTTGGCATTTATCCTATTCCAGCTTCTGATATTTTAAAAATTCATTTTGATAATCCTTCTATGGTTAGCTCTCTTAATATTTATGATGTACTTGGTAAGCTTATTTTCAGTTTAGGTGATGTTTCAAAATCTGAATTAAGTGTTCCCGTAACAGATTTGGCTTCTGGTGTTTATTCCATTCGTATCGAAAGTAAAGGAAATAGTTTTCGACAAAAATTTGTAGTTCAACATTAACAAGCTGAATTTAATTTTTAACAAAAAAAAGGAGAAGCAAGTTTGCTTCTCCTTTTTTATTGTACATATCCAATTTTCTTCAGTGAATTTAAAAAAGTAAATGATGTTAAACTTTACTCAACTTATTTCTCAAATAAAAATCGGCAAGAACAATTGCAGTCATTGCTTCAACAATCGGAACTGCACGAGGCAAAACACAAGGGTCGTGTCTTCCTTTTGCTTCCAATAAAATCTCTTCACCCTCACTATTAATTGTTGATTGTTGCTTTCCAATAGTTGCTGTTGGTTTAAATGCAACACGGAAATGAATATCCATTCCATTGCTGATTCCACCTTGTATTCCTCCTGAGAAATTTGTTTTTGTAAATGGAATACCAAGCTTCATTTCGAAAATATCGTTGTGTTCGCTGCCTTTCATTTCTGCACCCTGGAAACCGCTTCCATATTCAAAACCATGAACTGCATTGATACTGAAAATAGCTTTTGCCAAATCCGCCTGCAACTTATCAAACACAGGTTCACCTAAACCCACAGGAACATTTTTAATCACACATTGAATAATTCCACCGAGAGAATCGCCTTCTGCTTTTGCTTTTAAAATTTCTTCTTGCATTTGTATTGCAACTTCTTCATCAGGGCAACGAACCAGATTTGAATCAACATTATTTAAATCAATGTCTGAATAATCTTTTTTCAATATTATTTTCCCAACTTGCTGGACATAAGCTGTAACAGTTAAGCCAGATTTCTTCAACAATAATTGCGCAATTCCTCCTGCAGCGACCGATGCGGCTGTAATTCTCGCCGATGATCTTCCACCTCCTCTGTAATCTCTGATTCCATATTTTTTTTTGTAAGTAAAATCAGCGTGTGAAGGGCGGAAAATATTTTTCATTAACTCATAATCTTCCGGCTTTGCATCAGTATTATTTATCTGCAGGCTTATAGGAGTACCAAGAGATATTCCTTCGAATACACCCGAAAGAATATGCACTGTATCATTTTCATTTCGTTGCGTTGTGAGAACTGATTGTCCGGGCTTGCGCCTGTCGAGCTGATGTTGAATAAAACTTTCGTCAATTTCCAATCCGGCAGGACAACCATCAATCACTGCACCGATTGCAGTGCCATGCGATTCGCCAAAAGTTGTAACACAAAATATTTTACCAATACTGTTTGCTGACATTTGCGATTTATCTTTTCTTTATTTGCATTAATTGCCCATCAAAGATGAATGTTTTCATTAAGAATATAAAGGAACTGTTCGGAGTTCATGCAAAAGATAAATTGGTATTGAAAGGAAAAGAGCTAAACAATCTTCCTTCCATTCAAAATGCTTTCTTATTGATTGAAAACGATACGATAAAATCTTTCGGAAAAATGGAAGAAATTTCACCTTTCGATCTTGAAACTGTTACACAAGAGATTGATGCGAAAGGGAAATTTGTTTTACCTGCGTTCTGCGATTCACACACTCATTTAGTTTTTGCTACAACAAGAGAATCAGAATTCGTTGATAAAATTTCTGGATTGAGCTATGAACAAATTGCAGCAAAGGGCGGCGGCATTTTAAACTCAGCAAAAAAGCTTTCTGTTACACCAGAAGAAGAATTAGTTGAAAGCGCTTTGAAACGATTAGAAGATGTTCGCTCACAAGGAACGGGGGCTATAGAAATAAAAAGCGGATATGGATTATCTGTTGATGCAGAATTAAAAATGCTGCGGGTAATTCGGAAACTGAAAGAAATTTCTCCTCTCAAAATCAAAAGCACTTTCCTCGGTGCACACGCAATTCCGGTTGAATTCAAAAACAATCGGGGTGAGTATATCAGAATTATTATTGAAGAAATGCTTCCTCGAATTGCTGATAAAAATTTAGCTGATTATTGTGATGTTTTTTGCGAGAATGGATTTTTTACTCCAGAAGAAACCGACAAAGTGTTACAGGCAGGATGGAAGTATAATCTTAAACCAAAAATTCATGCCAATCAATTAGCAATTTCAGGTGGCGTGCAGGCAGGAGTTCGTAACAATGCAATCAGCGTTGACCATTTAGAAAATATCGGCGATGAAGAAATTGCTGTCTTAAAAAATTCGTCAACTATGGCAACCATGCTCCCATCTGCTGCTTTCTTTTTGCGCTTGCCATATCCACCTGCTCGAAAAATGATTGAAGAAAACCTGGCTGTTACACTTGCTACTGATTTTAATCCCGGCTCCTCCCCTTCCGGACGAATGAGTTTTGTGATTTCTCTTGCCTGTATTCAAATGCGTATGACACCTGAAGAAGCCATCAATGCTTCAACTTTAAATGGGGCTGCTGCAATGGAACTTTCCAATGATTTCGGTTCAATTGCGATTGGTAAAAAAGCTAATCTTATTATCACAAAAGAAATTTCTTCACTTGCTAATATTCCTTACTTCTTTGGAAAAGATTGTATTGACAGAGTGATTGTGAATGGTGTATAGAAGACAAAAGAAAATAAACTGTTACACTCAAAAAAAGCGTCCCTAAAAATAGGAGCGCTTTTTTTATTTATGTTTTCATTTTTAAATCAACAAACTGCCAATTGCACCCTGCTAACTAATACTCAATCTTCAACATCACTTTGATTTGTTCCAATGATATGTTCATACGCAGCATACATGGCGCATATTGTGAGTGGAATCGTATAAAGTAATCCAACAAGCAAACAAATTGCGCCTAAAACATTTATTAATCCTATCACAATAAGGAAAAGCAAAACAGAAAAAAAACGCTTACTAATAATTTTTACACTAAATGATATAGCATCCATTGCACCTTTTTTTCCAAACACAATTATGTACTGAGTGAATGAAAAACATACTGCAATAAAAAGGCAGATAAAAAACAGAGGAATTAATTTATAAATGAACCCTAAAAAAAATTGCGCAATTAACACCGGGTCTTCCTTGCCGTTTTGCGCTTCTTTAACCAAATCAAAAATTTGCATTATCTGAGTTCCAATAACAATTAAAACATATGGTATCACCACAATTGCATAAATAATTATCGTTAACAAAGTCATTAGTGCAAGTGGTCCAACAAATTTGAATCCGCCAAAAAATTTTCCGAACTCAGTGTTGCGTTCTTTAAAAACTCTAAAAGCCATCATAATAAATCCGGCATACAAAGCCGGTGAAATGAAAAATGAGTTTGCAATTGCACCAACAATCGGAACCATACTGCATACGATACTGATTCCAATCATCACAAATAAGTATCCGATAAAACCACCGAGATTTTTATTAACGATTGCTGCACCGGTTGAAAGGTATTTACCAATTTCAAAATTGTAACCGTTGCTTAACACATTTTTCACTCTTTCATCAAAACTGACTTCAGTGCTTTGAGAAATATTTTCGTCTAGTAAGTGATTTTCCATTTTAAGATTAAAAAGTGATTTAAGGAGTTGAAAATAAAATATTTTATGAATTTTAATCATCATCACCATTACTTATCACAAGCATTTCAATTTGTTTTTTCTCCAAATTAGTTTTCATTAATCGCACGCGAACTTTTTCGCCAAGGCGATAATGGCGCCCATATTTTTTTCCAACTAATTGATGATGCTTTTCATCGAATGAATAAAAATCATCCTTGATAGTATTTATTTTTATTAATCCTTCGCACTTGGTTTCAATTATTTCAGCGAAGAATCCGAAATTTGTTACACCTGTTATCAGTGCTTCGAAATCTTCTCCAACTCTTGTTTGCATAAATTCTACCTGCTTGTATTTCACAGAAGCGCGTTCAGCTTCAGCTGCATGTTTCTCCATTGCAGAACTGTGCTTACATTTTTCTTCAAGCAGGTTATCTTCCTTCCAATTATTATCTAAAACTTCAGCAAGTATTCGGTGAGTCATCACATCAGGATAACGACGAATGGGCGAAGTGAAATGACAGTAATGCTGAAATGCTAAGCCGTAATGACCAATATTCTGAGTCGTGTAAATCGCTTTCGCCATTGTGCGAATGCCCAAACTCTCAATCATATTTTGCTCAGGTTTTCCTTTTACTTCCTCTAACAATTTATTGAACGATTGTGCAATGTGACCGGGTGTACTGAAATTTAATTTGTAACCAAACGCAGCTGCAGTTTCTCCAAATGCTTTTATTTTATCGCCATCAGGTTCATCATGCACGCGATAAACAAATGGTACAGGTTTGTTATTTATTTTTTTCTTACTCACAAACTCAGCAACTTTTTTATTTGCAAGCAACATAAAATCTTCAACTAATAAGTGTGTGTCCTTTCTTTCTTTAATAATTATTCCGATTGGTTTTTTATCAGCATCGAGTCTGAATTTTATTTCTGTTGAATCGAAATTGATACTGCCGTTTTTAAATCTTTTTGCGCGAAGCTTATACGCGATGTTGTTTAATATTTTTAATTCGTCTTTATAAATTTCTAATTCATCATCCAAAACTCTTTGCGCTTCTTCGTAGGTGAATCTTTTATCCGAGTGAATTATTGTGCGGCCAAACCATTCATTTTTTATTTCACCATCTTCAGTCATTTCAAATACAGCAGAGAAAGTCAATTTGTCTTCATTTGGGCGAAGAGAACACAATTCATTCGACAATCTTTCAGGATACATTGTAACAGTCCTGTCAACAAGATATACAGAAGTAGCACGGGAGTATGCCTCATCATCCATCAAAGTTCCGGGATGAGAATAATGCGACACATCAGCAATGTGAATTCCTATTTCATAATTTCCGTGCGCTAATTTTTGAAAGGAAAGCGCATCGTCAAAATCTTTTGCATCCTCAGGATCAATAGTAAAAGTTGTTACACTTCTGAAATCCCTGCGTTTCGCAATTTCTTCATTGGAAATTTTATCGGGTAACGCAGCGCCTTCTGCTAAAACTTCCTTTGTAAAATTTAATTTGAAATCATGTTCAAGCAAAATGGAATGCATCTCCACTTCATTCGTTCCGGCGGGGCCGAGAACGAGTGTAACAGTTGCATCAGGATATTCAGCACCTGATTTCCATCCTGTCATTTTCACAACAACCTTATCTTTTGGTTTCGCTTCGTTCAGATTTTCATTCGTGATATTAAAGTTCACAGGGAGCTGCTGAAGGTCAGGAACCATAAAATATTTTCCTTCTTCAAAATGAACAGTACCCGAATAATTTTCCTGAGCACGCTTTACAACTTCAATAATTTTTCCTTCAATGCGCGATTTTCTTTTTATCGGATACAGGCGAACTTTTACTGTATCACCTTCAAATGCTTTTCCTGTATTGCGATAATCAATTGAAATATCCTTTTTGCTTTCAGGAGAAATCACCCAGGCATTTCCGCTTTGAGTAAATTCAATTACTCCTTCGAGTAATTCGCCTTTTCTGTCGTCAGTCGGTCTCAGTTCTTGTTTAGTTTCTGACTTCTTTTCTTTCGTCAGAAAAATAACTGTTCCTTTTTTTGCCAGCTTTTCTTCATGCACTAAAATATTTACAGCACTGTGCAATTGCTCGGCAGTGTAACGGTGCGAAAGTTTTTTCTTAAGTTGTTTGAACGATAATTTTGACTCGTTCGAATTTTTGAAAATTTTAATCACCTCTTCCATTATAGCGGAAGGAACTAATGGTTCTTCTTTATTTATTTCTGTCATATTTATTCGACAAAAGTAATGAGTATTAAATGAACTGGTCTTTACGAGAAGTTAACAATGAGTATTTCCCACCTTAAAATCAAAATTGATTTTCGGAAAAACTTTAGTCCGCCTTTGATTTTTTTCTTAAACGGATATTTATCAATTCGACTGAAAGTGAAAATAATACGGCGACATAAATGAACGCCTTGTTTATGTGTATGTCGAGCCCTTCAAGAATTAAGGTAAAACCAATCAATATCAAAAACGCGAGCGCGAGCATTTGCAAAGTCGGATGCTTGTTAATCACGCGGCTGATGATTCCGCTGAATTGAATCATGATTAAAATGGAAATCACAACCGCTATCATCATCACCAAAATAATTTGCGTCAATCCAATCGCGGTTAATATGGAATCGAAAGAAAAAACAATGTCAACTACGACTATTTGCGTGATCACCGGCCAGAAAGCGCTTCCGGTTTTCACTTCTTTTTCATCGTGCGTTCCCTCCACCTTTCCATGAATTTCCGATGTTGATTTGGCGAGAAGAAAAAATCCTCCAATAATTAATATCAAATCCTTTCCACAAATCGCCGCTCCCATCGCGGCGTTTTCCACGCCCATGCCCTGTAACAGCGATTCAATTGGCAATGTGAAAAGCGGTTCCGTCAAACCAATGATGATGGATAAAAACAGAAGTAAAATCAAACGAACGACCAACGCAAGCAGGAGCCCTATGTTTCTCGCGCTCTTTTGCCTGTTCTCAGGAAGCTTCCCCGCGACGATTGAAATGAAAATAATATTGTCGACGCCTAATACGATTTCAAGAAATGTAAGCGTGAGAACGCTTATCCAAGTGCTCGCTTCTAAAAAAATATTCAAGTCGAAATTCATTTGGCGAAAATAATTTTTTTTGGAGGCGAAAAAAAGAAAGCCCTTCGAAAAATTCGAAGGGCTTTCAAATTAAAATCCTGAAAAATTTCTAATTGAGCTTCTCTAATTTGAAAACCTTATTACCTGTAACGGTTTTCGCCGAGAGGAAATAGGTGCCACTCGCTAAAATTTCAGCGTTAATGATCCATGTTTTATCATTTGAAGAAACGGTGCTCCAAACCACTTCGCCCAAAGTATTGTAAAGGGTAAGCGATTCAATTTTATCCGTTCCTGAATATTTCAGATTGAAATTATTCATTGTCGGGTTCGGGAAAATTTTCCACCCATCAATATTTATCAAATCACTGATTCCAGTACTTATATCAATAATCTGAGTAGTGGTGTCGCAACAATTATTCTTACAAACGACAAGTGTAACAATATATGAACCATCCTGTACAAATGAGTGAGAAGGGTTTTGTGTATTGTCAGTTCCACCATCTCCAAAATTCCATGAGTATGAAGCACCGCCCGCTGTATTACAATTGAATCCATAATCGAAGCCGATGCTGTTGTATGTGAATGCTGAGGAAGGAACAGGTGAAAAACTAATATTTGCCACTTGAGAAAATCCTGTACAACCTGAACCGTTTGTAACCTGAACAGAATAATTTCCTGAAGTTGAAACTGTAACAGTCTGAGTTGTTGCACCATTTGACCACAAGTAAGATGAAGCCCCTGAAACTGCACTTAATACCTGATTTTGATTACCACAAAGACTAATGTTTCCATTTGGGGAAATTGTAGCATCAAGATTTCCAATATTTGCTGTAACAGCCGTACGGGTACTTACACACGGTGCCGACTGCAGTTTCCAATTATACAGAAAATAAAAACGAACCGGATCGTTTGCATTGTTTCCTATGATAGATAAAATTCCGGGAACTGTATATGGATAATTTGCGCCATCACTGTTTCTGTAAAGATTTGCAGTAGCGAGAACACCAATTTGCAAACCATTTCCCACTGGCAATGTCCAGTTTAAAAAGACTTCCTGTGTTCCAGCAGGCACATTAATAATTGTATCGAGCAAAATGTTACCTCCTGCATCTAACAATTGAAAATCACGATCTGCTGTTCCGCTGGCATAAACTAAAACAGAAACAAGTTTAATTGATTGATAGCAATCGAAGTATTCGAAACGATCGTTGAACCCATTATTATAATTACCGCCACCGCCAATTGTATTATCAACAGGGCCTCCGAAAATAAATGGCGACTGAACTGCTTCTTCAACATAATAGGTTGTTGTGGATGTAATATATGGAGTAGTAATTGATGATCCTGTTCCAATTTGTGTTCCGCCTGTTGGAGAATCAAACCAATTTAATATTCCACCTCCTCCATTAGCCCCAAGTATCACTGTACCTGTTGCGCAGTTATTTCCGTTAACAACAGTTGGACCGGATGGATGATCAACGGTTATGTAATCTATTTGAATAAGCGAATCAGTTCCAATAGTATTAGTAGCAATCAATTTAACTGAATATGTTCCATTGTTTACAAATGTGTGAGTTGGATCTTGAAGTGTTGAAATTGTTCCATCACCAAAATCCCACAACCAGTTTGTTGGTGAATTTGTTGTTTGATCTAAAAAGTTAATTACTCCGGTACAGGTAGTAGTAAAATCAGAAGTAAAATCAACTCCGGGAATTGCAATTGAGCAAATCCAGCTGGCGGCAAATCCTGGTTGAGTCAAACCTTGGTCTGAAGTTGATTCAAGTGTCAATGAATTTCCTGATGCTGTTATCGTTCCTCCATTGGGCAAATTAGTATTGTCATACTGACCAATCAACGGACTTGCAGTGGTAGGACCGTCATAGATATAGAGGTAATCATAATTATTTTCATAACTGAAACTTGTAAATGTTAAAGTTAATCCTGTTGCATTGGTCGGTGCTATAGTTGTAATCACATCTTGATTATCAGTATAATTTCCGCCAGGGCCACCGCTATCATAGAGCAATCCATCACAAGAAGTTAAAGTTGAAATTCCTGTTAATGGCATATTGAATACACAAGGAAGAGTTGTATCAATCTGAATCATTGCAGGGTAAGTAATTGAATCTATTCCACACACACCACCGTCAACTACCAATTTCACATCATAAGTACCTAAAGCATTGTAAGTATGGGCTGGAGAAATTTGTGATGATGATGTTCCATCACCAAAATACCAAGTATAACTTCCACCGTTTTGACTTAAATTTTGAAAATTAAAAATTGCAGGCGCTGAACATGCTGCATTAATATCAACACTGAAATCTGCAACCACAGTTGGATCAAATGCTCCGCCCACACCTACAGCATGCCATGTTTCAGCTACAAGTTGAACTTCGGGTGAACATCCACCATAAATATCAGTAGCAGCTGATAAAGTTGAAACTCTTGCATCTGAATATTGTGCATTTGAAAACATGTAATCTCTCCATGCTTTATATAAAATATCTGAAGCGTCTCCAATATTTAACCCAGCAACATTATAAGCATATCCATTATCGTTTGTTCCACTTCCACCAACTGACATTAAATAAAACCAATAATTCAAAACACCACTGTTAGTGTGAACCCCACCATTGTCAGGCCCGCCTGCTGCAACCCAATATTGCCCCATATAAGTATCTGGATTCTGATACAAATTTGGATTAGCCATGCTACGAAACGGAGTTCCGAATGCTTCCCCAATTAACCAATTACCATTGCCCGGATAACCAAAAAATTCAACAGAAGTGCCCATGCAATCACTGAATCCTTCATTCAATCCACCAGGTTCATCCTGATAATTCAAACCACAAGTGTGTTCTGTTACACCATGTGAAATTTCATGCCCACAAACATCTAATGCTGTAAGTGGCATTCCATTTCCATCACCATAAGTCATTTCAGCTCCATCCCAAAAAGCATTATAAAAACCAACATCATAATGAACATAGCTAATAAGTTTCAGTCCTGCATCATCAATACTGTTACGGTTGTGATTCAACCAATAATAATCATAAGTCATTTCAGCACCATAATGTGCATCACCTGCGTATTGATCTAAATTTGCGTTCACATTATTCCAGTTGTTATCAGCATCTGTAAAATCAATTGCTGTTGCATAATCCAATCCTGTTTGCATATTATAAGTTTCGATACCCAATCCACGATCGGCTTCGCGCAAACGATAACCGCCTGCGAAACTATCAGTGATAATAGTTTGTGTTCCTACATAACCTGTTACAGCAGTTCCGGTTGCATCAGCGGTTTCTATTCTGTCGATAGTATTTACAATTACGCCGGTACTTGCATCAACAAAAACATAATTTCTGCTTAGGGGTTGAATCGCATAAACATCAAAACGATAACACAGTTTAAAACTTTTGTTATCTCCATTTACTGAGGCAAAAAACAATTCACCCTTAGGAAATAAAGCGGCAATAGCATTTTGTTTTTCTGATTCCGATAGTTTTTGAAAAACAGGACTTTGCCAACGATAAGTATTCGCGTTAGTGTAAGCGAGCGCAAAATTTAAAGCTGATGATTCTGTTAATGTATTATCGTCTCCGGCATTAATTACAGGGGCAAACCAACCATTACACGAAATAACTTTCCCGTTTTGAACATGAGCAATAAACATAGTGTTTTGAACTGGAACTCCATTCCATGTTTCCTGATAATGAATGTGTGAAATATTTTTTTCGTCAACCGAAGTTTGCAATTGTTTAAACGCAAAAGCGCTTGTTGTTTTAAACGCTGAACGAACCCACTTCTCAAAATACTGAACGGGAATTTCTTTTCCCGGGCTCATGTAAATAAAAGTTGGGAATCCAGTTTTGTCGTTGATGATAATTTTACTTGTTCCGTTAATTAATTTGTTTGCAGCAGAACCTGTAATTTCTCTTGCGTGTAAATTGATTGCTGTCAATAGAATAACAACAACAGTAATGATTTTTTTCATTGATGTGTTTTGGTTTTGGATGCCCGAAAATAGCCGACTTGGCCATACTTGCAAACTTTCATTTTATATCGTGCAAAACTTTCGGCTCTGAAATCTTTTAACTTGTTTTGTGCCGAATGGAAAGAAAAATTATTGTTGCGATTGATGGTCATGCCTCGTGCGGAAAAAGCACTCTTGCCCGACAACTCGCCAATAAACTTGAATATATTTATGTTGATTCAGGTGCAATGTATCGCGCTGTTACACTTTATTTTTTAGAAAACGGAATTGATTATCGGAACATTGGTCAGATGGCAAGCGCATTGAAAAATATTAAAATCGGTTTTCAATACAATACAAAAACAGGAATACCTGAAACTTTGCTCAATGGAAAAGTGGTTGAGAACGAAATTCGTTCAATGCGAATTTCTGAAGAAGTAAGCCCAGTGAGTGCCATTAAAGAAGTGCGTGAATTTTTAGTGCAACAACAGCAGGTAATGGGAAAGAACAAAGGACTGACAATGGACGGAAGAGATATTGGTACTGTTGTTTTTCCTGCAGCAGAGTTGAAAATATTTTTAACAAGTGATGAAAAGATTCGTGCTGAAAGAAGATTTATTGAACTGCACGAAAAAGGAATTGATGCAACCCTGGAAGAAGTAATTCATAATTTATCATCTCGCGATTACGAAGACAGTCACCGAAAAGCAAGTCCGCTTTATAAAGCAGGCGATGCAATTGAATTGGATAACACTTATATGAGCGAAGAACAGCAATTGGTTTTTGCATTTAATCTTGTAACAGAAAAATTACATGAAATAGAAAAAGTTAAAGTTGAGAATTGAGTGATTAAACATTCAACCATTAAATCTGTTACACTATAAATAATATAATTTTGCTTCAGCATGAAAGTAAACATTGACGATAACAGTGGATTTTGTTTCGGAGTGGTGTATGCCATTCAGATGGCGGAAGATGAGTTGGAAGAAAACGAAACACTCTATTGCCTCGGCGATATTGTTCACAACGACATTGAAGTAAAGCGCCTAACTGATAAAGGGTTAAAAATTATTAATCACGAAGACTTACAAAATCTTCACAACTGCAAAGTATTGATTCGCGCGCACGGAGAGCCGCCAGAAACTTATTTCACCGCATTGAAAAATAACATTCAATTGCTCGATGCAAGTTGTCCTGTTGTTTTGAAATTGCAGAACAGAGTAAAAACTGCTTACGATAAATTGCCTGAAGCAGAATCGCAGATTGTTATTTTCGGAATACCCGGTCATGCTGAGGTGAATGGCTTAATGGGACAGACTGATAAAAATGCCATCATCATTACAACTGAAAATGACCTTGATAAAATTGATTACAAAAAGCCGATTGTACTTTTTTCGCAAACGACCAAGAGTACCGATAAATTTTATCGTATCAAACAATTGATTGAAGAGCGTGCCGCGAAAGAAGAAAATACAAGTGTAACAGCTAACGATACTATTTGTAGGCAGGTAAGTAATCGCGAACCTCAACTTAAAATATTTTCAGCAAAACACGATGTGGTAATTTTTGTTGGCGGAAAGAAAAGCTCGAATGGCAAAGTTTTGTTCCAAGTTTGTAAAGACTCAAATCCGCGCACTTACTTTATTTCTTCTGCCGATGAATTGCAAACTGAATGGTTTAACAACTGCGAATCGGTTGGCATTTGCGGAGCCACCTCCACTCCTATGTGGTTGATGGAAAATGTTTCTAAAACTATTAGTGAGAATTATTCGATGAATACTGTTTCATGAAAAAATTCCTTAGCATTTTTATCATTTGCATTTTAGTTCTTGCATTAATAAAAGTGTTTATTGAAAACGCGATTTATAAAATCGCGATTATTGATATTGACTGGGTTCGTTTTATCACTTTAGTTTTTATAAGTTCAACATTAATAACTTTTACAATTATTTATTTAATTATTCCGAGAAATAAAAGACAAAACGAGATTTATAGGGGTGTAACAGTTCCGAAACACAAAGGATATCTAGAATGGTTGATTAATGTAATTGAAATGATATTATTCTGGACTGCATTTACATTAATACCTGAATGGTTTAAGCCCACCCTTTTGGAAAATATCAGATACATTTTATTCATGTCAACTTTTATGGGAACAATTAATTTCTTTGTTCGTCCATTAAATAATTCCCTCCGTTACATTGATAAACCTCGTAAGAATTCCTCGAGTTAAAAATTATTTATTCAGCGAAGTCTGTGCAATTCTGAAACCGGTGAACACTGATTTCTGGTTTTCTGAATTAAAATTTTTCGCCTGTTCAATTTGCTTTTCTCCTCCCAAAATAAAAACCCCACCAAAAATTGACTGACAATATTCCTGCGGATTATCCTGAAAATGGTTTAACCCAAACTCATTTTTAATTCCGACTGTTACAGCCTGATAAGTATTTGGATTTGCATTTTCAAAAGCTGAACATTTAGCCGCATAAAACCACTCTTCTTTAAATGGTAAACGAATAAGTGCGGCAGAATTATTTCCTGATTTTTTCTCTTCACTATTCAGCCATGAACAAAACCAAACGGCATCATTAAAAGAAATTCCAACAACAGGGAAATTATCAAATGAAGGATTCGTAAAATAATTTTTAAAAGCTACACCTGCGGCTTTTTCCATTACAGAAGAATCAATTAAATCTCTGAAGAGAATAGAATATCTGGAAAAATGGGTTCTTCCAGCACCATCGTAATAGCCTAAACTTGAATCAGGATGATGAATTGCATAATCAGTAAATGCGCGATACTGCTTGTTGCTGATTTCGTTGCTGATATAAAATGATTGTATTGAAACACTTTTTCCATCCGACACACTTGAACCGGATGGAATTAAAACCATATCAATTTTCTGTTCCCCAACTTTTATCTGAGAAAAGCATTGCAATGAAACAAGCATTGCTAAAAGGAAAATGAGTTTGGATTTCATGAATTCTATTCTTGACAAATTATTGAACTGCGAAAATAATCTCTAACCATCTACCACATAAATTATTCTTGATTATAACCGCTTCATTATTAGGTTTTTTCCCTCTGAGGATTACTTTTGTAGCCCTTTAAAAAAATCATTTTAAACAACTAAACAAAAACAGTGGAAGAAAACCAAATTGAAAACCAAACAGCCGATAGCCCGGCAAACCCTGAAGCCGCTCTTGTGGTCGCTCCGGTAAAAGTTTCCATGCACGACGATTTCGATTGGGAAACGAGCAAAAAAAATGTACGCAGCTATTCTGATGAAGAGCGCGACAAGTATGAAAAAATTTATGATGTAACATTCAAAACCATTCAGAACAACGACATCGTTGAAGGTACTGTTGTAAGTATCACTAACAATGATGTGGTGTTGAATGTCGGTTTCAAAAGCGATGGACTTGTTCCTCTTTCTGAATTCCGCGACCTCGAAAACATTAAAGTTGGCGACAATGTTGAAGTTCTCGTAGTTGAAAAAGAAAGCCCGAAGGGTCAATTAGTTCTTTCGCGCAAAAGTGCAAAACAGGTTCGTGCCTGGCAGAAAATTGTTGATGCTTACAAAGATGGTACTATCGTTATGGGAACCATTACCAGCAAAACAAAGGGCGGATTAATTGTAGAAGTTTTCGGAAAAGAAACCTTCTTACCTGGTTCGCAGATTGATGTGAAACCAATCACTGATTACGATATGTATGTTGGTCAAACCATGGAATTTAAAGTGGTGAAGATTAACGAAATCATTAAGAACGCAGTGGTATCTCATAAGGCGCTTATCGAAAGCGATATTGAACAACAACGCGCAGTTATCATTGGTAAATTAGAGAAAGGACAGGTATTGGAAGGAACTATTAAAAACATTACCGACTTCGGTGCATTCATTGACTTGGGTGGTGTTGATGGATTACTTTATATCACTGATATTTCATGGGGACGAATCAACCATCCGAATGAAGTTCTGAAAATAAATCAGAAACTGAATGTGGTGGTGTTGGATTATGATGATGAGAAAAAACGAATTTCTCTCGGATTAAAACAATTGACTCCTCAGCCATGGGATACTTTGGATACAACAATTGATGTTGGAAGCAAGGTAAAAGGAAAAATCGTGAACATCGAAGACTATGGTGCATTCCTTGAAATTTTCCCTGGTGTTGAAGGTTTGATTCATGTGAGTGAAATAAGCTGGAGCAATACTCCAATCAACTCTAAAGAATTCTTTAAACAAGGCGACGAATACGAAGCAATGGTTGTAACAGTTGACCGTGCTGAACGCAAAATGTCGTTGAGTTTAAAACAAATGACGCAAGACCCTTGGAGCACTATCGGCGATAAATTCCCAGTTGGCAGTCGCCAGAAAGGAATCGTTCGAAACATCAGTGCTTATGGTTTGTTTGTTGAATTGGAAGCGGGTATTACCGGGTTCGTTCATGTGAGCGATTTGTCTTGGTTGAAGCGCATTCATCATCCAAACGAATTTACAAAAGTTGGAAACGAATTGGAAGTTATTGTTCTTGAAATTGATAAAGACAACCGCAAACTTTCTCTCGGTCATAAACAGGTTGAAGAAGATCCATGGGATACTTTCGAAAATATTTTCCCTGTTGGAAGCATTCATCAGGCAACTGTTATCAAGAAAGATGATAAAGGCGGAGTGGTTCTTTTCCCTTACGGATTGGAAGCATTTGCACCAACAAAACATCTCAGAAAAGAAAATGGTAAAACTGCTGAAGTAGATGAAACACTCGACTTTAAAGTTTTGGAATTCGATCGCGGTAATAAGAAGATGATTGTTTCTCACGCTCGTATTGTTGAAGATACACAACACGAAGTGAAGAAAGAAGAAGGCGCAGCGAAAGAAAAAGAACGCAAGGATACCCGCTCAACAGTGCAGAACATCAATCGTAAGGTTGAGAAATCTACATTGGGAGAACTCGGAGGTTTGGCTGAGTTGAAGCAAAAGCTTGAACAAGGTGAACCAAAGAAGGAAACTCCGAAAGCTGAAGCACCAACTGTAACAGAGGTATCAGCAGAAGCTGAAACTCCAAGTGTAACAGATGCTCCTGTTGAAGATGTAACACCTTCAACCGAAGAACCAAAGTCGGAAGAATAATATTTTCCTAAACACTATTACATGGAAAAGCCGCTTCGAGAATTTCGAAGCGGCTTTTTTTTTAGCTTTTTCAATACTGATTAAAACAAAGAAGCCGTTACACTTTGAAGTGTAACGGCTTCTGATTTAAAATTTAAATTATTTACCTGCGACCACCGCGGCTACTGCTTGTGCGGCTATTTGATTTTCTTCTTCCTGCTCCTGACTTGAAAGATGAATTCCCATTTCTTCTTTGTGGGGAAGGTTTGCGAATAAAATTCAACGGCTGATTGTCGAACGAAACATGATAGGGATGGTCTTCAACAACCGGAATTGGTTTACCAATTAATTTGTTGATGTCTTTCAATTCACCTAACTCTTCTGAATCGCAAAACGACATAGCCACACCGCTTAATCCGGCTCTTCCTGTTCTTCCGATACGATGAACATAAGTTTCAGCCACATTCGGCATATCGAAATTGATTACATGCGAAAGTTCATCCACATCAATTCCGCGCGCTGCAATATCAGTGGCAACAAGCACTCTGATTTTCCCTTCTTTGAAATTTGTTAATGCACGCTGACGATTGTTTTGCGATTTATTTCCGTGAATGGCTTCAGCATGAACTCCGGCACGAACTAATTCTTTCACAATTTTATCCGCACCATGTTTAGTTCTGGAAAAAACCAAAGCCGATGCAATTGTTTTATCCTGTAACAGATGAATGAGCAGATTTTTTTTCTGTTCTCTGTCAACAAAATAAATTCCTTGTGTGATGGCATCCACCGTAGATGATACGGGTGTAACAGCCACTTTCTCAGGATTCACTAAAATGGTATCAGCTAACTTTTGAATTTCAGCAGGCATGGTTGCAGAGAAAAATAAAGTCTGCCTCTTGTGCGGCAACTTGGCGATAACCCTTTTCACATCCTGCAAAAATCCCATATCAAGCATACGGTCTGCTTCATCCAAAACAAACATTTCAATATGGTTTAAATGAACATGTCTTTGCTGCATCAGGTCGAGTAATCTTCCCGGAGTAGCAATTAAAATATCTATTCCGTTGCGAAGTGCAATTACCTGCGAGTGTTGCGATACTCCACCGAAAATCACGAGGTTTTTTAAACCCACATGTTTTCCGTAAGCGCTGAAACTTTCCTGAATCTGAATGGCCAATTCGCGGGTTGGTGTAAGAATTAATGCCTTGATATTTCTTGGTCCTTTTATATCGTGCATTCCTGCATTCAATAGTTGTAAGATGGGAATTGCGAAAGCTGCTGTTTTGCCCGTGCCTGTTTGTGCGCAGCCAAGTAAATCTTTGCGCTGCAGAATAATAGGTATGGATTGTTCCTGTATGGGTGTTGGTGTAGTGTATCCTTCTGTTTTTAAAGCCCGAAGGATAGGCTCAATTAATTTGAGATTCTCGAATGACATAGTTGTTTTAAATAATTAAAATTGTTTGTTGAAAAATGAATGAAAATTGAACTGAGTTGATTGATAAAAGAAACCGAACGACTTAATAAAAACTCAATCTGTAAATATTAATGCGACAAAAGTAATCTATAGAAGCCAATAAACCTTACTGTAACAGATTTGTGAATGGTTAATTTTTAATGGTTAATGGTCAATTGTGAAAATAATTTATGTTTAATAATGTTTAGCATTTTACCTATCCCTCTCAGTATGGAAGATTATGGAGGGAATTAAATGAAGATGAATTTTAAAAATAAAATTTTATAAAACCCTTTGCAGTAAAACTCCATAGATATATTGCAGAGGATTCTTTTCAATCAAAAAATCATAAACCACTAAATTTTTTAACAATGAAAAAGATTTTTCTTTTCTTTTTTCTTAGTGCTTCATTAACAAGTAATTTTTGTTTTGGGCAAACAGATGAAATATCAAGCAATCAACTTGGAAAAACAACTATTAGTAAAACTGACTTTTACAGCGGAGTGCTTGCTAAAAGTGGCGATAATTATATTGTAATTAAAAATGCAGTGAGCATTGATATAGACCATCTCACTTCAGTTCCGACTCTTCAGTTAATTGATGAAAAAGGAGTAGTGATTAAATCAAATGAACTGAAAACAGAAATAGATGGTAAAAATTTTGTTTGTCGTAAACCCATAAACTTTGGTGGAAAAACATACATGGTAGGAACTGTTTCAACCCTGAAGGATGAACCCAAAGGAATATATCTATATGAAATTGAATTATCTACACTTGATTTTAAAGGCAACCCGTTAAAAATTTGTTCTTATGAGAGCGGATATACTTATTATGCACCTATAGGGGGGTCTTTATCAAATTTGAAACGCGAAAGTCTTGAATTTCATGAAATGGGTTTTGCTTTATCTCCCGATAATAAATTCATCGGCTTTGTAACTAAAGGAAAATTTGTGGATGGTGCCAAACAAAAACATCACATTGCACTTTACTCCGATGAATTGAACCTGGTTTATGAGAAGGATGTATTTCTTAATCACAACGATGAGGATTTTTATGCTCAAAAAGTTTATGTTGATTCTTACGGAACCATTTCAATTTGTGGAGAGAAATTGGTAAATGATGATCCCTCTAAAACTGAATTTCATATTGTCAGTTTCACTGAAAAAGGGGCTAAGATGAATGACTTAAAAGTTCAAAATGCCGGAACATTTCATGCCGAAACAATGACAAAAGAAAATAAGATTTTAGTTTTTAGTATAAAGTTTAACTCAGCAAATAAGCAAGAAGGAATATTTACTCAATCAATTGATCCTGTTTCTAACCAAGTCGAAACAACTAACTATAAAGCTTTCGATCAGGAATTGATAAAATTTTATTTCGGAAAGGATTTTAAAGTTGGCTCGATGCTTCAGGGATTTGCTCTGGAAGAAATTGTGCCCAGAGAAAATGGTGGATTCTACTTATTAGGTGAATCTTCAGGTTCTAGTAGTATCGTAAATTACTCTTCGGGTGCTATGGGCGGAACATACACATCACTGAGTTACGGTCCCATTTTAATTTGTTCGATTTCATCAACAATGGAAGTTGAATGGTTTAAGGAAGTAAAAAGAAGTATGACAATTAGTGCAAGTTTTTATGCTACAGGTAGTTTTTCAAATCTCGTTATGAATGACAATCTTGTTCTTTTATATAACGACGACCCAAGAAATGTAAATGACTTCAATGCAAATTACGGGTTTACACCATCAGGCGGGTGTGTTACAAAAACAATAATTAATAAAGAAGGTGAAATAAAGAAATCAATGTTATTTGATAAAGATCAGGATGTTTTTATAAGATTTTCCGGAGTTGAAGCAGTTGGTGATAACAAGATATTTCTTACGCTAAAAAACGGAGGAGGCGAATTGTTTGGAGTGGTTCCAATAAAGCTATGATTCTGTCTTCTCCCTTGCCGGTAACCCACGATCCGATGTCCGGTCTCCGACCGACAACGGAAAACTGTTACATTAAACTAAAAACCCCATCACGATATTATCGCGATGGGGTTTTTTATTTTATAAAAATTCAGTGAATCAAAAAACTTACCACTTCAAATCATCATCGTTTCCGGCAGGAGCAGATGAAGAGTTATCGTTTGCAGTTGGTTTATCCTGTATCAATTTTTCGTCATCCTGATTTCCGGGATTGAAACTGCCGGCAGTATCCGCAGGTTTTTCAGTTTTTTCTGTTACACTTCTGTTGTTAGTGTCGTCTGTTACACTTCCGTTATTTGCCCCATCGCCTCCTTCTTCGTTAGTGGGAGTGATTCCTTCTGCGCGCTGACGGTCATACTCTTCCTGCTTGCGGGCAAATTCTTCATAATCATAACCGGGCATTAATTCAGTCTTCACATGATTGACCACATTGTTCATGTTTTCCATGAACTTGTTGAAGTCCTCTTTGTAGAGATAAATTTTATGACGGTCGTAGCCGCCATCCATTCGTTTTTTACTTTCAGTCAGTGTGATATAAAAGTCGTTGCCTTTCGTTTCACGCACATCTAAAAAATAAGTGCGCCTTCTTCCGGCTCTCATTTTTATAGTGTAAACCGGCTCCTCTCTTGGTCCTTTAAAATTGTTTTCTTCCACGAATTTTCTTTTTAGAATGTTTAGATATTCAGTAAGTGTCTCGCAAATATAGATTTTTCAGCTATCCGCCAAAATTCATATTTCTTTTTTTTCCTCTGCTTGTTGCAATTCATACAACTGAAAATAAATTCCCTTGCGTTGAAGCAACTGTTCGTGTGTTCCTTCCTCCACAATTTTCCCCTTATCGAGCACAATTATTTTGTCGAACTGTAACAGTGTAAAAATCCGGTGTGTAATTACAATTGCCGTTTTCTCACTGAGCACTTCATTTAACTGCTGAAGAATTTTATTTTCAGTTCGCGCATCAACAGCAGACAAACAATCATCCAAAACCAATATCGAAGGATTTTTAATCAGTGCTCGCGCAATGGAGATTCGTTGTTTCTGTCCGCCCGAAAGCATCACTCCTCTTTCGCCAACCATTGTATTATAACCGTGTTGAAGGCGAACAATTTCTTCACCTATTGCTGCACGGTTCGCAAATTCTATCGCCAGTTTTTCATCCACCACATCATTTCCGAATGAAATATTATGTGTAACAGTATCGGAAAACAGCAACACATCCTGCGGCACCACTCCTACCTGCTCTCTCAATTCATGAAGGTTGATGGAACGAATATCAATTCCATCGAGCAGAATACTTCCTTCTGTTACATCAAACACGCGGGTAAATAAATTTGCCATTGTGCTTTTTCCAGAACCTGTTCTTCCAATCACCGCCATCTTCTCTCCTTTTTTCAGTTTGAAAGAAATATTTTTCAGCGCGACGATTCCTGTATTATCGTAAGTGAATGATACATTATGAAATTCCACTCCGCCTTTTATTTCATGTTTATCGTTTGTCGGATTAATAATTTTCGGTTGAATGGAAAGAAACTCATCCAATCTTTTTTGCGAAGCAGAAGCACGCTGTATCAGCGCCATCACCCAACCCATTGAAGCGATGGGCCATGTAAGCATGTTAATGTACATGAAGTACTCTGCAATATTTCCGGGAGTGATTTGCCCTTGTATCACTTTATTTCCTCCAACCAAAACAACAGAGAGTGTGCTCAGTCCAACCAACATAAAAATGGTTGGGAAGAAAATAGATTCCACTCTCGCTAATTTCAGTTGACGATTCTTGTACTCGATACTTTCTCCGTTAAAATATTTTTCAGCAAACTGTTCCTGTACATACGCTTTTACCACTCTTATTCCAGAATAAGTTTCCTGCGCGACAGTAGTGAGTTGACTTAGTTGTTGCTGTATCGCTTCGCTTCTTCTTTCAATAATACTATTCACGAAATAAATGCAAACCGCTAAAACCGGAAGCGGGGCCAGAGCATAAAAAGTTAATTCAGCATTCACCTGATACATGGTATAAGCAACCATGAAAAACAAAATCACAGTATTGATGATATACATGATGGCAGGGCCTGTGTAGTTCCGAACCCGAGAAACATCTTCAGTTATTCGCGACATTAAATCTCCTGTATTGTTCTCTTTGTAAAACGAAGCGTCGAGTTGCTGATAATGACTATACAATTCATTCTTCTGGTCATATTCAATATGCCGCGACATAACAATAATCGTCTGCCGCATTAAGAACAGAAAAACTCCACGCAACAAAGCGAAAGCAAAAATGATAACTGAGAAAACAACAATACTTCTTATAAGTGTTGAATGAAACGCACTTGAAATAGTAAATCCTTTTAACAGCGAAGCAAACTTCACTTGCCCTATCGTGTAATCAATTGAATAGCGAACTACTTCGGGCGAAAGCACTGCAAACAAATTACTCAGAAAAATAAAAACCACTCCAAGCCCCAAACGCCACCGATACTTCCAGAAATAACGATTCAAGCTGACGAGATTCTTCATCTTGTTCCCTCACTTTTTGCTACTTGGAAAATAAACATAGATTTGCGACCCCCGCCTTTGGAGCGGCAATTCTAAACAATTAAATCGGACTGCATGACAGTGGTAAAGAGTAAAATTGAAACAGCGAATCAGACTCCAGGAATTTTTGAACAGATAGGCGGATACGAACACGAGCAGGTTGTTTTCTTCAACGACAAAGCAAGTGGTTTGAAATCAATTGTAGCAATACACAATACCATTCTAGGTCCTGCCCTTGGTGGAACCCGCTTCTGGAATTATAACAGCGAAGCCGAAGCGATAAACGATGTTCTTCGCCTTAGTCGTGGAATGACTTTTAAAGCAGCAGCAGCCGGATTAAACCTTGGAGGAGGTAAAGCGGTTATCATCGGAAATTCACGAACTGATAAGTCGGAAGCAATGATGCGCCGATACGGAAAATTTATTGAGAGTTTAGATGGAAAATACATTACTGCCGAAGATGTTGGAACTAACACTTTGGATATGGAATGGATTGGTTTGGAAACCGATCATGTTACAGGTCTTCCTGAAAACATGGGCGGAAGCGGCGACCCTTCGCCTGTAACGGCTTATGGAACTTTCCTTGGAGTGAAGGCATCTGTTAAAGAATTTTACGGTTCCGATGATTTAAGCGGGAAGAAAGTAGCCGTTCAAGGCACCGGACATGTAGGTGAAGTTTTAGTAAAACATTTGGTCGAAGCCGGAGCGAAAGTGACTGTTACAGACATACATGCCGACCGAGTTCAATATATGATCAAAACCTACAAAGTAGCTGGTTGTGAGCCTGATACCATTTATGATGTGGACATGGATATATATGCTCCCTGCGCTTTAGGTGCAACTTTAAACAGCGAAAACATTGATCGGTTAAATTGTAACATTGTGGCGGGCGCAGCCAACAATCAGTTAGCCGACGAAGTGTTACACGGCAACATGCTGATTGAAAAAGGAATTCTTTACGCTCCCGATTTCGTGATTAATGCCGGAGGATTAATTAATGTTTCAGGCGAATTGGAAGGTTATAATCGTGAGCGAGTGTTCAGCCAAACCGAGCGCATCTACGACCGCTTGCTCGAAATATTCGCTATTGCAAAATCAACCAACATTACCACTCAGGAAGCTGCAATGCACATAGCTGAAAAGCGATTGAAAGACATTGCTTCGTTGAATGCAAGACTTTAAATTTATAATTGATAATTAACAATTATCAATCATCAATTATTAATTATCAATTAAACAGATGTTACTCAGCCGCCGAAGTGTTCGAATAAAAGTGATGCAGGTGCTTTACACACACGAGCAAAGCCCCGACATTGTATTTACCGCGCTCGAAAAGTCGCTCACACAAAATGTACATAGCGCCTTCCGGTTGCTGATTTATAATTTATTTTTCATTACTAAAACAGCACAATATGCTGTTGAAGATGCAGGACATAAATCAAGCAAGCACCTGCCTACCGAAGCCGACAAAAATTTTTCGGTGCGCATATTTCACAACCCCATCATTCAAAAAATAATACTCGATGAAAACTTCAAGCGCATACTTCGTCATGAAAAATTAACACTGCTTCCGCCCGACGATTATTTCCGCACCCTATTCAAGGCATTTGAAGATACCTCTGCTTATAAAAATTATATCCTCGAACAAAATCCGCCTATTGAAGAAGACAAGCGGCTCATTCTTTACCTTTATCGCAAGGTGTTATTGCTGAACGAACTCTTCACAGCCCACCTCGACGATTTGTTTAACAACTGGCACGACGACCAAACCATTATCGAAAATCAACTCGCACTGCTCATTGATAAAATTGCCACGCAGGTTGAAAAAGAAATTATAAAGGGAAACGAAAAACAAATCAAGTTTCCAGAAGAGATGACCGACGAACAGGAGTTTGCCAACGCACTATTAAACCGCACCTACTACAACGAAGAGTATCTCTCCGGACTCATCACGCCCAAGTTAGAAAACTGGGATGCAGAACGGTTAGCGCAAATTGATCTCATGCTTATGAAAATGGCGCTCGCCGAAATGCTCTACTTCCCTAAAATCCCGCTCAAGGCAACCATGAACGAATACATCGATATTGCCAAAAGCTACAGCACACCCAAAAGTGGCGAGTTCATCAATGGCATATTAGATAAAATTATGAAAGAACTCAAAGACCAGGGGCTTCTTAAAAAAGAAGGAAGGGGATTGATAGAAAATTAAATAATGATTTTTATTGGAAGGAAAAACTGTAACAGTCTGCAAACACTGCCAACTGCCATCTTGTATAAAGGGGGTTTGGTTTTTTGAATACAAAAAACCACCGTGCTTTCCACTTAAATTTTTTAATTAATTACAATAAAAAAGATTTCCGTTGCAATCGCTAACCCGGCTTACGCACTCTTTGAATACTGTTACACTGTAACAGATTTTAAATCTGAATTTTATCTGAGCTCAATTACAAATTGAGCACAACTGGCTGATTTGAAAATCATTATCTCGCCTCCGGGAAGTGCGAGTTTAGATTTTGAAGCTCTTGATAAATTAACTCTCGCTGCTGTAACAGGTGTAACAGTTGTGATGCAGGCAGCAGGCGGAACTCAAATTAATTTGAGTTTAGATGCTAATGGTTTAGGCAATAGTGGAAGTGTTGACCCTGCGATTTATAAGGGAATTGCTAAGGCACCGAATTATCAGGATTTATCTTTTATTAAAGAAGTGAATAAGGGAACTGGTGCAGGGTTGAAACTTTTAATGGTGAAGATTTAATGGATAATTGATAATTGTGAATGGATAATTGTGAAATCCCCGAAGATTTTTTCTTCGGGGATTTTTTGTTTTTAATTATTTTGTGAGCGATGAAAACCTGCTGGTGAAAACACATAGGCAGGGGCGGGAGGTGTAACACCAACAAACTAAAAATCGGTTGTCGGTCGGAGACCTGACAACGGGGATCCGGGGTTACCGGCAATGGAGTAGATTTTTTGTTTTTAATTATTTTGTGAGTGGATTAACCTACTGTTGAAAAAATTACTTGTTGCTTGATAAAAAACGCAGGGTTCCCGTTGGGTAACCCTGCTGGGACGAAACTTCTAATGAAGAAACTACTGCTTCACCATTTTTCTATTAAAAGTTTTATCATTCACTTTCAGAGCGATGATATAAATGCTGGCGGGTTGAGTGCTCATATTAATGACAGCATTTGCCATTTGATTTTTGATATTTAATTTTTGATTTAATAATTGTTGCCCAAGCAAATTGTAAACTGTAACAGTCGGTTCTGTTTGCGCTCCTGTAACACTTATTTGAAATTCGTTGTTGAATGGATTGGGATAAACTCCATAAGTGAATTCGGGAACAGGTAAAATGGTTGTGTCTTGATTTAAAGTATCACAAACTCCAGGCAATGCACCGAGAGAATAATTAACCTGATTGGGAAAAGTTCCTCCCCATCCCATACCCGGTGGATTAATAGAAAACCCAATCAATTCAAACCCCGAAGAAATACCTGCACTATCAGGATAATTTATTACGCTTAATGAATTATTACCGTCATAGGAACACCCATAGATTTTTCCGTCTGGAGCCAAACACAATTTATCAAAGTCAATAGAAAAAGGGTTATGAGATGTATCTGTAATCGCAATTAATTGTCTACTCTGGAAAATATCAGAAGCTGTTATATCAAACTGCCATATATAATTCCAAAAATTTGCGGTAATATAAAGGAATCGCCCTGACGGGGAAAAAGCACCTCCGCCAGAAACAAAGTAATCAGTATCGCTTACTGAAAAAAATACCAAATTGCTTAATTCGCCTGTGCATCTATTAAAGTCAAATAATTCCACAGCAGTATTATAATCCAATAATTGAGCGGATTTAGAGCAATCAATACCAAATATTAAGGGGCTAAAACCAAATGCATTTTCATTATCTAATACTGAACCGATACTTTGTAAATAAGGGCCATGAATTCCATTTATATCAATCAGGTACCGTAAGTAATTATTATTTCCAGCTTCATGAGTTATTAGCCAATAATCTCTTCCATTAGCGTGCTTTATTATTTTGAAGCCATTATGAGTAAGAGTATCTGAAAGTAACAGAATATCTTTTTGAGTTGTTAAAATTCCTCCGAGCCCATTATCTAAATTCATATCAATAACATCATAAAATAAATGAGTAGGCATAAGATGAGTTATAAATGTATCAAAGTGAATTGAGTTTAAATCGGTGTGAAACAGGTAATACTTATTTGAATCTCCAGGAACAGGAATAATTGCTGCACCATCTGCAACACTTAGTAAGTTATAACCCCAACTTTCATAATCGCCAATGTTCAGATTGTTTCCATTCTGCATAATTTGAAAGTTGCGATTGAAAACCCTATAACCATTTGTATAGAAAAGCAGGTTTCCGTTCTTGTCGCAAATGGAAGCGTTGGTTCTCCAAATATTATTGTTATCTGGTCTTGAAAAAACCATAGAAGAACCTGAAGTGAAATCAATTCCAACATTATCACCCCCAACCCAAATGTTATTCTCCTTCTGAGCAGCAGCATTAAAACTGTAACAGTATAAAATCAATAAAGAAACAAGTAAGCGCTTCAGCATTTGAAATGCAAAGTAAAAAATTAACTCTGAATCATAAGAGTTCGATTCCTTTTATTTCTTGTATTTAATAATGAAACTCTTAGTTAAATCTTTCTTATTGGTGTTCCTGATTTTCATTTCAAAACAAATATAATGAAGCCCAATCTTGCATGGTGTTTTCATCAGCAAGCATTAAATACAGTGGGACATTTGGGACGAGGAGGACTGAGGAAATTTTATTTTTAAAAAAAATATTTTGGCTAAAGCCAGCAACTTTTATTTTTTATCCGTTGCCTAAAGGCAACGGCAATATATTAGCAGCACTTGCGTAGAACAATGAGTGCGCAAGCCGGGTTAGCGATTGAAGTGAAAATCTTTTTTTGTTTCTTCGATAAACTCAGAATGACACCGCTTCGCTCAAAAAAAATTGTAACGAAAAGCGCGGTGGTTTTTTTGTATTCAAAAAAACCAAACCCTATAAGAATATATTTGCGCGCAATGACAGACCTAAAAGAAACATTCAACCCCGACGGAACCCACGGCAGCCCGATACTTCCCGCAGAAATTAAAAACTTATTAATAGACATTGACGGTACCATTTGTGAAGACATACCGAACGAAGAACCCGAGCGAATGAAAACCGCCGGGTTAATTGCGGGCGCATTGGAGCAGGTAAATAAGTGGTTTGACGAAGGACATATTATCACTTTTTTTACGGCAAGAGTGGAAGCCCACCGCGAGTACACCGAATATTGGTTGAAAGAAAAGGGTTTCAGGTATCACGGCATCATATTCGGCAAACCCCGTGGCGGAAACTATCACTGGATAGATGACCGCACCGTAAGAGCCACAAAATTTTTAGGGAAGTTTACTGATTTTATTGAAGTAGAAAAAACGATTCAGATTTTTGAACCTTAGTATTTTCTAAAGAGCATTCTACAACTCAGGACATTCAACTAAAGACTAAGGGCTAACTTGAAATTCATATTTCCATATTCAATCGATAATTCTATATTTGCGCCTCAATTTTTTAAACCAGCAACCATGGACGCCATAAAATTTGTTCACGAACAATTAACACCTAAAAAAACATTCCCCGATTTTAAAGCCGGCGATAACATCACCGTTAATTATAAAATTATAGAAGGAGTAAAAGAAAGAATTCAGGCGTTTCGCGGCGATGTAATTCAACGCAAAGGTCACGGCGAAACAGCCACTTTTACTGTTCGAAAAATTGCTTCGGGAGTTGGTGTTGATCGTGTATTCCCTTTCTACTCTCCGAACATTGATAGCATTGAAGTAAATAAAAAAGGTCATGTTCGTCGCGCGCGTATTTATTATTTGCGCGAATTGAAAGGTAAGAAAGCTCGTATTAAAGAACGCAAGGTTCCAACAGGCGACGCTGCTAAAGCATAAACTGATAACGGATATAAAAAAAAAGTCCTCCCGATTTTCGAGAGGACTTTTTTATTGGAATTATCTGAAGGGATTATTCGTGTCCGCCCTTCTTGCAACAACCCGAAAGGTGTTCGTATGCGGTTGGATTCGCTTTCACATCATCGGCATCGTAACCGACATCGCTCACGGCTTTTTTAATTTCATCTAATTTCACTTTAGCGGGGTCGTATGTAACAGTCAGTTTCTTATTGTCGAGATTCAGGTCGGCAGACTTTACCCCATCTAACTTTTTAACCGCGCCTTCAATTTTTTCCTGACACTCGCCGCAAACGGCGGAGGTTTGGATTACTACTTTTTCTTTTCCGCCTGCTGTAACAGCTGCGTTTGTTTTTGAGCTGAATGCGGTAAACAAACCTGCGAACAGTAATGCGATAATGATTGAATTCTTTTTCATGATTTTTAGTTTTTATTTTTTTGTTTGATTAATTTTTTATTTCAAAGTGAATCGTAATCCTGCGTAAAACATTCTTCCCGACAATGGTCCCCACACTAATGATGAATCAAAATAAGGGCCGAAAGGTTCATCGGCACTTATAATGGCATCTTTCTGTCGGAAGTCGTTGAGGTTTTCGCCGCCAATATAAAATTCCCATCGGTGCTTAATGTAAGTTACTTGTCCCAACACGCGAAAGTAAGAAGGTGAGTGTAACGGTATTTGATATTGCTCAGGATTGCCCGCTGTAGATGGAATGCGCTGCTCTCCTACCCATTGAACTGTCGCGTCGAACTTCCAGTTTTTCCATTTTGAATATGCAGCATTGAAGAGTGCCCGATGCTTTGGTGATAATGGCTTTTGCATTAACACACCATTCAATGTTTGTTGAACATCGTTGTACTTGTATGCCAATCTGACTTCGAACTTTTCAATTACAAAGAAATTGAATGATGCCTGAAAACTATTTCCGTACGACAGGCCATGAAGATTACTTATAAAAACATACTGCGGCGATTCATCGTAGTTAAGCACCACCTGATTCTCGAATTGTGTTCGATACAAATCAACACTGAAACTTGCTTCACGATTATTGATGTAAAAACTTTGCGTTGCATTGATGCCGCCATTCCACGCACTCTCGGGATTTAATTTTTCAGTAACAACAATCTGTCGCGAGGTCGCCATGATTGCAGGATTCTCGGCAAACAAATTCACATAACGGAAACCACGACCAACCGACATTCGTAATGTTGTGTTCTTAAAAATTTTATAACGGATATGTAAGCGAGGAGTGAATTGAATTTTATCAGAAGCATAATCGGTTCTTAAACCAAGAACAGCAGAAAAGTTTTTTAAATCATCGTAAGTATATTCAGCAAACGCACCGGGAATATTGTTTTTATATCCTGAATAAATAGTATCGAACAATTCAGAAGTATGGTCGGCTAAAAAATTCAGTCCTATGCGATACTTGTGCTTTGTATTTCCGATGATTGATTGCCAGATCAAATTCATGTAAAGTGATTGCTCCTTACCCGAATAATTTTTCAAACCAAAAAATCCGGATTGCTCATGATTGATTGCTGAAATCTGAACGCCCAAACTCTGGTATTCTTTAGCGGGATTGTAACTGGTTTTATAAAATGCTTCTTGTCGATTCACAAACATTTTAGTTAAGTAAGGTGTAACACCTGAAGGAATTTTATTCAGCACTTGTCCGCCATTTCTATTATCTGAAACATACTTGAATCCGAACATTCCTTCAAAGTGTTTCCCTAAAGTATACTTCCATCTGTTCATCAACTGTAACTGTTTGAAATCAGGTTGATCCATAAAACCATCACCGTTTCTGTCTGAAGCATTTTGCATTCCACTGCCGCTCGCTAATAACAAGGTGCTGAGTTTTTTATTGAAGCGATGGTCGAATTGCAAATTCAATTCTCCCCTGCCTTCGGAGTTTCCGTACATGTTCACGAAAAATCGCTCCGCTGTTTCTGGCTTTTTCAGCTCGACATTTATTTGTCCCGTGATGGATTCAAAACCATTTGCCACACTGCCTGTTCCTTTATTTAACTGAATTGATTCCACCCACGAACCCGGAATCCAATTCATTCCATTGTTTATTGAAAGTCCACGAATGGTTGGCAACACATCCGTCATCGTTTGCACATAAATCCCCGACAGTCCAAGCAGTTGAATTTTTTTTGCACCTGTAACAGCATCAGTAAACGACACATCAACAGTAGGATTCGATTCGAAACTCTCAGCAAGATTGCAACAGGCATTCTTACGCAACTCTCCTCCTGAAAGCACTTCGGTTTTTAACGGATTAAGCGAACTGATGTAAGAATCAGATTTTGTTCCGCTTACTACCACTTCATTAAGTGTAACAGATTTCTGAAGTACAACTTTAATGTCTTCTCCAATTGCAGGAACAGTATCGCTCACATAACCAACATAAGTTATAACAATATTTTTTGCTGAAGCATCAGGCGGATCTAAATGAAACATCCCCAAAGCATCTGTAACAGTTCCAATACTTGTTCCAGGAAAAAAGACATTTGCTCCAACAATCGGAATTTCTTTCCCATCGTTATCCTTTTCAATTACGGTACCCATTACATGCTGAGCCTGTAATTGATTTATTGTCATTAGTGTTGCCACCAATAAACTGATTATTTTTTTCATTGAAATTATTTTGAAACTGATTTTTTAAATCACAGAACAATTGTTCCGTTACATCGCGCGAATACTATCACATGAAACAATAAAAATCAATTTCAAATCCTGAATATCTGCAAAAAGGAAAGCTCTCCACAATATATAGGAGGATAACTATCAGCACAAAATTTCGAAAAATTTTCGCTTTTAATTTCTGCTAAGCCCTTATTAATAAAAACAGGAAAATCTTTTGAAGGAATATTTATTTTATATTGGTGTTGAACCTGATTAAAATCGTTAATAAGTCGGTTGTACTTAATTATTGTATTGCAACACTTACAATCTTCCTTGCCGGTGCAAACGAAATCGGCTTTGCACTTACTCATGTCGCAGGTATGCAAAGTCATACTCAATCCTGTTGTGGCAACAACAAAATTCAATAGAAAGAAAATATTGAGAATGCGCTTAATCACAAAAACAAATTTAGATTAATCTTGCCAATCAACAATGAGAGTTATTAGTTCAGTTTTCGAACGACTCCGCTGTGATTGTCAATTTTGAAATACGAATGGAAACAACTTTAATAGAAGGCGAAGATTTTTATTTTGATGATTCAGGTTTTATGGTCTTTACTGAAAAATTTCATTTGAAACGAGGTTACTGCTGTAACAATGGTTGCAGGCATTGCCCTTTCAAGACCGAAATAAAAAAAGAAGAGAGCTGAAACAATAAATTAAAACTGTTACATCGCGAAGTCGTGCCCCATTTTATCGCGCTTGGTTTTCATGTAGCGTTCGTTGTGTGGATTTACATGAGTTTTGATGGGAACATTTTCTACAATTTCTAATCCATATCCTTTTAGCCCTGCGCGTTTCTTCGGATTGTTAGTCATCAAACGAATTTTCTGAATGCCAAGGTCGCGCAATATCTGAGCGCCAATTCCATAATCGCGTGCATCCATATCAAAACCTAATTCAAGATTTGCTTCAACGGTATCCATTCCTTCTTCCTGCAATTTATATGTTTTAAGTTTGTTGAGCAACCCAATTCCTCTTCCTTCCTGATTCATATATAACACAACTCCGCTTCCTTCTTCTTCCACCATATGCATTGCATCGTGCAATTGTTCGCCGCAATCGCAACGCTTTGAACCAAACACATCACCGGTTAAACAACAAGAGTGAACGCGAACCAAAACAGTCTCATCATTTTTCCATTTTCCTTTAACCAATGCGAGATGAACTTCCTGAGAATCAGTTTGAGAGTATGCATGCAATTTGAATTCGCCCCACTCTGTAGGCATATTCACTTCCACTTCGCGTCGAATCATTGAGTCGTGTTTCAAACGATACTCAATCAAATCTTTTATGGTGATGAGTTTTAAGTTATGCGTTTTTGCGACTTCAATCAGTTGAGGTAAGCGCGCCATTGTTCCATCATCATTCATAATTTCAACCAACACAGCGGCTTCTTCAAAACCTGAAAGTCGGGCAAGGTCAATACATGCTTCGGTGTGACCGGCTCGGCGTAACACTCCGCCTTTTCTTGCTTTCAGAGGGAAAATATGTCCGGGTCTTCCAAGTTCCGCTGGTTTTGTTTTTAGATTGATAAGTGATTGAACGGTTTTACTTCTGTCGCTCGCGCTGATTCCTGTTGTGCAACCATGACCAAGTAAATCAACTGAAACTGTAAATGGTGTTTGGTGTAACGCTGTGTTTTCGTTCACCATCATTTTCAAATTCAATTCTTCGCAACGCTCTTCAGTTAGAGGCGCACATATTAATCCTCGACCGTGTTTCGACATGAAATTGATGATAGCAGGTGTTGCATTTCTTGCTGCCGTTACAAAGTCGCCTTCGTTTTCGCGGTCTTCATCATCAACCACAATTACCAATTTTCCATTGCGGATATCATCAAGTGCTTCTTCTATTTTGTTGAACATGATTTTATCTTTTTGTTGGAGTCCATGCTCCTGATTTTATTCCCCGTATGAATTTGAACCATCCTGCAAGTAGTGCAAAATTCATTGCGTAAAAATAAGCGATGAATTTCCAACCAGAATTTTTCAATCCGATTTTTTCAGCCATAATAACAATTAAAGGTGAAGCAAGGAAAATCACCTGAATTAGAAATAACATTTTATAGGTAATAGTTCCGTTTAAAATTACAAGTGGAATATTTAATAGAAATGCAAGCAGAATAAAAAATGGCCCCAGCCATCTCAAAACTTTATGAGAGAAAAAGCAAAATGCAGTTCCATCAAATCGCAACATTAAATTTTCAAAGTGAATCAGGTTCTGAAAATTACCGGCAGAGATTCTTGCCTTGCGTTTGTATTCCTGTTTCCAATCTTCAGAAACTTCTTCATAAGCAATTGAATTTGGTTCGCTAATAGATTTAAATTTTTGTTGTAACACATTCATGCAGATATAAAAATCATCAACCAAAAAATTTTCAGGAATAGGTTCATACAAGTTTTTTCTGAGAGCATAGAAACCACCGAATGGACCAATCATACTATCGAAGTTTTTTCCTTCAAGATATTTTATTCTGTTCTCACGGCTGATGTATGTTTTTTCCTGATTTGAGATTCCTTCGCCACTTGCTTTATTAATGATATTCCCTCCTACTAATCCGATTTTAGGATTTGCAAAATGAGCGACTAATTTCTTGATTGCATCCTTTTCAAATAAAATATTTGCATCAGTAAGAAGAATTATTTCCCCTGCTGCTTCCTTTACCAAATCATTTAAAACCGCTGGCTTGCCTCTTCGTATTTCAAAGTTTAAAATTCTGAGTTTTTGATTTTGAGTCTTAAGCCGTTCAAGAATTTCTTTTGTTGAATCATAGGAGCAATCATTCCCAACAATTATTTCCAATTTGTCATTTGGATAATCACACTCGAATAGATTTATAATTTTTGCTTCAATAACTTTTTCTTCGTTGTAAACTGAAAGAAGAACTGTTACAGAAGGAAGTTGGAAGTCGGAACTTGGATCTTGGAAGTTTTTGTCTCCGCCTTTCAATTTTGAAATGAATTCCAGAATGAAAGGATAAATTAAATAAGAATAGAAAAGCAATCCGACCGGAATCCAAAAGAGAATCTGATAAAAATAAAACGCACTCATGCCTTCACAAGGTTGGAATAAAAATTTAACAAATCACCAACGAGTTTTCGGTAGTCCAATTCCTGCTCTGCTAATATTCTCGCTTCATGCTCCAGTTGAACTCGTTTGCTATTATCTTTTAACAACCGAATAACAGATAGAGAAAATTCATTTGCTTCATCAGCAATGAAAATATTTTTATCATTCACAACTGACAACCCTTCAGCCCCGATAGTTGTTGAGACAATTGCTTTTCCTAAAGCCATTCCTTCCATCAGTTTCACTCGTATTCCACTTCCTGCGTGTATCGGCACAATCATCACTTGCTTTGAATTCACAAATACTGATGCATCCTCTACTTCACCAACCATCACCACATTCTGAATTTTCTTTTGTTTCCATTCTTCCGGGAAATTTCTTCCTGCGAGATAAAGTTTCGCTTCAGGGATTTCTTTCAGAATTTTTTGCCAGCAGTTCGCAATGAACCATTCTAAACCTGACTGATTAGGTCGCCAATCCATGCTACCTATATGGAAGACGGAAAGTTTTTCAGCTTCAGTTTCACTTGACTTAAACAAATCAGTATCTACTCCATGCTCACAAACCTGCATTGGGATTCTGCAACCAAGCTGCTTGAATGTTTCTGCATCTCGCTTACTCACAGGAACAATTGCATCATATTGATTCAGCATTCGCAATTCAAACTCCTTCATCCGTTTCGCCATCAATTTCAAATAAATATTTTTTGGAAATGAAGATGTAACACTTTCACGCTCCCATATTTCAAACTCTACATTCTGTGTTCGCAATACAATTTGAGCTTTTGAGTGTTTTCTAATCACAGAAACATATTGGGAGAGATAAACTCCTTCAAGTTGAATTATATCAAAACTTTCTTTCTGTAACAGTTCAATTAATTTATTTTCATATTCTTTCGAGTAAAATCGTTCGATATTGTAACATCGGCTGCTAAATAGGTTGAGAAACAAACTTCCATAATTAACATCTGAATTGACATTTATACTTTTAATATTGGCAACATTTTTCCATTCCGAAGGTAAAAACTGAGGGTCGCTGAAATGCTTGCGTGTGTTCATAGCAAGAATAGTCACGCGATGATGGTGAAAATGAAATCCTTTAGAATACATCCATATTCCAATCACTTCACCATCTTTCGGCGGATAAGGAAATTTTTTACAGAGTTGGAGGATGTTCATTTGTGACAACGAATGTAATTTGAAGATTCGGGGATATGAAAATTTGAAACTGGAATACAGTCACTATTAATTTTGAAACAAAGAATATGATTAAAAATAAAAAAGTTGTTGTTGTGTTGCCGGCTTACAATGCTGCTGCTACATTGGAGAAAACTTATCGCGAAATTGATTTTAAAATTGTTGATGAAGTAGTACTTGTAGATGATGCGAGTAAGGATAACACAGCTGAGATTGGTCGCAAGTTGGGAATCAAACACATTGTGGTTCACGAAAAAAATAAAGGCTATGGGGGAAATCAAAAAAGCTGTTACAACAAAGCACTTGAAATCGGTGCCGACATTGTAATAATGTTACACCCCGATTATCAATATACTCCTCTTCTCATTCCAGCAATGGCAAGTATAATTGCTAACGATTTGTATCCTGTGGTTCTTGGTTCACGCATATTGGGGATGGGCGCGCTCAAGGGAGGAATGCCGATTTACAAGTATATTTTCAATCGTTTTCTTACACTCAGTCAGAACATATTAATCGGACAAAAGCTTTCAGAATATCACACTGGTTATCGTTCGTTTTCGAAGGAAGTGCTAATGAGTATTAATTATATGGCGAACAACGACGATTTTGTTTTCGATAACGAAATGCTCTCGCAGATTTTTATGGCGGGTTTTGAAATTGCTGAAGTCACTTGCCCAACAAAATATTTTGAAGAAGCAAGTTCAATCAACTTCACCAGAAGTATGAAGTATGGTCGTGGAGTATTGCGCGTGAGTTTGCAACACTTTTTACACAAAAAGGGAATATTGAAGAATAGGATTTACAGTAAATAACCTACTTCCCCGTAACAGTTTGCTTCGGCATACGGCAATAAAAAATAAATCCGTTCTTTCTTTCTATCTCTTTTACCTCATGATATTGAGTGATGTCGTATTTAACATCAGTGCGGTTAACGATGTAGGCAGATAAAGTGATTTTTCCATACAATAAACTATCAAGTGGAAGTTTTGATTGCTCAGGTGTTTTGTCAGCATAAAAAAGCTGCGCGTAGCTTTTAAATCCATAGACATCAACCAACACATTTTTTCCGTTCAATGATTTGTAGAAATCGATTGCACTTCCCTGCGAATATTTTTCTATGCGCGGAACAATGATGTACTGTAACAGTTGTACGGTTACAATGGATGCAGCAAACAATGTGATGAACCGATTAGGTATTCGTTGGATAAATAGAAATGAAAAAAGAATTGCTCCCAATAAAATTATTCCGGGAAGATAAGTAAACCATTGCCAGTTCACGGTGGCTGTAACAGCCGCTTTACCAAAATCATCTTTGATGTATGGAATAATTAAACTGGTGTGATTGCCGATATATGGAATGAGCAATAAAACTATTGAAATAAGCAATCCATTTAACAGGCAAATGGTGTTTGCTGCATTTTTCCATTTCCAATCAAGAGCAGAGTGATACAGTGTTCTTGCTGCAATAAATGTTAACGGGAAATAACACAATGATGAGTAATGAACAATTTTTGTTCTAACGAGGGAGAAAAGTATAAGCACAACAAAAAATAAAATCCACATGTAGTTTTTCATTTCCCGTTGTGACTCAGGTTCGCCTGCGTGATCCTTTTTGCGCATAAACAAAAGTGCTGATGCAGGAAAGCATCCAACTAATAAAATTACCCAATGATACCAGAAGGGTTGCCCGTGTCCTGCTTCGCTTGTTGTGAGCAAATCCCACTGATAAGAAATAAAGAGTTTGATTTGCTCGCTTCCGTCCTTTATCCAAATAAGTAAAAACCATGAACACGAAATAATAAGAAGTAGCACAAGTGTCCATAACAATTCAGGATTGAAAATATTCTTTCTTCCTTGCTGTGTTATTCGAGTAAAAATCCAACAAAGAGAAAAAATAATTATTGCAACCGGTCCTTTTGTGAGCACAGCTAATCCAAGAAATACTGCAATAAGAGTTGCTTGTTTCCATGCAGTTTTGTTTGCGAGTTTGTATTGTTCGAATTTGAAATTATTATAAATGGAGAGAAAAATAAAAAGGTTAAACCAGGGGTCAATAATTCCTGATTTAAAATAAAACTGCGGTAATAAACTTCCGGCATAAGCCCACACCCACCACCAAGCAAACCGCTGATTGAATTCCTTTTTACCAATAAAAAATATAACATTAAGTGTAACAATGCCAACGACAGCATTCGGAAATCGAGCAGCGAATTCATTCACCCCAAAAATTTGCATACTGAATGCCTGCATCCAAATAAAGAGCGGCGGCTTTTCCCAGAAAGGCAAATAATTAATTCTCACTTGCAGATAATCGCTGGTACGAATCATTTCGCGAGCGCACTCTGCAAAATTTATTTCGTCCCAATCGAATAAATGTACATGCCCGAGAAAAGGCAGGTACAAAATCATTGCGATGACAGTGATAACTAAATAAGAAGGATCAAATCGTTTTGTCATCAGCGCTTCAATCGAATGAGAGGTTTGTTTTCAGTTTGTTTTGGAAAATAAAATTGAAAAATAAACACCGCCGAAAAACTGATTAACACACCGAGCAAGGAACCTGTCCACACATCTTCCTTAAAATGTGCCATCAGATAAATGCGCGACAAGCCAACTATTACAGCAAGACAGAAAAAACTAAACTGAGCAATTTTATTCTTCATGAAATAAGCTGCCAATAAAAACATGGAGAATGCTGAGAGAGTATGGCCTGATGGAAAACTTCCGAATAACAATTTCTCCGCCCCATCTGGTAAATGAATATTTACTGTATCACCAAAATATGTGAGCGGTCTTTCTTCACCTCTGAAAAAATATTGCTTCATCAATACAGAAATAAGCATACAGGTTAATGATGCAGTTAAGCCAATCAAAAATTTCCTTCGGTCAATAAATAAAAGTGTTACAACAAAAATTGCATAAACAAAACCATTTCCTAGATAAGTGGTAAAAGTGAAAAAATAATCGAACAGCAAATTGTGGTTTTCATTCCACTTCAATTCCAAAACTCCTTTTGGATAAATGAAGTACAAAACAATCCCAGCACTCAGCCACAAAACCCAAAGCAATAAGAACAACTGTAACGGCTCAATAATTTTTTTAATCATCAGACCTTTCTTCTTGTAATGAAATTCCCAATGCGCCGAAGGAAAATTGTCCACGATTCGAGATTAAATAAATTGCTGTCATTAGTGGCTTTATAAACTAAATAAATTCCAATTGGCAAAAGAATAAATGAAGCCAACCACATTCCGAAAAAAACTGAAGTCACAAATTCTTTTGCGAATTTCTCTCCTGCATTTGTAATCATGTAAAAGAAAACAAAAAATACGACTGCAATTACAAATGGTAATCCTAAACCGCCCTTCCGAATGATTGCGCCTAGTGGTGCCCCAATTAAAAATAAAAGAAGACAGGCAGCAGCAAGTGTAATTTTACGCCACCACTCCACCTGATAATGAACCTGCATTGTGTTTTTCGATTCTGTTGAACCTGATATATAAGAAGCATAACCTTTTATGTTTCGAATAGTAATTGCTGCCGAATTTACTTTTTGTGCCTGTTCTGATTTATCCAATTTGTTAAATGCAAGTTGACTATCACTAAAAGGCCCCACAACTGTTACACCACTGAATGCACTGTCGAATCTGTATTTCAGGAATGAGGCATACGGTTTTATAAATGAAATTAATTGCTTGGTATTGTCCTTCCTCTGAATATCAAAAGTGTCAATTGCCTTACTCAACTGGCTTTGATTCATCATTTCATAATTATCTTTAAACAGATTTACATCGGTGCGGGTCATTTTAAAATCAGAGAGGTCAAAAACTTTTTTCCAGTAATCGAAACTCACTCTTGCCTGTTCGTGGTCTTTATCTTTTTGCGGATTGTTGCTGCTAACTTCCTGATATTGCTTTCCATTAAATAATTCAAGAATCATGTATCGCTTATCTTCGGTTAAAACCATCTTGCCTTTTTTCGCCAGTAATACATTCGTGTTTCCTTTTCCTTCAGTGTGGTCGTAAATCATTACATCCAGAATAGTTTGGTTATCGGCAAGTTTATTTCCAACGCGCATACTGTATCCATCAATGCCGTTGTAAAAAACTCCGGGCTTAATATTTAATGCGGGCTTCTGTTCACTCACATCATAAAGCAATGCACGGAATTGTAACACTGATGCCGGCTGCACATAATTGCTGAACAAATAAGAACCAAAACTTAAAATAATTACAATCACAAAAAGCGATCGCCCGATTCTTACTAATGATAACCCGGATGATTTAAGTGCGGTGAGCTCATAATACTCGCCCATTGAACCCATAGTCATAATTGAAGAAAGCAAAATTGCCAGTGGCATAGCAAGCGGAACAAAACTGCTTGAAGCATAAAACAATAATTCACCAACCAGGTACCACTCAAGCCCCTTACCAACTAAATCATCTGCATACTTCCACAAAAACTGCATGATTAAAACAAACAAGGTTATAAAAAAGGTCACGATAAACGGACCAATAAAACTTGTAATAACGAGTTTGTCTATTTTTTTCAATCTATATTGCTTGCGATGCGAACAAAAGTAATTCTAAATGAGGAAGAGAAAATAATCATTGGCAACACTGAATTTTTTATTGTCAAAAAAGAAATCTTTTCGAAAGTGCAATTGCTATTCGGCGAACTTGCACACGATAAATTATTGAACGAAGGTTGGAGGAAAATTCTTATCAACGAAGATGAAAAAAATTTTGAACCAAAAATTTCAAAAGGCGAAAATTATCTGGGACTCCCCTATCTCATTCTCGATTATCCTAAAAAATTTAATGAAGAAAATCAGTTTGCTGTTCGGAGTTTTTTCTGGTGGGGGAAATATTTTGCGACCTTTCTTTTGTTATCAGGAAATGATTTAGGGAAATTTCTTCCGAAAATTTTATCAAATTTTTCGCTGCTAAAAGAGAAAGATTTTTTTATTTCAATAAATGATGACAGATGGATTCATTCTATTGACGAAGATTATTTCGCTTCAATAAAAAATATTTCTAAGAATGAATTTGAAACAATTATTAAAACAGTGGGCTATTTAAAACTTACAACACTATTTCCCGTGAGTGATTTTGAAAATGCGGGCGAATATTTTAGAGAGCAACATTTATTTTTTCAGAAAATACTTTCTTAACAAACAAAGCCATTCGCTTTCGCAAATGGCTCTGTTAATATTTTTAATAAAATTTATTTATTAAGCACCTAATTGTTGAATCATAGTTTTCACCTGACTATCCCAAAGGAACTGAGAGTCCTTCATATCAATCGGCAAAGCAAAATCTGTTATAACTAAAACTGTATCACCTGTTATTTCGGTGTGTGTAATTTTAAATTCTAAATATTCATCATCAGGTGCATCCATCCACTGATAGCGAATAATTTCATGTTCAATTTCGTCAAGCACTCGTGCTTTTCTTACTTCTCCATCCCATGTAAAAGTATAAATATCATCGCGGTCGCGGTCAACTTCATCAGCGAACCACTGCGCGAGATTTGAAGTCGCGACACAAAAGTCATAAAGAATAACAGGCGAACTTCTGATCACGAATTCCATCTGAAATAATTTCTTTCCACCTGAAGAAATACTTGTTGCTAACGGTTTAGAAGGAGCCGAATGAACTTTGGTAGTTATTTTTTTTGTTAATGTTTTTTTTGCCGGAACCTTTTTTACTGTTGCAATCACCTGTTCATCTTTTTTTGATAATGGTTTAATATTAGTTTCTTTTTTAGCAACTGGTTTTGCAAGCAATACATCTTTTTTTGCAACCGATTTAACAACTTCCTTTTTTGGAGCTACAACTTTTTTATCCTCAACTTTTTTAACCACAGCTTTAACGGGTGCTACTTTCTTTAATTCCGGTTTTGCAACAGCAACTTTTTTAACAGCCGGTTTCTTTGGAGCAACTTTCTTCAAGACAGCTTTTTTAGCAGCAGTCTTTTTTATAGGAGCTTTCTTCATATTTTTCATGGGCGTAATGTATAAACATTGGTGAAATAAAAAAATGTTAGTCCCCGAATCCTCACTTTTTAAACATTTTGTACTTTTTCCAAACTCCGAAAATCAAATGTTGGTTAATATTTTCATGAGGCGATTGAGTTCAAAGTTTAGCGGAACACATGTGCTTAAATGGCATGACACGCCTCAAAGAACTGGTCAATAACTTTTGAAATAAGTTCATAAATTTTTTGCGTTTTGTTTACCGAGAAATTGATTTTGTTTGGAGTAATGGCCCGTTTGTCAGGCAACAAATTGAGTTTGTTTGCCAACTTATGAGATAAGTCTGTAAATTTTTGCATTTGTTTACTGAGTAATTGATTTTGTTTGGAGTAATGGCTCGTTTGACAGGCAACAAATTGAATTTGTTTACCGACTTGTGAGAAAAGTCTGTAAACTTTTTGCGTTTGTTTGCCGAGTAATTGATTTTGTTTGGAGTATCCGCTCAATTGTCAGATAACAAATTGCGTTCGTTCACTTAGGGGAACAAAATTTTCGGTGTTTTTTTTCAATATAAACTAAATCCCGTGAAATGTTGGGCGGTTTTTTTATTCTTTCACAAACTTCTTTACCTGAATCTCTCCATTTTGCATTTTCACTTTAACAAAATAAACTCCTGCAGAAAGTGATTTAATATTTATCTGTGCGGTGGGTTTTGTTTGTTTAAGTTTCATAACTGTTATGCCAATTGCATTTTTTATATCAATTTCTTGAGGTGCAATTCCATTTAATACTTCTATGGTCAATTCATCAATTGTTGGGTTTGGATAAATATTAATAATCGAGTTCGATATTCTTGATTCAGTTATTCCTAATCCAAGAGTATCACATGGACTATTATCAATTGCGCTAAGATTATAATTCACATAAGATGGAAGTCCAAGAGAAATGAATTTATTATTACCGCTTGAAATTGAAACACCATTTAAACTAAAATCGCATAATGCCCCTAGTAAATCTGGAAAATTGATTACACTTATGTACTGATTAAAGTTATAATTCCAATTAGGCCAGTTTAAGCTTTTGGAAACTGAAAGATAAACTTTGTTATTCGGACCGATTCTAATCGATCCAGGAATCAAAACAGAAGTATCTTCCACAATATTCATTGGATATGGATTCTGCCATACTTTATACCAGGTATATGCTTCATTCTCAAGATTAACTTGCCATATATCTCTTCCATAAGTAGTCACATATAATTTGCTTCCATTAGGAGAGAAACTGCAACCATAATATCGAGAAGAATCATTACTGGAAGGAAACATAGATTCTCTTATTGATACCGGATTATATATAGTTCCTTCACACCTGTCAAAGTTTAAAACAAAAACTCCTCCGTAAATCGAAACATCTGCTATTCTATTCCCATCTGGCGAAATTGCCATTTGACTTAAACCGGCAGAAAAGCTAGTGATTCCTGTAACACTTACAAAGGGTCCTAAAATAGTATCCTGCTGATTAATAGATGTGACCAGAAATGAAAAAATAGTATCACTATAAATGCTCGGAGTAAGAATCCACCAATCTCTTCCGTTGGCATGCTTGATTGCAATTACCTTTTCTGTTAGATAGTTAGAGTATGGAAAAAATAAAACATCTTTTTCAACAATATCTCCAAAGCCAGAATCTGCATTCATATCTACCTTGCTATAGTACAAGCCTGCGCCTAAAGGTTGTCCCCGGTATATTAGAAAATATTTATTTGATGAATTAGGTGATGGTACGCATGTGATGCCAAGAGCATTACTGTTGCCTGAAGTATCGGCAAAATATGATAGAACCTGACTTATTTTTAAACTATCTCCATTGGGCATTTTTTGATGGTGTCTATTCCAAACTGAAAATCCATTTGAATAAAATAATAGATTACCTGAGGCATCAGACATAGTAATACAGGATTCTTCAGCCCCAATCATTGCACTATCTTTTGCAATTGGAATACCTGATGAAAAATCTAACCAACAATGAAATCCGAATATCCAATTGCAATCTCTTCCGCATTGTGCTTCGACACTTTGATGGCAAAGCACAAAAACGAAAGCCAATAAAATTATAGAAACCTTATTCATTAATGATGACCAACTTGTCTGTTTGAATTAAATAGTTGCTAATATAAAAACTCCTCATTATGTCTTGTGTGTCGCAGGACTGAGTAAATTAACTCGGTTTACATCCGACTATGCGAATGTAAATTATTTTTGGTTTATGAGTTCAGATACAATCAGAGAAAAGAACAGAATGTATTAGCTGTCCACTACTCCGTCCCAACAGTTTCATCTTATAGAGAATCTGTGTCATGTTAAGCGTAACTTACTCTTCAATTCAAAGCAATCCTGCGGACTGAAGATTATGGGACAAGAAGCAAAACCTTAAACTATTTTTAAAAACCTACCCTGCACAAGTTGTATGTATTGTGTTAGTTAATCATTTAAGTCAGCTTTCTATAATGCCACTTGAAAGTTACATTTGCGCCCGATTAAGAAAAAATATAAATGACAATAGGAATACTCCGCGAACCCAACGAAGACAGACGGGTGGTTATGCTTCCCGAAATTGTTGGACAGTTAGTGAAAATGAATGTTCAGTTGAAGGTTGAATCAGGTGCGGGAAACGGCGCCATGATTTCTGATGAAGAATATAAAACTGCCGGCGCAACTATCACCACTAAGGAAGAAATACTTTCTTCAAGCACGCTTATTACGAGAATCAATCCTGTGAGCAATGATGATATCGCAAAGATGCCCGAAGGAACCGTTTTGCTAAATGTGTTTCAACCGCTTGTAAATAAAGAAATTGTTCTCGCCCTCCTGGATAAGAATGTAACAAGTTTCAGCATGGATATGATTCCGCGCACTACCCGCGCACAGGCAATGGATATTTTATCGTCACAGGCAACAGCCGCAGGATATAAAGCGGTGTTGGTTGCTGCTACTAATCTCCCTAAGTTTTTTCCGATGTTCATGACTGCTGCCGGAAGCATTGTTCCCGCTAAGGTTTTAATCATCGGAGCCGGTGTGGCAGGGTTGCAGGCGATTGCAACAGCTAAAAGATTAGGTGGTGTGGTGGAAGTTTTTGATACCCGCGCTGCAGTGAAAGAAGAAGTGAAATCGCTCGGTGCAAAATTTATTGAAGTGGAAGGCGCCGCTGATTCTTCCGCTGCCGGAGGATACGCTGTTGAACAATCAAAAGAATTTTTAGAAAAACAAAAACAAAAAATTCACGAGAGCGCCTCCAAGAGTGATGTGATAATTACAACCGCGCAAATTCCGGGAAGAAAAGCTCCTGTGCTTATTACAACTGTAACAGTTGAATCAATGAAAGCAGGAAGTGTGATTGTTGATTTGGCTGCTTCAACTGGCGGCAACTGTGAACTCACAAAGAACAACGAAACAATAGTGCACAAAGGTGTCACCATCATTGGCAACTCTTATTTGCCCTCAACTATTCCTGCTGACGCGAGTAAAATGTTTGGAAAGAATGTGTTGAACTTTTTGAAACTCATTATCAGTAAAGAAGGAAATCTTAATCTGAATTTTGAAGATGATATTGTAAAGGGAAGTTGCATCACGCACAACAAAGAAATTATTCATCCGAAGGTGAAAGAAACTGTTACAGCTCAACCGGCATAAGCGATTTGATAATTTGATAATGAAAAACAGATTTTACTCTTTGCGAACTTTGCTCCTTACGAAACTGCTTTGCGTAAAATAGTCAGTAGCAAAAACAACCTGAAACCCGAAACAAAAAAACACGAAACTTTAAGAATGGAACTACTCAACTTTTTATACACCAACATGGGAATGATTTACATTCTCGTTCTCTCTGTCTTTCTGGGCATCGAAGTTATTTCGCATGTGCCGTCGGTGTTACACACTCCATTAATGTCGGGCGCGAATGCCATTCACGGAGTGGTGATCATCGGAGCCATCATTGTAATGGGGCAGGCAGAAGCAGATAATTATCTCGCACTCACTCTTGGTTTTCTGGCTGTTGTTTTAGGAACATTGAATGTGGTCGGCGGATTCGTAGTGACGGACAGAATGCTTGAGTTGTTTAAGAAGAAGAAAAAGTAGTTGACAGTTTGCAATTTACAGTTGGCTGTTACATCAACCTGAAAAGAAACAAGATTTAAAAATTCACAATGGAAAAACAACTTCTCGAAATTATATACCTCATCGGCTCTATCACTTTTATTATTGGATTGAAACGATTGAGCCATCCTGATACCGCCCGTCGTGGAAACCTGATCGCGGCTTTCGGAATGACCATCGCCATTGCGGGAACAATTTTCTTATACAGAAATGATAACGGCGAAAAATTTTCTTCAACCAACATCCTGTTAATTTTTACTGCGCTCATCATCGGAACAATTCTCGGAACACTTGGTGCGAAGCGTGTGAAGATGACAGCGATGCCGCAAATGGTTTCACTTTTCAATGGTATGGGTGGTGCATGTGCTGCAATTATTTCAGTGATAGAATACCAACATCATTTCGCCGCGGGTGAATACGGACACATGGCAATCGTACTTTCCGGATTATTAATCGGAAGTGTATCATTCAGCGGAAGCATGATTGCTTTTGGAAAACTGAATGGCAACATCAACGACAAAACAATTCCCGGTCAATCAATAATTAATTTAGTAATCATGGCCGTGCTGATTGGAACAATTGCTTACCTCACCACTTTGCCTGAACCAAGTATGTTGTTGCTCGGAGTTCTTACAGCGGGTTGCCTTATTTATGGAATCTTTTTCGTGATGCCGATTGGCGGTGCTGATATGCCTGTTGTCATTTCATTACTCAATTCATTCACTGGTGTTGCTGCTGCACTTGGTGGTTTTATTTATCACAATCAGGTAATGCTTACAGGCGGAATTTTAGTTGGCTCTGCCGGAACCATTCTTACCATACTTATGTGCAAGGCGATGAATCGTTCGTTGCTGAATGTGATTGTTGGTTCGTTTGGTGGCGGTAGTTCTGCAGCAGCTATTGGCAATTCAGCACTCGGAACCATAAAAGAAATTTCTGTTGCAGATGCAGGGGTTCTTCTCTCATATTCTAAAAAAGTTTTGATTGTTCCGGGTTACGGTCTTGCTGTCGCGCAAGCGCAACATGTGTGTCACGAGTTAGAAACTTTGCTTGAAGAAAAAGGCGTTGAAGTAAAATATGCCATTCATCCTGTAGCAGGTCGTATGCCAGGGCACATGAATGTGTTATTAGCCGAAGCTGATGTTCCGTATCCGAAATTATTGGAAATGGAAGATGCGAACAATGAATTCAATTCAACAGATGCCGTGATTGTGATTGGTGCGAATGATGTGGTGAATCCTGCTGCGAAAAAAAATCCGCAAAGTCCTATTTATGGAATGCCGATTTTGGAAGTTGACAACGCACATAATGTTATTGTGATGAAGCGCGGCATGGCAGCGGGTTATGCAGGAATAGAAAACGAATTATTCTACGAACCAAAAACCCGTATGCTTTTTGGGGATGCGAAAGCAACCTTGCAGAAATTAGTTGCTGAGGTGAAACAGAATTGAGTTTTTTTTTTACCACAGAGTTCTCAGAGGAAATCACTGAGAAATACACACAGAGTTTTTTTAGTTGAAGAAATAATTTCTTCGTGCGACTCTGTGAAACAACTCCGTGTACTCTGTGGTGAAAAACTATTCCCTCACGAATTTTTTAACCGTTACACTCCCCTCCTGCATTTTAACTTTCACAAAATAAACTCCAGAGGCCAGGGATTTAATATCCAATTGTGTAACAGATTTTGAAACAGGCGATAAATTCAAAACTATTTTACCTAAAGCGTCAGTAATGCAAATTGCATTTACCGCTAACTGATTAGTGTAAACTGTTAACTGCTCTGAGGCGGGGTTTGGAAAAATACTTACACTATTGTTTTGATTTTTTATTTCTGCTGTTACACTTGGTATTGTATCGCAGGCACTGCTACTGGTTAATTTTCCAAGTGAATAATTAACAAGATTTGGAAGACCACCTATTGCTTTATTACCTGCTAAAGAAATCGTATCTAAAATCACATGGCACAAACTTCCCTTATTATTAGGGCTATCGATGATTGATAAATTTGTATTGTGAACTGAATATGCTGTATTTGGATTAAAATAAAACCCATTTGCAAAATATATTCTTCCATCAATTCCCAAATCATGCCCATAAATATTATAATTCACAAAATTATTAATCCATATAGTATCTCGAGTCGATTGAATGTTTGCTGAATCAAGGTCAAATTGAATTAATCTTTTTAGAGAAGAGATATAAATTTTTTTTCCATCAGGCGAAAAAGAACTTCCATAAAGTATTTTGTTATTTGTATAAGGATAAGGAGGAGTACTCAAATCAACCATATTTGAAAATTTTCCAGTGCAACGATTGAAGTCAAATAATTTCATTATTCCCTGAGAAACAACAACTAAGTATTTATCTCCATTTGGTGAAAAACAACTCTGCCCGTACCCAGCGAAATACAATGTGTCCAATGAATTTCCGATTTCCTGAAAGAAAGGGCCTTCGATACTATCAGGGGTTATAAGAAATTTTACAAACCTGCTTGAAAACCATTCATGAGTTATTAGCCACCAATCTCTACCATTTCCATGTTTTACTGCGGTCATTTGCTCTGATAAGGAATCTAAATAAATAAAATGGTTTTTACTTACTACTTTCCCCAAACCACCATTTTGAAGCATATCAATTTTTGAAACTACAAGTGTTGAATCTTTTCCATAATCTAAAGAGAATAAATAATATAGATTTGGATTATCAGGTACAGGAATTATTAATGCCCCTTGAGCATCAGTACTTATTGCCCAATCTTGCGATACTGGATACACATAATGTGGCTTAATCCCATATCCATTTTCCATTGTATCGTTATTCTTATTCCATATAGTTTGACTCTGTGTATAAAAAAGCAAATTGCCGAGAGAGTCAGAAATTGTTGCGCCACTGTTATACATTCTCATTGGAGAATTTAAAATAGGAACTACACCAGTTGAAATAAATTTTACTCCCGCAGAATCTCCAAAGTACCAATTGGCATTTTCCTTCTGTCCAAAACAAATCATCGGCAGCATCAATAAACAGAAAAATATTTTCAACTTCATCTTTCACAAACATAGATAAAATAAATTCTCTTAGAAGAGTGTTACACTTGCACATTCTATTTAACCATTCAGATATTTTCCATTCATTTCATCTTCTCAAAACCTTCATTCATCGGGCTCCAACTATTTTATGAGATAAATTCTTCTTCCGTTTAAAAATTTTATTTACTTTTCAATTCACAAACCAAACTAAAACTCACGCCTATGAAAGTTTATGATGACAAGCACATCAAGAACATTGTTCTGCTGGGTGCTACAAAAAGCGGCAAGACCACCCTTGCCGAAACCATGATGTTTGAAGCGAAATTGATTAATCGCAGGGGGACTATTGAAGAAGGAAACACTGTTTCTGATTATCATGAAATAGAAATCGCTCGAAGGAATTCGGTTTACTCGACACTGATGCATACTGAATGGCGCGACTATAAAATAAATATTATTGATACACCGGGGCTGGATGATTTCATAGGCGAAGTGATTTCAGCTTTGCGCGTGGCTGATACAGGTGTGATGTTGCTGAATGCACAACACGGTGTTGAGGTAGGCACCGAACTCATCTGGAATTATGTGGAAGATTTTAAAAAGCCATTGCTCTTTGCAGTCAATCAACTCGACCACGAAAAAGCAAACTGGGACGAAACAATAGAGCAGGCGAAAAAAAGATTCGGTTCTCAATTGGTGCTGATGCAATATCCGCTCAACGAAGGAACTGGTTTCAATTCCATTATTGATTTACTGAAAATGGTGCAGTATAGATTTTCTGTTACAGGTGGTAAGCCGGAAAAACTTCCGATTCCTGATTCAGAAAAAGAACGCGCAACAGAGTTGCATAATATTCTGGTGGAGAAAGCAGCAGAGAATGATGAGAAGCTGATGGAACTCTATTTTGAAAAAGGCACATTGGATGAAGATGAAATGCGCATGGGAATTAAAAAGGGAATGATGAAGCACGAATTATTTCCTGTCTTTTGTCTCTCTGCGAAAAATGATATGGGCAGTGGTCGCATGATGGGGTTCATTGACAATGTTGCTCCGTGCGCTGTTGAAATGCCTGCTGAAGAAACCGCTGATGGAAAATCAATTCCATGCGACGCGTCAAAACCAACCGCGCTCTTCACTTTTAAATCATTAGTGGAACCGCACCTTGGAAACCTGACTTTGTTTAAAGTATTGAGTGGCGAAGTTTCTGTCGGAACAGAATTAACCAATGAAACAAACGGAACTGTTGAGCGAATCAATCAACTGTTTATCATGGATGGAAAAAATCGTAACACCATCAACAAACTTTCAGCAGGTGATATTGGTGCAACATTGAAACTGAAAAACACTCACACGAATCAAACACTTCACGCAAAAGGTTTTGATGTAACAGTCAAACCGATTGATTTTCCTGAACCAAGAATTCAGGTAGCGATTGTTGCACTCAACAAACACGACGACGAAAAATTAGGAGAAGCGTTACAGGAGATTCACAGAGAAGACCCGACATTGATTATTGAATACTCTCGCGAGTTGAAACAAATTATTCTGGGTGCGCAGGGCGAATTGCATTTAGCTGCTATCAAGTGGCGATTAGAAAATATTTACAAACTCGGAGTTGATTTCGAAAAAACAAAAATCCCCTACCGCGAAACCATACGCAAAAGTTCGAAATCAAATTACCGACATAAAAAACAGAGTGGTGGCTCTGGTCAGTTCGGCGAAGTATACATGCACATTGAACCGTGGTACGAAGGATACAAACCGAATAAAGAATTTACAGTTCGTGGTGTTGAAGTCGTTGATTTGGATTGGGGCGGAAAATTGGTTTACCATAATTGTATTGTAGGCGGTGCAATTGATCAGCGCTTCATGCCTTCAATATTAAAAGGTGTGATGGACAGAATGAGTAATGGACCAATCACAGGTTCTTATGTGAGAGATATTGCAGTGTATGTGTATGATGGAAAAATGCATCCGGTAGATTCAAACGACATGGCATTTAAGATTGCAGGTATGATGGCCTTCAAAGAAGCTTTCCAGAATGCAGAACCAAAATTATTAGAGCCGATTTATGATTTGGATGTGTTAGTTCCAGAAGATGATATGGGAAGTGTGATGGGCGATTTACAAACCCGTCGTGCCATCATTCTTGGAATGGATTCGCAAAATCATTTTCAGGTTATTAAAGCGCGAGTGCCGCAATCGGAGTTGGATAAATATTCAACAACACTTCGTTCGCTCTCTCAAGGTCGTGCAAGTTTCAGAGCGAAGATGGCTGAGTATGCTGTTGTACCAGGAGAAATTCAAAAGAAATTACACGAAGAATATGATAAAGTTGACCATCATGAAATGGCTCACTGATTTGGTGATTTGGTAATTTGATAATTTGGTGATTAAAATAAATTGCGGCTTGATTTCGAAAGAAGTTAAGCCGCACTTATTTTAAGTGTAACAGTTAGAATAGAACACTGATTATAATGATTGTCATGGTTCACGCAGATTAAAATCATGACCTATCATAATTATCATGATGATCTGCGTTCCATTAATTGAGGTCAAGGCAATTTTACTTCGATCTGGTTAGATGCATGATAAATTTCCCAGTTAAGGATGTTACGGCGGATGTGTTTCCATTCGAACCGTAAATTTCCCATTGCTGTTCGTTCTTCTTATCAATAGCTGAAGAGTAAGTTCCGTTGATGTCGTAAGGGGCGATACAATATTTTAATGTTATTCTTTTTCCATCAAAAACATATTCGAGAGGATAAGCATGAGTGCCCGCCGTATCAGTTACAAGAAACACTGCTTGGCGATAACCATATAAAGCTTCAAGCGAACCTGTTCTGAAGAGAACAAGCTCTCCAACATTATTTACAGTCGTATCCCAGATTACCTTCCCTGTTGAATCATAAATTTCATTAGTGGCGAAGTCGACGGTCCATCTGCCTTCTCCTCTACACAATTTTTTTGAATTATGATCTTCCTTGTTGCAACTGAAAAACAAAATCGCTAAAACAAGAACTGTTACACCGCTGATGATTTTCTTCATGATTAATCTTTTCCGGGAATGATGAACATTAAACTCAAACCATATTGCCAACCCCTGTCACTGATATAAATTATATTATTGTTGATCTCCGAAGTCAACTGATCGGCAAGGAACTGACCGTAATTAGCGGGTATGAATTCAGTCGGATAAGAAGAAGCGCCATTTGATCCCGCGTCTGCTTTATACCCCGCTAAGTCAGAATAGAAACTCAGATAAGTGCTTCCATCTTTATTAAACGGCTTGTAAATTTTCTGCATCTTAAAAACCAATTGAACATATTTAATTCCGACGCCAACCTCAGCTCCATAACCCGCCATTAATCTGTTAGCCGTAAAAATTCCGTTCAATGTTTTCTCAGGACCGAAACTTTCTGAGCCATCATGGTAAACATAACTGCAAAATAATTTATTGAAATGCCCGAGAAACGAACCAATGATTGCGATATGAAAATTATCACCCCCGACTCCAAGCGCAACATCGGTATTCCAGTCCAGGATATGCAGTTCTGTTTTTCGGCTCTCGTCATTCAGGAAAACCGCTTCGTTTTTTGTTTTCAGGACATTAACACCTGTAACACTATTGTAAAAAAATCCGACTCCGCCATCATCATGTTTATTTATAACATAACCGCCCTTAATGCTCCAACCGGTTGCAGTCGGGAAATCAGATTTAAAAGGTGTTTTAATATCCGCAACAAAAGCCGAATCGTAAGTCCTGAAAAAAGTTTGAAACCCTGGCGCCTTCAAAGCATAAAAAGTTTTTCCTACAGAAAAATTAAACTGCGCATTCGAATGCAGGTGTAACAGAAAAAGAAATGAAGTGAAAATTATTTTTTTCATCGTTGAATTTTAATCGTGATAGCCACCCAATTGAATGAAGAATAGTAAACCGAAGTTGTTGAATTTATCTTCTAACTGATTGTCTTGTTCAATATCGCCACCGAGAAGTTTATTGTCAATGTTATCAATCGGAAGATGAACAAACTGCCATTGATAAAATAAACGCAACCCAACAGGTCCGGCTTTAAGTTGAATGAAAGGAGTAAAACCCATTTGCAATGTTCTTAAAATGTCATGACTAGCATTATCTGAACTCCCTCCATAAACCAAATCATTCTGAAAAACAGAAACATATTTTGCTGACTTAATAGAATCAGATGGAGCTCGTTTATAAAACCCTTTAAAATTTCCAAAGTCAAGGGAGCCTCCGAACGAAATATTTTTACTCCCTCCATAAAAACCAATTCCAAAATTATTGGAGCGGACTTTTAATTCACGGTTTATGGTTTGACCGTTGAATTGAAATTCTGATTTTACTACATCGTGTTTGTTTGTCCACGACATTTCCCAACCCGAACCCTCACTAAACTCGCTTCCCATCGCAATTTGCAATCCACCGAAAGTTTTTATCTGATTCAAATCATTTCCGGTTGCATAATAAATGCTGTTGATTTGATTGTGTACATAAATCACTCGGTTAATTTCTCTCGGATTTGCAAACCCGACATTGTAACCTGCTCTGAAAAAAAACTGCGCTTCACTTTTTTCCGCAACGAGAAACAAAAGTGTAACAGTTAAAAATAATTTTGAGATGTTTATCATATTTTAATCTTCTTTAGTTTTTTCTCCAACAAACTGATGCTCCTTGTATTTAAACAACACATTGAAAGTCGTCATTGAACCGTAACAGCGGGTGATGTATTGCTGAAGGTTCACTTTCTCCTCGTCGCTCAGTGAAGGGTGAGAATTAATTTGTTGTTCGAGTACTCGCATTCTATCGCGCAGCATCACGATCTTATGAAAGAAAGTATCAATCGGAACTTCTTTCGGCATCAGAGTTTTGTCAAGTGGTTTTAATTCCATCTTCCCTCCTTTCCATTTATCGCCAAGTGCAACAGGTTCTCCGATTCCATTCCATTGACGAAGAATACCGAGTAATGATTTCTCAACCTCAGAAGTAGTTTCAACTTCTGCTGTTACATTTTCTGCGTAAAGTGTTTCAATCAAATCGTCATCTTTCTCCAACTCTTTCGTGCCGTGGTCAATGAAGGTGATTAAGTAAGTATCGAATCGAACCCCGACAATTACTCCCTGCCCCCATTGCGGATGCTGCACTCGTGAACCGATTCCGTTATTCATATCAGCCATTGATAAATTTTTCTGAAAAATAATTTCATTTGAATTCCCACATGAATTTATACTGAATACTTTTTCACAAATCAATTGATGATTGTATAAAATTCAACTGCATACAACTTCAATACTTTGTTTTGATTTTTGCACAATGAGGAAATTTCTGCGTGCTTTTCTTTTTATTTTTATTTCGATTAATTCAAATTCACAGAATATTAAAAAGTGTTACAGGCAAATAAACGCAGGTGAATATGAAAAAGCTGATGCCGGTCTTTATCAACTTGAAAGGAAAGGGAAACAACCGATAACTACTTTTCTTTTTGCAGAATTGCTTTCAAAAAAGGATTATTCAAATCGCTCATTGTCTCTTGCTTATTTAGATATTCATTCTTTATATCCCGATACTTCCGGAATAATTTATTCTAAATCGAAAAAGAAAAAATATGCTAATGACTTTGGTTTCCGTTATGCAAACTTTAAAACACTGCATGATGAAATCTGTCACGATGCTTTGGATTCAACAAGAAAAAAAAATACGATTGATGAGTATAATTTTTATTTAAACACTTACACATCTTCTCCTTTTCTGAAAATTGCTATCACTGAAAGAAATGTTCTTGCATGGAATTCGGCACAATCAAAAAATAGTGCTGCCGCAATTACTGAATTTATAAAACTTTATCCTGATGCAGTTCAGATTCCTGATGCAAAAAAAATATATGACCAATTAAATTATATGGAAAGCACTTTTGGAAAAACTGCAACTGACTATTCGAAATTCATTACAAATAATCCTGAAAGCCCTTTTTTAGAAGAAGCAAAAATTACATATGGGAAATTATTGTTTAACGAAGAAACATCAGACCAAACTCCAGAATCCTATTATCACTTTTTAATCAATCACCCGAATAATCCATTCGTTAATAAGGCATGGGAAAAGCTGAAAGCAACTGACCGAAATTTGTTAACTCCGCTTCTTCCTGATTTGATATCGGTTTACAATGGAACAGAAATTGAAAATGATTTATGGACCACACTGTTACACCATAAGATAACGATAATTGATTCAGCAAATATCCAATCCTTTAGCAGTGAATTTCCGACGAATCCGTTCCATTCTTATCTTGATAGTTTGCTGAAATCTCTTTCCCTAAAAACAAAATTCTTTTTATTAACCGATAAATTTGCAGTTGATTTTCAAATTACAGACACAGACTCTGTAACAGTCTTTCAATTCAAGTATGATGATGCATTGGAATTCTCTGAGGGTTATGCTGCGGTTGCAATTACCATTAACGACGAATTAAAATATGGGTATATTAATAAGTTTGGTGAAACGGTTGTTCAATTTCAGTACAACGATGCATTCAGTTTTAGAAATGGATTGGCACTTGTTGCTGTAACAGGTGATTCTTCAGATACAAAATATGGTTTCATTAATCCGTTTAATGAATTTATTATTCCTCCTGTTCATGAAGATGCCGATACTTTCAGCGAAGGTTTATGTTTAGTAAGAAATGAAAAAGGACTCTATGGTTTTTTAAATGAAGAAGGTGTAACAGCACTTCCTTTCTTTTTTATTGATGCAAATGATTTCAGAGAAGGAATTGCTCCCGTTCAATTGGATTCATCGTGGACATATATCAATCACGATGGAACAATGGCAATTAAAAAAGTTTTTAAAGGAGCTTATTCTTTTTCCGATTCATTAGCTGCTGCTAAAGATGAAACTGGTAAATGGGGATACATTAATCACGCTGGCGATTGGGTTATTCCTCCTGAGTATCTTTCGGCTTCTTCATTTAAAAATGGAACAGCAACTGTTCTTGTGTTAAGCAAACCAACCAAGAAAAACAAAATCCCGTTGCAGGTTGAAAAGGTGATTGATAAAACGGGAAAGGTGTTACAGTAGAATCAGCAAGATTGAAGGGAATGGAGAAATGGAGTGAATTTGTATTTAAATTTTCCTTGGATTTATTTTGATAATTCTCTGACAATTCAGACTTCATTTTCACTGTAACATTTCTTTTATTGCACTACCATTAAGCCGTTATACTTTCGTTGCCTTTTCTTAAAACATGTTGCTTAAAATAATTCCCGAACACCCGAGCGAACACAAGTTGCAGCAGGTAGTTGATTGCCTTCGTAAAGGCGGAGTGATCATCTACCCGACTGATACTGTGTATGCCATCGGTTGCGACATTATGAATCACAAAGCATCGGAACGAATTAAGCAGATGAAAGAAACGAAGCGAAAGCAAATGAATTTCTCATTTGTGTGTAGCGACCTTAGTCAGTTAAGCCAGTATGCGGCGCAGATTGATACAAGTATTTACAAGTTGATGAAACGCGCATTGCCGGGGCCTTTTACTTTCATTCTTTCAGCAAGCAGATTGGTTCCGAAAATTTTTGATACAAAAAAGAAAACTATTGGTATTCGTGTACCGAATCATTCTGTTACACTTGCAATAGTTGAGCGGTTGGGTAATCCCATTTTAAGTACCTCCTTGCACGACGACGAACACATGGGCGAGTACATGACCGATGCAGAAGAAATTGAAGAAAAATTCCGGAAGCAGGTTGACATGGTAGTTGACAGCGGTGCCTGCGGAAATACTCCCAGCACTGTAATTGACTGCACCGGAGATGAACCCAATGTGATTCGCGAAGGAGCAGGAAATTTTGAAGAAATAAATTAGCAGAATTAAAAATGAAGTTCATCTTCGCACACCAATAATTTTTACGCTCGCCAACAAATGATAAAACGACTTTTAATTTTCATTCTCTCAATAAGTATTTCATCTATTGCCTTTGCCCAAAAAGGAGATATACGCGGAACTGTGTTCGACAAAAAATCGGGCGAGGCAATGATTTTTACCAATGTGGTTTTGCGCGGAACAACTATTGGGGCTACAACGGATTTGAACGGGTTCTTTTCTATCAGCAATGTTGCTTCAGGCAATTACACTTTAAGTTGCACCAATGTCGGCTACGATACTGTTACAGTTGAGATTGCTTTAAAAGGAAACGATATTGTTAATCAGAAAATATTTCTTTCACCAAAAGCTATTCAGCTTGGCGATATTGAAGTAACAGCGAAAAAAGAAGAAAAGAAAACCGAAACCACTGTATCACTCACAAAACTTACAGCAAAAGATATTCAGCGATTGCCTTCTGTGGGTGGCGAAACAGATCTTGCACAATATTTACAGGTTATACCAGGAGTAATTTTCACCGGTGATCAGGGAGGAGAATTATACATCCGAGGCGGCTCCCCTATTCAGAATAAAGTGATGCTGGATGGAATGACCATTTACAATCCCTTTCACTCCATAGGTTTGTTTTCTGTTTTTGAAACCGATGTTATCAAGAATGCAAATGTGATGACCGGTGGTTTTAATGCTGAGAATGGCGGACGGCTTTCAGCAGTGGTTGATGTTGTTACACGCGACGGAAATAAAAAACGATTTGCCGGAAAAGTTTCTACCAGCCCATTCATGTCGAAAGTTTTACTCGAAGGCCCTTTCAAAAAAATTGACAGTAACGGAAGCAGTATTTCATGGATGTTGAACACCCGCAACTCTTATCTCGATAAAAGTTCGAAAGTTTTTTACAACTATGTTGATACAGCAGGAATTCCTTTTGCCTTTAATGATTACTACGGAAAAATTTCGATGAATGGAGGCAATGGAAGCAAGCTAAGTGTTTTCGGTTTCAATTATAACGACCATGTAAACTACAATCATGTAAGTGATTTTCGCTGGAACAATGTTGGGCTCGGAACCAATTTTGTTTTAGTACCCGGTGGTTCTAACATGCTTATCGGTGGTTCTATTTCTTATTCCGATTATCACATTGCGTTGAAAGAAGCAGATGATAAAGCTCGCACAAGTCGCATCAAAGGTTTCGACCTTAGTACTTACTTCACTTATTTTCTTGCGCACAATAGCGAGGTGAAATATGGTTTCACTGTTGGTGGTTATACTACCGACTTTGAATTCTTTAATTCATTGGGATTGAAGATAGGTCAGAAACAAAACACAACCGAAATTGGTGGTTATGTAGTGGTGAAAGAAGTATTGAATCGCCTGGTGTTCGAACCAAGTTTCCGCTTTCAATACTATGCATCGCTGCCTGTTTTGTCGCCCGAGCCACGCATTGCTTTAAAATATAATCTTACTGAAAGTATAAGACTGAAAGCATCTGCCGGAATTTATTCGCAGAATTTTATCAGCACAAAATCAGATAAAGATGTGGTGAATCTGTTTAGTGGTTTTCTTACAGGGCCCGACCAGGAACTCAGAGATTTAAATGGCAACATTGCAAAAAATAATTTACAGCGCGCTCAACATTTAGTTGGCGGAGTGGAAGTGGATGTCAATAAAAATTTAGATGTAACAGTTGAATCGTACTTCAAAAATTTCGGACAACTCATTGGCCTTAACCGCGATAAAATATTGCCGACTGACCCTGATTTTCAAATTGAAACCGGAAAAGCTTATGGTGTTGATGTGCTGTTCAAGTATGAATACAAGGGCTGGTATGTATGGACAGGCTATTCGCTCGGATATGTTACACGCAACAACGGCACGCAGATATATCCGCCACACTACGACCGCCGGCACAATGCAAATGTGGTACTCAGTTACACCTTCGGAAAAAACAAGCAGTGGTCGGTTGATGCACGATGGAATTTAGGTAGTGGTTTTCCTTTTACAAAAACACAGGGCTTTTACGAGTTCTATAATTTCTTAGATGGAATAAACACCAACTACATTAACGGCAATGGTCAGCTCGGCATTATTTACGACAGCACACTTAACAGCGGTCGCCTGCCCTACTATCATCGTCTTGATATTTCGGCAAAGCGTGTTTTTAAATTAGGGAAGAATGCAAAGCTCGAAGCAAACATCAGCATCATTAATGCTTATAACCGCGAAAATATTTTTTACTTCGACCGCATCCGCTACAAGCGTGTGAACCAGTTGCCGTTTCTGCCTAGCGCAGGAGTTAGTATGAGTTTTTAAAAAGCTGAAAGTTTTGACTTTTATTCCTTCACCACTTTCTTAACTGTTACACTGCCTTGCGCATCTGTTACTTTAAGAAAATAAATGCCTGAAGGCAAACTGCTCACATCAACTACCACCCTGTTATTGCGAGTACTGTAATCAGTCCGTGGCAATCTCAGCATCTCTCTCCCTGTCAAATCAATTATCTCAATTGTACTACCTGCCAACTGCTCACTGTAAACTGCCAACTGACTCTCAGCCGGATTCGGAAATATTGTTAACTGCTTACTGTTCATTGATAACTGCTCACTGATTCCCACATCAAACCCAACTGTTACACTATCAACCATTACACATCCGTTGCCGTCGGTTACTGTTATAGTGTATGTGCCTTGCAATAAACTATCAATTGAGTTTATGGTTGCGCCGTTGCTCCAGAAATAATTGTATGGTGGTGTGCCGCCTGTTGTATTATTTATTGTTGCGCTGCCATTGGTGCAGGTAGGGCAACTTGCATTTGTTGAGGTGTCTGTAATAACTATTGCAGGAGGACTCGTAACCGTTACAGTTCCAAAGCTGTTGCTACCTGTACTGTCAGTAACCGTTACAGTATAAGTTCCAACACATAAATTATTTATTGATTGAGTTGTATTTCCATTGCTCCATGAATAAGTATCCGGTTCAATACCGATTGGTGAAGTTGCTGTTGCACTTCCATTGCATGAGGTAAAACAAGTTGCGTTTTCAGAATCAGTTTCTGCAATTGCTAAACGAGCAATATAATGCAATGGCACACCAAGAGAAGATGTGTCAAAACCACCTCCTCCATATAATTCGTTATTGAAAACACTTATATCGTACGGAAAGATTTCAGCACCATAAAACTCTTCCCAAGCAGTATTAGTCCATTTAGCAATAAAGGGTGAAAAACCTACTTGAAAGTCTCCAATCGCAAGTAATATTTGATGATATTTTAGTAGGGCATTTACGCTGCCCCCGGTTTGAACTCCTGAACCAACTGCATTCCAATTTACTCCGTCCCATTTTGCAATTCCATGTACATTAATACTTCCTGCAATAAGAAATTGACCTCCTGCGTACAAATTATTTCCATCTGAAGTAAAGCAAAAGCAGCATCACCAAATTGATTACTGCTACCACTCATTCCTGCTCCAAATGAAGACCAGTTTGTTCCATCCCACATAGCAATATTATAAGCACTTACACCACCAGCATTCCAAAAAAGTCCCCCCACAACTAAATTTCCCTGATATTCAGTTATTGATTCAACTTCAGAAAAACTTGAAAAATCAGTATAAGTACCAGAAGACAATGAATCCCATGAAACACCATTCCATTTTGCAATACCTCTTAGAAAATGTCCATTCTGATAAGTAAAACTTCCGCCCGCATATAGTTCTCCATTCCAAACTCCCAATGCTCTTATTTCACTTCCTGAATTAAAAGCAGGTAATGATGACCACCCGAAACCGCTCCACTTCCAAACTTTATTATTTTCTCCGCCAGCATAAACAACATTATTACAAACAGTAATTGCTTCAACTAAAAAATTTAATCCACCATTCATGGAATGCCAGTTAACTCCATCCCATTGAGCAATATTATGGGAACTAACTTGCCCTGCGCTGTCGAAAAAGCCACCGGCATATAAAAAACTATTTATTGAATCAGAAAATAGAGTGTTAACTTCAGTGTTAAATGGGTCATTACCTCTAATTCCTCCTCCAACATCTTTCCAATTCTGCGCATTGGCAACCGACACAAAAAATAAAAGCAGGTAGAAAACAATCTTCTTCATTACAAAATCAAAACTAATCATCTTCTATACAATTATTAGAAACAATAACTACAGCGCAAATAAAAAGAGCGAAATGTCGTCTGAGGATTTCATTTCCTTTGCCTGAGAAACCGTTTCGTCGTCTGGAAATTTCATTTTTCCATCATGGGATTTTGTTTTTCCTGATTGGGAAACCGTTTCGTCGTCTGGAAATTTCATTTTTCCATCATGGGATTTCGTTTTTCCTGATTGGGAAATCGTTTCGTCGTCTGGAAATATCATTTTTCCATCAGAGGATTTCATTTTTCCTGATGGAAAAACTGTTTCGTCGTCTGGAGATTTCATTTTTCCATCAGGAAATTTGTATGGTATATAATACATATCTAAGTTTCCCTCTTGTTGTCGTTTCTTAGTTTTCTCAAAAAAAATGAAGCATCACCCACTATAACCGGAATCTCGACATGCGGTTAAAGAATCTCTTCATTATTGGTGAACCCCCAACAGGTCACGGAAATATTTTTCAGGAATAAGATTTCATCCTTTCCCTCCATCTTAAAAAAGGTGTTTCAAAAAACCGATACGAAAGGGCACTTACTGCAACTGTAACAGAAAAACTTATAGTAATAAATAGCAATAGTGTTTTGAAATCATCAATCACAATCTGGTGAATTATAAAATACTGTAACAGCATATGAATTATAAGCAGGTGAAACACATATAAACCATAACTCATTTTTCCAAGTCGGATTAAAATATTGCGATCGCCAATTTTCAGTTTCGAATCTTGCGGAATAAAAACAAGCAGCAACACAGTAAACAACAGCGCATAAACCGAAGGCATAAAAATGCGATTGATAAAGGGTGTGCCCGACCACACAAAATTGTGCAGCAGTATAAATGAAACAACAGCCAGTATGATAAACCTTCTAACAGAAATGGAAATACTATTTACCCGGCTTGCAACGACAGAATAATCTTTCGCTATCAGAAAACCGAGATAACCACCACACGAAAACAAATCGAGGTTGGTAAACACATCATTTGAAGTGATGTTTTGATTGTTTGAAATTTTCAATTCAATAATCCGCGCAACTATTCCTGTAACAAAACCAACAACAAAAAACAGTTTCATTCGCTTCACCGGAATAAAAAACAGCGCAATCATCCACAAAATATAAAAGTGCTCTTCAATACACAGCGACCAGAAAACCGACAGCGGTGTTACACGCGGGAAATTATCTGCCGCAAGCATTTTATAATTTTCTAAAAAAGTAAAAGAGAATCTCCAGTCGGGCATGTAACCACCTCCAACCATGTGCATACCTACATGGTCAGCAAAGGAATAAGGAACAATAAAAGCAAACGCAACAAGCAAGAAATAAAGCGGCCATATTCTTAAGCTCCGGCGCAGAAAGAATTTACGCAGGTGAATTTTACCGACATTTATTTTTTCGTGAACAAGTATGTAAGTGATTAAAAAACCGCTGAGCGTGAAAAAGAAAATAACACCTGTGCCTCCCGTTGATTTTATAATTCTGAAAAAATGAAACCCTGCCTGAATAGGAATATGCAGCATATAAACATACAGAAAAGCAAAAAACCTTAGTGCATCAAAGGTGTGAAACTGAATTTTTTTAGGCATCGGGGTTTGTCGGCGCTGAAATTAAATGAATACTGCAGAGGTCTGTTTTTCTATGCCGGCAGTAACTAACATTATATCATTGAGAAATAATTCTTTCAGCTAAGGTGTTGCGCCATTTTAAACCTATTTTCGCACCCCGAATAAAAATCTAAATGGCTGAAATCAGAAACATTGCAATTATTGCCCATGTCGATCATGGAAAAACTACACTCGTTGATAAGATACTGCACCAGTGCAAACTCTTCCGCGACAACCAGGAAACAGGTGAACTTATCCTCGATAACAACGACCTCGAACGCGAACGCGGAATTACCATTCTTGCGAAAAATGTTTCTGTTCGCTACAAAGGAGTAAAGATTAACATTATTGATACTCCCGGTCACGCCGATTTCGGTGGTGAAGTTGAGCGTGTATTGAACATGGCTGATGGTGTTTTGATTCTTGTTGATGCCTTCGAAGGTCCAATGCCGCAAACTCGTTTTGTGTTACACAAAGCAATTGAGTTAGGTAAAAAAGCGATTGCAGTTGTCAATAAAGTTGACAAAGCCAATTGTCGCCCCGATGAAACACATGAATTGTTGTTCGATTTGTTCTGCAAATTAGATGCGAGCGAAGACCAGCTGAATTTTCCTACACTTTACGGTTCATCAAAACAAGGATGGATGAGTACGGATTGGGAAAAACCAACAACTGATTTAACTCCGTTGCTTGATTGTATTGTTGAAACTGTTCCTCCCGCAATTCATGTTGAAGGAACTCCGCAAATGCAAATCACTTCTATTGATTATAGTTCTTACACCGGACGAATTGCTGTTGGAAGATTATTGCGTGGTACTTTGAAAGTAGGAATGACTGTGAGCTTAGTTAAGCGCGACGGACAAATCCTTAAATCGAAAATTAAAGAACTATATCTTTTTGAAGGATTAGGAAAACTGAAAGTTGAAAGTGTTGAATCGGGAGAGATATGCGCGATTTTTGGAATAGATAATTTTGATATTGGTGATACGATTGCTGATGCTGAAAATCCGGAAGGGCTTCCTCCTATCAGTATTGAAGAACCAACAATGAGTATGTTGTTTACAATTAACAATTCTCCTTTTTTCGGGAAGGAAGGAAAGTTTGTAACCAGTCGTCACTTGCGCGACCGATTAACTAAGGAGTTGGAAAAAAACCTTGCACTTCGTCTAGAAGATACTGAATCACCCGATCAGATTTTGGTTTACGGAAGAGGAATTCTTCACCTTGCTATTTTGATTGAAACCATGCGTCGCGAAGGATTCGAATTGCAAGTCGGTCAACCAAAAGTTATCATCAAAGAAATTGACGGACAGAAATGCGAGCCAATAGAAATGTTGAGTGTTGATGTACCTAAAGAATCAGCCGGGCGAGTAATAGAATTTGTAACAGCCCGCAAAGGTGAGTTACTGATTATGGAAACGAAGGGAGATTTGCAACACTTAGAATTTCAAATCCCATCAAGAGGAATTGTTGGTTTGAGAAATAATTTATTGACAGCAACTGCAGGTGAAGCAATCATAGCCCATCGCTTCGTCGCTTACGAACCATGGCGCGGAAATATTCCCGGAAGAAACATGGGAGTATTAGTGTCAATGGAAAAAGGAATGTCAACCGGTTTTGCAATTGATCGTTTAGCTGATAGAGGAACTTACTTCATTGATCCGGGAGAAGAAGTTTATGGCGGACAAATTATCGGTGAGCATATTCGCCCGAGTGATTTGATTATTAATGTTACGAAGGCGAAGCATTTAACAAATATGCGTGCAAGTGGAACTGATGCAGCATTGAAGATTGTTCCTAAGATTCAATTCTCATTAGAAGAAGCACTCGAATACATTCAGGACGATGAGTATGTTGAATTAACTCCGAAGAGCATTCGCATGCGTAAAATTATTCTTGATGAAAACGAACGCACAAGAGCACGCAAGCAGGTTGAGGCGATGCAGGAAAGCTAAGTTGGCAGTTGACTGATTGAGACATTTACTTATTTTTTTCTTTGCGAACTTTGCTCCTTATGTACCGCTCTGCGTGAAATAATTTTGAAAGAAAACAAATTGAAACTTGTTTACAGAAGATCAAATATTAAAAGCACTCTCAACCGTTGAAGATCCCGATCTGAAACA
>JBBQJW010000002.1:0-242777 GCA_038326325.1 Chitinophagales bacterium | reverse complement strand
AAATTGGTGGACGAAATAACCGACCAATTAGTCGATGACATTTTTAACAAAGCTTTGGTAAATTGGTAGCGTGGAAAAAAAAGAATTTTACAAACTGATAGAAAACCAATCGTTGCTTAATGAATTGAGCAAGGAGAAACTGAATGAATTAATTCAGCAGTATCCGTGGTTTGCCAGTGTGCATTTATTAAAAGCAAAACAATCGCAGTTACAAAATCATTCCGAAGCTGAATCCCTTCTTGCTTCTGCAGCTGTTTTTGCTAACAACCGTGTCGCTTTGTTTGAGTTGATGTATCCCTCAACACCCGAACGAATTTTTCAGCCGGAATTTGAAATTCACGAAACCAAAGCAAGTAGTAATGGTGATACTATTTCAACAATTGTAACAGAAACGATTATTGAAAACGAAATTCTTACTGTTGAAGAATTGAAGGAAGTTGAATCATTGATTTCTACTGAAGAAAAAATAAGCAAAGAAGATAACATTGAAATTTCTGCTGAGATAAATGCAGTTTCCTTTGCTGAAACCGGAAAGCAGATAAATGATTTTTCAGACGAAGAAAAAGTGGAAGCCGGCGACCACGAAGAAGAAGGAATTCTTGCAGTTGAAAATGCAATGATTCAGGAGCAGGAAGAAAATTTATCGGAAGAGTTCGAAGTTTTAATTCAATCTGGTTCTTCAGCAGAGTTTGTTCCGATGGAAATTGATGAAGAAATTGATGAACCCGAAATTGATTCGAGCGAAGTTGAATTAGCATCGACAATATTTCTTGATAAGGAAATTGAAAACAGCGAAGTGGATGAAATGCTGAAAGATGCTGAAGTGGAAATGCTTTCGACTTCAGAATATTCTCATAAGAATGAAGAAGATGAGTTGGATGAGGAGGGAATTGCCGAAGATAATTTCGATTCAGAACTCGAGTCGTTAAAACTAATTGAAGCGCAAAATGCGATTGAAGTTTCAACTCCAAATCAACCAAAAGAAAAAACCGTTACATCGACCGAAGAACATTCTTTCCTCAATTGGTTGAAAAAACTTTCGCCGGAAAAATCGGGAGAAGAAACTTTCCGGGTACCAAATCGGAAAGAAATAATTTCAGATGGAACATCCCGAACCTTAAGTCGGGATGTAAAAATTGAAACTGTAACAGAAATAGTAATTGAAGAAACTGAATCAATTGCAATTTCAGCAGAGCAGGAAGCACTTGAAGAATCCCTAATTAATTTCACTCCAGACTTTTTAGTTGTAAATACCGACGAAGACATTAAAGTGATTGACAATTTTGTTCAATCCATAAAAGAAAAAAAGCACGAGCCGGTTAAAGACTCGTTAGAAGACCGGGCGGAGAAGAGTTTACTTGATCAGGACGACTTCGCAACCGAGACTTTAGCTAAGATATTGTCCTCTCAGGGCAAGTATCAACGGGCAATTTCGATGTACGAAAAGTTGAGTTTGAAATTTCCAGACAAATCACATTACTTTGCGCCCCTCATAAAAGAATTGAAAAACAAACTTTAAGCATGTTAGAAGCAATCATCATCATCATCATTATCGCGTGTATTCTATTAATCGGAGTTGTATTAATACAAAACCCTAAAGGCGGAGGACTTAGCCAGTCGTTTGGCGGATTCTCAAATCAAATGATGGGCGTTAAGCGCACAACCGATTTTCTTGAAAAAGCAACATGGTATTTAATAGGCGGAGTAGCTGTACTCAGTCTTGCAACTATATTTTTTGTGAACCGCAACGCGACCACTGCCACTAAAACAAATGCTTTAGATGGAATGGGACCAACTGCTACCCCAATGAATCAGCAACAACAGAAGCCGCAGGAAAATCAGAATGCGACTCCACTTCCTGTTGATTCTACAAAATAATTTAAGCGTTTAATTTAAATAGGTAGCGAACGAGTGTTCGTTTTGCAACGGGCAAAAAAGTTTCCTGTAACGGAAATTTTTCATGACTCTCTATAACAAATGTTCCTGGAGTAAATATTTTCTTCTCCGCTTTGATCAGATTGGTTTTCATATTCTCATACGAATTCGCAATGCTGCGGGTATAAGTACAGATGTATTCGGCTTTTATTCCTCGGTATTTTTCGGTACTGTTTTCAAATAATGTGATTTGATATTCATAAACTTTTGTTTGACGACTTCCGTTGCGTGACAAAAACATATATCCGAATTCAGGATTTACAGGCACAATTCCAATCGGAAAAATCTGCAAATCATTTTCAACCGATGCGTATAAATCTCTTCCGCTAATCATGCGTGATTGCAATTGTGGAATGGCGAAATCTAAAATGGATTCCAACTCCTCAATGCATTTATCTTCAATCAATAATTTTTCATATTGCAATTTGAAATTTTCAAAATCAATTTTTGAAATCTGCTTCGGAAAAGATTGCGCAACAATTTCTTTATTCTCTTTCAATTGCTGAAGTGCGTGATAATGCGAAATAATATCAGACAGTGTCGGATACAATTTCTTATCATCAAACTGCTTGCTTACTGATTGTAAATAATCGAGCAGCAAATATTTTTTATACTCGAAATCAATCAATCCTTCTGTAATCCAATTCGGGCTAAGATTTTTCATAACCGATGGTTTAAAAGTTTGTACGGAAAGATTGAACAGTTAGTTGTCTGTTTTCATTGTGCAGTATTGACACAATCAACATTTCATTGGGGAAATGTATAGCACCGATAACAAAGTGGTTAGTAAAAAATCAGACTTGAATTTAAAATTTACACATTCAGTAAAGGATTTTTCCAATGAGTTTACTGAAATCATTTTACAAAAAAAACTCCGAAATGACTCTCAAAAACAAAACATTTTTAACTCTTTGCTTTTTACTGAATTGTTTTTTCAGTGTAACAGCACAGAACAGAACTGAAGATAAAACGCAGATTATTCAGTTCAATGTTCAAACAAATACAACAACTAAAACTGTTACAACCATTCAGGTTCTTCAATCGAAAATGATTGATGAAAAAATAAAACCTGAATTGTTTTCTCTGAATGAAGAAGGAACTCTTCAATTTGAAATGACTGACTCGAAAGGAACAATTATTTATTCGGTGAAACTTGACAACCCTTGTTTTATCAATTATGAATATGCCAATGAGAAGGGCGAACTCGCAAGATATAAAACGATAGAGCCACAAGCGACTTTGCTTGTAAAAATTCCATTTACAGAGACGGCTGTTACACTTAAAGTTTATCAGACAGATAGCGAAGGAAGAAGGCTATTGATTTCATCATTCACAAAACAAAACACAGATTGGAAATGAAAAAAATAATTCTATTCATCCTGCTTTTTGCTTTCGGAAAAATTTCGGCTCAGACATTTCCTGTCACGACAATTCTTTATAACGGGAGTTCAAGCAATCACATTGACATGGTTTTTCTGGCTGATGGTTTTACTTCGGCAGAACAATCAAATTTCATTACGCAGGTAACTAACATCTGTAACAGTTTATTTTTAACTTCTCCATATAAAGAATATAAAAACCTGTTTAATGTTTATGCGATACAGGTTCCTTCTGCTCAATCAGGAATAAAACATCCGGGAACAGCAAGTGATTGTTCAAGTGCAAATCCACTCGTTCCGGTTTCAAGTACAGTCTCGTATTTCGGAAGCACTTTTGATTATGGAGGAATTCATCGGTTGGTTGTTGCGACAAATACCACTGCAATACAAAATGTTTTGCTCGCAAATTTTCCTGCTTACAATAAAGCAATTGTTGTAGCGAACTCAACTTACTATGGCGGCTCAGGCGGAACTTATCCTTGCTGCACTATTAATAATTCAAGTGCAGAAATTGTGATTCATGAACTCGGTCATTCATTGGCAGGACTTACTGATGAATATAGCTATGGTGGTTGCAGTTCAATTGAAAAACCTAATTGCACAATGGAAACAAATCCAACGCTGATAAAATGGAAAAGCTGGATTCCGAATGGTATGCCGATACCTACAGCATTCGGAACAAATTGCGCTTCAGTTGGTTTGTATCTCGGCGCGAATTATTGTCCGACTACATGGTATCGGCCAATGTGTACTTGTAAAATGCTTGCTCTCGGTCAACCTTTCTGTAGTATTTGCCGGGAAGAATTGATTTATAATTTCCTAAGCATGGCGAATTTGATTGACAGCTACTCTCCTTCTAATGCAGTAAGTGTTGTAATTGGAAACGGTGGTTCAGCAATATTTTCTTCAACCATCATTCAAACGATTCCTAACACCATAAAAACACAATGGAAATTAGATGGTGTAACAGTTGGAACGAATGTGCTTTCCTATACAGCAATTGGAAATAATATTTCTTCGGGAAATCACACGCTGACATTAAGTGTTTGGGACACAACTTCAATGGCGAAAAAGACATTGCCTGTTAATACTGTTTCGTGGACGATAAATAAAACCGGAACTGTAACAGTCACGCTTTCTACATTCAGCCCCGTTTGTTTAAATAATTCTGCCTTCACTTTAACAGGTGGTTCTCCATCGGGAGGAACTTATTCGGGTATAGGTGTGAGTGGAGGTATATTTACTCCATCGACAGCAGGTATCGGAATTTTTACAATTACTTATACTTACAATAGTCAGTCTGCTACTCAGTCGTTGCAGGTTAAATCATTACCGAGTGTTTCTGTTACACCAACAAGCGCAAATATTTGCAATGGTTCATCTACCAACATCACTTGCAGCGGAGCAACAAGCTACACATGGTCGCCTTCAACAGGATTAAATTCCAACACCTTAACGAGTGTGACGGCTTCACCAGTTTCTTCAATCACTTACACGGTTGCAGGAACTACAAATGGATGCAGCAGTAATTCAACTTCTGCCATTACTGTAATTGCATTACCAATAATTACAATTTCAGGAAGCACATCAATTTGCTCGGGAACTTCAACAGGTATTACAGCGAGTGGAGCTACAACTTATTCGTGGACTCCTTCAACCGGATTAAATTCTACAACAAGTGCAAGTGTTACAGCTAATCCTGTTACCACAACTTCCTATTCTGTTACAGGAACTGCAAATGGTTGTTCTAAAGTTCAGTCATTGGTTTTAACAGTTGGAACTACTCCTACATTAAACACTTCCTCTAATGCAACAATTTGTAACGGAACATCAACGGCTCTTTCTGTTTCGGGTGCAACTACTTATACATGGTCACCATCAACCGGATTAAATGTTTCGACCGGAGCGAGTGTAACAGCATCTCCTTCCGTAAATACTACTTACACAATAACAGGAACTAGCAGCAGCTGTTCAACCACCAAAACAATTAGCGTAACAGTTAACCCTTCACCAACTGTTTCCTCGTCAACAAATACATCCATTTGTTCCGGAAGTTCTACCACACTCTCGGCAAGCGGAGCAACAACTTATTCCTGGTCTCCTTCGACAGGTTTAAATATTTCAACCGGAACAAGTGTAACGGCAACCCCTGTTTCAACAACAACTTATACAATCACAGGAACAAGTAATGGGTGTTCAGGTACAAAAATTATTTCTGTTACAGTTAATGCTGCGCCTATAATTTCAACTTCTGGGGACATGGGTATTTGTTCAGGTTCATCAACCACTTTGACAGCAACCGGAGCAACAACCTATTCATGGTCTCCTTCAACAGGTTTAAATATCACTACGGGTTCAAGTGTGATGGCCAATCCTTCTTCAAGCACCACATACACGATTACTGGAACAAGTAGTTGTTCAACAACAAAAACTATTTCTGTTACGGTTAGCCCAATCCCATCTGTTACTTCTTCTTCAAATGCAACTATCTGTTCTGGTAATTCAACTACAATTTCCGCAGGAGGAGCTACCTCTTATTCATGGTCACCTTCAATCGGATTGAATCTTTCAACAGGATCAGGTGTGATTGCTAATCCTGCTTCAACAACAACTTATACAATTACTGGAACTACCAATGGCTGTTCAAGTACAAAAACAGTTTCTGTTACAGTGAATGCAACTCCTTTTGTTTCTGCTTCAAGTAATACAACTATTTGTACTGGTTCATTTACTACGCTTTCTGCAAGTGGAGCAACAACTTATTCCTGGTCTCCTGCAACTGCATTGAATATTACAACAGGCACAAGTGTAACAGCTAATCCAATTTCATCAATCACCTATTCAGTTACCGGTACAACAAACGGCTGCACGAATACAAAAACTATTGCTGTAACAGTTTCGAGCAGTTTAGTTTTAACAGTGAGCGGCACCACAACCATTTGTTCAGGCTTATCTACTAATTTGACTGCTTCGGGGGCAGCTAACTACACCTGGTCGCCTTCAACAGGGTTAAATGTTACAGCGGGGGCAACAGTTACATCAACTCCATCTTCAAACATTACTTATACTATTTCGGGAAGTTCGGGAGCGTGCAATGCAACAAAGACAGTTGCCTTAACTTTAAATACTACTCCAACAATTTCAATCACTGGAAACGGCTCAACCTGCTCAGGTACTTCAGTTAGCTTGTCTTCTTCGGGTGCTTCAACTTACACCTGGTCTCCAGCAACAGGCCTGAACCTGACAACAGGTTCAAGTGTAACAGCGAATCCATCTTCTTCCATAACTTATACAGTAATAGGGACGGCAGCAAATGGTTGCACAATAACTTCAAGCAAAACCCTAACTGTAAATGTGGCCCCAACTGTTACAGCTTCTTCTGTAAATCCGACAAGTGGTCAGTCGAATGGCTCAATAAATATTACTGTTACAGGTGGTCAAACACCTTACACATATCATTGGAGCAATAGTGCAACAACAGAAGATCTAAATAGCTTATCAGCAGGAACTTTTGCTGTTACAGTTACTTCAGCAAGCGGATGTATAACCATTCAAAGCTTTACGCTGATAAATGCAGGTTCATCATGTGGAGTTACTTCAATGGCAAGTTTCATGAACACAAATTCATCAAGCACAATTGTGATGTGGGGAGGTGTTACAGGAGCTTACAGATATAATTTACGGTCAAGACCTGTTGGTTCTTCTACATGGACATTGCAAAATACTAATGGCGCTAATACAGCTTTTACAATTAGTGGATTAATGGCTTCAACACAATACGAAGTTCAGATACAAACTCAGTGTGATGCTGCAGGTTCAAATCTTTCTGCATTCTCATCCTCCTTTTTATTTACAACATCAGCTTCAGCAAGATTAGAAGAAGATAATTCAGCACAAAATGATTTGATAGATTTTAATTTATTTCCGAACCCAACTTCAGATGTTATTCATTTAGAACTTTCGAATCCTGCAGATGATAATTTCTCAATTCGAATTTATGATATTGCAGGAAGGGAAATGAAAGTTGAATCGTTTGAGACAGGGCAAACAGAATTACTTATCTCCATGCAGGAATTCCCGCAGGGGTTATATAGTCTGGTAATCATAGGTCAGAACCTGGGCGAAGTACGAAGAGTGTTAAAGCAATAGTTGCTTTTTCAGATATAATTTTCTCTGAACACCATATCGGTAGGCGATTGAATTCCTGCCAACGGAATTTGATTTTCATGTGTGTGAACCGGAATGAGTTTCTCCGGTTTGCTGAAATCATTGGCAGGCGAGTTAACGGGATAGATAGTCCAGCCGTAAAGAGAATCAATGTTATTGAAATCCTTTTTACGAATCCAACTACCTTGCATGTCGAGTCGGAAAATTTCAGGGTTCTGTCCGGCGATAGGAGAAGCTTTCTCCCAAACCAAACGGATTAATTGTCCATTTACTTCCATTGCCCGAGTAAGGTAGTAAAACATTTTATAAATTTTAAAATTGTTATTGAACGAATGTTGATTTCATCTGATTCATGAACTTCGACTCTGATTTTTATCGAAGTTTAAAATCGAATACATGTATGACGAACAACTATTGCATTTTATTACATTTTGAATTGTAAAATTTTTGTGACAATTGAAATTAGACTTTTTTCCGTTGGTAAATCAGTCACAACAAATCAGTTCAGCCGTCGTTAGAGTAATAAGCTTACACGAAATGAAAATCACTTTTCTAAATTCTTTCAGTAAAATAATTTCACTATTGCTGCTCGGAATATTTATGACTGCTATGATTTCTTCCTGTGCTTCAACAAAAAAAGATTGTCGCGGAAGAACAAAGCACAGACTCTCTAACGGAGTCTGGATTTAATTTTCTCTTACTAATAATTCCTTGGCAAACTGCCGCAATCCTGTTTTACTTATTTCAGGTATATAAATTTCATCTAACACGAACATTGCTTCATCAAAATATTTCATCATTTCCTTTTCGGCGATAGCACGAATGTTAAGTTCATAATATAAATCCATTACTGTTTTAACTTTTTCTTTCGGGTCGAAATGTTTTTTCTCCAAACAATCACCTAATATTTTTTTCTGCGAAGTATTTGCCTTTTCCATTGCTTCAATCAACAATAGAGTTTTTTTATTTTGAATAATATCTCCGCCTGATTGTTTGCCGAATTTATTTTCGTCGCCGAATGAATCAAGAATATCATCTTGCAATTGAAATGCAATTCCCAATTTTTTCCCGACTTCATATAATCTTTGAGCATCCTCTTCATTTGCATTCCCAATCACTGCACCCATTTTTAAGGCACAGCCCAAAAGCACGGCCGTTTTCAACTCTATCATTTTCAGATATTGCTCAACTGTTACATTGTTCTGTTTTTCAAAATTCATATCCCACTGCTGACCTTCGCAAACTTCAATCGCCGTCTTATTGAAGAGCCGAATGAGTGATTCTGTTTTTGTTCCTGCGTTATTAATTAAATATTCATAAGCATAAATCAACATATTGTCTCCTGAGAGAATGGCGATGTTGTGATTAAATTTTTCGTGAACCGTCGATTGCCCTCTGCGCCTTGGCGCATTGTCCATGATATCATCATGCATCAATGAGAAGTTATGAAACAATTCAATCGCCATTGCCTGTGATAAAGATTGCCCTGCATCATGACCGAACATTTCGCATCCAAGTAAAACCATGGTCGGACGCAACCGCTTTCCCCCCAATGAAAGGATGTAACGGAATGGTTCATACAGTTCAAACGGTTGCTTTTCGAATATTTGTTTTTCGAGATATTGATTAAATATTTGTTGCAATTCCTGTATTGATTTCATCGGGACAAATATGCAATGATTTGATGATTTCATCTTGCTCTTAAAATCTTTCAACGCAATTTTGATACAGTCTGAATTTCAAGTTAAAATTTTGTCAGACTGTTCATTAATTGCAAAGTCCCGTTTGCAAACTTTCATTTGCACTCATTGAGATATTGCTAAACTTTACTTTCACTAAAAAGATAAATGCAATGAAAAAATTTTTACACCTGCAAAATAATTTCACAAACTTTCATAATGCCTTAAACAATGGAGATGGTGTTATTGTTGGTGATATGTTCTTCGAAGGAAATAATATTTATATCGGAACAAATGTTGGTGAATTTATCTGTTTAAGATTGGTAATGTTATTAAGAAGACTTGTATAACTAAAAAAATAAAATGCAGAGCTTTTTTATTTTGTGCTTTTAAATTACCTGCGTACTTAATTACTGAACTGTTACAACAACACTAAAACTTCAACAGCAAATGTTTTAAAAAAATCACCAACACAATTCCAATATATAAATCTTGAAAAACAGATTTTATACACGAAGCAAGGATGAATTGACAACTATAAAATAAAAACTCAATTAATATGTACGACCTCCCTTACTACAAAGATAAAAACGATAGTGTTATTGTGAAGTTTATGGAAGAGCATCCCTTCGCTTTTTTATCGGGATGCGATTCAGAAAATAAACCTGTCGCCACACAAGTACCCGTGTTTATTGAGCAAGAAAACGACAAACAAATTTTAAGAGGACACATTATGAGAAACACTGACCATCATAAGGCTTTTTTATATAATCCGAATGTACTCGTGGTTTTCACCGGAGCAAACACTTATGTTAGCGGTTCGTGGTATAGTAATCCGAATACAGCTTCTACCTGGAACTATATGAGTGTGCAAGCGAAAGGAATAATTAAATTTGGAGATGATATAGCATTGGCTGATATACTCAGAAAAACCTCGTTGCATTTTGAAAATTACGATACGAAGTCCCCAACAGTTTTCGATAATTTGTCAGATGAGTTTCTTCAGAAATTTATGAATGCAGTAGTTGCATTTAAAATTGAAGTTGTAGAATTGAATCATGTTTTTAAATTAAGTCAGGACCGAGATACGAAGAGTTATGAAAACATAAAAAAGAAACTTACCGAGAAAGGCGGAAATGCAAAGGTGATTGCTGATGAAATGGAAAAGAGAACGAAAGAATTATTTCCAGGGAATAAAGAATAAGAAAAAATATTTTACAGTTTATTAAATTGAAAACGAAAGATAGAAATATTAAGAATAGCCGACTTCACATTCGAACTTAATTATTTTATTCAATTTAATATCAGGGACAAATTTTACCTGTAACAGTTGATAATATTTATCAAACCATTTCGGTATCTGATTTTGTTAACGGAATTCATTTTGTGAAAATTTAAAGTGAAACAGGGACAGCAACTAAGAAGCTTATAATTCAGAATTGATTAGACATCCTTATAATAAAACTTTTAATTAGTTATTGAAAAAACTCCACTCACAGGCCGGGACTTTTTTTGAACTATTTAGTTAATGGTTTCGGAATTATTATTTTTCGTATTTATAAAATATAATAAAAGCAATTATAAGCACAAAGTATGGACCACCAGAGGTAGTTAACTTGAAAGAAGTAATAAAATCATTATCAAAGGATAATGAAGTATTAATTAAAGTTCATGTAACAACAGTAAACCGAACCAACTGCGGATTCCGCGATCCGCAATATCTTTTGGTTCGGTTGGTGGGCTTTTCAAACCCAAAAGACATATACTCGGGAGCGAATTAGCTTGACAAATAGAAGCGATTGGGAATAATATAAAATTGTTGAAGCATATAAATATGTTGAGGCAGGAATGAAAACAGGAAGCGTTATTATTACTGTTACACCTCAATAATTTCAATTTTTTCCGTTTACATCAACTTCTATATTCACTTCACACAACTTGATCTTTTATTTTATTGAGTTGTTTAGTTGGTGATTTAGGAATTTTTATGATGTGCAGCGTGAAATGAATTACAATTGCTTGTAAAAGGCTCCCGACGATTACCTCAGAACAAAAGGGTTAAAAGCGCAGGTGTAACACCACAACTGTTCGGAAGAAATTAGTCTGGAGGTTTTGAGAAGAGATTATCAAATATAAGTGGGTCGCCTCCGGTCATGATAACAATATCTCTGGTGATTGATTTTTCAAGCTCTTGAACAAATTTCAGTTTCATGATTTTGTATCCTGATAAGCCATTTAATTTTTTATAAACTAATAACAGTATTGAAGCAATTAGTGTTGCATAGAGCATGATTCGTATTCCGTTTTCGCTTCTGTTGATTAAGTGGCTGAAGTTTAATTCCTGTTTTAAAAATTTAAAGAACACTTCAATATCCCATCGGCGCTTGTATAAATCGGTAACCTGCGCAGCAGTTAAATCAGAGATGTTGGTGACAAAAACTATTTCTTCTCCTGTGCTTTTCTGTTTGCATTTGATGTAACGAACCGGGTGTTTTGCCTTCTTGCTTCCTTCTGAAAATAAATAAACCCATTCATCGCTGTTGATTTTAAGTGAATCCGTTTTAACAGTTTTCAGCAACTGATTTTGCAAATACACTTCGTGTTTGTTGCTTGCCATTACTCTGGTTACAAATGGAATTTTCTTTTCAATGAATTCATCAAAAGTTTTTCGTGCGTTCAGTCCTCTGTCAAATATCCGAATGGCATTTGTTCTGACAGGCTGGTGTAACAGTATGGATTCTTTAAGTGCAATGTTTTCGCTTCCATGTTGCGCTGTCATATACAGGTCAGCACTTTGAGGCAGTTGTGAAAACCCAATCGTGAATTTTAACAAGCGCACTTGCTCGGCATCTCCGCCTTTAATGTGATAGCCCTCCTTTAATAACTGAGATGAAAGTGCTACAATAGTTGAATCATACCGAATGAATGAAGCGGCTTCTTCCTTCATCACCTTTCCATAAATACTGATGCAACTCTGATAAATTTTTTCGAAGTAATCGGCATTCATCACGCTCAATCGTTCGCTGATGGAACTGAACCGAATACTGTTTTTCTTTTTTCCATTGTTGAGCAGTTGAAATGCCATGCTCTCATAAGCAGATTCCATCGTCCGCAAACTGTTCTCCTTATGCGAGAGAATGCAATGCATCAGCAACTTAAATAAAATTTCTGCCTGCAATTTTTTTGCATACCGATTGACTTTTGTTTCTATTGCTAAGTCACTCAGAATCTCTTCCGGCAGCAGGGAAATAATTTGGCTTGCATCCATATCACAAACCTCTTGTTCACACAATTTAATTTTCTAAATCATGCTTGTTAGTTATACTGAAAATCATTCCTTTGTGTAGTCTTCCGAACAGTTGTGGTGTAACACCAACAAACAAAAAAAATTGCGGAATTTTTCCGGTTTATTTTAATTCAAATTTTTGTGAGGCAATAAGATATCCATCTTGGTAAATTTGGGTTGTATACATTCCTTTAGTTAATGCACTTTTAGGTTTCCACATTGAGCATGCTTGTTGGGACTGGTTAGCATATTGAATGCTTGACGCTAAGGTGGACTGCATCTGCAAATTATTTTCAACAGACACAAAGATTCCAGAGCTATCATTTTCAGATAATAACGATCCTGTAGGGTTTATTATTCTTATCAAAAAAGTTTTTCTGCCCGCATCGGCTGTTTTATTTGCTGGCAGGTTCAAACATATTTTCAGATAATCCGATTTCTCAGCCTTCATGGTGGTTGATTCATTTCCGTTTGATTTACTTGTTATCCCGCTTATAGTTATTTCTTCCGGAATCAGCAAGGAAGCGATAGTTACTTTGGTATTGAGTTTTGAATTACTGTTTTGCAAATCAGATATCGCAATCGTATTCACGGTAATTACATTGCCCATTGAATCTTTTGCAACCAGCAACATATTTTTTTCCTTTTGCAATTGTTCAATCTTCGTATTCAGGTCAGAAACAACAACATCCAGATCTGCTAAATGCTTTTTGTATTCTGCTTCATTCAATTGCCTGTTCGTTCTATCCTTTTTTAAGGATGCCTGCAGGTCGTTAATCGTCTTTTCGTTAAGCGAAATCATGCTATCTAATTCCGCATTCTTGCCTCGGTAATTTTCAAGATCAACAAGTGTTGCCGTATATCTTGAATCAAGGTCATTGTACCTGCTTTCAGAATCAATAACCTTAGTGCTTAGCAATTCGCCTGTTCTATTTGCCCGCATATTATTTACATACAAATAAATGCTCAACCCCAAAAACACAACGGTAGTTATAATAAAAAACATACCCCAGCCATTTCCTTTATTTTCTATTGTTACTTCTCTTATGGTGTTGTCATTTCCGTTACCATCCGTAAGCGGGTATTGTTTAAAATTCTTGTTCATGTGGTTTTTTTTTATTAGTTAAGGGAAAGTATTATTTAGCGTTCAGCATTAAATACCTGTTACACATCTGATAACTTTCCTGCCACAATTTTTTTATTGTTATTCATTACATTTCAAACTTATTAGATAAATGTTGAGTCATAGTTTCCTCAATGCGGGAACCCCCATCCTCAACAGTTTCATTGAATCAGAAAATCCAGCTTCTCTCTCAGGTGAATCTGTTAGACCGAAAACTAAAAACTAAAAAAATCACTGCTTTTCTTTGGAGGAACAGTTCATAAAACTACTGTTCACACAATCTTTGCTTATATTTTATTGAGTCGCTCAGTTGGTGATTTAAGGAATTATTATTTTGCGCCTTGATAAAAAATTATGCGAGCGATAGTAAATATTATTTATGGCCCCCCTGAGGTTGTTCAATTAAAAGAAATTCCAAAACCAAAAGTTGGCGATAGTGAAGTATTAATAAAAATTCATGCGACGACGGTAAACCGAACCGATTGCGGGTTTCGCGATCCGCAATATCTTTTGGTGCGATTGGTTGGAGGGCTTTTCAAACCAAAAAGAAAAATACTTGGAAGCGAATTAGCGGGAGAAATAGATTCAATTGGAAAAGATGTAAAGTCGTTTAAAGTTGGTGACAAAGTTTTTGGGTTGAGTTGCATTGTGTTTGGCGCGCACGCGGAATATATCAGCGTAAAGGAAAAAGGTTCTATTACAACAATGCCTTCCAATTTAAAATATGAAGAAGTTGTTGCTTTATGCGAAGGTCCCTGGCTTGCTGTTACAATGCTTCGGAAAATGAAAGTTAAGAATGGAGACAAAATTCTTATTAATGGCGGTTCAGGTTCTATAGGAAGTTCGGCGGTACAACTCGCCAAGTATTTTGGTGCCGATGTTACAGCGGTTTGTGGTACAAAAAATATTGATTTGGTTAAATCACTTGGAGCCGATGAAGTTATCGATTACCAGAAAGAAGATTTCACGCGGCGCAATAAAACTTTTGATTTTGTTTTTGACGCGGTAGGTAAGAGTTCGTTTTTCAAGTGTAAAAAAATTCTTAGCCCGGGAGGCAAATACATTTCTACTGAGCTCGGGTTTTTAGCTCAGAATTTATTTTTACCATTGATAACATTCTTCGGAGGTAAAAAAGTAAAATTCCCAATACCGGTTGACAGAAAAGAAGATATTATTTTCTTTAAAGAACTTGCAGAAGCCGGAAAACTTAAACCTGTTATCGATCGCTTTTATAAATTAGAACAAATTGTTGAAGCTTATAAATATGTTGAAACAGGAATGAAAACAGGAAGTGTAGTTATTACTGTTACACCTCAATAATTTCAATATTTTTTTTCATTTTCATTAATTTCTAAATTACAGTTTACACAACCTGCGCTATTATGTGATTGAATTGTTTAGTTGGTGAATTTTGAAATTTGATTCCTTTCAAAGAGCAAGGGACTTTCCCTCGCAAGTTATTCCTTCTGAAACAGTAAATTGATTTTAAAATCCAACAAAAAACCCCTCTGGTTTTCAGAGAGGTTTATTTGTTTTCGAGATACTCAAAACAACTCGTTGTGTAACACACCGATAGAATCTATAAACTTTTCGCGTAGTCAACCATCCCTTGAAAATCAACAACCACTGCAGGTTCGTTTCCTACTGTCCACGCATCATGACCCGAAGGCAATAAAGAAACATCACCTGGTTTACAATCGAATTCACTGCCATCATCCATTTTAACATGTAACACTCCTGACACATGATATTGAAAATGCGGTGCCTGACAACTATGCGTTTTGGCAATCGGTTGAACTGAAGTTGACCACCTCCATCCCGGTTCAAAAACAGCACGACCAATTGTGGCTCCACCAATTTTAATAAGTTCAAGTTTTCCTTTAGGAAATTCACGCACTTCATCAGGTGTTCCAAAATCTTTCAATTCGGTTTTAAGAAAATTTTTTGCAAGCGTTTCCATTGTTTTTGTTTTTAATTGTGAAATACAAAGATGCAGGCACTGCTTCGCCTGAAATTGTAATTATATCGGAGATGTATGTAAATATTACTGTTGCTTCCGAAACTCCTGTGGTGTGCTGCCGGTTCTGTTTTTAATAAAATGCGAGAAATGAGATTGATCTTCGAAATTAAGAAAGTAAGCAATTTCAGAAATCGTTTTATCAGTTGAACGAAGTTGCGCTTTTGATTCAAGCAAAAGCATATCATGAATAATTTCAATTGGCGAGCGACCGAATATTTTTTTTACAACTTCAGATAAATGTTTAGGTGTAACATTCATCATAACTGAATACGCGTTTACAGACCTGATTTCGAGAAAATGTTTTTCAACCAGATGTTTGAATTTAATTGCTAATTGTTCGCCACGAGTACTGTTTTTTGACATTTGCTTTACATGCGCCGAATAAATTTCACGCACCCGTAGTAAAAGAATTAAAATATAATTGCGTAGAATGTATTCTTTCTCGAATGAGAATCGTTTGTACTCATTCAGTATGTCATTGTATGCCTGCTGAATGATTTTACTTTCATCGATTGAAATATTGATGATATGTAAACTGTCGAAGTGGAAGAACGGAAACTCATCTGTAAGCGTCCGCGATAAAAGCGGCATTACATATTCTGTTTTAAAGTGAATGCAAAAGCCGCGACAATTTCGAATGTGATCGCTGGCATAAATCATATTCTCAGGCACAATCACCAGATCGTTAGGTTTTAACTGCGTATGCTCAGCACCAAGTTTCACATCGTGCTCACCATCCAGAAAAAGATAGATGAGATTAAACTGCCGACGGAGTGCGGGAATATTGTCGCAATTCTTGTGTTTATCTTCCAGTGTGCCCGGCATCACCATCATGTTAATGTCGTAAGCATTGAAATCGCGATTGATAACCCGCTCAAATTTTTCGAGCGACTCAATAGTCAGTATTCCTTTTTTGGCTGTCATTGCAAGATTAAAATTAGCGAAAGAAAACAAACCGGAACATTATTTATTCAGCGGGCAGTACTGTAACAGTTATTTGCAATCAATTGGGAATACCCGAATGCCGGGAACACAAACTTCTTAATCACCTGCACCCTTATTTTATCTAATTGTTTAGTTCTTGATTTGGCAAAATACAGTGGAACTTTGATGTAACAGATTTAAACTGATTTTTAGTGCCAGTAACGATTTTTACTATCTGTGCGCCATCCAGTTCTTTCGTTCATCATCCATTTTTTGTTCCATCTCATCTTCTATCAAAATGAGTTCATCCATTTTCTTTAAATGTTTAAGATAATTAAGAGCTTCTCTTTGCTCCTTAAAAAGCATATTACGATGAATAAATGTTTTATAAACTGTTACATTTTTCTCAAGATAAATTAATCCAAGCATTACTCCATTTGTAACACTCGAAAAAACCTTTGCGGGTTTGCCGATCTCCTGCTCTTCAAAATGACCTCTGTCCTGATGTTCATTATTTTTATGAAAATGTTTTATCATGTCGAGTGGTTTTACAAAACCAAGCGAACACCGCTCATTATACCTGCGATAAAAATGGCCTGTTATAATATGTAGCTCATCATCATTCCCCGTTTTCATTGGTTGAAGTGTGCGGAAGCCATTGTTGTCGTTGGTGTGAAGCAGGAATGAAACATCGCTTCGGTTCTCATTCTTTCTAATCTTATAAAAAAGATAGTAATGATTTTTTCTTGCTGAAAATATTTCAGTACTGATAGTTGAGTTCTCATTTCCTGTCTTTAAAAAATTCCGACGAACTCCTGCATATAACGCTTGTGCCTTTGCATTGAGTTCTGCTCTCTCCTTCATTACCTCGTCGAACATTTGTTCGAAACTCATTGTCGGAACAATCATGACACTATTTGTTTAACTGCTATTTTAAAAATATTGAATTAACGATAGGTTAAAAATATTATTGAGCAGGTGTAACAGAAAAATTTTGTTTTACACAATTTGAAAAATGGCTGTATTAATATTGAGTGCGTTTTAAATAAAATTACACCCATCTCATAAATCATATAAATCAAAGTTCAGACAATTAAAGTTGGCGCAACCCGCGCTTTTATTTTACTGCGGTGTTTATTTCGTGGTTTAGGAATTATTACTTTGTGCTTTAGAAATAAATAAATCACAAAATGAAGAAGCGCTTGCAACGAATTTACATTGACACTTCAGTAGCAGGTGGATATTTTGATGAAGAGTTTGCTGATGCGACACGAAAATTTTTCTCTCGTGCGCGAAAAGGTGAAATTATAATTCTCACTTCCTTTCTGCTCGATGAAGAATTGATAAATGCACCACAAAGAGTCCGGAACTTGATTTCACGATTATCAAAAGATTCAACAGAAAAAATTCAGGATACTGCTGAGGCACGATGGCTCGCTGATGAATATGTAAAAGAAAAAGTAGTTGGAAAAACCAGCATCGCTGATTGTTTACATATCGCTATTGCTACTATTTGCAAAGCTGAATTACTTGTGAGTTGGAATTTCAAACACATCGTTAATGTTGAACGAATCAATGGATATAATTCTGTAAATTTGAAACACGGTTACAAAACCATTGACATCCGCACACCTAAAGAAGTTTTGCATTATGAAAACTAAAAATAAAAAAACAATGATTGAGCGCTTGCGCGAAATACGCGACAAGATAAGTTTGGATATTATGGATTTGAACTTTGAAGAAACTCAAAAATATTTCGCAGAGCGCAGAAAGAAATTTGAAGAGAAAGAAAAGTTAAAAAGGAAGAGAAAGAAATATAAAACACAATCAACTTCTTCAGTGGCTGCGGAGCCTACCACTAAATATGGCAAGCGATAAAAAATTCAAACCAAGTGACTGAGTTATGATTCATTTGATTTGTGTGAGAATGGTGATTTCATTTTTCCTAATCATTTTTAATCATATCAATCACTCAAATCATAGTTCAGGCAATTACAGTTCACACAACCCACGCTATTATTTTATTGAGTTGTTTAGTTGGGGATTAATGGAAATACAATAAAACACTGATAATGCAGACTGAAATAACTTTTGTTTATTCAATTGTTGTTAATCCGAAATTGAAAAGATAAGTTTGTTACAACACATTTATAAACCACCGCGATGAATCAACTTTCTGAAATACTAAAACTAAGCATCCCTGAGCGGGTACTTTTAGTAGAAGCAATATGGGACAGCATCGCAAACGAAAGCAATAAAAAAAATGCGTATCAACTTAGCGATGAACAAATCAATTTTCTCGAAGCAGAAATAACTGAGTATTCTAAAAAGCCGGAGGAAGGTTCTTCGTGGGAAGATATTAAGAAGAGAATGCTAAACCGGAAATGAGTTACAAACTCATTGACATCCGCACACCCAAAGAAGTTTTGCTTTATGAAAACTAAGAAGAAAAAAACCATGATTGAGCGATTGCGCGAAATACGCGACAAGATTAGTTTGGAAACTATGGATATGAATTTCGAACAGTTGCAGAATTATTATGCTGATCGCAGAAAAAAATTTGAATTGAAACAAAAGAAATATAAAACACAATCAACTTCTTCAGTGGCTGCGGAGCCTACAGCTAAATATGGTAAGCGATAAAAAATTCAAACCAAGTGACTGAGTTATGATTCATTTGATTTGTGTGAGAATGGTGATTTCATTTTTCCTAATCATTTTTAATCATATCAATCACACAAATCACAGTTCAGACAATTACACCTTATACAACTCGCGCTTTTATTTTATTGAGTTGTTTAGTTGATGATTTGGGAATTATTATTTTGTGCCTGATAAGTATCCTTGATATTTAAAAGACCAAACCATAGCATTCAGTGTAACACCAACAATTTTAAAATAATTTTTCTATGAAATCTGTTTTAACTTTTATACTTTCTGTTTTTTCCTTTGCATTTGTGAGAGGACAAACTAATATCGAATGGCAATACTCGTATGGCGGATCAGCTTTTGATGAAGGATATTCAATCCAACAAACAACAGATAGCGGGTTTATTCTTTTAAATTTTTCTGGTTCAAATGATGGTGATGTTTTGGGAAATCATGGATATGAAGATTTATGGTTATTGAAATTAAATTCGACAGGAAATATGGTTTGGCAAAATTCTTATGGAGGTTCATATCATGAATATGCGGGTGCAGCACTTCAAACATTTAATGGAGGATATGTAATTTGCGGGAGTTCTAATTCAAACGATGGCGATGTTTCGGGGAATCATGGCGGGGAAGATTTTTGGGTAGTTAAACTCACAAGTACAGGAGTAATTGATTGGCAAAAATCATTAGGAGGCTCGCAGAATGATATGGCAAGTTCAATTTGCCAAACTACTGATAGTGGTTATGTTATTGCAGGATGGTCAAAATCAATTGATGGAAATGTAACAGGGCATCACGGCTCAATTAATAAAGATGATTATTGGATTGTTAAACTTGATAAGAATGGTACCCTTCAATGGCAAAAATCATTAGGGGGCAGTCTTGATGATCAAGCAAATTCAATTGTCGCAACGAATGACGGTGGATTTATTGTGGCTGGGGAATCATTTTCAAATGATGGTGATATTATTGATCACAACGGCAGTTCAAATATTGCTGATTATTGGATTGCTAAACTTTCATCATCGGGTTCTATTGAGTGGACAAAGTCATTTGGAGGAAGCAGTGAAGATTATGCGAATGATATTTTGCAAACTGAGGATGGTGGATTTATTGTGGCAGGTCGATCATTATCATCTGATAGCGATATAATAGGACACATTTATGGTTGGGATATTTGGGTTGTCAAAATTGCTAATTCTGGAAGTTTTCAATGGCAGCGTTGTTTGGGTGGAACAAGTGGTGATTTTGCACATTCAATTTGTCAAACTAAAGATGGGGGATATGTTATAACAGGACCATCAAGTTCTCACGATGTTGATCTTACAACCAATTTGGGCAATTCTGATTATTGGGTTGTGAAGATTGATTCTTCAGGCACAAACATTATTTGGCAAAAAAATCTAGGTGGTTCTGAAGAAGAAGTTTCAAATTCAATAATCCAGACAATTGATGGCGGATACATAATAATTGGTCGTTCGAGTTCAAATGATATTGATGTGACTGGAAATCATGGCTTAGAGGATTCTTGGATTGTGAAACTTAGTAATGCTGTAGATGTTACCGAAATAAATCTATCAATTTCTGATATTCAACTTTCACCAAATCCAATTTCAAATTTAAGTATGCTTTCATTTTATCTTGCTAAGACAGAAAATGTTTCAATAAATATTTTTGACATTGAAGGAAGATTAATTCAGAATTTTTTTAATGATAATTTACCTGAAGGTAATCATCAATTCAAAGTGAATAATTTGAATCAAAAATTTCTATCAAGCGGCATTTATTTAATTAGAATTCAGGAAAGTAATTCTGTCCAATGTGTTAAAATGGTTGTAATTAATTAATGGTTAAAAAGTAGAAATATGAATTGTGTTGAATCAATGGCTTTATTGAAAAACATTTGGGAAAAAATAGGTTGGGAGGGAATAACCGCACTTGGGACTATGGGATTGGTTCTAACAGGTATTAAAATTTCAAAAAGAATTTCCTTCAAGCGAGAGCTGATGAGTAAGCAGCTTGAAACTGTTTTTAATTTAGTGGGATTACTGCAGGAAATTAAAATCTACATTCAGTACAACATCAATATTACTAAAAATGGAAGTGATACAGATAATGGAGATATTTACTATAGATTTTTTGATATATCACAAACGAAAATTTCTGAGCATGTTGCTTTTAGAAAAACAAATGTTACACTTCATATCTCCGAGGATTTTTTATACAATAATGAAGTTATGAAATTTATTCAAAATCCATTTTTGCCAAAATCAATTGCAGAAAGCTTAATAAATATTTCTCCTCGTGGAGGCAATCAAATAAAACATACACCTGGAGTAAATCAAATATTTATTTCTGATGATCGCAAGTACGATGCACATACTTATCGAAGTGAAAGATCAGTATGTTATTCTAATATGTTAACCTTTGCTTCCTCTTTTGAAGATGTGAAAAAAAATATTTATGCTTGGCTTAGTTATGTTGATGTTAAAGACTTAAACATTATTGACAAACCTATCAATTTTCAGAATTATCAATAATCGAGGATGCAACATCCAATCCTTACAGGATGATTTTTTTGCAGGGCATTTTTCTTCTACCAATATTTTGTTCCGATGGAACACGCGTGAGACCGTTACAGATTATTTTAAGGTTGTCATTGCGAATGTAATCATGAAGCAATCTGTTGTGTGTGAGGTTTACAGATTGCTTCAGAAATTAATTACAATTTTTTCGCAATGACAGCCGCTTAGTCAGCAAAAAACATTTCTCTACAATCAGTATTTTATCTGTGGAATACTAAACAAGGTTATGCCTTCGTTGGGATTGATATTCGCTTCCATCAAAATACCATGCTGAAAAGAAATTATTTGTTGTTTGCCATGCTGTTTGTTTGCGCGAATTCGTTCGCGCAGAAAACCGCTTACTACGCCGACCCTGCCGCTGATTATAAAAAGGGAATTGAGTTGTTTGAGCAGAAGAAGTACGGCGCCGCGCTCAAGCGATTTGACCAAGTGGTGAATGAGTTCGCGCCACAGCCCGATGCGCCCGAAAACTTAGTGATGAATGCGGCTTACTACCGCGCGCTGTGCAGCAAGGAACTGTTACAGCCGCAGGCTGAGCAATATTTTTTGGACCTGCTTGCGACTTACGGCGAGAACCCTGTTACACGATTGGCTTACTATCACCTCGGAAATATTTATTACACGAACAAGAAGTACGACAAGGCGCTGAATTATTTTAAGCTCGTGGATGTGTATGACCTGAGCGCGGAGCAAACGAATGAGTTTCGGTTTGAGATTGGTTACTGTTATTTCTACAAGCAGAAATTCGCGGAGGCGCTTCCGTATTTCGAGCAGATAAAAACCATTCAGAACAAGTATTACTACCCCGCGAATTATTATTACGGTTACATCACCTACACGCAAAAAAATTATGACGCGGCGCTGGAGAGTTTTAATCTGGTGAAGGAGAGCAAAGCGTATTCGCCAATAGTGCCATACTACATTACACAGATTGAATTTCTGAAAGCGCAGTACGACGAGGTGTTGCTGTACGCGGTGCCGTTGCTCGAGCGCAAAGACCTTAAGTACACGAACGAGATGCGCCAGTTGATTGGCAAATCGTATTTCAACACGGGTGAGTACGCGACCGCACTGCCTTATCTGAAAGAGTATTACGACAAAACCGCGCAGAGTTTAAAGAGTGATGTGTATCAGATCGCCTTCTGCGAATACAAAACGAAAGCGTACGACCAGGCGATGGTTCACTTTCTGGCGCTCACGGGTTTGAAGGATTCGCTGGGGCAGAACAGTTTGTTTTTGTTAGCGGAGTGTTACCTGAAACTGAAAAAGAAAAGTGACGCTCGCCTCGCGTTGCTCTCCGCTTCGAAAATGGATTTCGATAAAAATGTGAAGGAGCAGGCGGCTTATAATTACGCGCAGTTGAGTTGGGAGTTAGGTTTTCAGGATGTGGCGAGTCAGTCGTTTCAGGATTTTATAAATGATTATCCGAAGAGCAGGTACAACGCTGACGCGAAGGAGAGTCTGGTTTCGTTGCTCGCGGGCACGAACAATTACAAGGGCGCTTTGGATATTATTCGCGGGTTGGATGGGCTGAGTCCTTCCATTCGAAAATCGTATCAGCGTATCGCGTTTAACCGGGCGATGCAGTTGAGCGCGGATAAAAATTATGCGGAGGCGGATAAAACTTTAGACGAATCATTAAAGAATCCGATTGACCACAGCATTGAAGCGGATTGTTATTTCTGGAAAGGTGAAATCGCGACCGACAATAAAGATTACAAGAGCGCTGTAACAGATTACTCGAAATACTTAGAGATGCAGAAGACGAATGGCGGAGGCAACTCCGGCGCTTCTCCCCTGTTGGCGAAGTATGGTTTGGGTTATGCTTACTTAAAACAAAATAATTATTTATTGGCCCGAACAAATTTTTCGGATGCGAAGCAGGAACTGACTGTTACACCGATGGATAAACTATCGAAGCAGAAAGTATCGAACGATTTATATCTGCGCAGCGGCGATTGCAATTTCGTGAATAAGGATTACGAGGGAGCGAATAAAGATTTTCAGTTCGTGCTCGACAGCAAGAGCGGCAACGAGGATTACGCGTTGTTTCAGTTAGCCATGATCGCGGGTTTGCAGAACCGCTCCGCCGATAAGATAAAACTGTTACAGCGCATCAACAACGAGATGCCTTTCAGCATTTACCTTGATGACGCGTTGTTTGAAACAGCCAATACTTATTTCCAAACGACGGATTACGATAACGCCATTCTGACTTTCAACCGCGTGATAAATGATTTCCCGAACAGTTCGTATCAGAAGAAGGCGCACCTGAAATTGGGTTTGATTTATTTCAATACTAATCACACCGAGAACGCGGTGAATGAATTCAAATTCGTGGCTGTTAATTTCCCGAACTCTCAGGAGAGCAAGGAAGCCATGAACACCGCGAAGCAGGTATTCATCAACACGGGTGATTCGAAAGGGTATGATGATTTCTTAGATGAAATTCCTGGAGCTAAAATTACGGTCGCCACAAAAGATTCAGTGGTGTATCTCTCGGCAGAACAGAATTTCAGCACGGGTGATTATGACAAGGCGTTACAGGGTTTTACTGATTACCTGAATACTTATCCGACGGGGCCGTTCGCCACGCAGGCGCATTACTACCGCGCCGAGTGTCTCTCGCAGAATAAAGATTTTGAACACGCGTTGGATGATTATGAGTTTGTCGCCAATAAAACTTCGGGCAATTATAAAGAGCGCGCGATTCTGCAATGTGCCCGGATAAATTATACTGTTACACTTAACTACGCGAAAGCTTATGAGTATTATCAGTTGCTGAGTTTGTCGGCCGACTACAAGGAGAATTTGTCTGAAGCGTTGAAGGGAATGATGAACTGCGCGTGGAAGATGAATGACTGGAAAAAAACTTCAGACGCGGCTGATAAAATTCTTGCTAATCCCTCCTCTCCCGCTGATGACCTAAATGATGCTCGTTACTACTCGGCGAAAGTGGCGATGATTAATAAAGATTACACGAAAGCAGAAGAACTGTTTAACAAACTTTCAAAAGGTAACAACTCAACGAAGGGGGCTGAAGCACTTTACAACATCGCGCTGATTTATTTCAACGAGAATAAAAATGATGATGCAGAGAAGCAGTGTTACAAGGTGATAGAGCAAAAGCCAAGTTACAATTACTGGATTGCAAAGAGTTACTTATTGCTCGGCGATATCTTCTTCGCTGAAAATGATTTGTTCAACGCGAAGGCGACCCTACAAAGCATCATTGACAATTACAAAGCGGATGATGACATTCTGCCTGAAGCTAAAGCAAAACTCGCCACTGTAACGGAAAAGGAAGGCAAGCAGTCGAAGGTGATGCAGGATTCTGTGGAGCATTCGTTTCAGTTGGATACTTTAGAACAGCGATGAGTTTTGAAACAGTTTTGAAAGTTGAGAAAGTTTTGAAGGTTAGGAAAGTTTTTGATTCTTCAAAGAATACATAACCGCAGAGACGCGGAGGCGCAGAGAATACAGGTGTAACAATTTTGCACTTTGCGAACTTTGCTTCTTACGAATCTGCTTTGCGTGAAAAAATCTGAAGCATGGAGAAAATACAAAAGAAAGGATAACCGCAGAGACGCGGAGGCGCAGAGAATAAAAATAGAAAAATAAAGAAATCATAAATGAGAAATCATAAATCAAGAATGACTGTTACAGTCAAACAATTGCAAACTGCCAATTGCAAACTACCAACTCTTTTTACGCTGACGCTGATAACCTGCATCTCGCTGTTTCCGAAACAAAGCGCCGCTCAGAAAGAAATTCCCGGAATGAGTTTAGATGTTGTAACAGATTACAAACCGCTGCTGGCTGATGCGGTGAAGATTGATGTGCCTTCAAAATTATTGCCCGCTGATACGAGTAAGGTTGTACCAACTTATAATCTTCAACCGAAATTGTTGAATCTTCCATTCGTGCCCGCCGATATTCGTCCGGTGGCGATGTTGAAGGAAACTCCCGACGCTACTCAGAACAATTATTTCAAAGCCGGATTCGGAACACAACTCTCTCCTTTCTTTTCTTTGAATGTCAATACAGGGGTAAGTGAAAAACGCGAAGCGGGATTGTATGCGATGCACCAAGGTGCAAGCGGCGTGTTGAACTTTCAGAAGTTTTCGGACAATGTGATTCAAACCCACTATAAAAAGTTTTTTAAGAAGAGCGCTGTTACACTTCACGCGGATTACGAAAGCACTTCAAGATATTTTTATGGTTACGACCACAGTGATACACTGTTTAATTTCAAACGCACGGATGTGAAACAGAATTTTCAAAACTTTGGAGCCAATTATGATTTCACCAATACAAAGCCGACAAAAAATAACTGGAACTACGATTTCACCGCTGATTATTATTACTACTGGAATCGCACGGGTGGAAATGAATGGCACATTGCTCCCGGATTATTACTTGGAAAGACTGTAAATAAAATTCACACAGGAAGTTTATATCTCGGATATGATATCATTCAATACAACGAAGATTCGGTGAGTTCTTTCAATCACATCATTCATATCAAACCAATGTATTCCATCAAGCAGGATAAATGGAGTTTGCATGCGGGCTTTGATATTGCACCAACCGATAGCACGGTTTATTTTCTTCCGGATGTGGAAGCTCATTATAATCTCATTGGCGAATATGTGGTTCCGTTTGCAGGTGTAACAGGTGAAATCAATAAGAATAATTTTAAAACCCTGTCAACTGAAAATCCTTTCCTGAATAAAAATCAACCTCTCGCCTACTCTAAACTGATTGACATTCATGGTGGAATAAAAGGAAGCGTTGGCAATCACTTTTCGTTTCTTGTTCGCCTTGCAGATCAGTTGGTTGACCATCTCGCACTTTATAATCCTGATTCAACAAGTGTAACACACTACGATGTGTCGTTCGCTGAAAACGCGAATGTGTTTATCGTTCACGGCGAATTGGGTTACAAAGAATCGGAGCGCCTTAATCTTTTACTCGCCGGTGATTACAATACTTACACTTTGGATTTCAGTGGTGTTCCTTACGGACTTCCCACTCAAAAAATTTCATTCAAAGCCGAATACAATATTCAAAATAAAATTCTCATCAACGCTTCCGTTTACGGCGCGAACAAAACTTACTATCGTCTTCCAACTGATACGGTTGACCAATCACTTAAAGGTCATGTTGATGTCAATCTCGGACTCATTTATAATTACAAGAAAAACTTCGGCGCGTTTCTTCAGTTCAGCAACTTAACCGCTTCCGCTTACCCCCGTTGGTTCAATTATCCGAATTATGGTTTCGGTTTAATGGGCGGATTGATTTTGAAATTTTAGAAACAAGTAGTTAGTGAATACAAGTAAGTAGAAGTCAATACCAGCATTGAAGTAAGCTTGTTAATTCATTGTGAAAAATATTTTATTGAATGGAAGTTCATCCGCTTATATTTCGGTTAAGTTTGTGACCAATTACAATGAACGACCTTTCACCTTATATCAAGCAATTACTTTATCGCAACGATTGCGTGATACTTCCCAATTTTGGTGGAGTAATGGCGCAGTATGCATCTGCGCAGGTTCATCCGATTCAAAACATATTTACTCCTCCCCATAAAACACTTGCATTCAATAAGAGTCTGGTTCACAATGATGGTTTATTAGTGAGTGAAATTGTTCGTTACACAGGAGTTACCTATGAAGCCGCAACTGTTTCCATTCATCAGTTTGTGCGCAAACTCGAAAATGATTTATCAAGTAAGGGACAAGCTGCAATTACAGGAGTAGGGAAATTCTTTTACGATGTTGAGCACAACCTGATTTTCGAATCGTTTGAAGAAAATAATTACCTCACGAATGCTTATGGTTTAGATCGGTTTGTTGTAAAGCCGGTAATGCGTCGTGAAGAAGTGATTCATCAACTGGAAAATCAAGTTGCAAAAAAGAAATCCAGGGGGCGTTTTGGCTGGGCCGGTTTTGGTGTGTTACTCGCCATAATTGTTATTCTGTTTCAGATTATTACTGTAAGTAATAACCTAAACCCATTTCAAATCGGCAAATCAGGTTTCTGGAAATCCTTTACTTCTATTTTCAGTTCTGAAAAAATTGATACTCCTCACACAACTGTAACAGAACCCACTCATCACAAAGACACTTTGGTTGTAATGATTCAGCAGCCACAGACGGTAACAACTGAAAATGCGGCTACTCTTTCTCCTTCAGTAGTTGATTCAATTGTTAAAGCCGAATCTTCTGAAGTAAAAACTATTATTAACGAAGCAGTAAAAACTTCAATCGCTAATGCAATCTCTCTTGCTTATGCAGCCACAAAAGCGCAGAACAATGTTGCGGAGGGAAAATATTATTTAGTATTCGCTTGTTTAAAATCGCAAAGCAGAACCGATAAATTTATTGCGCAAATGAAAGAAAAGGGAATTGATGTAACAGTTCTTTTAACTGATAATTATATCAGAATTGGTCAAGGGTCGTTTACAACTTCAGAAGAAGCACTTGACAATATGCGCACTTATCATTCCCAAGGGTTGAAAGATGTTTGGGTGATGAAGCGATAATCAGAATCGCGGACAGAATATTTTCTTCTTATGAAAACCCGGAATATTTCCGGTGTATAAAACTGAAATCTCAGTTCCACCTCTCGCATGACTCACTGCTGCAAGACGGCTATAATTAAAATCATAAGAGATTCCCATTGAGAATTTATTCAAATCAAGTTTAGTAGTGAAAATAAAAGCATCTCCCCAGCGCATCATTGCACCCAAATAAATTCCGTAATCATTAAGGTAATTATAATTCAAACTGTATCGCTGTAAGTATCCAAAAACTAATTCCTGATATGGCCCTTGCTTTGAATAAATAATTTTAGGATAAGCAGTGAACCGATTTCCCATTCCAAGATTAGCCCCCGCATTAAAAACTAATTTGCGAAACACTCTTGAACTCGGATCATTATTAAAAGTCTGATTTGGTTTAAAAAGGTGATACATTGCAACACCCGCTGTAAAATTATTGTACTTATCAATGAGTTTATTGTATTCAGTTCCAACTGAAACATCGTAATACGAATTGATACCGATCGGAAATGTTTCAGTGAAAGTTCCGCCTTCATACTGTTCATCCCAACGAAGGTTAGTGTAATCAATATTGCTTAGGCAATAAGCACCCATCAAACCAAAACCTATGAACTGATTATTGTATTTGTCAAATGATTTATTGTATGCTGCTGTTAGTCCAATGTAAGTGGTGTTGAACCTTGAATCACCCGCCTTGTCGTTGAATAGCATTACTCCTGTTCCGAAAACATCCTTTTTCTTTTTTCCGACAGTATTTGAAATTTCAGCGCTGCCTGTAACAGTTACATATGGAATTGTTATGCTTGACCATTGATTGCGATAACTTCCAGCCAAACGATAATCTTCGGTAATGAATCCGGTCTTGGCAGGATTCACCTGTAACGGTGTTGAATAAAATTGTGTGAAGTGAATATCCTGAGCAAACAAATTACGGTTCACTAAAAGTGAAATAATAAAAATCAAAACTAAAGTATAACGGTTCGTTTTCATTTTGCTATCTGACTAATGTAACATTTCCTTGTTTCGAAATAATATATCCATCACCGCAAACTGCTTTCAAATAGAAAACATAAACAGCAGGAGGCAATTGTTTTCCTTTAAAAGTTCCATCCCATCCAACATTCTGGTCGGCAGTTTCAAAAACTAATTCGCCCCAACGGTCATACACTCTTAAAAAATTCAGCTCGCGAATTCCGGTTGAGCGAACTCTGAACACATCGTTCTTACCATTTCCATTCGGGGAAAAAACATTCGGGATATATAAAATATCATCACTGCAACTGATAGTAATAATCATAGAGTCTTCTGCTCGGCAACCAAAATCATTTGTTGCAATTAATGTGTAAGTTGAATTTACCAATGGAGTAGCAACAGGGTCTTCACAATTTGTACAACTCAAACCATCAGGCGGCGACCACTGAAAATTACCGGAGGCTGTTCCATTTATACTATAACTATCGCCTGAAACAATATTTGCATCAGGTCCTGCATCAGCAGAAGGCAATGGGTCAATAGTTACGAGAACCGAAAGTGTATCACTCGCGTTACAAAAATCATCAGTAATAATTACAATATAGTTAGTCGTAGAAAATGGAGTTGTGAAAGTTGCTGAATCAGTTGGATTACTTAAACCAATAGATGGCAACCACGAATAAGTTGTTCCGCCGCTTGCATGTAACATAACAGTTTCTCCCTGACAAACAGTAGTATCTCCCCAAGCTAAAAAAACAGGCGGTGGTAAAACAACAATAACCATTGAATCAGCAGCAGAACAATTATTTGCATCAGTTACTGTAACAGTGTATGTAATATTTACAAGTGGAGCGCATGTTGGATTCGAAACAACACCATTATCCAAATATGTTGATGGATTCCAGCTATAAAAGATTCCCCCTGCTGCATTTAACTGGTCAGAATATCCAAGACAAATTGTATCGTCAACTCCTGCATTTACGAGCGGCAATGGATTGACTGTTACAGTCACATTAGCAGTTCCAACACAATTGTTTGAATCAATAGTAGAAACAGTATAAGTTGTAGTCGCCGTTGGATTTGCAATCGGGTTCGGGATTGCGGTATTACTTAAACCTTGTGAAGGAGTCCAGGAATAATTCAATCCACCGTTAGCAGTCAGTTGAGTCGTGTCGCCAAAACAAATAGTTGCAGCAGCGCCACCATTCACTGTTGGGTTAGGTAAAATAGTTATTCCCATTGTTGCAGTTCCTGTGCATCCGTTTGCATCGGTGCCTGTAACAGTAAAAGTTGTACTTGCAATAATTGTTGCAGTTGGGCTTTGCAATAAATTATTATTTAAAACAGCAAACGGTTGCCAAACATATTGATTTCCACCGGTTGCATTCAATTGCAAAGCAACTCCGGAGCAGGTTGAATCTGTTGTGAGCGATGATGCAGTAATAACAGGCAAATTGAAAATTGAAACTGTTACACTATCAAGATCCACACATCCGTTCGCGTCAGTAACTGTTACAGTATAAGTAATGTTTGCTGCCGGAGTTGAAACAGGATTAGCAATAACTGAACTGCTTAAATAAGTTGCCGGCAACCATGAATAAGAAATTCCATTTGAAGCAGAAAGCTGAGCAGAAGCATTCGGGCATACAGAAGTATTAGCAGAAATATTCGGGTTGGGCAAAGCAATTACTGAAATAGGAAGAGTAGTTGTATCAACGCAAGCACCATTCCCCTGAGCAATAAGTGTAACAGTATAGTTTCCTGATGAAGTATAAGTATGAGTTGGGTTTGAAATTGCAGATGAGTTATTCGCTCCACTCCCAGGGTCGCCAAAATCCCAACTCCAAGAATTAACAGGCAGGTTAGAAGTGTAATTAAAATTTACAATTGAATTGATACATGGCGTTGAATCATTAGCAGTGATGCCAACAATTGGTGGCGGTGTAACAAAAATAGTATCAGATAAAACTCCGGTGCAACCATTTTGAGTGTTTACGAAAAGTGTTACAATATAAACACCAACCGTATCATAAAAGTGAGAAGGATTCTGAAGAATGCTTGTATCCAAAATTCCACTTGAGGAATCACCGAAAGTCCAGAACCACGATATAATAGGTGAAATTCCAAAAGTAGAATCGGTAAATACTACTGTTCCTGATTCGCATAATGTTTGATGATCAGGATTCCAGTTAACATTCGGTCCACCTGCAACTATTGAATCTATCGGGAAAGAATAAGTGCAGCCCGCGCCATTGTCAAGAACGAGAGAAGGGAAAAATGTTCCTGGAATGGTATAAGTGTAACAGATGCTGTCATTAGAATTCGGGATAACATTGCCATCACCGAAATCCCATGTATAAGATGTGGTAGTATTTGAATTTGCGATAAAACAAACTGTTAAAGGGCTACATCCGCTTGTAGGTGTAACACTCACTGTTGCTGTTGGTCCGGTGATAGAAATCATCGAATCAATCGTAAGTGTGTCATCGCACCCATATTGATTGTGTATGATGAGTGTTACATCATAATATCCCGGAATGTTATAAATATGAAATGGATTCTGAACAATACTATTCGAACCATCACCAAAGAACCATTCGTAAGTTGTATTTGCATCTACACCTGTTGAAGTACTTGTAAAATTTACAGGTAATGGAGGACAACTTGAATATGTGCTGTCAGCTATAAAATTTGCCTGCGGGTCTGTTACATGAATATACAGATTGCGAATCGTTGTATCTGCACAACCGGCAGTATCGCTCCCGATAAGTGTAACAGTATAATCTCCTATGCTCAGATAAGTATGACAGGGATTGAATTGATTAGAAGTAGTGTTGTCACCAAAATTCCATGTATAAGAAAGACTTCCGCCAAATGATGTATTGAAGAAACAAGTATTTTCCCCCAAACAAACCGTAGAATCCAAAGCTGTAAAATCAACAACAGGCTGATATGGGTTCACATACTGAGGAATTGTAAGCGTATCAAAGCATCCATGATTTTCCATGATTACGAGTGTTACATCATAACTTCCGACATTATTATAAATGTGATCTGGATTCTGAATAGAACTTGTATCTAATAAACCACTTGCAGTGTCGCCAAAATTCCACCAATAATTTACAACAGTGGAAACATTACTCGAAGCAGCGGCAGAAAAATCAACTGTAAGCGGAATGCATCCACTCAACGGAGTTCCAGTAAAACTAAGACTTACTCCATATACATAAATGTAAAGATTCCTGTACATTGTATCAGTACAACCATTTACATCAGTTGCTACTAGCTGTACACTGAATTTTCCTGGATTATTAAAATTCCGGCAAGGATCAAGCGCATTACTTCCCCATACCAGATTTCCTAATCCATTATACATAGACCATTGATACGATGAAGCATTCACCGAAAGATTTGTAAAACAAACCTGATCGGGAGCACATATCACAGTATCATCTGCTATAAAATCAGCAACTACATTATTAATTATAATATTCTGGTCAATAGTATCATAACATCCGGTTTGAAAATTCTGCACAACTAATTCAATTGCATAAGTTCCGTTCGATGGATAGTTAACAGTTATCACAGAATCAGAAACGGATGAAGGAATTCCTCCTGTAGTACTCCAGAAAAAGGAATCTGCTCCTATTGAACTTCCTCCATGCAACGAAATATTATATGGATCGCCACAAGTACTTACAACAAAAAAATCAGCAATAGGTGGAAGTATATGAACCATTGAATCAATAGTAAGTGTATCGCAACAACCATTGTTGCATACTACAAGTGTTACATCAAACCAACCAGTGTCAGGATATAAATATTGAGGATCAGATGAAGTACTCATAATATCAAATGGAGGAACCCCAATAAAATCCCATTGATAACTGGTAGTAGAATCAGTTCCTGTTGATGAGTCGGTAAATGCAATTGGTTGCCATGCACATGTAACAGGCGGATCGCAAACAAAATTTGCAGTTGGATGATTTCCTAAACACACCACATCCTGTTGATGAACTGTATCAGCACATCCCTGTGCGTTACTTACAATAAGTGTTACATCATAACATCCTACATTAGTGTAAATATGATTTGGGTTTTGAAGCGTTGAAATATTTGCTGCACCACTTAAAGGATCACCGAAATACCATTGCCATGAAGTTGGAGAACCTGTTGTTCCACTATAAATAAAATTTACTGGAAGAGGACCGCAACCGAAAGGTGGAAATGCAACAAACGATGCTTGTGGGCAATCAATATTAGCAGCACCAGCATACACAAAAGTATCGGAGCACCCGGCAGGATTAGTTACAATTAATGTTGCATCATAAACTCCGCAGTTGGTATATGTAACATTCGGTGGATTCGCTCCATTCCAACTCAAAGGAACTCCTCCGGGAAACTGCCAGTTATAACTCAATCCTGCTCCACCCGTTGAAGCATTGTTATAATCAATTATCTGCGGCGGTTCGCATGTATAAACATTTCCGGTTAAAGTAAAATTTGCATGAGGAAAATTTGCAACCACAATGGTCGTACACTTATTCGCAATGCAACCACCTGGAAATGTTATCTGCATGCACACCTGATAACTTCCTGAAGAATTAAAAGTGAATGAAGCATTTTGTGTGTTCGCAGTAGAGGGAATAGCTGCTGGTATCGTTGTCCACCCCCAAGATAAAGGAACAGATGATGAAATTCCCTGCACATCTAAAACAAAAGGAACACAACCACTTGCCGAATTCATTGTAAAGTCGGCGAGATTACTTGCTATTGCCGCAAAATTTGTTTGTACTAAAGTATCGCTGCATCCACTGCTGTTAGTTACAATAAGTGTTACATCATACAAGCCTGGTGTATTGTAAGTAACAGAAGGGTTTGAAAGAATAGAAGTAGCAGGATTTCCTCCCGGGAAAATCCATTGGTAACTCAAAGCGCCGGTTCCTGTTGAAGTATTGGTAAAGTCAATAGTAAATGGCGCACTACAGGAAACATTAATAGATGAAGTAAATGATGCTGCAGGTTGGTTATCAACACAAATTAGATTTGACATAGTACTATCATCATTACAGCCATTCGCATCTGCTACAATAAGTGTAACATTTTTACAACCCGAAACCATGTAAGTATGATTGGTACTCATAAAATTTCCGGTATTACCATCACCAAAATCCCAGAAATAGGTGGTAATGGGGGAAGATCCGATTGTTGATGAACTGTTAAACGAAACAGGTAATGGAATGCACCCACTTATTGGGTTTGCATTAAATGAGGCAATTGGATTACAGAAAACTGTTACAGTTTGTATTGTTGTATCAATAGTAACACCATCTGTTGCAATCAGTGTAACAGTATAAGGCCCGCAATTGAGATACGAAAACGAAGGATTAGTAATTGTTGAATTAACACCGGCATTTACTCCAAAATTCCACTCATAAGTAAGACCGGAACCTGTTGATGTATTGGTAAATGAAACAGTTGTTGGTGCGCAATTCGGATTCTGATAGTTGATTGAAAAGCCTGCTGTTACCTGCGCTCTTATTGCAGAAAAATTAATTAATAAACAAAGAAATAATAATGTGCGAGCAACCTTCATTTAATGTCGTGTAACTAATTGCTTCAAAGAAAAGAAAAAATGAATAAGAATTATAATGACTTTTATAATAATTATAGAAATTGAGATGAATAAGAAGATGTAAGATATTAATAAGTTTAATTTGGGTCTGAAACTATCACTGGAAAGGAAAAGTAATGGCATTTTACGATTTAAATAAAACAGAGCGACAAAAATTAGTTGCCAAAATCAACACTGAAATCTTTGAGGAGATAAGATTGGACGCGAATAAAAAATTGCTGATTTATTTTTCAAACAAAGATACCTACATACGAAAAACCGCATACCTCGCCCTCGGGAAAATTTATAAAGCGAATGTTATACTTCACCAGAAAATACTTTCAATACTCAATAATCTTTTCAATCACAATGACGAAAAGGTTCGGCAAACAGTTATTAATGCAGCAGGCGAAATCGGAATCATAGAATTTTCCTCCATTGAAGAACTGATGAATGTCGGTTTGTTTGATGAGCATCATTCGGTTCGCAATGCGGTAATAGGTTCTATAAAAAAGATTGGTAAAAAAAATCCCAAGCCCGTTCTCGCTTTCTCAAAAAAATATTTACACCACCATGACAAAGAAATAAGAAGAGAAATTTGTCATGGCATTGAACTGCGTGGAAGAAAATTTCCACAGGATATTCTTCCATTACTGAAAGAATTGCAAGATGATAAAACTGCGCGTGTTCGCAACACACTCGTGCATGTACTGGGGCAGATTGCTTATAAAAAAGGTTGTCTCGAAATTGTAATTGCCGATTTAAAAAACTGGAATAACAAAGAATTGGTAGCTGATGCGCTCGAAGAAATTATTAATGTGCACGACCGTTATAAAAACTTTGCTGTTAAAACTCAGGATGAAGCAAGAAGTTATATTGAAAAACATTTTCCCTTTGCTTGAATCTTTACTTTGCTATACTAAACCACCGATTAACTTTGGTCACTTGATTTTGCACAAATGGATTTCAAAAAAATAAAAAAAGTTACGACACATACACTTCAGGAGATGAAGGATGCTGGTGTAAAAATTTCAATGCTCACTGCATATGATTTCAGCATGGCGCGAATTGTTGATGATGCGGGAATTGATGTAATTCTTGTTGGTGATTCAGCGAGCAATGTGATGGCGGGTAACGAAACCACTTTGCCAATTACACTAGACCAAATGATTTATCATGCTACTTCTGTTGTACGCGGAGTAAATCGGGCGTTAGTAGTTGTAGATCTTCCGTTTGGTTCTTATCAGGGAAATTCGAAAGAAGCATTGAACAGCACTATTCGAATTATGAAAGAATCGGGAGCACACGCTGTGAAATTAGAAGGTGGTAAAGAAGTGAAAGAATCTGTTGACAGAATCGTGAGCGCCGGAGTTCCTGTGATGGGGCACTTAGGTTTAACACCTCAGAGTATTTATAAATTTGGAACATACACAGTGCGCGCAACCACTAATGAAGAAGCAGATAAATTATTAAGCGATGCGAAAATTCTAGAAGCATCAGGTTGCTTTTCAATTGTGGTGGAAAAAATTCCAGCACAGTTGGCTGCGGCAGTTTCTAAAGAAGTAAAAATTCCTGTTATAGGAATTGGTGCCGGAAATAAAGTAGATGGGCAGGTGTTGGTTTTACACGATATGCTCGGCATTAATAAAGAATTCAAACCACGATTTCTGCGCACTTACCTGAATCTGTTTGACGAAATGAAAGGTGCTGTTTCAAAATACATTGATGATGTGAAGAGCAGTGATTTCCCTAACGAAAACGAACAGTACTAATGAACAAAATATTTTTTTCTTTCTCGTTTTTTTTACTGTTACAGTTAAGTTTCACTCAAACTTTCGGGGCATTGAATTCGCGTAGCGATACCATTGATATTATTCATACTACCATTTCACTTAACCTAACTACGACTGCATCGTCAGGGCAAATAGTAAGTCGATGCGATTTAAAGTTTGTTTCTTCAATGAATAATATCAATCAAATCAATCTTGATTTATTAAAACTTCCCGTTGACTCAATTATTGATGCTAACAATCAAATTCTTTTATTTGATTATTCTGATTCACTTCTTTTAAAGGTTTTTCTTTCCAGTGCTTTAAATACGAATGATACATCCACCATAAGTATTTATTACCACGGACATCCAACACTTGATATGACAGCAGGCGGTTTTTATATTCAACCGCCTTACTTTTTCAATATTGGTGTCGCCTACAATTTAGTGCCTCACACTTTTGGCAGAAGCTGGTTTCCGTGTTTCGATAATTTTGTAGAGCGCTCCACTTATGAATTTTTTGTGACTGTTACACAAGGTTTAAAAGTGTTGTGTAACGGTGAATTGATTGATACTGTAGATAATGGAAACGCGACTTCTATCTGGCATTGGAAATTAAACGAGTCAATTCCTACTTATGATGCTTCGGTAGCTGTAAGCGATTACACAATCGTTCACCAGAGTTTTACTGGAATGAATGGTACTATTCCGGTATGGCTGGCAGCACATGCCTCCGATACACAAGCAGTGAAAAATTCTTTTATCCATCTTGAAGATGCACTTCATTGTTTCGAATATTATTGGGGACCTTATAAATGGAATCGTATTGGATACAACATCATGTATTTTGGTGGAACCGGCGGAATGGAACATTCAACAAACATTGCATATCCACATATTGAAATTACAGGAACTACTGCTTATGAAACTGCAATGGCTCACGAACTTTCGCACCAATGGTTTGGCAATCTTGTTACATGCTCCTCAGAGGGCGACATGTGGTTGAACGAGGGGTGGGCGGCCTTCAATGAATATCTTTTCGAAGATTGGGTTTATAATTATGAAGCATATAAAAGCACGATGAGAATTGATCTTGAAAATTCACTTCATTATGTTGAACACATTGATCATGGAGTTTTTCCATTAGGCAATCTGCCAACAACTGATACTTATGGATATACTGTTTACTGGAAGGGAGCAGTTGCGGTGCATACGCTGAGAAGTTATTTAGGCGATACTCTTTTTTTTAATTGCATAAAAAATTATATAGACGATAATCAGTTCAGTTCTCAAGGCATCAGCGATTTTAAAAGCTATCTTGAGAATTGCTCAGGCATTTCATTAACAGAATATTTTAACGACTGGATTTATAATACCGGGTTCGCACAATTCAGTATTGATTCTTTTACTGTTACACCTAATGGGGGATGGAATAATGTAACAGTTTATATTCGACAAAAAACAAATGAATCGCAGCATTATTTTCATAATGTTCCTATAGAAATAACTTTCATGAATTCCAATTGGGATAAAGTAACAACCACCGTCAACGCAAGTGGACCTTGCACAATTTTTAAAACCTCTATTCCAATAACTCCTGTATTTGTCGGAGTGGATATCGAACAGAAAATAGCTGATGCAATTACAGATGATTCAAAAACAATAAAGGTTATAGGGTTTAACAATTTCTCCAATGGAAAAATGAATTTGAATGTTCAGTCAATTTCCGATTCGGCATTTGTAAGAATCGAACACAATTATGTTTATGCTGATGGATTTAAGACTCCGCATCCCGGCTTACACATTTCTCACGAACGCTATTGGAAAATAGACGGAATTTTTCCTGCGGGATTTGACACAAAGGCAACTGTTACATATAACGGAACAACGCCAGCACAGGTTTCTACATTGAGCGGTGCTTATCTTGACGATGAACTCATTACCAATTCAGAAGACAGCTTGGTTGTATTTTATCGCTCTGATGTTGTACATGATTGGCAGATTGAAACAGATATTGTTTTAAATGTACAGGGGAGCACATCAAATAAAACCGGACAAATAACAATCAACCATTTACACAAAGGTGAATATGCTTTGGGTATTCGTCAATGGAATAAAGTTGACTCCATTCTTCCTGTGATTACCGACACCTGTACAACTGTTACAGCTGTCAATGAGAATTTCGATTTTCGTTCGAGTGAAATTTTTGTTTATCCCAATCCGGCAGGTGATTCCTTTTTCATTGATGGGAAAATAAATTCCATTGCTTTGCTTGAAGTGTTCGACAGCAATGGAAAAAGAGTTGAAGAAAATTTTTTAGATAAAACACAACAACACTTTGAATTGAAAACTGCAGGATGGAGTAACGGACTTTATTTTATTAAACTAAGTAATGCGAGTGGGGATTTTTCAGTTAAGAAAATTGTGGTGATGAAATAATTTTTTGATAGAAATAAAAAGAAAACAAATAAAATGCAAAACATAACTGTAATTGGCGCCGGGACAATGGGAAATGGAATTGCCCATGTTTTCGCGTTAAAAGGATTCAATGTAACAATCGTTGATGTATCTCAACCTGCGTTAGACAAAGCAATTCAAACTATAACAAAAAATTTAGATCGGCAGGTTGCTAAAGGTGGAATCAATGAAGAGGAAAAAAATAATACTCTTAAAAATATTTCTACTTCAACAACAATAGAACAAGGCGCCTCCAACGCTGATTTAGTTGTGGAAGCAGCAATAGAAAACATTGAACTGAAATTAAATATTTTCAGAAAGCTGGATGAAGTATGCCATCCTGAAACAATTCTTGCATCAAACACTTCTTCTATTTCAATTACAAAAATTGCTTCCGTTACAAAACGCGCCGACAAAATAATAGGAATGCATTTTATGAATCCTGTTCCAGTCATGAAATTAGTTGAAGTGATTCGCGGTTACTCAACTTCAGATAGAGTAACGGATAATATTATGAAGCTGAGTTCAAGACTAGGAAAAATCCCGGTTGAAGTAAATGATTATCCCGGTTTTGCAGCAAACAGAATCTTAATGCCAATGATTAACGAAGCCATTTACAGTTTGTATGAGGGAGTGGCAGGTGTTGAAGAAATTGATACCGTAATGAAATTAGGGATGGCGCATCCGATGGGACCGTTACAACTTGCCGACTTTATAGGATTAGATATTTGCCTCAGTATTTTAAATGTGTTACACTCAGGTTTCGGAAATCCGAAATATGCCCCCTGCCCTCTTTTAGTAAATATGGTTATAGCAAATAACCTTGGAGCAAAATCGGGAAAAGGATTTTATGAATACACCAGTGGGGTCAAAGAATTAGTTGTTGCTTCTCGTTTCAGAAATAAAGAATTGATATAATTTTTATTGATGAATAAAATTCTAATGAAAGGTGAACAAGTCAGAAATTTTTTCGTTGTGAATATCGACATCATCGTTGACAACTAATTTTACTGTTATTAGCAATCAAAATTAATCCCTCTGAAAAAAATTATTCTTCTTGTTTTTATTTTTTCAATTTCGGCTTTTACAATTTTAAAGGCAACACCCGCAATTTCTGTTGATACAGTTTGTGCAGGAACCCTTACTCATTTTACATTATCGAATACAACAGGAATCACATCTGTTCATTGGGATTTCGGCGATTACACAACAGGAGATACTTCGAATGTTTTTAATCCATCTTTTCTTTATTCAGGTTCGGGAAGTTTTTCAGTTAAACTTATTTACAATTCAAATGGAGTCATTGATTCAATCTTTGAAGATATTTTAGTTCTTGGAGTTCCTAATCCAGGCCTACCTGCTGACTACTCCTTATGTGCTGGAACTTATGGTTTAAGTGCTAACTATCCGTATGGCGATTCTTATTTATGGTCAACAGGCGCAACTACACAATTTATACAATATAGTATCCCTGGGGTTTATTGGATTAGTGTTACAAATATGTGCGGAACTGGAAGTGATACAATTAATGCAACTTTTATTTATCCCCCTGCGCCAGTACTTCCAACACTTTTATATTTATGTCCTGGTGGTAATCAGGACACATTAATCGCAGGACCAAATAGCGCAAATTATTATTATCAATGGGCCGGAGGCGAAACAACCAATTCAATAATTGTTAACCAACCTGGAAGCTATTTTGTTCAAATATACAATCAGTGTGGATCCCTAAATTCCTATTGCAATGTTTCAAATCTGTTTCCTCCTTTTGTTCAATTAGGTGCTGACGATACTATATTCTGTGGTAACAGCCAGGAAATATTTGTAAATACTTTTATTCCAACTTGTCCTGATTGCCTTTACTTATGGCAAGATGGTTCATCGTTTCCCTTTAATACTTTATCACAAGAAGGTGCAAATTGGGTTATAATTTCAAACGAGTGTGGAACTGCAAGTGATACTATGAACATTAATATTCTACCATATCCTTTTTATGTTTTTGGAAATGACACAACAATATGCAATGATCAGAAATTGACATACAATTTATCATTGGAAGATGGAGACTTTTTGTGGCAAGACGGAAGCACTGATTCAACATACACAATTGATACTACCGGAATATATTATGTTACACAACATAATTTTTGTGCTTCTCTTACCGATACAATCAAAGTAAAAAAATTAACCCTTCAATTATATTTGGGAATAACTGATACTTTATTATGCAGAGGAGAAAAATTACTCTTGGATGTTACACAGCCGGAAGGTGTTTATCAGTGGAATACGGGAAGTACTGACTCTAACATTGAAATAAATACAGAAGGAAAATATAGTGTAACAGTTTCAAATTATTGTGGAATCTTAGAAGATGAAGTTCAGGTTTATTATCAGAATTGTGATGCCTGTCTTCATATTCCAACTGCTTTTTCTCCAAATCAGGATGGTCATAATGATCGCTACAGAATTTTACACGATTGCATTTTAACCAATTTCGAATTACATATTTTCAATCGTTGGGGGCAAGAAGTATTTTCATCAGTTAATCCGGATTTACCATGGGATGGAAAATTTCAGGGGGTTGATCAACCTATTGATGTTTATGTTTATGAACTCAATTATTCGAAGTCTGATTTAGTAAATACCATCTCAGAATATTTAAAGGGAAATATAACTTTGGTTCGATAAAATATTTTCGCAATTACAGATTGCCTTAAAAAATCACAATTTATTTTTTTAAGAATTTAAAATCTCGGACAATAAACAACCTTCTTATTGAAATGAGGAATGCATCCGATATAAATAATTGAAAGTTCAGGACCACCCTTTGTATTACTCGCGTCAGAAAGCAGCGATAGATTCAAATCATAATTAAACGCAAAACTCATTTTATCTACATCAAAACGAGTTACAATAATTAAAGCATCTTTTAATCTATACCATGAACCAAGGTAAACACCATACTTGCTATTTTGCATTTTATCCAGATCAACTCTTATAAAACCTCCCATCAACAATTCATGATTCGGGCCCTGTAAGACATATTGAAATTTAGGATAGAATTCAAACCTTGAACTTGCATGAAGATTAGCTCCCACATTAAAAATTAGTTTCCTGAAAACCCTTGAACTATCGTCGCCTGTAAAAGTCTTTCTAGGTTTATTAATATGATAAACAGCTAATCCCATTGAAAAGCTATTTTGAAAACTTGGAGGAATAAAATTATAAGCAGCACCAGCAGATAAATCAAAATAATTTAATGTTCTAAAACTAGTATTTTCAGCTGTTTGGAGTAAAGAATGAAAAGCGAAGTATTGATCACTAAAAACAAGATTTGTATAATCAATATTTGCAGAGGTAATTCCGAGCATTACCCCTCCACCTAAATAATGATGACTAAATCTATCTAATGCTTTATGCACACTTCCAGCAATTCCAAATTGAGTTGTGGTAAATTTTGAATCGCCGGCTTTATCAACAGAAGCATCCAATCCCAATCCAACTAAATTTTTATTTTTTCCTTTTGGAAGTTTCCGGATATCACCTGATGCGTGAAAAGTAGTGTAAGGAACTGTAACACTCCTCCATTGATTTTTGTAATTGGCAACTAATCGATAATCGCAATTAAAAAATCCTGCATTGGCAGGGTTCTGTAATAAGGGGGTAGTATTGAATTGAGAAAAATGTATGTCCTGCGCTTTCAAATTATTAGTGAAAAGCAGAATTGGTATTAGTAAGAAAGATTTTAATCGAGTTGTCATCTGATTAAAGTAATATTTCCTTGCTTTCTGATGGTTTCCCCGGTGCTGCAAATAGCTTCAAGCAGGTAATCAAAAACTTCGGGCTCGCTTTTCTTTCCATTCACTTTGCCGTCCCATACTGCATTAAAATCAGTTGTTTCGAAAACCAATTGTCCCCATCGGTTAAAAATTCTTAAGTAATTTAATTTAGCAATTCCCTTTCCATCTAAATGGAAGTAATCATTTTTACCATCATTATTTGGAGTAAATGCATTCGGAACAAAAAGCACATTGTCATTACAATAAACTTTTACCACTGTGGTATCCTCATCCTTGCAACCATGTAAATCAGTCAACTCAACAATGTAGGTTGTGGTTTGCAACGGAGTAGCTTCAGGGTTTTCACAAGTGTAACAGCTTAAAGTTGAATCAGGCGACCATAGTAAAGTTCCGGTACCAGGGTTCGATGAATTATAAGCAGTTAAATCGGCAATTGTTCCAACTAAAATTGTAACATCCGGACTTGCAACAACTGAGGGTAATGAATAAATACATATCACTACATCCCCGGTATCAGCATAACAACCGATGGAATCTGAAACATAAATTGTATAAGTAGTTGTTACACTTGGTGAAGCTGTTGCGCATGAAACTGTCGTGGAATCTAAACCATATGGAGGTTTCCATTTATAGGTACTTTGAGTGGTTGAAATTGCGCAAAGCTTAGAAGATTCACCAATACAATAACAAGTATCATTTGGATATTGAACTGTAAATGGAAAGAGAACAAACAATTTTATTGAGTCATTGCCTACACACCCATAAACATCAGTTCCTGAAACAAAATACATAATAGTATCAGAAGGACAACTGATTGGATTTGGAATTGAATCATTAAGCAATCCTAAAGGTGGAGACCATGCATACGAAATAGCCCCTGTAACATTTAATTGAGTACAGGTACCGGAACAAATTTTCTTGTCTATACCCGCATTAATAATCGGTAGAGGGTGAACAGTTATAACAACTGAATCTTTATTCTTACAACCTAAAGAATCTATTACAGTTAAAGTATAAGTTGTAGTAATCGTAGGATTTGCCATCGGATTAAAAACAATACTGTCAGAAAGTGAATTTCCTGGGCTCCATGAAAATAAAATTCCACCGCTTCCATTTAATTGAGTAGAGTCACCAAAACAAAATTCTGCAGGGTTTCCTGCATTAGCAGCCGGTAATGGATTAACAACTACAATTGCAAAAGTATCATCACTGCAAGTTCCTACAGAAGCAGTTACAGTGTAAGTGGTAGTAACTCCTGGTGTTACAGTAATTGATGATGTAGTTTCTCCTGTGTTCCAATGATAAGTTGTTCCCCCACTTGCTGTTAAAGTAAAAGGGTCTCCGGGACAAATAGTATCCCCTGCAGAAATGATTGCTAAAGGGGGTTGGGTAATTGTAAGGACAAGGTCATCAGTATCTTTACAACCTGAAACATCAGTAACTATTAAAGTATATGTTGTTGTTCCAAAAGGAAATGCCAATGTTGAATCATTAATTGGGTCTGAAAGAGAAATTCCAGGACTCCAGATAAAACTAACCCCTCCGCTTCCAATTAAAAGAGTTGTATCCTCGAAACAAATTGTTTGATCCGGTCCTGCATTTGCCGTTGGTAACGGGTTAACTGTTATGGCAAGAACTGATGTGTCATTACAACCGTTACACCCATACGCAATAAAGGTGACGGTATAAACCCCAGGGGAAGAATAAAGAAAAGCCGGATTTATAAGAGTACTTGTTACAGTTGGCGTTACTCCAAAATTCCAAAGAACATTGCAAACAGCTGCTGGTCCTGTAGTGGTACCTGTAAAATGGGTTGAATCGCCCAAACAGATTCCTGTTAATGGTGCGATTGGATTTGCAATTGGTGCAGCGGTAACATGAATAGTATCTTTTGCAATTGCTTGACATCCTCCGTGAGTCGTTATCGTTAGAGAAACTATAAAATCACCAAAACCTGAATAATTGTGAGGTGGAGGAGTTTGCAAAGTTGAAGTATCAAGTGGTGTGCTAAGTGGGTCACCAAAATTCCATAAATAACTTAATATTCCCCCTAAAGCATTTGATGTATCTATAAATGAAACCACTCCGTTACTACATAAATCATTAGTACTTGATATAAATCCAGGATGAGGAATTACCACAACAATTGTATCAATTGATCTGAAATAAGTACATCCATTAGGCAATCCGTCTGAGAGTTGAACTCTTGGGTAGTAAATTCCCTCAACAGTATACAAATGACTAACAGCAGATAAACCTGAAAACAAAGGTGTTCCATCATCAAAATCCCAAAGAAAACTAACTGAGTTTGTAGGACTCAAATCAAAGAAGACTAATTGAGGCGCACATACAGTATCAGGTGTTGCAGTCGGGTTTGAAAACGGTCCCGCAATATTTATATAATTCAATTTTGTAATTGTATCAGAACAACCAAGACAATTGTCAGTTACAATAAGTGTTACAGTAAATGCTCCGGGAAAACCATAAATATGAAAAGGTGTATCAAGAGCTGAATAGGCGCCGTCTCCAAAACTCCAGTAATAATCCCTGCATCCATTTGGAATATATGGGTTTACAAAAAAAGTATCTGCTAGAGGTGGACAGGTTGAAACAGAATCAGTCACAAAAAAATCAACATTTACCTGGCCCACAATTATATAATTAATTCTAACCAAAGAATCTTTACAACCGTTCTGATCTGTTGCTACAAGTGTAACAGTATAGGTGCCGGTACTTAAATAAGTATGACACGGAAAAGCAGCATGTGAAGTATCTCCATCTCCAAAATTCCACACATAACTTAAGTTTATTCCCGTTGTATTATTATTAAAACACTCTTGAGTTCCTAAACATATGCTAGAATCAGCAACATTAAAATTAACCGTTGGGGTTTGAGAATTTACATAAGCGACAGTTGAATCAACAGATTGGCACTGCCATTGGTCTACGACTGTTTCTATAACAGTGTAACTTCCATTTGTTGCATAGGTATGAATAATTGGTTGTCCTGCGGGAGTAAAAGGTGAACTTATCCCATCTCCAAAATTTAATTTATATGACACAGGAATTGAAACGCAATTCGCATTTGTTGTATCATGAAATGTGGTGTTAAAAGGAGCACATCCACTTAATGGAGCACCCCAGAATCCGGGATAAAGTCCATGTACTGATACATTCCATTCAGCAGAATCAAGACAAGTATTAATATCCTGAATTCTTAACTTAACATGGTACCTGCCAGGTCCCGGCCATGTAATTGCTCCATAGTTTGTAGTAGTAGAATACCCTCGAAGAGTGCTAGTTAAGGCAGGCAATGGAACACTATTATTACACAAATCAAAAAAAGTCCATTGATAAAAAAATGCACCAAGAGAACTATCTACAACAACAGAAGTTTCAGGATAGCAAACTGAGGTATCAATATTAGCAAGTAATTGTAAATTTCTAATTAATACTGTAACAGTTAATGAATCACAACATCCCGAAGCAGCATTACAAACTTTAACTTTTGCTGTATATGAAGCATTTGATAATGGCATTGGGTATGTTACAGTAGGCGTTGGGCTGTTAGAGCTACTTGGATTCCCGCCTGGAAAAGTCCAAGTATATGTATCTGCGCCAACACTATTTGAAGCATCAAAAAAAACAATATTTGGTGTTGCACAGTCAATGGTGAAATGCAAAGAAGGAATCGGCGGATAGACTGTAATATAATTAAGCAAAATTAAAGTATCGCGACAACCGCAATTATTTACAACAAGCATTACATCAAACAAACCAGTATCAGTATAAAGGTGCAGTGGACTAAATACAGTTGATTGAATACCAGGCCCATCACCGAAGTTCCATTCGAAAATAGTACAAGGTGTAAATCCCGGTCCACCAGCAATACCATTTGAATCAAGAGTGCAATTTGTAAATTGTACCGGTACTGGAGCACATGTAACAACAGGGTCTGCTGTAAAACACGGTGTAATTTGACTGCCTACGCAAATAGGGCCACCGGGAAATAAATTTGTTGTTGAATCCAGGCACCCCTGTTGATTTATAATTTTTAATTTCACATTGTAACAACCTTCGGTCGGAAAACTAAGAGTTGGGGTAGGTCCAAGATTAGAATAGGTGGTACAGGGTGGAGACGAAACAGGAGTAACACACCATAAATATTGTGTAGGATTACCTGTACTACAGCTAGCGTTATAATTTAAAGTTAAAGGTGCACAATAATGTCCTGGTAATGGTAAAGGTGAAATAGTGTAACAGGCATGAGGACAATCAATTTTAACTGTATCATTCAAAGCAATAGACGAATCGCATCCCGCAAATCCGATTACATGTAATGCAATTGAAAAATGTCCGCATGAGTTATAAGTAACCGCTCCGCCATTTGGTGGATTTGGATTTACACTTGTACCAATGTATGATGAAGGATTACCACCAGGGAAGCTCCATAAATACTGATAGCCCGGAACAGTTGGCGGACCACAATAACTAACATTAACTGTTTGTGGAAATGAACACGATGGTGGGTTGCTTGTTATGCTAATACAGGCAACCGGTTTATCAAAAACATGAATTGTGGCACCGGCTTTTACCGGACAACCATTTACAACAGAATGTAAAGAATCAATATAAGTACCGGGACAAGTAAAACAATAATCAACGGTTTGAGTTGTTTGAATAGTATTTGGGGTAACACAAGTGTTTGGAAATATTTGCCATGAATAAGAAGATGCTGGAGCAGTAGAAACATTCACGCATTGCCCAATGCAAATGGTATCTTGACTCAGAATTATTGAAGTAGAATTATTTCCGACATTAACAATGTTAGAAATTGTTTGAGTAGTGGAGCAACCACTTGCATCTGTTACAACACATGTAACACTATAACTTCCTGTTGTATAATTTACTATTTGACATGGTGTATTGGATGTAGTTGGATTTCCACCTGGAAAACTCCATGAATATGTATACGGAGGGTTTCCGCCTGTAACAGGAGTCGCACAAAATGTTACAGGCAATGACGCAAGACATGTTGTAGAGGTGGTATATGAAATTTGAAAAACAGGTGGTGGGGCAATACAAACAGCCTGTTGCTGTTGAGTAAATGCTGTACAGCCATGATTGTTTGTTACAATTAAAGAAACTGTAAAACATCCTGTATCTGCTCCTGGATAAGTATAAGAAGGGTTGGCACTGTTCAATTGTTGTCCATTTCCCATATCCCACACATAACTTAATGAAGAAGAGCCGCCTCCAACTGTTGAACAACTGCTACTAAAATTAAATGGAGTATTAGCACACTGATTCGGAAAAGGAACAGTGAAACAAGCTGTAGGATTACAATAAATAGGGACATTTATTGTTTTAATTAAATTAGCACTACCCCCGCCATTTATTGTTAATGTAACATTATTAGTACCTGGCGGAAATGTGCAAGTTGGAAAATTTACTATTCCCGGAAATTGTTGATTAGATGTATCAGGAATTGCATTTGGTCCAAAATTCCAATGCCAGCTTGTTGCGCCAGTTGATGTTGAAGTAAAAATAACTGTTACACCCTCGCAATAAGCGGAACCCGATGGAGTTGAAGCATAGGTAAAATTAGCTTGCTGAGCAAATATTTTGCTGCAGGAAAAAAGAAGAATAATAAAAGTGAGTTGTAAAAGTTTTCTCATCTAAACTATTTCAAAATTAAAATTACTCTATCTGCATTTACTAAAAAATCTATTTTCATAAATTGTCAACAAAGAATTTATTGTATTACGCAATCAATTATCGGCGCAAGTTAGTGTATAACCGTTACAGAACGAAAGAACAGGTTTTTTATTCTCAGTTATCTTCGCACTAAAATATAAAGATTGTGTCATTTGGAATTTGTCCTCTTGCTTTAGTACCTGTACATAGTGAACCCTCTGATAAATCAGAGATCGTTTCGCAGTTATTGTTCGGTGAAGGTTTTGAAATTTTAGATGCTCAACCCAAGTGGGTGAAAGTGCAATTGCATTGGGATAGTTATATCGGATGGATAGATGCTTCATCAATTCATCCGGCAACATTTTCAGATATTGATGAAGAAGATAAAAACATTTTTTTCTGCAACGACTTAGCTGTAACAGTCAATTCTTCATTAGGGAAACAGGTGATAACGCTCGGTTCATCATTACCACAATTCAAAAAAAATAAATTCAAATTAGGTGCGGATGAATTTTCGTTTGATGGAAATGCATTGAGCACTTCTTCACTTGAACATACCGAAACTGCTATTGAAGAACTCGCGACAAAATATCTGAACGCCCCTTATCTGTGGGGAGGAAGAAGCATCTGGGGAATTGATTGCAGCGGGTTCACGCAAGTGGTTTTTAAAATGCTTGGTGCTCGTCTGCGCCGCGATGCATATCAGCAGGCGGATCAGGGATTGCTTGTCAATTTTGTTGATGAAGCACGAACCGGAGATTTAGCATTCTTTAAAAACGATGAAGGAAAAATTATTCATGTCGGGATTGTGCTCAGTAAAAATCGAATCATACATGCAAGCGGTCGTGTGCGCATTGATGTTTTGGATCATTACGGAATTTATAACAAGGAGAAAAAATCTTACTCGCATCAACTTCGGTTTATAAAACGGATTCTGTGAAAAAAATATTGAGCGCGGCACAAATTCGCGAAGCAGATAAATTTACTATTGAACACGAACCTATCAGCAGTATTGATTTGATGGGGCGCGCCGCAAAGGCATTCACGAAACAATACTGCAACAGTTTTTCTGATTCGAAACCTGTAAAAATATTTTGCGGTCCCAGAAATAATGGTGGCGATGGTTTAGCCATTGCGCGGTTGCTTTCAAAACGGAATTATGAAGTTCAGGTTTATATTCTGCAAAGTGATTTTTCTTTTTCGGACGATTTTATTTTGAATGAAGAAAGACTGAAGAAGAAAAATAAAATTCCGTTACACTATATCACTGATGCGAACTTCCCTCCTATTCAACAAAGAGATATTGTGATTGATGCGTTGTTCGGAACCGGATTAACAAGACCACTTGCCGGAATAGCTGAAGCATTAGTGAAATATATTAACGAACACAAATCTGTTACAGTTGCTGTTGATATTCCCTCGGGTATGTTTGCCGATTCACCTGTAACAGGGGCAGCAATACAGGCTGATTTCACTTACACTTTTGAATTGCCGAAGTTGGGTTTCTTCTTCGCAGAGAATTACGAATATGTTGGTGATTGGAAAACACTGAACATCGGGTTGAATCAATCTTTCATTTCTGAAGTTCAGACTTCACAATATCTGTTACAGGAAAAAGATGTGCGAAAAATTATTCGCCCGCGGAAAAAATTCGATCACAAAGGAACATTCGGTCACGCACTGATTGTTGCAGGAGGAGCCGGAAAAATGGGCGCTGCTCTGCTTTGCGCCACAGCATGTTTAAAATCGGGAGCAGGATTAGTGACTGCACACATTCCGCGAATCGGAAATAATATTTTACAAACCGGATTGCCTGATGTAATGCTCACATTGGATGAGCACGAAAACATGGTCACTAAAATTCCTTCGGTAGAAACCTATTCTACTATTGGTATTGGTTCAGGAATCGGGATTGAGACACTAACGCAACAGGCATTTATAAATCTTTTGAGCCGTTACAGAAAACCGATGGTGATTGATGCTGATGCAATAAATATTTTATCGCTCAATAAAGGTTGGTTGGAATATGTGCCTATGAATTCTATTCTCACACCGCACCCGAAAGAGTTTGAACGGTTGTTCGGGAAATTCCTTAATCCATTTGTGCGCATCGAAAATCTGAAAGAACTTTCAGCAAAACATAAAATGATTATTGTTTTGAAAGGTGCTTACACATGTATCGCAACCCCTGAAGGAAAAATTTATTTTAATCCAACAGGAAATCCGGGAATGGCGAAAGGCGGAAGCGGCGATGTGCTCACCGGAATTATTTCGGCTTTTCTGGCGCAGGGTTACACATCGGAACAAGCCGCTATCATGGGTGTATATTTGCACGGGCTTGCAGGAAATCTTGCTCTAAAAAACAAAACCAACTATAACATCACCGCCAGCGACCAGCTGAATAACATTGCCAATGCATTCAAAAAAATTCTTTCTTAATTCTTCTTTCTCTTTTTTGATGCTTGCATTTGTTTCAATGCAATTGCAATCGTGCAGCACTTCTTCTAAAATCGTTGCGACCAATACTGTAACAGTTCCGCGCAATAAAACACCAATCGAAAAACTTTCAACCAAAAGCCCAACAGCTCTTTCTTCTGAAAAGGAAAATGTTAAACTCTCTGTTAACCATAATGAGAATGTTTACACTTCTACTTTGATGAAAAAATACGCGGATATTTTAGGTGTAACAGCTACTGATTTAAAAAACGAAAAGCTGTTTGAGGTGATTGACGAATGGTGGAATGTCCCATATAAATATGCCGGTAACACAAAGAATGGGATTGATTGCAGTGGTTTTGTCTGCACTGTTTTAACAACTGTATATAACAAACAACTTACACGGGGTTCAAAATCAATGTATGCTGAAACCGAGAGAGTGAAAAAAGAAAATCTGGTTCAGGGCGATTTGGTTTTTTTTAGAATTAAACACGGGCAGATATCGCATGTAGGTTTATATCTTACCAATAATATGTTCGTTCATGCAAGTGTAAAGTATGGTGTAACAATCAGCAGTCTCGACGACCCGTATTATAAAAAAGTATTTTCGTCGGGTGGACGCTGGAATTGAGATTTGGTAATTTGATAATTTGTTGATTTGATGATACTGTTACAAATATTCTGCTGTAACAGTCTTTACCTTTTCGGTTGTTCACTTAGTATGCAAACAGTTGTTGTAGTTTCGTAACCCAAACATTCGCTTTGCGCATCGTTGGCGTTTTTACCTGTAACAGTTGTAGTAAAAATAATATCGCTCTTGGTCATGCCTTTGCAATTGCAGGTATATGTTTTAGTACACGAGCTAAAAGCAACAAAAGATAATAAAAGTATGACTGCCATCCTTTTCATGCTTCCCTCCTACGGTTTTAAATATAAATAGGATACATGGCCATCAAAAGCCCTTGATTTTTGATTTCAGGAAATCAGAATTTCATGATAACCGAATTCATCGATCTTATAAGTCCGAGTTTATTGTCGGCCACATACACTTTGCGCAGCACAATGTAATCGCCGGGTTTAAAATTGTTAATTGCTTTTAACGACTCTTCGTTAAAGGCATTGCCTGTGTTCTGAACTGTTACAGGTTCGCCGGTGGATGGAATGTAAATCATTTCGAAACTTATAAAATGGAATTTGTTATATACATCATCAGCAATTTTTAAAACTACCGAATCAGTTTTTTCATAAATGCGGTTCGGGTTCCGCATCCATAGCGAATCACAGCCGATAGCACGAAGCGAAAAAACTTTGCCTACACAAACACTCTGCTCGCCTTCGTCCCAGTAATTGGCATCGTGGTAATCCCAGTAGATGGCATGATTGACTTTATAAATCATTACCTCGTTAAGCATGGGAAACGAATAGTTCTGCGCGTGTAACAGTTGCGCCGCAAACACAAACAGAACTAAAAACTTAATTTTCAATACGCTGGAATTTTACTTTAGCGAATAACGGAAAATTTTCAGATTTAGTGTTTTGATTGATTACACATCGGTTCTGATGAATGAATTTTTATTTTTTTGATGATAAAGGCAGCAGTGCAGAAAGAAAAATGAATTTACCATTGAGGATAATGTGCGGTTTGTTTTTCATGCAATTGAATTTAACGGTAGAATCAGATTCTTTAAAAAAAATGTATTAAACAGTAATTGGTGTTATGAATTTAAGATACTTAAATTTCAACTGTTATTTTAGTCGCGACAATTTAAAACCCATTAATGCCAACATTAAACAATCTAACTGCTATCTCGCCTGTCGACGGAAGATATTTTCGTCAGACAGAATCATTATCTAATTATTTCAGCGAGTATGCCCTTATTCGTTATCGCGTTTTTGTGGAAGTTGAATATTTTATTGCGCTTCGCGAAATACCATTGCCGCAGCTTTCTTCTATTGACGAAAAACAGTTTGAAGCACTCAGGAATATTTACAGGAACTTGTCAGAAGCAGATGCAACTGCAATAAAAGAAATTGAGAAAACAACTAACCATGATGTGAAGGCGGTTGAATATTTTTTAAAGAATCATTTCGATAAATTAAATCTAAGTGAGTACAAAGAGTTTATTCATTTCGGATTAACAAGTCAGGATATAAATAACACTGCTGTTCCACTTTCAATAAAAGAAGCATTGCAACAAACAATGATTCCGACGCTCGCTGGTATTATTGAATTGCTGAAAAAAAGAAGTGATGAATGGAAAGATATAGTAATGCTTGCGCGCACTCACGGGCAACCTGCAACACCAACACTACTTGGAAAAGAATTGTATGTTTTTGTTAACCGATTGATTGAACAGAAAGATCAGTTAGTGGCTATTAAGCACAGTGCGAAATTCGGTGGCGCAACAGGAAACATGAATGCACATTTTGTTTCATATTCTAAAACGGACTGGCATGAGTGGGCACACAGATTTGTGACTGTTACACTCGGATTGCATCGCTCCTATCCTACTACTCAGATTGAGCATTACGACAACATGGCCGCACAGTTTGATGCACTGAAAAGAATAAATACAATTCTGCTCGACCTGTGCCGAGATATGTGGAGTTATGTTTCATTAGATTATTTTAAGCAGCAGATTAAGAAAGGTGAAGTTGGCTCATCAGCAATGCCGCATAAAGTAAACCCGATTGATTTTGAAAATGCTGAAGGAAATCTAGGAGTAGCGAATGCATTGTTTGAACATTTTGCAGCTAAACTTCCTATCTCAAGATTGCAGCGCGATTTAACTGACAGCACTGTGTTGCGAAATATCGGAGTTCCGTTTGCACATACACTCATTGCATTAAAGTCAATTGAGAAAGGGTTGAATAAACTTTTATTGAACAAAGAAAAAATTGATGCCGACTTAGAAAATAACTGGGCAGTTGTTGCAGAAGCAATTCAAACAATTTTAAGAAGTGAACTATTTCCTGAGCCGTATGAAAAGTTAAAAGAACTCACCCGCAAGGGCGAGCATATCACCCGGAAGGAAATTCATTCGTTCATACAATCACTTGATGTAACAGAAGCTGTGAGAGAAAAACTGATGGCCATCACTCCATTTAATTACTACGGTAAATTTTCAAATTAATTAGTACTGTCAAACATTTTATCTGTGAGTAAAAAACAAGTTGCTGAGTCAGTAAAGAAAAAACCTTATAAGCAAATAGATTTTAATGAACCGTGGTACACAAAGTATGCTGTAACACTTCTTTCAATATTGATTTTTATTGTTTATGTCCGCAGTCTTTCATTGAGTTATACTTATCTGGATGATACTGTTTTCATGCTTGACAAGGGGCCTGAGAACGAACACTTCTCCAATATTTTTAAAGCATTCTCAAGTGGTTTGTTTATGGAAAAGGATATTTATTACCGACCGCTATTCAGAATCACTTTCATTTTAGAACGGCAGTTTCTCTTTCTGTTTTCGCAAGATAATTTTTACAACAATGCTTTACGACTTGCACATTTTGTTGAAATTATTTTACACATTGTTAGTGTAACACTCTTGTTTAAAGTATTGCAAAAGTTTTCGTTCAGTAAAACCGCGGCATTAATTTGGTCGGCTGTTTATGCAGTTCATCCGGTTTTAACAATGGCGGTTGCGTGGATACCGGGCAGAAATGATTTAATGCTTTCGGTTTTTGTGCTCTCTTATTTTCTGCACTTCATAAAATATATTGAAACAAAAAAGGGGAAACATCTTTTCTGGCAATTGTTTTTTTTGCTTTTGGCCTTGTTTACAAAAGAGACGGCTGTTTTTATTCCAATCGCAACTATTCTTTATCTGATTGTTTTTAATCGGAAAGATTTATTCAAAAAGGAATTTCTTATTCTTTATTCTTTCTGGATATTTGAATTAATTCTATGGTATGCTTTACGAAGCAGGGTGATAGATCCGAAACAAGCCGACCAGTCGTTAAGTGTAACAGTCAGTGTAGCGCTTGAACGCATTCCGGGATTGGTTCAATATATCGGTAAACTGTTTCTTCCTTTTAATCTCACCGTGTTCCCTATGATTGCAGATACAACTTATCTGTTCGGAATTATTTCAATTCTCGGATTATTAATACTTATTGCGCTCAATAAAAACCGAAATATGAAAATGATATTGTTTGGGTTGGGTTGGTTTATACTTTTCATCTTTCCGTTCTTCTTCGTTCCGAAAAAAATTAATGATGCGTTGTATGAACACCGGCTTTATATTCCGTTGATTGGAATGTTATTAGTTACACGAGAGGCACTTCCTGTTTTATTAAGACTATTTTCTAATGCATCGAAATATTTGTATGGTGCATTGCTTATTCTTTTTTCAATTATGACCATTAACTATATGGGATATTTTAATGATGAAATTTCTTTTTATACCAAGGCAGTACAGGATTCACCGAGTTCGGCTTATGCTACTAAAATGCTGGGGGTTAGATTGGTTTATAAATCAAAAGAAGATGAGGCCATAAAGTATTTTAAGAAAGCTTTTGAATTGGATTCGACACAGATGTATACGCGATATTTTCTTGCCAAGTTGATTTATGAGAAGCAGGGCGACTATAAGACAGCGAAAAAATTATTAAACGAAGAGATTAAGGTTTCTCCTACTTTCAGTGAAAATTATTTTGACCTTGGGTATATTGCTTATAAGGAAAATGATATGCCCGCCATGATAGCGAATCTGAAAAAAGCACTCGAGATATTGCCTGCCGACAGAACAGTAAACAATAATTTATTAAAAGCTTATCTGGATACAAAAAATAAAAGGGATGCGCTTGCTCAAATAAAACATATGGACGAGCATTCAATTACAGTTGATGAAGGAACACGAAATGCAGTGATGGCTTTGCCGGATAGTTTGTGAATGGTGAATTCACTTTAATTATATTTCTGTTACACTTTAACTGAAAAGAAAAAGCCGCATCGATTTCTCTCTGCGGCTATTTCCAACCTAAACCAAAACCTAATCCCTCAATTAAGCTATCGTTATTTTTTTTGGCCCTTGTGATTTTGCTTCTTCTTTTTTGGGAAGCGTTAGTTTTAAAATACCGTCGGTGTATTCGGCTGTGATTTTTTCAGCGTTTACCGTTTCGGGTAAAGTGAATGTGCGGCTGAATGCTGACAGTTTGAACTCAACACGGGTGTAGTTTTCATTTTCGTTATTCACTTCCTGTTTTTGTTCAGAAGAAATTTCCAACAGATTGCCATTGATGTTGATGTTGAAATCACTTTTGGTTCTGCCGGGGGCACTCAATTCAATTGAGTACTTGTCTTTTGTTTCAGAAACATTTACGGGAGGAAAGTTTCTTCCTTCTTTATTGAAGGTTTGATTGGGGCGGAAAAAATCTTCGAAGTAATTTTCAAATGATTTTGTTCCTTGAAATCTTGGATTCACTTTTAAGTAAGTCATGTTGTTTGTTTTTGTTTTATGGTTCGCTAAATCTCAAGAGGTGTTCCACTCCATTTTTTCTGACGAGATGAACAATTTCCTTTTTTAATTCAGACGATATGTCTTTCTTTTTTGTTTTTATCGGAAATAATTTCATGCTTTTCTTTTTACGATATAAAATAACCATTAATTAACATTTTAATTAAAACAAAACCCCTTCGGTGCATCGGAGGGGTTTTGTTTTGCCCATCATGAACATGAAAAGTAACTGCATCAGTTAAGTTGGTAATTTAATACTTACAATTTGGAGTGTAACAGGTACAAATTGTACGGCACTACATACAATCTGTTATGCCATGAATACAGTTTGTTCTGTAGGCAAGACAAATTGTTATGGTCGCATTACTTATTATAATGGAAGAAGTACTGATTATTTTAAAAATAAATTCTGCTGATAAAAAAAACACTCTTTAAAGAACTAAAACCTTTTCATTAAAAAAACAAATGCCCATGAAAGGAATGATAAGCAAGAAACTGGTGATTGAACAGGCGCGCCAGATAAACATAAAAGCCACTACCATAAGCGGATTAATTCTTAACGAATTTCATAACTGTTACACTTCCATCCTTCATGTAAACCTTCACAAAATATAATCCACCTGCAAGTGATTTAATATTTACCTGCTGGTTAGGTTTTGTTTGTTTGAGTTTCACCACTATTACACCACTTGAATTCGTAATTTCAATTTGCTTTGGGGCTATTCCATTCAGCACTTCAATGGTTAATTCATTATTTGCAGGATTTGGATAGATGTTTATTAAAGAAACTAATTGTCTATTGTTTACCCCCAATCCTAATGAATCACAACTACTTCCATCTAAAGCACTCAAACTATAATTAAGCATTTGTGGTAAACTAAGCAAATCTCTCTTACCACAAAGATTAATTACCCACGGTTGAAAATCACATGCTATGCTTATAGAATCAGGGTTGTTTATCACGCTCAAATTTGTATTAAAATTTGTCAGTGGCACTAAATAAGTTGAATCAGGTAAGAAATAGTTAGTGCTCGCAATGTATATTTTCCCATTTGGAGCTAATTGCTCATTACCTGTTATTATACAATTATTACTTCCTCCGGTACAATTATTTATATTTATAAAATCTGGATTTTGCCAGATAGTATCCCTTTCGTAAGTCCCGGTTTCACCTAGTTTGGGATGTATCTGGATTAAATATTTCCAAGTATTGTAATAAATTAATTCACCACTAGGACTAAAACTTGCACCATATATCCTATTGTTTTCAATACCTCCATTTTGAGTTATTACAGACAGGTCAACTTCATTACTTAGTTGTCCACTGCATCTATTAAAATCAAAAACATCGACAATTCCCGGACATTCAGTAGCTAGCAATTTATTACCATTCCTATTGAAATCAAATTTTGATCCTCCTCCACTCCAATAATTTTTGTTTCCAATATCCTGATAAAATGGACCAAATATGCTGTCTGAAGTTATAAGAAACTCATAAAATCTGTTAGTAGAATCAGGGTCAATTTGGTGGCCATTTAACCACCAATCTCTACCATTGCCATGCCTGACAGCTCCAATAGATTCTGACAAAAGACCTCCGACACTATTAGTTGGATAAGAATATAATTTTTTAAATGAAACGACATCTCCCAATCCACTCGCTTGCGACATATCAATTTCTGAGACATAAATTCCTTTAAATATTGTATCAAAACCCAAAATGTCATATTGTGCTAAAGTATTATTGTGGATTAGAAAATAGTGTCCATTAATGGTTAATATCAATATCCCGCTATTAGAAGGAGAACCCCAATAAAGCGCAATATCATGGTAGTTAGTAGTAATTGAATAGTTGAACAAGCTATCACTATTACTCATTACTTCATGATTTCTATTCCAAACTTTGTATCCGTTTGAATAAAAAAGCAAATTACCATTAGAATCTGAGATTGAGGCGCATCCATTAAGTGAGGATAAATGCCCATCCATCAAGCATTGCGGATTTCCAGTAGAAAAATGTAGTCCACAGGAATCACCAAAATACCACCAATTTGCTTCGTTTTGTGCTAAACAAAAGCTGCAAGTTGAAAATAAGAAAAATGAAAAAATTCCTATCCTTTTCACCAGATCTATTTTATAACTACTAATTTATAATTCTCATAAGAAACTCTGTTCAATTCAATTTTTATAAAATAAACACCAGAAACATATTTTCCGTTCTTGTTGGTGTTCCTCTTTTCTGCTCTTGCAAAATTAACATTAGCTCGCCCTTGCTTGGTGTTTTCTCCAGCGGGTAAATTAGCTATTGTAAAGTCAAAGAAGTACATCAGTTGTAATAGTGGTCTGCATAGTTAGCGAGAAATTTCCAATCATCATTTCCTGTCTCATAAAATTTGAAAGTTGTGTATTTGTATTCTTCAGGTGTAACAGCCAGTTTCCATTAATTGCTTTTGCTTGTAGGTGAAAATACCTCATAAGGACGCGGTCGTATTATGAAATGAAAGTGTGTAACACCTACAATGGCGGAACAGCGGTGCTTGCGTGAATGATTGGAGTGTAAATCCTTTTTTTGTATCTCAAAAAAAGATTGAAACGAAAAGCATGACAGCATTTTTTGTAATCAAAAAAAATGGTGACGCGCCCAAATAGTTCGACATAATAGTTTTGAGAGTTAATAATTCTAAAAGAAAATATCTTCAACAGTTGGCGGTTTTGCGTGTTTGTATATCTTTGCCGTCCCCTAAAAAAATCATACCCATAAATTCATGATTAACAACTACGAAACCGTCATCATTTTTTCGCCGATTCTCAGTGAAGATGATGTGAACAAAGCGGTTAAAAAGTACAAGAAACTCCTCCAGGACCATGACGCTACAATCGTCGAGGAGCGCAATTGGGGACTTAAGCAGTTAGCTTATCCTATCATGGCTAAGTCGAATGGCATCTACTACATTATTGAGTTTAAGGTAGATACTCAGGCGATTGCCAAATTAGAAGTGGAATACAAGCGCGATGAAAACATTTTGCGTTTTTTAACCACTGCTTTGGATAAGTACGGCATTGAGTACAACGATAAGCGCAGAGCAGGCCTGGTTGGAAAAGAGAGAAAGAACAGAACTGAATCACAAACCCAAACCATCGGCTAAAACATGGCATTCCCAAAAGCAAAAGGAAAAGATATTAAATATCTTACCACGCAAAAGCAACTTGTTCGTCCGAAAAAATACTGTCGCTTTAAGAAGTACGGTATAAAATACATTGACTACAAGGAGACCGAATTTTTGATGAACTTTTTAAACGAGCAGGGGAAAATTCTTCCTCGCCGTCTCACCGGAAACAGTTTGAAGTATCAGCGCAAAGTGACTCAGGCGATTAAACGCGCCCGTCAGCTTGCCTTGTTGCCTTATGTAACTGATCTTTTTAAATAGCCTACGACCATGGAAATTATACTCACACAGGATGTAAACAAACTCGGTAAAGAGGGTGAATTAGTAAAAGTGAAACCAGGTTATGGTCGCAACTTTTTAATTCCTCAGCGCCTTGGAGTTGTGGCTTCGGGTTCTGCAAGAAAGGACTTTGAAGAGAAACAAAAACAAGAAGGTCGCCGCGAAGAAAAGATGCTTAAGGAAATTAACAAGTATGTTGATACTCTTAAGAGCACCATATTTAAAGTGGGCGTGAAAGCAGGAACCAGTGGAAAATTGTTTGGTACTGTTACCACTCACCAATTAGCTGCTTCGATTAAAGCACAGAAGAACATTAACATTGACAGAAAGAAAATCACTATTTCTGAAGAAGTGAAAACAGTAGGTACTTACACTGCAAATATTGATTTACATAAGGATGTAAGTGTTACAGTTAACTTTGAAGTGATAGCCGAATAATTTTGGTAAAAAGAATTGCTCCCGTAAATAAAATTTGCGGGAGCTTTTTTTTGCCCGAAATAATCTTTGACTTACTTGTGACAGATAAGCATATTGATATATTTGCGCCTCGTTTTTTACAGGTGTGAGAAATGGAAATGGCGAGGTAGCTCAGCTGGCTAGAGCGCGGCACTCATAATGCCGAGGTCGAGAGTTCAAGTCTCTCTCTCGCTACTACTGCAAGTAGGCAGTTTACAGTTGGCAGTTGACAGATTTATATCAGCAAATAATTGCACACTTTCTTCTTCGCTACTTTGTCAGCAGCATTTAATAGGAATGAATTTTTAAAAAACTGAAAAATCATTGAATGATAAATCTCGCTGAGAGAGTTTCAACACTAAGTGAATCGGAAACTTTGCAAATGGCAAAACTCAGTCGCGAGTTAAAAGCGCAAGGAAGAGATATTATTGATTTAAGTTTAGGCGAACCGGATTTTGATACTCCTGTTTTTATAAAAGATGCTGCGAAAAAGGCGCTCGACGATGGCTTCACAAAATATTCCCCTGTTGCAGGATTTCTTGATTTGCGAAAAGCGATTTCAGATAAATTCAGTCGCGACAATCATTTAACATTTTCTCCGGAACAGGTTGTAGTATCAACCGGAGCAAAACAATCTATTGCGAATGCGGTTCTCGCTTTAATAAATCCTGATGAAGAAGTGATAGTGCCTTCACCATACTGGGTGAGCTATCGTGAGATGGTGAAAATGGCTGGCGGTAAATTGGTGAAAGTGAATACGCAACTTTCAAATGAATTCAAACTGACCGGTGAAGAATTAGAATCGGCTGTTACACCTAAAAGTAAACTTTTTATCTTCTCCTCTCCTTGCAATCCTACAGGTGCTGTTTATTCGAAAGAAGAATTGCATTCATTAGCTAAAGTGTTAGCGAAGTATCCTGAAATCATTGTTATCAGCGATGAGATTTATGAATACATCAACTTCATTGGAAAGCACGAAAGCATTGCACAGTTTGAAGAATTGAAAGACAGAGTTGTTGTTGTGAATGGTTGCTCAAAAGGATATGCAATGACAGGGTGGAGATTGGGTTACATTGGCGCTCCTCTTGAAATTGCAAAAGCATGTGAAAAAATTCAAGGGCAGTTTACTTCAGGTACAAACTCCATTGCTCAACGCGCAGCTCTTGCGGCTTTAAATGGAAGTTTAGTTGAAACCTATAAAATGCGCGATGCTTTTAATCGCCGAAGAGAGTTGGTTCGTGAATTACTGAATACTATTCCGGGAGTAAAATCAAATCATCCTGATGGTGCATTTTACTTTTTTCCTGATCTGAGTTTTTATTTTGGAAAGAAGTACAAACAATATGAAATAAAGAATGCCGATGACCTCTGTATGTTTTTGTTGTATGAAGGAAATGTTTCGATCGTAACAGGTAGTGCCTTCGGAAATGAAAATTGTGTTCGCATTTCATACGCTACTTCAGATGATAAATTAGTAAAGGCAATCGAGCGGATTAAATCAACACTAGAACTACTTTCCTAATATACATATTGAGAACAAAACTTTCGTATTCGTTCTCTTGACTTCAATTGTGATTCAGTATTTTCGCCCGAACTCCCAATGAATCATTTAGAAAAAATTGTAAAGAAGTTTTCAGCATTGCGCATTGCAGTCATAGGCGATGTAATGCTAGACCGCTATTTAAATGGGCATGTTGAACGCATATCGCCTGAAGCTCCTGTTCCGATTGTGTTGTTGGATAAAAAAGAAGACCGTACGGGTGGTGCCGCTAATGTTGCTTTGAATTTAAAATCATTAGGTGTAACACCTGTGCTTTTTTCTGTGATTGGAAAAGATGCGGATGGGAAAAAGTTAATTGAGTTATTAAAGAATGTAGAAATTGATTCAGAAAAGATTCTTCAAACAAAAAACAGAATCACCACTTGCAAGACAAGAGTGCTGAGCAAGAATCATCAGATGATTCGATTTGATGAAGAACAACAGAATGATATTTCAGATAACGAAGGCGATCAGTTTTTTTCAATCATTGTAAAAGAAATCAATTCAAAAAAAATTGATGCAGTGATTATTGAAGATTACAATAAAGGAGTTTTAACCGAATCCTTGATTGAAGTGTTGATGAATTTATTTGAGTCGAAAAAGATACCAGTATTAGTTGACCCGAAAAAAAAGAATTTTTTCTGTTACACTGGCGCAACAGTTTTCAAACCCAATCTTAGAGAAGCAAGAGAAGCATTAGGCACTCACTTCGGTACTTCATTATCAGAACTGAACGCGGTTCATAAGGAGTTGAAAATAAATCTTCAACATAAAAATACGCTCATTACTCTTGGAGAACAAGGCGCTTACATTCATGATGGAACAAAAGGAAAAATCATACCTGCACAAATCAGAAATGTTTCGGATGTAAGTGGCGCAGGTGATACAGTGATTGCTGTGATGGCTGCAGCTATTTCATCGGGTGCAACTGTTACAGATGCAGCTTACTTAGCAAATCTCGCGGGAGGAATGGTTTGCGAAAAACCAGGTGTAGTTTCAATAGATAAAAATCATTTAATTAAAGAAATAACTTACTGATGTATTGGTTGAAAAACAATATGATTTATAAAACAATTGCAGATTCGTATCGCCTACTAACACCGGCTTTCAGAAGAAGATCAATTTTAATTATTTTTTCAACTTTTACTATTGGGCTTTTAGATTTTTTTGGTTTAGCTGCTATCCTTCCTGTTATTTATATGGCGTCAAATATTTCAGTCGTTTACACAAATAAGTATTTGAATTATTTTTTCATTCTGTTTAATTTTTCTTCACCTCAACATTTCTTGTTATTTACAGTCTGGACTGTTTTTATTCTTTTCATTTTTAAAAATGTAATAGCTGTTTTTCTTTCTTATTTACAAACGATTTATTCATTTGATTTGGCTAATAATTTATCGGAAAGAAAATTCAGTTTGTTTTACAAAACAGATTTTTCAACTCTTAAAGATATTAATAGCAGTGCTTCAGCAAATGAGATAGATTTAATTCCACTTGATTTTACATCCGGAATTATGCTTCCACTTTTAAGTATGTTTTCTGAGGTTATTGTGCTTCTGTTGATTATAGTCAGTATCGCCTTTATTGATATTAAACTTCTTCTGCTCTTAAGTGTATTAATGGTTCCTGTTTCAGTTTTTTTCTATCGGCTAATAAGAAAACGATCTTCTGTGTTGGGGAATCAGAAATTAGAAGTCAGGAGTATAAAGTATAAATATTTATACCAGAATATTCATGGTTACACAGATGCTGTTCTGTCAAATAAGGTAAAGTATTTTCTTAAAAAGTTTTTCGCAAAACAAAAAGACCTGTATAATATTTATGCAAAACTCTCGGTTATTGAAATTGCACCCGCTCGGTTTTTTGAAACCGCTGCAGTAGCCGGAATTGTTATTATATTTTCTTATTCTATTTTTCTTGATCGAACCAATTCATACCTTATTGGTTTTCTTACAATTTTTGCGACAGCCGCTTATAGAATGTTACCGTCATTAAATAGAATTTTTGTGGCGTTGGTAAGACTAAAATCAACACTATATGTTTTTGATACCTTAAATGGTCTTCCTTTCGATTCTTCCTTTTTAAAATCAATATTAAGCAAAGATGAAGCGGAAGTTTTACCCACTCGATTTGATAAAAATATTGCCTTTAAGAATATCAGTTTTAGTTATAAAGGGATGAATTCAAAAGCACTTAACGATGTTTCTTTTGAAATAAAAAAAGGAGAAATTGTTGGATTCATTGGAACTTCAGGTTCAGGTAAAACCACTTTGTTCAACATTTTACTTCGTCTGCTTCAAGAAACCAATGGCGAATTTTTAATTGATGGCAGACTGTTACAGCCTTCTGAAGTTGATGGATGGAGACAGTTAATTGGGTATGTTAGACAAGATTACTATTTGCTTGACACCTCTTTAGCCGAAAATATTGCCTTTGGAATAGACAAAGAATTAATTGATGAAAAAAAAGTTTGGGATTCAATTGAAAAAGCTTCGTTAGCTAGTTTTATTAAAAGTTTACCCGAAGGAATTCATTCCATAGTTGGGGAAAAAGGCGGTAAACTTTCAGGCGGACAAAAACAACGAATTGCCATTGCCCGTGCTTTGTATCACAACTCTGAAATTATTTTGTTCGACGAGGCAACCAGTGCACTTGATAACGAAACAGAAAATGAAATTATTGAAACCATCAATAATTTATTTGCCGAAAGAAAAACAATGTTAATGATTGCTCACCGTTACACTACTTTAAAAAAGTGTGACCGCATTTTTGAAATGAAAGACGGAAAAATTATATCCGTTCATAAATACGATGAGCTTATTCGTCAGCGAATTCAAGTTTGATTTTTAAAATTCTTTTCCGATTTACTCTCACTAAAATTTGTCTTGAAAAAAATCGGTTTGCTTTCTGATACGCATGGATACATTGATGAAAAAATGATTGCTCATTTTGCATCGTGTGATGAAGTGTGGCATGCCGGTGATTTTGGTGAGGGAGTAAATAACGAATTGGAAAAGCATTGGAAAGTTGTTCGCGGGGTATATGGCAACATTGACGGACAACAACTAAGAGCTATTTATCCTGAAAACAATCGTTTTGTGTGTGAGGGCTTAGATGTATTAATGACACACATCGGTGGTTATCCCGGTAATTATGAAGCGCGGATGAGAAACATCATTCAGCTTAACCCGCCTGCTTTATTTATTTGCGGTCACTCGCATATTTTAAAAGTGATGCCTGATAAAAAACTGAATCTGTTACACATCAATCCAGGGGCTGCGGGTAAAAGTGGTTTTCATATTATGCGCACAATTGTGAGGTTTGTTATTGATAACGGAATCATTAAAAATTTAGAAGTGATAGAACTTGGTAAACGAAGCGCCATTGCATAGCCAAGCCGTTTTATGTTTTTGAACAGAATCTGGTATTGAAATGAACCGTTACTTTGCTTTGTTAAATAAAACATCATCATCAAATTTTAGTTTATGATCGCTTCAACCTCACAACCCGACCCAATAGATAAACTCTTAAACAAGATTATGAAAGAAGCAGAACAAGAATTGCAGCCGGTTAAGTATGCCTCATTCATACAAAGAGTTATTGCGCGGCTGATTGATATGACATTGATTACAGGTGTTACACTTGCAATCGGTTACTTTATGTTCAGCTTTATTCGCAAAGACACTCCGGAAGATGCTGCATTTATTATTAACGGACTCACTCAAGCCCTACCTGCTTTAGGTATTATGCTTTGGGTTACACTTTATTCTCCGATTATGGAAAGTACAGGTGGAACAATAGGGAAAAGAATTGCGGGAATTAAAATGGTAAACGACGATAGCGAAAGAAATAATGTCCGCTTCCTTACCTGTGCTGCACGCGCATGGGTTTACTTAGTATTTATTATGCTGCTTGTTTTACCTGCAATAGCCAGTTGTGTTTTCGTTTTGTTCAACGATAAGAAAATGACTTTTCACGACAAGATGTTTAATATGGTTTGTGTAAGCTATCGGTAAATAGTAGTTACTGATTTATTCCTTCACCACTCTCCTAACCTCATTCCTGTTTTCGTTTCTGATGGTGATAAAGTAAACACCACTTGAAAAAGTTTTGAGATTGATGCTTGCCGATTGTGCAATGGCCTTAGTGTGTAACAGTTCTCTGCCGAGCACATCTGTAACAGTGATGGTACTACCTGCCAACTGCAAACTGCTAATTGCAAACTCGTTGCTGAACGGATTCGGGAATACTGTTACACTGCCGTCATCTGCGATTTCTTTTATGCCGCTGATGATGGAGTTACTGACTGTGTTCGTAACAACAGGCGAATTGTAATCGAAGTAGATGGATGCTTTATTCTGAATGATACTTCCAACAGGCAGGTTGTGTTTCGTTTTAATCTTGAACATCACAAAACCTTTTGATGCTGCATTGTTGCTCGCGCTATCGGGGAGGAACAATGGATTGAACACCCACTCCAAAATTCCGGTGCCAGAGATATTGAACTCACTATAAGGAGCGCTTGATGCAAGGTTTACAACTGTGGCAGGGTCGAGATACTGCGAAAGTGTATCTTTTACGATTACGAAGTGTGTTGTATCGGTGCCCGTGTTTTGAAAGTGGATGGTGTAGGTGAGCACCGAATCGTCAGCGGTAATATTTCCTGTGGGTGTAACAGTCTTTTCGTTTGGGTCTAAGGAGCCAATCAAGATATTATTCTGATACTGATAATTATTTGAAGAGTCACAATCACCCGCGGTTGGAGTAATCGATACATCGTACTCAATCGTGCTTCCGATAGGGATTGAGGAAGGAATGTGGAATAAATTCTTAAGATTCATACCATACCAATCCGAATAAGGATAAGGAAGACTATTTAAAGTCCATGTTAAAGTATGATTTACTGAATCGTGTATCGGTTGTGGATTCGCACTACTTACATAAGAAACACTTGCATCATAGTATAGTGTTACAACAGCACTTCCCAAAAAAGGAACGAAAGATGAATTAAATGGCAGAATATAAAACAAATGATTGAACCCCGGATTTGGATTCGTCCAAAAGACATTAATATTTAAATCATGCAAACCGCTTGATATGATACCAAAATTATTTTCATACAATGTATCGCCAACAGAAGGAAAAGTAATTTGGAGAGAAGAACAGACTGCAACGGAATCACAATTACCATTTGCCCATGTGTTTACAGTTAATTGAAAAGATCCGCTAATTGGTATATCAATACTGTAATTCCCATCGAGATTTGAGGTTCCATAAAAAATCTGAGTTCCATTGTCAGCGTATATATGAATATTATTCATCGGAGCATCTCCCGCGTCATAAATACAATTACCGTTTGCATCATTGTAAATCTTTCCTTCTATAACATTATGGCAAGACGAATACAGCGGATAATTATTAACTGAATACAGACAACCTATATCATCAGTGACTGTAACAGAATAAAATCCGGCGCCGAGACCGTTGGCTGTTTGAGCGGTCTGTCCATCGCTCCATAAATAACTATATGGGGTGTTTCCATTATAAACATTTGCGGTTAAAGCGCCATCATTATTTGAACAGTTGGAAGGGGTTGGAATCAGATACACATAATAAAAAAATGAAGAATCAGCTACAAATACAGTACTAAAGCCATCGCAACTATTCTGATCTGTAACAGTTAATGAATAAGTGTCGCCATTAAGGTTGACAAGGTCTTCATCCGTAGCGCCGTTATTCCAAAAATAAGTATAAGGAGCAGTTCCTCCCGTAATATCAACATTAATACTTCCGTTTCCACCGGCACAGGTTGAATTAATATGGGTTTCAGTTACAGATGGTCCATTGGAATTAATGATTGTAGTACTTAACCCAACGGTACAGCCATTCGCCTCTGTCACGGTCACAGAATAATTTCCTCCGAACAGATTGCCGATGTCTTCATTGGTTTCTCCGGTATTCCAGATGTAGGCTTGAGGTGTTCCCGTGAGAACCGACAAATCAACTGAGCCATTATTATTTCCGCAAGTAGTATTAATGTGTGTTTCTGAAAGAGTAATTGGGCACACAGGGGTAAAAGTACTGACACCGTTGGCAACTCCTCCACATGCGGCGGGATTAGTTAATGTAACTGTTACAGTAATAGGTGTATATGACAAAAGGCCCGTTAAGGTAACAGGTGGTGTAACATTGCTTTGATTTCCTGAAGCCGCACCTGTATAGCTTAAATGATAACTACCGCCGCCTACAGGAGTCCAATTGACAGTTAAGCTTGTAATACCATAATTCGAAAAAGTAATTACAGGTGTATAGGCAATTCCAACTAATACTGTGTTGGTGCTATGTATAACTCCTATAGTAGTAATTTGAGCTCTGTAATACCAGGGTGCGGTGGTAGCAGCAGTAGTGTAACTTTGACTATTGGTTGCACCATTAATTGAGTTCCATATTACATTGTCGGTTGACCTTTCCCATTGAGTGGTATCGCCATTTGCTCCCGAAAGTGTAAGCAACTTTACTCCACCTGAACAAATAAGAGAACCCGCTGGTGATATAACCTGAGCATTACTTTCAACAGAAAGCAATACCAGAATTAAAGCCATTAATTTGTAGATTCTATTCATGCAATAATTTATTTGCTTCTAAAAGTAAACAGAATATCCGGCATCGCTTGTTTTTCCTTTCCCTTTTACCTGAACAGTAATTAAACTGCTCGTGTAATCAATTTCTTTTTACTAAGAGTAATAGGAGTAAATACAAAGGAGCTATAGGAGTTTAAAATACTCCCATTACTCCTATCCTACTCGTATAACTCTTAGTTAAATTTTATTGAGTGCAGAAATTTTTTCTTCCCTATAAAATCATAAAAGGTTGGTGCATGCACCAACCTTTTATAAGTAACTATTGTATTGCAACTTGTAGTTAAAAATTTATTCCTTCACCACTCTCCTAACCTCATTCATTGCTCCGTTTCGGATGCTGATGATGTACACACCCGCTGAAAAAGTTGTGAGATTGATGGTTTCAGATTGCGCAATGGCTTTCGTGTGTAACAGTTCTCTGCCAAGTACATCTGTAACAATGATGGTACTACCTGCCATCTGCAAACTGCTGATTGCAAACTCGTTGCTGAATGGATTTGGATAGACTGTAACACTACCATCATCCGAAATTTCTTTTATTCCACTGATGATGGAGTTTTGAACTGTGTTAGTAACAACAGGTGAGTTGTAATCGAAGCAGATGGATGCGTTGTTGCTGATGACTGTGCCTGCAGGTAAGTTGTGCTTGGTTTTAATCTTGAACATCACAAAACCTTTTGATGCTGCATTGTTGCTCGCGCTATCGGGGAGGAACAATGGATTGAACACCCACTCCAAAATTCCGGTGCCAGAGATATTGAACTCACTATAAGGAGCGCTTGATGCAAGATTAACAACCGTTGCAGGGTTGAGGTATTGCGACAAAGTATCTTTTACAATCACGAAGTGTGTGGTATCAGTGCCTGTGTTTTGGAAATGGATGGTATAGGTTAATACAGAATCAGCGGCAGTGATATTTCCTGTGGGTGTAACAGTTTTAACATTCGGGTCTAATGAACTTGTTACTACTTCTGAAAAGTGCAGATGATTATTGGTGGTATCGCAGTCATCGGCTGTTGGAGAAATACTGAAATCAGATTGAAGCAAGTAGCTTAAAGACAATGAAGCAGGAACATTAAAAACACAATCGAAATATCCATTGCTGTTAACATCTGCAACCTGCCATGTTAAAGTGTGATTCAATGAATCATCAACCGGCTGTCCCCAATAACTGTAGGTGTAATCCAGATTAGGATCATAATTAAAGGTTACTGTTACAGTATCAGTATAACCGGGATAACCATTATCCCATGCAACTACTTCATATTCTTTTTCAAACCCCGGATTAGCGCTGCTACAGTAAGGTACTATAGTCAAATCGTAGCCAGGAGCGCCGGTTAAGCCAAGGTCAATTGCGAAAGCAGTGTCTCCGACTGATGGAAAGGTGACTGACTGTGAAGAGCATGCAGTTTGTAATATACAGCTTCCCCAATTCGATCCCTGAGCACTAATCTGAAATGTTCCAGGTATGCTTATATTAATTGAATAACTACCCGATGAGTTAGCATTACCATAAAAAGTCTGAGTACCATTTGTTGCTTCCACAATTGTGTATTGTTCCGGTATATCACCGGCATCATAAATACAATTTCCGTTTAAGTCATCATACACATTACCGAGAACAATATTGTCGCAGCCAGAAACCACAGTGAAAGGGCCGCCGGTTTCTGTTAGTCCAAAACTATCAGTGACCGCTACTGAATAGGTTCCAACTCCAATACCTATTGCTGTTTGAGTAGTTTGCCCATTGCTCCACATATAAGTATATGGTGGAACACCACCATAAAGAATATTTGCAATCAGTGTTCCGTTAGCGCCGCAATTAGGTGGTGTACCTACAATGTAAACAAAGAAAACTCCCCCCAAAGCTGGATTAGAAAGCGCAACAGCGTTAGAATAAACATTCTGGGCGAGAGAACAGTAGTGATAAATGGCTCTCGCAAAAACATAGGGCGATGAAGTATTAAACCCTGTAGTATCCACGCAATAAGTTGAATCATTATTTGCTGCATCAGGTGGAGTAAAATCATAAGGCGATGTCAAGTCGAATTGCCAGCCAACAATAGTTCCAACAGCACCACTATCGCTAAAGCAGAATATGCTTCCATTAACCGAGTCAAGTGTAATTACTCCGGCAACAGGTCCCATTACTGTAACAACCGCCGAATTGCTGTAAGTAGAAACTCCCTGATAAACATTAATGGCTCTGTAACAGGTTGAAGCAAAGCAGGTAGTTGTTAAAATACTATCCATGGACACATTTAAATTAGACCACGCTCCTGCACAGCCTAGCTCAGATTGCCAGAACACGGAATCGTTCAGCGCAGAGGTGCAGGTTAATTGAAATGAGTCACCGACACAAACATTAACCAAGGATGGGGAAACAATAAGTGGTGAAGCACCACTAATATTAACGATGTAGTCTTCCGTTTCACCGTAGTCATAATCGGGTGAGGTGCTCAAGCAAGGATCAAGTGTAACGGTTGTATTACCCGATGCTCTAATACGAAGCCGGGTGTTACCGAGCAATGAAGTTACGGACACTACAAACGGAAAATCGTGGTAGTTGCCTGTACCACCGGGGATAATAGTGTTTGCAATATTCTCATTGGGAGCCGTAAAATCTCCGCTTTGGTCAAAATCAATCCATGCAGACACATCATGATCAGCAGAATTTGAACCTGGATATATTCTTAATACATAACTCATCGCCTGCTGTAACATGCCAGTATTATTACAGAAAACAGAATAGTAAGGAGATGATGAAGCTGCGCCAGATGTATTATTAATTGCAGTACCTAGAACATTAACCCTGTCAATATAATAACCTGAAGAGGTACAAATATTATAAAAGGGGTTACAATAACTCATGATAAACGGAACTGTTACAGCAGTTGAGAAATCAGTATTACCACTTGCGTTGCAAACAATCATTCGACGAAATTGAGTCGCGGATACATTCCCCGAAATAAATGTTGAATCACCAGTTGGCGAAGAAGCTATTGTTCCACTCGCTGTTCCTATATTAACCCAACCTGAGCCCCCGTAATTTTCTTCCCACTGTAATTGGAATCCATTGCTTGGTAGATAAGAACTCCCAGCCACAGTCAATAATATTTGATTACAGAAAGGATAGGAAACAATTGTTGTTCCGCCAACCGGAGTACCACTGCATTGCGCATTTACTTTTATGTTGTTAAACATAAAAACCAACACAACTGCAATAATCATTCTTCGAAGTGTAACAGTTCTTTTCATACTCCTTCTTATTTGCTTCTAAAAGTAAACAGAATATTTGGCATCGCTTGTTTTTCCTTTCCCTTTTACCTGAACAATAATTAAACTACTGGTGTAATGAGTTTCTTTTTACTAAGAGTAATAGGAGTAAATACAAAGGAGTAATGGGAGTATTTAAAAATCCTGTTACTCCTATCCTACTCCTAAAACTCTTAGTTAAATTTCATTGAGTGCAGAAATTTTTTCTTCCCTATAAAATCAAAAAGCCCTGTTGCAATAACTACAACAGGACTTTTCATTTTTCACTTTTAGTTTTTCACTTTTAATTACCTACACATGCGTAAGCTTAATAACCATATCATAATTGCCACCTTCTTCAACGGTTAGCGGTTCGGCATTGCGCGCATATCCTGTGGCATCGGCCACTATCAGTTCGTCGCCCACTACCTGGGTGGTAATGGTGGCAACACCTTCAGCATCAGTAATGGTTTCGTCGCCCACGCTTTCAATTTTCACAGCAGCACCCGCAATCGGAAGGTCGGTTGCAAAATCTTTAACGGTTACTTTAATAGTAGCAGCGGGCCCCTTGCTTACATACACCACTCCCCATAGGCGAGCGTTGGCGCGCTTGCTGCTTGGAGTTTCTTCATTATAAAAAGTTTCTACTTCATCCCAAACCTTTAAAATAACATGGTCGGCTTCGGTGTTCATTGCTTCCACTGCTTCAAGGGCGGTGTCGTGCGCTTCCTTGTCGGTGTTAAGAATGTTATTTTTTGTCACCCAATCATCATAAGCAGTGTTACACTGCGCGATGGTGGGATTGCTCATGGCTGCGCCACCGGCTGTTACACGAAGGGGGTCGCCGGTTTTCAGGCGCTCGCCCCACTGTAACACTTCGGCGATAGTGACTAACCGGGGAAGTGCGGTCTGGCTCACATCCATTCCATAAAATGCTTTTTGTTCTTTAGCATAAACCCCACGGTCGATACCCAAAAAAAACACCTGTATAAAATGGCTGATAAACATTTTCGCTTTGTCGAAAGCGGTGCTTGCCGCCGCTGCACTGGTGCTTTGAGTGGCCTGTGTGGTGCCAACTGTGGTCATGGCGCCATTGTAGTTAGTAAAAATGCTGTCGAGCCGTGTAGCAGTAGGGGTAGTAAGGGCATCGTTTGCGGGTAATACAATATCGTGCTTTGTTTTAGCAACCTGAATGGTGCTTTGGCGGCCGATGTTTGAGTTTGGAAGTGCGCGTGAAATGGTTGTCATGTTAGTGAGTTTTGTGTTTTAAAGAAGAATTTGATTGTTTATTAATGAATGAAGGTATTTGTGTGTAAAATGCTGGTAATGAACTGCCAAAGGGGCGATATTGTATAGCATATTGCCGCTTCGATATGCCAAAGGAGCGTTCGTGTATAGCATATCGGGGCTTCGGTTTCGCCTAACATCGTTCGTGAATAAAATACCGGTGCTTCGATATGCCAAAGGAGCGTTCGTGTGTAGCATATCGGCCGTTCGGTTTCGCCTAACCTCGTTCGTGCATAAAATATCGGTGCTTCGATTTGCCAAAGGAGTTTTCGTGTTTAGCATATCGGCGCTTCGGTTTCGCCTAACCTCGGTCGTGCATAAAATATCAGCGCTTCCGGTTTGTGTTACAGTATTGTTTTCAGAAAACCTGCTGCTGTTGAATTTATTTGTAGCAGTGTAAGTATTCATTTACTTGTTTTTGCCTGACATGAAAGTGAAATATTTAATATGCGACGATCCAACTGATGTAAATAGCTTCTCCTTGGTTCTGTCGCAGGTGGAGAGCAGTCCGTTTTTAAAATCCGATTTATTAATACCGGCATTCTCAAGTGCCTTATCTACATCCTTTACTATTGTTCCTAAAAAATCACAAATCCTGCGATTCATCTTTCGTTGCCACTCAATGTCTTTTACAGTTATCATAAGATTGTTTCACGAACATAAAATGACTTTACAATACAATGTATCGTTCCGGGTATGAATTCATATTTTTATTTTTCGGGAAAAGGAAGGGTGTAACAGTCAAGTCGCTCTATCCCGAAGGGATGAAAGGTTTATTGGATGAAATATGAAACGGTGTAACAGTGCCGGAGGCATTGCAATACATGAATTGAATGTTGTGATGTTCGATTCCTACGAATCGTTTTTGTTTTTATGGTTCATGATGCTATAGACCTTTGATTCCTTTGGAATCAGTTTGCAACTCAATCCGTCATCATCAGAATAATATTTAATTTCAATTCATCTTTACCACATCAATTCATAATTTTTAATCAACAGCTCCATCCTATGAATAAAGATTCCTTCGCACTCATCACCGGCGCTTCCGGCGGAATAGGATTGGAACTGGCAAAAATTTTTGCGGAGCATAAAATAAATCTGGTACTCACGGCACGAAGCGGCGACAAACTCGCGCGACTCGCTGACGAACTAATGACTAAGCACGGAGTGGTTGCGTATGTGAAAACTGCCGACCTGAGCATTCCCGACGAGGTTGCCGCACTGCAAAACTTCATCCTCGAAAAAAATATCTTCATTGAATACTTAGTCAACAATGCGGGCTTCGGTTCGCTCGGCGGTTTTCATGAGGCAGAGTGGAAGAACCAATCTGACATGATGATGCTAAACATGAATGCCCTCGCCTCTCTTACCCGTCATTTTGTTAATGACATGATTAAGCACCGCCGCGGCCGCATTCTGAATGTTGCGTCAACCGCCGCCTTTCAGCCCGGCCCTTTCATGACAGTTTATTATGCCACCAAAGCATTTGTGCTGTCGTTTACCGAGGGCATTGCAGAAGAACTGCGTGGGACGGGAGTTACTGTTACAGCATTGTGCCCCGGTCCTACTCACAGTGGTTTTATGGAGCGGGCCGATATGCAGGATTCAGCTTTATTTAAAACCATTCCAGTTGCTACTTCAGCGGAAGTGGCGCGCTTCGGTTTCAGGGCAATGATGAAAGGAAGAACAGTTGCCATACAGGGACTGATGAATGGCATTGGTGTATTTATCCTCCGCTTCTCTCCAAGATACCTTGTAAGAAAATTTATAAGACGACTCAACCTCACTACTGTAAAAAAGTAAGAGATGAAATTCATGCTTCTGTCCCGTTGTCCGGTCTCCCGACCGACAACCATTATCATCAGCCGCAGTAAGATGGTGTTTGCGTTGCGAATATTTTTCTACTAAGTTTTTAAAAATAGGACTGTTACACTATCTGTAAATAGTTGAATACTTCGGAGACACTTGATTGTAAAAAGAAAAAACAGGAGAATAATTTCTGCGATGGATAAAAGCTATTGTTTCACTCTACAATCTGCTTCCAAGATAGACATAAGGATAAACCTCAAGATCAAAAGCGCTGTCATTGTTATAGAAATGCACTGAATTACCTGCGGAGCTGGTAAATTTTTTATACCCCCCAGATTCAATTTCATCGCCATAATATTCAGCACCCATAATCAACAGTGCCTGTTCATCAGTTGCAGAAATATGAATGGTATCAATACTTACTGTAACATAGCTGTGGGGCCAGGTACTATTATCAAAGATCATTTTACTTACATGGTAATCTCCAACTAATCCATTTGCCACCTGCAACACTAACTTCTTAGTTCCACTATTGGACTCACCATTATTGCTCGTATTGCTATCAAGGTTAGTAACAGTGAGTGTTACACTAAGTACAGACTTGAAAGGAAGAAGATATGTAGTGACAGGACCATCAGCACCAGATCCATCGCTGAAATGCCAGTGATAGGATCTGTTAGGTTCTTCGTTTGCTGTGAACTGAACTACGCTGTCAGGATACAATGCACCAGTGAATGTGAAATGAGTATCAAGCGATGCATCCTTCATCACTTCTGATTTTTTGCAGGCGCTTATCAATGCAATAAGGGCAACAAAGTAAATAATTCTTTTCATGAGAAATGATTTTGAGATAAAAGAACTAACCCTGTAAAGGTTGAATTTATTTAATGAATAATGAAAATTATTTTTTGAAAGTCTTGTGAACCCAACGCATCCGAAATTTTTTTTATGGAGATATTATTCGCTTCATCATTTTTATTTCAGGAACTTATTGCTTGGGTGTGAAAGAAAACAAACCTTAGTAGAAAAAAACGCCCTCATATTCCAACCTTATTATCATCGACAGAAATAAGGTTAGCTGAGTTTCTTGATTGATTTTCTACTAAGGTTTAAAAAATAATGAGGATATAAAACGAAAAAGCACTGATTGAATGACGAAACCATTTCAAAGCTTATTTTGCATACACTAAAAATTATACGCTCATGGCCATCCGCTGCCTGAAATACTTTTTACTATATCTCACCTTCCCGGTTTTACTTACTCAGTGTTTCATGCTTGGTTTTTGGTGGAGCGGGCGGGTAATCGGATACGATACTTTTGTTTCTTATGCGAGCTATGGAACAAGGTGTAACGGTCAGGCGCCTGTAGATTTGGGGCGGCCACCCTCCGCAATACAAAAAGAAATAGCCTCAACCACTGATTTAGTTCGCCTGGTGGAGTTGAAAACAGAGGAAAGAACCTATCGTGATAAATCAGAAACATACTTCATCATGATGTACGGTGTTTCGATTCTGCAGATATTCATGATTGGTTTGCTGGGCTTTTGGTTGTATCACTTTGCATCGAAGTGGAGTGCACGGTTCAGTTGTGTAATTAAAGAAGCAGGGGTTTATTTTTCGTGCTTCCTGCTGCTGTTTCCATTAGACTTATTTTTTATTCTCACCCGTCCCATGATTAAACATTGGTTTGGTTTCTACGGAACAGAGAAGTACTTATCAGAGCAGTTAACAGGATATGGATGGTTGCTGCCACTTCTGCTCACTGTTACAGGTGTAACACTATTACTCACCATCAACATTCGCAGGTATTTATGGCCCGTTTACATTCCGATTAGCATACTTTGCGGATGTGTTACAGGCGCATTGCTCTGGATGAACTGGGTTGGGAAATGGGTGATGGGGTGAGAAAGAATTATTTCTTATTCTAATATCTCGATTGCTTCGTAATCGTTTTTGTTTTGGTTATTATTAATGCTATAAACCTTTGATTCCTATAGAATCAGTTTGATGCCACCTTATCATCTTCAAATTTTCAAATTCCCAAATCAGCAAATCCCTCTTTTATCTTTCCACGAACCCATTACATTTGTTCGCAACCTGCAAAGCGCACTAAATGGCTGAATTAAAATCCACTACTACCTCTACATTAACGAAATTATCATTGGTGATTCCGTGTTACAACGAATCGGCGCGTGTAACACAAATGATTGAGGGCCTGCGCGATTTCACCCGCAACTGGAAACGCGATTTCGAGATAATAGTGGTTGACGATGGCAGCAAAGACAATACTGTAACACTTATTGAAGAAAGCGATTTATACAAAGAGCTAAACACACACGGCAAGTTCAAATTAATTAAGCCCGGCAAAAATCAGGGCAAGGGTTTCGCGCTTCGCGAAGGAGTGTTACAGGCCACAGGTTCGCATGTGCTCACACTCGATGCCGACATGAGCACCCGCCCAACAGAGTTGAACAACTGGCTCGCAGCACACAAAGTATCGAACACCGAAATACTGATTGGCTCACGCGAGTTAAAGGCATCGAAGGTAACAGAGCGCAAGTCGCGCAACTTCATCGGGAAAGTATTTAACCTGTGTGTACGGTTCTTCACTCCGTTAAAAAGCCATGACACACAGTGTGGCTTTAAATTATATCCTGTAACAGTTGCAAAAGAGTTGTTCGGCAAACTGTCAACCTCCGGATGGGCGCACGATGTGGAGTTGCTCTACCGCGCACAATTGCATGGAATAAAAATCACTGACATGCCCGTTAGCTGGAAGGCAATGGACGGCAGTAAAATATCAGTGGGCATTGATGGAGTGAAAATGTTTTTGCAGGTGATGTGGCTTTCCATTCGCATGAAGTTTAGTTGGTTTTTCACCGAACCGTTTGCCGAAATGAAAATACCGGAGCAGAATAAAAAGAATCAGCCGTTGTTTCGGTTTCTGTTCGCTGCTGTAACAGTTGGATTGTTTTTTCTGATGACAACCGCGAGTTTTCATTACGGCATCACAGGCGACGATCTTGATCAGAAGGTATATGGCGAGAAGGTGCTGAATTACTATACTTCATTCGGAAAAGATACTTCGTGCCTTCATGTGAAAGTTGGCAATAAGGAGAACTTGTATCTGTACGGAGGTTTATTCAACATGATATCAGAAGCAGCAAACCGTTACATCGGTGGTTTAGATGAATATGATATGCGCCACCTCATTAACTCTATGGCGGGCTGGCTCGCAATATTGTTCGCCGGTTTATTAGCAAGACGATTAGGTAACTGGTTCGCTGGATTTCTCGCGCTCATTCTGCTTGCATCATGGCCACAGTTCTTCGGACAAAGCATGAACAACCCGAAGGATATACCCTTCGCGCTCACATACATAATGACAATATATTTCCTTGTGAAATTGGTGATGGAACTTCCGCGCCCTTCATCACGCACATGGATAATGACTGCAGTAAGCATTGCACTCGCCATTAATATTCGCGTAGGGGGATTATTACTGATAGGAATGCTGTTCGCATTTGTAATAGGCACTTACATTTTATCAAAAGAGAAACGACAACTTATTGCAAGCACCAAGTCAACCGGATATTTATTTACACGAATAATTTTAGTAGCCATCGCCGGGTACTTTGGCGGCTTGTTGTTCTGGCCTTATGGATTGATAGCGCCATTTTCAAATCCGCTCAGTGCATTAAAGGAGCAAACGAATTTCGCCATGGGTATCGGATTGTTGTTCGAAGGCAAAGCAATATCGTCGAGAGAGATTCCGTGGTACTACATACCGAAGTGGCTTGCGATTACCACTCCATTGGTTGTGATGATTGGAGCCATTGCACAAATAGTGTTGTTGTATTTTACAAGAAAGAAATTCTCAGCAACTGTTACACTACTCATCATCTTCGCCATCATCTTCCCTTGGGCTTATGCGGCATACGAACACTCACCATTGTATGATGGATTGCGCCAGTTCCTGTTCGTTATACCGCTCATAGCTGTTCTTGCATCGCTTACATGGAGTTATTTAATGACTGAACTGAAACCAAAAACTGTTACATACCTTGTTGCGTTGGTCTTTGTTGCGGGGCTTGCGCTTCCGTTACGATTTGCATTTGCCAACCACCCTAACGAATATGTTTACTTCAATGAAACAATTGGTGGCATCAAAGGAGCAAACGGAAAGTTCAATACCGATTATTACATGAACAGTGTTCGTAAAACTGCTGAATGGTTTAAGCAAACGGACATGTTTAAGAATGCGAATAAGCAACATAAAATAGCACTCGCTACCAATGCGCTCGACCCTGTCAATTGGTATTTCCGTAATGATACTGATAAAGTAAAAATTGTTTATACCAAGTGGGATGCAGGCGGCAGTCCTAAAACCCGCAGTGCCCGCGATTGGGATTACGGTATTTATTTTTCGCGCGATGTTGCTCCCGGTATGTTAATCGCAGGCACTTTTCCATCCGATAAAGCTATTTATAAAAATGATGCTGATGGTGTAACACTCAGCGCAGTGATTGAGCGAAAAAATAAATCGGACCTGTATGGTTTTCAGGCAATGCAAAAAGATAGCATGCAACTCGCTGAACACTATTTCGAAGATGCTTTAAAGTATAACCCACAGAATGAAGAAGTGGCAGCATGGATGGTCCAGGTTAAGCTCGGATTGAAAAAAGCGAAAGAAGCATTGCCTTACGCACAGCAACTGTTACAGTTGAATCCTGATAATGATTTAAGTTACATGATGATTGGCGTTTGTTATGCCTACACAGGTGATTTAAGTAACTCCGAAGCAGCATTTCTGAAAGCGGCTGAGTTAAGCCCCATGAATTATCAGGCTTATGATTATCTCGCTCAGTTATATCAGCAGAAGGGCGACAATTCTACGGCGCAGAGTTATCATAACAAATCAGAAGAAATAAAACAGCAGTTACAGCAGCAGCAATAGCTATGGATTTAAAAGAATTAGAATCAGGAGTTGATCCGAACACCCATTGGTATTATCAATCGAAAAAGTGGCCTCTTGTACGCTATGTGAAGAAGATATTTAAACAACAAGGTCGCAAGGTGGTATTGGTGGATGTGGGTTCCGGCTCCGGTTTCTTCATGTATGAATTACTGAAGCTGATGCCCGAAATGATTGACAAGGTTTGGCTCTTCGATATCAATTATACGAAAGAAGAAGTAAGTGTAACAGTCGGAAAGCAGGTAGAAAAGACAATCACTCTTCCTGTTACAATCGAACATGCAGTAGTGGTGATGATGGATGTGCTCGAACACATCGAAGATGATTTAGGAGTTCTGAATCAAATCAAAGCAAATTGTAAGGGGAAGAATCATTTCTTCATCACTGTTCCCGCCTTCATGGATTTGTGGAGTGGTCACGATGTATATCTTGGTCATTACCGCCGTTACACTTCTAAAACTTTGAACGAACTGTTACAGAATACTAAGCTGACTAAGTATAAAATCTATTATCTCTTCGCCGGAATATTTCCGCTTGTGTGGAGCATTCGTAAACTGAATAAGAAAAGTAAGGAAACACAAAGCAACATGAAACCCTCCCACCCTATTGTTAATTCGCTTCTTCGTACTTACAATTCTTTCGAAATGAATTTCAGCAGAATGAATAAACTATTCGGTGTTACATGCGCTGCTGAAGGAGAACTGTAAGCAAAGAAAAATTAAAAGCGAAGAGAGAAAAATTGACTGGATGAATTTTAATTACCTAACCCCTTTGTGTCTTCGTGTCTTTGCGGTAATAATTAATTGAAGCAATTATAGCTTCATATCATCCACTGTTGCTAACCAGCTCGATGCTTCGGCAATTACTCCCTTCATTGTTGCATCCTCGAACGGTGATTTGATATTCGCCAACTCCACTAATTTTAAGAACGACATGCTTCCGCCAGCATCACATAGTGTGATGTAATCTTTCATAGCGTTCGCCTGATTCTCCCTCGACTTCTTCCAGAACTGGAAAGCACATATCTGAGCAAGCGTATAGTCAATGTAATAAAATGGCGAACGATAAATGTGCATTTGCCTTTGCCAGAAACCACCATTTTCTAAATACTGATTACCATCATAATCCCTGAGCGGTAAATATTTCCTTTCTATATCGCGCCATGCCTTGTTTCTTTCAGCAGGTGTAACAGTCGGACTCTCATAAATGAAATGTTGGAATTCATCCACCGCTACTCCATACGGAATAAACATTAAAGCATGTGTTAAGTGTGCGTACTTATACTTATCAGTCTGCTCTTCAAAATACTTCTCCATCCACGGCCATGTCATAAACTCCATGCTCATGCTATGAATCTCACATGCTTCCAATGTGGGAGATAAATATTCATCAACCGATAAGTTGCGACTGCGATATGCCTGAAATGCATGACCGGCTTCGTGCGTGAGCACATCAATATCGTGCGAGGTACCATTAAAGTTGCTGAATATGTACGGAGCTTTGTAAGAAGATAAATAGGTGCAGTAACCACCTCCGGCTTTGTTCGGTTTGTTTACCAGATCCATCAATTGCGAATCCAACATGAAGTGAAAAAACTCACCTGTCTCTTTTGATAGTTCATCATACATCACCGTAGCATGATTTACAATCCAGTCGGGGTCGCCATGAGGTTTCGCATTTCCGGTTTTAAAGTCAATGCCTTCATCATAATATTTTAATGATGAAAGTTCGAGTCGTTTACTTTGACGATGTTTCAATTCAGTAGCAAGCGGCACTAAATGTTTTCGCACACTCTCTCTAAACACAGCAACCATTTGCTGATTGTAATCCACCCGTTGCATACGCGCATAACCAAGTTCAACAAAATTTTTATAACCCAACTTCAACGCCATTTTATGACGGAGTTTCACTAACTCATCAAATATCTCATCAAGGCGATTATGATTTTCTGAAAACCAACTATCAGATTTTGCACTCGCTTCTCTTCTTATATTTCTGTCTTCCGAAACTTTGAAAGGAACCAAGCCGCTGAGATTATAAGTGTTGCCCTGAAATTCAATTTTAGCCGAGGCAAGCAACTTAGTATATTCAGTCGAGAGTTGATTTTCTTTTTGTAAATCTTCGATAATCTCAGTCGAAAAAGTTTTAATGCTCAATTCAGCAAGCATGAATAATTGAGAACCATAAAACTTTTCCAATTCAATTCGCTTCGGTGATTCAATCAATGCTTTATAGAACTGCATCACTATACCACGATACATCGGTTCGTTCTCATCAAAGTATTCCTGTTCCTTTTCATAAAACTCATTTGTTGTATCAATACTGTTACGGATAGAAACCAATGTCATGGCAGTATCAAATGTTCTGCGCATTTCATAAATGACTTCGAACAATCTTTTTAATTTATCAATGCTTGATTCAACTTTAAACTGCTCAACAAGTTTTACAAATTCAGTTTTGAATTGAGCAAAGTCAGGTCGTGCGTATTCTAATTCAGGAAATTTCATTTTATCTTTTTTAGGAATGCGGTTAAAAATATATTCGGCAATAAAGGGTAAGCATAAAATAAATCAACAACGCAATTGCAAAGTGTTGTTCAGCTAACAAATATTGATGTTGAAATTTTACAAGGGTAAGATGTTAGATACATTTTTTAAGTCAGCTAATATCATCTTATTATCTTGCAGTCAAATAATCACCACATGAAATTTTTTACATCCATTTCCATTGCATTTTTTGTTTCATTTCTGTTTACCGCTTCATCAAGTCAGGCACAGCTTAATGCAGCATTTACTATAAACGGACCTACTAATATTTGCCTTGGATATTCTATATCATTCCTTGATCAAAGCACAGGCAATCCTGTAACATGGTTATGGGATTTTGGTGATGGTTCAATAAGTACAGTTCCAAGCCCAGTGTACCAATACCCTGTACCAGGGGTTTTTACTGTTTCACTGATTGTAACAGATGGTGGGGGAAATGCAGATACAGCAACGATGATAAATTACATTTTTGTTTCTCCCCCTTTATTTGTTACAGGTACTCAAACTAATCCTTCATGCGGCAATGCAAATGGTGCTATAACATTAGCTGTAACAGGCGGAACCCCTCCGTATGTTTATCTGTGGAGCAATGGTGCGAATACTCAAAACCTTACAAACTTAACTGCAGGTACATACTGGGTTTCGGTGATTGATGCAATGGGTTGCGCCGGAAACGGTCAGAGTTTTGTTTTGCAGAATGTTGGAACCAATATAGCGCTATCAGAAACTCATATTGATGCGGGTTGCGGTAATAGTAACGGCTCAATTGATTTAACTGTTACATCAACCGGAAATCCTTTCACTTATTTCTGGAGTAATACAGAGACAACTGAAGACCTGAATAATATTTCAGCCGGAATTTATGATGTAACAGTTACAGAAACAGGTGGATGCACAGCCACTCAAAATGTAATTGTCTCAAATATTAACGGACCATCAGTTTCTGAAACTCATTCCAATGCAATCTGTGGAAACAGTAACGGAAGCATTGACATAACACCAACAGGTGGGGTTTCACCTTACAGTTATATCTGGAGCAATAGTGAAACAACGGAAGACCTGAGCAACTTATCTCCCGGAAATTATACTGTTACAGTCACCGATCAGAATTTATGTGTAGGTTTTCAAAGTGTAACAGTTATTGACTCAAATGTTTTAATTCTTTCTCCGGCAACTCAAAGCCCCTCGTGCGGTAATCACGGAAATATTTTTGCCAACGCAAGTGGCGGAACATTACCTTATACTTATGAATGGAGTAGCGGCTCCACAGATAATTCAATTCTGAATGTTCCGGCGGGTTTTTACTATGTAACAGTTTCTGAAGCTGGAGGTTGTTCCTCTGTTTCATTTTTAAACGCTACTTTTTATTTTTATTCTTATATCACACAAGTACAGCCGAACTGTGCTTCCAATGGCTCGCTTACTGCAACTGCTTATGGTGGAATTTCTCCATACACTTATTTGTGGAGCAATGGAACAACAGATCAAACAATTATCAATCTTGGCGCTGGAACCTACACTGTTACAATTACTGATGCACTTGGATGTTCAACATCAGGATATTCAGTTTTAACTTCAACTTGTTACAATATAATTCAGGGAACAGTTTACAACGATATAAATGGAAACTGCATTCTTGATGCAGGCGAAGGCGCAGTTAATAGTGTAACAGTTTCCGCAACCGGAAGCGGACAAACTTATTATGGTTATGTTGATTCCAACGGAAATTATTCAATCAACATTGGAATCTCTGGAACATTTACAATCACTGCTAATCTGTGGGGATATGGGATATGCGGAAATCTCTATGTGTGTACTGCAACAGGAGTTGTGACATTCACCGGAGTTGGCGATACATCATCAAATAATAATTTCGGTTTTGTTGGTTCAACAGGTTTTGATTTGAATGACCATCCTGGTTGGACATCCGCTAATCCGGGATTCACAAAAGAATATTGGGTGATGCCGTTCAATCAATCACCAACAGCTTTTACAGGAACTGCAACTGCAACATTTTTCTATGATCCCAATTTAATTTACGATTATAGTATGGCTCCAATTCCTGTGCACGATGCTGTTGCTCATTCATTAACATGGACCGTAGCCGCCGTTGATGTTCCATCACCGAGTTATAATTGGAACGGGCGATTCCGCAATTTCTTTACTGTACCTGCAAGTTTACCTACGAGTTATTTATTGCAAAGCGATTTTTACATTTCTCCTACTTCGGGCGATTGCGATTCAGTAAATAATCACATGCACTTTTCAGAACCTGTAACAGGTTCACACGACCCGAACTCAAAAGAAGTTTCTCCTTCTGGTAATATTTTAAATTCAGATTCGGTTCTCACTTATACCATTCATTTTCAAAACACAGGAAACGACACGACAAATTTTGTAATTGTAAAAGATACCTTATCGCAATATCTTGATCCGACTTCAGTTCAGAATTTAACTTCAAGCCACAACTACGAATCATTTGATATTTCTGGAATCGGAATTCTAACCTGGATTTTTAACCCGATTGAATTAGTTGATAGCTCCACTAATGAACCTGCAAGTAAGGGCTTCATCACTTTCAGTATCAAACAAAAAAGCAATTTGCCAATAGGAACTGTGATAGAAAATAATGCCTCTATTTATTTTGATTACAACTCACCCGTAGTTACGAATACTGTACAGAATTCAATTATCAATTCAGTTAAAAATATTATCGGCAATACTGTTACAGTTACAGCTTACCCCAACCCTTTTACCGAATCAACTACCATAAAAGTAGATGGAGTGAAAACAACTTTTGATTTTCAATTAAATAATGTGTTGGGTGAAAAAGTAGCTGAACAGAAAAACATATCTTCAAAACAATTTTCATTCAATCGCAAAAACTTAGCTCAGGGAATTTATCTGTACACTATTTCAAGTGAAGGAAAAATTATTGCTAACGGGAAAATTGCTGTAGAATAAATTTCAGCTTTTAAAATTATATGCGGCTGTTCAGTTTGGACAGCCGTTTTTTTTATTTTAAAAATATCGTGCAATGATAATCGTCAAACAGAAATGCAGTACAATTCTTAGTATTGCAATCATCAAATTATTAAATCACAAAATCATCAAATTAAACATTGGCTCGGCGCGGTTTTAATTCCCAGGAAGAAACAACAAATGAAGAAGTACCTAAAGCAAAAATCAATCGCAGCAATTTAAAAGAGGCGATGGATCTTTTGCGTTTTGCAAAACCCTATCGCGGATATTTTATAGGCGGATTAATTTTTCTTTTTCTCAGCAACCTTGCAACAATGTCGTTCCCTTACGCAACAGGTAAGTTGATTGATACTGCACTGTTACAAGGGAAAGGAACTGGATTGTTTGCCAACATTAATAATCTCGCTCTCTTCTTAATGGGCGTGTTAAGTTTTCAGGCAGTGTTTTATTTCTCTCGCATTTATCTGTTCGCAATCACCGGGGAAAAAACTTTAGCAGATATGCGCCGCGAAACTTATAGCCGCATTATTTCATTACCTATGAGTTTTTTTTCTAACAGAAGAGTTGGTGAATTAGCAAGTCGTTTATCATCCGATCTTTCACAAATTCAGGATACAATTACAAACACACTTGCTGAGTTTCTACGACAAATAATTGTATTGTGCATTGGCATGACACTCATCTTTAATATTTCGCCGCGACTTACTTTAGTTATGCTTTCTGTTTTCCCGGTTGTGATTCTTGCAGCGGTATTATTCGGAAAAGTGATAAGGAAATTATCGCGTAAAGCGCAAGACCAGTTAGCTGAATCAGGAACCATAGTTGAAGAAACATTGCAGGGAATTACGAATGTAAAAGCATTTACTAACGAAGGTTATGAAACAAACCGTTACAGAAGCACTCTTGATAAAGTGGTGATCATCGCATTGAAGAATGCCCGGTATCGTGGAGTGTTCGCATCTTTTTTAATTTTCTCCATGTTCGGTGCAATTGTGTTGGTAATGTGGTATGGTTCGGTGATGATTCAAAGTGGTGAACTTACAGTCGGGCAACTTACTTCATTTATTATTTACACCACATTTGTCGGCGGCTCAATGGCGGGCTTTGCAGAAGTGTATAGTCAATTGCAAAAAACAATTGGTGCAACACAACGGGTGCGTGAATTAATTCATGAAGTTCCTGAACAGATAGAAGTTAATAATGTAACTGTTACACCTGAGAATAAAATTATCGGCGATGTTGAATTCAAACATCTGGCTTTCAGTTATCCTTCGAGAAAAGAAATTGAAGTATTGAAAGTTATTTCCTTCTTTATTAAGCAAGGACAGAAAGTGGCAATTGTTGGCCCGAGTGGTGCCGGCAAATCAACCATCGCGGGATTACTGTTACAGTTCTATCAACCTTCGAGTGGAAAAATATTTTTTGACAATAAACCTTCCGCTCTATTTCATTTAACCCAATTGCGAAAGCAGATGGCTTATGTTCCGCAAGATGTGATTTTGTTCGGTGGAACTATTACCGAAAATATCCGATACGGAAAACCGAATGCAACAACTGCTGAAATTATTGCCGCTGCGCAAAAAGCAAATGCACATTCGTTCATCGAATCTTTCCCCGAAAAGTATGAAACAATTGTTGGCGAAAGAGGAATTAAACTTTCTGGAGGTCAGCGCCAACGAATTGCAATAGCAAGAGCAGTTTTAAAAAATCCGGCAATATTAATTTTAGATGAAGCAACGAGCTCGCTTGATTCTGAATCAGAAAAATTAGTACAAGAAGCATTGGAAGAATTAATGAAGAACCGCACTTCGTTTATTATTGCTCATCGTCTTTCCACCATTAGAAATGCAGATAAAATTCTTGTGCTTGATAAAGGGATTATTTCTGAATCAGGTACACATGAAGAGTTGATGCGGATTGAAAACGGGCTTTATCGAAAGCTTAGCGAATTGCAATTTGAAACCCGGAGCATTGAAGAAGTAGTAACTGTTGAGGAATAGAAATTATTTTATCACGGCGAACTTCTTCACTAAATTTCCATCAACCGATTTCGCTTTCAGGAAATAAATTCCAGAAGGAATTTGTGAAGCATCCCATGAAAAAACATTCGCCACTGTAACGGTCGAAATTATTTCCCCTGAAAGATTTACAATTTCAATGTTCATCAACGAAGAATGATTGTTGAAAAGTTGAAAACGACTATTTTCATTGGAGAAAATAAAATCATCCGCAGAGTTTAAGCCATTCACTGAATTAACGACTATCACGCAACTATCGGCGCTCTTGTGTCCCGAAAAATGAAAGTCATCGAGATATATCGCTCCTCCCTTGCGGGTTCCACTCACTCCAATTTGAATCGCGTTGTCATTAGCAAAAATTGAGTCCGCTATCGCTCCGTTCGATTGCGCGAGCAATGTCGGAGTTCCGACGCCTGTTACACCAAGGTCGTTCACTTCAGCGTGTATTCCAACTGAATCGCCGGATAAAAAAGTAGTCGCGAGAACCAATTGATACCAATTCCCCTGAACAAGAGAAAGCAAAGGCCCCGGATTATTCGTCCACGAATAAGAAAGTATTTCAATTCTTTTTTGATGAGAATAAGAAGCGATAATATAATGATTGAAATCGGAAGAAGGTTTCAGCCAAATGGAAACTCCGCGATCAAATCCTGGAAGATTTATTAGGGCTGTGTCATACTTGAAACATACACTGGTGTTTGTAGGCACCAACAAATCACCGACATACTTCGAACAATAATTCATTTCGTCGTTTCCCCAATTCACTGAATCAGGAACGGAAAGGCTTCCTCCCGTAATTCCATTCGTCGTAATTTGATTCAACCCATTTCCACCCGAAAACCAATTGACAAAATCGTTATCGGAAGCGCTCGAATAATTATTGAAGTTTACATTTTCAGTTGTTTGCGCAAATCCTTTAAATGTTAAAATGGAAAAGGTGCAAAAAAGAATCGCTGTTACTTTGTTCATGTGGATTGATTTGAAGAAGTAAAGTAAACAAAAAATTATTTTCGTACTGCATAAACATGAAGAAGCAAAAGAAAAAAGAAGCTGAACAAAAGACTGTTACATCAAAATCTCCGAATAAAAATTTGAAATGGTTTTTACTCTCTGGAGTTATACTGCTTACGCTATTTGTTTACCTACCTGCTTTAGAAAATGACTGGACAAACTGGGACGATAGAGGTTATGTTTTAGATAATGACCTTACAAAAAATCTAAACACAAAAATATTTTCTGATTTCTTCACCACTCCGCAGGTAATGGGAAATTATCATCCGCTTCCCATGTTATCTTTAGCTATTGATTGGAAATTATATGGAGAAGAAGCAAAAGGTTATCATAAAACTGCCGTGATTTTTCATTTGATAAACACTGCGCTGGTTTTCTTTTTCATTTTGTTGTTGATGGAGTCTGCTTGGTTCGCTGCAATAGTTGCTGCATTGTTTGCCATTCATCCAGCGCACACAGAATCAGTCGCGTGGATTGCCGAGCGGAAGGATGTGATGTATGTTTTGTTTTTCCTGATGAGTTTGTGTGCGTATTTATTTTATTCGAAAAGCAAATCAGCAGCGAGTTATACAATTTGTATTCTCGCTTTTATTTTTTCTCTTCTATCAAAAGGTCAAGCTGTTACACTTCCAATAGTTTTATTGCTGATTGATTATTTAAAAAACAGAAAATGGGAATGGAAAGTCTTGATTGAAAAAATTCCATTCTTCATTTTATCCATTGCGTTTGGATTATTGGCTGTGAAAGCACAGGCATTGAGTAAATCCATTGCTGATATTCCGTACTATACTTTTCCTGAGAAAATGTTATTCGCTGCTTTTTCTCTCTTCAGTTATATCTATAAATCAATTATTGCATATCCTCTTTCAGCATTTTATCCATATCCATTAAAAGGAGTTGGATACAGTTGGCTTATTTGGTGTTCGCCTGTTTTTCTTCTGCTGATGGTAGCAATAATTATTTATAATTATAGAACCAATCGGGGAGTGCTGTTCGGGCTGGGAATTTTCTTAGTTAATATAGCACTCTTACTACAAATACTTCCGGTAGGTTCAGCCATCATGGCTGACCGTTACACTTACCTCGCTTATCTCGGATTATTTTTTCTGATTGCTTTTGGCTGGAACGAAATTCAAAAATCAAAAACAATTTCTTCTGTCATAAAACAATTGAGTTCTGTTACAGTTATAATTCTTGTAGTTGTTCAATCTGTTCAGGCATATAACCGAATTCATATCTGGAAAAACAGCGAAACACTTTGGCTCGATACCATTGAAAAATATAACTACGCTCCCACTGCACACAACAATCTTGGAAGTTATTATCAAAAAAATAATCGAATTGATGAGGCACTCATTCAATTTAACGAAGCGATTCGATTACAATCGAAATATCCGGAAGCATTAATCAATCGTTCCGATATTTTAAGGGTGAAAGGAAACATTCGTCAAGCGATTGATGACTGTAACAGTGCCATAAAATATAATCCTGAATATCCGGGTGCCTACATGAACCGAGGCATAGCGTACAGCATCGCTCAAAAATATGATTCGGCGTATCGTGACTTTCAAATGGTTTTAAAAACCGAACCCAGCAATTCAAATGCGTATGGCAACATGGGAAACCTGCTCGATATGAAGGGAGAAATTGACAGTGCCATTTGGGCATACACAAAAGCAATTGAAATTAATCCGGCTTATTTCGACTGTTACAGTAACCGGGCTCGAAGCTATTTGAAACAAAATAAATTAAATGAAGCGCTTGCTGATGCCAATGCTGCTATTTTGTATTCACCAAACGCCGGAAACTTATTTGCCCTTAGAGCTGATGTGTATTTAAAATTAAATGAATTTGAAAAGGCATCGATAGATGCCCATACCGCACAACAATTGGGGTTCAATATCAATCCTGCCTATTTAGATATGTTGAAAAAGAAAATTAACCGATAAGATTTATAACAACCTTTCCATTGTAACACTTGCGCCACCTATAAGCCCTTGCATTGGTGGATTTAATTTTGTGACTTTAATTTTTATTCTGTTTACCCTAAGTTGTAAAATAATTAAATTGATAATTTCAGTACAGTAAGTTTCAATTAACCGAAAAGGTTTTTGAGCAGTTTTTTTTGTCATTTCGTAAAGTGTCTCATAATTAATTGTGCGGGTCAACTGATCATTAGTCTGTATGGCCAAATTAATTTCAACTTCAAGATCAATAATAATATCTGCTCCTATCAACTGCTCTTCATCGTACCACCCGAGTGGTGCATGAAATTTCATTCCTTCCAAACTGATTACCATTTTTTATTTTTTTATAATGGCAAATAGAAAATTTTAATTCTGTATTTCAATTAAATTGAAAAAGAAAAATTTTCTAAAATTATATTTCATTTAAATTATCACATGCTGAAATCAATTCTATTTTTGCCACTCTTTAAAATAAAAAGATGTACAAAGACCAATACCAGCACCCCGATTATTATTTATTAGATGAATTTTTAACAGATGAACACAAACTAATTCGTGATACTGCAAGATCGTGGGTGAAAGAAAATTGTTCACCAATAATTGAAGACTATGCACAGCGCGCTGAGTTTCCTAAACATTTAATACCGGGACTTGCTGAGATTGGAGCTTTCGGTCCTACCATTCCTGTTGAATATGGTGGAGCAGGTTTAGATCAGATTTCATACGGAATAATTATGCAGGAATTAGAAAGATGCGATTCAGGAATTCGTTCTACTGCTTCAGTGCAAGGTTCGTTAGTGATGTATCCGATTTATGCTTATGGCAGTGAAGAACAAAAGAAAAAATATTTACCAAAATTAGCCAAAGGCGAATTGATGGGTTGCTTCGGATTAACAGAACCTGATCATGGTTCTGACCCGTCAAGTATGATTTCAAATTATAAAGACAAAGGCGATCATGTGATATTGAATGGTGCTAAAATGTGGATTAGCAATTCTCCATTTGCTGATATTGCAGTTGTATGGGCAAAAGATGAGAAAGGAGATATTCGCGGATTGATTGTAGAAAGAGGTATGGAGGGATTTACTACACCGGAAACGCATGGCAAGTGGTCATTGCGAGCATCGGCAACAGGCGAATTGGTATTTGATAATGTGAAAGTCCCGAAAGAAAATATTTTTCCAAACATAAAAGGATTGAAAGGCCCGCTCGGATGTTTAAGTAGTGCCCGTTACGGCATTGCTTGGGGAGCTTTAGGTGCAGCAATGGATTGTTATGATTCGGCATTGCGTTATTCAAAACAGCGTATTCAATTTGGGAAACCAATTGCTGGATTTCAGTTAACGCAAAAAAAATTAGCTGAGATGATTACTGAAATAACTAAAGGTCAGTTACTCGTTTGGCGTTTAGGATTATTGAAAAATGAAAATCGTGCAACTCCTGCTCAAATAAGTATGGCCAAGCGTAACAGTGTAGAAATAGCATTGAACATTGCAAGAGAAGCGCGACAAATTCATGGAGGAATGGGTATAACGGGTGAGTATTCAATTATGCGCCACATGATGAATCTGGAATCGGTTGTTACTTATGAAGGGACACATGATATCCATTTATTAATCACCGGAATGGATGTAACTGGTATTAATGCCTTCAAGTAATTTAAGATTATAATTAACATGAACTAACCTCACAGATTATTACTTAGCGAACAATACAAGCTACTTATCGGCTGATTTATACTGTTTAAAGTTTTGATGTGAGTAACTATTGATTAGCAATCTAATTTCGGGATGCCTTTAAGGCACACCTAAAATGAATTGCTTATGAAAAAAATTCTTTACACACTTGTCATAGTCAGTAATTTAAATTTTTCTGCCGGAGCTCAGTCAACTGTTACATCATCGCTTATTTCAAATCCAGACACAAATTTATCGGCTCCTGAAAGTAAGCTTGAATACATAGTAATGAATTCAACTGACAAAAAAATAAGAAGCGATTTCAGGGAATTAAAAATCAACATTGCACCCAACCAATCGAAGGGGGTGCTTTCGCTTGAAATTACTTCTCAAAAACAATGGACGCTTTTGATGGAATTAAAAAACAGTCTCGAAGATGTATTACTGTTTCAGGAAGTTGAATTGAAAGAAGGTTTGAATACCATACCATTTGAAACCGATGATGCATCGATTACTTCTTTTACTTTAAAAATGAGTGAGGTAAGCTCAAACTACAGTGCATCACTTTCACTACTCAAAAGGTAAACTTTTTTAGAATTATAAGGTAATAATGGTTCCCGTTAAAAAGGGAATCCTATGAAATTTTATTTAACCTTAACCAGCATCCTTATTTTTTCTGCATTTATTTCCAGTGCGGCTTTTGATTCTCCATCAAACTTAAAATCAGAAGTTATTTCGGCCACTCAGGTTAAGTTGAGCTGGAGTGGCGGCATGAACGATTTAAGTTATAATGTTCGAGTAAAAGAAAAATCAGAAACAGTATGGACAGAATACCTAGTAACCGCCCCAAGTACAAACCGACGAATCAGCAATTTAAAACCGGGTTCAACTTATCAATGGGAAGTGCAAAGTATTGGTAAATCAAAAAGAGAAATTTCTGAAAAAATAAGTGGAGAAATTTTTACAACCTTTTCATCTTGCAATGCACCCGATGCGATGGCAATGATGCGTAGCGGTTTAGATTATTTAATTGTTGACTGGGAAGATAATGGTTCATCAAAATATGAAGTTCGTATCAGAGAAATAAATACTACCGAATGGAATTCCTTTTTTACTCAAAACAACAGCATGCGAATTGATAACCTTTTGCCTTATACAGAATACGAAGTAAAAACAAGTTCTTATTGCAAGGAAACTGATATTTCTAGTTCAATTTTTTCTGACACACAAACATTTTCAACTCATTCGTTTTTACAAAATGATTTTGAGCGAGTGACTTATACAGAAAACAATTCCTCAAAAAATTCAAAAATGATTTCTGGGGCAAGACTGATTAACACATTCGGACAAATAATTTCAGATATAAAACCGGCATGTTCAAATTCAAGAGGAATTTATTTCGATTTGAATGCTGAAACTCCAACAGGAATCTATGTGGTGCAAATTCCGGGTAATGAAGGAAAGAGATATCTGTTGTGGTAGTTAAAAAAAATTACCAAACTTTATTTCCATTAGTATTTATGTATTCCCAATGATTTTCTTTTTTTACAAATGCTAAACCGCGAAAAAAATTATTCCCTTTTTCGAATTGATAATCGATTACAACTTTTCCATTATTATCAATAAAACCATACAAACCATTATATTTAACAAAAGCAAATCCTTCGTTGAACGAAGTGCCGTCAGAATAAATTGGAGGTGTAATTTTTTTTCCTTCTTTATCAATGTAAGCAACATGCCCCCCTGTAAACTTTGACATTCCAACATCAAAAAGCATCTCCGTTTTTATTAGTGCAATTCCCTCTGAAAAATCGCCGACACTATCATACTGAGCAGGAATAACCATTTCTCCTGACTTATTAATAAACCCAAATTTACCTATCACTTTAAACCATGCTAATCCATCATGAAAATTACCGCAATCTTCAAATTGCCCTTTACCCCATAAATTACCGGCAGTATCTATATAGGTTGAATTTCCGTCAGTACCTGTGTAAACATGAAGAAGATTTTCAGAAAAACAGGTAATTCTGTTTTCATCAAGGTAAAAATCTTTTGCTTCAAAAGCTATGGTTCCTTTATAATTAACAAAAAAGAAATTCAAAAAACCACTCTCAGTTCCTATACCAATTCCATTTGAAAACGAAGAAAGTGCCGAAAGTGCCGGAATTTTCAACTGTAAATTTTTACCTAAAGTATCAATATAACTCCAATCTAGTTCACCTTCTTCATTTCTTAAAGCAATAGCAGCAAAACCTTCTGAAAAATGATTTGCAGTATCATAAATCGGTTTTGCGACTTCTACTCCCTTTACATCAATAAAACCATATTTTCCTTTTTCTCTAATTATTGCTTTCCCATCATAAAAATAATCGCACCAATCAAATTTGGGAGTAATCATCCATTGTCCGGTACTATTTATATAACCATACATTCCATGTTCAACAGCGGGATAAAAATTATAGCCTTGACGCAAACCTATTTGCTGAGCTGAAATGCCAAAGTAATTTGAAAGTATTAAAAAAGCTATCAATTTTAATTTCTTCATGATTCAAATTAAGCAAAATGGAATTGAGTAAACCAAATTTATTAAAATAAAAAAATCCTCCTTGGTAAAACCAAAGAGGATTTTTAATTGAATAGAGGATTATTTTCCTTTATTCGATTCTTTCATTGTTTGAATTTCTGTTCTTATAGTGCTTGCAAGTTTTTTTAATTCCTGCATGTGCTTTCTGGCTCTTGTGCCAGCTGCATTATTGGCTTTATCATAGAATTTGGTAAAGTCTTCTTCAATGTCGGCAATAAATTTTTTGATTTCTTCAATTCTGTTCATGGTAAAAGTTTTGTTTGATTAGTAATTTATCGAGTGTTAAAGTAAAATTAATTTTGAATTAGAAACAATTTTTGAAAAAAAATTAACCCACATTTTCGGGACATCAGTTTTATTCCATGTGAAATCGCATATTACTTCCTTCTGGTGAGTCGAGAATTATTTTGTTCCAGCTTCTTAAATCTACTTTCCGTTTCATGTTCAACATCAGATAAGAAGTTGTTAAATAAGCGGCATCAAAAAAAACTAAAACAGGAAGGACCCCACTATACTGCTGCTTTGTATAATCATTACTCATAATTGCAAGCGTAAGAAGAGAACTACCTAAAAAAGAGAATCCTGAGAAAGTACCTATCAGATATTTATAAGGATTTGGATTGTAGAAATAAAAAAATTTAACAGAATCAATGCTAAAAGATTCAGAACCGTCAATTACAAATTCATTTTTCTCAATTGAAGTAAGTTGACCTTTTATGATTTTCCCACTCAATAATTTTAATACAACATTTTTAGGAGTTGGAACAACCAGGAAATTTCGAGGTGCTTTTTTCTCCTGTAACATTAATACCTGTTGCGCATTCGTAAAAAAAGAAATTGCAACAAGAATTAATGAAAGAAAAAATATACGCATCAGTTCAGTTTTGAAAGTTGCTCCTCTAATGATTTGATTTTACTTTCTGCATCTGCCTGCTTTTGTTTTTCCTTTTCGAGCACTTCAGCTTTAGCGTTTGCAGTAAATTTTTCGTTGTTGAGTTTTACCATTACTGAATTTAAAAATCCTTGCTGGTGCTGAAGGTCCTTTTCTAATCTACTTTTTTCCTGCGCGACATCAATTTGTTTATTGAGCAAAAGAAAAAACCTGTCTTGTTTTACCAAGAATGAAACCGCTCTCAGAATTTCTTCTGAAGTGTTTTCAAACGATTTTAAGTTCGCAAGTTTCATAATCAGTTTTGATGAATCGCTGAATCCATTTACTGAACTTCCCATCACAAATAATTCAAGCGCTTCTTTCGGGCTAATATTATTTTGATTGCGCTGATTGCGAACATGGGTTACAATCTCTTTTACTTTTTCTCCCTGCTCAATAATTGCTATATCGAATTTTTCTATTGATGGAAATGCCGCGATGCAAATGGAATCATCTGCCTTCCGTTCTTTAATATGCTGATAAATTTCTTCTGTTACAAAAGGCATGATCGGATGTAACAGTTTCATCAATTGTTCGAAGTAGAAAATAGTTTTTTCGTAAGTGTTGCGGTCAATCGGTTTCCCGAACTCGGGTTTAATCATTTCCAAATACCACGCGCAGAAATCATCCCAGATTAAATTGTAAAGAGACCTGAGTGAACCCGTCGGGTTGAAATCTTTAAATTGATTTTCAATTTCTTCAGTCGCTTGCTTCAATTTATTTTCGAACCAACGAATGGCGCAATCATTAGTTGAATTATTTTCTTCGACAATCTCCCACCCTTTCACCAATCGAAGCGCGTTCCATATTTTGTTATTAAAGTTTCTTCCCTGCTCAACTAATTTTTCATCGTACAACAAATCATTTCCTGCAGGGGAACAATATAAAATTCCAAATCGACACGCGTCCGCTCCATATTGATCAATCAATGCAAGCAAGTCGGGAGAATTGCCAAGCGACTTCGACATTTTTCTTCCTTGTTTGTCGCGAACAATTCCTGTGAAATAAACATCCGTAAATGGAATTTGATTTTTGAATTCCAATCCTGCCATAATCATTCGCGCTACCCAGAAGAAAATAATTTCGGGTGCGGTAACAAGAGTATTAGTCGGGTAGTAATATTTTAATTCAGCATTATCAGGTTGGGCATTCCAGTTAAAAACTTCAAACGGCCAAAGCCAGGAAGAGAACCAGGTGTCAAGTACATCCTCGTCTTGTCGTATGTTTTCAATTTTTACATTTTCATTTTTAGATTTTAATTTCACAAATGCTTCTGTAACAGTTTCATCAACCACGAAATTTCCTTTCTCATCATACCATGCAGGAATACGATGACCCCACATCAACTGACGACTGATACACCAGTCTTTAATATTTTCCATCCAATGACGATAAGTATTTTTGAATTTCGCCGGATGAAATTTTATTTCGTCGTTCATCACCTTCTCCAAAGCAGGTTTCGCCATGTCGGTCATGTTACACCACCATTGCATTGACAGGCGAGGTTCAATTACCACATCAGTTCGTTCACTGAATCCATTACTGTTAGTAATATCTTCGGTCTTTACTAAAAATCCTTTCTCTTCTAATTCAATTGCAATTTTCTTACGAACAGCAAACCGATCTTCCCCAATATAAATCTGTGCAGCATTACTCATTGTTCCATCATCGTTCAATACATCAATTACTTCCAACTGATGTTTTATTCCGAGATTGTAATCATTCAAATCATGAGCGGGAGTAACTTTTAAAGCACCTGTTCCGAATTCAATGTCAATGTAGTTGTCATAAATAATCGGCACCTTTCTATTGATAAGCGGAACAAAACAGAATTTATTTTTCAGATTCAAGTAGCGTGGATCATTTGGATGAACACACACTGCAGTATCACCTAAAATTGTTTCAGGTCGTGTTGTAGCAACAGTTATATAATTATCACCCTCTTCCATTTTATATCTTACATAATAAAGTTTACTGCGAACTTCTTTGTGAATCACCTCTTCATCACTAAGTGCAGTTTTCGCTTTCGGATCCCAGTTGATCATTTTCACTCCGCGATAAATATTCCCCTTCTCATACAATTCAATAAACACACGAATCACCGCTTTGTAATACGCATCATCCATGGTGAAAGCAGTGCGCGACCAATCACACGAGCATCCCATTTTACGAAGTTGCTTGAGAATAATGCCGCCATATTTTTCTTTCCACTCCCACGCATATTTCAAAAACTCATCGCGACTCAGTTTCTTTTTATCAATGCCCTGTTCTTTTAAATAATTTACAACCTTGGCTTCTGTGGCAATAGATGCATGATCAGTACCCGGAACCCAATTAGCATTGAATCCCTGCATACGCGCGCGGCGAATGAAAATATCCTGCACCGAATTATTTAACAGATGCCCCATGTGTAACACTCCTGTTACATTCGGTGGAGGTATCACCATTGTGTAGGGTGTACGGGAATCAGGTTTTGATTCGAACAATTTATTTTTAATCCATTGTTCGTACCACTTGCTTTCGACTTCAGTTGGTGAATAGGTTTTGCCGAGTTCCATTTTTCTTTTAATAACGGGCGCTAAAATAATAGAACACTGATTGAGAATTCTGAATCTCAAGAAAATTTAGAAATATATATTTTCAAGCAATTTCCGTTTTAAATTTTCATCGCTATTATCGAAAATATGGTTATTACAGTTTATAAAAACAATTCACTTTTTCATTTCAGTTAAAATCCAACTAAGTATTTTTTGAAAAGACATTCAATAGCAATTGAATTGCTCACATAACTAAACGATAGTATTTTACAGCCGAATAATTAGCTTTCCGCCACATGAAATTATCTATTATCATTCCTGTATACAACGAAGAGAAAACAATTCATCTGATATTGGAAAAAATAAAGACTGTAACATTCATTGATGGAATTGAAAAGGAAATAATTATAGTAAACGATTGTTCGAGCGACAAAACCGAAACTGCAATTAAAAAATACATGAGCGCTAACAGCGAATTAAATATCAATTATCAAAAACACGAAAAAAATAAAGGGAAGGGTGCAGCACTGCATAAAGGGATTGCAACTGCAACAGGAGATTTTATAATTGTTCAGGATGCCGACCTTGAGTATGACCCGAACGAAATAAATATTTTATTAAAACCGATTGTTGACGGATTTGCTGATGTTGTTTATGGTTCAAGATTCGTTGGTGGAAAACCGCATCGCATTCTTTTCTTCTGGCACACAATCGGAAATAAGTTTCTTACTTTTTTGTCAAACCTTTTTACCAATTTGAATTTAACTGATATGGAAACCTGTTACAAATTATTCAAATCCGATGTATTGAAAAAAATTATTCTAAAAGAAAAAAGATTCGGGTTTGAACCTGAAGTGACAGCTAAAATTTCTAAGATTCCAAATATCAGGATTTATGAAGTAGGGATTTCTTATTACGGTAGAACTTATCTCGAAGGAAAAAAAATAAACTGGAGAGACGGGCTGAAGGCAATTTATTGTATAATTAAGTACAATTTTTAATTCAGAAAACGGATAATAAAAAACATTATTAAAACACGATGAACAAATTCTCTTTGAAAAATGAGAAGAAAAACTTTTCTCACTTTACATTTGGCGCTCATTGAAGATTTCTCAGTTAATCTCAATTCTAAAATCAAAAATCTTAAATAAAAATAGCGATGGATTTATTTGAAAAATTGTTGCAGAACCGCGGTCCTCTTGGCAAACTTTCAAGCGTGGCTCATGGATATTACACCTTCCCGAAATTAGAAGGCGAAATCGGAACCCGCATGAACTTTCGCGGGAAAGAAAGAATCATCTGGAGTTTGAATAATTATTTGGGATTAGCAAACCACCCTGATGTGCGCAAAGCGGATGCAGAAGCATCAGAGCAATTTGGTCTCGCGTTGCCAATGGGAGCGCGTATGATGAGCGGAAATTCTGACCTGCACGAGAAATTAGAAAAACAACTTTCAGAATTCGTTGGAAAACAAGATACAGTTTTACTCAATTACGGATACCAAGGAATGGTATCAGCAATTGATGCACTTGTTGACCGCCGCGATGTGATTGTATATGATGCAGAATCACACGCATGCATTATTGATGGTGTGCGTCTTCACATAGGTAAGCGCCTTGTATTCGGGCATAACGATATTGATAGTTTCGATAAGCAAATGAAACGCGCGAGTGATACAGTTGCTGAAACCGGAGGTGCAATTCTCGTGATTACTGAAGGAGTTTTCGGAATGGGTGGCGACATGGGAATATTGAAAGAGATTGTTGCTATGAAGCAGAAATATTCTTTCCGCTTGTTAGTTGACGATGCGCATGGCTTTGGCACAATGGGGAAAACAGGAGCCGGCACAGGCGAAGAGCAAGGTGTGCAAAACCAGATAGATATTTACTTCAGCACATTCGCAAAATCAATGGCGAGTATTGGGGCGTTTATCAGCAGTGATGAACAGGTAGCAGATTATTTGCGCTATAACATGCGCTCACAAATTTTTGCGAAGTCGTTGCCTATGCCTTTGGTAGTTGGAAATTTAATGCGACTTGAATTGCTTCGTTCAAAACCTGAACTCAAAGCGAAACTCTGGAGCAATGTAAACAAGTTGCAAAAAGGTTTGCGCGATCGTGGTTTTGATATTGGAAAAACAAACACACCTGTTACACCTGTTTATCTCAATGGTAATCCAAACGAAGCGGCTAACATGATTATGGATATTCGCGAGAACTACGGCGTCTTCCTTTCAGTGGTTGTTTATCCTGTAGTGCCAAAAGGTGTAATGATGTTGCGATTGATTCCAACTGCTGTTCATACCGATGCTGATATTGATACAACATTGAATTGCTTTTCTGAAGTTGGTGAAAAACTGAAATCAGGTTTTTATCTGAAACAGAAATTGGTGACTGTTTAGGATTTAAGATTTTTGGATTAAGATTTTAAAAGCCGCTCTCGAAAGAATGCGGCTTTTTTATTTTTCATCAACTTACTGGTCTGTACTTCATTTATTTTTTGAAAGAAAAAACTGTAACAGTCAATAAACATTTTCAATTCTTCATTAAGACACATACTTTGTAATGATTTCCTTCAGTCAGGTTTTCAAATTGTTTCAATAATGTAAATTGATTTCTTACCAATAATGAATCAAGGGGAGAATTTCTTTCGAGAACAGAAAACCTGTCGTCCCAGAGATAAATATCTCCCGGAAAAATTGTTCTTGGGTCGGTAAATATTTTAAAATCAAAATGCAATTCATCAAAAGCTTCTACTGAATTTCCAAATTCCAATGCAGCATAAGGCGCACTGTAATAAATTTCTCCTTTTTTATAATTTTGATTTTGAATCCATGTTACACCCTTATGAATAAGAACCTCCTGAATATGCGGCTTAAAATCAGTTGACAAATCAAATGACTTCTCCATTCCTGAATACGGAAACAGAACAATGCAAAGAGTAACGACAGCAACTATCACTCTCGCAAAAATTTTATTGATATAAGCTGTAACAGTTTCAATAAAATTCAATCCATCTAAGCAAATCAATGCTGCTAACGGCAACATGCCTAAAAGCACTCTCGACATACCGAACGAACCAAACAATCCCTTCCACCAAAAAATACTTTCAGCAACAAAGTATCCGACCGCGACACCATAAATCAGGAAGAATTTTTCTATTAAATAAGGAGATTGTTTTTGAAAGAAAATTTTCATCAGTATTGCAACTCCACAACTCAACATTCCAACTTCGCACATGTGATATAATACCGGACCAATCAAATCTTTCAGGTATCCTTTATAATCGTACCAATTTCCGTAACCATAAAATCCGGGGGGATGGTTATAAGGATTTTTAGTAAAGTACCAAAAAAATTCATCGCCGAAATACATTCCAAGAAACCCATACACTATCAATCCACAGAATAAAAACGGAATGTATTTCACCTTACCAGAAAGAATTAAATAAACTGTCACAGCAATATCAACTAACTGACCTTCTGAACGCAGATATAAAAGAAACCCGAATAAAATTGTGGCAATAATATTTTTCTTCTTTACATAAAAGTAAACGCCAGCCATTGTCCATGCTGCAAATAATGGTTCGGTAAGCCCTGATGCAGTTGATAGCACCACATACCTCATTGAGAGTAAAATAGCACCTGCTAAAAAAGGAAATCGCATTTCCATTTTCTCAGCAGTAGCAACAGCAAAAAAAACTGCTGTGGACCATGTAAGCGCTTGAAATATTTTAATCCCCGAAAAACCAAATTGTGCAAACGGTGAACTCAATAAAGTAAAGAGTGGTTTTGCCCAAGGGTGAACAAAAAAGTATGGCTTCTGCCAGCTATATTCGGCATATAAATAATGCATTACTGAATCGCCCGCATCATATGTGCTTGTAGATATAGTCGCAACAATAATTAAAAGAAGAAATGAAATTATTGCACAAACAAAGGCGAGTTCCCCTTCTATCAGTTTTTTCATTGATGGAATTACATTTTCAAAAAATCTTTTCTGTATTTTTCTTTGTGTATTATTCAACAGACGCGCAATGTAATAATTTCAAAAAAATCACAGAAAAAATTCATATGGTTAGCATTTTTTTTTGAAAAGGAAATTACATCACCAAAGAAATAATTAATTGAAATACTTTGGCTCACCAATTACCTTATAAGTGTAACATTCCCTTTCTTTTTAACCTCAGATCCATCTGCGCAATTCCCTTCAATATACCAGACATAAACTGCGGGAGTACAAAGTTGTCCTTGCCATGTTCCATCCCAGCCCTGACTAACATCATAAGTTTCAAAAACCATTTCTCCCCAACGATTAAATACCCTAAATGCTGTAATGTGACTCAACGCATAAGTTCGTACTCTGAAAATATCATTCTTGCCATCGGCATTTGGTGTAAACGCATCAGGTACATAAACCATGTCATCAGAACATGCAAGATGAATGGATACATAATCCTCTGCCTTGCATCCAAGTGAATCTGTTACAGTTAACTTATAAGTCATTGGAATATTTATATGAACCACCATTGGGTCAGGACAATCTGTGCAACTTAAAAAATCTGGTGGCGACCATTGCACACTTCCCCCACTTGATGAATATCCATAAAGTTGATATGACTGACCAAAAAGAATTGCAGCATCAGCACCAGCATAAATAAGAGGAAGTTGATTGACGGTTACAATTACTGTATCACTCGCTGAGAAACAAATTCCATCAGTAGAATACACAGTGTAAGTTGTAGTATATGATGGTGATGCAATTGGGTTCGCGATATAAGCATTATCAAGGCCTGTCATCGGCGACCATAAATAATTATACCCTCCTGTTGCATTTAATTGCACCTGACTATTGTAGCAAATCATTTCATTCGGGTTTGCAACTATTTGAAACGGGTTTAAAACTTTGACCGAAACAGTATCAGAAGCGATACATCCAAGTGTATCAGTTGCGGTTAAAGTGTAAGTGATATTATCCAGTGGTGTGCAAATAGGGTTCTGTATTAACGAGTCGTTTAAGTACAACGCCGGAAGCCAAAAATATGTAAGCGCACCATTTCCGTGCAACTGAGTAGAAGCAGGATAACAAACGACATTAGAAAGACCCGCATCAACATTAGGGAGAGCATGAACAATTACCTGCAAGGTATCACTACTGTAACAGTTAAATTGATTTCCAACTATCACAATAAAAGAAGTAGAATTTGTCGTGTTCGCAATTGGGTTTGAAATATTCGCATTATCCAACAAAGAAGCAGGATACCAACTATAGGTTGTTCCGCCACTCGCATTAAGCTGAACAGAACTTCCAATGCAAACATTTTCATCGGGTCCCGCTGCAGCAACAGGGAGGACATTTATGGTGATTGAAATAGTTGTCGTGTCCACGCATCCGGTTGCATTTGTGCCAATAATTGTATATGTAGAAGTCGTTGTTGGATTTGCACTGACCGTAGAACCTGTTGTAGCACTTAATCCTATTGAAGGTGACCATTCATAAGAAACTGCACCACTCGCAGTAATATTTGTTGATTGCCCTACACATAAAGTTGATTGTTGAGCAACAGCAGAAATAACAGGAACAGGATTTATTGAAACCAATGCAGTATCGCCTGCTGTACAATTATTAGCATCAGTTCCTATTACTGAATAAGTTGTATTAACAAGTGGATTGACTGATATAGTATTTCCTAAAGCATTTGTTGACCAGTGATAATTAACGGCACCTGTAGCAACAAGTGTTGCAAAATCTCCTGGACAGATAAACGGATTATTAGCAACTGTTACAGGTGGAATTTGATTAACAACAATGGAAATCGAATTAGATGACTGGCAACCGAAGGAATTAAATCCTACGACAGTATAAGTTGTATTTACTATTGGGTTTGCAATTATTGTATCTCCTGTAACGAAATTTAATCCAATTGAGGGGCTCCAATTATAAACCGAACCTCCTGCGGCAATTATAGTTGCAGATTCTCCATTACATAATATCGAATCAACGGAAGAAACTGTGATTACAGGCAATGGATTTACTGTTACAGTAGAAGTCGTTGTTCCGGTGCATCCATTTAAATCTGTTCCAAGAATGGAATAAGTAATTGTTGTAATGGGATTAGCTGTAACAGTTGAACCATTTGTTGAACTAAGATTTGTATTTGGACTCCAGATATATGTATTAGCTCCTGTTCCACTGAGCGTTGTTGAAGTGCCAAAGCAAATCGCTGCATCTGCACTTGTTACAATTGGCAAAGGATTTACTCCCACAGTTACAGTTGAATTTGCTGAACATCCGTTCAAATCAATTCCTGTAACAGTATATGTAATCGCAGAAGTTGGAGTTGATGCAACTGAATTTCCTGTACTTGCACTCAATGCAGTTGAAGGACTCCACAAATAAGTTGTTGCTCCACTCGCAGTTAATGTTGTACTTGAATTTAAACAAACTGCCGGAGTAGATGTTGTTGAAATTATTGTTGGCAATGAGTTTACTGTTACAGGAATCGTGCTTGACGCAGAACATCCATTCAAATCAGTTCCGGAAACAGTATAAATCGTACTCGTAATTGGTGAAGCGGAAACGGTATCTCCCGTTGCAACATTTAGCCCAGTTGATGGACTCCAATTATAAGTTGTCGCTCCACTTACTGAAAGTATCGCAGTTTGATTTAAACAAATTGTTGGAGATGTTGAAGGAATAATTACCGGTAAGGGGTTTACTGTTACAGTTGAGTTTGTCGTTCCGGTGCAACCATTTAAATCAGTCCCTAAAATTGAATACACAATTGTTGAAGTCGGGTTCGCAATTACTGATGCTCCTACAGATGAACTTAAGTTTGTATTCGGACTCCATGTATAAGTATTTGCTCCTGTTACAGTGAGCGTTGTCGAAGTTCCAAAGCAAATCGCTGCATCTGCACTCGTTACAACCGGTAATGGGTTCACGCCAACACTTACTGTTGAATTTGCTGAACATCCATTCACATCAATACCAGTAACGGTATATGTAATTGCAGAAGTTGGAGTGGAAATAACTGAATTTCCTATTGTTGCACTCAAAGCAGTTGAAGGACTCCATGAATATGTTGAAGCTCCGCTTACGGTTAATGTAGTACTTGAATTCAAACATAAAATCGGAGTGGATGATGTTGAAATTATTGTCGGCAATGGGTTAACTGCTACAGGAATCGTGCTCGATGCAGAACATCCATTTAAATCAGTTCCTGAAACTGTATAAACTGTACTTGTAATTGGTGAAGCGGAAACAGTATCTCCTGTTGCAATATTTAGTCCTGTTGACGGACTCCAGTTATAAGTTGTTGCACCGATTACTGTAAGTGTTGCTGTTTGATTCAAACAAATTGTTGGTGAAGCAGAAGGAATAATTATTGGCAACGGATTTACTGTTACAGTTGAGGTTGTTGTTCCTGTGCATCCATTTAAATCTGTTCCAAGAATTGAATAGGTAATTGTTAAAGTTGGATTAGCAGTAACTATTGAACCGTTTGTTGAACTAAGATTTGTATTCGGACTCCATATATATGTATTCGCACCCATGGCAGTCATAGAAGTTGAAAGCCCATTACAAATTGACGCATCAACACTTGTTACAATTGGCAACTGATTTACTCCCACATTCACAGATGAATTAGCTGAACATCCGTTCAAATCAATTCCTGTTACAGTATAACTGATAGCTGAAGTTGGAGTAGAAATAACTGAATTACCTATCGTCGCGCTCAAAGCAGTTGAAGGACTCCATGAATATGATAAAGCTCCATTCGCAGTTAAAGTTGTACTTGAATTCAAGCAAACTGTAGGTGTTGATGTGCTTGAAATAATAATTGGTAATGGATTTACAACTAAGGGAAGATTTGCTAAAGCGGTGCACCCATTAATGTCAGTACCTGTAACAGTATAGGTTGTGTTTGACAATGGTGAAGCTAAAACTGAACTCCCTATTGTAAGATTTAATCCGATTGAAGGACTCCATGAGTAACTTACTGCACCAGATGCAGTTAAAGTTGTAGAAAGATTAATACAGATTGAATCAGGAGCTGAAGTTGTAATTACAGGAACCGGATTCACCACGACAATTGAAGTCGAATTAATAGAACATCCATTTGAATCAACACCTGTAACAGTATAAGTTGTAGTTGACAATGGATTTGCAATAACCGTATCCCCAATCGTAAGATTTAATCCATTTGAAGGACTCCATGAATAGGTATTTGCTCCACTTGCTGTAAGTATTGAACTTCCACCAGGACAATAAGCTGGATTAGAGCTTAACAAAATAACGGTCGGTAATGGGTTTACATCAATATCTATTGTGGAAGAATCAATACATCCGAAAGAAGTTGTTACTGTAACAGTATAGGTAATATTAGAATTTGGAGAAGCCTGTACCGGACTTCCGGTTGAAGACGACAATCCTGTTGATGGACTCCATGAATAAATTGTTCCGCCGGTTGCAGTCAAAGTCGCACTTGATAAATTACAAATAACAGAATCTGTTGAAGAAAGAACAATACTTGGTAATTGATTTACTGTAACACTACTACTTGTTGCACTTGAACATCCATTTGCATCAGTCCCAATAATCGTAAAAATAGTGGAATTCTGAGGTGATGCCTGAACAGTACTGCCTGTTGAACTGCTTAAATTATTTGAAGGAGACCAGTTATAAAACAAAGCTCCGGTCGCTGTAAGTGTCGTTGTTTCCCCAAAACAAATCATCGGATTATTTGCTGTAACAGAAATTACAGGAAGTGGATTTACAGTGAGAACATATTGAGTGGATGAAGTACATCCAAAAGTGTTGCTTCCAACTATTGTATAAGTTGTGGTTACAGATGGATTTGCTGAAACGGTACTTCCGGTTGAAGCACTTAAGTCGGCTGCAGGCGACCATGTATAAGCAGTTGCACCTGAAGCAGTCATTGCAGTCGCTTCTCCAAAACAAAACGCCGGAGACAAAGCTGTAACATTAATTACCGGAATCGGATTCACAACAACCGTAGATAATGTGCTAGCTACACAACCGCTAATATCAATCGAACTTACTGAATAAGTTGTTGTAACAGTTGGTGTTGCTGTTACAGTTGCTCCTGTTGAAGCACTTAAACTTGTCGAAGGGCTCCATATATAATTTGAAGCACCTGTTGCATTTAAAACAGTTGAATCACCAATACATACCACCGGATTGGTTGTCGTTAAATTCAAAGGTGGTCCTGCAGAAACAGCTAAACTCACAGTTGAATTTGAAGAACATCCATTCGCATCAATTCCAATTACAGAATAAGTAGTAGAAACTGTTGGAGTTGCCTGAATTGGGTTTCCTGTTGTTGCAGACAATCCAGTTGATGGGCTCCAGAAATAATTTACTCCACCACTTGCTGTTAACGATGCGCTTGATGAAGTACATAAAATTGCAGACGAAGGAATTGCAGAAATTACAGGAATCGGATTGGCCGTAACTGTTACAGATGAGTTTGCACTACATCCATTAAGGTTAGTTCCTGTAACAGTATAAGTTATGGTCGAAGAAATTGAAGCGTTAATATTATTTCCGATTGTAGCTGATAAGCCTGTTGAAGGGTTCCATTGATACGAGGTCGCTCCAGCAGCAGTCAATTGAACAGTTCCGCTTCCGCAAATTAATCCTGTTGAAACTGATGTTACAATAGGCAAAGGGTTTACCGAAACAATTGAAATTGCATTGGCAATACAACCAAGTGAATCCATTGCTGTTACAAGGTAAGAAGTTGTAAGAGCAGGCGAAGCAATAACTGACGAACCAGTCGAAATATTTAAACCTGTTGATGGGCTCCAAGAATAGGTATTTGCTCCTGTAGAGTTTAAGGTCGCGCTATCACCGTAACAAATTGTACTACTGGTGCTGGAAATATTAATTGCAGGTCCGGGGGAAATCGTTACAGGAACTGCTGTTGTATCAGCGCAACCAAATGTATCAATCCCGATAACGGTATAAGTTGTTGAAGAAGGTGGATATGCGAGAATTGAATTTCCAGTTGTTGATGCAAGACCGGTTGAAGGGCTCCAATAATAATTTGGTGCTCCTGTAGCAGTCAATACTGTACTTGATCCAACGCATAAAATGGAAGGAGATGCTGAAGCAGAAATAACCGGAGGATTGTGAACAGCAACCGTAACAGTAGTTAAAGATGAACATCCATTCAAATCAGTTCCGATTACAGTGTAGGTTGAGTTTATCAAAGGTGAACCTGAAATTGTTGAACCAGTTGATGAAGAAAAACCAACTGAAGGCGACCATGTGTAAGTATTTGCACCACCTGCACTAAGTGTAACAGTACCTGTGAGACAAATATTTCCACTTGAGATTGCATTAATAACCGGTAATGGCGAAACAATCACAATTCCGGTTGCTGTATCAGTACAAGCGCCAACAAAACCAATTACGGTATAAGAAGTATTTGCAACAGGTGAAACTGTTATTGCACCACCGGTTCCACCATTAGACCATTGATATGTATTTGCGCCAAGTACATTGAGTGTTGCTGATTGTCCTGAGCAAATTGCCTGGCTACTTACAGCAATTCCAGGGTTGGGAACTAAAGTAATTGGAATGTTTGCCTGTCCACTGCAACCTGCCGCATTAGTTACTACTACTGAATAAGTTGTATTTGTTGTCGGATATGCTGTAACAGTACTTCCTGTTGAAGACGATAATCCTATGGAAGGGCTCCAGGTATAATTGTTTCCACCATTGGCCGTTAATGTTGTTGTATGACCGGCGCAAACACTTGTTGTTGCAGCAGAAATATTAACTACAATATTTGGTGCAATATTTACGATTGCAGTTGTAGTTCCTGAACAGCCGTTAGCATTGTAAACTGTAACAGTATAAGTTGTGTTAACTGTCGGTGAAGCCTGAACTGTTGCGCCTGTTGTAACATTTAAGCCAACTGATGGACTCCATGAATATGAATTTCCTCCACTTGCGTTAATTGTGACAAACGAAGAAGTACAAATGGTACTTGATGGAGCATCAACAGCAACTAATGGAATTGTAACCAGAAGATTAATTGTATCCATGCAGCCTGCAACCGCAGTAATTATTAATTGAACATTATAAGTGCCTGGCCCAGGATAAGTATGCACAGGATTCTGAACTCCGTTCATAACGGGAGAACCGTCACCGAAATTCCAAGACCAGTTTTGAATTGTTCCATTCAGAATTATAGTAGCATCCGCAAACAAAGCAGTATTCAAATTGCAATCAACCTGATAATTAAAATTCGGGGTAATAATAGTTGGTTGAACAATCGTTGAAATAGTTGCCACACATCCTGTAACAGAAATTAAATCGCATGTGTAAACAGAACCATTAGTTGGATTTGTTAGTGTAACAGTTTGCGTTGTGTCACCTCCTGGCATCCAGTGATAGCTAAATCCGGGAGGCGCAGTTAATGTTACTTGATTTTGTCCAACACAATACTGGGTTAACACCTGTAACGGTGCGCAGTAAGCATCAATGTAGGCATAACCCATGTGACCACCCAATGCACAATCACCAACCTGAAATAAAATTGTAATTGTTTGACCGAGGTAAGCTGTTAAATCAATTCCTACAGTTGTCCAATCTTTATAATGAATTACAGAAGCTGAAGTAGTAAGTCCTTCATGCCAACCTGCCACATTAGAATCAGCTGTAACAATGTAGTGACCGCATTGAGCATTCGGAACATATGCTCCGGCACCATCCAATACTTTTATTTCAAATCTTGGTTTTTGCGCAGGCGTATGATAGCTCACATTTGTATCCGGATCTTCCAAGACAACTGCATACTGATAAACAAATAGTTCAGAGTTAGGTGTAACAGTAAAAGTAAATTTAACCATCTCAGCCTTTGAACCAGGAAATGGTCCGGGATTATTCTGAGAATAAAATGAATTTTGCCAAGATCCAAGTCGTGCAGAATAAATTCCTCCGCCAGGAGCAACTTCAATTAAATTGTTTTGTGTATTAGGGTCAGTAATTGAAGTCGTAATTGAGTGACGCGGCGGCAGTAATGCACCAGCATTTAAAAACTGATTAATCACAATTGCGCAACAACCACCGGGATTATTTCCTGAGTTTCCGTTTGGAGTTCCTGTTCCGCCTTGCCAGTTAGAAAAATCACCATTCTCGAAATTTGAATTGGTACAGTTGGTTGATTGAGCAGAAATATTTCCCGCAAAAAATATTGAAATAAAAAAAGTGAAATAAAATATTCCTTTAAAACAGAGTCTATTAATCCCAATAATCTTATTCATCTGAATAAAGTTTATTTAAGGATTTAGATTGTAGAGGTTTATTCATGTCAACTGTTTTTCTGAAAATGCGCTATGTTCTACGAATCATATTCACAATGTTTCCCGAATGTAAAGTGAGTGTTCGCGGTTGAGAACAATTTTGTGCTGAACGGGTATTTGAATGGTTTCAATTTCAAAATCTTTTTACGATGGGCCTAATTCAGAAATTCCTTAAATTATTTAAGGTTTATCAGGCATCCCTACTATTCATTTATAGTTTTGTTGCGTTATGGAAACGAATAATGCTTTCATGTACCGTTGCTTAAAAATTGCGGCATTGGGTTTTGGAAAAGTTGCACCAAATCCCATGGTCGGTTCAGTGCTCGTCTATAATGGAAAAATTATTGGCGAAGGATACCATCATCAATTCGGAGAAGCTCATGCTGAAGTCAATGCTATAAAAAATGCGGAAGAAAATTTTCCTGAATTAGTTTCTCAATCAGAGTTATTTGTAAATCTTGAGCCGTGTTCTCACTTTGGAAAAACTCCACCTTGTGCCGATTTGATTATTAAAAAGGGCATTAAAAAAGTTTTCATTTCCAATAATGATCCGAATCCGCTTGTTGTAGGAAACGGAATTAAAAAATTAAGAGATGCTGGTGTTGCAGTAATTGAAAATATTTTAACAGAAGAAGGAAGGAAACTAAACAAACGATTTTTCACTTTTCATGAAAAGAAAAGGCCATTCATTATTTTAAAATGGGCGGAAACTGCAGATGGATTTATCGCACCTCTTTCAGGAATGAAAGCTCAAATCAGTAGTGAACAATCGCAACAACTGTTACACAAATGGCGAAGTGAAGAACAGGCAATTTTAGTTGGGAAGAATACTGCACTTACTGATAATCCTCGATTGAATGTCAGGTTATGGAATGGAAATAATCCAATCCGCTTGGTGATTGATTCCAAACATTCTCTTCCTGAAAACCTTCATTTGTTTGATAAAACAATTCCAACAATAATTTTCAATTCATTGAAAAATGAAGAGCAGAAAAATCTTCAGTTTGTCAAGTTAGATTTTAATGAGAATTTTTTGCAGCAACTTCTCTCCTATCTCCATTCAATAAATATTCAATCAGTGATTGTAGAAGGTGGTGCAATCACTCTGCAAAAATTCGTTGATGAAAATTTATGCGATGAGGCAAGAATTTTTACTTCTTCAAAAAAATTAAATGTGGGGATAAAATCACCACAGGTTTCTTTCGTAAACAAAAATTGCGAAACAAGTTTATCAGGCACTGATGAATTAAAAATCATTTCAAATAATTAACTGTAACAGTCTGAAATAAATTTTTCGGTTCTTCGTCATTAAACTATTCTTACAATTTAATTTTCAATTTAAACTTATAACCTATTTTGCCTTCCGATAAACATGGACGAGATACGGCAATTCATACAGCAGGTTCAAAGTGATCCGGGTTCCATCTTCAATCCCGAAGATGTGATTCGTTATGGTGGGCTGACTATTCTGTGTCTGATAATTTTTGCTGAAACAGGTTTATTCTTTTGCTTTTTCTTTCCAGGCGATTCGCTGGTTTTTACTGCGGGAGTCTTAACTGCCACTCACGCGCTTCCTTACAATTGGTTTGTTGTTGTAACACTTATGATTACATCAGCTATCCTTGGAAACATTATCGGTTACTGGTTTGGCAAGCGAACGGGAAGTTTATTAATGAAGCGGCGTGATACTATTTTTTTCAGAAAGGAATATATAACAACGGCGGAAAATTTTTACGGCAGATATGGCGGAATGGCATTGGTGCTCGGGCGATTTCTGCCCATCATACGAACCTTCGCCCCCATTATCGCAGGTGTAATTGATTTGCCTTTTAAGCGATTTTTCTTTTACAGTTCTTTTGGGGCAATTCTTTGGGTACTCCCGATTGCAGGTGCAGGATATTTTCTCGGTACCATTCCCTTCGTTCAAAATAATTTAGGTTATATAATTATTGCGATGGTGATTGGGATTACAACTCCGGTAATTCTTAAAGTTATTAAGCAGCGAAAGAAATAATTTCTAACTGTTACACCAACAGAAAAATCAGAAAGGATAACCGATTGCAATATTTAAAATCAGGTTATTTTTTCGCCAGTCGCGATTCCCGAAATCAATTTTATTAATCACCCATCTTTGATTTTCATCAAGCGAAGGATTGCGAAGCGGAATTCCCACATCGCCACGAAAAATAAAATAACTGAAATCCAATCGCAGCCCCGCTCCTGTTCCGACTGCAATTTCTTTATAAAACCTTCCCCAATTAAAATTCGCACCCGGATTATCAATATTGTATTTCACCATCCAAACATTTCCTGCGTCAGTAAAAAAAGCTCCACGCAAAACTCCGATAATGTGAAAACGATATTCAAGATTTGCTTCGAGTTTTACATCACCCGTCTGATTATAAAATCCATTTAGTGTTTGTTGAGTATTAGAAGAACCAGGACCAAGTGAGCGCACACGCCAGGCACGAATATCATTCGGGCCACCAACAGAAAACTGCCTGATATAGGGCAACACATTTGAGTTTGAAAACGGCTGACCAACTCCCATAAAATAATGCGCGACAAGATTTTTTTGCCTACTGAACAGCCAGTAATATTTATAATCAAATTCAAACCGAACAAAATTGCTGTACGGAACATTGAAAATAAGCGATTGCCCATTTGTGTTTTGTTGAAATTTAATTAAGTGCGTTGCATTATTTGTGAACCACAAAATTCCTCCTGCTAATTCAAATGCCGGTCGCATCACGAAAAAATTCTTTAACTTATTTACATCCTGCGTTGAATATGTGAAAGCATAATTGCAACCAGTAATTAGTTGGTCAGAAAAAGTTTGACTCAATAAAAAATCAGAATTCAATCGCGCACGAAACGAATCGCTTTTAATGATTGGCCGTGTATAGGTGAGCGAAATTCCTGGTTGATGTCGTTTCAATTGTTCAACCGGCTCACGAAAATCATAACTCAAATTAAAATTCTGATTGTATAAAGAATAAACTCCACTCAGAAATAACGCACTCGTGTTAAATGAGATAATTGTTTTTTGTTCTGAGTATCTCGAAACTTTTTTGTTCAGCACAGGAAATAAAATTCGTGGAATGGTGAAATTTATTCCACCACTTGCGTTGAATAACAAGCTGTCAATTTTCACAACAGGAATTTCAACACCGCCCATAGCATTCAAGGAAAGTCGCGTAGCATCCCTGGTCAGGTTTCTATTTAAGTAAGTAAGCGAAAGTGAACTGCCGAAATTATTTTCTATGTCTGATGCTTTCGGCTCAATGGAAAAGTTGTTGTACTTGTATGGAGTTAATTTTATAAAACAATCCAACGAATCTTTTGCAACCTGATTGTATTGCACGCTTATAAATTTATAAGTTCCTAAATCTGCAATGCGATGAATGGTGAAATCGTTTTTCTTCAACGAATAATTTTCTCCAGGCGAAATAAAAACAACTCCGTACAATCTCTTCGGACTCAGATAATTTTTTTCAGAAACAAAATCCAGATTCTGAAATTGAATAGTATCGGGTGGTGTTACACTCTCGTTTACCAACGGGTCGTAAGACTGATTGATAAAAACACTTCTGATTTTATAAACCCGCTGTGTGGCTGAACTGTCGTTCTCATCAATCTTCACCCACAGATGTGCTGCATGATTTAATCCTGTTGTGTCGTATTCAAAATAAATTTCGTTTGCGTTGAAGCGATACAGTCCCTGATTCTGTAAATCTTTTTGAATTCGCTTTCGCTCTTCATCCATTTTCTCAACATCGAATGGCGCACCCTTTTTCAGCACTGTATTTTTCGATGACTCAATCATCAATGCTGTAACAGGTTGTTTCCCCCTAACATATTCAATTGTATCAATTGTAAAAAGTGTATCGGCACGAACTTCATAATAAGCAGTTACTTTTCTTCCGTAGGTTTTGTAGTGTGATGTAACAGTTGCTTTCATGTAACCTTTGGTGTGCAGATAATCTTGCATCAGGTTGGCAGAATAATTCATCATCAGCGAATCATAAATCACAGGCGCTTCTCCAATATGAGTGATTATCCAGTAACTTCTTCCCTTCATTTTTTTTGTTTTGAAAATATTATAAAACCAGAGGTTGATTTTAAAAATTCCGAGAGTGGTTTTATTGGGCTTTTGTTTCGCAAATAATAAGAGAGAAGTGGAAAGTGAATTATTGTTTTCAATGTTCTTCTTAATTTTTTTCCAATCAACTTTATCGTTCAATACAATTTTGTTGGTGTTCAATAAATATTTTCCTTTTGGAATATTGCGTGTGGAAATGCAAGATGTAAACGCCACTGAAATAATTGCCGAAAAAATGATAGCTATACTTGCCCCGTAAATCTGCATGAATGTTTTCAAAACCGCTTGAAAAATACATTAATTCACTTAGAGTGAAAAAGTACCGAGAAGAGCAACACACTTTTATTGCCGAAGGCGAAAAAGTGGTGGGTGAAATTTTAAACTCTTCATTAACAATTGATAAAATTCTTTTTACAGATGGCTTGAAAAACAAAGGAATGATAATGGGCAAAGTGCCCGAAGAACATTTGGTTGTTGTGCTTGACCATGAAATGAAAAAAGTTTCGGAAATGCAAACACCACCAACAGTTCTTGCTTTGGTTCACATTCCTGAAAATGAAATTGACATCAGTAAAATCACAAAAGGTTTGCACCTTGTTTTAGATGGAATACAAGACCCTGGAAATATGGGAACCATCCTTCGTATAGCCGATTGGTTTGGAATCGAAACTATTTTCTGTTCTGAAAATTGCGTAGATGCGTATAACCCAAAGGTCGTACAAGCATCAATGGGTTCTGTTGCGCGGGTGAAAATTTTTGAGTGGAACATTATTGAAGTGCTGAAAGAATCTTCATTACCAAAAATTTTAACAATGATGGAAAGCGAAGCCACCATTTACAATTCAGCAGTAAAAGAAAATGCAATGATTGTAATTGGAAGTGAAGGCAAGGGGGTTACAGATGAAGTGAAAGCATTGTGCTCTGGCTCCATTTCAATACCTCGCTTCGGAAAAGCTGAATCGCTGAATGCGGCCGTTGCCACTGGTATTATTTGTGCCGCTCTTTCTGTGAAAAAATAATTTGTATAAAAAATCTGTTGATTGAACATTCTCGTACTTTAAATGTTCACATTAAAACAAATCATGCTAAACAAATTCAGCAAAATCTTACTTTCACTTTTAAGTATCACGCAGATTTCAACTGCGCAAAAAAACGAGACAAACACAAACGCTATGAACGAAAAAGTTTCCTTTCAGTCCGATTTAAAAAATCCGAATGCCACACACGATACGGCCACTTTCGGTATGGGATGTTTCTGGTGCAGCGAAGCTATCTTTTTAGAATTGGAGGGAGTTGAATCTGTTACATCGGGTTATGCAGGCGGGGGAATATCAAAACCAACTTATCGCGAAGTATGTAGTGGGTTAACAGGACATGCTGAGGTGGTGCAGGTAGTTTACAATCCTTCAATAGTAAGTTTCGATGAACTGTTACATGCCTTCTGGCTTGCTCACGACCCGACAACTTTAAACCGACAAGGTGCTGATGAAGGAACTCAGTATCGCTCAGTAGTTTTTTATCACAGCGATTATCAGAAGCAATTAGCTGAGAAGTATAAAAAAGATTTGGATGCTTCAGGTGCTTTCACCTCTCCTATTGTTACTGAGATTTCTCAGTTCACTGCTTTTTATAAAGCCGAAGATTATCATCAGGATTATTACAACAAAAACGGTAGTGCTTCTTATTGTCAGATTGTGATTGCGCCTAAGCTTGAGAAATTTAAAAAAGTTTTTGATGGTAAGTTGAAGCGGTAATGGAAACTTTTTTTGAAATAATTTACTACAACAGTTTATTTCTGCCCCACCTTCATCATCTCCCAGATATATTTTACAGGCACACTTCCATAGCTCAAAAATTTTTCGTTGAATTTCTTTAATGAAAAATCGTTGCCTAATGTTATTTTCTGGTCTTCGCGCAAAGCATAAATTTCGGTATAGCCGGTGAAGTAACAGCACAGTTGTGTTTGCGTTAAAGTTGCTCTGCGCCATTTTCCCTGTGCTTCGGCTTCTGTTTGAAAACCCTCATCGGTCATCAACTTAATTGCATCCTGCTTGCTCATATTCAAACACTGAATACTGTAATCGAGAATGGTGTTTAGTGTTGAACGCAAATGCCACTTGTAATACATGAGCCACATTTCGGGTGAGTTATTTCCGTAACCTTCTTCCAGCATAATGCGCTCACCATAAACTGCCCACCCCTCAATCATGGTGTTGTTCTGAAAAATTGATTTTATTAAATCATCTACTTTGTTTGAATAAACCAATTGCGCGTAATGCCCGGGCATCGCTTCATGAATATTTAATATTTGTAAAATCCAGTTGTTGTATTCGCGCAAATAACTTTCTGCTTCTTCGGCACTGTAACCATCAAGAGGTGTAACATTATAAAATGTGCTTGCAAATTTATCGTAAGGCCCTGGAGCGTTAATGCTTGCTCCTGCCCCACCGCCGCGCATATACATAGGAGTTTCGCGCACCTGTAACGGTTTGGTTGAATCGAGTGTAAGCAGATTTTTTTCTTTTATAAATGCCACGAGTTCCGGCATTTGTTTTTTAATTGTTGCAATAAAAGAATCAGGAGCGCAGTGCTGAACACTTAATGTGTCAATCATTTTTTTCACTGCGGCCAAACCTTCAGGCATGGGCTCAGTTCCAAAATATTTCGACCACAATTCTTTTGTGAGACTCATCATATTTTCATGAATCTCTTTTTTATGGTCTTGTGCTTTCTGAAAAATTTCGTCAACCGAAAAACTACTTTGCATTTCGTAACGGAATTTTTTATCGTACAAAACTTTACCAATGCGGAACGAACGAGTGAGCGTTGAATCCTTATCAATATGTTTTTTCAAATCGGTTAGATACGAAATGTATTCCTTCATACTTGAAACTGCCTGAGTCAAATGCTTATTTAATTCAGCTTTCAGTTCATCATTGATCTTGCTTGCATTAATACTATCCGGAATAATTTTTTCAAAAATCTCCAGCGAACCCTGATTCTGTAAAATGCCTAACTCAGTGTGTTCCTTCGTTGGCTTGCTGATATTTGTTTTTGCTGCGATGTAATATTCAGGAACATATTTCAATCGTTCGTTTATTGCTGTTAATCTTTTCTCCAATGAAGATTTTGAATTTCCGAGAATCAAATCGAAACCTTCGCCCACATTGTACTCCGATGGATTCCATTCAAAACTTTTAAATTCATAACAGCTCCAGTTATATTCTTCCAGATAATTTATCATCAATCGCGCATCAACTGAGTTTTCTGGAGTAATTTTTTTCCAGTCATACTTTTTCAAACTGTCGGAAAGCGATTTGTAAATTTCTAATTTCTTAGTGCGGTTTTCTTTCGACGGAATTTCCAACACATCTTCATATTCATGATTTCCCAGAGCGAGCGCCCAGTCAGGATTATTTTTCCAGATTGATTCTATAAATAATTTTTTAAAATTTTCGAATGCCTCATTTTGCGGATACAAATTCTTCGAACTGTTACACGATGAAAACAAAAGAGAATAAATCACAATTAACTCAGTTAGAAGTTGAAAATGTTTTTTCATTTAAAGTATTGCTTTATTCGGCAATTCATGAAGTGTAAATCAAAACGACCTTTAGCACGAATGGGGAATTATTTTTACACTATAAATTGTTGAATTACTCGATTATAATTATTGCTTTACCTAATTACTTTTATCGCCGTTGAAAACAGGAACAAAATTCAGTTTATTTTTTATAGGGATTCTGCTATCGCAATGTCTGACTTCTTATGCTCAGAATATTATTTTAGGTAACGCTTCAAAATCGGGCGCGAACCACACCCTGAAATTTAATAATTACTGCGGCTATAATGCGGTGATTTTTAAAAGTGATAAAGCAGATTCAAATCCTGTTCTTATTGTTTCGCAAAAGACAGATTCGTTATATCAACCTGTGAAGTGGATAAAGTTGGAAAAGAACCAGAGCTCAACTGATTATAAAACCGATTTGCTTTGGGGGGAAGATGGTGACTACAAACTTCAGATTATAGAAAATCAAATTGAAACTGCGAGCGATTATTTTTCGGTGGATGTAAACGAAGATGATTTATTAAACAATTCATGGTCGGATGACTACAACCAATACAACGACCCAAGCAACACCTTTTATTACATTGATTCAAAAGTTGAGTTTTACAACAAGCTTAGCGACACAAGCAATTTTTATTTAAGTACAGAGCAGGAATTCAGTGTGGGAAATGTAACAGTTTATGTTACGAATAATAAACCGATCATTACTGACGAACTAAAAGTTTCTGTTTATCTTGAAGATGGAAAAAAGGAAGACTTGATTGAAGAAAAATCAATTCCAATAATTTCCGGTGTTTTAAATGTATCTTTTCAGTATTACTTCGGTAATAAGGGCACCTACCTTGTAAGTGTTTACACAAAAGATGATATTTGGATAAACGATGGTACAATAAAAATTAAAAAATAACTTTAACTAACAAATAAACCGACCTAATAAAAATGAAACGCTCACTCTTTCTTCTTCTGTTTTTGTTTTCAGGTGCAATGTCATTTGCCCAAATGGATCTGACTGCATTGATTGACAAATGCTCACCTGCAATTTTTAAAATCACAACTTATGATGCATCCGGAAACGAATATGCTGTGGGTACAGGTTTTTTTATAAGTTCAACCGGTACAGCTTTATCGAACTACCATGTTTTTCAGGGAGCTTCGAAAGCAAAAATTAAAACTTCAGACAACAAAACTTACTTAGTTGAGAATGTTCTTGGCTGGAGCAAGGAAAGTGATTTGTTAAAATTCACTGTAAAAAATGAGTTGAACGAAACTTTTCCGTTCTTAAAAATGAATGCTGTTTCGCCTAAACAAGGAGAGAAAATTTTCATTATTGGAAATCCGCTTGGGCTGGAAAAATCAGTTGCTGACGGCATTGTTTCTTCTGTTCGTGCAGATGACAAAATGGGTGAGACGATCCAAATAACTGCTCCTATTTCGCATGGTAACAGCGGAAGCCCGCTCATGAATATGAGTGGTGAAGCACTTGGAATTGTAACCTATTATTTAGAAAACGGACAGAATTTAAACTTCGCGGTTAGTGTAAAAAATTTGAACATACTTGATCCTATTAATGCTTATAAATTTCCTGCTGAAGACGGACAGGAAAATGTTGTTTCAAATAACAACAATTCAAATAATAATTCAACAACAACTACCTCATCTGATATTTACAAAAGTTCAAAAGTTATTTTTTGTGAAGATGTTGATGATAGTGGAAACCCGAAAGTGGAAGCAACAACATTCAATATTGAAAGCGGTGGTGGTAATGTAACAATCTATGTAGATAATGGCTCAACTCAAATGCAAACAACAGGTCTCATAGTTGATATTTATAAAAAAGGAAGTTCAGACAAGTATGATCAGTTTATTGAAACAAAAAACTTTACTATTAAATCAACGCTTGTTGCAACTTATTTTGAATATTTCTTTACCGAAGCAGGCGATTATGTGGTTCATGTTTATAACAGCGAAGAGAAATGGATTAATGATGGTTATGTTACTATCAATAATAAAAGCGGAGGTTTAAACATTGATTACAACGACCCTACAAGCACATTTTATTACATTGACGCAAAAGTGAATTTTTGCACTGAACTTGACGATTTAAATAGTTGTAAAAATTCTGACGATGTGTTTTATATAAGTAAAAGCGGAAGCTATGTTTATGTTTGGGTTGGAATGGATAAAGCAATGAAAACGACTGACCTTACTCTTGATATTTATAAAAAGAAAGGTGGTGACTATACTGACTTTGTTGAAACAAAATCTTACACTATAAATCCTGATAAAAAAGCTTTCTATATTGAATACACTTTTTATAATTCAGGCGATTATAAATTTAAATTTTACACAGGTAATAGTGTTTGGATTCAGGATGGAACTGTTACAATTAAGTACAAGTAACCTATTAGCTAAATTTTTGAAATTAAAAACCCTATTACTTTTAAGTGATGGGGTTTTGTTTTAGAGTATCCGTTTGAATTTCAAATTGCTAATTACCAACTAAATATATTTACCCAATGCTTCCCGAATACAAACAACTTATTGATGCTGCCAAACTAAAAAAAGCAGAAACTCAAAAGCTGTTTGATAAATTAAAGAAGCAGAAACCAAAAGACCTTGATAAGGTTACGAATGCGTTGCATGATGAAGCATTCGAGCACATCGATTGTTTAAAATGTGCTAATTGTTGCCAAACGACCGGACCTTTATTAAAAGAAAAAGACATTGAACGATTGGCTGCACATTTTAAATTAAAGCCATCTGTTTTCAGCGAACAATATCTCAGAATTGACGAAGACGGCGACTATATTTTCAAAGCTATGCCCTGCCCCTTTCTTGGTTCCGATAATTACTGCTCGGTATATGAAAGCAAGCCAAATGCATGCGCCAATTATCCTCATACTCAACAAAGGGAGATTATCAAGAAGCTGAAAATCACTTATCACAACAGCATGATTTGCCCTGCAGTGGCTGAGGTGGTTGAAGGTTTGAAAGCGCATTATCAGAAATAAAAGAAATCAACTCTTAAAAGTGTAGTAATCCATTTTTACAGATTGTGATCAAGACAACAATTAAAATGCTGTTGGTATAGCTTTTCATTTCTGCTGTTATTGCATGTCTTCATTAATATTTTTGAAGGAAAGAAATATATCGAATGAAAAAACTGGCTGCAAACAACGAGGAAAATATTTCACAAAACACCCGCAATATCATTGTTGAGCCGACTCTCGAAGCATTACAAAAACAACGGAGTTACCATATTACTCAGGTTGAATTCCATCAATGCGAAATCACAGGTCTTGACCGAGAAATAAGAAAATATAAAGAGTTGAAAGAAAATGAAACTGTTGGCGATAACGATATTCAGAGTTTTAAAACAGCCCTTGTCCTCAGTTTACAATCAGTGCGGAATCAGTAAATTATTATTCAGAAGAAAAGTGTGAACGAAATAACATTTACCATTCACAATTGACAATTTACAAAATCATTTCTTCCAGCATACATAAACAAGTGCCGGTGGAACATTTATAGGTGCAAATTTCACTTCTACTTTATCAAACATTCTTTTAAATCGTCCGAGACTCGCTGGCGAATATTGAAATTGAATCATCGCCTTTCCGGTTTTCATCATTGAATAAGTTCCTGATAATATTCGTGTAACAGTATTGTTAGGAATGATAGCAAGCGGCAACGATGAAACTACATAATCGGGCGAACCGAAATGATATTCAGCTAAAATGTCTTTTGCCTTTTCCGCAGGGCAATTGAAAATTGTTAATCGTTTATCATCAATCATTTTCAAACCCTCAATAAAATTAGAATTGATTTCGAACGCAATCAGTTTTGCATCAGGCAGCATTTTTTTCAGCAAAACACGAGTGATATTTCCAGTACCTGGACCGTATTCAATAATCAATTTTGCCTGAGAGAAATCAATCGGCTTCACCATTTGATTGATCAGAAATCTCGAACTGGGCATCACTGCACCAACTTGTTTGTTATCTAAAAATTGCCCGAGAAATTGAATCGCTTTCAAATGAAATAATTAATGTGATGAACTTAAATTAGCTGATATCAAGCGAATAAATTCTGCACGGGTTGGGTTCTCTTCAAACACTCCTGTAAATGCGCTTGTAGTTGCCACACTATTTTGTTTTTGCACTCCGCGCATCATCATGCACAAGTGTTTAGCTTCAATTACAACGGCAACACCAAGCGGCTTTAATGTATTTTGAATGCACTCTAAAATTTCGTGCGTTAATCTTTCCTGCACTTGTAATCTTCTTGAGTAAGCATCTACAATTCTTCCAATTTTACTCAAGCCAACAATGTATCCATTCGGAATATACGCAACATGCGCTCGGCCGAAAAAAGGAAGCAAGTGATGTTCGCACATGCTGAACATTTCAATGTCTTTCACAATCACCATTTCACTGTAATCTTCTTTGAACAAAGCAGAACGAAGAATTGCTTCAGGGTCCATTTGATTTCCATGAGTGAGAAACTGCATTGCCTTCGCAGCGCGCAACGGGGTTTTCAATAATCCTTCGCGACTAACATCTTCACCAACTCCTGAAAGAATCGAAGAATAATTTTCAGTTAAAATTTTGGTAGTGCTTGCATCAAACACTTCGGTCTTGGTATAATTGGGAGTTTTCTTTTTTGCCATAAATCAGTACGCTAAGTAAGTCAATTTTAGCCACCAAAATACTCGGTGTAAATATTATCCGTTTCCCAAAGTTTTATGCAGTGAAGCTGGCATTCTTTAATATGTGGCGAAAGCATGTTCCAGATTTCAATTGAAAGATTTTCAGTAGTCGGAAATTTCCCTTTCAGTTCCGGCACATCAAGATTTAGGTTTTTATGGTCAAGTTTCTCAAGTACTTCCTTTTTAATTATCAAACTCAGTTCCTTTACATTCATAATAAAACCAGTTTCAGGATTCGGATTTCCTTTGACTGTTACATATAAATCATAGTTGTGTCCATGCCAGTTTTTATTAGCACACTTTCCGAATACTTCCTTATTCTTCTCCTCATCCCAATTCGGATTTATAACCTGATGTGCCGCATTAAAATGTTCCTTTCGAGTCAAGTAAACCACCTGTTATTTTTTTGCGAAAGTAATCTTGAAATGAAAGATAGAAAATTGAATGGATGAAAGATTTTGATTTAGGTTTGAAACATGAAATTGCTTTTGGTAGCTGCAACTAAAGAAGAACCATCTCCATTGTTTGAAAAATATTCTCTTTCATTAGACGAAAACAATCATTGCTCCTTTCAAACAAAAACAAATCAGATTGAAATATTAATTACAGGAGTTGGAATGGTTGCCACCACTTTTCATCTTACAAAATTCCTTTCTGGAAATCATTCATTCAATTCAGCAATCAATATTGGAATTGCAGGTTCCTTTACAGAAGAAATAAAAATCGGAGAAGTGGTAAGTGTAACAGAAGAATGTTTCGCAGATTTAGGAGCAGAAGATGGAGAAGAATTTATTTCAATTACAGAGTTGGGGTTTCAAAAAGAAAATGAATTTCCATTTGTGAAAGGGAAACTGCTGAATAGCTCACAAGTTGAAAGCAAGTTAAGGAAAGTAAAAGGTGTAACAGTCAACACTTCTCACGGGAATGAATCAAGTATTAAAAAAGTAAAAGAAAAATTCAATGCAGAGGTTGAAAGCATGGAAGGTGCAGCATTCGTTTACTGTTGCAGTCAATTTAAAATTGAATGGAATGAAGTGCGCAGCATTTCAAATTTCATAGAGCGAAGAGACAGAAGTAAGTGGAACATTCCACTCGCTGTTAAGAATCTGAACGAGTGGCTCATAAATTTTATTGAATCGGAATGAGGAAAATTAAACTCGGATTAAGTCCCTGCCCAAACGATACATTCATTTTTTATGGATTGCTGAATAGCAAAGTTGATACTGAAGGATTGCAATTTGAACCCGTGTTTGAAGATGTGGAAACACTGAATGAAAAGGCTTTTGCAGGTGAACTGCCCGTTACTAAACTTTCCTTTCATACCTGGCTTTATCTACAGGAAAAATATTTACTACTCGATTCAGGTGCAGCGCTTGGTCGGGGCTGTGGTCCGCTGCTGATTGGTAAAGAAGTATTGAGCAACGAAGAATTAAAATCTGTTACAGTGGCTGTTCCGGGTAAATTCACAACTGCCCACTTGTTATTGAAACTATTTTATCCTTTCGTTCAACATAAAAAGGAAATGATTTTTTCTGCTATTGAAAATTCAATTCTGCATGACGAAGTAAAAGCTGGAGTTATCATTCACGAAAACCGATTCACTTATCCGTCAAAGGGATTAAAAAAAATATGTGACCTCGGTGAAAGATGGGAAACTGAAACCCACTCTCCTATCCCGCTCGGTGGAATATTTACAAGTGTAACAGAAGGAAAAGAGTTTCATTCAACCGTTGACAGAATTATAAAGCGAAGTATTGAATATGCCTGGCAACATCAGGAGGAAACAATGGAATATGTAAAACAATACTCGCAGGAGATGGATGTAACAGTTATGAAGCAGCACATTGATTTATATGTGAATGACTTTTCTCTTTCGTTGGGTACTGATGGAATGAAAGCCATCGAGTTATTGAAAGCAAAGTTTTCAGCGATATAAATTCAGGTGAATTCCTTTTTCACAAACCAAAGTCGGATGTCTTTCTTCTTTACTTCCCAATAATGATAGAATTGAAATCCCATGCGTTCGTAAACCTTGCAATTTCGCTCAATAGAAGTTTCGGCATAAATCGGAAGCCCTTCTGATTTTGCTTTCTGTAACAGTGCGTTTCCCAAATCAAATGCTGCGCCTCTGCCTTTACCATTCTCCATCACACCAAACATCCAGAAATAATAATAGTCGGTATTCTTCAGGCGAATTTTTCTTCGGTATGATTCACGATTTAAAATTTCAGGAATACGACGAAACGATAGCGCATTGAAAATCAATTTCACTTCATTGAAAATATCGAATAGCAGATTGCTTTTAAAATTATTACGGTAAAACAACGCTACTCCTGTTTCATCGTCAGATAAGTAAACCCCATTGCGTAGTAATGATTTTTCAAAAGCATATTCGGCGAGCGCTTTTAACCGCTGTTCCTTATTTCTGTTACAGTTAATCACCCACTTGATTCCCTGCACTTCGTCAAATGTCTTAATCAAGATTTCCAAAACCTTCGCTTTGTCTTTTCGTGTTGCTGCTTTCATGATGGGTGGTTTAGACTGTTTTAGAAATTTTGATTTCATTCTGAAACTCTTTCTTTTTGAAAGCAGAAATTTTAGCCGGGCTTCCGAACAGAAACCATATTTTATTTCTGATGCCTTTTGCATTTTTTACATCCTTCGCAATTGCAATTGCTTCATCAAACACGATATGAAAAATATTATTGGTGTGTACTGGTTCTGTTAACCCGTAAATCGGTTTTTCATTGTACTCAACATGAGTTCCGAAAAGCCTGTCCCATATCAGGAAAGTGTTTCCGAAATTTTTATCCAAATATTTTTCGTTGTTCGCATGATGAACCTTGTGACTCGTTGGTGTAACAAAAACATATTCGAACCACTTTGGTAATTTCCCGATATACTCGGTGTGAACCCAGAATTGCAGTAGCGCATTGAGTTGATGAACTACAAAATAGAGTACAGGATGAAATCCCATAAAGAGCATTGGAATATAAAACACTACTGATAATTGCTCGAACCAGGACTGGCGAAAATTAATCCAGAGGTTATAATGATTTGCACTGTGATGCGGAATGTGAATAGACCACCAGAAACGGGAAGTGTGTGAAATGCGATGGCGCCAGTACGAACTGAAATCGTGAATGATGTAGCAAGGAACAAAAAGATACCAGTGCAATTCCATGCGCCACGGAATGAGATTGTAAAACCAAACAATAATTCCGAACAGCAGCGCCTTAGTTACATAAGAGCTTACAAAGTATCCGATACCGACAACAAATGAGAAAACAGATTCCTTATGATTGAAGTTCTCTTTTTTGCGTTCGCGCCATTGCGCAATGATTTCAATGACGGCAAGTGTAACAATAATGGGCAGTGCATAATATGCAACAGGTCGAATCTGCTCGTTGAGTTTTGCAAAATCGCTGAAGGAAATTTGCGGTACTCCGAATATTGAAAGCAGAATGTTTGAAGTAAAAATGGTTTTCATGGTTTAAGTTTTTTTGTTGTGATTAATTTTTTCACAACGCAAACCTATTTTCATAAGAACCCGGTCTCCTTGACAAAAATCAAGAAATAAAAAAAGCAATATTTGCAATAATAAAACGCAATTAAAAATATTTTATGCTATTCAGAGAGGCACTGTTACATGATATAAAACAAATTCAGGTAGTTCGCCATTCAGTAAAAGAAAATATTTTATCGAATCCTGAATTGGTTACTGATAAAGATTGTGAAGAATTTTTATTTGTTCGCGGCAAGGGCTGGGTTTGCGAAATTGAAAACATAGTAGTCGGTTTCGCCATTGCTGATTTAAAAGAGAATAATATCTGGGCGTTGTTCATTCATCCCGCTCATGAAGCAAAAGGAATCGGAAGAAAACTGCATAACACCATGCTCGACTGGTACTTTACACAAACAGATGTAACAGTGTGGTTGGGAACCGCGCCGAATACAAGAGCAGAAAAATTTTACGAATTATCAGGGTGGAAAAAAATCGGATTAAAACCTAATGGTGAAATCAGATTTGAAATGACCAAAGACGATTGGATGACAGGAATTGATAATGGATAATTTGAAATTTTTTATTCAACAATTAATTCTTTACAGATTGTAAGTGTATCACTTATTCTAAACCCCAGAAAATACATAGCAGGAGGAAGCAGAGAAATATCAATTGCGTTATCTCTACCTAATTTAATGTTGAATGAACCACATAGCTGCGAGAGGTCATTAAATATTTCTAATTCACAATTATAATTTGAGTGGATGTAAATAACATTAGTGCTTGGATTGGGAAAAATGCTGATGTGGTCATATACAGTTACAGATACTATTTGAGTGTCTTCAGGAATTTCTCCCGGTAAACCGACAATATCATTTATTTTAACCATCCAGCTATCACTGGACCATGATAAAGCGCCATGCACACTACTTACATCGCCATCAGATGTTTCAGCCCTACCAAGAAACACATATTCATTTTCGCCCGATTTGCATATTGAATAACCATCATCATGCATCGTGCAACCAAAGCATTGCTGTTTCTTTAAAACACCAGAAGTATCAAATTGCAATGCCCAACTATCGCTATATTCTCCAGTATTATCATGGCTGAATGTAACATAGCCACTATTGTTAGAGTAAGTAGAACCAATTGCAACTATGGTTGAATCACTGTCCTGAATTATTTGACTTATATTTTCATTTTTATTCCCTCCGTAGCACTTCTCCCAAATAATATTTCCTAAAGAATCAATCTCTATTAACAATCCATCACCGCCTCCTTGATAATTAGATGCGGCACTATCATTCGAATCGGTGAAACCACCAATTAAAAATTTATTAGAAGTGAGTGGTAAAACTGAGCTAGCTGCATCTAAACCACTACCTCCAAAGCATTTAACCCACTTTAGTATTCCCAAGTTACTAAAACTTGCAACCATTATATCCCAGTATCCATGATTTGCTGGAAAGCCTAAATCATTTGATACAGTTGATCCAACTACAATAATTTCATTATTAATTACTGCTAAGTCCCCAAGAGTTTCTCCTTTTGATCCGCCAAAGGATTTGCCCCATTTAAAATTTCCGATTGAATCAATACAGAATAACCATGCATCTGAGGAACCCTGATTTGATAAAACATCTCCATTATTAATTGAAGAGGTACCTCCAATGATAAAAGAACTATCATTCAACCTTTTAATTGAACTTGCTCCATCATAGCCACTACCACCATAGCATTTTGTCCAATCAATTACACCATATTTATTTAATTTAACAACGAAGGCGTCTGAAGCTGTAGCCCCATGAAGTCCGAAGACATCGCCATTATTAAATGTACCAGTACCACCCACAACTATAAATCCTGAGTCGCTTGTTTCAATTATATCAGAACCATCATCGTCTCCTGTTCCTCCAACGCAAATTTGCCATTGAATAGCATTTGAGCTATCCGTTTTTACAACCCACATATCTCCATGGCTATGATGGTTAGTAATATCACCATCATTTGAATCGGTGGTTCCAACCATAACAAAACCTTTATCTGAAGTTTGTTTTAATGAAGTTGTAGATTCAGCACCGCTGCCACCATAGGTTCTTTCCCAAATAATATTGCTTGCCTGTTGCGAATAGCAGACAAGAAAAAGGAGTGTATTTAAAATAAGCAGTAAAATAAATTTAGCTTTCATGGTTTCATCCTTGTGGGTGTAACACTCTTTAAATTTACTTAACAAATATAACTCAATGCATCCTATCCCCTCTCACTTCCAATCCTTCAATAATATTTTTTTCAATTTCTAAAAACTCATTCCAGCGCTGCTTTACTTTTTCTTCAGGAAAATACTTTTTTGCCAATGAAATAAACAAGCGGTAGTGCCCAGCTTCCGATTCCATAAAGCCACGATAAAATGTGCGCATGGTTTCATCTTCCAATCCTTCACTTAATAATTTGAACCGTTCGCAACTGCGTGCCTCTATCAATGCACTTATTAAAAGCTTGTCGAGCATTCGCTCTTCGGGCGAAATATTTTTTCGTTCGTTTTGAAAAAGCTGATTTACATATTCATCTTTTCGTTGCCTTCCTAATTTCAGATTTCTTTTTTTCAACTCGGCAAGCACCTGCCTGAAATGCCCCCACTCCTCTGTTACAATCGGTGCCAGTTCATCAACCAATTCCACCCGCTCAGGATATGACTGTATCAAACTGATACAGGTGCTCGATGCTTTCTGCTCACAATAAGCGTGATCGGTCAGCACCTCCTCTAAACTTTTCTCAGCGAGATTTACCCATCGCGGGTCGCTTGGCAATTTTAATCCTAGCATATTTTAATTAGTGAAAAATGAAAAACTAAAAGTGAAAAATTATTTGCGCTCAAATAAACAAAACCAAATTGAATAGAACGGGACACTGATTGGCGCGGATTAAACTGATTGTAACAGATTATTAAATCCGTACCTGTCAGTAGCATCTGTGTCCATCCGTGTCATATACTGAAATATGCAGGTACTTATTATTCAATCCTCGTTTATTTTTGAGCGGTTCATTAAAATTCAAAAATGTTCATTCATCAAAAACTAAAACTCCTTTCTCTTTTCATTATGCTCGCTACTTCTTCAATTCCAGTTATCGCTTCCGATCCGCACAGTTTTGCAAAGACCGACGAAGCCGTTGTTCAAAAATTATATCTTGACATAAAAGTTGACTTTGATAAAAAAATAATTTCAGGTAAAGCGCAATGGACAATTAGAAAAAGTGCAACAGCCGATGCCATTCATTTCGACACGAAAAATTTAACCATTCAGAAAGTAACGCTTGATGAAGATGAAACTCCTGTTGATTTCGTTTGGGGAATTGACGACTCAATTCTTGGTCACGAATTAATTGTTCCGATTAAGCATAATACTACAACTGTAACAGTTTACTATTCCACTTCGCCTGAGTCAGCATCGTGTCAGTGGTTAGAGCCATCACAAACTGCAGGTAAAAAATTACCATTTCTTTTCACACAATGCCAGGCGATACTTGGTCGCACATTATATCCATGTCAGGATAGCCCGGGCATTCGATTCACTTACGAAGCTGATGTTCAGGTGCCGACAAATATGCTTGCACTCATGAGTGCTGAAAATCCAACTCAGAAAAACAACACGGGCAAGTATCATTTCAGAATGACAAATCCGATTCCGTCTTATTTAATGGCGCTGTCGGTTGGTGATATTGCATTTCATTCCATTGGAGATCGCACCGGAGTTTATGCCGAACCTTCAATGCTCGATAAATCAGTTTATGAATTTGCCGACATGCAAAAGATGTTGGAAGCAGCGGAGAAATTATACGGTCCTTATCGCTGGGGCAGATATGATGTATTGGTTTTGCCCCCGAGTTTTCCGTTTGGTGGAATGGAAAATCCTCGATTGACTTTTGCAACTCCGACTATTCTTGCAGGTGATCGCTCGCTTGTTTCATTGGTGTCGCACGAACTTGCTCATAGCTGGAGCGGCAACTTAGTAACGAACGCAAACTGGAACGACTTCTGGCTCAACGAAGGTTTCACCGTTTACTTCGAGAGAAGAATTACTGAAGCACTCTATGAAAAATCATTCGCAGATATGGAAGTGTATCTCGGCATGGAAGATTTGAAAGAGACACTAAAAGATTTTGAAAGCACTCCCGATGCAACTTGTTTAAAATTGAAACTCGAAGGAAAAGATCCGGATGATGGAATGAACAGCATTGCTTATGAAAAAGGTTACGCACTTTTATTGCTGATTGAACAAACTGTTGGCAGAGATGCACTCGATAATTTTCTGAAAAAATATTTCGACTCTCATGCTTTTCAAACCATGACTACAGAGGCATTTATTGATTACATCGAAAAAGATTTATTCAGTCAGTTTCCGGGAGCGGAAGAAAAAGTGCAATTAAAAAAATGGATTTACGAACCCGGTTTGCCCGAAAATTGTCCGGTGATTGTGAGCGAAAGATTCGATGCAACTGACCGCGAATTTCAAAGATGGTCAGATGGTGTTACACCTTCGCAATTGAATTCTAAAGATTGGGCTACACAGGAATGGATTTATTTCATTGACAAAATTCCTGCTGGAACTTCCGTTCAACGATTGGCTGAGTTAGATGCTGAGTTCAAACTTTCACAATCAGGCAATGCTGAAATTGAAGAAGTCTGGTACTTGCAAAGTCTGATAAATAAATATGCAGTTGCTTATCCTTACATGGAAAAATTTCTGATTGAAGTGGGTAGAAGAAAATTTTTAATGCCCCTTTATAAAGAGATGATAAAAACAGAAGAGGGAAAAATACTGGCGATGAAAATTTACAAACAGGCACGACCAAACTATCATTTCGTTGCCCGCCAATCAGTTGATGAATTATTAGGATGGAATCAAACACAATAAGAAATATCAAAGTATTTTTAGCCAGTCAAAAACAAGAAATTCAAAACCCGCAACCTGAAACTAAATTATGACTTCGAAAATTCTTATCGTTGATGATGAACCGGATTTAGAAGACCTGATTCGCCAGAAGTTCAGACGGAAAATTGCAGCGGGTGAATTGCAGTTTGAGTTTGCTCACAATGGTTTTCATGCGTTAGACAAAATAAATAATGAAGGTGAGTTTTCATTGGTGTTCACTGATATCAATATGCCTGAAATGGATGGGCTGGCACTACTCGAAAAAATAAAGGAACTTGATCCTGCTTTTAAAACAATTGTTGTTTCTGCTTACGGCGACATGGAAAATATTCGCATCGCTATGAATCGCGGTGCGTTTGATTTTTTAACCAAGCCAATTGACTTTACAGATTTTGAAACCACGCTTGCAAAAAGTCTGGTTGAGTATTATAAAATCAGGGAAGGAATTACCGCGAAAGAAAATTTAGAAAATGCGCAGTTTGAAAGAGAGAGAGCCGAACAATCAGAAAAATTCAAGCAACAGTTTCTCGCAAACATGAGTCACGAAATTCGCACTCCGTTGAATGCGATTAAAGGAATGACTTTGATGTTGTTGAAAGAACAATTGAAAGAAGGACAACAACGAAATTTGGAAATAATTAAGAAGTCAACTGATAATCTGATTGTAATTATCAACGACATTCTTGATATGAGTAAAATTGAAGCAGGGAAATTAGAATTGGAAAAAATTGACTTCTCTCCTTCCGAAACTCTACAGAATGTATATGAACTGTTACGGTTTAAAGCGGACGAAAAAAAAATAGACTTCAGAATAAAAGTTGCCGATGATTTACCTGAAGCATTGATTGGTGATCCCGTTCGTTTAGGTCAGGTGCTGATGAATCTTGCAGGTAACTCCATCAAATTCACTGATACAGGAAGTGTAACAGCAGAAGCAAAATTAATTTCAACAGAAAATAATATTGCTACTGTTGAGTTTGGTGTAACAGACACGGGAATCGGAATGACACCCGAACAGTTGGATAAAATTTTTGAAAGTTTTTCGCAGGCATCAAAAGAAACTTACCGCAAATTCGGTGGAACAGGTTTGGGATTAACCATCTCCAAATCGCTTGTAGAACTGATGGGTGGAAAGCTTGCCGTGAAAAGCAAGTACGGTGAAGGAACAAAATTTTATTTCCACGCTCCTTTTGAAATTGGCGATGCCTCCAACCTTGAAAAAAATATTTATGTTGAAGTTCCGGTTTTAAAAAACACAAGCATTCTTCTTTTCGAAGACAATCTTTTCAATCAGATAGCAGCGCAACAGATTTTAGCTTCTTCAATTGTAGGAATGAAAATGGACATAGTTGAAAACGGATTGATCGGTTTTGAAAAATTAAAAACAACTGATTACGATGTAGTGCTAATGGATATTCAAATGCCGGAGTGTGATGGGTACGAAGCCACGAAAAAAATAAGAACCGAATTAGAAGGAACCCGGAAAAATATTCCTATCATCGCAATGACTGCGAATGCTATTAAAGAAGAAACATTAAAATGCCTTGAAGTTGGAATGGATGATTTCATCACCAAACCCTTTGAACCAAATGATTTACTAATTAAAATCAGCAAGCTGCTGAATAAAAAACGATAACAAATGGATGCAACAAGAGTAAGTGACCTAACCTTTCTAAAACAATTTTCATCGGGTAACACTGCAATGATGAAACAACTCATTAATGTTTTTTTACAAACCTCTCAGGATTCAATAACCAAGATCGAAGGATTCATTGGGGAGAAAAACTGGGAGCGCGTTGGTTCAATAGCCCATCAGTTGAAACCGCAGTGTTCTTATATGGGAATAAAAACTGCTGAGCCATTGATTCTTCAAATTGAAGAATTAAAAAACTCTACAGACGGAGGAAATATTCCTGCACTCTTCAGTGAATTGAAATCAATTATTGAAACTGCAATTGTTGAACTGAAAGAAGAACTTACAAAAATTTAATACCCGTTACACTTAACTTTCTAAATTAATATTATACAATGGCACAAGCACTTAAAAAGATTTTCTTAGTTGATGATGATCAGAACAACAACGAAATGTTGAAGATGCATTTGAATAATAAATTCAACCTCGAGATTTTAACTTTCTCAACTGGAGAAGATTGCATTCGAAATCTTGACCTCAATCCCGATTACATTGTTCTAGATTATAATCTGAATAGTGTAAATACAAATGCCGCAAATGGAATCGATATTTTAAAAAAAATAAAGGAATCAAAACCTGATGTGTTTGTGATTTTTCTTTCCGGGCAGGATAAAATTGAAGTAGCGGTTGATACACTTAAGTATGGCGGTTATGATTATGTGGTAAAAAATCAATCAAGTTTTTTACGCATTGAAAACTGCTTAGTGAATATTCATAAAAACCAGCGCCTTGCCTATTTAGCAAAGGCATACCGTTTCGCAACTTTTGTATTAGGGGGAATTTTACTCGGCATTATTATAATGGCAATTCTCTTTAAGGTTTTTGGAATTTCAGCCGTGAATCCGGGATGGGTGTAACAGTGAACTATAATTTTATTTGAAGAAATTAATTCCTCTTCAAATTTTCAACAAAAAACCTAAACACAAGTGGAATCAAAACTTTCCGTTGAGTTTTTAATAAGTGTTTTAAAAAAGGTTTTCCTGTTTCAGGATTTACAGGAGCATTTATTAATTAAGCTCGCAGAGAGTGTAACAGTTGAAAAATTTGTAGCTGATGAATTGATTCTCAATAAGGGGGATGAAGGAAATACCATGTTTGTTATTGCATCAGGCAAAGTAAAAATTCATGATGGCAACGAACAGGTAGCTGAAATTAATGAGGGGAATTTCTTTGGTGAAATGTCTTTACTTGATAGTTTGCCAAGGTCTATGTCTGTTACAGCCGTTGAACCAACTGTAGTCGCTATCATTCACCGAAACGATTTCTTTAATATTCTAAACAGCTATCCTTCGGTTTCAAAAAATATCATTACACTTCTTACAAGGCAATTGCGTACACAGAATACGGTTCTTATTTCGCAATTAAGGAATCGAGAAAAAGAATTGAATGACTTGGTTGAAAAAAGAACTGCTGAGTTAGCAAGTAAAAATACTGAACTCACATTTGCACTTGAAAATGTAAAGCGCTCGCAACAGCAATTAATACAGCAGGAGAAATTAGCTTCTCTCGGTCAACTTACTGCAGGTATTGCGCACGAAATAAAAAATCCGCTCAACTTTGTAAATAATTTTTCACTCCTTTCTATTGAGTTGCTTGATGAAATTAAAGACTTAGACAACGAAAAAGAAAAAGATGAAATTCTTGGCGACCTTAAAAAAAACCTTGAGAAAATAAATAATCACGGAAAGCGCGCCGATAGTATTGTAAAAAACATGCTTAATCATAGTCGGTCTGGTGCTGAACAAAAACAATTAACCGACTTAAACAAATTGAGCGAAGAATTTTTGCATCTTGCATATCATGGCATGTTTGCAAACAACCCCGATTTCAGTTGCTTCCTTAAAACAAATTTTGATGTAACCCTTCCTAAATTGAATGTGATTTCTCAGGATATTTCTCGGGTGCTTCTCAATTTATTTAATAATGCTCTTTATGCAGTTTACAAAAGAAAGAAAATGGGAGAATCTGGATATGAACCATCTGTAACAGTTACGACTTCTAAATCAGAAAATAATTTTGTAATGGAGGTAATGGACAACGGAACAGGAATTCCTGGGGATATAAAAAATAAAATTTTTGAACCCTTCTTTACCACCAAACCAGCAGGCGAAGGAACAGGATTAGGATTGTCTCTTAGTTATGAAATTATTACCCAAAGCCACAACGGAAAATTATTTGTAGAATCAGAAGAAGGTCAATACACAAAATTTATTATTCAAATTCCTTTTTAATAAAACTCACAAATGAAAGTATTAATTGTCGATGATGAAATGGATGTTGAGCAACTATATCGTCAACGATTCAGAAAAGAAATTAAGGCCGGCCTTTTAGAATTAATCTTTGCCTTTTCTGCAAATGAAGCGATGTCTTTTCTTGCAAAGCTTGCACCTATGGATGTTGTTTTAGTACTAACTGATATTAATATGCCCGGTCTAACAGGTTTTGATTTGTTAAAATTTACCAAAGAGAAATATCCGCACTTGAATGTAGTTATGGTTTCTGCTTATGGCGATCAGGATAATATTAATAAAGCAACTTCTCTCGGGGCTTCAGGCTTTCTAACCAAACCGGTTGACTTTGATTTATTAAAAGAAAAAATTTTGCCTCGGTAATTTATTCAGTTTGCCAAATAAATAAAACATCAATTTTCTAAAATCCCCCAATTATAAAGGCAAGATTCTTGTACTCTAATGAATTCAATTTTTTAAAACGCGTGAATATCATTTCTGATTTGCTCTTACCTCCCCGAATTTCCACTCACTTAGCTACTTACATTTGTTAAACATAAATTCATTTTACAAACAATGAAGAAAATTTCAACCCTAGTAATCCTTATTGCACTTGCGTTTAATGGTTTTGCAGGCAGCAGTAAACCCGCTTATCAAATTAAAGGAAACATTAAAGGACTCACCAATGTGGATGTTTACCTCGCAAATTATTATGGCGACAAACAATACCTTAAAGACACTGCTCATGCTGATGCTGAAGGTAATTTTGTATTTGAAGGAAGACCTGTTTTACCAGGCGGTATTTACTTAGTTGTTACACCTAGAAAAACCTATTTTGAAATTATTATTGATAAAGAACAAATCTTTTCGTTCGCAACAGATACCATGGATTTCATTAAAAACATGGTGATAAAAAATTCGATTGATAACCAGCTATTTTATGATTATTTAAAAGAAGGAATTATAGTTCAACGAAAAATTGATTCATTAACCAAGTCAATGTCATCTGCAAAAACAAAAGCTGATACAAATGCTGTTTATGATGGAATGAAAAGTTGGAACAAGCACATTAATGATTATCGAGATCAGTTTATAAAAGATCATCCAGGAACTTTATTGGCAAAACTTTTTAAAAGTATTCCGGAACCGGATGTTCCAACTGCTCCAATTTTGCCGAATGGTCGTCCTGATTCAGTTTGGTCTTACTATTATTTCAGGGCTCATTTTTTAGACAATGTTGATTTTGGCGATAATAGAATGTTACGCACTCCTGTGTTTCATCAAAAGTTAGAAAAATTTATAACTGTTACAGTTCCTCAGATTCCGGATACTATTATTTATGAAGCTGATAAAATTATTGAGCGTGCTAAAAAGGATTCTGAAATGTTTAAGTATGTTGTTTGGTGGATTACTTATCACTACGAAACAAGTAAGATTATGGGATTGGATGCGGTGTTTGTTCACATGGTGGAGAAATATGTTCAGACCAATCAATGCTGGTGGTACGATTCAACTCAAACAGCAAAATTGATTGACCGTGCACGAAAAATTTCACCAAACCTGATTGGAAATAAAGCGCCGAATCTTAAGATGCTGGATATGTATATGAATCCGATTGATATGAGTGAAATTAAATCGGACTGGCTCATTGTTATATTTTGGGATCCAACATGCGGGCATTGCAAAAAAGAAATTCCGAAACTTGATTCATTGTATAAAGAATTACTTCGAATGAATGGTGTTGAAGTCTGGGGAGTAAACTTAGATGGAACACAAAAAGAATGGATGGATTATGTTGAAGAGCATCACCTCGAATGGATAAATGTTTGGGATCCATACAACGCAAGTAATTTCAGAAAGCTTTACGATATTTCTTCAACTCCTGTAATTTATGTTTTGGATAAAGACCGCAACATTCGCTACAAACGAATTGATGTTGACCAGGTGCGCGAAATATTTGAGAAAATAATTAATGATAAAAAGAAAAAGTAGCGTTAGAATCTGAACTGATTATTTTAGCGCTCTTAAATTTTTATTACTGATGAAATTAAATAATCAAGTTCTTATAATTGCGTTAATGATAGCCGGTGCTGCTGCTTGTCGTTTAATTACCAACTATCTTCATTTATGGAACTTCACCCCTATTGCTGCCATGGCGCTATTTGCAGGAGCAAATCTGAAGGATAAAAAATTTGCATTTCTTGTTCCATTGGTTGCCCTGTTTTTAACTGACATTATACTTGGATTGCATGAAGGTTTATTTACCATTTATGCTGCTATGGCACTCATCACATTTATCGGAGTCTGGTTAGAGAAAAGACAAACTGTTACAAACATTATCAGTGCTTCACTACTCTCTTCTGTTTTGTTTTATTTAATTACCAACTTCTTTGTGTGGTTTCAAAATCCATTATATGTTCAGGATGTTCAAGGATTGATTCGCTGTTATACCATCGCTATTCCTTTCTTCGGTAATACAATCGCAGGAGATTTGTTTTTCTGTGGTGCTTTGTTCGGAGGATTTGCTTTTATTAAAGGCAGAAGCAAGTCTTTAGTGTAAATTCTGTTTTAGAATTAAAACTCTTTAGCATTATTCATTTATGCTTTAACAGTTTCAGAAATTTTTAGCGAAAGCTTATCAAGCATGTCATATCGCTTACGATACATTGAACGCTTGTGCGATTCTACCTCTTGAATATTTTTGCGAACAGGAGTTAAAGGTAATTCAAACCAACCTTTGCCAATATTTCTTCCACCTACTTCGCACCAAAATTTATCGTAGTTAAAGTTTATTCCATGCACTATCGGGAGATTGAGAGCATGCTTCATACGATATGCCTGAATTGAATTTCCGGTGCAATAAATTGCAGCGCAGCCTAAATGACGCGACAACTCTTGCACCGAATAAGTAATAAATGAATTTGGACGAAAACCATGCAATAGTTTTTGTGTCGCCTTAAAAGCACCATTGGTTTTATTAATAGTATTGTATCCCTGGATACATCCTACGATACAAGACCAATTTCCTTTTGAAGTTTCTTCGAAGGAAAAGGCGGCAGAAATAATTTTCCCGCCAATTTCACTACACTCAAGTGTAAGAACCAATTCTCCTTCTTTTCGAAACCTATAATCATATCCTAAAATCAGGAACCCTTTAGTGTTGTTGTCAAAATTTATATCAGCTATTGTTTTACCCTCCTTATGAGTGAGTACCTGACCCAATACATCTTCTTTACTTTTAATGAACTGATAAGTGTCAAGTATAACTTTTAATTTTTGCTTTTTATTCCATTTTATTGAGATAAAAGCTCTGAATGGTTTTATATAAAGACGAGGACGATTTAAAGCAACAATTAAAAAATCATTTGACTTAAGAAATTCAAACCATTGTTTTGCAAATACCGGGTTAAAAAAGGTATGAAAAACTATTTTCCATTGTTGCTTTCTTCTGCTTTTTGCAGTGTCGTTCGCAAATCCATTTGTAGCAAGTTGCCAACCCGAAACAAGAACAGAAATAATCGGTATCTTTTTTAGTAGTTTCTTAATTCCGGAAATAATTTTATTCATATTCACTTGCCTTCGTCGGCTATTTTTTCAACGGTAAACTATTTATCAGCGCAAGATAATTATACAAATCACCGAATCAATAATATTATGGGGTTCATTTTTTTTGAATTCTGTTATCCGTACTTATGTTTGTTAAAAAAATGATATGGAAGAAAGTGTTACAGAAGAATATCCGTCGCTGAGAAGAAGGTTTCAATCAGTATTTATTGACAACATGGTAATCATTACCTGTATGATTATTTTTAGTCAGTTTTTAGGAAACGATCAAAATTCAAATTCATATCTCAAGGGGATTTTATTATTCACACTCTTTTTTATTTACGAACCCTTCTGCATGTCGTTCGGCTGTTCTATAGGAAACAGATTGTCAGGCATCCGTGTCCGCGATGAATTTGACAGAACAAAGAGAATAAATATTCTAAGGTCTTATATCCGATTCATTGTGAAAATTTTTCTCGGAATCATTTCCTTCTTCACTGTTACATCTGATCCATGGAAAAGAGCAATTCACGATAAATTTGCAGGGTCTGTAATGGCTTATAAAAATTAGCCGGTCTCAAAGCGAATCGCGGGGCTCTAACACTTTAATTACATAAGAATTTAATTTCCCGCATAAATCCAAACCTCGTAAGTGTAAGTAATGTCTTTCTTTTGATTGCCGCTTAATTCAATATTCCATTCCGATGAAGTGTTTGGATTCAGTCCAGCAAATTTTCCGGGTTTGGTAATTACACCACTGTTGCTTACTTCTGTTATCTCGCCAACAATTGCTTTGGTTACATTGAGTGTGATGTTTTTATCCTGCAGGTTTTCTAAATGAACAGTTCCTTTTATGGTTACTTTTCGATACTGTGCATTGTTAAATTTTTTAAGGTTATCAGAACGACTTAATTCTGTTTCTTCTCCTTTGACTTGCACATCCACTGCTTTGCTCAATTGCACTTTCACTTTACTTCCCTTCGGAGTATATTTAATTTGGTCTTGCGCCATTGGATTTAATTTTTCATCCTGAACAAAAACCGGAGCAGTTGTAAATGGGAAGTTGGTAGAGTTCGTTATTCGTAAACTGTGATACACATCAAAATATTGGTCATCATTCTTTGGAATATTTTGAGTTGAATAAAAATTGACATAGTCCCCAATGTTCACTTCATATAAATCTTCATAGGGAATAGTAGAAGAAAAAATACTGAACGATGATTTTGTATTTTTAGGGAGAGAAACCTTTCCCAATTTGTAAACATAAAGGTCGCCTGTTTTTTCACCTTCTGTTTCATAATCTGTCTGTTGATTATAACTACTTATATCGTTCGCGCTTCTTTCTTCACTCACAATTGAGTTGTCGTACATACCTGGTTGCTGTGCATAAGCCCCCGTCCAATTGTAAGTCACTCCAGTATTCACTGTATAACCATTCACTCCTCCAGTAAAAATATCATTTGCAATCGGGTCAACAGTTGTTCCGTAAAGCATTTGCGGTTTACCAACAGTGAGCGACACATCGGCATCTGAAATTCCTTCGCTGTAATTTTCAACAAGGGCTTTCATTTCCAATTGCAGTTTAGTTTCGTCGATAATACGAATGTTATAAGATGGAATCCATTGAATGCCGCTGCTCATGTATGAAAGTAAAACCGGTTCATCTGTTACCGTTTGTTTGAAATATACTTTCGCAATGCGCATTGTGGAATCAACTGCGAACTTCGGATTCTCCTTTTCTTTCAAACTGAATTCAAGAATGCTTTGTATGCTAACTAAAATAGTTGCCCCTGAAGCATCTTCCAATTTCAACATGCTTCCGAAAACAAAATCCTTTATCGTTCCTGTAACAGTCCGAACCGTATTTCCTTGCCCGAAAGTATAAGTAATCGTTGCTTGCTTTCCTTTGTTGGCGATAATAAAATCATTTAGCGATTCAGGTTTTCTTGAAACCTTAATGGTATCAGTCATTACATCAATACGATTGATTTTATTTTCCTTTGTTGTATAAATCCAATAAGTGCTTTGCAGCGGACCGGGAGGAACAGGGAACTTAGCAAGGTCACCCGTTACCTTCCCTTCCTTAGCAATGAAATAGGTACCGTTTTTAAAAATATTTACCTGTAACGGTTTTAACACGGTTGTTTGGGCAATTACTGTAATTGAAATAGCTAGGAGAGAAAATAATGCAATGAACTTTTTATTCATGATGCTGTTTTTTATGATGTGTAAACGCAAAAAGGTACTTTTCATTTTTTAAAATTCAGGTAAAGAGAAAATTTCGGATTCAATTCCACAAACATCTTAAATGAAACTGAAAATATTTTTAAAAAATTAAAAACCAGAGCAGGTAATCTTATCGTAAATTATGCAAACATTTAAAATTAAAGACAAAATGAAATCAAAAATTCTTCCTGCGCTGTTTATGCTCATTAGCATTTTACCTGCATGCGGACAATCGAACATGAAAACAAATTCAAACGAAACCACAACAATTGATTCACTTAAAAAAACACAAGTCATGAAATCAGAAGAAGAATGGAAAAAGGAACTGACACCGGAACAATACAATGTAACTCGTCAGAACGGAACCGAAGCTCCCTTTAAAAACAAGTACTGGGACAATCACGAAATGGGAGAATATGTGTGCGTTTGTTGCGGAGAGCCTTTATTTAACAGCGACACAAAGTTTGATTCCGGAACAGGATGGCCAAGTTTTTTTCAACCCGAAAATAAAACTGCTGTAACAGAAATTAAAGACTCAAGTTACGGAATGGTGCGAGTGGAAGTAGTTTGCTCCAGGTGCCAGGCACATCTCGGTCATGTGTTCGAAGATGGCCCAAAGCCAACTGGTCTTCGATACTGTATGAATTCGGCTTCGCTGAATTTTGTTCCGAATAAATAAGTTTGAAATTTCTTGAATATTGAAAGCTGCTTCGATTAATGCGAAGCAGCTTTTTTATTTTATGAGTCACCATTTATATCGAATAAAAAAATTTGTTCACTTCGCTTTTGCAATGCTGATAAAATATTTCATCTCAAAAATAAATTTACTGAACTTGCCTTGCAATAAATTTCAACAATGAAAAAACTTTTCGCACTTCTGATTTTTGTATCAGCAATTCAATTGGCAAATGCACAAACTCCCTTCTGGAACTGGGCTGTTACAGCGGGTGGGACAAATAGCGACCGCGCTGGTGCAATCACTTATACTACTGATGGAAATTTATTAGTCACCGGATTTTTCAGCGACACTTCTTCTTTCGGAGCAACCATTTTAGGAACAGGTGCATCAAATGGAATGTTCATTGCAAAATATACCACCAACGGAATTTTATTATGGGCTAAGAAAACCGGACAAGGCGCGTCGGGGCTTGAACCTCGACAGATTCATGAAGATGCTTCAGGCAACATTTTAATAAGCGGATACTTCGGTGATCCGGGAAACGGAGGCAATGTTACATTTTTACCATCCACTGTTTTTATCTCACACGGAGGTCGCGATGCATTTGTCGCAAAATTTAATTCATCAGGAAATTTAATATGGGCACGACAAATCGGAAGCACTGATGATGATGTGATGGTTGCTTCTGATAACAACAACGGATTTATTTTACAGGGAAGTGCATTTTCAAAAATTTATGCTGGTAATATAACCGGAAAAGATTCAATAGATTTTACCGGCAATTGGAAAATCTGGTTAGCGCAATACACTTCAGCAGGTGCTCTTACAGGGTTTTCATCTTTTATAAAAAATCCATCCTTTATGAATCCTGCTGCTATAAAAGCAGATGCTTCCGGAAAGATTTACATAAGCGGCATGTATTATTCACATCCTGTAGTTGGAATTACTCCTGACACTGCATCATTGCCAAATGCGGGCGGTGCACTTGATGTTTATTTAATAAAAGTTGATACTATAAATTTTCATCGGATGTGGCAGCAACGAATTCATGGTGCCGGAAATGATGATGCAAAAGCAATGGATTTTGATTCGAGTGAAAATTTAATTGTTACAGGTTCATATACCGCCGAAGCATTGTTCGGAACTGTTACAGATTCAATTCACTTGTATGCAACCACCGGAGGGAATGAAATTTTCATGACCAGTTATGATACAACAGGGACTTTAGTTTGGGCAAGAAATGCAGGCTACGGAATTGGCGGAGCAATCACTCCATATTCAATAACTCATAGCGATTCGCTGATTTATGTTGTTGGTCGCTATACAGGTCAGGCAGTTTTTGGTGATGGCGCTGATACATTTCAAATCAGTTGGGTGAAAAATTTTTATGTGGCAGCTTTCACCGATTCAGGAAGTCTGCACTGGGCACGAAGCAGTGATGGTTCTTTTGCTGACGGGCTGAATGGTGTAACAGTTGATGACTCTGGATTTGTTTACACTGCCGGTTACTACTCTCTCTATTGTATTCTTGACACAAGTGCAACAGATACCATTTACCTACCCTCAGCAGGAGTGGATGATATTTTTGTTGGGAGATTAGGATACAAAATCAGTATTGCTGATACAACCGGTGATACAACTATTAATTCAATAGCCGCTTGGAAATTGCAAAACAGTTTTAAGCTTTATCCGAATCCGTCTTCAAAAAATCTGAATCTTGAATGGAATGAAAATTTAAAACCAGTGGCTGTAACAGTTTATGATTTATCAGGTAACCTAATTTATTCAGAAAATAATTTTTCAGATGAACGAAAAATGATGTTTGATGTAAGTAAGTTTTCAAGCGGAACCTACTTCATCAGCATTAAATCAAATAAAGGAATTGCAGGCGGGAAATTTTCTGTTGTGAGGGAATGAGTAAGATAAATTCTCATTCTTATATCAAACACATTGCATCGATTATAAAAAGTGTTTAGATTTCAGAATTATTTTTGAGAAACTGAAAACAAAAAAATGATTCGAATAAACACCAGCCCGATTTTAAGTTGTGTTATATTACTGTTAATCTTTTCGTGTAACAGTTCAACTGAATCAAATTCAAAGAGTGAAACCAATTCTACACCTGACTCGGTAATTGTTTCTTCTACTGATGAATCAAAAGTTTCATTCAAAATATTTATGAATGATTCTACTGATAAATCGAAAGGTTATGGCTATGATATTTTCGTAGGCGTACAACGGTACATACATCAACAAAACATTCCGGCAGTAAACGGAAATCAGATTTTTAAAACCGAAGCCGATGCTCAGGCCGTGGCGCAACTGATGAGTTATAAAATTCAGAATAAAATAATGCCTCCGACTGTTACAGTTCGAGAACTCGACAGTTTAGGTGTAACAGTAAATAAAATACAATGAAAAATTTACTTCTCCTTTTCTTTCTTACTTCCTCCTTCACGGTATTTGCCGACACAACAGGTTATTATGTGTGGGTGCAAAAAGCATCGTTCCCTCCTCTTGCCCGACATCGGAGTATTGGTTTTTCCATTGGTGATAAAGGTTACATCGGGCTTGGTCATGTGAATGCTGGAGGTGTAACAATTGCGTATTCTGATTTCTGGGAGTATGATCGTGCAACAAATACATGGACACAAAAAGCAAATTTTGCGGGCGGCAATCGTTATGCTGCCATTGGATTTTCTATTGGCAATAAAGGTTATGCAGGTTGCGGTTTATCAAGTTCGTTCAGTCAGTTTAATGATTGGTGGGAATACAACCCTATTGCAAATACCTGGACTCAAAAAGCTCCTGTACCTGGTCCGCCTCGCGAAGGAGGTTCGGGCTTTTCAATTAACGGAAAAGGTTATGCTGGCCTTGGTTATTACAGCGATTGGTACGAATATGATCCTGTAACAGATGTATGGACACCGAAAACTTCAATGCCCGGCACACCGCAATATGCACCTTCGTTTGTGATTGATACACTTGGGTATGTATGCACAGGTGAATATAATTTCCCTTCTCCACTTTGGGCATACAGTCCGGCAACAAATTCCTGGAGTATGAAAGCAATGTTCCCGGGCGGTTCCCGATTTGGTGCCTGTGCTTTTTCATTTAACCAAAAAGGATTTGTTGGTTTGGGTTGCGATTATGGTTACAACGATTTCAAAGATTTTTATCAATACAACCCTGTAACAGATTCGTGGGACACGCTTGCCGATTTCCCCGGTTCTCGCCGGCACTATGTTCCGGGATTTAATATAGGAAACAAAGGATATTGCGGCACCGGTACAAATGGAACCAACCTGAGTGATTTCTGGGAGTTTTATTATTACATACCGCAAATTGACACAACAGGTATTGAAGTGTTACAGGAACTGAACGGAAAATCTGCTGTAAATATTTTCCCAAATCCAATTTCGACTTCCGCAACGATTCAGGTAGCTGTTACACCTGTTGATTTTGAACTGTTTGAAGTGAGTGGTAAAAAAGTCTTTGCGAAAAGAAATATCAGTAACACATTTCATTTCGAACGGAAAGATTTATTGAGTGGTATTTATTTTTACGCTGTTACACTTCATGGGAATAGGATTCAGACAGGGAAAATTGTTTTGTTATAATTTCTTCGAATGAAAAAACTGAATTACAATATGAAATTCAAAAACCTATTGGTTAAAAATATTTTCGCTTTTGCTTTTATTTTACTGCTTGCGAATTCGGTATTTGCAGATTGGATATGGACTAAGAAAACCTCTCTCCCATTCGGCGGCAAGCGCGACCGCGCCATTTCCTTTTCAATAAATGGATTTGGTTTTATAGGAACAGGACTCGATTCAATCAACTTGGTGCAAAATGATTTGTGGAGATATGATACCACATCAAACTCGTGGACACAGATGGCAAATTTCCCCGGAGTAGCCCGCCGTGATGCTGTTGCGTTTGTGGTTGACAGTTTTGCTTATGTGGGAACCGGTATAGATGATTCATCTGCTTTCGGAAACACGCTGGTTGATTTTTATAAGTACGATCCCGATTTTAATACATGGACACAAATTGCCGACTACGGAAGCGGATTGGCTTACGGAGTTTACAAAGCTGTTGCTGTAACAGTTGCCGGAAAAGGATATGTGATGACAGGCAGATATTACGGAATACCGTATTATCAAACATGGGTTTACGACCCGCCGTTAGATACATGGATTCAGAAATCAGACTTTCCGAATTATTATGGGCGCAATGGTGCGGTTGCTTTTTCTGTCAGCAATAAAATTTATATCACCACAGGCAGCGACGATAATTATTACTACAATGATATGTGGGAGTATAATCCTTTGTTGGATTCATGGGCACAGAAACAAAATTTTCCAGGCACAGGAAGAATTGCTGCTATTGCATTTACAATGGATAGTTTAGGAATTGTAGGATCAGGAAGCGATGGAGGATACGACGATGACTTCTGGAGTTACAATGCGGCTGATAATCATTGGAGTTATATGAATCAGTTTCCGGGTGGCGGGCGGCGTGGTGCAACAGGTTTTTCATTGGGAAAATATGGCTATCTCGGTTGCGGGAAATCAGAAAACGGAACCAAGCTCGATTTATGGCAACTGAAATATCAACCCCATATTATCAACTCTACTCAAACTGTTACAGCACCTGAATCATTTTCAATTTATCCGAATATTGTGTCGTTAAATTCATTTGTTCAATTGAAAAATATTCCGGAAGTAAATTTTTCGGTTAACATTTTTGATGCTTCAGGAAGACTGTTACAGCAGTTCAATAGCTCCGACAAGAATATTTTTATCTCTTCTGAAATTTTCAAAGCAAGCGGTGAATACTTCATTCAATTAAAATCTGTTACACCTGATGTTGTTTCACCCGTTCAAAAACTGATTGTATTGTGAGGAAAATATTTTGCGCAATTGTTTTAGTCATCGGCATTTCTTCCGGCACTTCATCTCTCCCCCATTGGACATTAGCTCCGTGGTTTCCAAATACAGGTCGCAGTTCATGTACTTCATTTGTTATTGGTGATGAAGCGTTTGTTGGTTTGGGATACGATGGAGTGAATTTTAAAAAATCGTTTTATATTTTTTATAAAGCTACCAATCAATGGTACAACGCTCCCGACTTTCTTGGATTTCCAAGAAGCGCCGCTGTGAGTTTTGTGCTTGGCACAAATGCATATGTAGGAACAGGCAGCGGATTAAGTACTTATGGAAGTGATTTGTGGAAATTCAATTCTGTTACACTTACCTGGTCGCAGGCGGCAGATTTACCAACCGAAGGTCGCCACTCTGCAATTGCTTTTGCTGTAAACAATCATGGATATGTTGGTTTAGGGTATTCAAGTTTGGGATATAAAAAAGATATCTGGCAATATACCGACACAACAAATTCATGGATGCAAAAAAATGATTTCGACAGTACAGGATTAAAACTCGCTTCCGTATTTGTGATTGGCGATAAAGCATTTGTTGTGAATGGCGATAAAGGTGTTTTAACAAATGGCTGCCGGCAGTATGATGCACTTGCTGACAACTGGATTCAGAAAGCAGATTTTGCAGGAAGCCCGCGAAGCAGTTGTGTTGCGTTTACACTTGAAGGAAAAGGGATTGTTGGTTTAGGATATGATACTGCCTTTCAGTTCAGAAATGATTTTATGCGATACGATACCGCGTCGGATACATGGTCGCCGTTTGATTCATTGCCCGCCGCTGCGCGAAGCGGCGCCATTGCTTTTGCGTTTCCTACACGAGCTTATGTTGGCTTTGGTTACGATTCCCTTTATCTGAAAGACACTTATTACTATGCCGCGTTGAATGATGATGCGAATGAAATTGTTGCTAACGAGAAAGCAATTTCCATTTACCCGAACCCTGCTGTAACAGATTTCACAGTTCGGTATTCACTTCATCAAAATCACAATTATTTTTTCTTGCTTTATGATTTGAATGGAAAACAATGGATGAATATGAAATTGGATGCAACGCAAAATGCCTTGCGGTGTAACACTTCTTCTCTTCCTTCCGGAATTTATTTTTATCAGATCACTGCCGAAAACAAAGCGGTTGCTGAAGGCAAGTTAGTGGTAGTGAAATAAAACAAAGCCCTTCAGAATACTATTTCTTTTACTTTTCGTCCTAAACTTTTCTCATTGCTTTCTAACAAAAGAATTACAGAGTTACTGGTTATCGTGTTGCTTGCGGTGCTCTGCTACTTCCCTATTTTTCTTCACTTAACAAATATTCCTTTCCGGATCTGGGATGAATCGCGACTTGCATTAAGTGCTTACGAAATGGCGCATGGTGGTAATTGGATTGTGGTTTCATACAATGGCCAGCCCGATTTGTGGAGCACAAAACCCCCACTCATGATTTGGTTGCAAGCAGTATGTATTCGCCTGTTTGGTTTGAACGAATTATCTGTTCGGCTTCCATCTGCAATGGCGGCATTTGCAACCTGCGCCGTCATTTTTATTTTCTGTTTTAAATATTTAAAAAGAATCGAACTCGGTTTTATTTCAGTATTGGTTTTGATTACTACGGGTGGTTATATTGCCAATCATGTTACACGCACTGGTGATTATGATTCATTACTTGTGTTGCTCACTACCACTTACCTGCTTTGCTTTTTTATTTTTATTGAAACAGAAAACTTAAACCGCGCTAAGAAATTTCTGCTTTACTTTTTTATTGCTGTAACACTTGCTGCATTAGCTAAAGGATTGCAGGGATTGATTTTTCTTCCGGCACTTTTAATTTATTCACTCGCCCGAAAGAAATTTCTTTTCGTTTTGAAACAAAAGAATTTTTATACCGGCGCAATACTGTTTTCTCTTTTTGTGTTTGGATATTTCTTATTGCGTGAAATACTAAGCCCGGGTTTTCTGAATGCCTTTTGGAATATGGAAGGTGGTGGAAGATTCAACCAACCGATTGACGGCCATCGCGGCTCGTTTACTTTTTATCTGAACATTCTCATTAACGAAGACTTTAGCAGATGGTATCTTTTTGTTCCTTGCGGAATTATTATCGGATTGGTGCAAATGGATAAGCGATTAAAAAACCTTTGCTGGTTCCTGTTGCTAGTGAGTGCCGAATATTTATTCGTCATCTCTTCTGCTCAAACAAAAATTAACTGGTACGATGCACCACTGTTTCCATTGCTTGCATTAATTGTTGGAGTTTTTCTGAGTTGGTTTTACAATGCGATTCGCAATCATGAGGGATTGAATCGGGGGTTAAAGTTTCCCGTTGTGGCTTTTGTTGCTTTGTTTTTATTATTTGTAACACCTTACACACAAACCATTCAAAACATTTTTAATTACGAAGAAATATCGTGGAACAAGTGGGTCTACGATATTCCGAATTACCTGAACCGTGCTGTAACACACGATAAAAATATTGACGGAGCTAAAGTGGTTTACAATTATTTTCCTGCAACTACAATTCTCTACATTAAGATGCTGGAAGAAAAAAACCAACATGTAACACTCAAGCTTTGCAATGTGGAGGATAAATTCCTCACAATGTTAAAAGGAGGAAGTCAGCCGTTTACCCTATGTAACACCAACGATATAATCCCGGGAGATAAATTAATTGTGAATGAATCTGCTTTTATTTCCGAAGTCGAAACAAAATACAATGTTCAGTATCTGGAAGATTACGACAATGTAAAAGTGTTACAGATTATTTCGTTAATACAATCAGACTCTACTTCAGTGACTGATTAAAACCTTCTGCTGCAAAGTTTCTCTTCTATTTTTCATTTGCAGGAAATACATTCCTTGGGGAATGCCGCTCACATCTATTTTATAATTTGCAAATGGTTTTGCTGTATTGCGCGCATAAACTACTTGCCCTAAAGAATTATAAAGTGTAATGCTTGCTGCTGTAACAGTATTGAATTGAACAGTTATAAAATCATTTGCAGGATTGGGATAAACAGAAAGACTGCCTTTTGTTTTGATGGCATCAATTGAGTTTGCCAAATCACATTCAAGTGAGTCAGAAGAAACACAGACATCATCAATATAATAATATGCAAAAGAATAAAAAGTAATTGGGTGAGAAAGGCTGCTGTCGAAATCCGTATTACTATCTGTGAAAAAATTACCAAGCATTACATAGTCATATGCAGAATCAGCAATGAAATTTCCAGAAATTGTAACCCAATTTTCTGTTTCATAAATTATTGCTGATGAATAAACAGTAGAATGATTATTAATCAAAGTTGTCGAAATTGAATCATCATAAAAAGGCACAGTAGAAAAAGAAAGCCCTACTTTATCACAAGCAAAAATGGAACTATCTGCGAGGGATAATTTAAAACTTACATAATATTTTGTGTTAGGAATTAAAGGATTTGAAAGCTGTCTACCAATAATTTCTCTTGCGTTAATATTTCCCCCAACAGGGATAATAGCTGCAAGTCCAACATATCCATTTCCAAATGACGCATACTGAAATCCAATCTGATTATAAGGAACACTAACAATCCCACTATCTGCACAAGCATTAAAATAATCAGGAGTATTCCAGGATGCATTCCATCCTAACGCATTAAAAGCTTGACCTAAAAGATCTGGACATGCAACAGTCTCCTCAAAACTTCCATTCGGCACAAGATTCTGCCCTTCACAAAAAGAAATTGCAAAAACAAAAGCATGTAACAGAAAAAACTTCTTCATTTAACATTAATCAAACTGAATAGCCCCACCCAAATCAATCCCGATTAAGAAACCCGATTTAAGTTTCAACTCGTTGCTGAAAGAGTTCACCCAATCCACACGGATGATTTTTAAAATGTGCTCGATTCCCAAATCAAGCTCAGCGTAACGAATGTCGGGAGTAATAAGGTAATGCGCACTCGCCACTTCGTACCACTTGAGTTTGCGCAGCAACGGAAATTTATTCAGAATAAAACCATTGAAGTGATGTTCGAAATGACCTTCGGCATACCACTGGTTGGTGCTCACGCTAATTAATTTTCCATTGGTATTAATAGCATAGTAAGGCAGCAACTGAAAAGCATGAAGGTGATCGCTTTGACCGAAAATAGTTTGGTTGCCATGGAAATGTTTCAGCTCCACATCGCCAACAGATTTATTATTCAGAAACATACCCGCACTTAAACTGTAAGTTGATTTACCAAGCAAGCCGAGTTTAAACTCATCGCTCACTTCGGCTTCCACCTGATCAAAATTCACTGTGCTGTTCAGCACATTCCATCCACGATTATATTTTATTTTCAAAGTCGGGTACTTGCTTCCCACAATCACTTTCTCATACGGACGGGTGTAGTACTGCTGCTTAAAATTAATGGTGAAGTTGAACGAAGTGATGAGCGCATTATAAGTGGTGAAGTTCGCAAACGGCACCAACGAGAAAGGATAGTTCGGAGTAAAATCATTTCCCTCACGGTCGTTAAACGAAAAGTTATTCGTATTCACCAATGGCTCGCGATGATTGTACGAAACTGAAGCATTCATTTTCAATCCGTTTATCAACTCACTGTTCCAGCTCGCTTTTCCATACGAATTCTGATACAGTTTCATAAAATTCTGCTCATAAAAAAGCGTGTAGCCCGAATTCACTAAACCATTAATCGGATTCGCTTCATTTATCTGCTTTACAAACGAACCGCCCTCAAGAGTAAACCGTCGGAAGCGCACCGGCTTGTACAGATACGACACGCGACCTGTTACACCTGCGCGATTATTACTGAATCCGTACTGACCTGTAACAGAAACATTGAACCTGCGATTGTCTTCCCAATCTTTATTTCTGAACAAATGAAGTTCGGGAGCAAAACCCTGCACCGTGTTAAAGTTTAAAAAGGTAAGCGCCGAACCCACACCCCAACCCGTTTTAGTAGCGCGGCGATAGTGATTGTATCCGGTTATTAAATCGCCGGGTCCGAATTTATTTCGCTTGCGGTCGAGCGAATCAAGATACGGTTTCGAGGTTTGCAATTTCGCCAGACTGTCTTTCTTCCTGTAATCAGCCATCTCTTCCTGCGTGAGTGGTATGGGGCGATTCACAGCCCAGTACAACGAATCTTTTTTATTCGAATCGTCATTCACCTTCAGCGTTTCCCCTTTAAAAAATTTCTTCGGAAAATCAGGATTGACATTATAGTTCGTGAACGAGCCAATGAACTGCCCGTTTCCCTTAATACCGAAAGCCGTAAACTGAAAAACAAAAGTCTGGTTGATGGGTAGGTAAACCGAATCTGTTACACTCGAAAAAATCTGCTTCACCTCCAGCGAATCCACAAAATCAATATTGGCATCCTTGGTCAACATCATATCAGTGCTGTGTATGCGCCACGAATCTTCAACTATATAAATGTAACCGCCGAACACAGGGTCGCTCCGGCGCCGCGGTATCACCTGAATTTTATTTACCAGTTCGTTATTCTCATAAAAAGTACCCACCAATTTATACTTATAATAAAGCATAGCGCTCTCCGATATGGGCGAAACGAAACCACGGTCGCTCAGCGAACCGATGTCTAATAGATTTTTATAAAAGTTAAAATCAAAATCACTCGCCTGGTTCCAACTGAAAGCTTTATTGTCGCCGCTCACCTTCGACGAAAACATAATTTCGCGCACACGGTCGGGCTGTTTAAAATTATACTCGCTCTCCGACTCGCTCAGATAAACAATTCCGAGCATCGACGAATCGAGCCCGAGTTTATCGGCACTCAAACCCATAATGTGTTTCGGAATGCTGTCGAGTTTCTGAATGCCCTTGATATACACCTTGCACTTGTATGCATCTACCTGTGTCAGGTACGACTTGCGCCGTTTTTGCGCCGCACGAATCACACGGTAAGCGGGGTCTTCGGCATCGCTGTTCACCACAATTTCCTTCAGCTCCATCTGCTGCGTTTGCAACTGCACATCAACTGTTACAGGTGCGCTGCCCACCTCCACCTGCTTTGTTTTGGGGGAGTAACCCACATACTGAAACACGAGCGTGTAAGTGCCCGCCGCGAGCGTGAGTGTATATTTTCCATCGCCGTTGGCAGTAGCGCCCTGCGTGGTGCCCTTAATAATTACAGTAGCATAAGCAAGCTCCTCGCCGTTGTCGCCCTTAATGGTACCGCTCACCACAGCAGCATACATTCCATACGGAACCGCAAAAAATAAAAGTACTGTTACAGCCAACCGCTTCATCGTAAAAACCATTCGCATCAATTTAGAGTGAGACCAATATGCAAACAGAAATGTTACAATCAAAAAAATTTAATTATTCATTGGGGGTTTGGTTTTTTACCGCGTCATTGCGAGGAGGGTGTAATCACCTGACGAAGCAATCTCCTTTTTATTATCCTTAACGCTTTTATAAAAACCAGCGCGCTTTCCGTTACAATATTTTGTGATTACACAAAATGATTTTCACTGCAATCGCTAACCCGGCTTACGCACTCTTTTACTTCAGTCTGTATTTTTTTATTTCACCATCTTCTTCACATTCAGTTATCTTTATCTGATAAAATGAAGAAGATTGTTTTCTGCCTGCTTTTATTTTTTGTGTCTGGTGCCAATGCACAGCATTGGAAGGGAGTTGGTGGAGGAATGGATGATGGAATAAATTGTTTTTACACGGATACTTTTCGTCATGTACTTTATGCAGGAGGTATTTTTCATCATGCAGGTGGAGTACTTGGTTTTCATATTGCAAAATGGGATGGTATAAACTGGGCAGGCATGCCTGCCGGCTTACCTGATGATGCAGCATCTATCTCCGCAGATTCAAATTATATTTATGCAGCATCAGGTGATATAGTATATAAATACAACGGAAACACATGGATACCGCTTCCCGCATTCTCGGCTCATGTCAATAAGGTAGCTGTTGTTAACGGAGAATTATACGCAGGGGGTGATTTTTTTTACCAGGATACAACCCCTGTTCATCACATAGCAAAATGGAACGGCTCAAGTTGGGATACTTTGGGTCCGGGCATTGGCCAAATTGGAATTCCTTGTTATGTTGATGCCATAACAGAGTATCAGGGAAATCTGGTTGTGGGCGGATATTTTAAACTTGCCGGAGCAGATACCATGAATAATCTCGCAATGTGGGATGGCAGCAATTGGCACTCAATAGGAAATGGCGTTTTTAATCCAGGTGGTTCCGGAAACAGTGCAGTTGTTTATGATCTTTTTGCTGACGGAAATAATTTGTATGTCACTGGTTCTTTTGAATTTGCAGGAGCATTTGGAGGATTAACGGTAAACGGTATTGCCATGTGGGATGGAACAAGCTGGCATAACTTCGGAAATGGTGCATTCGCAAATGGTATTCCTCAAGATGTTGATGGGGTTTTAATTTATAATAATGAAATATTTGCAGTAGGAGGATTTAGTGATGACAACTTAGTTAAATGGGATGGTGTTAATTGGAATTCTTATTATGATAGTGAGTTTAATAGCGGAGGAGGTTGCATTGCTATTTATAATAATGAATTTTATGTAGGTAGTGTTAGTCTAACCGATACCAATGGCCAGGTTTTAAATTATATAGCCCGCCGAGCAACCTTCGATATAAATAATGATACAGTGACTTGCAGCAGCAGTTGCAATGGAGCCGCCACAGCGGCAGTTTTAGGTGTTTTTACCCGATACTTATTTGTGGAGCAATGGAGCCACCACACAGAGTGTAACAGATTTGTGCGCCGGAATTAATAGTGTAACAGTTATAGATAACTCGGGAAGTATAAGCACGGGAACTGTAACAGTTACAAGCCTATCAACAATAGTTACTACAGACACCTCTACTAATGCAACTTGCCCAACCTGCACCGATGGCAGTGCAACAATAAATAATACAAGCGGCGGCACACCACCCTATAATTATTTGTGGAGCAACGGCGCAACCACAAATACTATTGATAGTTTATTGCAAGGCACATACACTGTAACAGTTACAGACAACAACGGATGTGTATTTATTGATAGTATAACGGTTGGGTTTGATGTGGGAACAGAGCAATTGATAATTGATCATGGACAATTGATAATTTATCCGAATCCTGTTACTGATGAACTCACAATAGAATCAACCCTGCAAATTGCCAAAGATGAACTCACAGATATTACAGGCAGGATACTGTTACAGCAAAAGGAAAATAACAAACGAACCACTCTTTCTTTAACCCTATTACCCACAGGCATATATTTTATAAAACTCACCATGACCGACGGCAGTGTAACAGTTAAAAGAATAGTGAAGGAATAAAAAACCTTAGTAGAAATACATTTGCTTTATTCCCTAACCTTATTACTTCATTTAAAATAAGGTTGGGTTCGGCATGAATTATTCTTTTCTACTAAGGTTGTTTTGAAATTCCTGTTGATTTTACAAATCAGGTTATAGATTTTATTCTGTAACACCATTACACTTCAACATAAAAAATAAAAATTACAACCAAGCCGCCCGGCAGCAATCATCTTTTTATTCCCGTGCAGTAATAGTTTATACATAGTTTACGGTAAGGTTAAAAACCCTGCATAGACTGGTGTAGGTTTTAAACTCGAAATTGGCAGTGCCCTGAATAATTCGGAGAATGGTTCGAGGATCAACATCAATTTTTCCGGCAAGTGTTACATAGTATAATCCTTCCGATATACACAGGTGCATGATCATCATTCCAAACTGATGTGCTGATTCTATAAAAAAATCATTCAATTGTCCTGCTGTGAATTCATTGTTTTCCATTCCCACAAGTTGAGGCCTCTATATTCTATTCAACATGACTTTAAAGTCAGTCGGCAAGACTTCTCTCCCTTTTATTTTCATCCCAACAAAAACAAATCACTCACAAAAAACAATTCACCCATGACCATCACCATTCACACCTCGCACGATTTTAATTCGCTAAGTGTAACAGAAAAGATTGCCTTCGGCCCTTCGGTTGTTACACTTATGACTACGAATGTTGCCACTTTTGCCACTCCCAAAGTGCCGCTTGCCACGCTCACCACCGCAAACACTGATTTGCATACTAAAAACGATGCGTTTGTGCTTAATGGCGAAAGCGCCCGACCTGCGCTGCTCAATAGCCAAAAGAACTGGATAAAACTCTATCGCCAGCAGGCCGATCATGTTGATGGTGTTGCAAATGGCGATGCAGCTATTATTGCACTCAGTGGTTTTAAGCAGACAAAAAGTGAGAGTTCCCCTTCAGAAAAACCGGGCATTTGCGCCAACTCCGATTTTTTTGCCAACCGCACTAAAGGCAGCATTCATGTGCAAACCGATGCTATAAAAGGCGCAATGGGTTATGTATCTATTATATCAAACCAGGAGGTTGGCATTGGTGTTTCAGGAAATCAGATTGTGATAAAGTTGGGCGATAAAATAGTTTCGATAGTGGTTGATACGCATCGCACTGTTGACCACAACGGCTTGCCTTCGCATGTGGATATGAACGCGACCATCGCTGCTTTTAACCGCGCCAGCACCGGCGAGTTTACACCTAATGTGGATGTGAGCGTGCTCTGATTGAGCAAGTGAAAAATGAAAAGTGAAAGTGAAAAACTTTAATTGCTGAAGTATCAGCAAGCGAATAAAAGCCCTTCGGATTCCGAGGGGCTTTTTTTACGAAAAAGAGCGATTTTGTTCATTTCGTTAACGAACCGCACGAATTCGTTAACGATTTTTATAAAATGTTATAAGAAATTCTGAAAATCGTTAACGATTGGTCGGAAATCGTATAGGTTTTTGCTGAAATGTTATAAGAAATTTGGGAAATCGTTAACGATTGGTTGGAAATTGTATAGGTTTTTGCTGAAATGTTATACAAAATTCAGCGGTTCGTTAACGATTGAGGTAAAATCTTATAGGAATTTGTAGAAATGTTATAAGAAATTTATAAAATTGTTTTGAGAAATGTAGTTTCAGATTCAGTTCATATCTGACAGCCAACTGCCAATTGCAAATTGCCAACTGTTACACTACTCCTGCTTGTAACCCATGAAATTTATCTGGGCAAGAAACTTATCGTCCAATACATTCAATGCTTTCGCAGCGGAGTTGCTTATCTTCATTAACACATTCTGGTTGTCGGCCGTGTTAGGCAGTTTGCCGATCACCTTTACCTGAATGCTTTTGCTGTTCATCATATTCTTAACAGTAATAGTAGTGCCAACGGGCGCAGTCGGGTGCAGCGCATAGAACTGACCATCGTCGTTATTGCTCTTGGTCCAGGTCACCACTCCTTTTTCGTTCAGGTAAACCAATTGCTTATCAGTAGGATTGGTAGTGGTTTTAACAGGTGTAACAGTCGGCTTAATTGTTTTTACTGAAATCGGGTCAACAGGGTTCGGATTTGAAACAACAGTTGTAGTGGTTCCAGATGTAACTATATTTTTCTTTGTATCAACTGTTGCATAAGTTTCTGTTTGCTTATCTACAGGTGTGGTTGTCGTAACAACTGTAACAGAAGTATTATCCTGCTTCTTTACTAAAGTATCGTCAGTCGGAGGAACAATCTTTTTCGTTTCCTTCTTAGGAGTTTCCTTTTCGATTTTAACAATATCCTTGTTTTGTTTTTTCACTTCGGTATCCTTCTTCGTATCAACAGGAGTGGTTGTAACAGTTTGCTGAGGTGTAACAGTTGAAGTGCCATTACTATTACCATAAGCAACAACAATTTTCTGCCCTGCTTTAATGTCGTCGCTTTTTAAATCGTTCCACATGCGTAAGCTCTCCACATTGGTGTTCATCTTCTTCGAAATAGAATACAGTGTTTCACCTTTCGCCACATTGTATGTAACAGGAGCAAGGAAAACCGGAGGCCCGATTTTCACTTTGTTGTAAGTGACATCATTTTTCACCACAGGAACTTTAATGGTCGCACCTTCCTGCAGATTATTATTGATAATAGAAGGATTGAGGTCGAGCAGATGGCTCACCGTAGTGCCGTACTTCTGCGATAGTCCATAGAGCGTTTCGCCTTTATTCACCTTGTAGTCCTGAGTGCTCACTTGCGCAAATACACTTGCAGGCAAAACGAGCATTAAAAAAATGGTTACAACTCTTTGCATATTTTTGAAATCGTTAATCATGCTGTAAAACTATCTGATTGAAAACTTTCACGAGTCAATTACAACGGTTCTTATTCACTTCTATTGTTTTGATGTTACAGTTAACTGTACACCAAAACACAAGTGCGCAAACCTTATCTGAAACAAAAAAAATCGTTTACACTTTCGAACTCAATCAGGAAATCGCGGCTCCTGCATGGCGGTTAGTTGACAATTCTTTTAAAGAAGCCGAGGCGATGAATGCCGATTACATCATCATTCAACTCAATACTTTCGGGGGAGAATTAAGCAATGCAGATTTGATTCGTAATCGCATTCTGAAAAGTAAAATTCCGGTTTATGTTTTAGTAGATGGAAATGCTGCTTCAGCCGGTGCATTGATTTCTATTGCGTGCGATAAAATTTTTATGAAAACCGGAAGCACTATCGGCGCCGCATCGGTAGTAAACGAGTCGGGAGAAATTATGCCTGATAAATATCAGAGTTATATGCGAGGCATGATGCGCGCCACTGCCGAACAAAAAGGTCGCGACCCAAAAATTGCCGAAGGAATGGTGTCTCCCAACAATTACCTCACAGATATTGCTGACACAGGAAGAGTGATAACCCTCACCACCACCGAAGCAATCAAGTACAAATACTGCGATGGCTTGGCAAAAGATATTGACGAAGTATGCGCGCTTGCGGGCATTGCAAATTACAGTGTAACAGTTCATGAGCGCAGCACACTCGATGCGCTGATGGATTTTTTACTCAACCCGATTGTGAACGGCATTTTACTGATGGTGATCATCGCCGGAATTTATTTTGAGTTTCAGCACCCGGGAATCGGTGTTCCATTGTTTGCCGGAATAATTGCTGCCGTACTTTATTTCGCTCCGCTGTATGTGGATGGGCTTGCCGCCAATTGGGAGATACTTGTTTTCGTAATTGGGATTGTTTTACTCATCGCTGAAATATTTTTTATCCCCGGCTTTGGTGTAACAGGTGCGTTAGGAATCATTTTTATTGTTACATCTCTCACGCTATCGTTAGTGGCGAATGATTTTTTCGATTTCACTTTCGCCGGCTCACATAACTTATTGTATGCGTTGTTGCGCATTTCATCTATCATGCTTATCACGATTGTCGTCTCGGTCTTTCTCGGGAAACGATTCTTTAAATCAAAAATGTCAAGGCAGGTTGTGTTAACTTCCACTTTAGAAGACGCAAAAAGTTTCAGCGAATCTGTTCATTCACTCAACGCATTGATCGGTCAGAAAGGAATTGCGATGACCAACCTTCGCCCCGCAGGAAGTGTTGACATAAACGGAACACGCTACGACAGCATCAGCAATGGTGATTTTATTTTACTGAATGATGAAGTTAAAGTGATGGAAATAAGAGGAAATTATTTAGTGGTGAGAAAAGCATAGTGAAAAACTAAAAGTTAAAAGTGAAAACCAATAACTGATAACAACTCAGAACAAAGGACTCACGAGCAAAGACTAAAGAGAATGAAAACACTTGCCATCATACCTGCACGATATGCATCCACACGGTTGCCTGGAAAGCCATTAGCAATGATACAAGGTAAGCCAATGTTACAGCATGTATATGAGCGGGTGAAGGAGTGTAGCAATATCGACAAATTAGTTATAGCAACAGACGATGAACGGATTCTAAATCTCGCTACTTCATTCGGTGCAGAAGCGGTGCTTACACTTCCCACACATCAAACCGGCACAGAGCGATGCGCTGAGGTTGTTAGTTTGATTGGAAGTGCTTTCGATGTCGTAATTAATATTCAGGGTGATGAACCTTTCATCGAACAGGAACAGATTATTTCTCTACAGAATTTATTTCTGAATAATGAAGTGCAGATTGGTTCGCTGATAAAAAGAATTTCTTCACTCGACGAATTAAAAAACCCGGGAGTTGTAAAAGTTGTTACATCGCCGGAAGGAAAAGCGCTTTATTTCAGCCGCGCCGTGATTCCTTATTTAAGAAATGTGAATGAAAATGACTGGCTGCATCATCATTCGTTTTACAAACACATTGGTTTGTATGGTTATCGGAAAGAAACCTTATTAAAAATTGCCGGACTCTCTCCCACTCCACTTGAACAAGCTGAATCGTTAGAGCAGCTTCGCTGGTTAGAAAATAATTTCACCATTCATCTCGCAGAAACTTTTATTGAAACCATGAGCATTGATACAGTAGATGATTTGGCGAAAGCGAATCAGGTGAAATAACTGTTACAGTAAAATTTATCCTCCAAATAGCATCGCTACTACAATGCCGGGATAGTTTGCCATTGTTTTATGATTGCCTGAATAACCCGTCAATCGTTTCTCAAAGGTTTTATAAAAATCATATTCAGTAATTCCCAATTGATAAAATGCTGAGAGGCGCAGATAATATTCATAATGATCGGCCCGGGAAACATTAATGTTAAAACCCGCCTGCGCTTTTCCCGCGATATAATATCCATTGAAAATTCCTTTTAAGGAAGATTCTTGATTTTCCAATCTTGTAGGATCAAAATTATCTGCTGCTTTAAATTTTTCAGCACCGTTACAGATCATAGAACTTGCGCCGATATAAAAGAACTGTACCGGTAAATAATTTACCCCGAAATTTAAATTAATATCGGTCGTACTCAATTTGCCTGAGCCTGAATCAGAAATCTGAATTTGGCTTCCAAACAACAAATCCCCTCCTGCTGTAAATTCAAATGCATTTTTATGACTGACAAATCCCAGATAAATTCCTTTTCCCCATGGAAGATTAAATTTTTTCGGGAAATGAAATGTGTCAGAAAAAGCATTCAAATAATTTTGCAACCCTGGCCGTTCAGGTTGAAAATAATTTATACCAATTTGAAAAAATCCTCCGTTCATATCGCTGTTAGATTGTGCAAACCCGTTGAACGAAATGAAAATCAAAACAAAAAATAATTTATACCCACCAAAAAGTTTAGAGAAATTCATTCAGAAATATTTTCGGTGAATATATTCAGGTGTTACAGTAGTGCAAATTCAAAAAGAACAATTATCTGAAATAAAAAACCGGCAACCCTTCTTTAATAAAGAAGAATTGCCGTTTGAGATTATAGTTTTATGATTGTTTCCACTTAATGGAACAACCTATTGCTTTAGTAAATGTTACAGGCACAGGTTTTCCAGCGAGCAATGCATCAACTGCCGATTCAACATATTTTTCTTTCACGAGTTTAGCATCTTCGCTATTGTCGTCAATTGCACCAATGTATTTTACCACCAGATCAGCATCTTTCTTTTGCAACACAAACACATGCGGAGTTTTAGTGGCGCCATAAGTTGAAGCCACAGTCTGTGTTTCATCTAACAAATAGGGGAAGGTGAATTTCTTTTCTTTTGCGCGTACCTGCATGCTTGCAAAATCATCGGCAGGCACCTGTGTTATATCATTTGAGTTTATGGCAATTACAGGGTAACCCAACTTTGAATATTTTTTATCCAATGCAATGATGCGATCCTGATAGGCAACTGCGAAAGGGCAGTGATTGCAGGTGAACACAACGATGAATCCTTTTGCTGAAGTGTAATCCGCAAGAGAAACCATTTTGCTATCAATGTTTTTCAATTTAAAATCCATCGCCGTATCTCCGACACTATAACCTGTTGGTGCGGTATTGAATGAGGCGAAAAAAACGAGCGCAGTAAGAAATGTTGTTATTTTTTTCATGATTTTTTATTGTATGGTTTTATTAATGATTGAATCCAATTGCGATTGATTTAGTTCACCTTCGTGAAATAAAACTTTTTTTCCGAAACGATAAAGGACGGTGGCGGGAAGCGCACCGCTCCACGACGAATCAATTTTATCAATCCATGTGTCAGGGTTTCCGGCATTGAGGTGATACACTTCGTTTTCAATATTTCTGTTCTTCACAAATGCTACGAGCTTGTTATGCTCTTTTAAAAAATCAAGTGACACTAAAATTATTTTCACTTTCTGGTTGGAAAAGGTTTTTGTTGTCTGAATGAAGTAAGGCATTTCTTCAACACACGGAACACACCATGTTGCCCAGAAGTTAACGACAAATAAAGTATCGTTTGCCGGTTGAATTATTCTTGATTGAAATTGCTGAAAGTTTATTGAATTAACTGTTGGTGTTGAATAAAAAACAAATGATGACAACATCACTACCATCAAACTCAGCTTTATCATCTGTTTCATTTTATAAAATTAATTCATTTCATATGCGAAGTAAAATCATAAAATCCAAAACCTGTTTTAATGATTAATCGCATTTGTATTTATCTTGCAACCATATTTGCCTCGCATGTTAACACGACTTTCCATTCAGAATTTTGCAATCATTGATGAAGCAGCATTGCTCTTCTCTCCTCACCTATCCATCATTACCGGTGAAACAGGGGCAGGTAAATCTATTTTACTTGGTGGCTTATCATTAATACTTGGTGAAAGAGCAGAAGCGACTTCGTTTTTCGATAAAGAAAAAAAATGCGTAGTAGAAGCTGAGTTTAACATTGATTCGCTTGATTTGAATTCTTTTTTTGAAGAAGAAGGTTTGGACTTTGACACACACACTTTAGTAAGAAGAGAAATAATTCCGGGTGGAAAAAGTCGTGCGTTTATTAACGATACACCTGTTACACTTCAGACTTTAAAAAAACTTACTTCACAATTAGTCAACCTTCATCAGCAACATGATACTTTGGAATTGAATGATGCTTCTTTCCAATTAAAACTGATTGACTCAATTGCAGGCACTCAGGACTTGCTGAAAAAATATCAACTCAGTTTTAAATCGTTTCGTGAGTTGGAAAAAAATGTGTTTGAGTTAAAAACACAAATAGACAAAGCAGCACGCGAACAGGATTACATTCAGTTTCAGTTCAACGAACTTAACGAAGCCAAATTATCAGAAAGCGAACAGGAATCAGTTGAACAGGGAATGAATTCGCTTACACATGCAGAAGAAATAAAACGAAACCTCAATACTGCGTCAACCACTTTGCAATATGCTGAAGGAAACATCAGCGATGATTTACGCGCAGTGTTACAGTTGCTTCAATCCACCATTAAGTTTCAACCGGAATTAGAGGAATTAGTCAATCGGTTAAAGAGTGCAACCATTGAAGTAAAAGACATAGCACAGGAATTGGAAGACCGAGAAACGAAACTGCAATTCTCACCTGAAAAACTATTGGAACTGCAATCGCGACTCGATACCATTTATCGTTTACAGAAAAAACACAGGGTTCAAACTGTAACAGAATTGCTCACTTTACAAAATCAATTCAACGAGCAACTTTTACTGCTGCAGACTGATACCACCAAACTTGATAAGTGGAATGAAGAGTTAACAGCTAAGAAAAAAGAACTCGTCTCACATGCTCAATCACTTTCTAAAAAAAGATTATCAGTTATTTCCTCGACCGAAAAAGAGGTAAATAATTTATTGAAGGAAGCAAGTATGCCTTATGCTCATGTAAAGTTTGAACACAAACTGAAAGATGAAAACAGTTTTTCTGAAAACGGAATTGATCTTTTCAGATTACTGTTTGCCTCAAACAAGGGCAGCGATTTTATTGAGTTGATTAAAGTTGCATCAGGTGGTGAGTTATCAAGATTAATGCTGTGCCTTCAATCATTAGTTGCAGAATCCATTGCAATGCCCACGCTCATCTTCGACGAAATTGATACAGGTGTATCAGGCGAAGCAGCACGAAAGGTTTCAATCATTCTTCAAAAACTTTCTTTCAAACATCAGGTTATTTGTATCACTCACCTTCCGCAAATTGCAGGAAAAGGCGAAAAACATTTCTTTGTTTATAAAGAAAATCTGAAGAGCCGCACCTATACAAAAGTGCGCGAGTTGAAAACAGAAGATCGCGTAATTGAAATTGCGCGAATGCTTTCAGGTGAAAAGCCAACCGATGCTGCATTGAAAAATGCGAAAGAGTTAATGGAGAATTAAAACTCTGCACTATTTATTTTCATTATTTAACGATGGTAAAATACAATATTGTTAAAGTCATCAACGCAATTAGATTAGCGCGCCGAAAAAAATAAACCAATCTCTCCCCTTAAATTTTTAAGCAGCCTATTTTATCGGTTTAATAACCAAGTCGCATAGAATGAAATTTTATCTTGAACAATTAATAAACGCATTGCACGATTCAGATATTGAATTGCTGAAAGCAATGGATTTAAAAAAATCCAAGATCAAAAATTTTCTTGAAGTGCTGATTGAATCAAGGCAAGAAACTATTTCGAGAGAAGAAGAAATAAAAATCCGGTTAACTCTCGATTCAAACTCTTACCGGAAAATGAAAGCTGTACTTCTTAGTAAGTGTATAAAAGCTCTTGTGCCGGAAGGAGGAATTAAGTTGCTTGAATTTTTGGGCCGATATGGGTTATCGGAGTTATTTATTCGTGAAGCTGATAAGTTAATCGCCTCGATGGAAAATAGCACTAAAGTTTCAGCAAGCGAAAAGGCGGCTATTTACAAAGAGTGTTATCTGGGATCAACAAGATTGCCTTACAGTTTATTTGATGAGGATAAATTAAAAAATTATGAAAAAGGTTTTCTTGAAAATTATTTGAACCCGGATAAAGTTATTGTTTTTAATGTTTTAAAACTTAACGGAGTATTTGTCCGAATCATTCAAACTTTTTATTCAATGAAAGTATCTGAAAAAAATTATCAGTACTTTAAAAATGAGTTAAGTGCGATTGAACAGGAATTGAAAAACATAAACAGTGAACGGATAAATGTTTTTATAGATGGCATTTATGCTGTTCTTGATTTTTATTATCAAAAAATGTCGCCCGATATAAAAAATCGTCTTGAAAAAATATTAGACAGATACTTAGCCTTAAAAGGTCAACAAACTGACGACGAAATATTTACTATCCGGTTTTATCTTGCTTATTATGAAACAATGACCTCGAATTACGCGAAGTCAGTCGAGCTATTTAGTAAGTTAGAAAATGATTTTGACGACTTATTTAAATATGCTCCCAAAATTATTTTCCGTTACACTCTTGCGCTTGCTATCAATGGCGAAATAGGAAGAATGAAAGAGGTAGCTGATAAATACCTGAAAAAATATCTTCAGTCCTATGATCCTGATGCCAAAGTCATTACTTGTGTAGCTTATCTTGTTTATCATCTTTTGAAAAACGAATTAGATAAAGCGAATGAATATGTTACAATATTTCAGAATTCTATCAATAGAAAAGCACTTCTATCGTTTGACATTGCAGTTCGAATTTTTCAGGTTGTTTTATATTATCAGCGGGGAGATGAAAAATTCAGCGAGCAGCAATTCGGTAAATTTTTGCGCTACTCACAGGATAGAGTGGATGTATCAGGCATTCAAAGGTTGGTTGAAATGAACAAAGTACTTCGCTCTAATTTTATTCAGCACCTACAAAAAAAAATATCGCTTTCTGAATTTGAGGAAAACTTAACTAAGTTATTGAAGGGAAATCAGGCAGTGCTTTCTGTTTTGTTTATTAATGCTGCAAGATTAAGAGCGGTAGAAAGTTGATTTCAATTCCGAAACTGATATTTTATTTGTGAAATATCACTAAATATATATTCGTTATTGTAAAATTGTGATTCACTGAAATTCAATATTTCAGCTTACTTCAGACCTTTTATTATCCTAATATGAACACGGATAGTGCTTATTTATTACTGTTACACTATCATTTCCAACGAAAGGATGTTATTTCTTACCTGTTACAGTATTTCTCCAAACATATTGAAAACAGTGGCGTTAAGAGGCTTCCCTAAACAAACCGAAATGTCATTTACACTTGTTAAACAAAATCACCATATCAAAATTTTTCTGATTTTTTGTTTGAGTTTTTTTTCAACTGAACTTATACAAGCCCAAACCACCACTTCGTGGAAAGGTATTACTTCCACCGCATGGGCAACAACGACCAATTGGACCAACGGAGTACCAACTTCAACCAAGAGTGCAATTATTGGTGATGTTAATTTTACAGGTTCATATCAACCTTCAATAACTGCTACAGCTACTGCACTTGACCTCACAATCGGTAACGGTTCTATAGTAAGCACTTTAACCGCAACCCGTAAATTAACAGTATATGGTAATTTGCTGATCGGCTCCAATGGAACTTATGCTCATAATGCAACCTCTACTTCCTATACAATTTTAGCAAAGGGAAACTTTACCAATAACGGAACCTATTCAACGGTGAATAATAATGCCACTGTTCAAATGGGCGGTACCACACAAACCCTTGGCGGAACAAGTAGCACCAGTTTTCGTCGTTTAACAATCAACAGTGGAAGTATAACCACACTCTCACAAAACATTACTGTTACATATTACTTTACTGTTACAGGCACATTCGATCCAAGCGAACCGGCAAAAACAGTAACAATTTCAGCAACCAACTTCACCCTAAGTTCGAATTGTGTTTTGTATGTAAAAGCATCAACTTTTACAGCTAATTATTCCATTATTCCGAACTCAATAAGTGGTTCGAGTATCATAGAATATGCAGCAAGTACTATCAATCAAACTATAAACAGCTCCATAACTTATGGCATCTTAAAAATAAGTGGTGGAATGACCAAATCATTAGCTGCCAATCTTCCAAATTTATCTTCATCAAGTTCAGGAGGTAAGCTTTATGTAAACGGAGGTACTTTTGATATGGGAACATATACAGCCAACAGAAATGCTTCAGGTGGTTCATTCACGGTTGCAAACGGCGCTACTTTAAAAATTGCCGGAACAAATACTTTTCCTACTAATTACTCAACTCACTCACTTGGAGCATCAAGCACAATTGAATATTCAGGAACCGCACAAACTGTTTCAAATGAAACTTATGGTAATTTGAAATTATCCTCAAGTAGCGGTGCTGCCACCAAAACAATGCCTTCGGCTTCTTTGACGATAGCAGGAAATTTCAGAACAAGTGTCGGTAGCGGAACATCACTTTCTGTTACAGCAGCAGGCGCATTAACAATTGGTAATGGATTAACTATTGGATCATCAACCACATTTAATGCTTCTACCTACAGTCATACTATTACTGGTTCTGTGCAAAGTGATGGAACTCTCACTGGAAGCACAAGTACTATAACTTTAAATGGGGCAAGTGCCTCAATGGCAGGTGCGGGCACAACTAATTTTTACAACTTAACGATTACAGCAGCAGGTGTAACAGCGGCATCAACCATGAATTTTAATGTTGATGGAAATCTTTCTACAACAGGTTCAGGAACTTTTACACACACTGGCGGAAGCACCGGGATTATGACAATGGCAGGGGCAAGCAAAACGATTTCAGGCTCATCAATTTCCCTTAGTAATATTTCTATATCAGGTTCAGTAAGTACCTCTTCTAATTTAACAATTTCAGGTGATATGACCATTAATGGAACATTCACCAACTCGGCAAATACTGTTACACTTACGGGAACTTCAAAATCAATAACCGGTTCGGGAACTGAGACAATTGTGGCTTTAGTCGTTTCAGGAACATACACGACCACCAAAACTTTCAGTGTTTCTGGTGATTTAACAGTTAGTGGTTCACTCACCGCATCAAGCGGAACTATCACATTTAACGGAACTTCAACCCTTAGTGGAACTGCAAATTTAAATAGTGTAGCAATTAACGGAACTTCTTTAACACTTGGCGGAAGTGCTAATCTTGGAGTTGCAAATGCGCTTACGGTTACATCAGGAACTTTAAATCTTACTTCAAACACACCCAACACTGTTACATTCAACGGCAGTGGGGCACAAACAGTAAATGCGTTAACATATTATAAACTCGATTTATCTAATGGGGGAACAAAGACCGCGGCTGGCGCAATAACATTAAATGGAAATTTTACGATTAACTCAGGTGTAACATTCAGCGCAGGAAGTTATACCCATACTTTTACACGCGACTTTACAAACAGCGGAACATTTACTGCAGGAACTTCGACAGCAACCTTCACAGGTTCAATAGACGCAACTATTACAGGCGCCACCACTTTTAATATTATTACAATAAACAAGAGTGCTTCAACAAATGTTATTACAATTTCAAATGATTGTTCGGCAGTAACGGCGAACATGACCACCGGAGAAATTCATACCGGATCTGCAACGCTTACACTTTCATCTGGAAGAAGTGGTAATGGTATAATTCTCGGAATCATCAAAAGAACAAATTCATTTACCACAGGTGTAGCGTATGAGTTCGAAGGTCCCTATAATACGATCACCTTTACATCTGTTTCTTCTGTTCCTTCCATCACTGTTACAGCACTGAATGTGCCAGTTAGCGATTATCCGTTTGGCGGAAGTATAAATCGTGAATATGATTTCGCAATTCCGTCAGGAACATACACGGCAAGTATTAAGCTGCACTATAACGATGCAGACATAAACGGAAATGTAGAATCAACTATGAACATTTGGCGTTATGGAGGAAGCACCTGGTCTGATTCAAGTAAAACAACAAACAGCACAACGAATAATTATGTGCAGAAAGATGGTTTAACAAGTCTTGTTGGAAGATGGACAATGTCAGATAATGTGAATGCAGTGCAATGGACCGGAGCTGTAAGTACAGCTTGGGAAGTTGCCGGCAACTGGACAGTAATTGCAGGTTCAGCAAACACTCCTCCTGTTTCAACTGATATTGTTGAATTAGGTAGCGGCACTTTTACAAATCAACCAAATATTTCAACCGCAGTAACAGTTCGGGGAATAACTTTCAACAGCCCAACTCCTGTAACTACCACAATTTCTGCCGGTGGTTCTTTAACTTCAAATGGAAATCTGAATGGAAATATTGCAGGAAACTGGTCGCTTGGAAATGCAACTCATAATTTTAATGTAGGAGGACAAACAATGAATGTAGGTGGAAGTTTGGTGCTAAGTGATGGAACTGCTGGTCATGCAATTAATATTAATATCAGTACCGGAACTGTAAATGTAACAGGTGGTTTAACCCAAAGTGGAAGTGCAAATGTTGTTTTCAGCGGCAACGGCACATTAAATATCGGGGGCGATTATAATTACACAAGCGGTACTTTCACTTGTAGTACCGGAACAGTAAATTATAATGGTAGCGGCGCCCAGGTAATTGCACCATTTTACTATTACAATCTTACAATGAACAAAACTGCCGGAGTGAATACATCTTCTTCACCGGTTCATGTCACCAATAATTTAACATTATCGACAGCTGCATTTTATCAAACAAATGATTCTTTGGTTATTACCGGGAATGCAACAATTAATTCAGGCACAACATTAAAAGGGAATACCGCAAATATTCTTGTTGCAGGAAACTGGGTAAACAGCGGAACCTTTACTCCAAGTTCTTCAACCGTTATTTTAAATGGAACAGGCGCGCAGTCTGTTTCTACTACAACATTTAATAATCTGACAATTAATAAAAGCAGCGGAACTGTTACACCATGAGGAAATCTTACCATTAATGGAAATCTTTCTCTCACCAACGGAACACTTGATTTAGGAACTTATACTGCTAACAGAAGTGCAACAGGCGGAACCTTTACAATCAGTAATAGTTCCTCATTAAAAATTGCCGGAGCAAGTAATTTCCCTTCGAGCTATACAACAAATACAATATCATCAGGCAGTACAGTAGAATACAACGGAACTGTTGCACAAACAGTAAACGCAGTAACTTATGGGAATCTCACTTTCACAAATGGAGGAGCAACAGCAAAAACTTTGTCCGGAACAACATCAGCTTCAGGAAATTTTCTGATTAATAGCGGAGCCACCCTGTCTGCAAGCAGCTATGCCTTAAGTGTAGGTGGAAACTGGACTAACAGCGGAACATTCACCGCTTCGACCAGTACCGTTACACTTACTGGTTCGTCGAAAACTTTGACTGGAACATCCACTTTCAACGCCTTAAATATTTCTGGAAGCTACACTTCTTCCAGCAACATTACAATAAGCGGCGCAACCACGCTAAGTGGAAGTTTAAATTCAGGAAGTACTACTGTTACATTCAGTGGAAATTTAACAGGCAATGGAGCACTCACAAACAGTGGAACAATTACTTTCAGCGGAACAAGCGCACAGTCATTACAAATCAATTCGGCACTTACTACAACAGGAACAGTTAACTTTAATGGCTCTGTTCAACCGACAATCTCATCTTCATCAGTTCCAACATTTTACAATTTAAACCTGAACAACACCGGCGGAATAACTCCGGCAAGTGACTGGCGAGTGAATAATACAACGGTAATAGCAGCTAGTGTAACATTTGCCGGTGGAGCAAACACGCATTCATTTTATGGTGCATTCACAAATAATGGAACCATTACAAGCAGTGATACATTTAATTTCACTCCAACATCAGCTGTAACAGTTGCCTTAATGGGTAGCGGTTTTACTTCAACTGGATGTGTCAACTTTGGAGGAGCGGGTGCCATTACTATAACAGGGACACCCACAAGCGTTGAAAATGTTTTAATCTCTAATACCAATGCCGCAGGAATTTCATTTCCTACATCATGGACTATAAACGGTAATCTCTCAACCTTAATTGGAACAACCTTAAGCCTTGGAACAGCGTTTAGTCATACTTTAAACGGAACACTTAATTGCGCCGGAACCCTTGATGGAGGAACTTCCACTCTGACTATGAATGGAACTACAGAATTTATTCAGGGTACAGGAGATATTTCGCTTTATAATTTTACTGTAGCTGCAGCATCAACTATAACTGCATCTACCGACTACCAGATTAAAAAAGATTTTACCAATAATGGAACATACGATGCCACAGGATTTTTGACTGAGTTTGTCGGAACCTTAACTTCAACAATCAGTGGTACAACAACTCCGACGACTATTGATATTTTAACTGTAACAAAAACATCAGCTACTGTAACAGTCGCTGTGAATATCAGTACACTTACTCAAATTACTGTGAACTCCGGAACATTGGATGTTTCAAATAAAACTATTACACAAGATGTAACACTTGGCGATTTGGACATTGAATCAGGCGCAACTTTAAAAGTAGGCGGAAACAATAATATTCCAACATTCAATACATACACTATCAATGCAAACGGAACAGTTGAGTTTAATGGAAATAATCAATCCATCAATTCATCGCCTGTTTATGGAAATGTAATAGTTTCTGCTGCCGGACTTAAAACACCAAGCGGTTCACTTACACTCAATGGAAATTTTTTAATGTCAGCAGGTACCTTTGTTGGAGGAAATTATACTCATTCAATTGGAGGAAACTGGACAATGAGTGGTGGGACATTTACAAGTACCAATACAACAATTTCTTTCAACGGAACCGGCACACAAACACTCAGTTCAACAGGGAGCTTTAATAATCTTACGATGAATAAGGCCTCGGGCTCTTTCACATTGCTTACAGATGTAACAGTTAACGGAACACTCACCTTCACGACTGGAAATATTACTACTTCTTCTTATAAAGTTATTATGCCATCTGGTTCAGCAGTTAGCAGAACTTCAGGTCATGTAGTAGGCAATTTGCAGAAATATTTTTCATCTACTGCAGCAAAAACTTTTGAAATTGGAGACGCATCTATAGGATATACACCAGTTACGATAACTTTCACTAGTGTAACATCAAATGGGAATTTAATTGCTACAACAACAACCGGTGATCACATTGATATCACAAACTCAAGCGTTGATGCAACTAAAAGTGTAAACCGTTATTACACGCTAACAAATTCAGGAATTGGTTTTACGAATTATACTGCTGTCTTTAATTTTCTTGCAGGAGATCTTGATGCCGGAGCAACCACTTCTAATTTTATTGTTGCGAATAGACCGTCATCAGCATGGACCTTCCCGACCGTGGGAACAAAAACAGGTACAAGCACGCAATGTACGGGCAACACGACTTTCGGTGATTTTCAGGTCGGAGAATACGGACAGAAACTCTGGGATGGTGGTGCGAGCACAACTAATTGGGGAGATGCAAACAACTGGAATCCGAATGGAGTACCTACATCATCAGAAAATATTGTATTAAATGCTGCTGTAACAGTTGATATTAATGTGGCGGCGGTTTGCCGAGATTTAACGATAAGTCATTCAGGTGTTACACTTACCATTCTTGCTACCCGCTCGTTAACTGCTTCAGGTAATTTTTCAATCAGTACCGGCATTTTAAATACCGCGGCGTCATATCCATCAATTACAGGAACAACTTCATTAACAGGAGGAACCATTGGCTACACGCTTGGAGGAGCACAAACAGTTGCAGCAGTAAATTACTACAACCTTACTCTTGCCACAAGCGGGACAAAAACATTTGCCAGTGGAACAGTAGGAATTGCAAATTCATTTTCGATTACTGGAACAGCCTCGGTGAATGCTTCAACCAATAGTTCAACTTTTAATCTAATTGGTACCGCGCCGCAAACACTTACATCAGGTAGCACAACATTTTACAATCTAGCGATGAGTAACTCATCAGGTGTTACTCTTGCTGATAATTGTACCGTTTCAAATGTTCTTTCTCTTTCGTCAGGGATAATCGCTACGGGAAGCAACAGAATAATTTGCACGAGCACTTCTGCCGGCGCCGTTGCAAATCAAAGTTCATCTTCATACATCAATGGAAATTTAAGAAGATACATTGCAAACAACACTTCAACTTATGCTTTCCCTGTTGGAACGGCCTCTGCTTATACCTTAGAGGAAATGATAAACAATAACCTTGCAGGTATCACATACATTGATGCAAGTTTTGGAGCTAAACCAGGAAATGACAATGGAATAATTGCGTGGGAAAATGGAACATACTACACATCGGTAAATAGTTTTGGTGTTTGGTATTTAACTCCGAACGCGAATCCATCAAGTGGCACTTATGATTTGAAGTGTTACACCAATGCCTTTAGCGGATTAACTAATAACTCATTTGGAATTTTATCTCGCCCCGATGCATCATCCAATGCAGCGCAGTGGGGGAAAGCTGGTGGAACTTTGAACTCAACTAATGGATTAGGTCGGCTGGTTTCTGACGGATATGCCTTGAGAAAAGGGCTTACTTCATTTTCTCAAAAAGGAATTGGACAAGCAGGACAAGGGTTACCAATTGAACTTTCTGCCTTTGATGTAAAAAAGGAAAATCAAAATGTGGTTTTGAATTGGACAACAGCTTCTGAAATGAATAACGATCATTTCGATATTGAATCAGCAATTGCCTCCGGCAATAATCTTGAATTTAAAAAGATTGGTGAAGTTTCAGGAATGGGAACAAGCTTGACTGTTACGCAATATCAATATATCGATCAGCAAAATAATTTTTCAGGAACAGTTTATTATCGCCTGAAACAGGTGGATGCAAATAGTCAGTTTACTTATTCAGAAATTAAATCCGTAGTGTTTGAAAACGCGCCGATATCAGTTTCTGATCTTTATCCGAATCCGGTAGCTGATAATTTTAGTTTCGAAATTCAAACCGTTACAGCATCACAAATAAAAATTCAGGTTATCAATTCAGTCGGTCAAATTGTAATTGAAAAATCAATCATTGTTCACGAAGGTTCAAATCCGGTTAATATGAATATTGAAAGACTCCCTGAAGGATTATATTTTATTGAAGTAACCGACCAGAATAATCTGCTTATTCAAAACAGAAAGATTATTAAAAGTTAAATTAAAATAATTGATTTCATCAATTAATAAATTATTAAAAGGTTATAGAAATAGATACTTATAAATAATATAGTCTTCAACCTCGTCTTATTATTTTCGTCTTCTCAAAAAAACTGAATGGATAAAATACAATTTGGCACCGATGGTTGGCGAGCGATTATCGCAAAAGACTATACTGTAACAAATGTTGCGCGTGTAAGTAAAGCAACTGCTGACTGGATAAATAAAAATGCAAAAAATAAATCAGTAGTAATCGGTTACGATTGCCGTTTTGGTGGTCAGTTATTTTCCGAAACCGCGGCCAAAGTTTTTTGCGCAAATGGGGTGAAAGTTTTTTTGTCGAAAAATTTTTCGAGCACTCCAATGGTTTCTCTTGGATGCGTGCAATTAAATACCGGGCTTGGCGTAGTTATTACTGCGAGTCACAATCCACCTTCGTACAATGGATTTAAATTAAAAGGAAGTCATGGCGGCCCTTCTTCTCCTGCTATAGTTAAAGAAGTCGAAGATATGATTCCTGATTCAGTGGTTGATGTAACAGGTTCAATTGAAGATTTTGAATCGAAAGGTTTGATTGAATTCGTGAACCTCGAGGAAAATTATTTGAATCATGTAAAGAAAAATTTCGACCTCAAAGCAATTAACGAAAGTGAAATTCATTTGGCTTATGATGCCATGTATGGTGCAGGGCAAAATGTTATTCGTCAGATTATTTCAACGCCATTACTGTTACACTGCGATTACAATCCCTCATTTAATGGAACACCTCCAGAACCGCTCGACCGGAATTTGCAGGACTTGGCCAAAACGATAAAAACTTCGAAAGGAAAATTAACGGGTCTCGCTACCGATGGCGACGCGGATAGAATTGGAATGTATGACGAAGATGGAAATTTTGTTGATGCGCATCACATCATTCTGTTGCTTATACATTATTTATCGCAATACAAAAAGATGAGTGGCAAAGTGGTGATTGCGTTTTCTGTTTCTGAAAAAGTGCGTAAGATTTGTTTGAAGTATAACATTCCAATTGAAGTTACAAAAATTGGCTTCAAATACATCAGTGAAAAAATGGTAACCGAAGATGTTTTAGTTGGTGGGGAAGAGTCGGGTGGCATTGCGGTGAAGGGACATATACCTGAGCGCGATGGAATATGGGATGGATTAGTGTTGCTTGAATTTATGGCGAAGACCGGAAAAACGATGAAGCAGATAATTCAGGAAGTGTATTGTGTGGTTGGTGAATTTTATTTCGACCGCTTGGATTTGCATTTGGAGGAATCCCTCAAACAACAAATCATAAAAAATTGTATAGAGAAAAAATATTCATCGTTCGGAAAATTTATACCAACTCGATTTGAGGACATTGATGGATTTAAATATCACCTGAATGAAAACTCGTGGTTCATGATTCGACCATCAGGCACCGAACCATTATTGAGAGTTTATGCCGAAGCGCCGACAAAGGAGGGTGTAACAGAAATTCTGGAAACTGTTCGAGGTGTTTTGCTTGGATAATTATTTGTTCTGATTAATCCTTACAAAATACTTTTGAGGTGATGAAAAATTTCTTTCTCAGTTTTTTACTGCTAAGTATTTCTTTCAATTGCTTTGCTCAAACATCTTTCTTCATTCCTGCTGACTCACTTAAGAAAGGTCGCGTTGTAACAGTTGCCGGAAGCTGGGTTGGTATTTATGGAACAACAATGATTGGATTAAATGCACTATGGTATAAAAATTATCCGCGCAGTAGTTTTCATTTTTTTAACGACAATGGCGAATGGAATCAGGTTGACAAAGTTGGTCACTGTTACACCGCCTATATTGAAAGTCAGTGGAGTGCTACTGCATTTCAATGGACAGGAATGAAAAGGAAAAAAGCATATATACTTGGCGGACTTACAGGTTTCACTTTACAAACCACAATAGAAATTCTTGATGGCTTTTCATCGAAATGGGGATTCAGTGTCGGCGATATTTCTGCCAACACACTTGGATCAGCCATTAATGTTACACAGAATTTATTGTGGGATGAACAAAGAATCAGATTAAAATTTTCTTCACATCCTGTGAAATATTCTCCAGATGTAACAGCCCGGGCAAAAGATTTATATGGCACTTCTATTCCTGAATTAGTTATGAAAGATTATAACGGGCAGACTTATTGGCTGTCAGTAAACCCTTCTTCTTTTATCAAGCATGAAAATAAATTTCCAAAGTGGTTGAATATTTCTTTTGGTTATGGTGCAGATGGAATGTTAGGCGGATTCGAAAATAAATGGACCGATGAGTCTGGAAATAAAATTAATAGAACTGACATTCAACGAACTCGACAATTTTATTTAACGCCCGATATTTCATTCAGTCGCATAAAAACGAATTCGCATTTTCTAAAAACAATTTTTGAATTGGCTGATGTAATAAAATTTCCAGCACCAGCATTGGAATACAACACTTCAGGAAATGTGAAATGGCATTGGATTTATTTCTAAAAAAAACATTTCAATTTGTAATTCTTTCTACTGAAAGAAACAAATGTTATCTGATTGGGCGATATGAAGAATTAATTTAGGTTTGTGTTCAACAGAAATTTATTCCAATGGATTTTACAATTGAAATTACAAAAGCGAAGAATTCAAGAATAAGCGAAGTGGATTTTGATAATCTGCAATTCGGAAAATATTATTCTGATCACATGTTTTTGGCTGATTATGCTGATGGTCATTGGCAGAATTGCCGCATCGTTCCATTTGGCGATTTACAATTGAGTCCTGCAAGTTCATTTATGCACTACGGTCAGGCAATTTTTGAAGGCATGAAAGCTTTCAAAAATGAAGACGGTGATGCACTTTTATTTCGTACTGATCAGAATCATAAACGCTGGAATATTTCTGCGGAGAGAATGGGAATGCCTGAAATTCCATTTGATTTATTTAATGTCGCATTGAATGAATTGGTGTCTTTGGATAAAGATTGGATTCCGACCCAGGATGGTTGTTCATTATACCTGCGTCCGTTTATGTTCGCGACCGATATGCATGTTGGAATTAAACCGACTGAAAATTTTACATTCTGCATTATCACTTCTCCTGCAGGAAGATATTATTCAAAACCGGTTAGAGTTTTAGCTGCTGATAAATATGTTCGTGCTTTTCCGGGTGGAACCGGTTATGCAAAAGCTTCAGGAAATTATGGTGCAAGCATGTTACCATTGAAAGAAGCAATAAGCAAAGGTTATGATCAGGTGTTGTGGATGGATGGTTTTGAATTTCGATATGTCGAAGAAATAGGATCAATGAATGTATTTTTTATTGTAGATAATGTAGTAAAAACGCCTGCATTAATCGGAACCATTCTCGACGGTGTTACACGCGACTCTTGCATTAAACTGTTACAGAGCTATGGCTTGAAGGTTGAAGAAACGCGAGTTGATATGAATGAATTATTAAAAGCAAATCGTGAAGGAAAATTACAAGACGCTTTCGGAACAGGAACAGCGGCATCAGTTGCTCCTATTTCGCATATTGGATTTAAAGGAAATGTAATGGAATTACCCCCCGTTGAATCAAGAGAAATTTCAATTCGATTAAAAAAAGATTTAGAAGGAATTAAGAGTGGAAGAGTTGAAGATAAATTCAATTGGGTGAATAAAGTTCAACCAAGAATTTCTGCATTGGTATAAAAAGAAAAAGCCATTCTGAAATATCAGAATGGCATTCAATTATTTTTTCGGAAAAATTATTTTGATTTGCTTAACAGGTAATGAACACCAATTGAAAATCCACCGTTTGCAAGATTCGATTTTGCATATGTTCCAGTGTTAGGAGAAGGGAAGCGCCAGGTATTTCCAATAACTGAATCAACATAAGTATCTACTCCGGTTCCACTTGCAGCATTAATATCTGAGAAGCCATATAAAAAAGACATGCCTGCATTCAAATATAAATAATCAGTAAATGAAATATCAGCACCTAAACCAAAACTTAATCCGGTATTACTTTTTTCAAAGCGAACTTTAGCAGCAGTAAGAGTAGTTTGATCTACTGCATTATAATTTCCGGTTAACTCAGCTTTGCTTAAAAATGAAAATTGTGGTCCGACTAAAAAATAAAATTTTACTTTGCTTTCGCCGCCAATTAATTTTAATTGAATGGGAATACCTGAATAACTCATTTTCACTTCGCGTAAAATTCCCGTGCCATGAGAGTCTTCATATTTCTGTCCTTCCTTAAAAGATGTAAAACCGGTTTGAATACCAATGTGATTTGAGAAATTATATCCAATATCTAAACGGAAAGCTCCACCTATATCCAATTTATAATCATACTCGGGTTGACCATATGAGTTCTGATTAATGATCCATACTGTATTGTAGTTTCCTCCAATGCCGGCATGAAATCCTTTTTGAGCAGAAGATACAAGCGAGAAAGAAGTAAGAATTAAAAGTGTTACAGTAATTTTTTTCATGAATTAAATTCTTTTTTATTTGAAACAAATGTAAATTAAAAGGGGAAATGGAATAATTCAAAATAAAAAAAACCGCTTCGAATAAATCCGAAGCGGTTTCTTTTATAAATTTCAAAAACGAATTAGTGAGCTACAACCAATTTAGAAGTAACCGCATTACCATTATCAGCTTTCATACTTACAAAATAAATTCCTGAAGGAATATTTGAAGTATTAACCTGCATATCATGATGACCTTGTGCCATTGAACCATTATAAATAGTCTGAACCATTTTCCCTGTTACATCAACTAAGTTAACTTCAAGATTTGAAGAATTACCAAGGAAGAAGTGAACATTAGCATTTGAATTTGCAGGGTTTGGATAAACTGTGCTAACCGAAAGATTATCGTTAACATCACTAATCCCTACATTGTAATCAAATGTAACACGCAACCAAATATTCCAATCTTGTAATAAGAAAGCTCCGCCGGCAGTATAAACAAGGTTTGAATTTTTAATAAGTGCACCAGCATTGATGTAGGTATATTTTGAAAATGAGTTTTTGTAAACGCTTGCAGAATCTGCCGCACCATCAGTATTCAAATCAACTCCTGTTCCAACCACACCCATTGAATCCATTTTTGTTGGATCATTATAATCAATAGAAATTCCGATTTTCTGACCAGCAGAAGTTACAAATGCAGGAGCAAGACTCATTTGGAACAAGGCACCAGTTCCTGTCCAATTGCCACTTGAAGATAATGAAACATTTGAAGAATCCGTTTGTGACCACAATACTGTTGTTGTAGGAACTCCGGTACCTGAAGCAGAAACAATTTGAGTAGTGAAGTAATCCATATTTCCTGAATTATTCTCATGCGACCCTAACCAAAAAACTGAGTCAACAGTTATTGATAAATTTGAAGGATAAGAATTGAACAAACCAAGATCATTGTAATAAACAATTGAAGTAGTTGGTGCAGTAGGGTCAGTATAACCAGCAATTTGATCAAAAACAACAGCCGCATATTGCAAAGCAGTATCTGCCGTAACATAGTTAGAATTCAAATTTGATAATCCGCCAGCATTATCTCCAGCAGCAGTTGCATAATCAAGATAAACAGTAAAATTCTGCCTTGAATTATTTTCAATTTTCGGATGGTTTGCTTTTAATGTCGCAACTTCATCGTAATAGTTTTGAATTGAGTTCAAGTATGGAACCTGAGCTTGGGCAATACCGCAACTGATTAGTACCACCACGGCAATCGTTAATTGTGTAATTCTTTTCATTTTATTTTGGGTTTTGATTTTTTGTGGCGACTAATGTATAATAATTCTTGAATTGCATAGTCAGAATATTGTAAAAAAATATTTCTTCTTTTTTATTTGATCCAATTTCCAAAAAATCAATTTCCATTCTTTCATGGGTTTTTTTAGTTAAAAAATAGTATTCATCAGTATTTTCTTCATTTTAAAAATAGTAAAAAATCATTGCTTCCAGTTAGCATAATAGCTTTTTTATTTTAATAATATGAGCTTAGATTTGGCCTTCTTAAAAAAACACAATGAAAAAACACTTACTCTCTTTTGGATTTTGCTTCGTTGCAATTTTCTCAGCTATCGGGCAAACAGCTAATTTCAATCAACTTGTTCATGCTCCAATTAAATCTAAGTCAAAAGAAGTTTTCAGCAACCACAATGTTACAGTTGCACCCCACAGTCGTGCTCAAATCTGGTCAGATGATTTTTCTGTTCCTGCTAACTGGGTTATTTCCAGCGAGGTTCCTAACAATCAAAACTGGGTTATCGGTACTGGAATTCCTTCAGGTGGATTTCCTATTGGTGGAATAGCATCAACTTCTGCTGCAAATGGTTTTGGCATGTTTGATTCTGACGGCATGACAACCACTCAAGTAAATCAAATAGGCGATATAACTAATGCTAGTTCAGTTGACTGTTCAACTCACCCTGGAGTATTGTTGAAATTTGAGCAATACTATCGAAGGTTTTACGATAGCACTTTTGTTTTTGTGAGTACTGATAATATTAATTGGACAAAATTTGAAGTAAATCAATCTGTAGCTGTCAATTCTTATAACGACGCTGCTGATGGTAATCCGAATCCTGAAACTGTTACACTCAATATTTCCCCAATTGCAGGCGGACAACCAACTGTTTGGATTCGTTTTCAATACTACAGTCCTTTGAGTCTTCAGAGCAATGCTTCAGGATGGTGTTATGCCTGGATGATTGATGATGTTTCATTGGAAGATGCACCTACCAATGATATGATCACTAATAAAGTATGGACAGGTGATGGCTATTCAATGTATCCTGTTGGTCAGCAGCGCAATGTTTATTTTGCTGCTCTTACAACCAATCAGGGAGCTGTAACACAGCCCAATGTTATATTAAATGCAACTGTTACACCCGGCGGTTTTAACGATAATAGTACTCCTGTTGATTTTGGAGTTGCTACTACTGATACTATTGAAGTAAACACGACATTTCTGCCAAGCGGTATAGGCACTTATACAGTAAATTATTCAATCTCTTGTGATTCTGTTGACCAGATTCCTGCCGATAACGCAACTACAAAAACTTTCATTGTTCATGCTTACCAGTTTGCACGCGACAATGGAACTTATGATGGAAGCAGATTATGGAATCAGGGAGATGCATACACAATGGGAAATTATTATTTAATTCATAACTCAACTCAGGTTGCCTCCATTGATGCTGCCTTTGCTGCGGGCTCATCGGTGAATGCTCCATACAGAGCAGTTATTTATTCATGGGATGGAACTGCATGGGCTGAGATCGGAGCAAGCGGAACACACGCAATGAACGCTTCAGATATTAACACTACCAATGGTGCCGCAAATTTTACTACCATTAATCTGGATGGCGCTATTACAATTCCTGATAGTACTGAAGTTTTGGCTACTATTGAATCTTATGGTAACCCGGATACTTTGTTTCTTGCTTCGGGCAGCGATTTGTTACAGCCCGGTATTAAAACTGTAATTTATGATCCGGTTGCATCTACTCCCGGCTGGTACACTATTCCCGGCAACAAGCCTTCAATGGTTCGCTTAAATGTAAATGGCTTTGTTGGAATTAAAGAAGCTGCTTCCAACGATTTTAAAATTGTTTTATATCCGAATCCTGCTTCTGATGAGTTGACAGTAAATTACACAACTGAAAAATCACAAACTGTTACAGTGAATCTGTTTAACAACTTAGGTGAGTTGGTCTTCAATTCTGAAATTGGAAATCAGAATGCAGGAAATCATAAAATCAAATTGAATACCAATAGCCTTTCATCTGGTATTTACAATCTAACTTTAAAATCAGTTGCAAACATTTCTGTTAATAAAGTGGTGATTACTCACTGATACATTTTTAAATAAAGCTTTAAGACAAAGGTGGTCGGGTTTTCGGCTGCCTTTGTTATTTTATTGCAAAGTATAAGTGCTTTGCAGCTTTTATTGATTTTAACAAAGTATTTTAAAATCTAAATAACTCTTTTTACATTCTTTCGGTTCGCTTCCCTAAACGAGGTTTTGCTTCCCGTTGAAAAAGCTTGGTTCTATTTTTTTTAATAGACCTCTTGCATAAATAAGGATACAAACACGACTTCAAACTTTTCAAAGAAAGCAACACCCACATCCATCCACCTAATCAGACACAAACTGACACAAGGTATCTTGGTATTCAAAAACAACATTTCAATTCAGAATTATCGAAGAAGAGAAGTAAAAGACATCCAATTACAGCAGAAGATAAAAAACGAAACAGGCTCATCTTATCACGCAGAGTGCTTAATGAAAACATCATTCGTCAAATCAAAATAGTTAAAATCATGGCAGTTAAATAAAGAAACAGAAGAAAACAAGTCGTACGGAGTGCGAATCTCATTGCAGGCATTTATAATTTTGAACTCCTTTGATTTATGAAAGAGGTCTAATGCATCAAAGTTTTGGCTTGCAGCACGCGCAGAATAGAAAGCGCATGGATCCCTGTAATTACATGCAGAGCCGCCTGATTTAGTTTTCATATTTACAAAAGTATTTTCATCCCGCCCTATAGCTATAGAGGCAAGATTTTTATTTTAACTATTCAGCACTGTAACACTTATTTTAGAAATTTCTTTCGTCGTACAAATAGCCACGCCCAGTATATCAACACAAACTGAAACGGCAATCTTAACACTGCAATCCAGAGCAATGGGTTGTGCTCATTTTTATAATTCACAAGCATTTGAATATTAGCCGGAAAAATAACGATGAGTAATACAATGGTGAGCCATGCAGCCAATCTTCTTGTTGTAATAGGAAATAATAAAGCACCGCAAATAATTTCAGCCAAACCACTTACATAAATGAGCAGTAGGTGAGACGGTAAGTACGGCGGCATTATGCGCTCGTAAAAATCAACATTCAGAAAATGATTGATGCCTGCAAAAATTAAAAATATGGCAAGGATATAAAGCAATATTGTTTTCATGAGTAAACTGTTACACCTTGTTGTAATGGAAAATAAAGGAGCACAATTGTTGTTTGCAAAAAGGAATATAATATCTCTACTGTTTCTTCACAGCAATCTTAAGTGTAACATTTACATTATCACCCATTACTGGTCCATCGCCTCCAATAGCGTAATCGTGGCGGTTGAGTGTGAAGTTGCTTTTAAAAACTCCATTGTCTCCAGTTTGTTCGAATGAAAATGGCACTTCATGGCTGAGTGATTTTCCTTTCATGCGAAGTGTCCCGGTTGCAGTATAGCCGCTTGCAGTCTTCGTGATTTTATCCGAATGAAAAATGATTTCAGGAAACTGCGCCTGATTAAAAAACTTTTCGAACATCAAATCTTTATCTCGTTTTTCTACGCCAGTGTTTATGGTTATTACACTTACACCAGCATCTAAGCTGCTTTTCTCAGGTGCATCGCTGTTCCAGTGAATGGTGCCTTTTAGTCCGCCTAAAGTTCCATTCACATCCTTACCGAAGTTAGTAATTGTAAAACTAACAGATGAAGCGGCAGTGTCAATTACCCAAAGTGGCTCTTCGCTTTTTTTAGCCTCAACGGGTGTAACAGTTGTGTCCTTTGCATTGAGAGTTGAGTCGGTTCCGTTTGTTTTTTCATTCGGCTTACTGATACACCCAAAAGTTAATGCAAGCAATAACACAACAATGAAATTAATAACTATTTTGTTTTTCATGATTCCGCTTTCGTAAATTTTTTATTTCTTCTTAAAATATCCTCTGAGTAAAAAATTATGCTGCAGTGCCTCAAGGTCCTCGTTCAGTTTATAAGTACTGCTGTCTAAATTGGCAATCGTGGTTTTAAGTAAGGAACCCGATTTCTCGTCGTGTAACAATACACCGATAGGACTATTCGGGTTGCTGCTTGCATTTTTTAAATTAAGACTGAGCGAATCGGCATTAGCTGCAATCTTCTGTAACTGAGCAACTGTTACACTGAACGATTTGAAGAGAACAGTGTCTGTAATAAGGTCGTTTGCAAGGGTTCCTTTTTCGTTGAGTTTGGCTCCGAAGGTGGCTAACGAATTAGTGAGTTCGTTTGCTTTTGCGGATGCCTTTTGCAGTGATTGTAAAGTTGCTTCAATGTTGTTGTAGAGCGTTTCGTCGTTCATTAGTTTTCCAATAGAACCTTGACCGTCAGCAATTTTTTGAGTGATGAGTTTTAAATTTTTAGTGATTGTAAGTAAATTAATATTGTTCGCCTGCAGCGTGTCAATCATATCATCTGAGCTATAAAGTTTTTCAATACCAAGTGTATCACCGTCCATAACAGCACCCGCTTTCGATGTGCCTCCATAAATTATTATGATTTTACTTCCTATCAATCCATCAGTACTGATTTTCACTTTTGCATCCTTGCGTATATACTGCTGCGATTTTTCGTCAATCTTCATTGCAATTTTCACTTGCGAACTGCCAAAAAAACTGAGTTTGTTCACTGTTCCAATTTTCACTCCCGAAAACCAAACATTATTTCCTTGTTGCAAGCCGTTTGCATCATCGAGCACGCTTGTCACGACAATTTTTTTCACGAATGTTTCGTGCAGGTTTCCTATTATGAGAATTCCCAAAATTAAAAACACGATTCCTAAAAAGATGAATAGACCGACAATAACCGCGCGTCTGTTTGAAGTTGTTTGTTGCATTTTATTCGTTTATAAAGTTGTAATCGTAAAAACTTTTTATCTGTTCGTTATCCGTATCAAATACCTCGCTGAAAGTCCCTTGTCTCAAAAATTTACCCTCTAATAACATTGCCACACGCTGGCTGGTTGCCTTTGCGCATGTGAGGTCGTGTGTGATGATGATGGAACTTGTGTTGTATCGCTTCTGCACTTCAACTATCAGTTCATTTATTTCGATGGATGTTACAGGGTCAAGCCCCGAAGTAGGTTCATCATATAACATGATTTCCGGTTTCAGAATAAGTGTTCGTGCGATACCAATTCTTTTCCGCTGCCCGCCCGAAAGTTCTGATGGCATCTGATTGATGGTTCGCGAAAGACCAACTGCTTCCAGCACTTCTTCCACATCTTTATTAATTTCTTCAGAACTTAAATTTTTTACATTTCGCACCAATGGAAATTCAAGATTTTCGCGAACACTCATGCTATCATATAAAGCACTGTTTTGAAACGAGAATCCAATCTTCAATCGCAGGTCGCGCAATTCCTTTTCATTTAAGTTGCTTACTTCTTTTCCAAGAACTGTTACAGTTCCTTTATCCTGTGTCAGCAGTCCGACAATTATTTTTATGAGTACCGATTTTCCGCTTCCCGATTTTCCAAGCACCGCCACATTTTCTCCTTTGAAGACATCAAGGTCCACTCCTTTCAATACATCTAAATCACCAAACGATTTATAAAGGCCGTGAATTGAAAGCACAGTTTCCTGCTTATTTATTATATGACTTTGCGTTTCCATTTTATCAGAAATATCTTATCCAGTTAATGACCTGCACTATCACAATCTCTTCTACAAAAATTAAAAACATGGCAAGCACCACCGCTGCATTTGCCGCCATTCCTACCCCCTGAGTTCCTTTTGATGCGTTGAATCCTTTATAACATCCGACAATTCCAATTGTGAATCCGAATACAAATGATTTAAACACAGAAGAAAAAATATCCAAGAAAGTTATCTCAGCAAATGCCGCTTGAAAGAAACGAACGAAGCTTGTCAATTCATGTGTGTGCACATTTAGATATGAACCCAACAGCCCGACAAACCCGCAATACAACATCAAGACAGGTATCATACATGTTGTGGCAATAACTCTTGTGACAACTAAAAATTTAAACGGATTGACAGCAGAAACTTCCATCGCATCAATCTGCTCAGTCACTTTCATGGAACCCAATTCAGCACCGATGTTAGAACCAACTTTTCCAGCACATATCAATGCAGTGACCAATGGAGCGAGCGCACGAATCAACGCAATAGCAATAAGAGAGGGCAACCAAGATGAAGCTCCAAATGCTGCTAATGATGGTCGTGACTGCTTGGTAAAAACAATACCTGTTACGAATCCAGTAAGTGTAATTAGTGGAAGAGATTTATATCCGACCTCGTAACACTGTTTAACTATTTCCTTGAATTCAAATGGGCTCTGAAAAGCTTCTTTGAAAAAGCGCCCCATGAATTTGAAAGCAGAATGAATGTCAACGAAGTATTGATCGATTCCTTTTGAAAATAAATAAGGTTTGCGGTTAGAGTTTATCAAATGTTACACTTTTGTCACTGATTTCTTCTTTCAAATAAGATTCCCAATACTTTATTGATTTAGCAATTTAAATAACTCGTTAAAATCAGGGGTTAAAATAATTTCTGTGCGACGATTGTGTGCCCTTCCCTCTTCTGTTGAATTACTCTGAATTGGGAAAAATTCTCCCCGACCTGAGGCGGTTATTCGGTGCGAATCTACTTTGTAATCATTTGTCAAAAGTCTTACAATAGATGTGGAACGCGCCACACTAAGTGCCCAGTTATCCTGAAATTTTCCTTTGATGGGAATAGAATCAGTATGACCTTCAATCAACACATTGATATCAGGATTGTTATTCAATACTGAAGCTAAGGTTGCAAGCGCTTCCTTTCCCTTTGGGTCAACCACATCGCTTCCTGATTTAAACAATAGTTTTTCCTGAAGAGAAACATACAGTTTTCCGTCCTTAATGTAAACACTTAACTCATCAGGTTTAAAATTCACCAAAGCATCTGCAATAGTTTTCTTTAGTTTATTCATCACATCTTTTTGCGATTGAATAATTGATTGTAAATCTTTTAATCGTTTCGCCTGATCATTAATAGTCATTTGAGAACTCGAAGCAAGATCCTGCAAGTCGCCCTGCATCATATCTTTTTCTTTTTGAAGCATTGAAACAGTACTGTTACAGTCTACAAGTTTTAAATCACATTCATTTAAGCGGAAGTGTGCTCCGCTACTGTCATTCTGTAAATTTTTTATATGACTTTGTGCACTTATTAACTGCCTTTTAGGAACACAGGAATTAAAACAAAAAATAATTCCGATTGAAAGAATCAAATATTTCATATTAAAGAAGTTTTGGGAGTTTAATTATTAATTTTTTAAGCCATTTTTTTCTTAGATGTAACAAGTACTATAACCCCACCAATTAATAACACGCCCCCAACAATTGGCGACCATTGAATCGGATGATTTTCTTCTTTATTTACCTGTAACGGTCCCAAATCAACAACTTTCTTTTGAGTGACAAAGTTGAAACCGGTTATGAGCATCATAACAATTCCAAGTGCGATGAGAATTCCTCCTAAAGTTTTCATAAATCTGTTTTTAGAAAATTGAATCTATCAAAGTTGATTCCATTCATATCGGAAACCATTACACAATTCTTAAAATATGTTTCAGCTTCGTAATAAGAAAAAGATCTATCAATTAAAACTTGATTTCAATTTGTTTATGAATAAAAACTGTTGAACAAACTTTACTGAATGTTGAAATAATTCCCCGTGAATGAGATTGATAGCTCATTCAAAAAACTTCTTGTAGATATTCTCATTGGAGAAACTGACAAGAGATAAACGAACCCTCGACTGGCACATTTCATGTCTTTTAAAATTAATAATGAAATCACAAGTGCTAACAATTTTTGAATCCCTCCTGATGCTAAGAGGATACACTCGTGGAGAATTAACAGCAGGGCTTTCTGAAGACAAGAGCATTTATTTAATTCAACGGATAATGATTCAAATGCTTTCGAAAATAATTTCGAAAGAGGAAGTAAAAAGAATTTCGAAAATGAAACGCTCTGAGGTCTATGAGTTATTGAAAAATCCATTGAATGATGAAGAAACAAAAGTTTATAACGATTGTTGGGATTTATATGTATTAATGATGCATGAACAAATAGCAACCAGGAGTATTGGAAATTCTTTTCGGAAATTTTTGAATCCATTTTCAACTTTTTTTTACAGCGGTACTTACTAAAATCCTTTTTATGAATAACAATGAAGAAATAATTATTCTAGAAGTATATAACGATTTCACTAACGCGCAATTCGCTCAAATTAAATTGCGTGATGAGGAAGTTGAATCTTTTCTGGAAGATGAAAATGTAGTCGGAGTAAATCCGCTCGGCGGAGTTGAATTAAAAATATTTGCCCGAGATTTATTAAAGGCGAAAGAAATTATTTCTAAATAATGTTCCTTCATAAATTAAGAAACTGTAACACTTTCCTCTTAAAAAATAAAATTAAAACAAACTCTGCCTTGATTATTTTGAAAAAAATAGATAAGTTTAAAAGATAAATCATGAATAGCATTCAAAACACAAAAGAAGATTTAAGAACTTTAGTTTCATGCACAAACATGTTGGAGAAACAGGGTTTCTCAACTCAATTTAAAGCTACCGTTAAAGGATTAAAATCTTTAACCACCCAAAGAGTTTATAAGCCACAAGAAGTTAAAGTGGTAAATTTCTATCGCTTCGAAGGCGAATCTGATCCGCAAGACAATTCTATTTTATATGTAATTGAAACAGTGAATGGAGAGCGCGGAACTTTGACGGATGGATACGGTCCTACCAGCGATACTCATGTTACAAATTTTATAAAGGAAGTAGAAGATATTGAAAAGAAACCAGACAACGGGAAGCAAGTTTAAATTTAATATTTTTTATTAGCCAAATTAAAGTCCTGCATTTATTTGTGGGACTTTTTTATTTAACGAAAATTTTTAAAGCGGAAGAGTGTTACACCTTATGAAAGTCATTTAACTTTCTTACTATTTATAATATGGCTTCCGAATAAGCAGAGTTGAGGAAATTATTTCCTTAATCGGGAAAAAAGCTACCTTAAAAAATCTCACGAGATACACGATTCATTAAAGAAACGCGAAAAATATATGCTAAAAGTAAAAAAATGAATCTGCTCCTTGTATTTGTAAACTCAAAAGTTTCTGATGGCACAAAACATGATATTTAAATTTCTGTTAGAAACAAAAAATAATTCAAATCACAATTTAATTTAAAACACAAACAAATCAAATGAAAACAAATGAAACAATGAATAAGTCTGGTCAAAAGACCAATTCCGATTCAAGACAGAAAAATCAAAGTAATGATTTAGAACCAACCAACATCGTTTCTATGGAAGACAATGAAGATGTTGAATTGGGAGATGAAACGGAGAACAATGACATGGAAGACAATCTTGAAGAAGACGATGATTCTTCCAGCGAAAAAAATCACGGTAACGAAAACGACGGCGAATAACCGAAGTTTTAAAGTGTTACACTTTAAAATAAATTCTTTAAATAAATTCATAACCACTAAAATTCAAACATCATGCAAAGCTTACTTTATACCATCGCAGTAATTCTGGTAATTATTTGGGCAGTTGGATTCTTCGCCTACAGTGCCGGATCAATCATTCACATTCTTCTTGTAATTGCAGTCATCGCAATTTTGCTAAATGTCATTCAAGGTAGAAAACCTCTTTAGTTAATAAACCAAATTCTAAAACAATTAAAACATAAAAAAATGAGCTCAGGAAAATTATTACTTGGTGTACTTGCAGGCGCAGCCGCAGGAGCCGTACTTGGAATTTTGTTTGCCCCAGATAAGGGAACAAAAACTCGTCAAAGACTTTCAGAAAAAGGAAACGAATATGTTGATGGGTTAAAAGATAAGTTCAGCGACTTCGTTGATAACATGTCGGAAAAATTTGATTCAATGAAAGATGATGCTGAAGATTTAGTTGAGAAAGGGAAGTCAAAAGCAAATGAGGTTCAACGCACCATTAAAAGCGCAGTGAACGAAAGAACCTCTCAGTCATAAATTGATTTTCTGAAAAAATAAAAATGAAGTCAGTTTTAATTGGCTTATTCTGTTTGATGCTGGGTAATTTAATTTCAGGTTGCAGATGTAGTAAAAAAAAATGTGAAGACATGAACGCTGACAATTATCATCTTTACAATCCTGAAAATCCCGGATGCTATTATCGATTTGCCAACACGATTGATGTAAATAATATTCCCGCACGAGATACGGGAGGTTTAGCTTGGGACACCGATGGCTCATTACCTGATGTGAAAGTAAATTTCGGAAGAAACTCAAAAGTTAATTACGAGTTTACCACTAACATCAGCAATAATGGCTCATCGGTTTCCCTTTCTACTTCTAATAAAATTCAATTCACAAACGAGGATTGGAAATATGAAGTGCTCGATTATGATTTACCTGCCGACAGCACGGAAATAATTTCAGGAATTTTTAATCCGGTTGTGATGGGAAATACTGGAGTCATCCCGGTCACCAACGGAAGTGTTACACTTCGATTTCATTATTCAACAAAATAAAAAACAAAATGCAAGAAAGATCATCTCAAGTAGAAACACTTCTTGAAAAAGCGGAAGTGTATATCAAAACCAATGTTGATTTATTTAAATTAAAAATGATTGATAAAACAGCAGAAGTTGTTTCTTCATTAGTTTCAAAATTCGTTACTATAATCATTGGCGCTTTAGTCGTTATCATGGCGAATATTGGATTGGCACTTTGGTTAGGTGATGTGTTGGGAAAATCTTACTATGGATTCCTTTTAGTTGCCGCCTTCTACCTTATAGTAATGCTGATTGTTCATGCATCAAGGCAAACATTAATAAAAGATCCAATCGTTGATACTATGATTTCACAAATGTTAAACGAAAAAAAATATGAAAAAAGAGAGACCATCTGATTTGCTGAACGAAGCGATTGCTTCATTGGAAATTAAAAAGCAAAAAGAGTTAGTTGATTTGAAAGAACAATTTCAACTTACTTATGAAACTTTAAAACCTATTAACATTTTAAAAAGCGCTTTCAGTCAAATAACAAGTTCACCTGAAACTAAAAAAACAGTTAGTAGTACTGCAATCGGCATGGCTTCCGGATTTTTGGCGCGAAAAGTTTTATTCCGCCCTACTTGGAACCCGATTAAAAAAATAGCCGGAATGTTGCTTCAGGCAGTGGTTTCAAATTATGCCGCAAAAAATTCAGATAAGATAAAATCATCGGGTCAAAAACTGTTACATTTAGTCGCGCATAAAAAAAATCATGATGATGTGCAAATGGAAAAGTGAATATTAACTGAATTATAAAATTATGGAAGAGAAAAATAAATTCTCCAGATTAAAATTTCTGGAAAAAGTATCCTTCCATGTAACGAAGGCAGCGGGTAGTAATGTTGCTATTATTTTCGGTTTCGCAATTGTGGTCTTATGGGTAATCACGGGACCATTTTTTAATTTTTCAGACCATTGGCTCTGGGGTATCAGTATCACAACATCTATCACTACCTTTCTTATGGTGTTCGTCATTCAAAAATCACAAAACAAAGATTCGTTAGCGATACAACTAAAATTAAATGAGTTGGTTGCCGCTCATGAATTTGCGAGCAACCGATTAGTTGATGTTGAACATATGACTGAAGAAGAATTGAAAATTATTCAGAAATATTATTCTAAACTTAGCGTGATAGCAAAAAAGGAAGAAAACCTTTTACAATCTGTTTCAATTGATAACGAAGAAACGCATAACCTTAAACAGGAAATGGAAAGAGAGTTAGGCGAACAGATTAATATTGTGATTAATGATAAGACGATAACGAATGAATTATGAAAATCAAATTCACGAACTTAGGCAGACTATTTAAAACAGCTTTTAAAAAATGGTGGGAGCGCGATCCATTTCGCCAGAGCTCCATCATTGCTTACAACGCTATATTTTCTTTACCAGGGTTGCTTGTGGTAGTTGTAACACTCGCCGGATATTTCTTCGGTACCGATGCTGTGAACGGTCATCTCCACAGCCAAATCGCTTCTGCTATGGGACCTGATACGGCAGATTCAGTTCAGGGGATGATTAAGATGGCAATGACAAGTAAAAATTCCAGCATTGCATCTGTACTTGGAATCGTTACGATATTAATTGGCGCTACAGGAGTGTTTATTGAAATGCAAAAATCGCTGAACATTATTTGGGAAGTGAAAGCGACAACAAAAAAATCAGGTCTCATCACTTTTTTAAAGACCCGCCTTTTTTCGTTCGGGTTAATTTTAACTATCGCTTTTTTACTATTAATGTCATTATTGCTTTCATCAATTCTTACTTTGTTAAGCTCATGGGTTCAAGAGCATTGGTCTGTTTCCTTATTGGTGTTATTTGAAATATTAAATTCACTTTTATCATTGGTAATTATCACTTCGCTTTTCGCAATGATGTTTAAGATAATGCCCGATGCTAAAATCAAATGGCGCTCAGTCTGGATTGGCGCATTCATTACTTCTGTTTTATTTACCCTGGGGAAATCTGCGCTCGGTCTTTATTTCGGAACCGCAAATCCAGGTTCAACTTATGGCGCCGCGGGTTCTGTGGTGTTAATATTATTGTGGGCTTCTTATTCATCGCTCATCGTTTTTTACGGTGCCGAGTTTACGAAAGCATATTCTGATTTTCACATCGGAAATATTCCCGCTTCTGAAACCGCAGTGAAGGATAAAGGCAGAGTGAAATAGTATTTAAAAAAACTTAAACAAACAATCAGTGGAAAAAAACAATTCGTTCCCGCTCGCCATCAGACTGTCGCAAATAGTTACAGGCATTGTTGCACTTTTTTTTATTCTTTACATTGGTCAGGATATACTTATTCCGTTAACCTTCGCACTTGTTATCGCGATTCTTTTAAATCCGTTTGTAAATTATTTGCAGAATAAAAAAGTGAATCGCGTCATATCAATCATCATAGCAGTAGTGATTGCTTTTCTTTTGTTAGCCGGTTTATTTTATTTTATCGGATCACAGATAGTCAACTTTTCCGACGCAATTCCGGCCATGAAACAAAAATTAAATATTCTTTTTTCAGATACTGTTACATGGGTTTCTCAGAGTTTAAATATTAGCACCACTAAAATTAATGAGTGGCTATTAAAACAAAAAACAGCCGGGTTAAGTAATTCAACAGCGGTAATTGGGCAAACATTATCTGCAATAAGTGGAGTTTTCATCATGTTGTTTCTTCTTCCTGTTTATATTTTTATGTTTTTGTTTTATAAACCCTTGCTGCTGGATTTTATCGCACAACTTTTTCCGGTGACCAAGCATAAAACTGTGGCTGAAGTTTTAAACGAAACAAAATCGCTTATTCAAAATTATTTAGTCGGATTAATGATTGAGGCGGCAATAGTTGCGGCTTTAAATTCTCTCGGACTTTTTATGCTCGGAATTGATTATGCGCTGTTACTTGGAGTGATAGGTGCGCTATTAAATATTATCCCTTATATCGGCGGCATCATTGCAATTTCTCTACCTATGATAATTGCAATTGCAACCAAGGAACCGATGTATGCTGTGTATGTTTTGTTCGTTTACATGGCAGTTCAGTTGATTGATAATAATTTTATAGTTCCGCGTATTGTGGCTTCAAAGGTTAAAGTCAATGCATTGGTATCCATTGTAGTTGTACTTATTGGAGGCGCACTTTGGGGAGTTCCTGGAATGTTTTTATCTCTTCCACTTACTGCAATTATTAAAGTAATATTCGACAGAATTGAACAACTAAAACCATTTGGGTTTTTAATCGGAGATAACATGCCTCATATCAGTAAAGGCATTTTAAATTTTCGGAAAGCGAAAAAATAAATTTAATTTATTCACAAATCAATAACCGTTTTTAGACTGTAACACTTTAATCTCAAAAGTGAAAATAAAGAAATAAATATGTGGACATGAAAACAAAAAAGCTCTTCGGAAAACCGAAGAGCTTTCAACTAAAAAAATCCACTTAACTTATTCACTTTCCTCTTCTGACAATGCCTGAATGTTAACAGCTGATTCCGCAACATCAGTTAATTTCTCATCAGCATTTTTTTCTTCCTGTAATGTGGCTCCCAATAGCTCAACTGCTTTATCTAAACCAAGTAATTCAGCCCATGCGCGAAGAGTGCCGTAAGTTGCAATTTCGTAATGCTCCACTTTTTGTGCGGCTGCAATAATTGCTGCATCGCGCATTCCTCCTTCATCAGTATCTGTCATTAATTCGTCGGCTTCTTTTAATAGACCGCTCATTGCTTCACATTTTTTTGACTGAACTTTTTCACCGATTGACTCAAACACTTGCTCAAGGCGGGTGACATGTTCATTAGTTTCTTCAAGGTGATTTGTGATTGCTTCGGCAAGTTCGGGAGAAGTTACCTTTTTAATCATTTTAGGCAATGCCTTTGTCAATGCCTTTTCTGCCCAGTAAATGTCTTTAAGTTCATCTTCAAAAAGCTCCATTAATTTATCAGCGGGTACAGCTGATCCCTTTGTTTCTTTTTGGGTGGATGCTTTTTTTGTTCCGTTTTGGCTACTGGTGTGATTTGATTGAGAATTTGTTTTCATGTGTTTATTTTTTATTGTGAAATAGTTGATTCAAATAATATACCGACAGAATTTTTCAGAAAAACAAACTATCTCTTCGGTAGTTGTTGAGTTGTTTACTCATTTGAGGATTTTTTTCGGGGAATATTTTTTCCAACTATAAACTGAAACTGTTACACCTAATATTTTTTTCGCTTTCTTAAAATTTAAGAGCAACACGCTTGTTGCCATCAAACAGAAGACACAACATGCCGCTGTTGGTATCAGAAGCATATTAGAACTGCATGATGATAATAGAATTGCTATGCAAATCATCAACATTAAGAGAGAAGATTCCGGTTTCATGTGTTTGTTTTTAAATAGTATTTCAAAGCACATGCCTGCACGAATCGGCTATTAAATTGAAAAAATGATTCAATTTTTTTTTGAATTACTTTCCCAAACCGCTGGCTTTTATTCAGGAATACATTTCCGTTTAATAAATTGAGCGTATAACAGTTTCGAAGTGTTACAGTACCGGGAAATAAACAATAAATGTTGAGCCCTGATCCGGATTGCCAGCAGCGGTAATCATTCCTCCATGATTCTGAACAATTTTTTTACAAATGGAAAGACCGATACCGGTTCCCTCATATTCATCCTTATTATGCAGCCGTTGAAATAATTCAAAAATCTTTTCAGCATATTCCTGCTCGAAGCCAATGCCATTATCCTCTATAATTATTTTGCAATATTTCTCCACCCCCATTATATCGCTCTTCAGTAATCCTTCTTGCGAAACTTCTTTATAGGAAATTTTAATTCGTGGTTGTCGTTTTTCACTTCTGTACTTAACAGCATTCGTAATTATATTTGAAAAGAGTTGGGTTATCTGGTGAGGCACACCATAAATGACAGGCATTTGCTCAACTTCCAATTCCACTTTATTCTCGTCTAGCAATTCGTGCAGGTTATTTTTTATTTCTGCAATTACAATATTGATATCAACATGGGTGAATTCAACTTCAGCATTATTGGTGCGTGAATAATTAAGCAACGCAATAATTAAATCGTCCATGCGCTTAGATGAATTAATTATTCGCTGAAAATATTCTTTCGATTTATCAGAAAGGGTTTCATAATCCTGTTCAAGAATGCGATTCGTAAACATTTGCATTTTACGAAGTGGTTCCTTCAGGTCGTGAGATGCGATATAGGAGAAAGACGCAAGTTCAGCGTTAGATCTTTCAAGCTGGAGATTCTTTTCTTCAATTTCCCTGGCTTGTTTTTTCTGGTCTGTGACTTCAATAAATGTAACAGTCACTCCATTATTAAGGGAAACATAGTGCGCAAGAAACCATCGGTTCGGATAATTAGGCGAATTTATTTCGCGCGTCTCACTCACCCCTGTTGTCAACACCCGTTTAATGCGATCATAAGAACCGGTTTTTTTCGCTATAGGAACAATGGTTAAATAACTTTTCCCAATAATTTGTTCAGCAGTCATATTAATTTGCTGTAGTGCTATTTCATTAGCATAAGTAATTTCAAAATCAACTATCTCATCATTTTCTTTTACCGGTTTGTACGAGAGCACACCATGTTGCGAACTTTCTAAAACACTATTTATAAAATTTTTAGTTTCGGTAAGTTCAGTATTAATACGAGTAAGTTCTTGATTTTTAAGCGCAAGGTTTTCGTTTATGTCCAGAATTTTTTCTTCTGCTAATTTAAATTCAGTTACATCCTGTGCAGTGCCTGTCAATCGAATAACACTCCCGTTTTCATCAATTACTACTTTACCCTTACCGTTTAGAATGCGGATTTGTCCATCCCGTCTTGTGATTCGGTGATAGAAATTAAATGGCGTATGCTTTTTTATCGCCTTCTGCACCGCTTCATTCACTAATTGTCTATCGTCGGGGTGTGTAAAGCTGACATAGTTTTCGTAATCTGCTTTAAAACTTTCTTTATCCACCCCGTAAATGCGATACAGCTCATCAGACCAAGTAATTTTATTTTCAATTACGCTCCACTCCCAGCTACCAATGTGGGCTATCTGCTGCGCTTGCGCGAGTTGGTCATTAACCTGCTTCAATTGTTCCGAAGCTGTAACAGTCTCTGAAATATCTTTATTGATTGCAAGTACCCCTTCCACTTTCCCATCTATGGTTAAAGGAATGTAGTAAGAGTCGATATAAGTACCTGGGCGATGAATGGATTTGGCATTTTGTTCGTGAACTGTTACACCTGATAACGCCTTTAAAATATTCTCTTCCACGCGGGTTCCCTTAAAGGCGGGTACAAGCTCAAACTGATTTTTCCCTATTAGTTCTTCCTTCGGGCGACCTAAAAAAGCAACTGCATTGCTATTGAGGGAAGTGATATTAAAATTTTTGTCGAATGTGACGATATAGTCAACCGACGAATCCATAATGTTTTGCAGAAATGATTTTGCCACCTCTAATTCCCTGTTCTTTTCATGAAGTATTTCTTCGTTGCGTAATTTGTCATGCAGGGTGTTATTTAATTGCACCTTTGATTCCATAAGGTGCTTTTCAAGCGCTTCTACTTTCTGTAAAAGATTCTCAGTCGTTACTGTCTGCATATTTTATTTGTCATGAAAAAAAAGAATGTTTCGCCACACTGTTACACTCCTTAAATTAATGGTAAATATAAAAACATGAAAACATTTTCATATCACTGCATCTCAACATTTTTTAAATCAACTATTGAAGAGTTAAATCCCTTCTCTCCGGACATTATCTGCCGAAATATTCATATCAAAACTACCTATTTCATTAATGATTAAAATACCATATGGCAAATAAAAAAAGAATAACTATTCCTGCGTAATAAATATACCCAAGCATACGGGGTCCTACATAAGACTTACAATATTTGCAATACCACAACGATGCATCTATTTCGCTTGTACAGTGGCTACAAATCATTTTCATTCGCTATAATTAATTTGAAGGGCTATTAAAAACACTTTAAAACAATTCTGTTTGAAAAAAAAGTAACTGAATTTCCGGTTATCGTCCGGCTTCGTTTTCCTCTTCTAAATCTTCATGGCGATCGCCACCAATGCTGTAGCTGTTATTTTCTTCGTCCTCATTGCCTGTGGCTTCCATTTCATCATCCAGTTCTGCACCCGGAATATCAAGATCAGTTGCGGCCATATCTCCATCAATAGTTTCAGCACCGTCGAGCATTTTTAAATCCTCAGCAGTTATATCGGTTATGTCTATTTGATTTTCTATTGGCGCGTCTGTTTCATCCACAACAACAGGTTTTTCTTTTTCGCCAGTATTTACTTCCTCTTCAAGCGGTAGTTTTTTAAAATGGTTTTCTTTATTCATGATATCTTCAACCGGAGGATAATGCGGATAACCCGGCAAATTTTTATCAGTAGCTTTTTCGGTTGTTAAATCTTCAATACCTTTTTTTGATTTTTCAATTTTTGTTTTCATTTCGCTGTTTTAGCGTTAATGACTCAAATAACATGCTACCTATATTTATAACTATTAAGTGCTGACAAGGTAAGCTCAATCATGAATTCACTCAGCAGTTATCAGATACGACTGTTACACCTATCGGTTCAGGAAATAAAATTCCACACTATTGCTTTAAGCATAGAAATTTTTCCCCATTTAAAGGAAATACCTTCTTGTTTTTTTGAAAAAAACAGCATAATAAATATGGCAGGTTTTTTTAATGAGGGAAAAGAAATAATTTTTAGAAATCTAACTCACCAACCAAAAACTAAACATATGACAATTGCAAAATCTGAAGCTCAAACTTATTACAGCACCGAAGTGTTACAGGAGTTTAAAAATATTATTCAAGAAAGATATAATGTCGCAAAAGCTGAATTCGAATCGGCATCGGAGCAACTCGCTGATTATAACAATAACCGAGATGTGAATTTCAAACTATTTGAATTGGATAACGAAGAGCTGCTAACAGAGTTAACTACATCAATGACCCGACAATTAAAATTAATGCGGTCGCTCGAAAATGCTTTAAGTCGCATAGCCAACGGAACCTACGGAGTCTGCTCTGTTACAGGTAAGTTAATTCCGGTTGAACGACTGCGGGCTATCCCCTACACCACTGTTTGCCGTGAAGCTGCATAATTGTATTGAGTCGATAACTTGGGGCACAGAAATAAAGACTAACGGCTGAAACTATTTTGCGATCATTAACTTTTGATTAAAAATTTTATTATCAGTAGTTAATGCCTGAACAAAATAAATTCCCGATGCATAATCTGTTACATCAATTGTTGTTGCATTAAAATTTATCTGGTCTTTATAAATCTGTTGGCCTAACTCATTTAAAATTATTAATTGATTCAGCTTTTTGAATTTATCTTTCAAATAAATCTGCACCAGATTATTATCTCTATCCTGATAAATATTTAGTCCGTATAAATCATTTCCGATTTCTAAAATAGCTGAAGGAACAACAACATCAAACGATTGAGAACATGTAATTCCATTGTAAGTGGCCTGAAAAGTATAAGTGCCCGGTAAGGTAGGTAACAGTTTTGAATAGCCCCAGTAACTTGCATTATAATCTGTTGTGCAGGAGTGCGACCAGCTGTTAAATACTGTTGAGTTCGGATTTAAAATACTCATATCGACAGTAGTGCCTGCTGTTTCGTTTCGTAAAAAAATATAAAACTTAGCATAGCCCGGCGATAGTCCTGCTCCCTGAAATGGAAGCGTGTATGAAGTGCTTTCATTTAGTGTTTCAGTGGTTGGGCATGGTGGTGCTGATAAATCTGTTGTATGCACCGAAGCTTTTAAAACCTGTGGTTCGGTATAGGGTTTCTGTGCCGTCCACCACGAATTAGCATTCAAAGTGTTACAGATGCCCGAAAACGGATCGTTAATGGTGGCATTGGTACTACCTGCCCAAACTTCGAAATGCAGATGCGGACCAGAAGAGCTGCCTGAACTACCAACAATGCCTATGAACTCGCCAGCTGTAACAGTTTGCCCGATTGTTTTTGTTGTCAATGAATTTTTTTTCATGTGCCAGTACAATGCCCTTGACCCATCACTCTGTTGAACTACTACATAATTGGCTATTAAACCACTGCCAACTCCAACACAATTTCTATCATACTCACCATCGTGTTTGTCAATAATGGTTCCTTCGGCTGCAGCTATCACTTCTACCTGATCGTTATCCATTTTATAAAACGGGAAAGGCCAAATTGCAATGTCGGTTCCTTTGTGCCCATCATAGGCAATTGAACCACAGTTATAATCACTAAAGGTAGTTGTTGCCGCATCCTGATCTACATGCGCACTAATAAAATAATAACTGCAATCAGTAAATCCGGAAGCGGCCTGTAACGGCCACGAAAGTGTAACAGTTGAAGCTGAACTTTTTTCTGCATCGCTGTGAATGTATAGAGCCGAGTTGGTGTTACACCTTGTTTCTATCTCGGCATATTGCTGTGCAGTAATGCATGGATTTGAAGCACTGTTTTTTTCATACAGGTACTCCCCTCCTGTTACAGCAGAATTGTAACTTGTAGTTTGTGCCGAAGTGTAAAAGGCAAAGTGTAACATCAAAATAAAAAGAAATGGTGTAGCAACTATTCTCATTTTATTTTTGTCAGTGATTTAAGTGCTGACTCCGCACTTTTTATTGCTCTACGACAAAGTTTACTATAAGGTCGCGAAATCAAGCTTTCGACTAATAAACAGCAGGATTCAATTAATAAATGATTGAATACAATGAACAATCTTCAACACAAATTCGATTGAAGCATAATAGTATTGAAACAAAAAAAAGTCAGCACAACTGTTAAAGTCATGCGGATTTTTTTATAAGTGTGAGCTACTCACTTAGAACCAATTTATAGGATCAAATAAAATCCTTAATTCTTTGTCAGTATCATTTGCTTTGTATCGAACGAATTTCCATCAATCAGTAAGGTATAAACATAAACTCCGGAAGAAAGTGAACCTCCGGAAACTAAAACTTCACCGAAACCAGTTTGATTGAGAGAGAATGATTTTAATTCTGTGCCATAGATTGAGTATATTTTAATGACTCCATTTTTAGCGGATTGCGGCAGGTAATATTTAATAACTGTATTTAGCGAAAACGGATTCGGCACATTCTGATTCAGTTTAGGAATATCTGTTGCCCCCTGACTACCACCTGCTGACTGATAACTGTTACAGCATTGTGAAAGTGATTGGTCGAATTGATTCATTTGTTGTTTTAATTGTGCAATCTCATTTTTCAATTCATCATTCGAAGTTTTAAGGTCAATATTCATTGAATCTAATTCCTGTACAGCTTTTACAAGAGGAACAACAAATGATGCATACTGTAAACTATAGAGTTTACTGTCATCATGGGGAGGTGTAACACCATTAAAATCAAACTTACATTCCTTTGCAGCCTGCTCAACTTCTTGTGCAATAAAACCTGTTTGAATGATTTTTTCCAAATCATATTTTCCATCCCATTCAACGGAATCTTTTATTCCGCAGATCTCATTTTCTCGGTGAATATTTAAATGGTAAGTGACAGGGTTTAGTTTATTAATAAAGAGCAATCCCGGAACATTGCTTTGAATGTTATCCTTTATACGCTTATCGCTGTAATTACTCCAACCTACCTGTCCGCCAATCCAACCCACTGTTGTGTTACCTATTTCAACTGAATTTGACAAGCTGTTAACATGCCCGGCATTGTATCCGACAGCAGTAAGATTAGTCGGAGAACCATTGCTCCCGGCTAAGTAACCAAGAGCCGTATTATTACTTCCGCCTTGATTATTTTCAAGAGATTTATATCCAATACCCGTATTATTATTTCCATAAGTAAAAAAAAGTGATTGATATCCTATTCCTACATTGAAGCTTCCGACATCATTATTATAAACAGAATAGGTTCCGTAAGAACAATTGTAATTTCCGGAAACATTATAATAAAGAGCACCATTTCCGACAGCAGTATTATAAATTCCAGTTGTGTTACTATTCATTACTGCTGTACCACAGCCTGTGTTGTGATGTCCATCAGTGTTGTGTTCAAGTGTAAGCGCCCCAACGGCTGTGTTGCCATAACCAATGGGGTTAGTAGCATAAAGGGCCTTGTACCCGATGGCTGTATTGTAGGAGCCGGTTGTAGTTAAATTAAGGGCAGAACTTCCAACCGCGGTATTGTACAAGCCGCTTGTATTCGCACGAAGAGCATTCGTTCCTACTGCTGTGTTATCGTGACCTGTAGAGTTATAAGTTAGGCAGCTAAAACCCATGGCGGAATTTGAATATCCGTCGCTGTTTGAAAAAAGAGCATCATTTCCGTAAGCTACATTATTCACTCCTGTTGTATTTTGATACATTGTATGAAACCCGGTTGCGGTATTATTACCCCCGATATCATTGGAATAAAGAGCTCGAACTCCGATTGCAGTATTTTGGTACCCCGTTGTGTTGGAATAAAGCGCTTCTACTCCGTCAGCCGTATTAAAATTTCCTTCCGTGTTTGAGCTAAGGGAATGTGACCCTGTAGCTGTATTCCAGAATCCTGTAGTGTTAGAGCGACCTGAATTGCCCCCGATAAAAGTATTATCAGTTCCAAAACCCACAACATTATTTAATCTTCCGGCATTTACCCCAACAAAACAATCTGAAGTATCATCAGAATGAATCCACATTAAATCCTGACCATTATTGTTGCGTAGCTTAATCAGCGGGTTAGTATTACTCTGAGTGCTGTTTGCATCCACTACTAATTGCGGTACATTGCTGTTTCCCTTTACATTGAGCTTACCAACAGGTGTAACAGTTCCAATACCTGTACTTCCCTTTATATAGGCACCACCCGTTCCGTTCGCATTAAAATAAGCAACCGGTGAGGCATTAACATCTCTGAATTCGTAACGAAGATTTGTTGAATTAAAAAACAATCCATAATTCGCATTGCCAGAATATTGAAAAGCATATTTATTTCCGGCAACTTTATAAACGGCATTTCCGGCAAAGGAAAGATTTCCTGCAGAATCAAATTTTGCAAGATTTCCGGTGACGCCAAATTGCCAAAGCCCGTTTGATTTTACTCTACCCTTTTCTGTATTATTTGTTTTAAAAACAAAATCTTTGTTGTCAGTAGTGCCAATAAAGTTAGTGCCGGGAGTAGTACCTGCATTTCCAATAGTATTCCATGTTTGTGCATTAACATACTGAATACAGAAAAACAAAACTGAAATTGTAAAAACTTTTTTCATAAAAATTATTTTTTAAAAAGGTAAAATGAAATTTTCAATCAGATTGTAAAGTTATAGTTTTTACTGAAATAAAAAAATCCGCATGACTTTAACAGTCGTGCGGATTTTTATAAAATTATCCATTAACAATTATCCATTATTAATTACTGTATCACCACTTCAACGGGCTGCGTAAAATTGAGCACATTGCTTGCGCCTTTATATGCTCCAATAAAAGTGTAACGGCTACCCGAAGTTAAACCTTCAATAATAAAATTTCGCCTGGTGTCAATTGCCGTTTGCCATAAAGATCGGTCGGTTCTAATATCAGGTGTAAGCCGCACTAAGTAAGTAGAGCCCGGCAAGCCCATAAATTCAACAATAGCGCGACCGGGTTCAGGACTCGCATTAACCCTGAACAACGATGGCACTGCGAGGGGGCCTTTAGGTTGCGGGGTTTTGGCTAAAAAATAGCCGCTGCTCTGCAGTTCGCCTTCGTTGCCGTCGGCAGTAGCATTTACATACACCGCATTTTTGGTCATAGCATCGAGCAGTGCGGTTTTCGCCACATTTTTAGCAGTGGTTTGCACCGGAGTACCGTGCAGTGCCGTTGCCAGTTTCAGCACATAGTCTTTTACTAACAGTAAAAAAGCAGCCATGGTTATGGGTGGAGTCGGAAATGTGGCATTTCCGGTCATCATATCATGAACTGTTTGTGCTACAGTGCCCAGATCTGCCTGACGCACTTTTTTGTAATTGGTAATAACGCGTGGTTTTCTCATGTTGTTAATTTTTGTTTTAGTGAAAAAAGAATTGAACGCGGGGCAATACTAACCGCCTTAATAGCAGCAACTTAAAATTTTCGATAAACGAATTTAGGTAACAATAAATTTCTTTTCGACGAACAACTTTGTGTCGCCAAAGCGCCAAAATATTTTTGCCGGCTTTTTTAAAAAGAGAATAGCTGTTATTTATAAAATTTGTTAATATTCAAATATTTTAAAGGAAGTATTTATGCTCAAAAGGAACCAAAACATACACGCAAATTTTATTGGTCGGCGAATTAACTTATTTATCCGATTGTGGTTTAGTAACTAAATATAAGCAATTGGTTAAAATTGTCCGACGAAATAATCAGGCACTCAGCCGTGCCGATGCCTGAAAAGAGGCAAAAAATTTACTGAACAGTCTGTTACACTTATAGTTTTTCGTATGAGTAAAGCTGTTTTTCGTGCACGAAAAACAACAGGCCTTACTTGAAAAATAGAATACCATACACGAAAAACGACAAACCCTGTTGGCGCAGTTATTTTTCTGATACGAAAAACGATAAACCCTATGCGGAAAATTGCAGAACCAATACAAGCAGTGCTGAAACCGATACGAAAAATGGTTGAGCAGAGCGCAAAGGTGAGTAACAGTTTAAAACCTGTTGATGAACACAACAAGCTAAACCGCAAGCATGTTATATTTGTTTTGAAATGAAAAAAGGGAACACCGACAAGGGCGGAATTACTGAGTATAAAATTTATAAGTCACCTTGGAAAGCAATTCGGTTGATGCTGCTTTGTTCAATTTTTGTTGTGCCCGGTATTTTCTTTCATAGCTCTTCAGAAAATCAATGGATAGAATGGATGTGCATTTGCTTTTTCAGTCTTGGTTATCTAGTTGGAATTTATCAACTACTTGACAGACGACCACAAATAATCGTAAATGAGATTGGAATTTTTGACAGGACACTCCACATGGATTTCATTAATTGGGGAATAATTCAAGACGCTTACATCGCTTCTGTCCAAAGACAAAAATTTATCTGCTTGGTTGTTGATGAAAAATTTGAACCATCAAGGAAGAAAGGAAGTGCGTATAAATTCTTCGCAGATGTATCCAAAGAAATGGGTTTTCAAGAATTGAATTTAGCAGTTGGCTTTACCGACATTAATGCTTCTAAGTTCTTAGAATTTATTCTTGCAATGAGAACGGCAAAACAAACAGACAGAAAATTCTTAATTGAAAGTCATTAGCACATTGAGTATAGACATCCCCGTTGTGCTCGGCTTGTAGCCGAGTTCAGTTAATTGTGTCCGACTTGCAGTCGGACACATAGCGCACCAGCGCGACATTTTTTCTCCATGAGGTGTAACAGTTTAAAACCTGTTAATGAACACAACAAACTAAACCGCAAGCATGTTATATTTGTTTTGAAATAAAAATCAAGAACAGCAAGAAGAAAGAAAAATGTCTGAACTATGATTTGTTTGATTTTGGGATTGACTATGATTTTTATTTTCATTCATCATAGTATTCATTCAATCATTCTCAATCATAGTTCAAAACATATAGGAAAGCCATGAACACAGCAATAAAGCAAGAATATCCTGAGAGCGAATTAACCGGAAAGATTATAGGGTGCGCGATGGAAGTGCATCGCATACTTGGGAATGGTTTTCAGGAAGTGATTTATCAGCGCGCGCTTGCTATCGAAATGCGAAAGCAGGGATTGGAATTTAGCAGAGAACATGAAATGGAAATTTTCTACAAAGGAGAAAGCATAGGTGAGCGGCGGGTTGATTTTTTTGTTGAGGGAAAAATAATGGTAGAACTAAAAGCGGTAATACAATTGGAAGATGTTCACCTGGCGCAGGCAATCAATTATCTGGAAGCATACGGAATGACGATAGGATTGCTTATTAATTTCGGCAATTCAAGTCTGCAATTCAAGAGAGTGATGAAGCCAAATAAAAAAACAGTTACTGAACTATGATTTTTATTTTCATTCATTATAGTATTCATTAAATCATTCTCAATCATAGTTCAAAACAAATTGCTGCTCAGCTGATGGTATCCTCTAATTAGCTAAACCGCAAGCATGTTATATTTGTTTTGAAATGAAAAATGGGAAGACCAGGAAGAAAGAAAAATGTCTGAACTATGATTTGTTTGATTTTGGGATTGACTATGATTTTTATTTTCATTCATCATAGTATTCATTCAATCATTCTCATTCATAGTTCAAAACAAATTGCTGCTCAACTGATGGTATCCTCCAACAAGCTAAACCGCAAGCATGTTATATTTGTTTTGAAATGAAAAAAGGGAAGACCAAGAAGAAAGAAAAATGTCTGAACAATGATTTGTTTGATTTTGGGATTGACTATGATTTTTATTTTCATTCATCATAGTATTCATTAAATCATTCTCATTCATAGTTCAAAACAAATTGCTGCTCAGCTGATGGTATCCTCCAATTAGCTAAACCGCAAGCATGTTATATTTGTTTTGAAATGAAAAAGGTGTAACACTAACAAGGGTGGAGAGTTAATTGTTGATAATGCTACTGAAAATAAATTTTAAAAAATGAATCCCCTATTACAAATACTGATAGGATGTTTTTTTATAATAACCGGATATTTTGCTTATAAAGACAATAAAAAAAATCCTAAGTACGGTTATCGTAGAGGTCTCTATGCTGATGCTACTGCCTATCCTTATTTCACGATAATAGGGGGTATCATTTTTATTATAGAAGCATTTCATCGTTTGCTAAATCCTCAATAAAAACTGCTCCTATGTTGGCACCTTCCCGTTGTCCGGTCTCCGACCGACAACCAATTAAAGATTTAATTATTTTTATGCGCGATGAAAGAAAGCAGTAATGCATATTTTTTTAAAAGCATCTACTCTTTGTTGTCGTTGGCTATTGCTTGTCGGTCGGAGACCGGACAAGGGGTATCGGGGGGTACAGCCAAGGGAGCAACGACATTGCAAACTTGAAAGTGACTAACAAATAACAAATATTAATATGAGAAACGAATTTAAAAATTGCCAATCTTGTGGAATGCCTTTAAAACGAGACCCAAAAGGTGGAGGAACAAATGCAGATGGAAGTATCAGCAAAATGTATTGTTCTTATTGCTACGAAAAAGGCGAATTCACTTATAAAGGAAATGATGTAAAAGAATTTCAAGAATTGAACAAACAAAAAATGATGGAAGGCGGACACTCAAAATTCTTCGCTTGGTTATTTACAAGAGGGATGAAGCGATTAGGAAGATGGAAAAACAATTAGCATTTCTGCTCCGTTGCCGGTAACCCTCACCCCTTGTCCGGTCTCCGACCGACAAGCAATAACCGACAACAGATAATTCATGATTTAACATGCGTTAAAAATTTCCATCGTTCGTCACCCGAAAGGTAAAAGGCAAGTTTCTGTCCTCGCGGGGTCTTCCGAGCAGTGGATTTCCATGAGGGTATTAGGAGACCCTGCGATGAACCCGGCAGAAACGAATTTGCGACATTACCCTGCGACAACTGCGCAATCAGCGCAGGGTCCCCTTTGGGAGACCCCGCGAGGAAGGATTGTGGGGAATCAAACAGTTGTGCTTCTAAACCCTTCTTTTAAAAACTTCTTGTCCCTTATTAATTGTGTTTAATTTTAAACCCTTCAATTTAACAGACAGTTCTAAAAACAAAAACAAGATGAAAAAAATTTACCTTTTAGTACTCTTCGTTATTTGCGGTTTTCTTAACACCACAAATGCACAAAACTTTCAATGGGCAAAATCATTTGACGGACCGGGGGGTTATGATTATGGCACCTCTGTAGCCGTTGATGCATCAGGTAATGTATATACCACCGGCGGTTTTAATGATAGTGTTGACTTTGACCCGGGTGCAGCAACATTGTATATCCATTCAAAAGGTGCGAGTGATATTTTTGTTTCGAAGTTAGATGCTTCAGGCAATTTAGTATGGATAAAAACCATAGGCGGCTCCGAAGACGAATGGGGCAACTCCATTGCTGTTGATGCTTCGGGCAATGTATTTATTACAGGTATTTTTCGCGATAATGTTGACTTTGACCCGGGTGCGGCTACTTATAATTTAATCGCTCAAAGCGGAGATGTTTTCGTTTGCAAATTAAATGCTTCGGGCAATTTTGTATGGGCACGGTCTATGGGCGGATTTGTTGACGACCTTGGCTCCTCCATTGCACTTGACGCTTCGGGCAATGTTTACACCACAGGTTATTTTGGTTCAACAGCCGACTTTGACCCCGGTGCAGGAACTTATAATTTAACAACTTCAGGTGGTCAAAATATGTTCGTTTCTAAATTAGATGCTTCCGGCAATTTTGTGTGGGCAAAAGCTATGAGCGATGGCACTCATAGTTATGGAAACTCCATCTGCCTTGATGCAGCGGGCAATGTTTATACCACCGGTTATTTTTTGGGTACAGCGGACTTTGACCCCGGTGCAGGAACTTATAATTTAACTACACTTGGAGGCGATGAAGTATTTATCTCAAAGTTAGATGCTTTGGGCAATTTCGTGTGGGCAAAGGCAATGGGTGGAACAGGTGCCAGCGATTATGCTATTGGATATTCTATTGCTGTTGACCCTTCGGGCAATGTTTACAGCACCGGTCGTTTTATTGACACAGCCGACTTTGATCCTGACTCAACATCTACCTATAATTTAACAACTGGTGGAAATGTTGCTGCTTTCATTTCAAAGTTAGATGCTTCCGGCAATTTTGTTTGGGCAAAAACGATGGGTGGAACAACTTCCGGCAATCCTGCTATTGGATATTCCATTGCCGTTGACCCATTGGGCAATGTTTATACAACAGGTAATTTCTCCCTTACTGTTGACTTTGACCCAGGCGTGGGAACTTTTAATTTAACGGGAAATAATTATATTTCTAAATTAGATGCTTCCGGCAATTTTATATGGGCCGTAACTATGGGACCATCGGGTGTAAGTGTTCCCAACTCCATTGCCCTTGACGGTTCAGGTAATTTATATACCACTGGTCACTTTCTTGGAACAGTTGACTTTGACCCCGGCGCAGGCACCTATAATTTAACTTCTACTGGATTTTCATCTACATCAGATGATGTTTTTGTACTTAAGCTTTCGAGTGTAACAGGCATTGCAGAAAATGGAAATATGCTTAGCAATATGGATATAATTCCGAATCCATTCTCAACCACAACTATTATTTCATTTTCACTTCCGCAATCAGATAAAATAACTGTTAAGGTTTTTGATATTGCAGGAAGATTAGTTGCAACACTTGCCAATGCAGAAATGCAGAAAGGCAATCATCAACTCGAATGGAATGCAACAGATAAAACCGGCAATGCCGTAGCTCCCGGAGTTTACATTTGTGAAGTAAGCAATAAAAACGGGGTGATAAAAACAGAGAAAGTGGTGAAGGAATAAAAAGCACAACTACACTCAACAAAAGATAAATGTAAATATAAAAATGAAAGGTTTTGATGGGTTATCAGTTGTGCTTCTAATCCCTTCTTTTTAAAACTTCAATTATCCCGTATGCGTTATCTGCAACGAATGCCAGCATCGCGACTTCAACCATTTTGCAAGAATTGCGAAGCACTCATGAACTCAAATAAAAAAATAAGAGAAGTTGTGAGTAAATTAACTTTGACAACAAAAAATCGGGGATGCTGAAAACCGGAAAGAGTAAGCAGAAAAATTAAATTAAAAACAAAATGAAAAAGCTTCATCTTATCTGCACCTTAGCGTGTCTGCTCATCGGTACATCTTCTTTCGCACAATACACAACACTATTCAATTGTGAAGGTACCACAAACGGAAGGAATCCTTCAGGCTCTCTAATTTCTGACGGCACCTTTCTGTATGGAATGACTTTTTATGGCGGCACAAATAATTTAGGAACCATTTTTAAAATAATGCCCGATGGAACCGGCTATGTAAAACTATTTGACTTTGCAGGCGTCACAAGCGGAAGTAATTCTTTTGGCTCGCTAATTTCTGACGGCACCTTTCTGTATGGAATGACTTATCAGGGCGGCACAAATAATTTAGGAACTATTTTTAAAATAATGCCCGATGGAACCGGCTATGTAAAACTATTGGACTTTGCAGGCGCCACAAACGGAAGTTATCCTACGGGCTCTCTAATTTCTAACGGCACCTTTCTGTATGGAATGACTCAGCAAGGCGGCACAAATGGTGTAGGAACTATTTTTAAAATAATGACCGATGGAACCGGCTATGTAAAACTATCGGACTTTGCAGGCGCGACAGAAGGAAAGGTGCCTTCTGGCTCACTTATTTCTGATGGCACCTTTCTATATGGAATGACAAAGTATGGCGGCACAAATAATTTAGGAACTATTTTTAAAATAATGCCCGATGGAACCGGCTATTCAAACCTATTAGATTTTGCAGGCGCCACAAACGGAAGGCAACCTCATTATGGCTCTCTTATTTCTGACGGCACCTTTCTGTATGGGATGACTGAGGCAGGCGGAGCAAACGATTATGGAACTATTTTTAAAATAATGCCCAATGGAACCGGCTATGTAAAACTATTGGACTTTGATGTCAACACAAACGGGCGTATACCTTGGGGCTCTCTTATTTCTAACGGCACCTTTCTGTATGGAATGACTACGGCTGGTGGCACAAATGGTGATGGAACTATTTTTAAAATAATGCCCGATGGAACCGGCTATGTAAAACTATTGGACTTTGAAGAAGCCACAAAAGGAAGTGATCCTGAAGGCGATCTTATTTCTGACGGCACCTTTCTGTATGGAATGACCCGGCTTGGTGGTACAAATAGTTTAGGGGTAGTATTTAAGTTTGCGTTGACAGTAGGTTTTGAAGAGTTATCAATGAATTATAATGAGCTATCGGTTTATCCCAATCCTGCAAGTGATAATTTTACAATCAGCATAAATGAAGTGATGAAAAATGCACAGGTAGAAATTTATAATGTGTTAGGCGAGAAAGTTTACAGTGCAGTCCTCAACAACAAACAAGAAACGATAAACACAAAACAATTTTCTTCGGGAATTTATTTCGTGAAAGTAAGTGACACAGAAAAGTTGTACATGACGAAAGTTATTGTGCAATAATATCAGACGACAACACGATGAATGAAGGGTAGCACATCCGATAACATTGGGCTTTAGTTCCCGCACAGTCTTCCCATTAAAAACGGTTGACCTCAAAGTCCCAAAACTTCGTTAGGAAGACTTTGCGGTGACGGAACCACTTCATCCCTGCCTTTTGCTTTGCCCCACACAAGATTGCTGAATTTTTTAATTAAGAGAAAGTAAATAACTTTTGATTTTTCCGTGGAGGTTTTTTTTATGGTTAAAAACTAAATCATATAACACTTTTAAAAACTCTGCGTTATAAGGGTCAAACACCACCATTATGTTAGTGCCCGGCATGAACCATACTGAAATAAGTCGCGAAGTATTTCGCGACCTGCCCGTTATATTAAAACGATGCGCTCACCTATATCCGAAATGGAAAAAGAAAATGCTGAAGCAAAATAAAACCACTGACACACGCGAGTTTTTTTACCGCTCAGCATTTAAAAATGCCTGGCAGATAACGATGAAGTTGAGTGTAACAGATTATGAAGTAGTCCCGATTTCGTGGTTTTATAACGACAAAGGTTTTGAGGCCTACCTCCCGCTCATTGATAAACAAGGATGGATGATGCGTTACACCTCTCACTTTTTCAATCGTTATAACGAACGGCTGAAACTGGGCATCGTACACCCGCGCGATATTGTGCGACACTATTTTAAAAACAATGCCGTTAATTATATTGAAGAACTGAATAAGTGTAACAGTAACATCTACAAGGTGGCTTATGTGCAGAGCGAAGGCTTGGCGCTTGGTCGCGAATATTTGAACGAACAGCTATTTGCTGTTAACACTTTTCTGGCAACCCGAATGCTTAAAGGAGCAAAACGCAACCGCTACAAAACCATCACCGACCTTTGCAGCCAAAAGAAAACAACTGTTACAGTATTGAAAAACAGAATTGCAGCTTAACTCTATCTGGCAGTTACATTCAGGAGCACCTGTTCTGCGCGTCACCGGGTTGTTCAATGGATGAAAAAAAAGAAAACGAATAAAAAATGAATATCAGGGATGTTTAAACATTCTAAATAAAGGCATATATATTTATCTTCTTTAAATTTAAGTACTAATTCTATTTATGGATAAAAACAGCCGACTTTTCTATATTGGATTAACAGAAGTTTATGAAAAACTAATACTGTTTTGTATTGATAATGGTTTTAAAGTACATGAAAGCAAAGAAAAGTTTTTTTTTATAAAAGCCGAAAAGAGTTCATTGTTATTTTGGAAAAATATTCGTTTAGAATTAGAAATCTTTGCCATAGAAAAGACTCAGGTTATGGTAACTTCAAAAATTTATAAGTATAGAATGAGGCAAACTAAGTTGGAGAATGAATACATTACTGCTATCGATAAATATATTAATTCCCCAAACTAACAGGTTGACTCCTTCTCAATTAAAAGCATTAAAAGAAAAAAGAAGAATTAGTTAAAAACTGTTACACTCCTACTTGGATATCCGAAATCTTCGATCAGTTAAATTAGTGTTCTATTGTGTTAAATAAATTGAGTGTAACAGTCAGTTTTCAGAATGAGCCCTTCTTTTTTAAAACGATAAGTTCGCAATCAGCACAATCGTTCGTAGAATCGTTGCCATTTTTTTTTATTTTTGAAGTGGCATGAAATTTTCGCCACTACTTTTAAATTTATAAAGTTATGCAATGGAGAGGATTGCGCGGAAGCGGAAACATAGAAGATCGTCGAGGTGTCACGGGTACTCACCTTGCGTTTGGCGGAGTAGGTGGAATAATTGTTTATGTTCTTTATCTTTTTCTGGGTGGAAATCCGTCGCAACTTGAGCAAGGTATTCCTCAGCAAACAACACAGGAACAGAAAGCGGCCGACGATTCAATTTCATTGTTTGTATCAGCAGTACTCGGAAATACAGAAGATGTATGGAAAAAGGTTTTTACAGATATGGGTGAGTCATATGTTAATCCGCATTTGGTGATGTTTACACAAAGCACTCAGTCGGGTTGTGGTTTTGCCAGCGAGGCGAGCGGTCCTTTTTATTGTCCGCAGGACGAAAAAGTTTATCTTGATATATCTTTTTTTCAGGAAATGAAAAATCGTTTTCGTGCTCCCGGCGATTTTGCAATGGCATATGTGGTGGCTCATGAAGTGGGTCATCATGTGCAGAAGTTGCTCGGAATTATGGATAAGATAGATGCGCAACGGAGCAGCATGAGCGAAGCAAATGCAAACCGGTTATCAGTGAAATTAGAATTGCAGGCAGATTTTTTTGCAGGCGTCTGGGCGCATTATGCTCAGGCAGAATTTAACATTGTGGATGAAGGTGATATTGAAGAAGCGCTCAATGCAGCCAATGCCATTGGCGATGATCGTTTGCAGAAACAGTCACAGGGTTATGTTGTGCCCGATGCTTTTACACATGGCACTTCGGCTCAGCGTATGTATTGGTTCAAAAAGGGATTTACAACCGGCGATATAAATCAGGGAGATACTTTTAACGATCGTTCTTTATAATACTGAGGGTAATTTCTTGTTCATGAGGATAGGGCAGAAAATCGAAGTGATCTGCATTGGCCTTGATGTAAAAAAAGAAAAAGATTATTTCAATACGCTCGAAAAATTTTAAAACTATTTTAGCATCGACTTAACAAAAATTCTGACTGTTACAGCAGCAGAATGATCGGGTGTAACAGTTTGTACTATTGAAACAATTATGAATGTTAAAATATAAAATGAAGAAAACGAAAAATAAAAAATAGATCGACATGACAAATACATGGTGGGCAGGTTTAGGAATTGCAGTTATTGTTGTTGTTATAATTTACAGATGGAGAAAGAAAAAATAGATAGGTGCATATTACCCGCAATCATTTTCTTTTTGTTTTCTATTTCGCCTCGGCCACGGTTATTTCCTGGTTATTTATAGCCGTGTCTCCACTCTATATTTCGGAGCGGCAAATGTATCTTTCAATGGCTGTAGCTGGCAGCAAGTGGGGCGTTCAAATTGTGTTTGCCCTTCTCTTTTTAAAAAAGAAAACCTGGGTATTTCTCTGTAGCATCGGTTTTGTCTGCTTTATCGGATCTGTTACACTGCTACCTTATATAGCATTGAGCAAAACAGCGCTCGCCAATGGCTCAGCGTTTTTCATTGGCTCAATATCGACGGCAGTGTTGGTTATGGTGGTGGAGTATTACAGGGCCATGCGCCTGAGCAGCGTTTCGATTCGTTGGTGGTTATTTTGGCTCGGCTGTCTTATCATTGCTGTTACACTGCAATTGACCGTGGTTTTTGCGGTGATATAATCCACCCCTTGTTTTGCAATTCTTGTTTTATTCATGGACATCCAGGAAGGGTAACCGCGCACTATTAATTGCTTTGATTTATAGCTACTTTTCGATGTTGTAATAATCAGGCACTTAAAAGTTACGGCATGCTTGTTAGGTTATAATAAGTATAAATAGATGAGTTATGAAAACCGAAAAGAATAAATACTGGTTCAGCTATCAAAAACTGATGAAAATGAGTGAACCATTCGAAATGACTTATTGGAAAAAGAGATTGCATTCCCCATTAGCAAAAGTAATTGCCCGCCTCAGACACTTCATTAACCTAAATACTAACTCATCAATACAAAAAGAGAGTTAAAGTATGCAACATGTTTCCGTTGGTGTAACACTTAAGATACATTACGGGTTAAGAATAAATTTCAGACAAATAAAAATTTATTTCGTTGCCAATTATTGTTATTAACAACTCTTAATTGCGCTGAAATCATATTTGCCCAATGTGAGGTATTAATGATTCATGCGTTCAAAAATATATAAGTGCATATGTTTTGGTGTAAGTGGAATGTATCCTTTGAAGCCCTGCTTCTTTAATTCGCGTCTCAATGATTGCATAAAAAATCCGTGTGTCACAAGCAATACATTCTCATTTGTTTCGGCAAGTAATTTTGCAATAAACCTTCTTGCCCTTTCATTACTTTGTTTTCTGGCTTCGGGCATTTTATGATAGTTGATAAACCAGGCAATTCGCCCGGTTAAGGCATGCAGTATTGCAGGCACTTTCTGCTTCATAAAAAAAAATGCTCTGTTGTCTGTTTCTACAAGTTCATCAGTGATAAAAAAAGGATGCTGATAAATCATTTGCGCGGTTTCAATGGCTCGTTTCCGTGAACTGACATAACATGAATTGAAATCATTCGTCATTATTGCTGAATTTACCTTTACTATCTCTGCAATATCATATGCTTTTCTTTGTTCATTAAAAACAGAACCGGTAGAAAACCATTTATCGTGGTGTAACACTTTTGCATGCCGTATTACTCCTATTTTCATTTATTGCATTTATTGCCGCAAGGTATGGCTAATTACTATTTCATACCGCAAATACTTTGATTAACACGAATGCATTTTCACCTTAAAAAATCAGGTGCTTTTGCATCCATATTTTGAAATTACTGCAGGAATTCTATTCGAAATTTTTCTGCACACAAACAGAAAATAAAAAACATGCAATTAATTGTTACACATGGTAAATTTTGATAAACATGAGTATAAAAATCTCGAAATATTGATTTGAATTCCACAGTTGATTAAAAAATTCCCCATTAAAATTATGCATCACATTATAAAAGTATCAATGGCACAATCCCTGTTATTATAAACGGAACAGAATTCACAAGTCCCTTCCTTCCGGTGGTTGGCTGTCAAAAGGATGAAACAGATAACCAAAAAATTTTTACTGTTTTTGAAAAGACCAAAAATTGTAAATTGCTATTAAAAATAAAAAATCCCCGATGATACTTCATCAGGGATTTTTTTTGCATCGTTTTATTTGTTTAATTATCTCACAATTTGTTTTCAGTATCAGTCTCATCCACATTTTCTGTATGTCGTGAATTCCTTCATCTATAACCATTACGATTAATTATTTATAGTACAACCCCCAGGCCTCCAACTACAAACAGATTGGTTACACAATAGTGGTTCCTGAAGCAGTCTTTTTATAGATGTTATGACGAGTACATGCTACCCCAAAAGAGTTTGTAAAGCAGAAATAATAGGTCGGGTATAAAATAAAAAGGCGAACTGTAACAGTTCGCCTTTTTTGTAAAACACCAGCGTGATAAATATCCCGCACTCTTTTATTTCAACCAGTTTTTAATACTATCCATTGACTCATTCACCGCGTGTTTAAAATCTCCCCATTCGTTGTCAACTGTTTTATCAACCTGATCGTAATTGCGTTGCAACAGATTGCGATTAGTTTTCAATTTGCTTTTTTGTTCCTGCAATTCCATTTGTGTTTTCTTGTCAGCTTTTTTCATATCCATATCTATTTTTTCTAAACGGACATCAATATCCTTCATCATATTATCGAGTCGTTGTTTAGCTTCATTTTTTTCGTTGGTAACATTGTTCACCATTACTTCACTCGCTTTTGTAATGGAATCTGACAGAGCAATACTATCCTGATCAGAGCGAGAATCTTTGTCGGAATGATTGCATGCAGCAACAATTAACAAAGTGCAAAAGATTGCAAACACGGGAAAGAAATTAATTTTTTTCATGGTCTGATTTTTTATGAATGAATGTTTAAGTTTTAATTGGCTATTGAGTGAAACTTAAGAAAAATTTAATGGCGCAGAAATGCTTTCTTTTAAAGATGATTGGTATTGGAAAACAACAGATGGCACTTTTCGTCGTGCTATATCAATAATGGTTCCTTCATACAACACAATTTTTTTAATCTTATCATTCAAGTTTAAACCTATGATATAATGCACATTAATGACATGCGATTTATGCACTCGTTGAAAAACCTGATGGTCCATTTGCGAAAAATAATAATTCAGTCCGTGAGAACATAAAAACTTTGTCCCGTCTGTAAAATAAAAAAGCGTATAGCTCTGCGCTGCTTCCAATCTCATTACATTTTTATAAGGCACATAGAGCCATCCCTCTTTATGGGTTTTCAAAAGAATGAAATCACTTTTTTTTTCTATTCCTTTTTCAACTTTAAATAATTGTAATGTTGTTTGCATTGCGAGCATATTTGATGTGTGATTAAACCGTTACACTTTTACTATTTGAATTTAACAAGGGAATTAATAAAGTTTCTATGTAACTATTTTGTGTTTAAAGAAGGCGCGAATTTCTTCGCGCCTTCTTTCACACTTTCAACTTCAAAATTTCAGGGTGAATATTTTTCACTCTTTAGTTTTTTGTTCTTTTCGCGTGAAAACCATTATTTTTAATTGGTGTTTTGGTTTGGATGATTTTTAGGTACTGCTCTTTTCTTTGTCGCGCCAGTTTCTTATTTCGTCGTGTGCCTTTTTAAGCGCTGCTTTTTGTTTTTGAAGTATTGAGCGAACTGTGCTATCAATATCTTCAGTATCGAGGGCTGACTCGTAATGATTCTGAGCTGCATCCTCTCCTCTCTCGCATACGCTTAATATAGATGCGCGGCTGTTACCAGAAACGGTTGTTTTAACATCCATCCACGCTCGATACACTTTCCCTGCAATAGTGGTCTCACCTTTTGGAACTTCCTTTCCATCAGGATGAGCATGCATGCGAAGTTCAGCTGCATAGTCACGGCTTTGCGAAATCATTTTTTTGAAACTGGCGCGTAAATCTTCATCGCTGTCCTTCGTTTCATCAATAGCAGTTTCATAACCTTCAATGCGGTCGTTATTAATTTTTATCAAATCGTTGAGCACCTCTTGTGTTTTATCAATTGTGTCGTTCATGATTTTATTTTTTTTAATTTTTAAAATTTGGTTTCAAAAACATTTATCACATGCTGTTCCAATTAACCGTTGTTTTGTTTAGGTTCTTTAATGTTGGGCATTTTTGAAGGTGTTTCAACTTCATCAGGTTTTCCCTTATCAGGTAATTCTTTAGATGGTTGCTGCACTTCAGGTATATCCTTAAATGGTTGCTGCGGATTAATTTCAGGTATGGGAGGAGTATTTTCCTTTCCTGATTCCCCTGAATTCAATTGTTGATTTTGTAAATTGTTCATGTTTTATTTTCAAAAGACATTAGAAAAACTCTGCCATTCTTTTTTATAATAATAATGGCAGGGCGAGTGTAACAGTCGTGGAACTAAAACACCAATTTGTAGAAAATTATCTCAAATATTTTTATTCCGGACGCAGCGGAACAGCAAAACAAAAGACTGATCCCTTGTCTTTCGCACTTTTGACTGTAAGAGTTCCTCCCATTCTTTTTACAATTTCTGAGGAAATAAAAAGTCCGATTCCCATACCGGGAAATGCTTCGTTTCGCGCATCATGAATTCTAAAGAACCGCTCGAATATTTTTCCCTGCATATCCTCCTTAATTCCAATCCCGAAATCCTGAACGCATATTTTAATGTTTCTTAATTTTTTTTCTGATGTAATAATTATCTTATCTGCTTGGGGAGAATACTTTATCGCGTTACTTATTAAATTAGTAAGTACTTGCGCAAAACGGTCTTGATCAGCAACAACCACTGCACTTAATCCTAAGTTTGTTTTTATTAAATGTGTTTGAGAGGTCAGTTGCATTTCTTCAACTACTTCCTTTATAGCAGAATTAAGATCAAATGCGGTTTCTTTAAAGTGCATTTGGCCTCCGGTAATTTTTGTTACATCAAGTAATTTATTCGCGAGAGCAGTAAGCTTCTCAATTTGCATTTCGAGTTTTTCCACCATTTCTTTTGCTTCACTATCCCCGCTTTCATGAAATTTTTCAATAAGTAATTCGGAATAAATTTTTGCACTTGTCAAAGGTGTTTTTAACTCATGACTTGCAATTCCAATAAAAGCATCTTTTTGTTGATCAAGCATCTGTCGGTCAGTAATGTCTCTGTAATTCGCAACTAAACCTTTTATGTTGGGCTCCTTAACCATATTTATACAAATGGCTTCCATGTATCTCCACGATCCGTCTTTGTGCTTTAGTCTGAATTCTGCTCGCGCCTTGCGCTCAGGATAAATCAAACTTTCTTTTATCATCGCTATTTTTAAATGCATATCGTCAGGATGAACAATCATTTCATCGCCGAAAATGCTTTTTCCAATGCGCTCATCAGGGGAATAACCGAGTACTTGTTCAATTGATGGACTTTGATAAACGATAATGCCATCAACAGAAAAAATCATTATTATATCATAAGAATTCTGAACAAGTAACCGGAACCATTGATCACGGTCTTTAAGTTGACCTTTCAATTTTAAAGCCGTTCTGCGCGTTTCATTTCGCACAAGAGGTTTTTGAACTGATAATTTTTTATCAATTGACTTTTTAATTTTGGATGTATTCAGTTCAATTTGTTTTTTTTTCTTTTCCATAATAATTGTTTGAAATAAAAAACGGAATTAAGAAAAAAGCAAACACATTTTCAAGAAAATCTGGATTCAGAAATAATTAATGAGTAAAACTTTTAATCTTGTTGTAAAGAGTTTTACGATCAATGTTCAGCAACTTGGCAGCTTTTGTTTTATTGTAATTAACCTCTCTAAGCACCCTGTTTATCATTTCATATTCAGCTTCAAGTGTTGCATTTTTCAAAGCAGTTCCTGGTGAAAATTGTTCTGGCAAAGCTGATTCATTTTGCAAAAAATCCCTTTTGGTATAATGACGAATCTCAGAAGGAATCGCGTCAATCATAATATTTCCTTTATCAGTAAGCAATGCGGACCTACGAACAATATTACGAAGTTCCCTAAAATTTCCTGGCCACGAATAATTCATTAGCGATTCTATTACATGACTGTCGAAGCCATCAATATTTTTTCCAAGCTCCCGATTTGTTTTTGTAAGAAAATAATTTGCAAAATCCATGATATCACTTTTGCGTGCTCGAAGAGGTGGAATATTTATACTAAACTCATTAAAACGGTGATATAAATCCTCTCTGAATTTTCCTTTCTGGCAAGCATCCATCAATCTCTCATTCGAAGCAATTATTAATCGAACATCCACTTCAATTTCTTTTACTCCACCTACTCTTCTTATTTTTCTTTCCTGACAAACACGAAGTAATGATGCCTGCACATCCAATGGAAGATTCGCCACTTCATCAAGAAATAATGTTCCACCATTTGCCAATTCAAAATGTCCTTCTTTAGCGTTAATTGCACCTGTGAATGCGCCCTTTTCGTGTCCGAATAATTCGCTGGCGGCAAGTTCCTTTGTTAATGTGCCACAGTCCATCGCCACAAAGGGTTGCGCTTTTCTTTTACTTCTGTTATGAATTGTTCGCGCAACAACTTCTTTTCCTGTTCCACTTTCTCCATATAATATAACGCTGTAATTAGTAGGAGCAATTACTTCAATCTGTTTATGAATCGCATTGGCTTCAGCACTGTTGCTCTTCATATATTCTACTTCTTCTGCAGCTGTCGAATCTTTTGCAGAGGAAACTGCGGCAGCAGTAAAAGTGGGTGCAGAGTTCACTTTGCCGTTATTTTTTTGTTGCAATGCCGAAGAAATCAAATTCAAAACCTCATCCGGGATCATCGGCTTAATTAGATAATCGTACGCACCGAATTTCACAACATCAATTGCTATTTTAATATCTATGTATGCAGTTATAATTATGACAATAGCATTCGGATTAATCGCTTTTATTTTTTTAAGCACCTCTCTTCCGTCAGTATCGCCTAACCGAAAATCACTGATTACCACATCATAATTTCTCTTCGAATACTTTTCTATTCCAGATGCACCTCGGTGTGCTGTTTCTGTTTCGTATCCGTGTTTTGTCAGATACTTACTGAGTGAAAGGCAAATATCAGTGTCGTCGTCAATTATAAGAACGCTGTTCATCGTTAAATTTTTAAGAATTTAAAAAAATTGTATTAACAAAAATAGCAAAAACGAAAATTAAAAGTCTCGTTCCGATAAATCAAAAATGAGTCCCCGCTTTTATAGTTACAGTCAATTGTAGAAATAAAATAAATTCGTTTGGTATGTTATATGATTTAAGATATGGAAAATCATTGATGAAAATGAATTTAACCCCTTCAGAAAAAATAACTTCAAAGCAAGTTTGCTTAAATGGGACTTCTTTGCATTCAATTTTATATCTAAAATAATTTCCCTTTTTGTTGAAAATTTTCCCCATGCTGTTACCTCCCGAAAATTTGAATTATGAAAATTAATAAGTTCGATGAATTGGATTTGCATCAGCGTTCTGATTATGTAATTGATAATGGCGAATACATCTGTATGCGTGAACACAAAAAATATTTGATAGGTCTTTATTCTCTCGATAGTTTTTTTGTTGAGGTCTTCTATAAAGATAGTGACATTAATATAGAACAGGTTTTGGTTGTTACAGAGGATTATGTATTGAATGAATATCTTTCATTTATAGATATCAATACTTTAATAGTTGATACTAAAGACAAGAATAGCTTTGAAGCTTTGACAGTTACCGACCGTTCAGAATATTTATTGAGGCATGGAATATTTATTGAAAATAGATATGAAAATGATTATCTGGTGAGTTTATATTTTGTAAATAATTTTTATGCTGAGATGCAATTTGAGAAACAAAGCATAACTACAAAAAAAGTTGAAATTATATCTTATGAAGACGCTTTGAAATATTATTTCTCAGAAACTGATATCAGTTTTCTAATAGATTAGGGACAATTTGACTACCTGCATTTCTTTTGTTCTATCTTCTTCTGAATAAAAAATTAAATCAGGTTTCTTCCTTTCAGATAATCTTCCACAGTTGAAACAACATTGCTTTTTGTTTCTCGCATAGCTTCAAATAACTGACTCTTGGAAATTTTCCATTTAAAAGTCCAGTATTCCAATTCATTTGCTTCTTCTGAATGGATTAGTGTAACAGTATCCTTGAAACTTTGTTTAGAGTGCGTGCGTGTCATAAAAAATCGTTTTATGTGTTTTATATTTTCAATAAATTAAAATTCAAATGCCCTGCCAAATATTTTATAAAATTCAGCGATGAAGAAAGTTTATAGTGTAACAGTATCAAATCGCCAATCAATTATTAGTTATAAGTAAAAGCATAGAGTAACTGATTGAGTGAGATTTATAATCATTACCATTCGCACCAAGCCAGTCAACAATAAAAGGATTGTATGGCTGAGGTTGAATTCCGATTACGAAAATGTGTTCTTTTAAAATGACCGGGAATAAATCACAGTTATCTGTTTTCATAGAATAAAAAAGACAACGATAAAGCCAATTAATAAGTTGGTTTAAAATGTTAAATTGATAGTCTTTCATTGAGGAAATACAGAACGGAGGGGTAATGTTTTCCTCAATAAGAAAAACAGTGGAAATTATTTCACCCACTTAAGGAGTTTCCTACTAAGAACCCAATTTTTATTTACCGTTTTATTAAGTCCCTCTTCTTTCACTTTGCGAAACATTTATCGTAAGAATGAAAAGCGTTACACCTTACTTTTTATCTGTAACACAATATTCGAAGTCAGAATAAAAATCAGCTTTTACTTTTCATTAAATTTCGGAGATAAAATTTCACATCAATACTTGAAATAAAAATTCTGATTTCATGTTTCACATAGACATCTGTGCGTTAACAAAGTAGCATCCCGCCTCGAGATTCGGTGTAGCTCCCGTTTTATATAACAATGGGTTCATAGAAATTTGAAACCCTTTTTGTTTTCTGATTTAAGCAGCATGTGAAAATTTGGATCACAGAATCAACCTGTAACAAATGACTATTAAATTTTTTATCCCACCATCACACTTTTCACATTTACAAATTCGTGAATACCGTGCAAGCCCAATTCGCGGCCATACCCTGATTTTTTTATTCCACCGAATGGCATTCGCTGGTCTGATTTCATCAACATGTTTACATATACAGAACCACTTTCAACTTGCGCCGCGAGTTTTATCCCCCTCTCTTTATCGGCCGTCCAAACAGAACCACCTAAACCAAATTCAGAATTATTTGCGAGTCGAATTGCTTCTTCTTCTGTACTGAAAGAAATGATTGGTGCAATAGGTCCAAATAATTCTTCATCAAACGCAGGCATACCGGGTGTTACACCTGCAAGGATTGTTGGCTCAAAAAAAGCTTTCTCTCGTTTGCCACCACAAATCAATTTTGCACCAAGTGAAATTGATTTATTCATTTGAATTTCTAAATCAATTGCCAAATCTTCACGAGCCATCACTCCTATTTCAGTTGATTCATTCAAAGGGTTTCCTTTTTTATAATTCTGAAATTTCAATTTCAGCTTAGCCGTAAATTCTTCAATAATTTTTTCAGAAATAATAAATCGTTTTGCTGCAATACAACTTTGCCCGTCATTTCCTAATCTGGATTTTGCTGCATTCTCTACTGCAACATTTATATCGGCATCTTCCAAAACAATAAACGGATCACTACCGCCTAATTCTAGTACGGATTTTTTTATGTGCATACCTGCGATTGAAGCAACATTGCTTCCGGCTTTTTCACTCCCCGTAAGTGTAACAGCTTTAACAATTGGGTTTGCAATAACTTGCTCCACATCCTTTGCTTCAATTAAAAGTGTTTGAAAAACATGAGCAGGAAATCCGGATTCAATAAATATTTCTTCAAGCTTTAAAGCACATTGAGGAACATTCGAAGCGTGTTTTAACAAACAAACATTTCCTGCCATCAAAGCTGGAACAGCAAACCTAAGCACTTGCCAGAATGGAAAATTCCATGGCATAACAGAAAGCACAACACCTAATGGTTCGTATCGAACAAAACTTTTAACTGCATCTGTTTCAATTATTTCATCAGCAAGAAATGTTTCTGCATTTTCTAAATAATACTTACACATTCTCGCACACTTCTCAATTTCCAACCCTGATTCAGAAATTAATTTGCCCATTTCGAGAGTTATCAATTCTGAATTTTCCTTTTTGTTTGCAAGCAATCTATCGGCAAATTGAAGCATGAGTTTTTTTCGTTCTGAAAAAGAAGTAGCTTTCCAATTGTGATATGCCTTATCTGCATCACTAATTTTTACGGAAATTTCCTTTGTTGAAATTGGTGAAAACTCCTTTAGCAATTCACCTGAGTATGGGTTTATAGATGCAATCATTTTTTGAAAATATTATTTTGCCAAGCAAAACTCAATTATAAATAGCAAATGATATAACCGGAACTCGGTCGAAACATAAACCGGCACAAAAAACCAACTCAGCGATTCACTGTTACACATTAAAAAGGAAGTGCATTACATCACCATCCTTTACTAAATATTCCTTTCCTTCCACTCTCAATCTTCCGGCAGTGCGACAGGCAGCTTCAGAACCATACTTTAAAAAATCGTCGTACGCAATAACTTCAGCGCGAATAAATCCTTTTTCAAAATCAGTATGAATTACTCCTGCCGCTTGAGGCGCAGTATTACCAATATGAATAGTCCATGCTCGAACTTCCTGCACACCTGCCGTAAAATAAGTTGCGAGATTTAGCAGACGATATGCTGAGTGTATCAGTTTGTTTACACCCGGTTCGCTCAAACCCATATCAGATAAAAATGCTTTGCGGTCATCAGCGCTTTCTAAAATTGCAATCTCTGCTTCAATCGCTGCAGATATAATTATCACTTGCGCATTCTCACCTTTCACTGCATTCATCAAAGCTTCAGTGTGTTTGTTTCCTTTCAACACCGAACCCTCTTCAACATTGCAGACATACAAAACAGGTTTGTCCGTCAGCAAAAAAGTATCAGCAATAAACTTTTTATCTTCTTCGGGAAGCACAATACTTCGAACCGATTTTCCACTTTCTAAATGTGTTTTATATAGTTCTAAAACTTCAAGCGCATGCTTGCCCTCACGATCACCATTCTTTAGTTGCTTTTTTTCTTTCGCAATTTTCTTTTCAAGCACTTCGAGGTCTTTCAACTGCAATTCAGTATCAATAATTTCTTTATCGCGAATCGGATTTACAGAACCATCAACATGAATCACATTATCATCATCGAAGCAACGAACGACATGAATGATTGCATCGGTGTTGCGAATGTTTCCAAGAAATTGATTTCCCAAACCTTCGCCCTTGCTTGCTCCTTTTACCAATCCAGCAATGTCAACAATCTCAACAACTGTCGGAACAATCTTATTCGGATTAACCAATCGCGCTAACTCGTTCAATCGTTCATCTGGAACTGTGATAACTCCGATGTTCGGCTCTATAGTACAAAACGGAAAATTAGCCGCCTGAGCTTTCGCATTACTCAATGCATTAAACAAAGTTGATTTCCCCACATTCGGCAACCCTACAATACCACACTGTAAACCCATTTCTGATTTATTTTTTGAAGGGCGCAAATGTAATCGCTGATTCGAAGAATGGAATATTCAATCTCCATATTTCCGGTAAACAAAAACGAATGAAAATTGAGGTAACTATCACAGAATTGAAGCGTAAAGCGCACCCGTCAACCTACCAACATGTGTCAGTTACGCAAGGGTATTTCCCTCTTTATTCTAATTTTTATTAAGGCGTTGAGTCTTGCAGCCCAACCTACGGCAGGTTTTTCTGTTACACTTCCAAATCCGGCATGTAATCCTGCCGTTGCTAATTTTACAAATCTTAGTACAGGTATTCCACCCTTGACTTATCAATGGAATTTTGGAGTGAATGTAGGAGTCAATAGTATTCTCACAAATCCTTCTACAACTTATTCAACCTGCGGAACATTTACTGTTACACTTACTGTAATTGATGGAAATGGTTTGCAGAATTCAATCACGCATCAGGTAATAATTCATTGTAAGCCGGTTGCAAGTTTTACAACAACAGGCGCAGCAGGATGCGCTCCTCTCCTTTCCACATTAACAAGTACAAGTACAGCAGGAAGTGGGGTAATAAGCAATTATCAATGGGATTTTGGTGATGGAAGCGCCGGAACCAATCCTTTAGAAAATCATACTTACACAACCACCGGTTGCAAAACTGTTACACTAATCATTACAAACTCATTCGGATGCTCTAATAACATAACCACGCCGGCTGCAGTTTGTGTAACCACAAAACCAAATGTTACATATACAGCGACCCAACTCAATGGTTGTAGCACACCTTTCACTACAACTTATAATTCTAATGTAGTAGGTGGTACAGCTCCTTATTCTTATCAATGGAGTTTTCCGGGTGGAAATCCAGTTTTATCAACTTCTCCCACTCAATCTGTTACATACAATTCACCTGGCAATTATAACAGTCAGGTAATAGTTACAGATGCAAATGGATGTGCTGATACACTTGTAAGAAACAACTATGTGCATGTTGGAAACAATCAGGCGCAGTTTACATTAAGTGCTTTGCAAGGTTGTGCCCCTAAAACAATAAATGTTGTTGGAATGAATGGAGTTTCAAGTTGGAATTGGACAACAACACCAAACGCCACTCCTGCAACTGCAAATGGACAAAATGCTTCATTCACTTTTAATACTTCTGGCAATTATCAATTATGCCTGACTGTTACATTCAGTAATGGATGTGTTGCTCAGAAATGTACAACGATAGCGATTGCATCAACACCAACTGCAAATTTTTCTCAGACAGGAAATATTCCAACCTGCTCGCCACCGCTTACAGTTAATTACAACAATCAATCTTCAGGTGGTGGCTTAACTTATTCGTGGAGTTTTCCGGGTGGAACACCATCAACATGGTCAACTAATAACCCTCCGAATATTATTTATAACTCTTGCGGAAATTATTCAACAACACTAACTGTAACAAATGCGGCAGGTTGTAGCAATACAAAAACTGTTGCCAATTTAGTTAACATTGATTGTCCGGTTGCAGCGTTTACTGTTACACCTACTTCAGGCTGTGTGCCTCTGACTGTTCAGTTTAACAGTACAACATCAACTGGTACCCCCACTTTATGGAAATGGAATTTCGGTGATACAGGAAATCCAAACAGTGTTCAAAGCAATCTTCAAAATCCAACACACACTTATACAACTCCCGGATGTTATGATGTTCGATTAATCATTATCAATGTGCAGGGATGCAGTGATACTATTTTAGCAACTGATGCAGTCTGTGCTGGCGTTCAACCAACTGCAAGTTTCACTGTATCACCCACTGTTGCCTGTGCCGGAATGAATATCAGTTTTACAAATACAAGCACAGGTGTTAATGCGAATACAAACTATAGCTGGGATTTTGGCGGCTGGCCTTTCAATGTTCAATCAACAAGTGCAAATCCATTTTTTAACTATAGCGACACAGGTTGGACGAATGTTATTTTAATTGCCTGCAACTATGGTTGCTGCGATACATTTGAAATTGACAGTGCACTTCATATTATTCCTCCGGTTGCAAAATTTACGATTGTCAGAGACTGTAACACTCCTTACACTTTAGTGTTACACGCAGGAAGTTCTATTGATGCAGATTTATTTAGCTGGCAGGTAAATGGAGCAACGGCTTCTTCACTTACAGATAGTGTAATTACAATAACTTACGCAGCAAGTGGAAGCTATCAGATTAAGCTGACTGTTACAAATTTTGCAACCGGATGCACTGACCAGAAAATTTCAACCATTCAGGTACGAAATGTTAATGCAGGTTTTTCTGCGCCAACAAGTGGATGCAAACCTTTTAGTTTTTGTTTTACAAATACTTCTATTGATGCAGCTTCTTACCAATGGACTATAACTGATACCGTTGGTAATATTGTGTTCACTTCAACTGCTACTTCTCCTTGTCCAACCCTTATTAATTCCGGCAGATATTCAGTGAGATTAGTTTCGACGGATGTCAATCTCTGTCGCGACACAATGTATCAGCATAATTACATAACTGTATATGGAACCTATGTGAATTTCACTGGAATTCCATTGAGCGGATGCACGCCGTTAAATGTTCAGTTCGCTGATAATTCAACTTCACCATTGTCATTTCCTTTTGTTTGGAAATGGAATTTCGGTGACCCTTTATCAAATCCTTTTAACACTTCAAATAGTCCAAATCCTTCGCATACTTATAATCAGTCGGGAAGTTATTCTGTTACACTTGTTATAACAGATAATCATGGTTGTAAGGATTCGCTTATAAAAGTGAATTACATACATCCAATTTCTCCGACAATAAATTTCGGTGCTGTTGCTTCTAATGTTTGCCTTGGTGACCCTGCATGTTTCTTTAATAACACAACAGGAAACAGCAATCTGAATTTCACATGGAATTTTGGTGATGGCGGGACTTCAACTACTGCAACCCCTTGTCACAATTATGCAGCAAACGGAATTTACAATGTAACACTCACTGCGTCTGACACTTCAGGATGTGTATCCACTTTCATTGATACAGCTTCTGTAACAGTAAGTATGCCATCTGCAAATCTTACAGCGGACACAACCAATTCAACATGTCCGCCACTTGTGGTTCAATTCAGCAATCTTTCAACCAACACCGATACTGCTACAACTTATCTCTGGGATTTTGGTGATGGAAACACTTCTTCAATAGTGAACCCTTTACATACCTACAATATTGCAGGAAGTTATGATGTAACACTTATTGTAATCGACGGAAATGGTTGCAGCGATACAATTGTCTTTTCGAATTACATAAATATCAGCGGACCGAGTGGAAGTACTGCTTCAATAATCGGAACAGGTTGTATTCCGTTGAGTGCATGCTTCCAGGCAATCACTTCAAACGCAGTTAGTTTCGATTGGAATTTCGGTGATGGAACAGTAATTACAAATACACTTGATTCAATCTGTTACACTTATAGCACACCAGGAGTTTTTTATCCTGCAGTAATTTTAAGTGATGGATTAGGATGCAATGTTTCTATTCCGCTAGATACTGTTGTTGTTGGTAGCCCAGTAGTCAATTTCGGAATTAATCCCAATCCGGTTTGCAATTCCGGGGTAGTTTCATTCACAGATTCAACATTTACTTCTGTATCCATTTCATCATGGAACTGGAATTTCGGTGATGCAGCAAGTGGAATAAATAATACTTCTTCAATTCAAAATCCAACTCACTTTTATTCTGCTCCCGGAATTTATTCTGTTACACTTGATGTACTGACAAGTGCCGGTTGTGCAGGAAATTATATTGATACAGTTTATGTATTTGCTTCTCCAACCGCTGCTTTCTCAATGGACGACTCAACAGTTTGTCCGAATCAAACCGTTGGATTCAAAGACATTTCACAACCTCAAGCATCCATTGTTTCCTGGAACTGGGATTTTGGTGACCTAGCAAGTGGTGCGCAAAATATTTCCTCACTTCAATATCCATTTCATACCTACATAAATCCCGGAATTTATACTGTTACACTCATTGTAGTTTCAGCAAATGGATGTACAGATACTACAACTAACATTGTAACAGTAGTCGGCAATCCAATTGGCTCTGCCGGACCTGATGCTTCTATTTGTTTGAACACGAGTACAACATTAAATGCAACTGGTGGAATACAATTTAACTGGTCGCCTTCATTGGGATTAAGTGACTCAACAATTTTTAATCCTATTGCTTCTCCAACACAAACGACAATTTATTCGGTTCTTATAACAGACATGAACGGATGTACTGCTTCAGATAATGTTGCAATTAATATTCTCTCACTACCAACTGTTACAGCAACACCTGATTCAACAGTTTGTCCCGGTCAATCAGTACAAATTCATGCGTTAGGTGCAGTTACTTACAACTGGACCCCCTTAAACGGGTTGAATAATGGAGGAATAGCAAACCCGACAGCAACTGTTGCAGCACAAACTATTTATTCTGTTACCGGTTCTGATGTGAATGGCTGTACAAATGCGGCAACTGTTACAATCAATTTATTTTCGGCAGCAATTGCAAATGCAGGAACTGATACAGCAATTTGTATCGGCAATTCAGTCCAATTGAATGGCTTAGGTGGAGTAAGTTATTTATGGTCGCCTTCGGGAACTCTTGATTCAAAAAACACATCTAATCCTACAGCTACTCCCCTCATTCCTGTTACCTATACATTAAGTGTGACAGATGCAAATGGTTGCACAGCACTCGATGATGTTACAGTAATAGTAAATCCTTTACCAATTGTTGATGCTGGGGTAAATGTTCAGATTTGCAATCAGACAACAACTATTCTTACAGCCACTGGTGCAACACAATATTTATGGTCGCCTGCTGCAACTTTAAATACTGTTACAGATGCAAGTGTAATTGCTTCGCCTGATTCTTTAACAATATATCTTGTAATTGGAACTAATGCAAATGGATGCAGTGCAATGGATTCTGTTTCAGTATTTGTACTGCCTGCTCTTAATGCTTCTGCGGGAACAGGTGGGGAAATTTGCGCTGGTGGAGTAATTCAATTAGGTGTAACAGGTGGCAATCAGTATATCTGGTCACCGCAAACAAGTTTAGATAATCCCTTTTCGCCAAATCCATTTGCTGCGCCACAGGCAACAACAACTTATACAGTAATTGTTTCTGATGGAATCTGCGATGCTGATACTTTCAACATTGTTGTTAATGTAAATCAATCGCCTTACTGCAGTGCGGGACAAGATTTTGAAATACCTGTTGGAACGGAAATTCAACTGGGAGGAACGCAATTAAACGGTAGTAATTATAGCTGGACTCCGCCTGAAGGCCTGAGTTGCACTGATTGTTTAAACCCGACTGTTACAGCAACAGTGAATACTACTTACACACTAACTGTTACATCAGCAGATGGTTGCAAATCAGAAGACCAAATGGTAATTGTGGTTGCTTGCCCCGGCGATTTACTCTATGTGCCGAATGCTTTCACGCCAAATGAAGATAATAGAAATGAAAGTTTCCGCGTGCGCGGTGTTGGAATAAATCAACTGAATTACTTCAGAATTTTCAACCGCTGGGGACAGGAACTCTGGGAAACCAATGACATCACACAAGGTTGGGATGGAACATTTAAGGGAGTAAAAATGCCTCCCGGTGTTTATGTCTATTACCTCGAAGCAGAATGTTCGGGCGGGCAAAAAATTCACAAGCAAGGAAACATCACATTGATAAGATAAATGATGAAAATAATTTTAAACAAATAAAATCCTGTAGCATGAAAAAGATTTACATCGTCTTACTACTCAGCTTCGCGACACTTTGCTCCAAAGCTCAGGATATTCACTTCTCGCAGTTTTATGCTGCGCCACTGTACATGAATCCGGCGAAGACCGGTTTCTTTGATGGTAATTACCGCCTCTCGGCAATTTACCGCAATCAATGGAAGAGTGTAACAGTTCCTTATCAGACACTGAGCGGTTCGCTTGATTTCAGTATTCCAACCGGCTTCGATAAAAAAGATATGTTCGGAATTGGTTTCATGGCTTATACTGACCGGGCTGGTGATTCGCGCTTCACAACAAATATGTTTGAGGGTTCGCTTGCATATAACAAATCATTGGACCGCTGGGGTCGTTGGTATGTTGGGTATGGTTTGCAGGCGGGTTATGTAAATAGTTTTCTCGATTATACTTATCTGAGTTTCGATGAGAATTTTGAAGGAGGAAACACAACAGAAAATTTTGCATTCAACACAGCAGGATACCTGGATGTTAATTCAGGATTGGAATGGAATTACATGCCGAATAAATTTTCAAATGTGAATTTCGGTTTTAATGTTTCGCACATCAATCAACCGGTGCAAACTTTTATGAGCGATGTTACATCTGTGGTAAAAAGAAAATATGTTGCAAGTTTTGGCGCTACACTTCCTATTGCTTCAATGGCTGCTATCTATCCGAAAATTGCCTACAGTTCGCAGGGACCACATCAGGAATTAGTTGCAGGTGCCTTCGGAAAATTCGCTATGGATAAAAGAGCAGGCATGGAAAAATCGGTTTACTTCGGTGCGCTTGATAGATGGAAAGATGCTGTGATTTTTGTTGCGCGAATGGACATCAATCAAATCTCATTTACATTTTCTTACGATTTGAATTATTCAAAACTCGCGAAAGTGAGTCATGCTCAGGGTGGTCCTGAAATTGCAATTCAATACATTGGCGATATTCCTTCGCTAAAGAAAAATAAAGTTTTCTGTCCGCACTTTTAAATTAACTACTAATAAAAATTAGGTTGACAGCATCGGCAAATTAATCCGGCGCTAAGGGCTGCATGTGGTGTGCAGCCCTTTTTATTTTTATAAAATCTGAAACACATCTTTGCGGAAATTATTTTTTGTGTTTCGCAGCGGAATAGAAGAAGAAATATTCAACATTCAGAATGAAGAACAATTTGAAAAATTGTCGCTTGAAGTATTTCGTACCCAGGCAGAACACAATTCCATCTACAGAAAATTTATTGAGCTGCAGAAAATAAATGTGAATGAAGTGAATTCAATTTTTAAAATTCCTTTTCTGCCAATTGAGTTTTTTAAAACATATATTGTTACAACAGGAGAATTTATTCCTGAAATTATTTTCAGAAGCAGCGGTACCACAGGGCAACAAACAAGTCAGCTCTTAGTGAAATCTGTTTCGCTATATGAAAAAAGTTTTATAGAAGGATTTCAATTCTTTTTCGGTGCACCGGAAGACTATACCTTTCTTGCGCTGCTCCCCTCCTATTTAGAAAGAAATAATTCATCGCTTGTTTATATGATGGAGAAATTAATTTCAATCAGTACCGATAAGCGCTCGGGATTTTATCTTAGTGTAACTGAAGATTTAAAATCACTCCTTGAAGAACTGAATAGAGAAAAGAAGAAACATATTTTAATAGGTGTAACATTCGCATTGCTTGATTTTCCATTTGAAAAAGGAAAAGATTATTCTCACACTATTATTATGGAAACAGGCGGAATGAAAGGCAGGAGAAAAGAAATGATTCGCGAAGATGTTCATCAGTTGTTGAAAGAGGCAAGTGGTGTACCAGCAATTCATTCAGAGTATGGAATGACTGAATTGCTATCGCAAGCCTATTCGAAAGGAGAAGGGAAATTTTCTACTCCTCCATGGATGAAAATTCTAATTCGCGAAACCAATGACCCGAAAGAATTTGTTGCACCGTTACAGTCGGGAGCAATTAATGTGATTGACCTGGCGAATATTTATTCGTGCTCTTTTATTGCAACAGATGATATCGGGAAAATAAATGGGGATGGAAGTTTTTCTGTTTCAGGCAGAATGGATAACAGCGATATCAGAGGTTGTAACCTGATGATTTCTTAGATAAGAGTGAAGTGTGAAGAGAGAAGAGAGAAGAAAAAAACTTCCAAGTAACTTATTCTCCTGCTTGCTTCAACTTCGCTTCGAGTTTTACAATTCTGTTTTTACTTGAATTACTCTGCGGATGAATTTTTAAATATTCGGAATAAGAATTTATAGCATCAACATACCTACCGTTTTTTTCCTGCGCAAATCCTAAATCAAAAAAAACATCTGTATTTATTTTCGATGCATTTTCAAAATCAGCAATTGCTTTTTCCAACTCATTCGACTGCACAAACATCCATCCCCGTTGCACAAGCATCGAAGCATTTTTTCTATCGAGATTAATTACCTCGTTAAATTTTTCCATTGCTGAATCAATTGCTCCTTCAGCTTTATAAATAGTTCCCAGTTTTGTAATAAGGAAAATTTTATCAGAAGGAAATTCATTCAGTCGCTGTCCGGTTAATTTTCTTGCATTGCTGAATTCCTTATTGGCAATAAGACTATCCAAACTACGATTGAAGGTATAATCACTAATTGCCTTTTCACCTTTCCTTTTCAGAAATTCATTTGCTTCTCCTTCTGCACAGGATTCCCACAGGCAAATTAATGCAAGCAAAAAACAAATTGAGGGCTTTAATATGAGGTTATGATGTCTCAATGCTGACACAAAATAATATTATTCCAATCGGTTCCCCTTTTTAATAGGAACATTGAATTGTCCAGCCAGAATCAGGAAACATTTATGAATTACAGAGGTAATAATTACCTGAAATCGCATGTCTTCATTATGTCAATTTCAAAAAAACTCAGACTTGTTTTAACTCCTTCTTTAGCTGTTAACCTGAAATTAAAATTCAGAGTTATTACGGTTACTTATATCAGTATTGCAATATTGGTTGCGATGCGTGTTTTCTCTCTCGGTATTTTCGGAACTCCGTTTAGCGCTCACGGTTCCAAAACTGAACCCAAAACTGTTACATCGTCTGTTCAGCACTTCTTCCAGATTGACAATTCAATTTTCACAAAGAAGATTCTTCGTGAATCATGTTGCTGGTGATTAAAAAAAGAGTTCTCTTCTGGATATAAAATAAAGAGCAGCTAAACATTTTTCTGCTCTTTTCATTTCACAACTTCATTCCTTAGTTCATTGAAATGGCGCTGGCTTCATTGCTGAAAACCAATTCGCCTTCCTTGTTCACATCAATCCAAATCACCGATTCGGATTGCACTTCGCCGGAAAGAATTTTTTTCGACAACTGGTTCACTAATTCTTTTTGTATCACGCGCTTCAACGGGCGCGCACCTAATGTGGGGTCGTAACCTAAATCGCCGAGCGCCTTCTTCGCTTTATCTGAAACATTCAGTTTGATATTGTTCTTCATCAACATCGCCTGCAATTGCTTCACCTGTATTTCTACTATTCCTACAATCTCACTTTTCATCAGCGGAGTGAACATGATAATGTCGTCGATGCGGTTTAAAAACTCGGGGCGAATTGTTTTTCGCAGCAGGTCCATCACTTCTACTTTCGTGGTTTCTAAAATTCCGTACTTGTTCTTCTCGTTAATCTTCGCAAAGTTTTCCTGTATCACATGCGAACCCATGTTACTTGTCATAATGATGATGGTGTTCTTGAAGTTTACCGTTCTGCCCTTGTTATCAGTCAGTCTTCCATCATCCAGCACCTGTAACAGTATGTTGAACACATCGGGATGCGCCTTTTCAATTTCGTCGAGCAGCACCACAGAATAAGGTTTGCGGCGAACCGCTTCAGTTAACTGACCTCCTTCGTCGTAACCAACATAGCCGGGAGGCGCTCCAATCAATCGCGATACAGCGTGGCGCTCCTGGTATTCGCTCATATCAATTCGCGTCATGGCCGCTTCGTCGTTGAATAAAAATTCGGCGAGCGCTTTCGCGAGTTCTGTTTTACCAACTCCTGTTGTTCCCAGAAAAATAAACGAACCGATTGGTTTGCGCGGGTCTTGTAATCCTGCACGACTTCTTCTGATGGCATCACTCACTGCGGTGATGGCTTCTTCCTGCCCGACTACTCGCTTATGAAGCTCCGTTTCCAGGTGTAACAGTTTTTCTTTTTCACTCTGCAGCATTTTCGTTACGGGAATTCCCGTCCACTTCGAAACGATAGAAGCGATGTCTTCGGCATCCACTTCCTCTTTCAACATGCGCGAACCCTGATTCATTTTCTTAATATCCTCCTCGAGTTTTTTCAACTTCAATTCCTCATCACGGATTTTTCCGTAACGAATCTCAGCCACCTTTCCATAATCACCCGCACGCTCTGCCTGCTCCGCTTCGAGTTTATAATTTTCAATTGAAGATTTTATTTCCTGCACCGCGTTCGCTACTTCTTTTTCCGCCTGCCACTTCGCTTTGAGGTTATTTCTTTCTTCAGAAAGATTTGCAATCTCTTCGCTTAACTCTTTTACTTTCTTCGCGTCTTTCTCACGCTTGATAGCTTCGCGTTCAATTTCCAACTGACGGATTCTTCTTTCTATTTCATCCAGTTCTTCAGGGAGAGAATCCATTTCCAAACGCAACTTCGCTGCGGCCTCGTCAATTAAATCAATCGCTTTATCGGGAAGAAAACGATCGCTGATGTAACGGTTTGATAATTCAACCGCTGAAATAATCGCCTCGTCTTTTATACGAACCTTGTGATGCGTTTCGTATCGTTCCTTCAATCCACGAAGAATTGAAATCGCATCTTCTTCATTCGGCTCGTCAATCATCACTTTCTGAAACCGACGCTCGAGCGCTTTATCTTTTTCAAAATATTTCTGATACTCGTTTAGCGTTGTCGCACCAACTGTTCTTAATTCGCCGCGAGCGAGAGCGGGCTTTAAAATATTCGCTGCATCCATTGCTCCCTCCGCTGCACCCGCACCAATGAGTGTATGAATTTCATCAATGAATAAAATTATTTCCCCTTCGCTTTCAGTCACTTCACGAACAACGGCTTTCAATCTTTCTTCGAACTCGCCACGATACTTTGCTCCTGCCATCAGCGCTCCCATATCAAGCGAATAAATGATTTTTGATTTTAAATTTTCTGGAACATCACCATTTACAATCCGATGCGCAATGCCTTCAGCAATTGCAGTTTTACCAACTCCTGGTTCACCGACCAACACCGGATTATTTTTTGTGCGCCGCGAAAGAATGTGTAACACTCTGCGGATTTCCTCATCGCGCCCGATAACAGGATCGAGTTTTCCGTTCTGAGCAAGGTCGTTTAAATTTTTTGCGTACTTGTTCAGTGCATTATAAGTTGATTCCACATTCTGATCTTTGACTGTGCTGCCTTTACGCAATTCTTTAATCGCAGTTTTCAAATCCTTTTCATTCACGCCACTTTCCTTTAACAACTGAGCGGCTTCATCTTTGCAGGAAAGAATTCCAAGCAACAAATGTTCGATGGAAACAAACTCATCACCGAATTCTTTTAAGAGTGACTGCGCTTTCGCAATTGCTGTATTCCCTTCGTTCGATAAATAAACCTGACCGCCTGAAACCTTCGGACGCTTCTGAATGATTGCATCTATCTTTTGTTCGAGCAGAGAAATATTCACACCCAATTTCTTCAACAGAAAAGGTGTAACATTTTCATCCACTTCAATTATTCCTTTCAGAATATGCGCTGTATCCAATTGTTGTTGCTGAAATCCTGTTGCAATTTCCTGTGCCTTCTGAACGGCTTCCTGCGATTTAATGGTGAATTGATTTAAGTTCATGGTTAATTTTTATTTCGTTTCGAAATCTCAAATACGAAGCCGTTAAGTTAATTCAAATACAAACAAGAAATTATGACCTGAATCAGAACACGATAAAGACTTTGTGACTTAGAAAACAATATAAGACTGACAACAAGAACAATTCTTGGGAAGTCAAAACAACTGCTAATAAAAAAATCCGATTATAGTTTCATTACCTTAACAGGGAATGAATCACCGCATTGGAGAAAATAAATTCCCTGTGAAAGAGACTGCAGATTAATAACTTCAGATTTATGATTCGAGAATTGATGAAACACTTCTCTTCCCAAAACATCTGAAATGGAAATTATTTTTTCTGATGTCTGATTTGAGTTAACTGTAACTTGACTTTCAACCGGATTAGGAAAAACATAAACTGAATTGAATGAAGAATTTATTTCGTTTACAGAAGTTGTAAGAGCAGTGAGAATAAAATCGTCGAGACCAATTGTACCTGTGCTACCTGTAACACCCACATTTACTGTTAGAAATTTCGTACTTGCTGTTGCTGTAAAAAGAAAAGTATCGGTTACCCAATTGCCTGTTGTGGGTGCAGAAAAAGTATGAAGTGCGGTTCCAATCAAAGTGCTATCATTTGAAAAACCAACATCAATTGGCGAAGAATTAGGTCCACAAAAAATTTTATCAAACAAAAGCGAATACTGAATACCTGGAACGGTTGGCGACAAAAGTCCAATACTAAAAGCCATGTAAGGCCATCCGCCTGCTGTTTGGTTACAACTCACAAACCAATCGCCCGCCGAGGGGTCAGCACATGAATTTGTAGTAATCAAATCCATTGTGCCTCCATCTATTTCCCATGAATTCTGTATTGTATCAGGCCAATTGTTTGTGAGTTCATATGCATTTCCTGTACACGAATTATTTTCGAAACTTTCGTCAAGAATAACGGTCTGTGCGTTTACCCCGACAGACATTAAAGAAATTACAATAAAAAGAAAAGTAAGTTTTTTCATTTGGATCCAATTTATGTAGTACTAAAAATAAAATTGTTTGGAACAATTCGGTTAATACAATTTTGTCGGAATAGTCAACTTTAGTTATCATTGTTGCTTACAACACCCTTTAATTTTAAAGGTCAAACAATTAAATCGTTACTTAGCCGTCTCAATAAATTATGGTTGCAATAATTCTCTTCTTCGTACTTCACTGGTACCTCTCACTTTTCACTCAATCGTTTTTTTATCATCGCTATGCTGCTCACGGCGCATTCACGATGAATAAATTCTGGGAAAAAGTATTTTATGTTTTCTCTTACCTCTTTCAAGGTTCGTCGTACCTTAGTCCACGCACCTATGCAATTCTGCACCGCGCGCATCATGCTTATACTGATACAGAAAAGGACCCGCACTCACCAAAATATTTCGGGAGCATTTTCTCAATGATGTGGACTACAGCAAAGGTTTATATGGATTTGTTTAAGCGCAAAATAAATTTTGAAGAGCGCTTTGAAAAAAATCTTCCCGATTGGAAATGGATTGACAATTTTGGTCACACCTGGTTCTCAAGAATTTTGTGGGTTGGACTTTATGTTGCCTTCTATGTAATTTTTGCACCTTCAGCTTGGTTCTTTTTGTTGCTTCCTATTCAAATAGTAATGGGTCCTTTCCATGGAGCAATCATTAACTGGTTCGCACACAAGTATGGCAATGTTAAATACGAACAAGATAATACTTCGAAGAATTTATTTCGAATTGATGTCTTAATGTTGGGCGAATCTTATCACAACAATCACCATAAGTATCCATCAGCAATAAACTTTGGAAAAAGATGGTACGAGATTGATCCTCTTTATCCGGTGATCTTATTTTTCAACTGGGTTGGAATTATTAAAGTGAAGAGCAAAGCACTTGCTGCTTTGCCTTCAGAGTTCTAAAAATCAACAACTGATTTACTAAGGAGATTTATCGGTGATGGAAGAAATTTTTCCGTTCTCCCAGCATAATTCATATTGACAATCTTTGGCTCCGTCGTTGGTCTTAATGGTGTAACAGGTCGAGCCGCCATTCACACTTGCCGAAATAATTACCGGATCGCGTAAATCTTTTGTGTCCATATCTGCAGTATTCAAATCGGGTTTAACAGCAAACTTAGTTATTGCATCTGTTACACTTTGATATTTTCCATCAAGTGCTTTCATGAATTCTTCCATTTCAGGGGTAGTTTTTACATCGGTTGTATTTGAACTGCCGCAACCGGATATACTAAAAGTGAAAAGTGAAAAACTAAAAATGATGAAGATTGCAATCAATTTTCTTTTCATGCTTAATTTTGTTTACCTCGAAATTAATAAAAAGCATTTTCAAATCTGAGCAATTATTTTTGATTGCTGATGGAATTGAATTCAACTGACCGTTACACCCGATTAATTAAAGATGAAGCCAGACGGCTTGGTTTTGATTTCTGTGGAATTTCGAAAGCTGAATTGTTGAATGAAGATGCAAGGAGATTAGAGGTTTGGCTGAAGCAAGGAATGCATGGGAAAATGCAGTACATGGAAAACTGGTTTGATATGCGTGTTGACCCAAGAAAATTAGTACCGGGCGCAAAGTCAGTAGTCTCATTAATGCTGAATTATTTTCCTGAGAAAAACCAACAAGATGGTTTTCCGAAAATTTCAAAGTATGCTTTCGGAAAAGATTATCACTTGGTGATTAAAGAAAAACTGTTACAGCTCTTGAATTTTATTCACGAAACAGTTGGTGAAGTGAGTGGTCGTGCATTTGTTGATTCAGGTCCTGTGCTGGAAAAAACATGGGCAACGAAAAGCGGATTGGGCTGGGTTGGAAAAAATGGAAACCTGATCAATAAAAACTCCGGCTCATTTTATTTTCTATCTGAATTAATTCTTGACCTTGAATTACAAACTGATACACCGCTCGCAAAAGATTATTGTGGCACCTGTACAAAATGTATTGATGCTTGTCCCACAGAAGCAATTCTCCCGAATACAGTTATTGATGGGAGCAAGTGCATCTCATATTTAACCATTGAACTGAAGGAACAAATTCCCAATGAGTTTAAAAACAAAATGGATAATTGGGCTTTCGGTTGCGATGTCTGTCAGGATGTGTGTCCGTGGAATCGCTTTTCGAAACCGCATCAGGAAAAACAATTTATCGCCTCTGAAAATAAATTAAACATCACTACTAAAGAATGGATTGAAATGACTGATGAAGTTTTCAGTAAAACATTCAAAGATTCTCCTTTAAAAAGAACCAAACTTTCTGGAATGAAAAGGAATATTCAGTTTCTTTTGAAGGAATGAGCGAATGCTGAAGCGAAAAAATATTTTATTTTTAAAATCTCAACTTGAGTTTTATGAAAAATCCCGAAACACTTTCAGAAGCAATCGCACTGTTACAGTCAAATGGTTATACAGAAGATTTTAATTTGCAAACAAATTGCGTAGAGTGCAAAAATCTTGACTTGAAAATCCATCCCGCTGATTTTGCAATAGATAAGTTCTATCGGTTTGAAGGTGACAGCAGCGCTGAAGATGAAGAAATTGTTTACGCCATCTCTTCAACCAAACATAAACTGAAAGGAGTATTAGTTTCTGCTTATGGAAAAGATGCAGATGAAATGTCAACTGAAATAATCGAGAAATTAAAAATGAAATGACAACTTATTTTTTATTCCCACTTAAATAATTTTGTAGCTAGGGCATAAACTATCACTCCCCAAATTCCAAGTATCAGTAAATCGTGACTGATGTCCAATAGTCCTGCACCTTCAAAAGAAACTTTTCGCATTGCATCATTCAAATAGGTAAGTGGTAAAGCTTTGCATATTGGTTGTAACCACGAAGGAAAATTATTGGTGGAGAAAAATGTTCCTGATAAAAGGAATTGAGGAAGGGTAATAAGATTCGCAAGAGGAGGAACAGCACTTTCATTTTTTGCTAAGCCACTCACTACAAATCCGAATCCCATAAAAATTATTAGCCCGATTGCTGCGAGCATCAACATGGTGAAGAAAGTAGTAAAGCCGTGAATCATTGTGAACCCAAATGCGAAATGCCCAATTGATAAAATAAAAATTGCACCAATCAATCCGAATATCATTCTGCTCAATGCTTCGCCAACAACAATATATGGCCGCTTGATTGGTGTGGCAAAAAATCTTTTTATAACCAATGTTTGACGAAGATTTAAAAACACAAATGCAGTTCCGAAAACTCCGGTGCTAAGCAATGAAAATCCTAACTGACCGGGAAGAATAAAATCAATTGTTTTGTATTCGCGCCCGTGAATTACAGGTTGGTCTTCCATTGAAAATGGTAAAGCGATATTCGGCATCACATGCAAATTCATTTCGCTGATAATTTCTTTCACCATTCCTTTAAACAGTTGCCCGTTTTGCACTGATACATCCGATGTGGAAACCTTCACTACAAATCCTGAATCCTTTTTTTCTATATGAACAATTGCATCAAGGTCGCCTTTTTTTAATTCATGATAAATTTCCGAATCACTATCAGAATATAAATTAATCGCCTGATGATTGCTCATCACTTTATAAATTGCGTTAAGTGTATCACTAGTTGAATCAACTGCAACATGAACTCGCACTCCTCCACTGTTTCCGATAAAACCGAAAACCAAAATAAAAATAAGCGGGAATGCAAGTGTGAACACAACAGCACTCGGGCTGCGTGTACTGCTTCTGAAACTTGCTTTTGTAATTGCGAGCATTGCTCGTATCTGAGAATATTTTTTCACTGTGCTTTTTTTTTCATGTATTCAAATCGAAAAATCTTAAATCAGAAATAATCTAAAATCGAAATTCTAAATTCTCACATTCATTATTCGTCATTCCATTCATGACCTGTTAGAGAAATAAAAACATCTTCAAGGTTCGCGCCCTTCACATCTTTTGGTTTTGTAAATCCTGTTGCGAGTAATTCATCAATCAAAGCATCTGGAGTATTGAGTGAAATAATTTTTCCTGCTTCCATAATTCCAACACGGTCGCACAATTGTTCTGCTTCGTCCATGTAATGAGTAGTGATTACAACTGTAGTTCCATTATCTCGAATGCTTTTAATTAAATCCCATAGATTTCTTCTTGCCTGCGGGTCTAATCCTGTTGTAGGTTCATCCAAAAAAACAATTTTAGGATTGTTAATTAAAGTTGTTGCAATACTGAATCTTTGTTTCTGTCCGCCACTGAGTTCTTTAAACTTTGCTTTCACTTTATCTTCCAACCCCACAGATTTTAAAGTTTTCATTTTATCAATATCAACATTATACAATCCGCTGAAAAGCGAAAGCAGTTCAGTAAGATTCAAACTTGGGTAATATCCGGCGGCTTGCAATTGCACACCAATAATTTTTTTTATTTCATCCTGCTGTGTGTCAACCGATTTTCCATCAACGAAAACTTCTCCGCCAGATTTTTCTCTGAGTGTTTCAATAATTTCAAGCGTGGTTGTTTTACCTGCGCCGTTCGGACCGAGCAAACCAAAAATTTCTCCTTCATACACATCGAAATTGATTCCATTCACCGCCGTGAAATCTCCATACTTTTTTACGAGATTTTGAACTTTGATAATTTCTTTCGCGCCTACCATAATTAATTTGTTAAACGGTCAAATATAATTTTCGAGGGAAGAGAATTCCAAAAAAAAATTCACCGGGAAACCTTAATCTGAAATTCCATTTCGCTAAACACTTATAAAAATTTGTTATGAAGTGAAATTTGAACAATTCAAATAATCTGAATATTTTGTTTCCCGACATAAATAAATTTTAAGTATGAATAAAACCAATTTGCAATGCTTCACAATTTCGATTTGCATTTTATTTTCTTTCAAAAGTTTTTCTCAAACAAAAAAAGATTCAGCAAAAATTTCTATTAGTGGTTATGCTGATGCATATTATGCTTATTATACTGATTCAGTTGGCGATGGAAATAATTACCAGAAGTTTCCTTCGGTTTCTCCACGAAGCAATCAGTTGGGATTGAATATCGCAACCCTGACTTTTCAATATGATGCTGAAAAAATTCGTGCTATTGCTTCAGTAATGTATGGAGATATTCCACGCAGTGCGTGGTCAGGAACTTTCAATAATATTTTAGAGGCGCATATCGGAGTCAGAATGTGTAAAAAGATGTGGCTCGATGCCGGATTTTTCAGAACTCATTTTGGTACAGAAGGATTGTTGCCGAAAGAAAATTTTTGCAGTTCAGTTTCTGTAAACACTTTTATGGAACCATATTTTGAAAGCGGATTGAGATTGAGTTATAATCCAAATGATAAACTCGCAATTAGTTTATATGCCTTGAATGGTTACAACATGTATGAAGACAACAATCAAAAAAAATCGTTCGGCGCTTTAATAACTTATGCGTTAAGTGATAAAGGGAATATTGGCTACAGTAATTATATTGGTGATGATACACCAACGGGGGACACTGTTACACATCTTCGGATTCACAATAATCTTTTTGTAAATTATCAAATCAGCAAATTTAAAATTCAGGTAGGCGGAGATTATTGTTTGCAACAGAATTCTGACATTGCTTTTCATAGCAAAACAGTTAATATGATGAGCGCAGTATCAAGTTTAAAATTTCAATGTTGTAAAAATGATGCGTTCTATACCCGCTTCGAATATTTCAATGACCCTGAAGGTTTCATGGGCGGAACCCTTGTGACTGATGAAAATATAATCACCGGGTTAAATCTTTGGGGTGTAACACTTGGCGGAGAATACAAGCCCACAGATAATTCTTACATCAGATTAGAAGCAAGACAATTGCAAACAGAAAGTTCGCAGAAAATTTTTCATTGGAAAAATGAAGACACCAAT
>JBBQJW010000001.1:0-368343 GCA_038326325.1 Chitinophagales bacterium | reverse complement strand
TGAATTTGAAACAATGCAAACAGTTTTTACAACTGAACAAAGATTAGCATCAGTAACTGTAACACTATAAGTTCCTGCACAAAGACTGCAAAGATCCTGAGTTGAAGCATTGTTCGACCAGTGATAAGAGTAAGGAGCAGTACCACCTGAAACAGTTAAGTCAGCAATACCGTTGCATGAACCATAACAAGTGTTGTAACCTGAAACAGATGCACAAATTGCTGATGGCTGACAGATAGTGAAACTCTTCACACCTGAACATCCGCCTGCACTTGTAACAGTTACTGAATAAGAACCGGCAGCCAATCCGTTAATGTCCTGAGTAGTTGCATTATTATTCCAGTGATAAGTGTAGTTAGAACCACCACTTACCGATAAATCTATTGAACCATTGTTTCCACCGTTGCAAGAAACATTTGTTGAAACTCCTGTAAGTGTTAAAACACAAGGTGTAACACAAGTGATGCAAACAGAAGCAGTTTTAGTGCAACCCGATGCATCAGTAACTGTTACAGTATAAGTTCCGGCACACAAAGAACTAATGTTTGCGTTGTTTGAACTGTTTGACCAGTGGTAAGTGTATGGAGCAACTCCGCCTGTAGCACTTGCGCTTGCAGTTCCATTGCAACATCCACTGTTACAGTTTGTATTGTTAACTGAAATGATAGTTACGATAATCGGAGCATTCTGATTTACTGTGAAAGACTGAATCGCAGAACATTGATAAGCGTCAGTAACTGTAACTGTATAAGTTCCGGCACACAATCCGTTTACATCTTCTGTAGTTGCACCATTTGACCAGTGATAAGTTGGTGAAGTTGCATTTGATACAGTGATGTTAATTGAACCATTACAATTTCCACCACAACCAATATTCAGAATATAACCCGTAACATAAATGTTGCAGATGTGACTGCAGTTAATAGTAACCCATGCAGTTTTAGGGCAAAGGTTTGCGTCTTTAACTGTTACGGAATAAGTTCCTGGGCAAAGTCCGCTTACATCTTCAGTGGTCGCGCCGTTACTCCATAGATAAGTGTAGGGAGCAGTTCCGCCTGATACTGAAAGATTTGCTAAACCGTTACAGTTTGGATTAATGCAGATAGAAGCATCAGTACCAATTATGGAAGCTGAAACTTCGTAAGGTTGAGTGATGGTAACACATTTAACAATTGAACACTGGTGAGCATCGTAAACTGTTACGCAGTACTGACCAGCACACAAGCCGTTTATGCTTGAATTTGTGTTTCCGTTATACCAGAAGTATGAGTAAGGAGCAGTACCGCCAAAAGCTGTTACACTCGCAGTTCCGTTACATGATAGAAAACAACTGTTATTTGATTGATTGGTAGTTGCACCTAAAACATCAGGCTGTGTAATGGTAACACATTTAACAATTGAACATTGGTGAGCATCATAAACTGTTACACAGTACTGATCTGCACACAAACCGCTCACATTAGCATTGGTAGTTCCATTATACCATAAGTAAGTGTAAGGAGCAGTTCCGCTATTAGCAGTTACACTTGCTGTTCCGTTACATGATTGAAAACAACTGTTGTTTGATTGATTAGTAATTGCAGTTAATTCGTCGGGTTGTGAAATATTAACACATTTAACAAGTGAACATAGATGAGAATCATATACTGTTACACAGTACTGGCCTGCACATAAACCGTTTACATTAGCATTGGTCGTTCCATTATACCACAAGTAAGTGTAAGGAGCAGTTCCGCCATTTGCCGTTACTGTTGCAGTTCCGTTGCATAAATTATTACAAGAAACATTATTAGAATTGATAGTTGCTTCGAGAGTAGTAGGAGCTGTAATGAAAACACAAGATTCGCAAGTGCAGCCATTCGCATCTGTTACTGTTACGCAATATAATCCTTCGCACAAATTTTCGAGTTCATCTTCGGTAGAAGCTGTGTTCCAGTAATATGAAAATGGAGCAGTTCCGCCTGCAATGGTAGTTTGAGCATAACCAGTGCATGCATCATGACACAAAGGATGATTTTCGCAATGAACTAAACAAAGCATTACATCAGGTTGAGTAATGGTGATACATGCTGAGGCAGTACATCCGTTTACATCTGTAACAGTTACACAATATTCACCTGCACATAATCCTGAAAGGTCTTCTGTTGTTTCGCCATTGTTCCAACTAAAAGTGAAAGGAGCATTTTCAGATACAATAGTCAAATCAGCACTACCGTTACATTGACCGTTACAAACCAAGTTAGTTCCTGTTAAAGAAACTACCGGAGGAATGGTTTGATTAATAATAGCACATTTAATGGCCTGGCACTGATTGGCATCAGTAATTGTTACACAATAAAATCCAAGACATAATCCGGTGCGGTCTTCAGTTGTTGCGCCATTACTCCATACATAAGTGTAAGGAGCAGTTCCGCCTGTAACAGTTAAATCAATTGTACCGCCACAGGTAGTGTTGCAGTTTACATCCGTTGTTACAGTCGAGGCACTCAGTGGTGATTGTGGTTGCAATACGGTTGTTGAAGCAGGAATTGAACATCCTTTAGCATCTGTTACTGTTAATGAATAATCACCTGCGCATACACCTGATAAATCTTCAATTGTCGCACTATTGCTCCAGTTAAAAGTATAAGGAGCAGTTCCGCCTGTTACTGTTGCATTTATAGTTCCTGAACAAACGCTATAGCATGGAATAATGTTCGGTGTTAACGACAAACCAAGTTGTAATGGTTGCAAAATGTTTAATGATTTAACTTTCGAACATCCGTTAAAATCTGTAACAGTTACTGAATAAGGTCCGGCGCACAATCCTAAAATATCCTGAGTTGTTGCACCATTGCTCCATGCATAAGTGTAAGGTGCCGTTCCGCCAGATACTGTTAAATCCATTGCACCTATACATTGACCATTGCAATTCAAATCTGTTTTTGCAACGGCTAAAATTATCTGTGTGTAAGACTGAATCTGAGCAGAAATAAGTTTTGTACAACCGTTGGCATCTGTTACAGTAACAGAATAAACACCAGCACATAAATTAATAAGATCTTCAGTAGTTGCATTGTTTGACCAGTGATAAGTGAAAGGCGCTGTACCGTTCATCATTGTTAAATCAATTGTACCGTTACATGAAGCATAGCATACTCTGTTGCAAGTTGTATATCCTTGAATGATTATGGCAGAAGCCACATTCATTGATTTGGCTTTCGTTGTTCCGGCTGCATCTGTTACAGTAACTGAATAACTTCCGGCAACTATTCCGTTTAGATCTTCGGAAGTAACACCATTACTCCATAGATATGAGTAAGGAAGCACACCGCCTGTAACGGTAATGTTTATTGAGCCATTACTCCCACCATAACAGGTAGGAGCAACGGTTAATCCGCCAATAACAATTGGCGACACCGGAAATGAAGAAACCGAAACTGGGTTCGGTTTAGTTGTTGTTTCGTTAGAAACCAACGAGGCATTTGCATTGGCAGCAAATGCGTTTGATGTGATTGTTGTAAGCGTAAAGCAACAACAGACAAACATAGTGAGGGCGACAAGGGGGGTAAAAAGTTTTTTCATTCTTCTTGTTTTTAAGTGAGGAGCAAATCTGAATGATGAGCCTTGACCAACGACAATAAAAACGACGAGTGGCGCCTTATGTGCGATAAGTAGTTAAAAACTACCAATGAATGGTAGGAGGTAGACCTCTCCCAAAGTCCCCGAAAAAGAATAATTGAATTATTTTATTACTTCAATTTTTCCATTCTGCTGATAATTATTCGACATCACAGAATAGGTATAAAGTCCTGCTGAAAGATTTTTTGTATTCACAACAGTCTCTTTAGTAAACGAAATCAGGAGTAATTTTTTTCCTTCCATATCAGACAAAACAAATTTGCATTCACCATCAAGACTTGTTTTTACATGAATCATATTTCCCGATTCCACCAATGTTGGATAAACATTGAATGAAGTTTGAAAATTTTCAGTTTGAATTAACTCTTCTCCAACTACAACAATTGAACTGTTTATGATATCCATTTGGCACGAAGAGTTGAATGCACCTATACTATTAAATGTCGAATTTCCATCTGTTCCCTGAGTACAATTATCTGCACTATCGGCCGCATTGCCCCAGCTATTGCCGTCTGCATTGTGTGAGCGTAGGAAAATTTTAAACCGATTTGGATTTGCTGCATCTGTTACACTTACATTTCCTATTCCAACGAAGTTGATTGTTTGAGGTGTAGTGAATACATCGTTTACACCATAGTTATCCATTATCCAATAGCTTCGAGCATTCCAATTTAGTGATGGAATCTGATCGGGATTTAAATTGATTCTTGAAACAACTACATCGCCATCTGGTAATGTTGAACCACCATTCCAGTTAATAATGAAACCCGTATTAAGAAATGAATGGGTTCCTGTAGCAGTTATATTTTTTCGATAACTGAAACCACCACCAAAAGGGCCAGAAGATTTAATTCGTGATGCTCCGCCATTCAGATTTGCATGGAAAGTTCCAACCTTATCAAGAATGGGTCCCCCGCTTTCATCAAATTGATAATAGCGAACGAGTGATAAATCATCCTGTGGTTTTTTTGTGAGGTGCATCAATTCCCGAATTTCATTTTTTGAAAGTGAACGATTGTAAATACATACCTCATCTATTTTTCCAGTAAAAAATCGACCACCCCCATTCGGATCTTCGCCAATATTTATGGCACTATTAAATTCTTCGATCGAAAACGAAGTATGGTCAGTTGATTGAATACCATTAACATATAATGTAGCTGAATCAGGTGTTACGCTTAATGCGATATAAGACCATTCATTATCAGGTGCGAATAATCCACTGCTCCAACTCCATTGAGAATTATTCCAGTGAATTCTAATTTCATTATCATTCTTTATACTTATACCAGCAGTAGTGTTTCCACCACGGCAAAATATTATTCCGCCCCAATCATTCTGAACTCCGATGGGTTTTATCCAAACGGTGATAGTAACATGATTTGAATTGAGATTTAAAGCAGGCCCAGAAGCTTTTGCATCTGTGCCATTTAAATTCAAACAATTTCCCGGAACTGTATCAGCAACACATTCATTAAATACTGTAATAAAACTATCAAGTGCTTGCGTTGATGTTCCTGCTGTATTGGTTACGGTAAGTGTAACAGAATAAATTCCTGTGTTCGCATAAACCACTTTCGGACTTCGAATAGTTGATGATGAAGGATTTCCCCCCGGGAAAGACCAACTCCAGGTCGGATTCAAATCTGCCATGTTCGAGTGGTCGTCGAAGTAAACTGTATCGCGGGTGCAGTGAACAATATTTTTATCAGCAGAAATTAATGCCTGAACAGTTGACGATTCATATAGCGGTGCCTCCCACACGCTTCGATTTCCGGCATTCACCACTTTCTGATCTTTGTAATCTATTTGAACCTGAGTGGAGAATGCGCTTACAGGCAATCCTGAATTATAAAGCACCCAATCTGGCATAATATTATTCCGATAATAAACAGCACGGCGGGTTCCAATATAAATTCCTCCATCAGTTCCTCGCTGATGTTCAACGCATGTGATGTATTCGCCATCGAGTGTTACAGTTGTTAAATTCTGCCAGGTAGTTCCGCCATCCATTGTTTTAAATACTTTGTAGCCATTAAGGTTTGTTTGACCCGAACTCTGAGGTGTTCTTACCAGCCACAATTCATTTTCGTTTGTACTGCTTACAGCTATATCAAATGGAATAGCTGTTGATGCATTGTTAAATACTGACGATGCCGGTGTAACATCAACCCAGGTTGCTCCGGCATCAATTGATTTGTATAATTTTTTTAATCCTCCGTAACTCAAATAATAACAGGCATAAATCACATCAGGATTTGACGGAGCTACTTCTATCGAAGTAATTTTTCCATTTCCCCAACTGTGAAGCAATTGATAACTCAATCCATTGTCTTCAGAAATCCAAATGGATGAATCACGACCGATGTAAACTTTCCCCCATACACGCGGATTAAATTCCAAATCACCATTCTCTCCAACAATATATGATTCACTCGGCAACATTCCTGCTCCGATATTTTGTAAATCAACTGTTCTGTCGTGCGAAAGCTGATGGCGACCATAATCAGAAAAAATGATATTCGGCTCTGCATAGTTTACAGCACCGAGAATATTGTCACCTCCCATTGTACTCATCCAATCGTTTTCATAAACATTGTTGTCTTTAAGTTGTGTGCCGTTATGATAAGTTCCGCCTACCATCACTTCATCTCCATCCCATTCACCCATCCCGAAACCCCAGAAATCAGTTCCGGCAATTCCATATTGTTTTTTGTGAAAGTGTCACCGAGCGATGCGGAATAAAAAATTCCACCATCACATGAAATCCACCAGTTGTTATTGTAAAAATGAATATCATGAATATCAGCATGAACATAGTTTGGTTTATCACTATGGCTCCATTTTGCGGGACAATTCCAATTCACTCCAGCATCATAACTCACCCAATGATTTACAGCACCAATATGTATTTCATTAGAATCGAAGGGTGAAGCTGCCATTGCCAAATCATAATAATATTGTCCGCCATCATCACCGCCTTTATCATCCCAGCCGCATAAATTTTTATTCGTGCCTGTGTCCGGAACTCCACCAGGGCCGGTTCCGCAGCATTGAAAATTCCAGTTTTCACCGGCATCGTGGCTCACATATATTCCGTACAAACCTGATCCTGCATTGGCAACACCTGTGCAAAAAGCATAAACAATATTCGGAGCAGCAGGTGTAACAGTTATCTCAGTTCTCTTCTGTTCATTTGGCGAAAGTGCAACTGGATAACCGCCAAGGCGAATGGTAAATGTTTGACCCGCATCAGTTGATTTATAAAATTCTGTTTTTACTCCGGTTTGTTTTATTGCGTACATAATATTTATATCATTTGGTTTCACTTCCAATTCCTGCCACACTCCGCTCATTAATTGATTCCAGTTTGTGCCCCCATCATTGGTGTACCAAAGACCTGTTCCGGTTGCAGCCCATAGTTCGTTATGATTTATAGTTGACATCATTATATCATTTGCATCAACAAAAGCTGATTGAAATGTTACACTGCCTGTGGCATTCCAACTTGAACCACCATCAATAGATTTATAAATTTTTCCGCCTCCGCTGAAATAAATAATATTCGGATCTGTAAAATCAATTTCAAGCGCACGCACCTGCGAGAGCATCATGTCTTTTGTAAGGTTCGTCCAGTTTTCGCCTTTGTCAATACTCTTCCACACACCTGCATTCGCTGTTCCAGCATACAGAGTATTCGGGTCGGAAAAGGATTGTTCTGCTGTATAAACATGCGCGGCACCCGGCGCATAGCTTGTGCTCGCAGCATGATGATCGAAATCAATCGGACCAATACATTGCCATACACTTGCTTTTTCTAAATTATGTTGATGTGTGTTCTGTAAATATTTCTGCTCGCTGAATTTATTTTCATCTAAAGGAAGATTGAACAATGCACCATCATTGTCGCGAGCATGTTTCATCATCCAGTGCTTGTAATACTGAGTGTAAAAATTTTTTACAAAATCGTGAGTGGCATAATACTGTTCATATAAATCTGCAACAGCATCGGGTGTAACACCGGGCTTGAACATTTCAATTTCCCATTGCGGAGCATCAGCAGGAAGTTTTGTGACTGGGTAAGGGACCTGAGCTGAAGAATTAAAGGCGAGAACTGAAAGTTGAAAAATCAGAAACGCAGAGAGGATTTTTTTCATTGAAAAATTTGAGAGCGTGAAGATATTCGATGAATGATAACAGAATAATATTTCTGTAAAACAAAAAAGACCGCTCCGATTATTTTATCGGGGAGGTCTTTTTCAATTTTATTTTCAGGGATTACTTGCTCACTACAAATTTATTTCTGTAAACATTCGTGCCATCAATCACTTCAAGCAGATAAACTCCTTCAGCAAAATGTTGAACATCAATTTCTGAATTCATTCCATTCATTTTCTTGCCAAATAATAATTTTCCTGCCGCATCATAAACTTTCATTTCTCCGGCATGAATATTTTCTTTTGAAGAAATAAATAATTCATCAGTCGCTGGTGATGGATAGAGAGTGAGATTGTTGTTGAGAGAAATTTCGTTGATGCCACCCCAGATAACATTTGATGTTCCATTATCAAGATTTATATCAATGAAATTCTGAATGAATCCGCTGTTTCCAAACATATTATTGGTCATCACTTTTGCATTTTCTTTAATATTCAGGTTTATTATTCCATCGTTACCAGCAAAACCAAAAGTGATTTTTGCAATTTCTCCAAAACCACTTTTGCAAACATGATTTATTCTTGCAAGCGCAATTGTGAGTACCCCATTTATTTCGTCATTATGATAAACGGAAATAAGATTTGGGTTACCAGTTGTATCTAACCATGAATTGGAAAAATCTACAGCGATTGTATTTCCTGCTATTAAACTTGGGTCATATTGAATGGTAAGAGAAACTCCATAAATGTTAGTTGCGGGTGTAACACTTTTCCCAAGATTAATAGTAGCGATACCTGTATCATTCCAGCCATCATACATGGTAGAGCTTAAATCAATGCTTAAATGAGGCGCACCCGGAGGAACCAATTGCATTTGTGATTTAATATTGTGCGGATGCGAAATCATTCCAAAGTTTTGTGTAATTGCTTGCACATCTAAATCATTAATAATTCCATCACCGTTACAGTCGGCATTTTTCAAATTCACCATATCGTTCAGATACATATTTCCTGTGAAAGTGCTCGATGTTGTTCCCCAATCAGTACACGCCTGCGGAGTAAAATTTAAAGTTGCACCAGGACGAACAACCCCTGTGTCGCCATAATAAAGTGCAAGAGCTAAAATGTCTTCGCCTGTAACTTGCCCATCTCGGTTTGCATCACCCGGAAAAACATTGCAATCGACCACATCGGTAATCACTGTTAGTGTATCAGTGTAAACCCCATCAGTAAATATCACATAACCAATATACAATCCAGGTGCAGTGAAAATATGAATCGGCACCATGTCGGTTGAGGTATTTGCAATGCCCGAAGCAGGGTCGCCGAAGTTCCAGAGCACATTTGTTACACCTGAAAAGTTGTAATAGAAATGCGTAGTGTCATTCGCACATGGATTCAGATTGTAACTGATATAAGCACTCATGCAACTTGTGTAAACATTCACCGTTTGTGTTGTGGTATCTGTTTGGGTTCCGTCAGAAATTATAAGTGTAACAGTATAAGCCCCCGGATTTGTATAGGTGTGGTAAGGATTGAGCAAAACACTTGTGTCATTAACTCCCGAAGATGGTTCGCCAAAAGTCCATTGATAAGTCAGGTTACTACCTATTGATTGATTATTAAAAGTAAATGAAAGCGAACCACTGCAAACAGGATTGAATACCGCACCAAAACAAGTAGCACTAACTGTTATCACCTGCGTTTCGAAAGCCCACTCAGCTCCGATGTTATCGAAGTGTGTGACATAATAAGTTCCTGGTGTTGTGTAAATATGGAATACTGTATCATCATAAGCAGTGTTCGGATTTCCGCTTACGGTGTCTCCAAAATCCCAACTGTGAACAGCAAAGAGGTCGAGCGCATAAAACCAAACTGTATCACCAGCACAGGCATTCGTGTGGGTGTAGTTTGCATAACATGCTTTTGATTGATTGTTCATTCCCGCTATAAGAACAAGTGACAGCAGAAGAAGTTTGATGTAAAGTGATTTCATTTTAAAAGGTTTTTTGATAGTTCAATATTAAGGAAGAAGCGACCGTAATTGAAATGTGGATTTTAAAATTCTTACTTACTCACGAAATTTTTATTTCGTTATTTATTTTTCGCACCGAATGAAAGACATCATCAAGACACCGGAAATTCTCCCTGATTTATTCGCCAAAAAGAAAATCGAGAATGAATCATTCCAAAAATTTATTCATCTCCTTCCATCGAAGCAGATTGATTTTACATTGGATGTAATTATCCCGGAAGTTGAAAAGGAAATTGATTGCACTCAATGTGGAAATTGTTGCAGGCAAATGCAACCAGGAGTGATGAAAGATGAAATTGCAGTTCTTGCTTCTGAAAAAAATATGAGTGTCGAAGATTTTATGAATGATTACATGAATCAGGAAAGGGGGTCAATGATTTATTACATGAAAGCGCGACCATGTACTTTTCTCGAAAACAAAATGTGTTCGATTTATGCATCGCGACCCAGTTCATGTGCGCAGTATCCATACATTGATGAGGCACAGTTAAAACTTTACTGGAGAAGAGTGATGGAGAGTTATAAAACCTGTCCAATAGTTTTTAATACGGTTGAGTTATTAAAAGATGAATTGGGGTTCAATTCAGGAAAAGAATAAAATTTTTGATAATTAATTTTTTCAGGAAACTTTTATTTCACATAAATGTTACACCTGAAAATAAAAACAAAATTTTATGAAGAATAAAAAAATAGGAATACTCGGTTCTGGCGCTGTAGCGAAAGCATTGGCAAAAGGGTTTTTGCAACAAGGTTGTGATGTGATGCTCGGAACACGCGATGTTTCGAAACTGAAAGAGTTCAATGAGAAGAATGAAAATCAATTTAAGATTGATTCATTTGAACAAGCGGCGCAGCATGGAGAAATTGTTATTCTCGCAGTAAAAGGAAATGTTGCTAAGCAAGTAATTGAACAATCCGGAATTCAAAACCTGAATGGGAAAACAGTTATTGATACAACTAATCCGATAGCGGATTTACCACCTGTAAATGGAGTGATTCAATTATTTACAGGACCGAATGATTCGTTGATGGAGCAGTTGCAAAAATCTTTTCCGGAAATAAATTTTGTAAAATCTTTTTCATGTGCTGGCAATGCTTTTATGGTGAATCCGGATTTTGACGGAGTGAAACCCACTATGTTCATCTGTGGTAATAACGATTTGGCAAAACAAAGTGTAACAGAAATCCTAACTGCATTCAATTGGGAAACAGAAGACATGGGCAAGGCTGAATCAGCAAGAGCAATTGAACCATTGGTGGTTTTATGGTGCATTCCGGGTTTTCTTCGCAATCAATGGTCGCAAGCATTTAAAATGCTGAAGAAATAATTTACGGATAATTCAGATTATTTTACTCCAAGAATAAAATCTGTTACAGTCTTAACAAACTCACCTGAGATGGGAACCTCAGGTTTACTGTACGATGCAAGATTTTCGTTGCGGTTTTTAAATCCTGATTTTAAAACATGATTCATGCCTGCAACAATTTTGTATTGAGCAGTTGGGTTTGCATTTTTCAAGGTTTCTGCATCTAAAACCGAAACCTGAACATCGCTGTCACCTTCAATCACAAGTGAAGGGATTTTCAATTCTGAAAATTCCTTTGCCGGGTCGTACTTCATCCATGAAATCATATATGGCTGAACACTTTCTCTGAATAACGAAACGAGCATCGGATTTACATTTTTCACAAGTTTTCCGTTTTGCAAACTGTCTATAATTCTGTTACACTCATTTTTAATGGCATCAGGCTGCTTGCTTAATTGTTCTTTTAATACAACGCTTATTGGTCTTCCTGCACCGCACATGGAAATATAACCTGTAACAGTTGATTGTTTGCTTGCGAGAATTCCAATAAGCGCACCTTCGCTATGACCAGCAACAATTATTTTCGAAAACTTTTTATCTGCGCAGAAATGATTGACACATGCAAGCGCATCCGTTACAAAATCATCGAAACGCAAATCGACTTCACTTATTTTATAATCATTGCTCGCACCCACTCCGCGTTTGTCGTAACGATAACTTGCAATTCCTTTTTTGGCAAATGAATCAGCAAGCATTTTAAATGCATCCGATTTCATTGATGCTTGATTGCAGTTTCTGTCGGTTGGTCCGGAGCCGGCAATAATTATAACAAGCGGCATCGGCTTAGTTGTATCTGCAGGTAACAACAAACTTCCGTGAATGTGACCGTCACCGCTTTCAATAACAACTTCCTTTTCGGTCGGAACTGATGGAACAATTGTGGCTTTACAAGCTGCAAACAGAATTTTATTCATGGGGATTTTTTTAATTGACCTTCTGAGCGCGAAGTAAATACCATTCACTTGAATCGCGCGGTATTTATTTCGCGATTTTCTACTTAATTAAACCTTTATTACATTTGAAAATCATAACCCCGAAATTTTTTTTCATGAAAAAAATCTTACTCCTTTTAGCTATCAGTTTTACTGCAAAATTTTCTTCAGCGCAAACACCAACTTTTTGCGATGACATTGCTTCAATTTTTTATACTAATTGCACAAGCTGTCACCGAACAGGAAACATTGCTTCATTTCCGTTAGTGACTTATGCTGATGCAACTAATACCGGATATTCATTGATTGATGCAATTAATAATCATCGTATGCCGCCTTGGCCACCGGATCCGAATTTCAGCCGCCTTGCGCATGAAAGATTGTTGAGCCAGAGTGATATTCAAAAAATAAATGACTGGGTAAGTGCTGGAATGCCGGAAGGCAATACTGCAAATCTGCCGTCATTGCCAAACTATCCAACAGGAAGCCAGATAGGAACTCCTGATAATGTTTTGCAATTACCAAACTATACTGTTACAGTTGCCACAGATGATTTCAGATGCTTTGTTGTTCCGTCAGGATATAATGCAGATCAGATGATGAAAGCAATTGAATTTATTCCCGGCAATACTGCAATCGTTCATCATGCTTTGATTTATTGGGATACAACAGGTGTATGTCAGCAATTAGATAATCAGGATCCGAATCCGGGTTACGAAGGTTTTGGAGGTGTGGGAACAAGCAGTGCCCAATTAATTGGCGCTTGGGTTCCCGGTTCTGCGCCTTTTGTTTTACCCAATGGAATGGGCATTAATATTCCTGCAAATGCAGATATAGTTATTCAGTTTCACTATGCTCCCGGCAGTAATGGCTTGTCAGATAATTCTTCTATTAATTTCTTTTATCAGACAGGTGCATTCATTCGTCCGGTGTTTTTCTATGCGCCGCTTAATCATGTTGATCCTGCATCGTTAACCGAGTGGCCGTTAATAATTCCTGCAAACACAGTTAAAACTTGTCATGAACATTATCAATTACCGAATATTGATTTATCAATACTTGGAGTTGCACCTCATCAACATCTCATTGGTAAAACAATAGACGCTTATGGTGTTACACCTGCCAACGATACTATTCCATTTATATCAATCAACGATTGGAATTTTCACTGGCAGGGACTTTATCAGTTTCGCAAAGTGTTGAAGGTTCCCGCAAACACTATGTTGTATTCGGTAGCAACTTATGATAATACAACAAGCAATTATAACAACCCAAGTAATCCGCCGATAACTGTTACAGCAGGCGAAAGCACACTTGACGAAATGATGCTCACATTTTTCGAAGTCACTTATTATTTTCCGGGGGATGAAAATATTGTGATCGATAATTCGCCTTTGGTTTCGTTAGGAACGAATGATGTTAATTCTCTGAATGAAAATTCGAACCTGATGTTGTTTCCTAATCCTGCAACTGATAAATTGATTACTGAATTTACCATTCCTGAAAACGGAAATTATTCGTTGGAGATTGTGGATGTTTTAGGAAGAACTGTGAAACAACTTTTTGCGGAGAGAACTATGAGTGATGGAAATTATCGCTTTCAATATTCAATCGGTTCGTTGCCAGCCGGAAATTATTTTGTGCGGTTAAATGGTAAAACAAAATCAATCAGCAAACTGGTAATCAGCAGATAAAAAATATTATTCAATCATAATTTTTCCCGCAAAGATTTTAAGTTTCTTTGCGGGAAATTTTTTTTTATGGAATTGAAGTACGGAGTATTAGCTGGAATAGCATGTGTAGTGTGGCGCGCATTTGAATTTTTTATGGGTTGGCCCGATAGTGAGTTAGGACAATACAGTTCATACATCGGAATATTGATGATGGCGACAGCAGCTTATTTATGCGTGAGAGAAAAACGAAAAGAAAATAATGAGGTTATCAGCTTCGGAGCTGCATTGTATTCGGCATTGGTTGTTTGTTTTATTATTTCAATAATGATGGGGGCTCATGCTTATGTATATAACGCTACTGTTGATCCTCAAAGACAAGAACGGATGGTGTCAAGATTTCATAATGAAATGGTAAGGATGAAAGCAAATGATTCTGAAATAAAAGAGATGGATGAAAAGAGAAAACTTTATTTCTCTCCAATGGGACAGGTAAGTGCTGATTCTGGAGATACTATGATTGCCGGATTATTTGTGTCGTTAGTGATTGCCGGATTTACACGGAAGAAACAAGGGGAAGTAACTTTAAGACCATAGAGAGTTGTTGAGATATTTTCCACCAACTTTCAATTTCAAAATTGTATGGAGATTTTTTTTGTGAAGGGATGAATGGCGAATAATTATTTTGTAAACGAGAAGGATTTCTTAAAGAAGTTTGAGTTTAACATTCTTGATTTCTGAAATTAAAATTTTGAATTCCTTTTCATCACCGCTATTTATAAATCTGTTTTTAGGAATAAAATATCCTTGTTGTTTTGCGGTGAACAGAACAAACCATTCTTTCAATTCCTGAATAGATTTTAAATCTGTCCATTCCATCGACAATTGAAAAGTTTCTCCAGTGATATATATTTTTTTGTCAAACCTGTATTCAATAATCTGATTTACCCATTTGTTTTTTCGCATATTTTTTTTCGCATTAAAGAAAATGGATACGGGAATTCCTATTAAAGAAAATAATCCGAAAAGAGTTTGAGTAACCGGGAAGGTTTTTGTTTCAACAGGAGAAGTTATCATGTAATTAATCACCATACTTATCATACCTACTCCAATTATTGTAATCCACAACAGCATTGGATTTCTATAAGCAACTATAAAGCAAATCCTGACAAACTCTTTTAATTCAAGTTTTACTTTTAAGGTGATTGGCAATGCGGTTTGATTTTGCATTTCATTGTTTTTATTATCTGAATCCATGGAATCGCCTGATTTTTCTTTTGGTAGTTTTCTGAAATACCATAACATCATTCCATTAAAGTATGTTGTTATGCCAAAATACGATATTATAAAAAGAAGGATATAAATGCCGCCTTCTTCTTCCATGATATATGAAGTCATGATGAGACATGCAATTAAGACTGTGACTGTAAACAGTAAAGCAATGATGCCGGAAAAAAAGACAAAAGAATTTAGTACTGATTTATCTTCCTTCAGGTTTCTGATTCTTTTAAAAATAAAAAAGGTAAAAATAAAAGTAGAGCCACCACCCACTAGGTATATAGTTATTGAAACCGGATCACCCTCACTCATAAACAAAGCAATAAATGAAAACACAGCTAAAGAAAAAGATACATAACCCACTTTTCTTAAAGAATAAATTTTTGCTGTTATTCCTGTCATTTAATTTTTCCCTCAAATCTAATTTCCTCAAATAAAAAAGGCGGAAAAAAATTTATTCAGTTTCAAGTAATTTATCAATCACCCAAGGAATACTCGTCATAAAGTCCACCTGAACTAATCCATTCTTATTTTCAAAAAATGTTAAAGCATTATCTTCAGTAAAACCAATTGAAAAGTTATTATCAATTTCCAAAACGCCATCAATCTTTCCTTTTAAAATTTTTCCATTGAAGTGAAACCATCCTCCAATGTGATGAAGCCCGCTTGAAAGTTTAGCATAAGAAACTATCTCAACTTCTTTTTTGAAATCAATGCCTAATGCTATAAAAAGTTGTAATACTTCTTTTGAAAATACCTTGTCGCGATATGCAACATGATTTTTACAGTTATTGCATAAGCAAGAATCTGCACCACTAACCGAAATTTTTTTATAGGTTTCTGAATTTAATTCTTTGTCAAATTCAAATTCCCATTCTCTGAATTTTAAAGTCAATCTTGTTAATTTTTTCTTCCTCAAATCTAATTTCCTCAAATAAAAAAAGGCGGAAAAAAAATTTCTGCCTTTTCAATTTCAAAATTGTAAGGGGATTTTTTTTATGAATGGAGGAATGAAGAATAATTATTTAACGACTTTAATTGACTCACTATGATTTAGTGAAATATTAGAAATAAATTTTCCGGTCGAATCTCTTACTATTATAACACAAATAAACGGATAAGAACCTTGAGTTGCCGGGACTTTCAGGTGAATATTGAATTTATTGTCGATTAATACTGCAATTGAATCAACTAATTGTCCTTTTATACTTTTTGTTTTATCAATAATATTTGCACAAACAATTCCTTTCTCTCCTTTTTTTAAAAGGGGCTCGCCTAAAAATGTAATAGTGGCATTATAATATTCGCCAATTTTAACAGAATTGTGTTCTGGTTTTACATCAACAATTTGGTTTTCATCTTTAAGATTTCCGTTTTCATCCCAAATTTTGTAAGAAACAATTGTATCAGATAAATAATACCCAATCGCTTCTCGCCTTCCTGATTTAAAATATATTTTTACAATACCATTTCTTTTATAGTCAAAAGAATCTATTCTGATTAACATTCCATTGGAATCATATTCCTTTGATATGGTACTACTATCTATTTTAAACAAGGATAAAAAATGGATCCTGCCATTCTCGAAGTAGATGGTCGAATCAAGCAAATTATTTTTTAAAAAATTTGAAAGCGACTTTAATTTTCCGTTCGGATAAAAAGTTTTTGATTCATGAAAATCAGAACATGAGTTAAAAAATAAAGCAATCGTGAAAAGGAAAGATAATCTCAGTGCATTTTTCTTCATTCAAACTTTTTCTTTCCTCAAATCTAATTTCCCAAAACAAAAAAGGCGGAAAAATTTTTCCGCCTTTTCAATTTCAAGTGTAACAGCCAACTGCAAATTGGTAACTGTTACACTAATTCATATTCTTAATAATCTCATCGCCAAACTCAGAGCATTTTAAAAGGGTAGCGCCGGGCATCAATCTTTCGAAATCGTAAGTCACTCGTTTGAGGGCGATACTTTTTTCCAATCCTTTATAAATTAATTGCGATGCTTCGAGCCAACCTAAATGTTCGAGCATCATGGCACCACTTAAAATTACAGAACCCGGATTTACTTTATCAAGATTCGCGTACTTAGGCGCGGTACCATGTGTTGCTTCAAATATCGCATGACCGGTGATATAATTAATATTCGCACCGGGAGCAATTCCGATTCCGCCAACCTGAGCAGCGAGCGCATCGCTTAAATAATCTCCGTTCAGATTCAATGTCGCGATCACATCAAAATCTTCGGGGCGGGTTAATACCTGTTGCAATGTGATATCAGCAATCGCGTCTTTAATAACGAGTCCCGCGCCGGGTTTTCCTTCCGGAATTTTGCACCAAGGTCCTCCATCAATTTCAACGGCGCCAAACATTTCTTTCGCCACTTTATAACTCCAGTCGCGGAAACCACCTTCAGTAAATTTCATGATGTTTCCCTTATGCACGATTGTAACACTCTTGCGATTGTGTTTAATGGCATAACTGATTGCTGAGTGTATCAGTCGTTCAGTTCCGAGATAACTCACAGGTTTAATTCCGACCCCAACCTGCACATCCGAATTTCTTTTTGGCGAACCGATAGCTTCCAACTGTGCCTGCCATTCAGCGGCTTTTTCTTTTGTCCCAAAACGGATTTTATCAAACATCTTCGGAAACTCTTTCTGAATAAAATCCAAAACTTTTTGAGCTTCAGGCGAACCCGCTGTGAATTCAATACCCGCGTAAATATCTTCAGTGTTCTCTCTGAAAATGGTCATATCAACGGCTGCCGGATTTTTTACAGGAGAAGGAACACCTTCAAACCAACGCACCGGACGAAGGCACACATACAAATCAAGAATCTGACGCAATGCGACATTCAACGAGCGAATGCCCCCACCAACAGGAGTTGTGAGCGGGCCTTTTATTCCAACTAAGTATTCTTTAAATGCAGCGAGTGTTTCATCGGGCAACCAGTTACCTGTTTTGTTGAATGCTTTTTCACCGGCAAGAACTTCGAGCCAACTGATTTTTTTCTTTCCGCTATAAGCTTTTTCAACAGCTGCGTCAATAACGCGAACCGATGATTTCCAGATATCTGGCCCGGTTCCGTCGCCTTCTATAAATGGTATAATTGGATTGTCAGGAACATTTAATTTGTCAACTGATTTTGTGATTTTACTTCCGCTCATTTTATGATTTTATTTTTTAATTGCGCGCAAATATAATCGCACAACCAAAACTGAAAGGAGAAGATGATAATTAGGGAAATAAAAATCCCTTTAACTTCTTTTCAAAAGTTGGAAATAAATTTTTTTGTTGAAATGAAGTCTTCCTTAAGATTCAATGGGCTCACCTGTTAAAGCGCATATCTCAATTTCTAATTCTGCCGAAAGCATTGCAATTTTTTCTTCGAACTTAATAATGCCTGAAGAGCTCATCACTCTCAGCATCGGATAATGTTTGAAGGCAAGTTGTGTTAATGATTCAGTAGCCTCGTAACTAAAAAGGGGGTCTTGAATTTTCGGATACCCATTTACAAGTCCATTCAGTGATTCGATGTCTTGCTTGGTTATCATGATTTTTAATTTGGTGAACGAAAATTAGGAAATGATTTTGAAATAGCAATTATGATTTTTAACGGAATGTGTATTTCGTTTTCAATGAAAATTTTTTTGATAGCGGAATAAATCTACTTTTCGCTTTGAAGATTTCAGAAATATGAAAATACAATTTTGCGGCGCGGCGCGAACTGTTACAGGTAGTTCGCACTTGTTAATTTTAGAAGATGGATATAAAATTCTACTCGACTGCGGTTTATTTCAGGGGCAGGATGCTTATAAAAATGACAGCAACCAAAACTTTTTATTCAAGCCATCTGAAATTGATACGCTCATACTTTCACACGCGCACATTGATCATGCGGGTCGCATTCCGAAATTAGTCGCTGAAGGATTTAGAGGAAGAATAATTTGCACCACCGCGACTACTGATTTAGCGAACATCATGCTTCGCGACAGCGCGCACATTCAGGAAAAGGACACGCAATACTTTAATAAAAAACGCGCGAAAAAAAACCTTGAACCTTTAGTTCCATTATATACGGTTGACCAGGCGGAGAAAAGTTTGAAACAATTTGTTTCAATTAATTATGAAGAATGGTTTCAGGTAAAAGAAGGAGTGCAGGTTTTATTGAGAGATAACGGACACATACTTGGAAGCGGAAGTGTGAATCTGAAAATTCAGGAAACGGGAAGAGAAATAAAAATTGCTTTCACTGGAGATATTGGAAGACCCAATCGTCCGATATTGAAAGATCCGATTCACATGAACGACGCTGATATTGTTATCAGTGAATCAACTTACGGCGGACGAATTCACGAAGCATTTCCTGATGACACCGAGCATTTTTATAAAGTGATTAAAGAAACCTGCATTGACCGAAAAGGAAAAATAATTATTCCGGCATTCAGCATTGGGCGCACACAGGAAATTGTTTACATGCTCGACAAATTGCATCACGAAAGAAACCTTGATTACATTCCTGTGTTTGTTGATAGTCCGTTGTCAACCAACGCGACGGAAATTTATCGAAATCATCCAGAATGTTTTGATGAAGAAATAAATCAGTATTTAAAAACAGATTCGAACCCTTTCGGATTTAATAATCTTCAATACATAACTGAAGTTGAAGAATCAAAAGCTTTAAATTTTCGTGAAGGCCCAGCGATAATTATTTCTGCATCAGGTATGGCTGAAGCCGGTCGTATAGTTCATCATATTGCCAATAACATAAGCAATGAAAAAAATACAATTCTCATAGTTGGTTATTGCGCGAAAGGGTCACTCGGTGAAAGAATTCGAAGTGGAGAAAAAAATCTGAAGCTTTTCGGTGAAGAAATAAAAGTAAATGCACGAGTGGAGATTATGGATTCATTCAGTGCGCATGGCGATCAAAAAGAAATGCTTGACTTTTTAGATAATTTAAACAGAAGTGAATTACAAAGATTATATCTCGTTCATGGAGATTATGAAGATGGTCAATTACCCTTTAAAAAATGTTTAGAAGCAAAAGGATTTCAAAATGTTTTGATACCTGAAAAAGGAATTATTGAAACTATTTGACTTTTAATAATTAAATCTCAACTTCATTATTTAAACATTCATCGATTAAAACTAAGTAACTGTCTTATATTTTATCAGACATTAAGACATCCAAATACTTTTGGTTCCACCTAAAAACAAATTACACATGAAACATTACTACACAACTCTCAAAGTCTTTTTGCTCTTCTCGCTTGTGTTCAATTTGACTGCTTTTAAATCGCATGCAACTTTCACTTATTTAACAACCCGGTTGACCACTAGCTATACAGACTCAACAGGGCTTTTTGTTCGCTTATCAGTTCCTTATACAACCAATACACCTCAAAGATATTCTTGTGGTGCTCCAATTGTTATTTATGTAAATGGGGGATTTGGTTCCTCAGGTTCTTTAGGAAGCATGTTTACCATGTCTAACTTCGGATTCATTGTTTGTGAATTTAATTTCCCCGGTGGAGGTACTGGTATTTCTAAAAGTGGTGGAGTATTTGACAATCGTGGGGCAAATAGTATGAAAGCTATTCATGATGTAATAAAATACTGCTTAGGTTTATCGGTAGATAAGAATGGTAAGTATCTTCATGAAATTACAGGAGCAATTACTCCGTTGTATAATAATGTTGGTGTTATTGGCGGATCAAATGGTGGATGTAATCTTTTAGCCGCATTAGGTCTGCACAGTAATGATCTTAGCACATTGGCATGGATTTCATTTTTCGAATCACCAATTGGCGACGGATTGCTTACAGCTGATCCGGGTAAACCTTATGGTCATTCAGTTTTAATGTTCCAAAATCCAGGTTATAACGATTCAACTAACACCTTTGATTGGACGAAATTTAAATATTCCTCAAACTATGTTTTGAAAATTTCGGGACATGACACGACCAAAGGGCAATTTTATTTCGATCTGAATGGAAATAACATTTTTGAACCCGGTATTGACTACGACATTGTAGGAAGAACTAATACACCTTACGATAAAAGAACTTACTACTCTCAGCAGATAGTTCAGCATGCCTATCAAATGGGTTATTATCCAATTGCAAACCCATTATCTGTTCATTTTGCTGACTCAACTCAAACTAAATCATATTGGAATCTGCGTAATGGTGATAAATGGATTCAGGAATTTATGCCTCACATACCAAATTTAAAAGTATTGTTTATGGTTCGTGATGATTCTGATCATATTACATCTGCAAAAAATCACCCTGAAGTATTGAATACATGGAACAAATTTTCAGAAAACGGCTGTACATGGTTCAGAGTAAATTCAGACAAATCTTATATTGAAAATGTAACAGGTCAAACACTGCCTACTGCTCCCGATAATGATGCGAATGTGGTTTTAAATAGTCTGAATATTCGTTCAATGGTAATGCCTGGAAATATTTTTTCAAACCGTTACATGAACCATTATGCATGTTCTGAGGAAATGGCAGATCGGGTGATGAATAACAACTGGAGCTTAAATCTTTCAGGGATATTGTCAAGCACATGTCCAGTTGTGAACGCGAAAATTGAAGAAGTTGAATCTGATGTTCAGCCAATGTTGTATCCGAATCCGGCAAACAGTGAAGCATATATTCAGATCAACGCAAATGATTTTGGAAGTTCAACTGTGAGAATATTCGATGCAATTGGAAGAGAGGTAATGCAACCGCAAATTAATGATGTGGCAAAAGGGTTCAACCTTTTAATATTGAATACAAATAACCTGAGTGCAGGTAACTACTTTGTTCGCATTGAAGCGCCAGGTGTTACACACACTTTACAATTTACGAGGGAGTAATTCCTTGTTTTTAGGTGGAAGAAGGGTGTGGCCGAGGGTCGCGCCCTTTTTCATTTTAAGGAAGTGTTGGAGCAATGCGAATGATTATTTTTGACGCAAGATTTTATCTCAATGATTACTTCCACATCTTCTTCCAGAAAAAATTTACATGCGGCAACCGGAAATCAATTGACCTGTAAAGGGTGGATTCAGGAAGCCGCGTTAAGAATGTTACACAACAATCTTGATCCTGATGTGGCGGAGCGACCAGAAGATTTAATTGTGTATGGCGGAACAGGAAAAGCAGCGCGCAACTGGGAAGCATTCGAATTGATAGTGAAAGCACTTAGAGATTTGAATGATGATGAAACTCTCATTGTGCAAAGCGGAAAACCTGTCGGCATTCTTCCTACGCATAAAGATGCACCACGAGTAATTATTGCAAACTCAAATCTTGTTGGGCATTGGGCGAACTGGAAATATTTCCGTGAGTTAGAAGCAAAAGGTTTAACCATGTATGGACAAATGACTGCCGGTTCGTGGATTTACATTGGCTCGCAGGGAATAGTGCAGGGCACTTATGAAACTTATCTTTCTCTTGCTTCGAAACATTTTAATAGTTCGCTGAAAGGAACATTGAATGTTACAGCAGGCTTGGGTGGAATGGGCGGCGCACAACCATTGGCAATTACTATGAACGAAGGAGTTTGTCTCGCCGCTGAAGTGGAAGAGTGGCGCGCACAAAAAAGAATTGAAACAAAGTATCTCGATAAAATAACCCACAACATTGATGAGGGAATTGACTGGGCGCTTGAAGCAAAACAAAAAGGTGAAGCCATTTCCATTGCGGTGATTTGCAATGTTGTTGATTTGTTAAAGCGATTGATTGAGCGAGGTGTTACACCTGATACACTGACTGACCAGACCTCAGCACACGATGCCTTGATTGGTTATTTTCCTTCCGGACTTACAGTTGAACAGGCAAAAGTGCTGCGCGAAAAAAATCCGGATGAGTACATTGAACGCTCACTGGATACAATGGCGGCGCATGTTCGCCTCATGTTGGATTTGCAAAAGCGCGGTGCCATCACTTTCGATTATGGAAACAATCTGCGCGGACAAGCACTCGCTCGCGGAGTAAAAAATGCTTTCGACTTTCCGGGTTTTGTGCCTGAATATATCCGCTCGCTTTTTTGCGAAGGCAAGGGGCCGTTTCGTTGGGTGGCACTCAGCGGTGATCCTGAAGATATTTATACAACTGACGAAGCACTGAAAAAACTTTTCCCCGAAAATAAAGGACTGTTACGGTGGCTAAATCTTGCAAAAGAAAAAATTGCTTTTCAAGGATTGCCCGCGCGCATCTGCTGGCTCGGTATGGGCGAGCGCGAAAAGGCAGGATTGCTTTTTAATGATTTGGTGAAAACAGGAAAAGTAAAAGCGCCGATTGTTATTGGTCGCGATCATCTCGATACTGGTTCGGTTGCTTCGCCTAATCGCGAAACCGAAGCTATGCTCGATGGATCCGATGCTATTGCGGACTGGCCGATTTTAAATTCGTTAATCAACACAGCAGGAGGAGCAAGTTGGGTTTCGTTGCATCATGGTGGTGGAGTTGGAATCGGTTACAGCATTCATGCAGGAATGGTGATTGTTGCTGATGGAACTGATGATGCCGCGCGCCGACTGAAAAGAGTTTTGAATAACGACCCTGCAATGGGTGTTATTCGTCATGCTGATGCAGGTTATGATATTGCGAAAGATACTGCTCGTAAATTTCGGTTGGATTTGGAGGAAAGGTTGAAGTAAAGTTCAAAGAAAAAAGTACAGCTGATGAAAAAATATTTAGCAGTATTCCTACTTCTGTTTTTGTCATCATGCAAGCACGCTATTACAGAAGAGAATATGAAGCAATGGAATGAGAATAAAGCTTCCATGAAAATAGTTGTTAATCTTTTGAAAGAAAACAAACTTGTCCCTGATCATACAAATGTTGCTTTCAGAATCCCTGATAGCCTGAAATTGGGTAATCCTTTTTTGTCAATCGTAGCCAGCGATCCATCAAACATATATACTCTTATTTTTGTAATGGTTCTTGATAGACCAGGAATTACCGAAATTGTTTATACAAATAACTCCTCAACAATAAAAGATTTTAATTCGACGAATGAGGTCGAACTCGAACACAATTGGTATTTTGTTTCGAGATAAATATAGATTAAAGCATAGCTGATGAAAAAACACTTCCTTATTCTTTTCCTTCTCTTTGGTGAAACAGTTTGCAGTGCACAAGATTTAACAGGAAGAAAATATTTCTGTTATGCTGATTCTGTTTTTGAAGTTGGAGAAGTAAAAATTTTAGGGTCGTATGAGTTTAATTGCTGGTCGGTTGGAAAGTATGTTACACCTCTTGATTCTGTTTATTATTTTCTGACTCAACATCCTGAAATTGGAATTGAAATTTCAATTCACACCGATTCGAAAGGCAAGTCAGATTTTAATCAGATGTTTTCGCAAATCAGAGCAGACAGTTTAGTTTTTTATCTCATTGCAAAAGGCATTGATGCTTTTAGGGTCACTGGTAAGGGTTATGGAAATCTTATTCCGCGTGTTGTTGAAATTCATGCAGATGGTTCTGATTGTGAAAGTTGCCGTATGAAAAACCGAAGGACAGAAATTAAAATCATTTACAACGACTTCATGCAACCTGGAGGTTATCGCTTACTTTGCCCGTCAATTTATATGACAGACCCACTAATAATACCTTGGGAAGGAATTCCATCGAAATATGAAAATGCAGAAGACATGAAAAAGAAATCTCCTAAATAATTAAGTCCCAACAGCCTCTTTCGTTCCCGCAAAGTCTTCCCGTTAAAAATGCCTTACCTCAAACTCCCCAAACTTAGTAAGGGAGACTTTGCGGTGACATCAAACTATAACCAATGATATTTTCAGGCAATTCAGAAATATTCGGAGTTCCACTAAGGATTTTATTCATGGGTGCCTTTTTTTGTATGGCATTATATATTTTCTGGAATGTTCTTGCCAATCAAAAAAAGATTAGAATCTGGGTAATTGTTAGCTTAATCCTATGCGCGGGATGTTATTCTATTTATGAATTCCGAATTGCTTATAATGTTCGATATACTATCGGGGTTATGTTAAGCAAAACTGAGAATTCAAATACCACTCATGGCGGAACAATAATGATGAATGTTTTCAGCTATTCAGTTAATGGGATTTACTATGAGGGCTTATTTTATGCACCAGATGGATTTGTAATTAACATTGACAAAAAATATGTCATAAGATATTCAATTGATTATCCTTCATTGTCTAAAATTCTATTAGATCATCCAATTGATTGTTCTTTTATAAATATTCCTGATACAGGATGGAGTAAAATTCCTTAGTGTCGATAATACTATTATTATTTATCTGATTTTATTAATTATCTGAATAAAATATTTAACTATTTGATTAAATAAATTTACTATCAAAATAAATTATCTTACTATCTATAAATATTAATTAATTAGCTCTATTTAAAACTTTATTAGTTGAAATAATTATTTTATTAACCTAAATAATTAAATAACTTATTGAATTAGTTTATTTAAAGAAATAAAAACAGATATTAAACAAATATTAACAGTATATAAATTTATATTATCAGTATTAAAATAATAATATGATAAATACAAATTAAATTTATCTGTTCTTAAATTAATTATATCAGCTATTGAAAATTATAATTCAAATTACAACTAAAATATTTCAAACAATAAATTAAGTAATTCAAATATTTTTAGTATAAGTAAATAGTATCTATTTTTAGCCATTGGTTTTAAAAAGACAACCTTCAAAAAACATAAAATCTATTAGCGTATGAATAAAATTCAGATTCAGAATATGAAAATGATACAGGGTGTTAAACTAATGCTTGACGATACAGCCACTGTGTGGAGTGCGAATGCTGCTTTCACCGATTCGTATAACAAACTGAAAGATTACCTCGATAAGATTTCTGAGCATAGCATGAATCAGGGTAACGACAATTCGGGATATACCGAAACCAAGAGCATGGCGCGCACGGCACTTACGGCGAACACTTCTGCCATCAGCAAAATTGCGGTTTACTATTCGGTGCTCAGCAGTAACACTATGCTGAGGACGAAGGCGCGCATTACCGATACGCAACTGAAGCAGGCGCGCACCAACGAACTGACCGGGCTTGCCGAACAAGTGTTACAGGCGGCTGCCGAGTTTGAGGTGCAGTTGCTGCCGCTCGGCCTCACGCATCAGATGCTTGTTGATCAGCAAACTTTTATTGATGATTATAACAAATGGGTGAGCCAGCCCGATGGCATGCGCAGCGAAAATAAAAATGCGACCGCATCACTTGCGCAGGTGAGCCGCCAGGCAATGAATTTTATGCGCGACGATATGGATTGGGCGGTTGGAATGTTTCTGAGCAATAGTCTTTTTCAAACCCGCTATAAAATTTCGCGCCGGGTGCAGCGCGGACCCCGTCGCCATCGTGCCCTGGAGCTGACTGTTACAGCTATTGATTCGGGCGAGCCGCTCGCGAAAGCGAAACTGCACATTAAAGATGCTTCGCTGCGGCGCCGCACTTCGCTTGCAGGCATTGCGCGCGTGCAGAATATTGCGGAGGGAAAACACACACTCACCGTTACACTTAAAAATTACAAACCGCGCGAAGTAGAATTTGTAATAGCTAAAGGTGAACGGAATTTTTTGAAAGTGGAAATGGAGAGGGAGTGAGGCTGAATTTTACTAGGAGTTATAGGAGTAGGGTAGGAGTTCTGGGAGTTTACTCCTATTACTCCTTTTGTATAACTCCTATAATTCATAGTTAAAATTTTCTTCCTTTTATATTCACCCCATGCAAACTGTCTTGCCTCTGAAACCTTGGAACCAGATTTTATTTTCTGTTGCCGTATTGTTTCTGCTGCTGATATTCTCCAATATCTTTTTAGTGAATGCCTGCTTTGTTTTAAGCATAACACCACCGAATTACATTTTTATAATAGCGGTGGCTGTTACACTTATTGTCAGTTCATTTCTACTCATCAAGAATTTCAAGATTGACTGGAAGTTTTTGCTGGCGGCGGTTGTTGTTGCCACTGTTACATTTTTGTTTTCGCTCAACCAAAGCCGATTGTTTATTGATGTGTCATGGGACGGGCAGGCCTACCACCTCGAAGCAATCATAAAAATGTTTGAGGGCTGGAACCCCGTAAAACAACAACTCGACAACAATGCGAAGATTGAAAACATTTTTATCAATCATTATCCGAGAGGAGGGTGGTATAACTCGCTTTCGATTTTCCTTCTTACAGGAGACATCAATAACACAAAGGTTTTTAATTATGTTTTATTTTTTACTGCTTTAGCCATTACAACTGTTACACTCAATCATTTTCTGCGTATTAATTTTTTCGCAGCGCTGTTCATCGCATTAATTGCTGCAACAAATCCTGTAGTCATCTGTCAAAGCCAGAGTAATTACATTGACGGAAGTATTTATGCATGCATTTTGGTATTCTGTTCGCTTGCGGTCATGCTTTTCTTTTCCGATTCAAAGGCAATTATCTTTTTGCTTGCGATTATTATTTCCATTCTTATTGATTATAAATTCACAATGCCTGTATATCTCACAATATTTATTGCCGGAGGTGTAACAGTTTTTTATTTTCTGAAAAACAAAACTGCAATCAGAAGAATTATTCTCGCAAGTGTTTTTGGATTTGCCATTGGAATATTAGTAAACGGGTTTTCGCCATACATAACAAACACCATTGAATACGACAATCCGTTTTACCCGATTGGCGATAAATCAAAGCCGGAGATTCAGAATGGTATTGAAAATTCATTACAGCCTGCTTCATTTACAAACATGAATAGGATTGAAAAAATATATCAGTCTGTTTTTTCAAAAGCTGTATGGTGTCGTGCGCCGTTGATAAACGAATTGAAAATGCCGGGCACATTTGCCGATGAAGAAAGGCAGAACTATACAAGGGCTGATGGGGAAATGGCTGGTTTTGGTCCTTATTTCTCACTTGCGTTATTAATTTCTGTTACACTTATTCCATTTTTATTTTTTGCAGATCGGAAAATATTTTTTATTGTTTCTATTACACTAATTTTTATTCTGCTATCCGTTTTCATAACAAAGGTGGGATGGCTTGCGAGATATGCGCCTCAATTTTATTTGATTGGAATAATTATTCCTGTCGGATTAATGATGGTTAGAAAAAAAATATTTTTTATTCCTGCGCTTATTTGCCTTGCCTTTTATTTTTATAATAACTTCCAGGTGTATGACATTTATTTTCCAGTACAAAAATTTCATACAGGTGCAGCAAAAGGACAACTGAAATCGCTTACTAAAAGAAAAGATGTTATTAAAGTTTATTTCGGAAATTTTGAATCGAACCGCGAATTGTTCAGAGAAAAGAATATCAACTTCGTTGAAGTAAAATCTCGTACTGAATTAAATACTGTTACACCCAATAACCTTTCATGGTTGTTTAATACCGGTGCCACAAATTGAATTAACCATTAAAATTTCCGTTAAATTTTTTTGCCTGCTTCACATGTGCAAGATGATGATTGCAATGCCATGCATATAAAGCAATCACACTTTCTAATTTTAATTCTCGACCATGGTCCGGATGAATAAATACCTTTTGTAAATCTGTTACACTTAAACTCCGCAGCAAAACATTCCATCTTTTGTGCAACCCTTCAAGAATTTGTAGCGACCATTCAATCGGAGCTTCGGTTACATCAGGCAAAGTGGCCCATAAACTTTCGATGTATGGTTTTATCGTTGGTTTGTCTTCAGTGAGCGCAAGTTTAAATCTTGCAAAAGCATTCGAATGACTATCGGCGCAATGATGTACTACCATACGAATGTTCCAACCATCAGGACGATAAACTAAAGCGAGTTCAGCGTCACTCAGATTTTCAACTTCATTTTTTAATAGTGATGGAAATTTTTCAATCACATCAATCCAGTTTTTTATTTCATCCGCAGAAATTTCTTTTGGCCACTTGAATTTACCAGTGGGATATTTTAATTCGTCGAGTACAATTTCCATGATTTTTAAATTTTATTATTTTAATCTTCCAATGATTTTGCTTTCAGCGTTTCTAATTGCCCTTTCAGCCACGGTACATATTTTATCACATCGTTGTCGGCATCTTTATCTTTCTGAATAAAATCTTTCATCAGCTCTAATAATTTTTGTTCCTGATTTTTTGAAATAGATTTCGAAAGCATTTCAATCATCGATAACATATTTTTTTCGCGCAGGTAATCATCTTCTTTCAGTAAATCTTTAAAATCATTTTTCATTTGCACGAGACGATAATTAATGGTATCCATTTCTTTCAACTCATACCGAATCATCAGTTCGCATACAGCAATTTTTAATTTCAAACCACTATCAGCTTTTTTGTAAGAGTCGAGCAATCCCATTTTAATAATGTGGCGAATGCTCTTGTCGTAATTCTTTTTATCAAAATAAAATATTGCAAGATTGAGATAAACAAAAATTTCATAAAATGGAATTGATTTCAGTACTGGTCCCGATTTTAATTCTTCCAGCAACTCAATTGCTTTGTCAGGATTCACGACCGAATAGTTTATTGTTTGTGCGTTGTAATAAAACACTAAGTATTTATTGTAAAGTAAGCGATTGTGTTCTTCCATCGAAGCGCGTAATTTTTCGCTCCACTCTAATGACTCTTTATATTTTTTGTTTTTAAAAAGTGTATTCACAATAAAAGTGAGCATCTCTAACTTGTGTTCGTGAGTGCTCTTGTTAAACATGCGCTTCTTCTGAAAATTTTTATATGCAGTGAGCAAATATTTTTCCAGCGTTTTGTATTCGTGCTTCTGTAACAGTGTTCGGCTTACTGCATTAATCATTCTAAACTGAAACTGTGCGCTCTTCGATAATTCTTTATCAGAAGAAAATTCTTTCAAAGTTTTTTCAAGCAACTTGATAAGCGATGTGTCAGAAGAAAAATTCTGCGAAAGTTTTATTCGGTAATTGATTGCTGCGAGTACTTGATCTATTTCTCGAAGCTTACTAAGTTTCTCATAATTTTTTTGTCGTTTTTCAATATAATCTTCAGGGTTAATGTTGACGAGTGTGTTCGATAACCGAATGTATTCAGAGTAAATAATATCAAGCATTTCGAAGTACTCAATTGCAATTGCTTTACTCTCTGCCTTCTTCAAATAATACCGTGCTACACTAAAATTATTCTGATTGAACTGATGCTTGTACAACCCAAACAATGCATGAATAAAAATCTCGTCCTGACTTTCTACATATTGAAGTAGTAAGGATTTATTGAGCACTTGCAGAAGGCGGTGCTTGAGTCGGTAATACGCATTACGGTTATAAGGTGGATAGAATTTTTTTATTGCTTCCGCTTCGGTGTAACTTTCGCCTGCTTCGCGAATGTGATCGAAGAGTGAAATGTCCTTTCTGTCGTGGCTGTACTCCATTCGTGATGCGTACAATTTGTAATGACGAATGTCTTCTTTGTTCATCCGTGCGATTACCTGATTCAGAATATCCATTTGATTAGAAATTTATGAAGGCGTAAGACAAATATAATTTCTGAAACGACAAAATGTTTTATACATTTAACTTTGAACAATAAATCAACACCATGAAAAAAGTTCTACTTGCCATTTTTGCTTTAAGTCTTTCGAGTTCGGTTTTTGCTCAAACAAATATCAGCATAACGAATGTTACACTTATTGACACTGCTTATCTGAATCAGACAATACCCATGTCAATTTCGTTTACCAATAATGCAGCTACTGATTTTACAGGAACTCTTGCTGCTAAAGCAACCGTGCAAGGCACACCAATAAATGATTTAATTACGGGTTCATCATTTACAATTGCGGCAAGTGCAACTACACAATTCACAGGACTGCAATTTTTAATTAGCGTTTCAAATTCATTTACACTTGGCGATAATGTAGTTGTCATTTGGCCTGTTGCCATGTCAGCAGTTGATACATTAATTGGTGATACAGTACAGGAACATGTTCATGTTCTTTTCCCGAATGGAGTGAATGATTTGAAGCTGAATTCAGAATTATTTGTCGGTTCCGTGTCAAAAAATCAAATCGTGATTTTTAATCAAACACAAATTGCAATTGCTGAATCGAATATTTATGATTTGAATGGAAAGCGAATTGAAAATTTATCAGGCGACAGAAATCAGATACAATTAGAAAATATTTCTTCAGGGATTTATTTACTTGAAATAAAATTGAATGATGGAAGAAAAGGTACTTTTAAAATTATAGTTCAATAGTTTTTTTAAAGAAGTTGGTATTTACAATTTTTTACAACAGACCTTTCAATTTGAAAGGTCTGTTTTTATTTACAACCGTTTATGCGAAACAATTCAAACTTTGATGTTAAAAAATTTGTTGAATTATTTTAGCCTTTAAATCATTATGGCTTTCATTTGCTGAAATGAAAAATTTGGAGTTGATAAAAATTATTTTTGAAAGTATGAAAAAACCACTTTGTGTTGTGACAATTCTTGTCTTGATTTTTTCCGGATGCTATTATGATAAATACGATAAACTCTATCCGCCATCAACTTCAGCAACATGCGACTCCACCAATGTAACTTATAGTGTAACAGTAACCGGAATCATAAATAGTTATTGTATGCAATGCCACAGCACAAATAATTCGGGGGGCTCTGGGGGGATTTTGCTTGACTCCTATAGCGCACTAAATAATTATGTTGCCTCTGGTCAGTTAATGGGAGATGTAAAGCAACAATCAGGCTTTTTTCCTATGCCACCTAATACAAAATTGAGTAATTGTGATATTGCTAAATTGCAGAAATGGGTGAACGATGGTGCACCTAACAACTAAAAAATACTTTATGAAAAGAATTTTTGTGTTCATCACGATGATGAATCTTTTTCAATTTGCATCTTCTCAGGATATTTCTGACATGTTGAATGATTCAGCAATTAAAAAAAATGAAATAGTTCATGCTACTTTTAAAGGAACTCGACTGGTAAATTTTCACACAATAGAAACTGCGGGCAAGCGCACATTGGAATTTCGAGTGGCTCATCGATTTGGTGATTTGAGTTCGGGTGGATATGGATTTTATGGATTGGATGGACCGGCGAGTTTGAATCTTTCTTTCAACTACAGTTACAACGGAAGATTTGAAGTTGGAATCAGTCGCACATCGAGCGACAAACTTTACTCTGGCTATTTAAAATATCGGTTGCTGCGACAAACAGAAAATAATAGGATGCCTGTAAGTGTAACAGTTTTCAGCGAGATGAATGTGAATGGGTTGAAAAGTACAAACACTGCGCAACCTGAATATCATTATTTCGATGATCGGTTCAGTTATGTTCATCAAATTATGATTGCGCGAAAATTTTCTGAAGCTTTTTCTTTTCAGATTTCACCAACATTGGTTCATTACAATCTGATGACTCATATTACCGACCAGAATGATATTTTTTCAATAGTCGGAATGGGAAGAATGAAAATTTCAAAACGCGCTGCACTTACTGCTGAATATTGTTATCGCATCAATAAATACACTTCTAATTTTTCTGATTATCACAACAGTTTAGGCTTCGGAATTGATTTAGAAACCGGCGGTCATGTGTTTCAATTTTTCTTCACTAATAGTTTTGGTATTAATGAAGCGCAGGCAATTCCCTATACAAAAGGGGATGTAACAAAAGGAAATCTGAAACTCGGTTTTAATATTTCGAGAGTGTTTACTCTTTAATTTAGGGGAGTCGTTTGTTCCACTCGCAATCCCATCGCCATAATTCCTGGTATAGGATCTTGCCGCATTATCTGTTCGAACTGAAAAGAATATTTCCCTTTTTTAACGAACCGCGCATTTTGTTGTGCCAGATATTTTAAATCCCAGATATCACCCATGCCTTCACCATGCCATGCACCTTCTTCATCTGCCAAAGAAACTTCAACCCGTTGTTTTTGTGAAGTGCCATCAGGAGAAATAGTTGTTACCATCAACCATAAATTGCTGTATGGATAAATGCTTGCATGGCGAACATTGATATAAACATTATAAGTGGCTGTGGTGTCGATCACATCCACTTCGAAATTCATTTTATCGGCGCTGCTCCAGATTGATTTTTCTACAGTTACATTTTTTTCAAACACTCGATTCTTATCACAACTAAAAAGTGAAAGAGATAAGAATAGAAGAAAAAATATTTTCAGGATCGAGCTCATTTAATTTTTATCTCATTAAGAAACCAACAACCAACAACTTTCAACTACCCAATCGACGGTCTTGTCGGTCCGCTCTCGTCGCGATTTGGTTTCGTACGATTTTGGTTTTGGTTCTGATTTTTATTTTGGTTGGGATTCGGTTTCGATTGTTGATTCGGTTTTTGCTGAGACCGCTGATTCGGATTTTGTTTTTGTTGCGGCGCCTGCGGTTTAGGTTTCTGCGACTGTTGAGATTTTGGAGCTCCGATTTGAGATCCGGAATCTTTGATTGGTTGATTTTTTTTATCCGCTGATTGTCGTGGTTGATTTCTGTCACCGCCTCTGTCTCTTCCTTTGTTTTTATTTTTCGATTTCTTTTTGCTCAATGGTTCCAAAGTAATTTGCCCAACCACATCAGCATATTTTAATTCTTCTTCCACCTGTGTTTTTCGTTTCGGAGCTGTTACAGCAAAATCGCCAAGGTCAGCAGCCTTGGTTCCGTTTTTATTCAGCTCCACAATTTCTATCACCTTGTCAACGGGCACAGGATGAAAAATATTTTTTTCCTTGTAAGCGAAGAACATCAGCCGACGGAAAATATCTGTCTTCATTAAATAAGCAATTCCACTTTCAGTTTCTAATTTTTCTACATTCTTCGGAAAATCCTGAAGTGCATCGAGGTAAGTATCGAGTTCGTAATTCAAACAACATTTCAATCGTCCGCACTGACCCGAAAGTTTTGCCTGATTAATGGATAGTTGCTGATAACGCGCAGCCGAAGTAGTTACTGCTTTAAATTCCGTAAGCCATGTACTGCAACACAATTCTCTCCCACATGAACCAATACCACCAATGCGCGCAGCTTCCTGTCGCGCACCGATATGATTCATTTCAACTTTCACTTTGAACTCAGTTGCATAAGCTTTTATCAACTCACGAAAATCAACTCTGTTCTCAGCGATATAATAGAAAGTTGCTTTTTTCCCATCACCTTGAAATTCCACATCGCCAATTTTCATATCAAGATTCATGGAGTTTGCAATTGCTCGCGCGCGAATCATGGCATCGCGGTCGCGCTTGCGAGCTTCTTCCCATTTGTTCTGATCGTATTCGTTTGCTTTACGAATCACAGTTCTGATGGTAGAATTATTTTCCTGAATTTTTTTCCGCTTCATCTGCAGGCGAACAAGTTCACCAGTTAGAGAAGCAACGCCAACATCGTAGCCGCCCATATCAGTTTCAACCACAACCACATCGTGCGAATCAACCATCAGTTTATTGGTGTTGCGATAAATTTCTTTGCGCGCACCATTCTTAAAACTCACTTCAACGAAGCGCGTGATTTCATCATCGTATCCAACCGCAATTCCTGAAAGCCAATCGTAAGTGTTGAGACGATTGCATCCGCCACTCGAACATGAGCCGTTACTTTTACATCCTGATGGTTTACCATCTTTCCCGGCACCCGAAGTGCAACCGTTACAGCTCATGATACTGATTTGATAATTTGGTGATGAGATGATTTGATAATTGACATCCCCCTCAAATAACTATTTAACCGCTCAATAAGATTTATTTTATTAGAAATTTTTTTCATGATTTGTTTTTTAAGAAGAAAGAAGAAAAACGAGTGTGAATTTTTTCTTCCGACAAGTATAAAGGTTCAGGTCAAAACTAATTCATTCCTTTTTAACAGGTGCGACAGGAATATGCCGAGATTCATGAACAGAATTTTCGGATTTGCGTTCCTCTCCAAGTGAAAACAACTTTCTTCGAGTTTCTTAATTATCTCCTCTTTGCTTTTAAATGCCAGCCGGTGATTAATGTAAATGGCGAGTTTCAGTTCGTTCTCGCTCAATCTCGCTTTCGATTCACCGATGTGTTCGAGCACAAAAACTTCGCGCATTAAATCCAATCCATATCGTAATAGACCTTTCAGATTTTCTCTTCCGAGTGTATTCACCTCATCGCAAAAATCTATCAGCGTTTTTCCTTCATGACTTCCTTTCAAACAGATTCGTAAAAAAAGTAAGTATAGTTTTTCGTTATCGTCTTCAGTATTTTTTGAAAGTTTTAGTGCTTCGTTAAAATTCCCATCCACTCGTCTGGCTATTGATTGTGCTTCCTTAGGTGTAACACTGTAATTCGTTTCTAATTGAAAAATAATTTCTTCATCCTTCAGCCGCGGAACTTTCATCATTTGGACACGCGACAAAATGGTGTTCAGAATCTGTTCCTGATTATCAGCCACTAAAATGAAAATGGTGTTCTCAGGCGGTTCTTCTAAAGATTTTAATAAAACATTTCCTTCCTTGCCTAAAAGTTCCGGCATCCAAATGATGTAAATTTTGTAAGTGGATTCAAAAGTTTTAAAATTGAGCGAACGAATTATTTCATGACACTCCTCGACACTGATGTTTCCTTGTTTATTTTCAGCATCCAATGATTCAACCCAATCCTGAATGTTGAGATATGGATTTTCAAAAAAAGTCTTTCGCCACTCTTCAATAAAATCTGCACTCTTAGGTTTTGTTCCCTTCGTTGAAACTACAGGGTAAGTGAAATGAATATCAGGATGAATTAATTTCTGTGATTTGAGGCATGATGGACATTCACCACAACTATCTGTTACACTTCTGTTTTCACAATTCAAATACTGAGCGAATGAAACCGCGAGCGAAAGATGTCCGCTTCCTTCCTGTCCCAATAGCATAATAGCATGAGGCACGCGCTTGTTCGTAACACTCTGAACAAGTTGCTGCTTTAACGATTGCTGACCGATGATGTTGGAGAATTGCATTTGAACAATGATATGAAAATAGGGTAATGGGTTTTATAAATCTGATTTCATCGTTAGCTTTTTATCAGGGATAAAATCTGTAAATTTCTTTTCGATGAAGGAATCGTTCAAAAATTATTTCGTTTCCGCTGACATATACACCTGCTCTGTAATCACCAATGCGAATGCGATAATAATTTTTGCTACCATGAAGTTTTTTAAGATTAGAAATTTCATTCAGCGAATTGCATTTTTCCATCGCTTCGATACAGGCAGCTATTTTTCTTGAAAGTTTTTTGTCGCTGAGTTTATCAGTATCGCGCTGAAAACTTTTATCAACTTTTACTTTCACTACGACTTCAGTTTTTTCAAATAACTTTCCGTGTTTACATAAACACCGGTTCTTCCTTTTTTCATAGCGGCGATTAACCCTAACTCTTCCATTTCTTCCTTATTAATACTTCGTGTCTTCAAACCGATTTTGCGAGCCAGCTCTTCTAACATTTTCACATCTTTTTTTGATTCGCCTGTCAATAGTAATCCTTCCATGATTTTATTTTTTACAAAGATATTTTTTGAAAATGATTTTCAACTTTTTTCTGTAATTGAAAAACCAAATGAACTTGCAACAACAATCGCAAACTATTAGGTTTACCCGAAACATATTTTTATCAATGAATTTCAAACCACTGTTCCGCAAAAAACCGCTGACACAATTGCTCGAAGAAGTAAAACTCGGACAGCACGATTCAGAACACAATCCGTCGAGTGATACAGGTGAAGTGGCGTTGACAAGAACTCTTCGCGTGCGCGACCTCACGGCATTTGGTATCGCGGCAATTATTGGAGCAGGAAGTTTCAGCTCGATGGGCGCTGCCTGTTACAGTGGCGGTCCCGGTGTGATTTTTCTTTTTATCATTTGCGCGGTCGCGTGCGGATTTACCGCTTTGTGTTACGCCGAGTTCGCATCGCGCGTTCCGACTTCCGGCAGTGCATACACTTATTCTTATGTTGCTTTCGGCGAAATGTTTGCGTGGATTATTGGCTGGGCTTTGTTGATGGAATATTCGATTGGAAATATTTATGTAGCGTTCGCGTGGAGCGGATATTTTACAAATCTCATTGGTGCGATTGGGCTGCATATTCCTGAATGGCTCACCATCAACTATACAGCTGCGCATCAAGCGGCGCTCAAGAGTGTTACAGGTGAAGGACTCACTGCATGGAATACCGCGCCAATGATTTCTAACCTGAGAATCATTTTCGATTTACCTGCCGTCATCATCAACGCGCTCATCACCTGGTTGGTTTATGTTGGTGTGAAAGAGTCGCGCAATTTCAGTAATACGATGGTTGCGATAAAACTGATTGTGATTGTACTCGTGATTGTTGTCGGATGTTTTTATGTTGACATTGATAACTGGACTCCGTTTATGCCAAATGGTTTTGGCGGTGTAATGAGTGGAGTAGCCGCCGTGTTTTTCGCCTACATTGGTTTTGACGCTGTGTCAACGCTCGCAGAAGAGAGTAAAAATCCGCAACGCGATTTACCACGCGGAATGATTTACTCATTGGTCATTTGCACCGTGCTCTATATTATTCTTTCGCTTGTGCTAACCGGTATGGTAAAATATTCTCAACTCAATGTGAGCGACCCACTCGCCGAAATTTTTAAAATTACGGGTGTGAAGTGGATGCTGTTCATCGTTTCCATTGCCGCTGTTGTTGCGATGACGAGCGTCCTTCTCGTTTTTCAAATGGGACAACCAAGAATTTGGATGAGCATGAGTCGTGATGGTTTGCTTCCGAAAAAGTTTTCGAACATTCATCCGAAATATAAAACTCCTGGCTTCGCTACAATCATTACTGGTTTGGTAGTAGGTGTTCCACTTTTTTTCACCGACGAAAATTTTGTTCTCGACTTTACCAGCATTGGAACACTATTCGCGTTCGTGCTCGTGTGCGGTGGTGTACTCATGCTTCCGCGAAAAGAAAAAAATTCTTCAGGCAATAGTTTTCAATTGCCTTATATCAATGGAAAATTTTTAGTGCCAGCGATTGTTGCTGTTACATTTTCGTTTCTGTACTATCAGTTTCCTGATTACTTCAAAAACCTGCTGAATGTAAATGCGGAAAATGCAGCACAGAATATTCCGATGCTCGTGTTCATTGTGTTGTGTTTCGTGATGGCGATTTTTTCTTTCATCAAAAATTTTTCACTTATTCCTGTACTCGGAGTTTTGTCGTGTTGCTACCTGCTTACCGGTATGGCTGTTTCCAACTGGTCGTGGTTCGCCACCTGGTTGGTTATCGGATTAGTTGTTTACCTGCTTTATGGTTACAGGCATAGTAAGTTGAATAAAGCATAACCCCCCCCCTGAAAATTTTTTCTTGTAATTCTCAATTTTTCGTATTTCATTTGCACCATTAACCATTTGGTTAAACAATGCAGTTAAACAAGAAAGTTAAAATTATAGAAGGTGCTGAGCAGAAGATTATTCTTGCTGCCCGCTCTATATTTCAGCGCAAGGGAATGGCAGGCGCGCGGATGGAAGAAATAGCGAAGGAGGCAGGCATCAATAAAGCCATGCTTCACTATTATTTCCGTTCAAAAGAAAAATTGTTTCAGGTGATTATGTCGGAAGCGAAAGCGGAAATGTTTGGTCGCCTTTATCCAATTCTTGGCAGTGACACTCCGTTGTTTCAGAAGATTGAAAACTTTGTAGAGAGTTACATCATTTTTATTATCGCGAATCCATTTCTTCCCGGATTTATGTTGCACGAAATCAATCGGAACCCTGAAGAGCTGATAAAAAATATTATCAGGGCTGATAAGCGACCGAACCTCTCAAAGTTTTTTCAGCAAATAGAATCAGAAGTGAAAAAGAAAAACATCATCACTATTCAACCCGAACAATTATTCATGAACATGCTTTCAATGTGCGTATTTCCTTTCATCGCCCGACCGATGTTACAGGCAGTAATGAATGTGAGTGATAAAAAATTCAATCAGTTTTTACTCGACAGAAAAAAAGAAATTCCAAAATTTATCATCAATGCAATAAAGAGATGAGAAAAACATTTTACCGCAAAGACGCAAAGGCGCAGAGAATAGTTAGTTGCAAAATAAATCGCGACTGTTCTCCTCTTCTTGAGAAAGGAGTTAGAGATGAGGTGTTAAAGGGAGCAATGAAAGTTGTATTGATTTTTAGTTTTTCACTTTTCACTTTTCATTTCTCTCAAGCTCAGTCAATCACGCTCGATCAATGCTATCAGTTAGCCGTAACTAATTATCCGACTGCGGCGCAAACAAATTTGTATCAGGAAATCGCCGATTTACAATCGAAGAATATCGGAACGGCATACAATCCGCAATTGCAATTGAACGGCCAGGCGAGTTATCAATCTCCTGTTGTAACAGTTCCGATAAAAATTCCGGGCGTAGATATTCCGCAACAAAATCACGATCAGTATAAAGTCACGATTGATGGCAGTCAGTTGATTTACGATGGAGGAGTGGTGAAGCAGCAGCAGGAAATTGCTCAGCTCAATTCGCAGGTGCAACAACAACAGGTGCAGGTTGACTTATACAAAGTGCGCGACATGGTGTTACAGTCTTACTTCAGTGTTTTGTTGCTCGACCAGCAGAAAGAAATTCTTCAGTTACAGAAAAGCACCTTCGATAAAAAATTGCAACAGGTAAATTCAGGAATAAAATTCGGAACTGTGTTACAGTCCCAGGCGGATATTATCAGCGCACAAAAAATTGTTATTGACCAGAACATTGCGGAGATAGATGCAAACCGCGATGCTGCAATTCAGATTCTGAACATGCTTACAGGGCAAAAAATTTCCTCCGAAACAAAATTCAATTTGCCTTCTGAATACACAACTGATAACATAAAACAATTAGGCGCGCGACCTGAACTGAATTTGTTTTCATTGCAGCAAAAGAGTTTATCGCTGCAAACAGATTTAAGTCACGATAAACGATTACCGAAACTGAATGCATTCGGTCAGGCGGGTTACGGCAGACCGGGGTACAATATTTTTGATAACACTTTTCAGCCATTTTTCATTGTAGGATTAAAACTTAATTGGAATATCCTCGGGTGGAACACTGCGAATCGTGAGTCGCAGGTTTATTCACTCAACTCACAAATTATTCAGAAACAACAGGAAACTTTTGAGCTCAACAATGACATTCAATCTGTTCAGCAGAATGCAGAAATAAATAAACTCAATAAATTATTAGAGTACGATTCTCAATTGGTGACACTGAGAAAATCAGTCGCGGCCACAATTGAAAATCAACTGGAGAACGGAACTGCAACTACTACAGATTATGTGACAGAACAAAACAACACAACACAAGCGGAGTTGAATCAGAAGGTTCACCGGTTGCAACTGTTACAGGCCCAAATGAAATTAAAAAACATAAGAGGATATTAAAATGAAAACAAATTACATCTCCATGAAAACGCAATTCGGGTTACTGAACATTTTCTTCGTCAGCATTTTATTTTTTGCTTTCACATCATGTAACAGTGGGAAAGATAATTCAGATGCGTACGGAAACTTTGAAACTGATGAAGTGATGGTTTCGTCGCAGACGAGCGGGCAGATTTCACAACTCAACATGCGCGAAGGGTTGTCGCTCACGCAAGGTGAAGTGATTGGATACATTGATACCAACGCGTTGCATTTGAAAAAGGAACAACTCTTTGCAATGATGCAGGGTTCGCAATCGCGCAATCCGAATATTGGCGCGCAGATAGAAGTGTTACAGCAACAGAAATCAGTTCAGGAAAAGGAGAAGAACCGGATTGCTGGATTAGTGAAAGAAGGAGCAGCGACACAAAAAAATCTTGACGACATCACAGGCGCAATCAGTGTGATTGATAAACAAATTGAATCGCTTCAAACACAATATTCGCCAGTGAATAGTGATTTGAAATCGTTGCAGGTGCAGGTTGATCAGGTGAATGATTTAATTCAGAAGTCGTTAATTATTTCGCCAATCAACGGAATGGTGCTCGACAAATATTCTGAAGCCGGAGAAGTAACAGCACCGGGAAAACCTCTTTTTAAAATGGCTCCGGTAGATACGATGATTCTTCGCGTATTCGTGAGCGGAGCGCAGTTGTCGCAAATAAAAACAGGACAGACAGTGAAAGTTTTCATTGATAAAAACGAAAAGGAAAATTCGGAACTCAGCGGAATCATTTCGTGGATTTCTCCGACCGCTGAATTCACTCCAAAAATTATTCAGACAAAGGAAGAACGCGTGAATCTTGTTTACGCTGTGAAAGTGTTAGTGAAAAATAACGGCTCACTGAAAATCGGAATGCCGGGTGAAATAAAATTTTCTAACCAATGATTTTAACTAGGAGTATTAGGAGTTTGGCAGGAGTATTAGGAGTTCAAAATTCCTATAACTCCATTTGTATTACTCCTAATACTCCTAGTAAATAATAGCAGATGAACCAAAGAGTAGTCGCAAATAAAATCACGAAAAAATTCAGAGGTGTAACAGCGCTGGATGAAATTTCATTTTCAGTAAATGAAGGTGAATTGTTTGGATTCATTGGTCCTGATGGCGCTGGCAAGAGCACGCTTTTTCGCATACTCACTACAGTAATGAACGCCGACAGTGGCGACGCGTTGGTGGATGGTTTTCCATTGAAGGAAGAAATAAAAATCCGCTCGCGAGTTGGTTATATGCCCGGAAAATTTTCACTCTATCCTGATTTGTCTGTTCAGGAAAATTTAGAATTCTTCGCAAAGGTTTTTGGAACTACTGTTCAGGAAAATTATTCGAGCATCAAGGAAATTTATGTTCAACTCGAACCATTCAAAGACCGCCGTGCAGGAAAATTGAGTGGAGGAATGAAACAGAAACTCGCATTGTGTTGCGCATTGATTCACAAACCGAGAGTATTATTTCTTGACGAGCCCACGACCGGAGTTGACCCTGTTTCCCGAAGAGAATTCTGGGAAATGCTGGCGCGTTTAAAACAAGGCGGATTGACAATTTTGGTTTCAACACCATACATGGATGAAGCGAGTCGTTGCGACAGAGTCGCGTTAATTCAGAAAGGAAAAATTTTGGAGATTGATTCGCCTAAGGAAATCACTTCGAAGTTTCCATTGAATGTTATCGCCGTGAAATCAAACCAGATGCTGAAGTTGAAAGAAGACCTATCTACAATGGAAGGAAAAGAAAGTGTTCACGGTTTCGGTGAGTTCATGCACATCACGATGAAAAAAGAAAATGTAAGTGTAACAGATTTGGAAAATTATTTGAAACAAAAAGGTCATGAGCAAATTGAAATAAAAAATATCGAGGCGAGTGTTGAAGATTGTTTTATGTACCTGATGGAAAGGAGTGAATAGTTAAAAACGAAAATTGGAAAGTTGAATACTGTAAGAGAAAATATTATTGAAGTGAAAAATCTCGAAAAGAGATTCGGCGATTTCGTTGCGGTCAATCAGATTTCATTTCAGGTGAAGAGTGGCGAAGTGTTTGGTTTTCTCGGAGCGAACGGTGCGGGAAAAACCACTGCAATTAAAATGCTGATTGGTTTATGGATGCCGACTTCAGGTAAAGCGTGCGTTGCGGGCTTCGATGTTTTTAAGGAATCTAATTCCATCAAAAAAAATATCGGATACATGGCGCAACGGTTTTCGCTGTATGAAGATTTAACGGTGATAGAAAACATTCAATTTTACGGGGGCATTTATGGTTTGAGAAAAAATATTCTGAATGAAAGAGCGGAAGAATTGATCGCGGAATTAGGAATGGAAAGTTTCAGAAAGGAACTGATAAAAAATATTCCTCTCGGATGGAAACAGAAACTCGCATTATCTGTGGCAATGATTCACAAACCGAAAATTGTTTTTCTTGACGAGCCGACAAGTGGCGTTGACCCGATCACGCGCCGTCAGTTTTGGGATTTGATTTATAATGCTGCTTCAAAAGGAACTACTGTTTTTGTAACTACTCACTACATGGATGAATCGGAATACTGCGACCGCGTGAGCATAATGGTGGATGGAAAAATTGAAGCGCTCGACACGCCTTCGAATCTGAAAAAACAATTTGGTGTGCAAAGCATGGATGAAGTTTTTGTGAGATTGGCGAGACCAAGTGGTGCACATGTGTGAATTGAAAATATTATTAAAGAAACGATGAATGAAATTTCAAACCATATAAAAATGAAAAGTTTTTTTTTCATTGTCTTTATTTTCTCAATGCTACTGTTACAGAGTTGTAATAACACTGAACCCGAATCTTCATTCCGGTTTTCAGGAGATTATATTTCTTTATATGCACCTGTTGATGAACTATTTTATTCGAAATTAGAAAGAGTAAATCAGAACGACAGTGTTTGCGGTTTGAAAATTTATTTATCAAATACGCTAACTGATTTTAAAAATTATTTCTTCACTATAAATAAATCAGCACCTGAAAAAAGTGATTCTTTTGTTTTTATTCCTTTCAACAAGAAAATTTCAAAGAATGAAAATGCGGAGATTGAAATCTGGGCTGCCTGTGAAAATGATCTCACTAAAAAATATTCGATGAATATTTCTTACGAGCCGCAGCAACAATTCGAATCAGCAGGAAAAACTTCTTACTCAAAAAATATTATAACCATTGGTGAAACTAATTTGCCTTTTGTTGCACGAAGTGTAACAGATTATCTCACCTGTTCACCAACTGCTGATGAAATAAATTTTGTAAAACAGGAATTTGAAAAAAATATTTCTAAAAAAAATACTGTTTCTGAAAAAGTTAAAATATTGGCGAAGGAAATTTCTGACAAACTCAATTCGCATCGCGGAACTCCATCTGATTATATGGATGCTCTTCCTGCGTTGGAGCAATACAAACGAGCAATGAGCGGTCAGGATAAAGTATGGTGCGGAAACCTGGCTGAAATATTTTCTTTCGTATGTGTCTGCTTTGATATTCCTGTTCGCAAAATCGGATTGGGAGTTATTTATGATTCAAGTTCGGATCCTGTAATCATGAATGCCGAAGGTCATACGACTACTGAATATTATGATGTAACAGAAAAAAAATGGTTGCTGATCGATTTAACTTTTAATCTGATTGATGCTTATGTAACAGGTTATGAAAATCATAAATTGAATATTCTGGAATTTTATTATGCACTGAATAATCCTGGAATAGAAAAAAAACTTATGGTTGAAGAATATGATGCTGAAAATCATAAAATGATTTTGAACTCAATTTCAAAATCAAGAAATTATCTGAGCTATAAGAAGTTTTTCAAATTGAATCAAAAATTCGCTTATGCTTATCAGGGTGGTTATTATCAATTGTTTTATCAATAAAAAACTAAACAGATGAACACGCGCCGCTTCTTCGGGTTTTTACAAAAAGAATTCCGTCACATTTTTCGAGACAGAAGAACAATGCTCATTTTGTTCGGAATGCCCATCGTACAGATTCTTCTTTTTGGTTTTGCGATTACTAACGAAATTAAAAATGTAAACATTGCAATTCTCGATCATGCTCACGATGCCGTTTCGAGAGACATCACGAACCGGATTTTATCGTCACAGTATTTCCATCTCTATCAGAATCTGAATTCAGAAAAGGAAATTGAAGGCGCTTTCAAAAGCGGAAAAGTGAAATTGGTAATTGTGTTTGAACATGATCTGGCGAAAAATATTTACACAAAAAATCAGGCGAATATTCAATTGCTTGGCGATGCTACAGACCCCAATACTGCTAATACTTTAATTGGATATTCACGAGCAATCATTCTCAGTTATCAGCAGGAGTTGAATAAGGGTGTTACACCAGCAGCGGTGATTCAGACTGAAATTAGAATGTGGTTTAATGAAGAGTTGAAAGGAGTTTATCTTTTTGTTCCGGGTGTTTTAACAATCATTATGATGCTGGTGAGTGCAATGATGACTTCTATTTCTCTCGCACGCGAAAAGGAAACAGGCACATTGGAAGCACTGATGGTTTCCCCACTCAAGTCCTGGCAAGTGATTTTAGGAAAAGTAATTCCGTATTTAATTCTTTCATTCACAATTACATTACTTGTGCTTGCGCTTTCACGGTTTGTATTTTTTGTCCCCATTCGCGGAAATATTTTTCTGTTACTCGGTGAAGTTTTACTTTTTATAATTACGGCACTCTCATTTGGAATTTTAATTTCTTCCATTGCACCCAATCAAATGGCAGCGATGCTCATCTCAATGATGGGACTGATGCTTCCCACAATTATTCTCAGTGGATATATTTTCCCGATTGATAATATGCCATTACCGTTACAGGTGCTTAGCAATATCATTCCTGCACGATGGTTCATTAGTATGCTGCGCGACATTATGCTCAAGGGTGCAGGATGGAGTGTAGTGTGGAAAGATACCTGTGTGCTTGCATTCATGGCTCTCGTTTTTCTCACGCTTGCATCGCGCAGGTTTAAAATGAAATTGAAATGAGAACCATTCTTGTAATTATCAGAAAAGAATTTCTTCAAATATTTCGCAACCGCGCAATGTTGCCGCAAATAATTATGATGCCACTGATACAGTTGCTCATTCTAAGCAATGCAGCAACTTTTGAAATAAGGCATTTGAATATGCATGTGATTGACAACGACCAAAGTCAGGCATCGCGACAACTCATTGGAAAATTTAAAGCGAGTAATTATTTCGAGTTGAATGATTTCTCTTACGATGAAAAAAATGCGAAAGAAGATATCATGCAAGGTCGCGACCGTTGTGTGCTCATGATTCCGAAAGGATTTGAACACGATTTGATGAAGGAACAACACGCTAAAATTTTATTGAACATCAATGCCATTGATGGTGCCGCTGCTTCTGTGATTGGAACTTATTCAACCAGCATCATTCAGAATTTTAATAAACAAATAGATGCGCAGTGGATTAATCAGCAACAATTCGAACCACAAAAAATTCTGAATATCCCTTACTCACTTTGGTACAATCCGTATATGAATTATAAAACTTTCATGGTTCCGGGTTTGATTGTGATGTTGCTCACCATGGTGGGTTTATTTATGTCGGCGCAAAATATTGTTCGCGAAAAAGAAATCGGGACCATTGAGCAGATAAATGTTACACCTATAAAAAAGGCACACTTCATCATTGGCAAGCAGGTTCCGTTTTTAATTATAGGGTTGGTACAATTTACAATAGGACTTGTTGTTGCGCGTTGGGTTTTCAGCATTCATATTCTTGGGAACATTCCGTTACTATATGGTTTCGCAACAATTTATCTGATTGCTTTACTCGGGGCAGGATTATTCATCAGTACATTGGTTGATACACAACAACAGGCAATGTTTCTCGCCTGGTTTTTTCTTGTCATTTTTATTTTAATGAGTGGACTATTTACACCAATAGAAGCAATGCCACACTGGGCACAGAACATTACTAAATTTAATCCGATTGCATACTTCGTTGCAGTCATGCGAATGGTTGTACTCAAAGGTTCAACCTGGAAGGATATTCTCCCCCACATAGCAGCAATTGGCGGTGGAGGAATTGTGATGTGTGCGCTTGCAACAATGAGGTATAGAAAAAGAGCTGGATAGAAATATAATTTTTCATACCATATTCGTTCAGTAAAACAAATTCTCAGTTATGAAAAATCTCAAACAACTTTTTCTATTTGTTATTCTTCTGATTGCATTTTCTTCCTGCACAAAAGAATCTGCTTTGCATCAACTTATTCAGGAAACTGATTTAGTAAAAGTTTATATAAGTTCCGGTTCAACTATTCCGATGGTACATTATGAAACTAACGACATTGATAAAATAAAAATGTGGAAGAATTACATTGATGAAAAATCAACTGTTACTGGTGATTGTACTTACGAAGGCAAACTGATTTTTAAAGTTTATGAAGATTCAACCGAAATGCAATTCAGTTTGCACGATGGTTGCGAACAAGTGAGTTACAATCTCAATGATACTTTGTTTGTAAAAAAATTAACGACTGAAGGAATTCAATTCCTCAATAGTTTGAAGCAGGCGCAATAATCATTTGCCATTGTAAGGGTTATTAGCTTAAGGCAATTTCAGTTAAGTTTGCCGACTTTTAAAAAAGCCGCGTTATTACTATGAGAAAAATTGAAATGGTTGACCTCAAATCTCAGTATCAAAAGATAAAACCTGAGATTGATAAAGCAATTCACGATGTGATTGATTCCGCTGCTTTCATAGCTGGAAAACCTGTTCAGGATTTCGCAAGTGAATTAGCAAATTATTCAGGAGCAAAAAATGTAATTCCATGTGCTAATGGAACTGATGCTTTGCAAATTGCAATGATGGCTTTCGATTTACAACCGAGCGATGAAGTGATTACACCGTCGTTCACTTACTTCGCCACTGTTGAAGTAATTGCTTTGCTTAAATGTGTTCCTGTTTTTGTTGATGTAAATCCTGAAACTTTTACCATTGAAGCTTCGGAAATTGAGAAAGCTATTTCTAAAAAAACAAAAGCAATAGTGCCGGTTCATTTGTATGGACAAGCTGCAAACTTGGAACCCATTCTTGAACTCGGAAAGAAATTTAATATTCCAGTAATTGAAGACAACGCGCAGGCAATTGGTGGTGATTATACTTTCAGCAATGGAAAAAAACTCAAGACCGGAACAATGGGATTGATAGGAACAACTTCCTTCTTCCCATCAAAAAACCTTGGGTGTTACGGTGATGGCGGTGCAATATTTACCAATGACGATGACCTTGCATTGAGATTAAGAATGGTGGCCAATCACGGTCAGCGAATAAAATATTACCACGATTTAGTCGGGTGTAACAGTCGGCTTGATACTTTGCAGGCGGCAATTCTTCAAGTGAAATTGCAACACCTCGATGAATATTGTGATGCAAGAAGAAAAGTTGCTGACTATTACGATGTAGCATTTGCGAACCATCCGAAAATTAAAACTCCCATTCGCGCATCTTATACCAAGCATGTGTATCACCAATATACTATTATTTTATCTGATGAGGTAAATCGCGAAGCAATGATTGATACACTAAAGAAAAAAGGAATTCCAACTATGTTATATTATCCATTAGCTTGTCATAAACAAAAGGCCTTTGAAAAAGGCGCTCGTATCGTGGGCGATTTAAAAAATACAAATTGGTTATCGCCAAGAGTTTTATCGCTTCCCATTCATACCGAAATGGATGAAGAACAATTGAATTTTATTTCGCAGTCAGTTTTAGATTTTCTAAAATAATTAAACATGAAAATTGCAGTAATTGGAACCGGATATGTGGGACTTGTAACAGGAACTTGTTTTGCTGAAACTGGCAACAATGTTATTTGCGTTGACATTAATATAGAAAAAGTAAAAATGCTTCGTGCTGGTAAGATGCCGATTTTTGAACCAGACCTTGATGTAATTTTTGAACGCAATGTTGAGAATGGAAGATTGAAATTCACGACTGATTTGAGTGAAGCTGTTACACAGGCGAAAATTTTATTTCTCGCACTACCTACACCTCCGGGAGAAGATGGAAGCGCTGATTTATCTTACATAATTGGTGTGGCTGAAGATTTAGGAAAAATAATTACAGAATACAAAGTGATCATTGATAAAAGCACGGTGCCTGTTGGCACTGCTGAAAAAGTTCGTGATGCAATTGCAAAAAATGCAAAAGTTGAATTCGATGTGGTTTCAAATCCTGAATTTTTGAGGGAGGGAATTGCGGTAGAAGATTTTATGAAACCCGACAGAGTGGTTATTGGAACTAACAGCGAGCGGGCAAAAAAATTAATGGAACAGTTGTATGATCCTTTTGTTCGTCAGGGCAATCCCATAATATTTATGGATGAACGAAGTGCAGAGATGACCAAGTATGCAGCTAATGCATATCTGGCAACACGCATTTCTTTTATGAATGAAATTGCAAACCTGTGCGAAAAAGTAGGAGCGAATGTAGATTGGGTACGCAAAGGAATTGGTAGTGATAACCGAATTGGAAAAAGATTTCTTTTTCCGGGGATTGGATATGGTGGAAGTTGTTTTCCGAAAGATGTTCATGCACTTTATAAAACAGCCGAAGACAACAAGTATAATTTTCAGATACTTGATGCTGTGATGAAAGTGAATGATATTCAGAAACATGTTCTCGTAAAAAAAATTAAAAAGCATTTTGGAGGAAATCTGAAAGGAAAAAAAATTGCCTTATGGGGAATTTCATTCAAGCCGAACACCGATGACATTCGTGAAGCCCCATCGCTCTACATTATTGAAGATTTATTGAACGAAGGATGTACTGTTACAGCTTACGATTCTGAAGCAATTGAAAATGCAAAAAAGGTTTTCGGAAGTAGAGTAGAATTTGCAACAAACATGTACGACATGCTGAAGGGGGTGGATGCACTTGCGATTCTCACTGAGTGGGCCGAATTCCGAACTCCTGATTTTGAAAAAATCGCTTTGCTCATGAAAAGCAAAATAATTTTTGACGGAAGAAATTTGTATGACTTAGAACAGGCGCGCGAAGCAGGGTTTTATTACAACAGCATTGGTAGAGAAGAAATAAAACCTTGATTTGAAAATTCGTCAGTTTGAAAATTTGAATATGAATACAATGTTGCAATTAACTGTTACAGTACGATAATTTGAAAATGGAACTCCGAAGTATTTCTCTTCCTGACTCAGTGCGAATTGCATTAAACTTTTCACTTTTCACTTTTCACTTTTCATTTTAAGAAATGTCTCTCGAGCATCATGGAAAGCCGGAAATTATGTTTCAACAACAGTTGGACAATGCGCGACAGTATGTTGTACCCTTCGTTCAGCAGGTAAAAAGTGAAATCAAAAATTTAAAAGTATTAGAAGTTGGTGCAGGCGAAGGGGGAGTGTTGTGCGCATTTGCAGAACTTGGCGCTGACTGTACTGGATTGGAATTAGCCTACTGGCGCGTTGATCGTGGTAAGGGATATGCAAATGATTTTATCAGCAAATTCAAATTGGATTTAAGAGTTGGAAATTTTTATGATGAAAAAATTCAATCAGAATTCAACAAAAGTTTTGATGTAGTGATTCTGAAAGATGTGATTGAACATTTATCGAATCAGGAATCAGTAATGAAAATTCTGAAGCAGTTTTTGAAACCCGATGGGATTATTTTTTTTGGATTCCCTCCCTGGTGTATGCCCTTCGGAGGTCACCAGCAAATAGCGATTGGCAAATTAGGTAAAATGCCTTACTACCACATTCTTCCTCGTAGCATATACAAATTTTTAATCAAAAATATTTTTCGTCAACCAGATGTAACAGTGAAGGACTTATTGGAAGTACACGATACACAAATTTCTATTAACAGATTTGAGCGTTGTGTAAGCGGCGCAGGTATGAAAATTATTCTCCGGAAATTATTTCTCATCAATCCCATTTACAAATACAAGTTCGGATTAAAACCGCGCAAACAAATTCCTGTTTTAAAATCGATTCCTTTCCTCAGAGATTTTTTCACCACCTGCTGTTATTATATTGTCGGGTGAAAAAATTTATTTGAATTCCTAACAATTTTATCTCATAATTATATTTAAATTTTCGTTCTCATAATTAAGCATTTAATTATTTTCTTTGCGACCCAATAAATAAAAATTCTACCTCCCTCTCCCTCGGAGAGGGTTGGGCTGAGGAAATGAGCAAACGAATATTAATTACAGGAGCAGCAGGATTTATCGGTTCGCATTTGTGTGACCGTTTTGTGCAGGAAGATTTTGATGTGGTCGGAATGGATAACTTAATCACAGGTGATTTAAAAAATATTGAACATCTTTTCCCCAAAAGGAATTTTGTGTTCTATCACCACGATGTGTCGAAGTTCGTGCATGTACCCGACAAACTCGATTACATTCTGCACTTCGCTTCTCCCGCAAGTCCGATTGATTACTTGAAATGGCCAATACAAACTCTGAAAGTTGGTTCACTTGGTACTCATAATCTTTTAGGTTTAGCAAGAGTGAAAAATGCAAGAATATTAGTTGCCTCTACTTCTGAAGTTTATGGTGATCCATTGGTGCATCCTCAAACAGAGGAATATTGGGGAAATGTAAATCCTGTTGGTCCGCGTGGTGTTTATGATGAAGCAAAGCGTTTTCAGGAGAGTATTACAATGGCATATCACACTTATCACGGGTTGGAAACACGCATCATTCGTATCTTTAATACTTATGGCCCTCGTATGCGATTGAATGATGGTCGTGTGTTGCCGAATTTTTTCTATCAGGCATTGTCAGGAAAAGATTTAACTATTTACGGTGATGGAAGTCAGACCCGTTCTTTTTGTTATGTAAGTGATTTAGTTGAGGGAATTTATCGCTTGCTATTTAGTAATTATGCACAACCGGTAAACATGGGCAATCCAGACGAAATAACAATTACACAATTTGCTGATGAAATAATTAAACTTACAGGCATCACACAAAAAGTAATTTATGAACCTTTACCAAAAGATGATCCGAAGCAACGGCAACCGGATATTACAAAAGCAAAATCTTTGTTGGGTTGGGAACCGAAAGTGCAACGCACCGAAGGATTAAAAATTACTTACGACTACTTTAAAAAAATAATGAAATGAGTCTATACGATCAATTGATTAATAAAGAAGAGAAACTAGCAGTCATCGGATTAGGATATGTAGGACTACCCATTGCATTGGAGTTCGCCCGAAAAATTTCGGTAATCGGATTCGATATCAATGCGAAGCGTGTGGAGATGATGAAAAATGGAATTGATCCAAGCAATGAGTTAGAAAAATCTGCTTTCGATGGATGCGACATTGAGTTTACAGCAAAGATGGAAGATTTAAAGAAGGCGAAATTTTTTATTGTAGCCGTTCCCACTCCTGTTGACCAACACAATGTTCCTGATTTGAAACCGGTGCTTTCTGCATCGGAAGCAATTGGAAAAGTTTTAAAGAAAGGTGATTATGTTGTGTTTGAATCCACTGTTTATCCAGGGTGCACCGAAGATGATTGCAATCCTGTTCTTGAAAAAATTTCAGGATTAAAAAATATTGTTGATTACAAATTGGGATATTCTCCGGAGCGTATTAATCCGGGAGATAAAGAACACACACTTTCAAAAATTGTGAAAGTGGTTTCAGGTTGCGATGCAGAATCTTTGGATGTAATTGCGAAAGTTTATGAAATTGTGGTGAAGGCAGGAGTGCATCGTGCAGCAAGCATAAAAGTTGCCGAGGCAGCAAAAATTATTGAGAACACTCAGCGCGATGTAAACATTGCGTTGATGAATGAACTCTCACGCATTTTCGACAAAATTGGAATCAATACTTATGATGTATTAGAAGCGGCAAGTACAAAGTGGAATTTCCTGAAATTTTTTCCTGGATTGGTTGGTGGTCATTGTATCGGTGTTGACCCATACTATCTCACTTACAAGGCGAACGCGTTAGGTTATGATCCCGAAGTAATTTTATCAGGAAGAAGAATTAACGACGACATGGGGCCGTATGTCGCACGCCGAACAGTCCAGAAACTAACGAAGGCCCACAAAGATGTAAGTGCTTCGCGTGTGTTGATTATGGGCGCGACCTTTAAAGAAAATGTGAGCGACATACGCAATTCAAAAGTTGCTGATATCGTTAATGAGTTGAAAAATTACAGTGTAACAGTTGAAGTTGTTGACCCGCACGCTGATAGTGAAGAGTTGAATCATGAATATGGTTTTGGTTTAGTGAAAGAACCAAATGGAATGTATGACGCGATAATTGTTGCCGTAAATCACAAAGAATATTTAACACTCGACGAAAATTATTTTAAAACAATAATGAATGAGGGAGGAATTATTGTTGATGTGAAAGGAATTTTCAGAAATAAAATAAAATCATTTACCTACTGGGGATTGTAATGGCGACAAAGAAAATTTTAATAACCGGAGGAGCAGGGTTTATTGGTTCGCATGTAGTGCGAAGAATGGTGAATCGTTATCCCGATTATCACATTTATAATCTTGATAAACTCACTTACGCTGGCAATCTTGAAAATCTTCGCGATGTAGAATCAAAACCCAACTACACTTTTATCAAGGCAGATATAGTTGATGGTGAAAAAATGCAATCGCTGTTTCAGGAACATCAATTTGATGGAGTGATACACCTCGCTGCGGAAAGTCATGTGGATAGAAGTATTTCGAATCCGATGGAATTTATTATGACCAATATTGTCGGAACAGTTTCATTACTAAATGCTGCAAAAGCAATCTGGAAAAATTTTGATGGTAAACTTTTTTATCATGTGAGCACCGATGAAGTGTATGGTTCATTGGGAGAAGAAGGATTTTTTACTGAAGACACGAAGTATGATCCGCACTCACCTTACTCCGCTTCAAAGGCGAGTTCTGATCATTTGGTTCGAGCTTATCATGACACTTTTGGTCTGCCAATAAAAATTTCAAACTGTTCAAACAATTATGGTGCGAATCATTTCCCCGAAAAATTAATTCCGCTTGCGATTCATAATATTAAAAATAACAAACCGATTCCAGTTTATGGTAAGGGAGAAAATGTGCGCGACTGGTTGTATGTCGAAGACCACGCTTCAGCCATTGATTTGATTTTTCATACTGGAAAAGTTGGCGATACTTACAACATCGGCGGTTTCAACGAATGGAAAAACATTGATCTTATTCATTTGTTGTGTAACATCATGGATAAAAAACTGAATCGAGAACACGGCACTTCGGTTAAGTTGATTACTTATGTGAAAGACAGAGCAGGTCACGATTTGCGTTATGCGATTGATGCAGGAAAGTTGAATAAAGAATTAGGATGGAAACCAAGTTTGCAATTTGAAGAAGGATTGGAAAAAACTGTTGAATGGTATCTTACTAATGAAGAATGGTTGAATAATGTTACAAGCGGTGACTATAAAAAATATTACTATCAACAATATGTTAAAAGGTAATTTGAAGATTTGTTGATTTGAAAATGAAATACAAACGAGTGTAAATTTTATTGAAAAAAATGTACGAACAACAATATCACTCATCCGATTTATCAAATCAGAAAATTCTTATTTCAGGAGGTGCTGGATTTATCGGTTCTCATCTTGTAGAATATTTATTGAAATATGGCGCTGCTAAAGTTCGTGTCATTGATAATTTCATTACAGGGCGAAGAGAAAATATAGAGCTCTTTAAAAATAATCCGAGATTCGAATTTATTGAAGGAGATATTTGTAACAGCGATGATTGTAATCGCGCCTGTGAAGGAATGACTGCACTGTTACACCAGGCAGCACTAGGTTCTGTACCTCGTTCAATTAAAGATCCGGTTGCTACGAACAGAATAAATGTTGATGGGTTTTTAACCATGATGGTTGCTGCGCGCGATGCAGGAATTCAACGAGTTGTTTATGCTTCATCATCATCAGTGTATGGCGACCATCCGGGTTTACCGAAAGTGGAAGACAAAATTGGAAAGCAACTTTCTCCTTATGCAGTTTCGAAATACACGAATGAATTATACGCGCATGTTTTTGGTTTGAATTATGGAATGAAAATTATCGGGCTACGATACTTCAATATTTTCGGGCCGCGACAAGATCCGAACGGACAATACGCCGCCGTAATTCCGAAGTGGATCGATATGCTGAAAAAAAATGAACGCCCAATCATCAATGGCGATGGAAGCAACACCCGCGATTTCACTTTTGTAGAAAATGCAGTTCAAGCAAACATCAAAGCCATGTGTGCTGATAATGAAAATGCATTCGGGCAGGTTTATAATATCGCATGTGGTTATCAGTTTTCGTTGATTGATTTATTTAACTCATTGAAAAAAATAATCGGAGCTACATGTGAACCTGTTTTCGGACCTAAACGCGATGGAGATATTCCACAATCGCTTGCCGATGTGAGCAAAGCGAAAAATTTATTTGATTATGATCCTGTTTTTTCTTTTCAAAAAGGTTTGGAAATAACTGTATTGTCGGTAATAGAAGAGATATCAGATTAATGGCTGTTACACTACAGTTGAATTTATTTTCAGGTATTGAATATGGACTTAATTAGTTAATGAGAACAGGAAGTTTATTTTTGCCCTCACTTTTTAACCACCATTATGAAATTAATCAGTTGTCTTTGCCTTACAATTGCAATGACTTCAGTAATCCTAAATGCTTCAGCACAGGATTCTACAAAATCAAAAGGCAGTACTTCGCTGCCCTCGAGCATTAACAGTACAAACATTCAATCGCTGATTCAAACAAATGCAAGCAAACTTCAAATGCTTGGAATCAGTCCGACCGATGCACAGAATATTGCAACTCAGGTTTTACCACAATTGCAAAGTGGAAGCATAAGTGTAACACCATCGACTCAATCAGCACCTCAAAACAATACTCCCGCTGATTCCAACCAGCCAAATGATATTAAAGGAGGCGCATCGGTTCAAAACAATAATCAGAATAATAATGATCAAAAACCCGATCAACCGGTATTACCCCATCCAATAATATTCGGACAATCATTTTTTCGTGATAAAACAATTTCTACATTTAATAAATCTACTGATATGGAAGCACCCGATGATTATATATTGGGAGTTGGAGATAAATTAAATATAAATATCTGGGGTTACACAAGTTATAGCAGTAGTTATACCATTGACGAATCAGGAGCAATACTACCAACTCAAACCGGAAGGATTTATCTAAAAGGCCTTGCTTTTGCCGATGCAAAAAAGGTAATAAAAGGAAAATTTGCATCTTCACTTGATATGTCTAATTCAGAAATGGAAGTGACACTTAGCTATAGCAGAGTAATAAGTATAAATATTGTAGGCGAAGTTTTTGAACCCGGAACTTATACAATGCCGGCTACAAATACAGCTTTCAATGCATTAATAGCTGCATCGGGCCCGACCAATATCGGTTCACTTCGAAAAATTTATATCAAGCGAGCAGGGCAAACAGTAAAAACCCTTGATGTTTATGCATTCCTATTAGACCCTGATTCAAAGCAGGATTTTTATATGCAGAATAACGATTACATTTTTGTTCCACCGAATAATAAAGTGGTGACAATAAATGGTGAAGTGTTACGACAAAATAGCTTTGAATTATTAGATAATGAAAATTTACTCACATTATTAAAATTTGCCGGAGGTATAACACCTAAAGCATTTTTAAATAATGTAATTATTCAGCGATACGAAGGAGTAGAAAACAAACTAATAAGTCTGAACCTTGATTCGCTTTTAAAAACTAAGGGAGACTTTAGTTTAAAAAATGGGGATCAGATAACTATTAATCCGGTTCCTGATTTAATCATTAATCAGATAAAAATTAATGGCCCTATTACAGCACCGGGAGTTTATAGTTTTAAAACCGGCCAGCGCATTTCCGATATTCTTGATAAAAATCCATTGCGAAACGATGCGCTTATAAACAAAGGATACATTATTCGAACCAACGACGATTTAACAAAACAGTATATTCCTTTTTCTCCTGCTGCTATAATTCAAAGCAAATCTTCGCCCGATAATTTATTGCTGAGAAATGAAGATGTAATCAACTTCTTTAACAAATCAAATTTTAAAGACGACCTTTCTATTAATGTAAATGGAGCTGTCAGAAACCCCGGCGATTATTTATATGGAACCGGAATGAGTTTAAAGGATGCACTTTATTTTGCCGGTGGATTAAAGCCTGAAGCTGCAAATAATCGAATCGAAATTTCTCGTATCATGCAGATGAAGCAAGGGAGTGAAATAACTGCGATACCCGTAATTGTAAATTCAATTTCTATAGGTAAAGATTTATCACTCGATGATGCCTCAGCAGGATTTCAATTACAGCCTTCTGATCAGGTAATTGTTCGTGTGTCGTCTGATTTTGATAAGCAATCAGTTGTTAATGTTTCTGGTGAAGTTCAATTTCCTGGAAATTATGTGATGCTCGATAAACTTGAAACCTGGACTTCAGTTTTAAAAAGAGCGGGAGGTTTGAATACTGCAGCTTATACTGAAGACGCATATATTTTCAGAAAGGATGATAATAAAGGTATCGTGCTTTCACATTTGGAAAGAGCATTGAAAAATCCAAATTCAAAATACGATTACATATTAAAACCTGGCGATGAAATATTTATTCCGAAACAAACAAATATCGTAACTGTTACAGGACTTATTCGCTTTCCGTATATTGATTCTTTAAAACAAATAAATGTTCCATATACAAAGGGAAAGAAAGCGAAATATTATATTAAGCATTATGGTTTAGGATTTGAAAAACGGGCAAAGCGCACCAGAACTTATGTTGTGAATCCGGGGCAAAATATTGACGGCTGCCATAAATTTTTTCTTTTCAACTGTTATCCTAAAGTGCGCAATGGCTCAACGGTAGTTGCCAGTGCAGTTCCTCCAAAAGAATTAAGATTAAAAAATAAAGGCGAACCAATTAATTGGAATCAGGCAATATCAACTTTCACTGTAAGCCTTACCGGGTTAGCAACAATTTATGTGCTTCTAACAAGAATTAAGTAACGATTTTTTAGAATGGAAAATAATGCCATAAAGAATCAAAATCAGGATACTGAAATCAGTTTCAGCAAAATTATTTCACGATTAAAATTAACCTGGAAATTATTTTTAAGAAAATGGTGGATATTGCTTATTGCAAGTTTGCTGGGGGCAGGAACTGGATGGTTTTATTGTTATTGGAAAGGAACAACTTATGTTGCTAACTGCTCATATACAGTGCAAGGTCAGTCTGCATCTTCTTCACTGTTAAGTTCTGCACTGTCACTTGCATCATCACTCGGTATATCTACTAAAGGAGGCGGACCATCTTCTTACGACAATAATTTCTTTGCCAATCTTATGGAGTCGCGTAAAATTGTAAAGGAATCACTATTAGAAAAGGAATCAGTTGATGGAAAAAAAGATCAGTTTGCAAATTTTTATATTAAGATGTATGGATACGAAGACGATTGGAAGGGCGATAAAAGATTAGATGGATTTAAATTTAAACATACCACTCTTACAACAATTACTCGTTTTGAAGATTCTGTTTTGAATTTTATTTATGATAAAGTGATAAGTGATAATTTTCTCGTGAAGTTTGACGATTCAGAACCTTTTAACACTGCAAATTTCACCAGTAAAAGTTTTGATTTTTCAAGTAAAATAATGAAGCATATTTTAGATAACACCAGTTCTCATTATTTGAAAGAAATGTATGTGCTTAACGATAATAATTTAAGATTAGCTCAAAAGCGATTGGATTCAATTGCAAATGCAATAAGATTACTTGACCAAAAAGTTGCAAAGCTGAAAGATAATTCTTCAAGCACAATTCGCCAGAGTGGCTTAGTTGACTTAAATGCAGCCATTCGCGATCAGAATTTATTAACTGTGCAATATTCTTCTGCTGTAAATAATTTTGAACTGGCTAAAGTTTCGCTCATGACACAATCACCTGTTCTTGATATTATTGATGATCCATTATTTTCAACCGACACAAATACCCCCAGAATTATTTTAATAATATGTGTCGGGGCGTTTTTATTTTTTATTATAACAGCCGGTTTTTTAATGGTATCAAATTTTGTAAAGGAGTCAGTTAAACTTGAAAAGAAAACAACATAAATTTTCTAATAGTTAAAATCGCCTTACACTTCATATTTTCTTTTTGCTTTCTTTGTCCGATGTCTTTTTTCTCAAACCTATTTAGTAAAAAAAAAACTTCGTTAACCCAATAAAGGTTGATCTTCATTCGCATTTCATTCCTGGAATTGACGATGGAGTAAGTACTGAACACGAATCACTTGACATACTTACTGGTCTTTATCATCTTGGTTATAAAAAAGCAATCACCACTCCGCATATTTTTAATGGAGTATATAATAATTCTTATGACACAATTTTGCCTGGGCTTGAGCGAATGAAAGAAGTGATTAAGCAATCGGGAATTAAATTAGAGTTGGAAGCTGCAGCAGAATATTACTTCGACGAATTCTTTTTGAAATATATTAAAGATGAAACTTTGCTCACCTTAGGAGATAAATATGTTTTGTTTGAATTACCGGCAATGAGCAAACCACCACAGGTGGAAGATGCAGTTTTTGATTTGATTTTGAAAGGATACAAACCAATTCTCGCTCACCCCGAACGATATTCTTTTTATCAGGAACCCGGATTGGTATCGTTAGAGAAATTAAAAAGCATGGGTGTGCTGTTTCAGTTGAATGCACTCTCGTTGGTTGGATTTTATTCTCCGAAAGTTCAACGGTTTGCCAAACAATTAATTAAAAATAACTGGATAGATTTTATCGGAAGCGACATGCACAATCAACGATACTTCGAAGCATTTCAAAATGCAATTCAGTGCGAGCAGTATCAGAAACTTTGTGCTTCAGGATTACTTTTAAATAACACTTTAATAGAATCGTAACATGCCATTTATTGAAACCGGAATTCCCGGACTGCTTATTTTTGAACCAAGAATTTTTCGTGACGACCGTGGATATTTTTTCGAAAGTTTTAATTCTAAAACTTTTGAAGAAGCAGGCATCACTCGAAATTTTGTACAGGACAATCAGGCATTTTCTTCTTATGGAATTTTAAGAGGACTTCATTATCAGTTAGCGCCTCACGCACAATCAAAATTGGTTCGTGTTATTCAAGGCGAAGTATTAGATGTGGTTGTTGATTTGCGCAAAGGTTCTCCTGCTTTCGGAAAGCAATACAGCATTCTGCTTTCAGAAGAAAATCAAAAACAGTTGTATGTGCCTCGTGGTTTCGCTCATGGTTATGCGGTGTTAAGTGAAACTGCTTTGTTCTTTTACAAGTGCGATAGTTTTTATAACAAAAATGCGGAGAGCGGAATTGCTTACAACGACCCTGCTTTAAATATTGACTGGAAAATTCCTGCCGATAAAATAATTCTTTCAGAAAAAGATAAACTCAATAAAAATTTCGCTGAAGCAGAAATGAATTTTGTTTTCGATTCGAAAAATCCGTTTTGATTTTTTAAAACTGTTACACCTTGCATAAACATTATTTTAACTAACAATGAAAAAAATAATTTTAGTTACAGGCGCAAAAGGCCAGGTAGGTCAAGAACTACAGGCAATAGCAAATCATTTTCCTTCGCTTCAAATTCTTTTCACAACAAGAAATGAGTTAGATATAACTGATAAGAGTGCAGTTGAAAATTATTTTCAAACAAACACACCACAAATTGTAATCAATTGTGCTGCTTATACCGCCGTTGACAAAGCAGAATCGGAATTGGAACTTGCACAACTGATTAATGTAACAGCAACCGGATATTTAGCATATGCCTGCAGACACATTAATATTCCGTTCATTCACATCTCAACCGATTTTGTTTATGATGGAAATAAAACAGAACCATATCTGGAAACTGATACAGTAAATCCGTTGGGTGTTTATGCAAAAACAAAATTGGAAGGAGAGCAGCTCGCATTGCAAAAACATAAGAAGACAATTATTGTTCGCACATCATGGGTTTACTCTTCGTTCGGAAATAATTTTGTGAAAACCATGTTGCGCCTCGGAAAAGAAAAACCCGAACTGAAAGTGGTGAGTGACCAAACCGGCAGCCCTACTTATGCGCGTGACCTTGCTGATACACTTTTAAAAATTTCGTTGTTGTGCGAATCAATTAACCAATGGGGAATTTTTCAGTACAGCAACGAAGGCGCAATCACCTGGTTTGAATTTGCAAAAGCAATTCTGGAATTAAAAGGAATAGCAACTCCGGTTCTTCCAATTACTACTTCGCAATTTCCTACACCTGCAAAGCGACCTGGATACAGTGTGATGAGTAAAAATAAAATCAGTAAAGCATTTGGCATTCATCCTGTTCCCTGGAAACAAAGTCTTGCCGAATGCCTAACCTTAATTTAATAAAATGATAGCCGATAAAATTGATTTAGCAGTTATAGAAAATATTTCGCGCAAAGCAGGCGAAGCAATTATGGAAATTTATAAAACAGAATTTTCGGTGGAGATGAAAGAAAACAAATCACCATTGACCGAAGCCGATAAAGTTTCGAATAAAATTATTCTTGATGAGCTGAAAAAAATTTACCCCGATATTCCATTCATCTCTGAAGAAACAAAAGCTCTTGATTACAGCGAACGAAAAAACTGGAATCACTGCTGGCTCATTGACCCGATTGACGGAACAAAAGAGTTTATAAAAAAGAATGGCGAGTTCACGGTAAACATTGCCCTCGTTGAAAATGGTGTGCCGACACTTGGTGTTGTGTATGCTCCCGCACTGAATAAAATGTGGAGTGCAAAATCGGGTGAAGGGAGTTTTAAAGAAAATGAATCAGGCAATCGATCTAAATTGAAAAAAGGAGTTGATTATAAATCTCTAAATAAAGTTAGAGTGATAGGCAGTCGCAGTCACATGAGTGAAGAGACAGAAAAATTTATTGAACAATTAAAAGCTGATGGAAAAGAAATTGATTTCGTTTCTGCAGGAAGCTCAATAAAATTTTGCCTGCTTGCCGATGGAAGTGCCGATGTATATCCACGCTTTGCACCAACAATGGAATGGGATACTGCTGCAGGTCATGCAGTATTATTAATTGCCGGAGGCAATGTAACAGATACAACAACGGAAAAACCGCTGCTTTATAATAAACAGAATTTATTGAATTCGTTTTTTCTGGCGAGCTGGTAATCAGCCAATCAACTCCTTCACCTTTTGCTGGTAATGATTGATGCGGTCATGATTGACAGTGTACCAGATTTGTTTTCCGGTTCTTTCTGTTTTTACCAATTTGGCAGTACGCAAAATAGCAAGATGCTGAGAGGCAACAGATTGTTCAATTTGCATTGTCTTGTACAAATCTGTTACATTCATTTTTCCTGTGGTGTCAATCAACGATAAAATATCGCGACGAAGTTTGTGATTCATAGCGCGAAGGGTTAGTGCTCCTTTGCGAATTTCTTCTGGATTGTAAAGTGTAAATTCTTTTTGTGGTTCTTCCATAGTACTTGCTGTATGTTCAGCAGTTGGTGTTTCTGACATTTTTTAAAATAGTGTTTAGTGTTAGGGCTTCAAATATAATAGCAGTCATTACTTTAAATATATTTTAAATAAAATAATTAGACGGTGTGTGTTCTTAAATTGATTTTATTAGACTTTACGAAGTAAAATCTTTCGCATCCGATATTGAAGGAACAATTATTGGCTTCCTATTTTCGCCCCGAAAAATAAAAAGCAAAGACAGTAATTAACCGGCATGCTATTTAACTCGTTCGCATTTTTTATATTCTTTCCGGTTGTTACACTGCTATATTTTCTACTTCCTAAAAATATAAGATGGACAATGCTGCTTGTTGCAAGTTGCGTGTTCTATATGTTTTTTATACCATCGTATATTTTCATTCTTTTCTTTCTCATCATCATTGATTACTTCGCCGGAATAGCCATTGAAAATGCAGAAGGAAAAAATAAAAGACTGTTCTTAATCATCAGTCTGGTTGCCAATCTCGGTGTTCTCTCAGTCTTTAAATATTATAATTTTTTTGCAGGAAATATTGAAGGGCTTGCGAGCTTAATGGGTTTTTATCCGAATATTCCATTGCTGAATATGATACTCCCAATCGGGTTGAGTTTCCACACCTTTCAGGCAATGAGTTATACCATTGAGGTGAGCAGAGGAAAACAGAAAGCTGAAAAAAATATTTTACTCTATGCTTTATATGTAATGTTTTATCCGCAGTTGGTGGCGGGACCGATTGAGCGCCCGCAAAATCTGTTACACCAGTTCAGAGAAGAGCACACATTCGATTACGATAGAATTGTTGCTGGATTAAAACTCATGCTCTGGGGTTTGTTTAAAAAAGTTGTGATAGCCGATCGCTGCGGCGCTTATGTGAGCAATGTGTTTGATTATCCTTATCAGCATCAGGGAGAAACAATAACTTTCTGGTGCGGACTTTTCTTTTTTGCTTGGCAGTTGTACTGCGATTTTTCTGGATACAGCGATATGGCAATTGGTGCTGCGCAAGTGATGGGAATAAAACTGATGACCAATTTCAAACGACCGTATCTCTCAAAATCCATTGGAGAAATATGGCAGCGCTGGCACATCTCGCTCACTTCGTGGTTTATGGATTATGTATTTCGTCCCTTGGGTGGATATAGAAAGGGGAGAGACCGCGGCGCAATTAATTTACTCATCGTTTATTTTTTAAGTGGCTTATGGCATGGCGCGGCGTGGACTTTTGTTTTTTGCTTTTTCATTTTCGGGGCGCAGTTGGTTTTTCGTTTGTATTTTAAAAAACAAATCAATTGGGTGTTCGATAAACTAGAATCGAAGACGAGTAAAACATGGAATAACATTTTACACACAGCAGTTGCCTTCATCACTATCTGCATTCCGTTTTCATTTTTTCGTGCGCATAGTTTGCCCGATGCACTATTCATTTTAAAATCATTATTCAATTTTGGAACAGGTGCGTTGTCAATCGGAAATTCAAGCACATTTATTTACGCAGTTATAGGCATATTCATTTTATATGCGGTTGAAATTTATCAGGAGTATTACAGCAAAAGTGATTTACTCCCCGAACCGAAATCAATAATTTTCAAATACGCTTTTTACAGTTCAGTGATTGTTTACATTTTACTAACCGGAGTTTTCGATGCCAGCCAATTCATCTACTTCCAATTCTAAAATCAAATTCCTGAAAAGGGGATTGATACTGCTTGCAGTGGTCGTAGCAATGGATCAATTGTGCGGGCTACTGTTACACCAGCTTTATTTCAGTGTAACATCGGGTGCTGAATATGAAACCACTTATGCTTTCACTAAAGCAGATGCAGATATAATTGTTACCGGATCATCAAAGGCGCGGCGCAATTACAACACACCATTGATTTCTGATTCCCTTCACATTAGTTGTTACAATGCTGGGCACGATGGTCAATCGCTGTTGTTCAGTTATGCAATGACTAAAATGTTATTGTCACATTACACTCCGAAAATGATTGTGGTTGAAATGTTTCCTGAAGAACTGTATTACAAAGAAGTGCATTACGACCGACTGAATGTTTTGCTTCCCTATTACAACGATTTTCCGGAGATAAGAGAAATTGCAGACTGGCGCGGAACAAGAAACGAAGACACAACTTCTATTGCCTACAAACTATTTCCGTTTAACACCGAGAAAATGAAATTGCTTTCACAATCGTATCGTTACAATTCGATGTGGCTCGATTTGCTGAAAGGGAAAGTAAATGAACAAAAAACCGAAAGCGGTTATCTTCCATTGAAAAATACAATTACAGAGAATAAAAAAAGAAAATACATAGAAGAGTTTGAGTTGACTAAATCGTATGAACACAACAGGCATATTGATCCGAATAAAATAAAATCACTCACCGGAATTATTGAATTGTGTAAACAGAAAGGTGTAACAGTTGTGCTTGCGATGTCTCCTGTTTTAAAACGGTACGATGAAGATCCGGTTTACAAATTGGTTAACGAGATCTCACTCAAATACAATGTTTCCTTTCTCGACTATACTAATGATGAGAGATTCAATTACATTCAATACTTTGCCGACAATCACATGAACAAAATCGGCTCAACATTTTTCTCATCCATTTTCGCCCACGATTTAAAAAGCATTATTGCTTCATCAAAAAACTAAACGAACATTCTCATTTTGATAAAGCGACTTAAGAAAATATTTTCTAATAAAGTAAAAGGTAATGACAATAAAGAAATTGTAAAAGGCGGAGCATTTACTTTCATCATGAAAGTAGTAGGTATGGGATTTAATTATGTCTGGGCTTTTTTGCTTGCGCGTTTATATGGTGCGACGGGCAGCGGAATATTTTCAATCTTTCAAACGGTGTTTCAGTTTTTTGCCAACTTCGGAAAAATGGGAACCGATATTCTGATGGTTCGCGAGGTGGCGCAATACAATGCAAAAGGAAAATGGGGTGCCATTAAAGAATTATATTTTAAAGTGATAAAAGTAAATGTGGTTGCAGCGCTCGTAAGTTCTGTTGCCATGTTTGTCTCTGCTGATTTTATTGCTGCAAAAATTTTCCTGAAACCGGGACTTGCCGAGTATTTCAAAATCGGTTCAATTGGAATGTTGCCCTTTGTATTACACTCGTTGCATGTTGATTGCATTCGCGGGATGAAGAGATTGCTCTACTTTGGGTTCTTTCAGAATGTGCTTACTTTTTCGTTGATGGCAATTATTCTCTCCACCTCTTATTTCTTCATTCACGACCGAAGAATACCCGTTGCATTATATGCTGTTGCAATAACTATTTCTTCTTGTTGTTCAATGTATTACTGGTGGAATAAAACTCCAATGAAAGCAGGGGGAGAAACTGAAAAAATAATTTTCAGCGCAAAGATGAAAGTAGCTTTTAGTTTATTTATCACTGCACTGTTACAGGTGATTCGTGGATGGACTGATACGATTTTTTTAGGTCGTTATGGCACTGAAGCAGATGTGGGAGTTTATAAAACTGCATTTAAAATTGCAACTGTTACATCACTTACGCTCACTGCATTTCTATTAACTGTTGCGCCGAAAATTGCTGAGCTTTATGCAAAGGGCGAAATAAAGAGGCTGGCAATTGTGTCTCAAAATACAACCAAACTTATTTTTTGGACTTCAGCACCTGTGCTTATTTTGTTCATTTTTTTTCCGCAATTCTTTATGGGCATTTTTGGAAAAGAATTTATTGTAGGCGATATATGTCTTACTATTCTTGCTATTGGCCAATTTATAAACGCATCAACTGGTCCGGTTGGGAATTTATTAATTATGACAGGCAAGCAAGACCTGAATCGAAACATCGTATTAGTTACTACTATCATCACTACCATATTAAATGCAGTGATCATTCCTTTTTATGGAATAATAGGTGCAGCATCTGTCAATGCTTTTGGAATAATTTTGTTTAATGTGATACCGTTCTTTTATGTCAGGTATTATTACGGGTTCTATACTTTTGATGCGAAACATATTTTTTCGTTGAATAGAAAAAATTTTTTAAAGCATGTTTAAGTGATGGATGGAAATAAAAATTTAGTGCTTCCTAATTTTTTATGTATTGGTGCGCAAAAAACCGGGACAACCACTTTGTATCAGATATTGAAAGAGCACCCTGATGTAACAGTAAGCAGACCGAGAAAGGAAACGAAATATTTTTATCGAGATGAAGAATATAAGTTAGGGCTTGAATTCTACTCGAAATTTTTTTCGTATGAAAAACCGAAAAAGGCCATTGGAGAATTTGATCCTGATTATTTGTATTTCCCCTATGTAGCCGAACGAATTTATAACGATTTGGGAACAGATGTCAAATTCATTGTCATGTTTCGAAATCCGGTTGACAGAGCTTATTCTCAATATTTGATGAGCATTCATAAAGGCATGGAGAAATTAAGTTTCGAGGAAGCATTAAAACATGAAATGAAAAGAATTGAAAAGGGCGGAAGAATTGAAAAAAATAATTTCAGTTATATAAGTCGAGGTTTGTATGACGAACAGTTAAGCAGATATTTCAAATTCTTCAGTAAGGAAAATTTTCTTTTTATCAATTACGACGAAGAATTCAAAAATGATTTAGCTGGAACATTAAATAAAATCTGCAATTTTTTAGGAATTGCTCAATTGGAATTAAATATAAACATCAGAGCAAACGAAGCTTCAAAAGTGAAATCGGAAACTCTTAGAAATCTTGTTAGAAAAAATAATCCTATTAAGCGAATGCTTTTAAAATTTATTTCTGATCCGGAATTGAAAAGAAAAATCAGAAAGAAGATTTTAAATTGGAATCGAACAAATATTAAAGTCGTGCCACTCGGCGAAAACATCCGAAAAGAGTTATACCAAGATTATTTTTCTTCAAGCATTGAACATCTTGAAAAATTGACCGGTGAAAATTTCTCATCGTGGAAACCAAAATCAAACTGAAGCTTCATTGACAAATAACAATCAACTGCTTCCTGATTTTTTTATTGTGGGCGCTGCAAAGGCGGGCACCACTTCCATTTATCAATATTTAAAGCAACATCCTGAAATTTATTTACCTCCGATTAAAGAAGTAAATTATTTCTGCTCAGATATTCGTCCCGAAAATTTTCGTACCGATTATGCGCGCTCTGTTTATTTAAATGTAGATGCATATATTGAAGGCGGAATGAAGGATGAAGTTTTTCATGGCTTCATTCAAAATTGGGAACAGTATAAAAAGATATTTAATCCGGCTGCAGGAAAAAATGCAATTGGCGAATTGTCAAACACTTATTTATTTTCTGAAGTAGCGGCAAAAAATATCTATGAAAAATTTCCGCAGGCGAAAATTATTATGATACTACGCAATCCTGTGGAGCGTGCATTCAGTCATTATCAAATGGATTTAAGAAATGGGTTGGTGAAAGAAGATTTTATTACTGAGTTTAATAACGACAGATATAGACTTCCGAAAGGGTGGGGGATATCAAATTTGTATTATGAGTTGGGGTTATACTCCGAACAAGTGAAACGGTTTATGCAATTTTTTAAACGAGAACAAATTCTTGTTTTGTTACATGATAATTTTGTTAATCATGAAAAATCTTCATTCCATATGATTTGTAAATTCCTGAATGTGAACGAAAATTTTGAATTTAATTTCAGTGTAAAACACAATCAGGCAAAAGCACCACGCAATAAATTTATTGCAATGCTTAGCCGACAAAAAAAAATTACTAAGCTGACGAAGAAATTATTCTCATCAGAACTTTTAGAATCAATCAAGCGGAGTTTATTCAGAAAAGAAAATCAAAAAGGGATAACTGACGAGGCGAGAAGAACTGTTGCCGGGTATTATGCCGATGATATCAATAAACTTTCGCAACTATTAAATATTGATTTAAGCATTTGGAAATAATGGATCAAACCATAAATGAGGTTGCAATTATTCTCGTTAACTATAATCGGACTGATGATACTATTGAATGCATTCTTTCATTGCTTAATAATAGTTATGCGAACATCAGGATAATTGTAGTTGATAATAATTCTGATGAAAAAAATAAAGAGAAATTCAGAAGCTGGTTCGCTGGAAATTATTCTCCCGTTATTAATCCGCCGAAATCAATTTCAGCATTTGTTAAAAATGATTTTCAGTTTCCGATTGCATTTAAAGAAATAAATTATTCTTTCGAAAGCATCGGAAAAAATTCAGAAAATGGATTTGAAATTTCGAAACAAGGAATTCAAACCATCGAACAAAAAATAATTTATGTATGTAACAGTTCGAATAACGGTTTTGCGGGAGCCAATAATATCGGAATGAAATTATCCATTGAATTGAATTGTAAATATGTCTGGCTATTGAATAACGATACGGTTATTGAGTCAAATGCTTTAAAGGAGTTAGTTGGGTTTGCCGAAGAATTGAAACAACATGGAGAGAATCCGGGAATGATTGGAAGCAAGGTTTTATTTTACGATGAACCGGAATTGATTCAATCGCTCGGGGGAAAATTCAATCCGATAACTTCTAAAAATATTCATGTTGGGTATCTTGAACAAGAAAAAAAATTCGAAACAAGTGAGCCATTAAAAATTGATTATCCATATGGTGCCGCATTTTTTATTGAATCAGATTTTATAAGCGAAGTTGGATTGATGAATGAAGATTACTTTCTCTATTATGAAGAGTTGGATTGGGTGACACGAGGAGCAAGAAAAAAAATTCCTGTCAGAGTTTGTCTGAATAGCAAAGTGTATCACAAACAAGGAGTTTCTACCGGAAAGAAAATGGGAAAACCACTATCTGATTTCACCGCTTGCCTTCACTATCGTAACAGATTAAAATTTTACCGAAGGTTTTATCCTGTTTACTTACCTGTTACAGCATCTCTTCTTTTTTTCAAAATGGTAAAATGCTTTTTCACAAACCGGAAGCCCGAAGCAAAAATTATTTTTAAAATATTAACAGGTTTCAGCAATTGCAATGTCTATGAAAGTAAGATAGACTGATAGTTTATCGTTTATTTTTACCCGTTATCAATAAGCAATGAATTTACAGTTAACGCCCTGCGTCGCTAAATGAGTGAAATAATTTTACCGAGACTTAATAAAAATTCATCACCAAGGTGGAGCCAGAAAATTAGTCTTGGCTTGTTATTGCTTGCTGCATTTCAAACTCTGGGGCGCTCTTTTTTGTTAATCACTTTGGAGTTTTATGAACCCTTTGTTCAACTCGGGTTATTAATTTTTTTATTTGTTTACTTAGCTGATAAGGCAGTCAGGCAAATTCCATTGAACGGGCTTGAGATATTTGTAATTTTCTTAATTGTTTTTATCCCACTGCAATCGGCAATTGCATCAATATATTATTGGAAACAACCATTTATCTATGGCTATCTTTCGATGCGTGCATGGATATTTAGTGTAACAGCTATCGTTTTTTTTTATCAATTGAAAACTCGACGAATAACTCTTTATGGGTTAAGTGAAATAATAATTTTAATTGCCTGGGTTCAGCTGTGCATTTACATCTTCATTCAAATACTTTTTACTCCAAATAATGCCGATGTTTCTTATCAGGAATGTAACGATGCAAAGGGAGGATGCTTTTATGCTTTCGATATGCTGTTTATAAGCTTTGCAGTGCTCTTTTACTTCTTTAAATTTTTTAAAACAAACAAATTAAAATATCTTGTTTACGGAATTTTATTCTTTGGGTATATCCTTTTTTTCTATCAGAAAAGAGCTATGATTTTAACACTTATCGGAACTATCGGAATGTATTTTTTAAATAATGTTTCATTGAAAAAGAAACTCGTTTACATTGTTGGATTTACTCTTTTCATTACAACCGGCATCATTGTTATTTACATCATTCATCCGCAAACAATTCATAATTTTGTTACGGCCTACGGAAATATTATTGGTGTTTTATATGGCAAAAAAGTTCATGAAGCATCCGCTGCTTCGCGAGTGAAGCAAACCATAATTGTGGGATTATTCTTTGCAAAAAACCCGACATCAATCATTTTTGGAAACGGACGATGGAGTACCCAATGGGATCATAATCCACAGCAAATGTTTGGTCGTTTTTTTCCTTCAGAAGTCGGGATACTTGGTTCACTTTTAATGTATGGGTTAATCGGCGTTTTTGTGGTGCAATTTGAATTTATACTTTCATATCTCTGGATAAGGAAAGTGAAAATTTATAAAACCGATTTGTTGTTTCAAACCTGTAAATACTTCATGGTGTTCTATTGGTTTAAAAATTTGCCTACAGGCGGCTCATATACTGAACCGGGTTTAGGTGCGCCATTTGTTTTTATCACAATGATTTTCTTTTTTTATTTCATTGAAAAATATCCGCAGTTAGAATATTCTATAGGAAAAGATACTACCTGAATGAACACAAATCCGTTACCTGATTTTTTTATTGTTGGTGCTCCAAAGGCAGGAACTACTTCACTCTATTTTTATCTGGAGCAGCATCCTGAAATTTTTATGTCGCCCGTGAAGGAGACAAATTTTTTCTCTTACGATTTAACAGTAAAACAAAATTTGTACTATAAAGAGCGCGGAATAAGTGAATGGAATGAGTATGTGGGTTTATTTAAAGGAGCAGAAAATAAGAAAGCGATTGGCGAAGCAAGTGTGTCATATCTTTTTTATCCTGAGGTTGCGGAAGCTATAAAATCAAAATTTCCAAATGGAAAAATCATAATCATGTTGCGCAATCCGGTGGAGAGAGCGATGTCGCATTACTACATGGATCATAAGTTGGGATATGTTCAAACTTCATTTGACGAAATTCTTTTTGCAAAGAATAAAACCCGACTTCAGGAACTTTACTACCAGCAATTCATCAGTCTCGGAATGTATTATGAGCAGGTGAAACGATATGTAACAGTTTTCGGAAAAGAAAAAGTGATGATTATTTTTTTTGAAGATTTTAAAAAAGATACTCATGCTGTTGTAAAAAACTTATATCATTTTTTGGGAGTGAATGAAAATGATGAAATAGATACTGAAAAAAAACACAACACATTTCAAACTCCACGCAACAGATTTGTTCATGCATTTTATAAAAATAAATTTCTTAGAAGCACGGTAAAGAAAATTATTCCTGAAAAGCAAATTGAGGGAGTGAAAAATATTTTTCTGACGAAGAAAAAAAACAAGATTTCTGAAATTGTAACACAGCACATGAAAGAATTATACAAGCCCGATATTCAGCAATTAGAAAAATTAGTAAACCGCGATTTGAGTAGCTGGTATGAATAGTAAGAATATGCAAATTTCATTTGTTGAACCGATAGGTGGTCATCGCGGAAATGATTTTTACGATTTCGGTTTATGCAAAGCTTTGAGTGAAGCAAATGTTGATCTCACTTTTTATACCTGCGATGAAACCGATTTGGATCAGAAATTTAATTTCCGATTTCAAACCAATAAATGTTTCAATCGCATTTACGGAAAAGATTTTATTCTCATTCGAGGGATAAGATATTTCCGCGGTGCTTTAAAAATGATTGCCGATGCAAAAAGAAAAAAATCGAAACTCGTTCATCTGCACATTTATCATTTTGCGTGGCGCGAATTTTTTCTGCTCTGGTTATTCCGCCGAAATAATTTTAAAGTTGTCGCAACCATTCATGATGTAGAAGATTTTCAGAAATACGGGAGTGAAATAAATACTGCGAAGTATAAAAAATTTGAGAAGCGAATTGACCGCATCATAGTTCATTCTGATTTTGCAAAATCATCTTTAGAAAAATATTTCCCCGAATTTTCTGCTGATAAAATTCATCAGGTGCCGCATGGCGATACCGATTTTCTTTTTACAGACGATTGCACTGTTACAGAAGCAAGACAGAAACTGAATTTGCCGATTGACAAACAACTCATTCTTTTTTTCGGACAAATAAAAAAAGTGAAAGGACTTGATGTGTTGCTGAGAGCTTTTGCATTGCTTCGAAAAATAAATCAGAATGTGCAATTAGTTGTTGCCGGACCAACATGGAAAGTGGATGAAGAAGAATTTCTGGATATCATTAGCGAAAATAAAATGGAGAACGATTGTATCATGCGAATGGAATACATAGCGAATGAATTGATTCCATTTTATTTCCGTGCCGCTGATATTGTTGCGCTACCCTATCGAAAAATTTATTCAAGCGGTGTAATGATTCGTTCACTCGATTATGCTTCAGCAATTGTTGCAAGTGATTTGGATGTTTTTAAAAATGTAATTCACGATGGCAAAAATGGAATTTTATTTCAGTCAGAAAATGCTGAAGACCTTTCCAAAAAAATGTTGTCGCTATTAGCTGACAAACTGTTACAGGAAAAATTAAGAATAGCGGCAAAGAAAACAGCCGATGAAAAATTCGGGTGGAAACTCATTGGAGAAAAAGTAAAAGCTATTTATAGTTTAGCGCTGCATGAATAACCAACACATTTTAATTACCGGCACGGCGGGGATGGTGGGCTCACATTTGCTTGAATATTATTCTGGCAAAGTGAAAAAGGAATTTCTAATTGGAACTTATTATTCACCTACAATAAACCTGAACGACATTCTTGATTTGTGTGTGCCTATTGAATTGGATGTTCGTCATGCAAAATCAGTTGAAAAAATAATTCATGAATTCAAACCCGGAAAAATTTTTCATCTCGCGGCACAAAGTTTCCCCACTATAAGCTGGCAGAAGCCGGTTGAAACAATGGAGATAAATGCAAACGGAACCATCAATTTATTTGAAGCAATAGTTTCTCTTCGAAAAATTTCTCCTGACTATAACCCAACTGTTGTTGTTGCTTGCAGCAGTGCAGAATATGGTGCATCGCTCACACCTGAAAAGGTTCCGGTAAAAGAAGAAACTGAACTACTACCGTTACACCCGTATGGTGTAAGTAAAGTCGCACAGGATTTACTTACTTTTCAGTATTTCAAAAGTCACAGCATCAATGGAATTCGTGCTCGCATATTCAATACCACCGGAGCAAGAAAAACCAATGATGCAGTAAGTGATTTTATTCAAAGGGCAATTGATGTTGTAAAAGGTAAAAGTGAAACACTGAGAGTAGGAAATCTGAAAACAAAAAGAGCAATCACTGATGTGCGTGATTTAGTTAGTGCGCTTGTTTTACTTTCCGAAAAAGGAAAACCAGGTGAAGCATATAATATAAGCGGAAGCAAAGTGTATCAGATGAACGAAGTGATTGAGGTGATTGAAAAAGTTTTTGAAAGAAAATTCTCAACTGTAACAGACAAATCATTATTGCGCCCGACTGATGAACCAATAATTTTCGGTGATTCTTCAAAGCTTAAAAAAGATACAGGATGGAAACAGCATTTTTCACTAGAACAAACTGTAGAGGATATGTTCGTGTATCTGAAAAAAATATAAATAATTCACAATTGACCATTGACCATTCACTATTACATTCGTTCCCACAATTTTTACAATGAAAAACAAACACTACCCACTCTTCCTTTCTGTATTAATTTTTTCAACCATTATTTCTGCCTGTAACAGTTCTTCTAAACAAAAGGAGACAACACCTGATTTAGTTGCAGGTTATCGAGACACTACTGTAAATCCTGCTGATGATTTCTTTCATTATGCAGTTGGTACATGGGTGAAAAACAATGCCATTCCTGCTTCTGAAAACAGTTGGGGAATATGGAGTTTGGTAAATGAAGAAACATTTACTCGTCTCCGTAAAATCAACGATGAAGCTTCCGCTCAGAAAGATGCTGCCAAGGGAAGCAACGCACAAAAAATAGGCGATTTCTGGTACACCGGAATGGATTCTGTATCCATCGAACAGCAAGGGGCTACAAAAATTCAATCTGAGCTTGATATGATTTCGGCAGTGAAGGACAAACAATCGTTGCTTGATGAATTAGCGCATTTACAAATGATTGGTGCAAGCGCGTTATTTCAAGCAGATATTTATCAAGATGAAATGAATAGTGAAAAGGTAGTGTTACACTTTTCGCAGGGCGGTCTTGGATTACCAAATCGCGAATATTATTTCGATAACACTGAGCGCTTTGTAAAAATCCGTGCTGAATATTTAGTGCATGTTGCAAAAATGCTGGTGTTGATGGGCGAAGATTCTGTTACAGCAAAAAAGAATGCCGATTCAATGATGAAACTTGAACTTGCACTTGCAAAGGCATCGCGCAAACTTGAAGACCTGCGCGACCCGTATGCGAACTACAACAAAATGAGTGTTGATGCTTTTACTAAAATCACTCCTTCTGTTAACTGGAAAACGGAGTTGGATAAAATGAATATCAAAAATATTGACTCAGTAATTATTGGTCAGCCCGAGTTTTACAAACAGGTTGAAGCAAGTTTAAAATCAGTTTCAATGAATGACTGGCAAACTTATTTACGCTACAATTTAATTTCATCATTTGCACCATATATCAGCAGCAATTTCGATAAAGAAAATTTCCATTTCTATCGCACTGTTTTAAATGGTGTGAAAGAACAGCGCCCTCGTTGGAAGCGTGTTTTAAATTCTGAAGAAGGATTGCTTGGCGAAGCACTTGGTCAGTTGTATGTACAGAAATATTTTTCTGAAACAACAAAGCACCGGTACGAGAAATTAGTTGATGATGTATTCGCTACTTACAAGGAGCGTATGCAAAATTTGAAATGGATGAGCGACAGCACAAAGCAAAAAGCAATTTTCAAACTCAGCACAGTTGTAAAAAAAGTTGGTTATCCCGACAAGTGGAAAGATTATTCTGCTCTAACTATCAGTCGCAGTTCGTATGTCGAAAATGTTATTGCAGGAAATATCTGGAACTACAATTTTGAAATAGCTAAATTGTATAAACCCGTTGATCGCACCGAGTGGGGTATGACACCACAAACATGGAATGCATACTACAATCCAAGTAACAACGAAATTGTTTTACCTGCTGCTATTTTTATTATTCCGGGCTTGCCCGATTCTTTGGCTGACGATGCAATTGTTTATGGTTATGCAGGAGCAAGTACTATTGGTCACGAAATCACTCATGGTTTTGATGATCAGGGAAGGCAGTTCGATGAAAAGGGAAACTTGCGTAACTGGTGGAGTAAGGAAGATGAAAATGAATTTACTACCCGTGCACAAATGCTTGTGAAACAATTCAGCGGTTATACTGTGCTCGACAGCATGCATGTAAATGGTGAAGCTTCGTTGGGAGAAAACTTAGCCGATCTTGGTGGCTTGGTTATTTGTTACGATGCTTTCAAAAAAACCGAACAGTATAAAAAAGGAGAAAAAATCAGTGGCATGACACCTTCGCAACGATTCTTTCTCGGATACGCGCTTAGCTGGATGGGACACGCCCGCGACGAATCACTCGCACAACAAATTAAGACCGATGTACACTCACCAAACTTCCTTCGAGTAAACGGACCAATGACTGATGTAGATGCATTTTATGATGCCTTCAATGTAAAGGAAGGAAACAAAATGTTTTTGCCAGATAGTTTAAGAGTTAGAATCTGGTAGTAGAAAAATATTTCTCAAATAAAATTGCCTCGATAATTATCGGGGCGATTTTGTTTTATAGGTGTAACAGTTAAAGAAAAATTTTTGTTGAAGCAAACAGTTTTATTTGTGCTCCATACTCCATTTATAAGTTGGAGTTGTTATTAGATATTGTTTGCAATTTATTACTGTAAAAGTCGAAATCAAAATAATGTCTTTTATTATGCTCCCATATTTCACCTATTAATTTTTTTGCACACAAGTCAACGGGTATTGCTTTTCTCTCATTTAATTCTTCTAACGAACCGAAATATATTGAAAAGGTTGTTTTATCAAATTGTATTGCCATCCAATATGCAACTGCATTATGTTTTTTTTCGGAAGCAAGAGCTTTTACATACGCATTAGTTCCGAGGTTATATCTCGAATTTAAAGTCCCTTTTTTCTCAAATTTATTTCTTGCCTTTACACTAATGATTAATTTCTTGCCGTCTTTTTCACATTCAAGGTCAGCAAATGGTTCGTTTAAACTTTTGTCATTTAGATTTCGTATTTTATCATAACCTCGATCAACAAGAGCTTTAATGGCAAATAGCTCTCCTAGTTCCCCTAATGATTTTTTTCTAGCAGCTTCCTTTTTATTAATATTTTCCATTTTCCAAATATTGGTCTAATTACTCTTGATTCTAGCGGCATGCAGCTACCGCAACAAAATATAATTCTGTTACACCTTCTTCTTCCAATTCATAATCAAATAAACAGGTGCTCCAAGCGCAACAATTAATAATCCGCTTCCGGTATTAAATGTTTTGGTGTAAAGCAAAATGATGCAAACACTCAGTGCGAGTGCTATATATAAAATCGGAAGCAGCGGATAACCAATCACCCGATAAGGACGCTCAGCAGCGGGTTCGCGGCGGCGCAGAATAAATATTCCGCCAATGGTTACAATGTAAAACAGCAGCGATGCAAAAGTAGTGTAGTCGAGCAGGTCGCCGTAAGTTCCGCTGAGGCAAAGAACCGAAGCCCATATTGCCTGAACCCACATAGCATAAGAAGGTACTCCGTTGTTGTTGAGTTGAGCGGCTTGTTTAAAAAATAAACCATCTTTTGCCATCGCATAATACACCCGTCCCCCTGCGAGAATAATTCCATTGTTACACCCGAATGTAGAAACCATAATGAGCGCAGCCATAATGTAAACCGCAATGTTGCCAAAGATGAGCGAAGCAGCAGCAGTACCCACGCGGTCAGTTCCTGCTCCTGCAAACTGAATTCCTTGACCTATAATAGATGTTGCTGTTGCGCTTCCCTTCAATGGCAGCAACGATAAGTATGAAACATTGGCAAGTATGTATAAAACTGTTACAATACCGGTTCCCATAATTAAACTGCGTGGAATATTTTTTTGCGGCTCACGAATTTCTCCAGCAATAAAGGTGACATTATTCCACGCATCGCTTGAAAACAAAGAACCAATAATAGCTGTACCAAGTGCAAGTACTAATGCAATTCCTGAAATAGAATTTACCACCCACGACCCATCAATAGCTTTTGTAGTTGACTGCGCATTCCACATATCACGCAGATTGCTGAGCAATGTTTGGTGTTCTAAACCAATCACAATTCCTAAAACTATCAACAGAAAAAGTGCAAGCAATTTTGCCGAAGTGAAAATGGTTTGTATCAATTTTCCGTTTTGTATTCCTCTTGAATTAATAAAAGTGAGAAACACAATCAACGCAATAGCGAACAACTGACTCGCCGCAATTTTCACCGGACCAATCACACAAAAAATATTATCGGGACTGAGTGCCGGAAAAAACACGGCGCTGTATTTTGCAAATGCAACTGCAACTGCTGCTATTACTCCGGTTTGTATTACCGTAAAAACTGTCCATCCGTAGAGAAATGAAATAAATTTTCCGTAGGCTCTTTCGATGTAAACAAACTGACCACCCGCTTTGGGCATCATGCCTGCAAGTTCGCCGTAACACAAGGCAGCCATCATTGTTATTGCTCCGCTGAGTATCCATAAAAACAAAAGCCATCCTGCGCTTCCTACTACACGACTCATATCAGCACTCACAATAAAAATTCCGGAACCAATCATAGAGCCTGCCACCATCATTGTTGCATCATACAACCCCAGCGAGCGTTTCATCTCCGGTTTATTTTCTGTTACACTTGAATCTAATTGGTCCATTCAACTAATTTTTTTGAAATGTAATGATTGAAGTGAAGGAGGGATTGGATATTTTTTAACAGAGGAAAATTGACTATTAACCATTCACAATTGACCAATCACAATTCACTATTTTCGGCGTCGAAAAAATAATGGAGCAAAAAAGAAAACCGCGCATTGCTATATTAGGAACAAGGGGTTATCCTACAGTTTACAGCGGTTATGAAACCTGGCTAAAGGAATTGTGCGATTCTTTAAATGATAAATATGAGATTCATGTTTACTGTCATCGTTCATTTTTTAATGAGAAACCAAAGATTGTGAATGGAGTTCGATTGCATTATATTCCTTCGATCGAAACAAAAATTCTGAGCCAGATTACAAATAGCTCTATTGCTACTTTGCATGCACTTTTCATGAATTATGATTTGTATTTCTTCGTGAATATGGCGAACGGACCATTCGGTGCCTTCCTTCATTTCTTTGGAAAAAGAACTGCTATTAATACCGATGGCATTGAGTGGGACCGACCAAAGTGGAAAGGGTTAGGGGGAAAATATTTTAGATGGGCTGCCGAAGTAGCTGCTAAATACATGGATGTATTAGTGACTGACGCTTATGGAATGCAGAATTTTTATCGCAAACATTTTCAATCTGATTCGGTGATGATTGCTTATGGCGCGCATGTTAGAGAAAGTAAAAATCCTGAATTGATTGAACAATACGGATTGAAAAAAGATGATTACTACTTAACGGTTGGGAGATTAATTCCTGATAATCATGTGGAGGAAATTGTAACAGGATTTATGAAGTGTAACAGCCGGAAGAAATTAGTTGTGGTTGGTGGTGTGACATACAAAGATGAATTCGCGACCCGAATGAAAGCGATGGCAAGTGACAGAATAATTTTTACTGATTATGTACGCGACCAGCAATTGCTGATGGAGTTGTATGCAAATTCATACTGTTACATTCACGGTCATGCGTTCGGCGGAACAAACCCTGCATTACTGAAGGCGCTTGCTTATGGTTGTTGCGTGCTTGCGCACGATAATAAATTCAATCGCGAAACTTTGCAGGATGATAAGCATGGATATTATTTTCATGGAACACCTGATGAATTAAAAGTTGCAGTCGAGAAGATTGATGGAATGAATGATGAAGTGTTACAGAAGAAATCAATCTCGCGCAATCGCATTACCGAAAATTTTACCTGGGAAAGAATCTGTCGTGAATACGATGAGTTGTTTCAGAAACTGATTGCAGATAAAAAGTGGAAAAGGAATAAAGGTTCATGGCCGAAATAGGAAAATTAAAAATCAATTCGACTTTGAGCTGTTCATTTGAAGTGGAATCAAAATAAAATCCCCGATTGCTTTCCTCTATTTTTGATTCCAACCGAAACAGAAAATAAATTTTAATCACCGCAAATAATTTTCTTCTTGTCGTTAAAAATTTTTAATCACTCAAAATATTTCTCTCGAATCATTTTTCTATCAATGATTCTTTCAACTGTTTTCAATTATCATTTGAAAGCACAACAACTATTTCTTCCGCTTGAAAAACAAACGCTCAATCTTTACGAATCAAAACTGAATCATAAAGATGTGTTGTTTCATACTTCGTTCAAGCCATATATTGTTTCTTCCTTGCCATCGTCGTGTCGTGAAGATTCAATTTACAGTTGGATGAAATCTCCAACCGACTCACGCAAATTTTTTCGCTGGATGTATAATCACATAACGAGCGAAAATTTTATAAATATTCATGATGGCGATTTTCAGATGAGTATTAATCCGTATGTTGATTTTGAAATTGGAAAAGATTTTAACTGGGATAGAACTATTTATACAAATTCAAGAGGTGCAATTCTCAGAGGTGATATTGGGAACAAATTTTCATTCGAAACTTATTTCTCCGAAAACCAATCGTTGTTCGCGCAATACATTACAAATTTTGTAATTGATTCAAATGTCGCACCAGGTCAGGGGAGAGCAGTAGGATTTAAGCGTGACCGTAGTTACGATTATGCATCAGGAATTGGGTATATTTCGTACACACCGAACAAACATTTTAATTTTCAATTCGGGCAGAACAAAGTTTTTATTGGTGATGGTTATCGTTCGTTGTTGTTGTCTGACAATGCTTCTTCATATCCATTATTTAAAATCACCACCACTGCCGGAAAATTTCAATACACAAATTTATGGGCGCAAATGATTGATAAAACGGGCGGCTCAGTTTTAGGTGAGGGATTCAAAAGAAAATATTTAGCGCTTCATCACCTCAGTATTTTATTGGGAAGCAAAGTTGAGTTAGGATTTTTTGAAGGGATTGTTTGGCAGGCACAGGATTCAACTACATATCGCGGATTAGATATCAATTATCTGAACCCAATAATTTATTATCACTCGGTGCAATGGAATTTGGGTTCGCCTGATAATTCACTCATAGGTTTTAATTTTAAATGGAAAATTTCAAACAAACTTTCATTCTATAATCAATTTCTGTTAGATGATTTTGATTTAGGGAAATCAAAAGGGCACAAAGGATTTTACAGAAACAAGTATGCTTATCAGTTAGGGTTAAAATGTTTTGATGCATTTGGGTTGAAAGGATTTTTTCTGCAGGCAGAATACAACGAGGTGTGGCCCTACACTTACGCGCATAAAATTTCATTGATAAATTATGGTCATTACAATCAACCGTTAGCTGATCCACTTGGTGCAAATTTTCGTGAAGGATTAATTTTTCTGCAATACAATCATCAACGATTTTTTGCAGGATTGGAGTTGATGTATGTATTAACGGGCATTGATTCTGTTACGGGTGATGTGGGGCAGAATATTTATTTATCTGAATACAATATTCCAAACAGTCATAATGCAGACGGAAAATTTATCGGGACCTATGGAAATTATGTAGGGCAGGGGGTTGCAACAACAACAACCTATGCGCAATTGAAATTGAATTATTTAATTAACCGACATAACAATTTACTTTTTGAACTTGCGTTCACTTCGCGCAATCAGAATATTGACGGAACAAACCACACAACAAACTTTGTGAGTTTTGGAATTAAGACTTCTCTCTTCAATCACTACTATGATTTTTAATAATTAGAAAATGAATACAAAAAAAATTCGCTTTGCAGTAATTGGGTTTGGGCATATTGGTAAGCGGCATGCGGAAATGATTAAGCGTAACAGCGATGCTGAGTTGGTCGCAGTTGCCGATAGTAATTTTCAATTGAAAGAAGTTGCAGAAAAGGATTTCGGAACAATTTTTTTCAGTTCGATAGAAGAATTGCTAAATGCAAATCTTGAAATTGATGTGGTGAATATTTGCACGCCAAATGGACTGCACGCTTCGCAATCACTTCTCGCATTAGATAAAAAGTGTCATGTTGTTTGCGAAAAACCAATGGGCTTAACAAAAGCAGATTGCGAGCAGGTGATTTTTAAATCGTTAAATGTTGGTCGTCAGGTTTTTTGTGTAATGCAAAACCGTTACAGTCCGCCTTCTGCATGGTTGAAATCATTGGTGACTGAAAATCGTTTCGGAAAAATATTTATGGTGCAAGTAAACTGTTATTGGAATCGTGATGACCGCTATTATAAAAAAGGTGGGTGGAAAGGTTTATATAATTTAGATGGTGGTCCGCTTTTCACACAATTCAGTCACTTCATTGATATTATGTATTGGTTGTTTGGTGATATAAAAGACATTAATGCACGATTCGAAAATTTTAATCATAACGAAAACACAGAGTTCATTGATGATTCAGGAATTGTAAATTTTCATTTCAGTAATGGCGGAATCGGTTGTATCAATTACACAACTTCAGTCTGGGATAAAAATTTAGAAAGCAGCATTACCATTATTGGCGAAAACGGAAGTGTGAAAGTTGGAGGGCAGTACATGGATAAAGTTGAAACCTGTAACATCAAAGATTATGTAATGCCGGTGTTGGCCCCAATAAATCCACCTAACGATTATGGAAATTATAAAGGCAGCGCCGCTAATCATCATTATGTGATTGACAATGTTGTTGAAACTTTACAAGGGAAATCAACCATTACCACCAACGCAATGGAAGGATTAAAAGTGGTTGATATTATTGAGCGCATATACAAGCAATCGCAACAGTGAGATAAAAAGGAATGATTAAAAAAATAATTCCGAAAACAGAATTCAGTAAAAATGTAGCCAATGTTGTTGGTGGCACATTACTCGCACAGATAATTACAGTCGGGTTAACACCAATTATTACCCGGATATTCTCTCCGGCAGATACCGGATTGTATTCCATTTTTTTAAATCTTGCTTTAACAACTTCTATCGCTTCAACATTTCGTTACGAGTTAGCAGTAATGCTTCCGCAAAAAGAAGAAGAAGCAATTAATGTTGTTTCACTTTCGCTCTTTATCAGTTTCTTTTTCAGTTTAGTTGTCTTTCTTGTTTTTCAATTGGGAGGCACCGAACTGTTACACCTCATTCATTGCGAAGAAATTGCCTCCTACATTCCGTTGGTTGCTGTTTATGTTTTCTTTTTCAGCGTGATGCAGACACTCAACAACTGGTTGTCAAGAGTAAAAATGTTTCGGAGATTGAGTGCCGGAAAAGTTGTTCAGTCGGCAACAACTGCATTCGGCAGCATTGCAATTTTCTATTTAGGTTTTAAATCCGGCGGATTAATTCTTGCTGTTGTAATTGGGCAGGTGAGCGTTGCAATAATGTATCTTCTTTTTTTTCGAAAAGATTGGTTACGACTGAAATATGCAGTGAGTAGAAAAGTGATGAAGGAAATGTTCAGCAAATACATTCACTTTCTTTCATTTAACACGCCTCTTGCATTTCTTGGAGTGGTGCAGGATTTAATTGTTTCAGCCATGATTAATTATTATTTCGGGAGTGCTGCAGCTGGATTTTATTTTATGTCGTGCCGCATTTTAAAATTACCTGCCGGGATTATTGGTGCCGCAACAAGTCAGGTTTTTTATCAGCGCATCAACGAATTATTTCCTGATGGAAAGGCAGTTCAACACCAGATTAGCAAAGTGTATAAAAGATTATTGCTGTTTGCCATTCCTATTTTTGGTGTGGTATTAATTGCTGGACCATTGCTGTTCTCAGTTTTCCTTGGTGAAAAATGGCGTGAAGTCGGAGTGTTCTCGCAAATATTAACGCCAACTTTATTACTCTCATTTATTCTTGCTCCCGTTTCTGCTGTAACAGTTGTGATGCGAATGCAGCACTACGCAATTTACATTGGCATTGCAGATATTATTCTTCGAACTTCAAGTTTATTGATTGGTGAATATTATAACAGCGTGTACATCGCACTTATGTGTTTAAGCGGTTCAACTTCTTTGCTGTTGCTTTTTGTAATGTATTGGTATCATCGTTTGCCATTGAGTAAAAAAGTAAAAGCATATTAATTGTTTATGCTTAAAAAAATATTTCCGGATAATGAGTTTGTAAAAAGTTTTCTGACACTCATGACCGGAAATGTAATTGCACAATTAATCCCGGTTCTTGCTTCACCTGTTCTCACTCGAATTTTTAATCCTACTGAATTCGGATTGCTTGGTTTGTTTATGGTCATCACAAATTCATTTTCTGTAATCGGAAGCGCGCGTTACGAAATGGCGATTCTTATTCCTGAAAAGGAAGAAGAAGGGAAAAATGTTTTTGCACTCTCGGTTTTGATAGCCCTCATCACCGGAATCGTTTTCGGAGGAATAACTTTTTTCTTTCACGATTTAATTATTGAAAAATTAAATCGCCCCGATTTTTCAACCTTGCTTTATCTCGCTCCGGTTGTTATTCTTTTCATCAGCGTTTATCAGGCACTCAACTTCTGGTTGATTCGAAAAAAGGAATTCAGAAAAAATGCTGCGAACAAAATCGGACAAACTTTCGCCTCAACCTTTGGCAGTGTTACACTTGGGTTGCTTGGCGTGAAGTATGGAATTGTTTTGGGTTATGCACTCGGTTGGCTTGCAATAAATATTGTCGGATGGTTTCAATTGCGCTCAACTTCATTTTCAATTTCAGGAATTTCCAGTGCCGGAATTAAAAAAGTATTCAACCGTTACAGCGACTTTCTAACCTTCAATACTTTCCCCTCATTACTTAATGCAATTAGTTCTGGGCTGCCAACATTTTTCATCAATCTTTTTTACACAACCAATATTGCGGGATATTTCACTTTGGCAAGGCAAGTACTTGTTGTTCCGGTTTCATTTATTTCTTATGCCATGTCGCAGGTTTTCTTTCAGCGCGCAAGTCAAAACATTCAGAAAAACATTTCTATCAAAGCAGAGTTTAGAAATTTATTCATGCTTCTTGGAATTTTAGGGCTCGCAATGTTTTTAGTAGTTGCGACCTTAGGACCGTTCCTTTTCAGTTTTGTTTTCGGAAGCAAGTGGGAAACAGCAGGAGAATATGCTCGCATACTTGCGCTCTCGTGTTCCATTCAATTTGTAGTTTCTTCCTTCAGCATTTTACTTCCCGCATTGCAACGAATTAAATTAATTAGTGTGTGGCAGGTACTTTACTTCATCAGCATCTGCTCACTTTATTATTTCGGAAGCAGAGATATACATACATTTCTCTATTCATATCTTGCTGTGGATACCATGCTGTATTCTCTCTACTTTGTCTTTATTCTTGCAGCTGTAAACAAGTATGAAAAAAATTCTCGACCAAACGATTTACAAGTGGTTTAATAAATTTATTTCAGGCAGGCATAGTCTGCTTTGGGTTTATGTTTTGGTTTTGATTTTTCTTGCTCTTGGGGTTTATTTCGATTCAGGATTTCGTTTTATCTCTTATCTTATTCTTTACTCAGTAGTTTTAATTTCATTTTATTTCATGTTTGAGTATTTCTTCAGAAAAAATAATTCTATTCAATCTGTTGTGAAAATATTTATTTCTAAAATGGAACTACCTGATAAAAGTAATTTTCCATTATTGTTATTTATTGGTTCTGCTTTATTTGTGATTGCGCACTTTTTATATCTGGGTGAAATTCCAACACTAAGTGCATTAATGAGTAATGACTCCTTTAAAATCTATTGTATTAGAAAAGATGTAACAGAAAATTCTTCAACAATTATAAATTATATAAGCAGTTTCTTATTAAAAGCTATTATACCTTTTCTTCTATTGTATTTCTATCAGAAAAGAAACTGGAAAATTTTCATTCCCGTTTTAATTATTTCATTTTTTTACAGCATTTCGCTAGTAGCAAAAAGTTATGTTGTTACATCTTTCATTCCATTATTGATTTTTTCATTCAGTCAAAAGCACTTTTGGCGATTGATTGGATTTGCAATAATCATTTTTGCAGGATTGAATTTCTTAATGTTCGTTGCAAACCCTTCGCTGCGTTCAGGAGATGTTAATCAAAGAATTGTTCAGGAGCATGTAAGTGACAAGGGCGTTGGGTTGGAAAAAAGCATGTCAAATCTTGCCGACAGAACTTTATTTATCCCAGGAAAAACTGTATCAGGTTGGTTCAGGGCAATTCCGGAATACAAACCTTTCTTATACGGCGGTGGTTATCGCTTCCTTGCACCAATTATTGGGCAAGAATATCATGAGTATTCAAATGAGTTATATCCATTCATGTATCCTGAGTATTCAAAATTAGGTTATGCAGGTGCAGTTAATGTTGCGAGCTTTATGTATGATTTTGCAAACTTCGGGTGGATAGGTCTTGTTTATTCAGCTATTCTGCTTGCATTTATTTTTTCATTTATTAATCCATTGTTTGCTGGATTTGATTTGATTAAATTTTGTCTAAATATTTTTTATGTATTGATGTTGAGTTCATCTTCTCTTTTTACACTTTTGTTTTCTGGAGGATGGGCTTTGATTATTTTACTTTTTTTAATAATGAAAAGGAATTTTGAAAGCGAAAAAATTGAAATTGATGAATGAAATTTAGCAGGTGAATAAGATTATTTTCACCGCATAAGAATTAAATGTCAATCCGAGTTTGTCATATTTCTACTGTTCATTCTGTTAAGGATATTCGAATATTCATTAAGGAATGTTCCTCGCTATATAAATCAGGTTTTGAAGTTTTTTATGTAGTCACAAATGATAAAGATGAAGTCATTGATGGAATAAAAATTGTTGCTTTACCTACATCTTCTTCAAGGCTTAAAAGGATTTTTTTCAAACCCCTACTTGCATTTCGTAAAGCAATAAATACAAAAGCAACACTATTTCATTTCCATGACCCCGAGTTAATGCCAATCGGATGGCTGCTTCGCTTGATGGGGAAAAAAGTTATTTACGATGCACACGAAAATCTTTCAAAGGATATTCTGGATAAAACCTGGATACCAACTTCTTTTCTTCGAAAAATTATTTCACTGATTGCAAAAGGTGTCGAACAATTTTCATATCTTGTTTTAAGTGGGGTAATTGGTGCAACAGAAAATATTTACGAGCAATTCGGAAAACGAAAATCTGTTTTAATAAGAAATCTTCCTGTTGTAAAACTTATTTATGGTGCAGCAATTTCAGATATTGAAAAGGGGAATAAAAACATATTGGTCTTCACTGGTGGGCTTACACGAATTCGTGGAATTGCAGAAATGGTGAGTGCAATGAATTTTCTAACTGATGATTTTGAATTATGGATTGCCGGAACCTGGGATGAAATAGAATTGCAGAATGAGTGCATGAAGAATGATGGGTGGAAAAAATGTAAATACTTTGGGCAGGTGGAACAAACCAAGGCATATGGCTTAATGAAAAGGGCAGATGTTGGAATGCTGACTTATTTACCTGCAGCAAATCATTTGGAAGCAATGCCTAACAAACCATTTGAGTACATGACCTGCGGATTACCAATGGTGCTTTCCGATTTTTCGTACTGGAAAAAATTATTTCTTGACAGTGCAGTATTTGTAAATCCTAAATCACCTCAATCAATTGCAGAAGGAATAAAAAAAATATTTTCGGAACAGGGATTGAAAGAAAAAATGTCAAAATCCGGAAAACAACTTATTGAAAATAATCTAAGTTGGGAGGCAGAAGAAAAAGTACTGATTGATTTTTACAAAAAAATTCTGAAACAGGATTAAATTTTATGTGCGGAATATTTGCAGTCATTTCTTCTGAAAATAAATTTGGTGTAACGGACTTTAAAAAATTTGTATCCGCCACTGAATTAATTTCTTATCGTGGGCCTGATGCGCAAGGAATTCTGGCACTTGATTATTCAACCGGCGTAAACGATAATAATCACTTCAACATTTTTCTCGGTCATCGCCGACTCTCAATTCTTGATTTAAGCGAAGACGGAAATCAGCCAATGTTTCGTGATGACTGTTACATTATTTTCAATGGAGAAATTTTCAATTATGTTGAGCTGCGCGAAGAATTAAAAAAACTCGGGCACACATTTTCAACAGGCAGCGATACCGAAGTTATTCTTAAAACTTACAAGCAATTTGGGGTTAAAGGTTTTTCAAAGTTCAATGGAATGTGGGCTTTTGTACTGGTGGATTTGAAAAATCAAAAAATGATTTGTTCGCGAGACCGATTTTCCATTAAACCACTTTATTATCTTAAAGAAAATGGCAATTGGTATTTCGCCAGTGAAATCAAACAGCTGATTCCGTTTCTTTCTTCTAAAAAATTAAACAAACAACTTGCCTATCATTTTTTACAGCAGCAGTTGCTTGAACATACAAACGACACATTTTTTCAAGGAATTAAAAAAGTTGCTGCAAAGTCTTCTATGATCATTGATATTTCCTCTGGAAATTTTACTGAGGAAAAGTATTGGGATTACGAATTGAATTCCACATTAATAAGTGGGAACGATGCGATTGATAATTTTCACGAGCTTTTTACTGACAGCATAAAAATCAGATTGCGCAGTGATGTAACAGTTGGTTCTTTGCTAAGCGGCGGTCTTGATTCTTCAGCTATTACTGTGCTTGCTGATTCTTTTTCACCCGGAAATTTCGAATCATTTTCGGTAGTGAGCGACAGTAAAAAATATAGCGAAGAATCGTTTGTTGACGCGCTCGTAAAGCACAATCATCTCCTGAATTCAAAACTCAGATTTAATTCATCTCAGGTTCCCGAATTCATTGACAAAGTTTTGTTTCATCAGGATGAACCATTTGGTTCATTCAGCATTGTTGCACAATACCTGATGTTTCAGCAAATAAAAAAGGAACACGACATTAAAGTGATTCTGTGCGGACAAGGTGGCGATGAAATAATGATGGGTTATCTGAAATATTTTTTCTTCAACTTACAGGAAAGCAGAAAAAAATTCAGGTACGATATTGTTGTTCGGGAACTGCTTTCATCCCTCATCAATAGGACTATTGTCTGGCAGTTGGAATGGAATCAAATGAAAAGATACTTGCCTGGATATGCGGGAAAAAAAGATGATTTTATTTTATTGAATGGTGTAACAGAAAAAATATGGCAATTCAATTCAATTGTTGAGAGACAGGAAAAGGATATTGATTTGTATAGTGTGCCTGTGCTTACTCATTACGAAGATAGAAACTCAATGGCCGCTTCTATTGAATCGCGATTACCTTTTCTTGATCATCGTTTAGTGAATTTTTTACTGTCCATTACTTTGAACCTGAAATTGAAAAATGGATGGACGAAATATATTCTGCGCAAATCAATGAATGAGTTACCCGATGTTATTCGTTGGAGAAGAGATAAAAAAGGTTTCACAACACCAGAGGAAATCTGGTTGAAAAATCAATTGGTCTCAATGGTGAGAGAAGAATTCAATCATTCAAAACTACATGAAGCCGGAATAATTGATAAAGAAAAATTCATGAGTTATTACAATGATTTTCTGAAAGGAAAATCAAATACCGACCATTCATTAATTTTCCGCACTTTCATTTTTGAAAAATGGATGAAACAACATTTCAATCACAACTAAGAAGTAATTTCAATTGAAAAAAATTGTAACAGTTGTCGGCGCGCGACCACAGTTTGTAAAAGCAGGAGCAGTAAGCCGCGTAATAAAAAAATATTCTGAACTGAATGAAATCATCATTCATACAGGGCAGCATTTTGATGATAACATGAGCGAAGTATTTTTTCGTGAAATGGAAATTCCTAAACCTGCTTTCAATTTAGATATCAATGGACTATCACACGGAGCCATGACAGGACAGATGCTGGAGGGAATTGAAAAAATTCTGTTACAGGAACGACCTGATATTGTTATGGTTTACGGTGATACTAATTCTACACTTGCAGGCGCTCTCGCTGCTAGTAAACTTCATATTAAAGTTGCGCATGTTGAAGCAGGGCTTCGCAGCTTTAATTATAAAATGCCCGAAGAAATTAATCGAATTCTCACTGACAGAATTAGCAATATTCTTTTTTGTCCTACTGATACGGCAATAAAAAACCTGGAAGTGGAAGGGTTTAAAAATTTCCCTTCTACAATAATTAAGAACGGAGATGTCATGCAGGATGCCGCAATTTTTTATGCAGCACAATCAGCAAGTCGTTCCACAATTATTTCTTCTTTAGGTTTGAAAGACTTTGTTCTTGCAACTTTACACAGAGAGGAAAACACTAATGATGTAACAGTTTTGAAAAGATTATTGAATGCTTTAAACAAACTAAACTCAACGATTCCATTGGTTGTTCCTCTGCATCCACGCACACGAAAAATTATATCGCAACAAAATTTAAAAACCGAATTCAAAATCTTAGACCCGGTCGGTTACTTTGATATGATTGAATTGCTGAAAAATTGTTCGCTGGTAATGACTGATAGCGGCGGGTTGCAAAAAGAAGCTTTCTTCTTTCAAAAACATTGCGTCACTCTCCGCGAACAATCAGAATGGGTTGAACTGGAAGAACACGATTTCAATAAAGTGGTCGGTTCTGATGAAAGCAAAATTCAAAACGCATTCGAATATTTCCGAAATAAAAAATCCAATTTCAATATCAACTTGTATGGAAATGGAAGGGCCAGTGAAGTGATTGTAGATACATTGTTAAAACAATGATGAATACCCCTGTAATATCAATCGTTATTCCCTGCCGAAATGAGAAAAATTATATCATTCCTTGTATTCAATCAGTTCTGCATAATAATTACCCAAGAGAAAAAATTGAAGTAATTGTTTGCGATGGAAAAAGCGATGATGGAACTTTTGAATTGCTGAAAAATTATTCGGAAAAGAATTCACAGCTCAAAGTGTTTGTGAATGAAAAACAAACAACACCCTTCGCATTAAATCTTGGGATTAAAAATGCAACGGGTTCCATTATAATTATTTTGGGAGCACATGCTGAGATGCACGGAAATTATTTAAACACCTGTGTAAATATTTTAAAGGAGAATCCTGATGTGTGGTGTTGCGGGGGAGTGTTACAGAACGAGGCAAAGGATAATGTGGCAGAAATTATTTCGCTTGCCATGACCTCGCCTTTCGGAGTTGGCAATGCGCATTTCAGAACGGGTGCAAAAGATGGGTATGTTGATACAGTTGCTTTCGGTGCATATCGAAAAGAAGTTTTTTCGTTGATTGGTTTATTTGATGAAGAACTGACAAGAAATCAGGATGATGAATTCAATTACCGACTAACTAAGGCAGGAAAAAAAATATGGTTGGCTACTGATACATCAGTAAAATATTTTGTTCGAGGGAGTTGGAAAAAATTATGGGTGCAATATTTTCAATATGGTTACTGGAAAGTTTTTGTCAACCGGAAACATAAAATGGTTACCACTTTCCGGCAGTTGATTCCTTTTTTCTTCGTACTGTTTTTGATAGCAGGAATTATTTTAAGTTGCTTTTCAGTTTCGTTTTTGATTCCGTTTTTGATAATACTCTCTGCCTATCTGATGGGCGCTTTTGTATTTGCAGCACGCTTAAAAAATTCGATCGGCTCAGTGATAAAAATTGCATTTGCTTTTTTTATTCTTCATCTCTCATATGGAACAGGATATTTAAAAGGTGTGATTGATTTTATTCTGCTTCGAAAAAAATCAGCAAGTGCTCATGAGACTTTGTCAAGATAAGTTATCAGTCGTTTTTGACAACAGCAAAAAAAAATACGAATAAAAGAAGCTGGCAAATACAACTCCATTCTGTACTTCAAAAACATCTTCAACTCCACAATTCATCATTAATAAAATCATAAATGAAAAACTGAGCCATTGCTTTTGTTTAAAGGATTTTATCAATGGAAAAAAAAGTAAAATCAAGAGGAAAGTAATTCCAGTCACTCCATGTTTTGCAAATGAATTCAGATATTGATTGTGAGGAATTACTCTTTCAATCAGGCAGCCTGATTTTCTATCTACAAAATAATATCGGCGCAAATCGCCCCAAACATCCCCGGTTCCAACTCCAGTGAGCCAATTGTTTTTTATTAATTCAGTGGTGGTCTTAACTGCTGTAATTCTCAGGGCTGTTGACTCTTCGTTCTGATTAAGATTTTGCTTTGAATTAATTGTTTGAATAGCAAGATTGACTCTTTCGTAAATATCAGATTTCAAAATTAGTAACAGAACTGTTACAGGCAGCAGGATTATTGCAGCACGAAAGGCAATATTTTTTATTTTAGTGAAACTGTAAATAACTGTTACAATAAGAATCAACATCAGAACAATCAATCCGATTTTGGATGACAGCAGCGCTATAAAAAGTATGAACCATAAAATCAAAATGATTTTTAAAACTCTGAATTGTGTTGAATCAAACAAAATATATATACCTGAAAAATCGAACAACAAAATGAGTAAACACAAACTCATTTGTATTGATAAAAATCCCGGATGATAAAAGTGTATCACCAGATTGTTATAAAAAAACATTTCGGCATCACCTGTTTGAAAATAATTTTTAAATGCCAATAGAATGGAAATTACTGAAACTGTCAGGCAACCTACAATGAGCGCTTTTAAAACATTCTTATAATTTATTTTTAAAAATGATGAATGATAGGTCGCAAACAAAAGTGGTAACACAAACATTGAAGCATTCAGCCGGATTAAATAAAATGCGCGCTCTAAATCTTGCGTGTTAATTAACCAGACAAACTGTAACAGAAATAAAGAAGTGAAACTTAAAAACAGTGGATTTGAAAAAGCTGTTTTCAATTTGCTGAAAATATTTCCGCTGAGCAACCATAAAGCAGAAAGCAAAATGATAATTATTGTTCCATAAATATTTCCGAATGGAAAAGAGAATGCAAAAGCAAGCAACAGGTAATAAGTGATTTTATTGTTGAGTTCTTTTGAAAGAAGCATTTGAAGTAGGAATGGTAAAAATAATTTCTAATTCAAGTTCAACACTCATTGTTATTCACCTTGAAAAATCAAATGATTTTCACTCACTTCTGAGATTTTATTTCTTCATTTTTGTTGCGAAAGAAATTGATTGTTGAGTATGATTCCATTTTCACCGCCACGCATTGACCAGAAAATTATTGATGAAGTTGTAGCAGCACTTCAGTCCGGGTGGATTACCACCGGACCACGAACTAAAAAATTTGAAAAATTAATTGCTGAATATGCAGGAGCCAAAAAAGTATTGTGTTTTAATTCAGCCACTGCGGGTTTGGAAGCAATGCTTCGCTGGTTTGGTGTAAAAGAAGGTGATGAAGTTATTCTTCCGGCATACACTTATTCAGCAACAGCCAATGTGGTGTTACACTGCGGTGCAAGACCTGTGATGGTTGATGTAAATGAAAATGACTTCAATATCAGTTTGCAACGAATCAGTGAAGCCATTACTTCAAAAACAAAAGTGATAATGCCAGTTGACATGGGAGGTTTTCCATGCGATTATAATTCCATTATGAATATTGCAAAGCAATCATCCGGAATATTCAAAGTAGAAAATGACATTCAAAAAATGCTTGGACGGATTTTAGTGTTGTCAGATGCTGCACATTCTTTTGGGGCTTTTTACAATGGAAAAAAAGTTGGGAGCAATGTGGATGCAAGTGTATTTTCTTTTCATGCGGTAAAGAATTTAACTACAGCAGAAGGAGGTGCCGTTTGTTTTAATCTTCCGAACCCATTTGATAACGAAAAAATTTACACCGACTTAAATATTAAATCACTACACGGGCAGAATAAAGATGCCCTTGCCAAAACACAAATGGGAAGTTGGGAATATGATATTGTTGAAGCTGGTTACAAATGGAACATGCCGGATATTCTTGCTGCGATTGGATTGGTTGAATTGGAGCGATATGATTCTGATACACTTCCGCGCCGAAAAGAAATTGTTGAGCAATACCTGAATCATTTTTCAAAAGAGAGTTGGGCACAACTTCCTGTTTTTAAAAATGAACTAGCAGAGAGTTCATATCACTTGTTTTTACTGCGTATTAAAAATATTTCGGAACAGCAACGCAATGAAATTATTAAATTGGTGAGTGAGCAGAATGTATCAGTCAATGTGCATTTCAAGCCATTGCCGCTAATGAGTTTTTATAAATCGCTTGGTTACAAAATGGAAGATTATCCTGTAGCTTACGATAATTATTCAAGAGAAATTTCACTTCCCGTTTATTACAATCTTACAAATGAACAGATTGATATTGTTGCGAAAACTGTAATTGAATCTGTTGAAGAAATATTAGTTGCGAAGTAAAATGCTAAAGCGCGGTTTCGATTTTATTTTTTCATTAATTGCTCTAATTGTTCTTTCACCATTATTCATTTTGATTTCAATTCTCGTGACTGTTACATCACAAGGTGGAATATTTTATATTCAGAAAAGAGTTGGGAGAAATTTTCATGAGTTCGGAATCCTGAAATTCAGAACCATGAAACCTGACTCTGATAAAAAAGGATTGCTCACTGTTGGTGATCGTGACCCGCGTGTAACAGCCATTGGATATTATCTGCGTAAATACAAGCTCGATGAATTGCCGCAATTGATCAATGTATTAAAAGGCGATATGAGTTTTGTTGGCCCACGCCCTGAAGTAAAAAAATATGTTGACTTATATAACGACGAACAGAGAAAAATATTAAGTGTGAAACCGGGAATTACAGACTCTGCTTCTATTACTTACTCAAACGAAAACGCAGTGCTTGCAAAATATTCCGATGCAGAGAAAGCATACATTGAAATTGTGATGCCAGCAAAATTGAAAATGAATTTAGAATATATAGAAGATCAAAATTTGATTTATGATTTGAAAATTATTTTCAGAACAATTTTTAAAGTGAGTAAACAATAAATCTATCTAATTTTTTTCTACCTGTACCGTGAATTGTCCAACCTGAAAGAGTATAAGTAAGACGAAGTTTATTTCCATTTAGTTTACCTGAACCAACACTTAAAGCTCCTGTAGGTATCATTAATAATGAAACGGCATCATCAACATTTGCTAAAGGTGTGAACGACCAATTAAATAAATTGCTAAGTTGAATTTGGTTGTTCCCGTTCCTAAGGATTACTAACTGATAAGTAAACGCAGTCGGACCGCCAGAATAATTATCAGCGGTATCAGTCATTGTATAACTTCCTACATATGCATCACTTGGATACAAACAAGAACCGTTATCACTATTTGCTTTCTTATCAAAATTAGTTGCAGCAGAATTGGTGCAACCTTCGCGTTTACAACTGAACATTATTAAGGAAATAAAAAACACAATTAAAAAAGTGAGTATCAGTTTCATAAGATTTTTTTTGAAAAGTAATTAATTAAGTGGAGAATAAGAGTGAAATTATTGGCTTTTAAAAGAAGAAGGTGCTTGGAAAGTTCCTTCCCTTTATTTCTTTCCACTTAAATTCGCGAATCGTTTTTAAAAGCACAGATTTTGTATCAAATAATTTCACAGTAACAGGGTAAAGAATTTATGTTTCGTCAATTCAACTTAAAGGCACTATGGACTCACTGGGCAGTGCTTGCTGTTGATTGTTTAATTGTAATTGTTTCTCTTATTCTTGCTTATCTATTGCGATTTAATTTCAATGTTCCATCAACAGAACAACCATTCATTTTTCGCGCTGTTGTTTCGTTGTTTGCAGTCAGGTTTATTTTATTCATTCTCTTCCGCACTTATGCGGGAATGATACAGTACACAAGTTCTGAAGATGCGCAACGAATATTTTTAAGCATCACACTTGGAACTGCCGCACTTGGAATTATAAATTTTATTGTCGCGCAGTTTCAACCGAATTATCTCGTGCCATTTTCTATTCTGTTGATTGATTATTTCATCTCCATGTTTTTGCTCGCTGCTTATCGCATTGCTGTGAAGACAATTTATGAAGAAGTAGTGAAATCGAAAAAACCGAAAGTGCGAGTAATTATTTATGGTGCAGATAACAACGGAGTAATTACAAAAAGAACACTGGAACAGGATAGAAAAAAAAATCACGATGTGGTCGCCTTCATCGACAACAATCCTTCGAACCAAACAAAAAATATTGAAGGTGTAACAGTTTTAAATACTGACCGTGACCTCGATAAATTATTGGCGACCGGCGAAGCGGATATGCTTATCATCAGTGATACAACTGTAAAAACTTCAGTAAAAAACAAAGTGATTAATGCCTGTTTGAAGTATGATGTGAAAGTACTGACTGTGCCCCCCGCTTCTAAATGGATTAATGGTGAGTTGAGCGTGAATCAGATTCGTCAGGTTAGGATTGAAGAATTGCTTGAACGCGAACCCATCCGACTGGATAAGGAAACTATTGAAGCACAGACAAAGGGGAAAAGAATTTTAGTGACAGGTGCTGCAGGTTCCATTGGTCAGGAAATTGTTCGTCAGTTAGCGAAGTATAATCCTTCGTTGCTCATTTGTTTGGATCAGGCGGAAAGCCCTTTGCACGAATTGGATTTGGAACTGCAACATGATTTTCCGAATCTGAAATTTGAAATTGTATTGGGAGATATTCGTGTGCAGGAAAGAATGGAAAAAGTTTTCCGTTTGCTGAAGCCGGAATTGGTTTATCACGCGGCTGCTTACAAGCATGTTCCGCTGATGGAAAATAACCCTTCGGAAAGTATTCTCACCAATGTGCTTGGAACAAAAAACTGTGCCGACCTTGCAGTGAAATATGGAGTGGATGTTTTTGTGCTCGTGAGTACCGACAAAGCTGTGAATCCGACAAATGTGATGGGCGCATCAAAACGAATAGCAGAAATTTATGTGCAGTCACTCAACAAAAAATTGGTTGAGAAAATGGGAGAGATGTCAACACACTTTATCACAACTCGTTTTGGAAATGTGTTGGGCTCGAATGGTTCAGTGATTCCGCGCTTTCGACAACAGATAGAAACAGGAGGACCAATAACTGTTACAGATGCTGAGATCACGCGATTCTTTATGACGATCCCTGAAGCATGTCAGTTGGTGCTCGAAGCGGGTGCGATGGGAAACGGCGGCGAGATTTTTATTTTCGATATGGGCGAACCAGTAAAAATTATTGACCTCGCAAAGAAGATGATTCAGTTGAGTGGATTGCAGTTAGACAAAGACATCAAGATTGAAATTACAGGTTTGCGCCCCGGTGAAAAATTATATGAAGAGTTGCTTGCGAATACTGAGAACACCATTCCAACTCATCATCCTAAAATATTAATTGCAAAAGTCCGCGAATATGAATTTGATGAAGCGTGTAAAGAAATTGAAATTCTTATTTCACTTTTTGATAGTCAGAATAACAAAGCCATCGTGAGCAAGATGAAACAAATTGTTCCCGAATACATCAGCAACAATTCAATTTATGAGGAGTTGGATTTGAAAGTGATGGAGAAATAATTATTCCCCTGGCGCCAATCTCTTCAATAAAATTCCTTCAATTAAATCGGGGAGATATTGTGGCTTCACAGTTCTCCAGTTGAGGTCTGAAAATTTTTCGCCCATGTACATATAATGCTCGAGATGCACGGTGCGCATTTCGTCGTAAACATGTTTGCGAAAATTAACGGCGACTATCCAACCGCCTTCATCAGAAATATCTTCGTACCATTCTTCGTAGTAGCAATCATCTGAAGCGTGAAAATTCAAAACATTCTCGCCAATCAGCATGAAGCGGTTGATTTTATTTTCGATAAGCACATCAATCACTTCGCGCTTCAGAATCATGATGTCGTTGTGCAACGCGTCGTTCCACTCACCTATTAATTCAATTACTGCAAATCGTTGAGTATAATCAACGAACAATAATTTTATATACAAGGTAGAAGAACCAATCTCATCCCATTGCGGATGTATGTAGTAGTTGTAAATCTGATTCGTGAATTCAAACTCGCTATAGGTGCGTTTATAAAACGGCGACAACGGATCTTCCTCCGCCGAGTAAATGTCTTTCCAACTATAATATGGTTCTATGTTATGCAACTTATAATTTTTATTCAGTTCATTTTTTCCTTATGTGTGCATCCATCACTTTGCGCACACTCCCGTATTCGAGTAAAATTCCGCGGGCTCTTTTTAAATCCCACGCGAATTGACGCGAAAGCATTTTTGCGCCGCGCTCAATCAGTTTTTCATTTGTGAGTTGCATGTCCACCATTTTGTTGTCAAGTACTTTCCCCAGCTGAATCATCACCGAGGTTGAAATCATATTGAGTACAAGTTTTTGTGCAGTGCCTGCTTTCATTCGTGTGCTGCCAGTTACAAACTCAGGACCGACAACTGCTTCAATCGGAAAATCAACGACAGCAGCAAGAGGTGTAACGGTGTTACATGTTATACCTCCGGTTTTAATTCTGTTCTGCTTGCATTTTTCCATCGCGCCAACCACATACGGTGTTGAGCCGCTCGCTGTTATTCCAATAACTGTATCCAATTCAGAAATATTGTGCGCTTGTAAATCTTTCCATCCCTGCTCAATATCATCTTCAGCAAACTCCTGCGCTTTTCTTATTGCCGCATCACCTCCGGCAATAATTCCATTTACTAATCCTTGTTCAACACCAAAAGTTGGTGGACACTCCGATGCATCCACAATTCCTAATCGTCCGCTTGTTCCGCTTCCGAGATAAAACAATCGTCCACCTTGTTTCATGTTTGCAACAATATGATTGACCAATGCTTCTATCTGCGGAATCGTTTTCTCTACTGAGTCGGCAACAGTTTTGTCTTCACGATTAATATTCGTAAGCAAATCCAGAACACTCATTTGTTCGAGATGATTGTAGCGACTGTTTTCCTCTGTGGTTTTTTGCATAGCTGTTCGCAAAAGTAATTACAACCATTGCACTGAAATAGTTTTTGCAGGTAAAGAAAAAATTATTTCGTTGACAGATGCTTCAAACAAAAACCTTGTTTCTTTGCCCCGCCTTGAAAACAAATTTAAAAATCTGGATGCCGCTGTTGCTGGCGGTTGTTCTCGTAATGGGAATTCAAATGGGAATGATACTTTCTTCAAAAGAAAAAATTTCATTCAGCGGAAGCGGAAAACCAAATACTATGGATGAGGTGCTTGCCTATGTTACAGCGAAGTATGTTGATACGGTAAATATTTCTTCCATCAAACAAAAAGGTATTGAAGCATTGCTCGCTCAACTTGACCCTCATTCTGTTTTTATTCCTTACACACAATTGGTGGAAGTGAATCAGAAGATGAAAGGAAGTTTTGAAGGAATCGGGATTGAATTTTTTCCGGTGTTTGATACTGCAACAGTTGTAAATGTTCTTGGAGGAGGCCCGTCAGCACAAGCAGGGTTAAAAAAGGGAGATAAGATTGTGAGCGTGAATGATACACTTGTTGCCGGAAAAAATTATTCGGATAATTCTATCAAAGGAAAACTTAAGGGGACAGGAGGAACGAAAGTGAAAGTAGGTGTGATGCGAAGAGGTGAACAGGAGGTAAAATATTTCAGCATCATTCGCGGGAAAATTCCTTTATCAAGTGTAACAGCTTCGTACATGATTACTCCTGAAATTGGATTTATAAAAATGGAGAGCTTCAGCCAAACAACTGAAGATGAGATGCACAGTGCACTAAGCAAATTAAAAGAAGCAGGAATGAAAAAACTGATTCTTGATTTAAGAGGAAACGGTGGAGGGATACTTGATATTGCAGTTGATATTGCCGATGAATTTCTTTCGGAAAAAAAATTAGTGGTGTACACGCAAGGCAGGGTTTATCCGAAACAGGAATACTACACGGGTAAGTCGGGTTTGTTTGAAGATGGAGGAATGTGCTTGCTGATTGATGACGAAAGTGCATCGGCAAGTGAAATTCTCGCAGGTGCTTTGCAGGATTATGACCGTGCAACAATTGTTGGTCGCCGTTCATTCGGAAAAGGATTGGTGCAGGAACAATATACTTTGAGCGATAGCAGTGGTTTGCGATTAACTATTGCGCGTTATTACACACCTTCAGGTCGCAGCATTCAGAAATCATATAAAGACGGAACTGAAAATTATTATCATGAAATGATAAACCGTTACACCAATGGCGAACTCACAAATAAAGACAGCATTAAATTAACCGATACCACAAAATATTTTACAGCAACTGGAAGAGTAGTTTATGGTGGTGGCGGAATTGTGCCCGATGTCTTTGTTTCGGTGGATACGAGTTTATACTCGTCGTCAATTTCAAGGTTAAGTCAATCTTTGATTCAGGAAACTGCCTATCAGTTTGCTATTAATTATCAAAGAGTTTTTTCAGAGGCAGATTTTAAATTGGTTGAACCAACTTTGAAAATTAATTTCAGTCAATTGAGCGCTATTCAGAAAAAACAATTGGTTCAGAATTTAGAAAGTCTTTCAGCGAGAATGCTGAAAGATGAAAATGAATATTTCCGTTTTCAGAATGGTTCTGATAACGATGTGTTGAAAGCTTTAGAGTTATTGAAGAGGAAATAATTACTTTCTTATTTTAATTCAGAATATACCTGAAATTGGAGGTTTTAGGAAAAAAATTGGCTGGCTTTAGCCACAATAATATAGATAGAAAAATCCTGAAAGAGTTTCAGAAGAGCATAATTTTTTTCGTTCTGTATTTCCAGCCCAGAGGAATTCAAAAACATAAATTCCTGCTGTAAGAAATGATAAGTTTAGTTGAAATTGAGATGAAATATTTTGAGATGAAACAATTCTTCCATTCAAATCCAGCACTCGAATCTGCATGTTGTAAGCACTCGCGTTGGTGAATGAAACCAATTGAGATCAAGATTTTCCAGAAACACTAATCTGAAGCGATTCTAAATTCGGTTGCACACGCTTTAACGGAATTACAAATTGATTGAAAATTGAAATAGAAGTTTCTGAGTTATCAATCAGGAATTTTTTATGGTGAATATAACCTGAATATGAGATTCCAACTTGGATATCTCCTGTATAAGAAGTATCAGAACTGAAAATCAAAATTCCATTATCAATAATTTCTTAATCTATAGGCAATCATAAAAGGTATTGTTAGAATAAGCATCAACAAAAACTTCAGAGAAATTGCTGCAAGTAATTTGATCAACATACACATCAGGGTCGCTAAACATAAACTTAAAGCAAACATATTTCTGACTTGTATCTGAATTGAGAATAGATGTAACTACAATACCATAACTACCAATTGGACCTCAACCACCTCGCTCCTGAGAATAACCCTTTGTTATAAAAAACGAAAACAGAATAAGAAACAAATAAAATTTCATTGGTATTTTTTTGATTAGACCTCTTGCATAAATAAGCATACAAAAGATTGAAAGATAAAGGAAAGCGAAATTTAAAAGAGAAGTGTAACGGCAATAAAGTTGCGATATGTATTGGGAGCAACTCAAAGAAATAAAACCTGAACTGTTTAAACGCAGGACAGCAATAAAGCGAAAAACATTTGCAGGGATGGTCAAAACTGTAAAAGCTCATCATCAAGATAGGCGCAAACATCCCCTCCGACGAAGACCACCTAAACTGTGTATAGAAGACCAATTACTAATGACACTGATGTATCTTCGAGAGTATCGAAAGATGTTCCATTTCAGTGGAGATTATGGCATCAGCGAAGCTGCCTGCAAATCTCATAGCAAGCATTTATAATTTTGAACTCCCTTGATTTATGCAAGAGGTCTATTTTACAAGCAAACATTTTTTCTCGGCGCAAGTTATAGAGGAATTGAACGACTCAATGTCTTAGTCGCTTGAGATGGTATTCGCCTGACGAATAAATTTCAATTAATATTTTGTTGCGATTTTGGAATTTCAGAACCAGCGCTCAGCCCTTCAAAAAAATTCTACGAATACGAAGCTACCCTGAAATATTTTTTCAGGTAAAATTTCAAACTCTTTATTAAGCTATTAAAAAACAAGACTGTTACACTCAGCAAACATAAGTTTGCCCTTCCTTCGCAAGTTCAACAACAAAATTATTAGGGTTATCTGAAATAGCTTCATTAAATAATTCCTGCAATTTTAAATCACTGTTTAGCGGATCGTGATGAAACAATAATATTTTTTTTACTCCCGCGAGTTTCCCAAATTTTATTGCATCACTCATTGAGCTATGTCCCCAACCAATTTTGTCATCATAATCAGCGGCTCGGTATTGCCCATCGTGTAACAGTATATCGGCGTTTTGGGCGAGCGAGTAACCACTGGTCCATTCGGTGTTGTTTGGAAATTGCGCCGAACCCAAAGCAAGTTCATGGTCGGGCAGGTATGCAACAGTTTTATTGTTGTGTTCAATTCGATAACCAATTGTAGGACCAGGATGACAGATGTATTCTGAAAAAATTTTGAACTCACCAATTTCAAAACTACTCTGATTGATTTCATTAATTCTGATGTTAGCTGGCAATTCATTTAATCGCACAGGAAAAAGCGGAGGAGAAAAATACCTCGTGAGTCGGCGAGTTAAAGTTTCTTTGGAAGCGGAAGGTCCCCAAATATTTATTTTGACTTTCGGATTATAGAGCGGTCGGAAAAAACCCAAGCCAATTATGTGGTCAATATGAAGGTGAGTGAGTAATAAATTTATCTCAGTGATTTCAGGTTCAAGCGAAGCACCTAGGTTCTGAATTCCCGAACCACCATCTAAAATGAGACAAGTATTTTCATGAATAATCTGAACACATGAAGTATTTCCTCCGTAAATATTTTTTTCCAGTCCAGGAGATGGAATGGAACCGCGGCATCCCCATATTTTTATTTTCACAACTAAGTTGATTTCCAGAATAAAGCAACTGCTCCAACAAATCTGTCAGGTCTTCCAATGATTGGATAAGCTGTTACAGCAATTTTTAAAAATTCTCCTTTCAAACTTTTAATCCAGAACTCGCCATGTTCAGGTGTGCGGTTGCGAATTGTTTTAACCAATGGCAACGATTCCATTGGAAGCAGTTTGCCATCTTTATCCTGCGGTTTAAAAATAGTTGACCATTCTTCAGCGGGCATAAATCCAGTTTCTTCAAATCTTAATCCGAGCAATTCTTCAGCAGGTTCGTTATAAAATAAAAGATTACCCTTCGTGTCAACTAAGAAAACCGGAATAGATAAACTGTCAGCAAGTTGTCTGCTTAATATAAGTTCTATTTGTTGGTTAGGCATATATCGGGGAGTTTTGTTTTCGCCTTCTCAAACTTACCTAATATTTTTAGAAAGCAAAAGCAATCTGAATATTCCATTCCAAAAAAATTTTTTTTGCAATCAATTAATAGTAATCAATTCCTGCTATCAATTCCCCACTTTAATTTCTTGGAAAGAGTATTAAGGAAATTGTGATCGGGTAGGCGAACCAAATCAATATTGAAAGAACATTTTTTCACGGCGATGTGAAAAGAGTTGTCAATAGTTTCGTATCGTGAATCAAGTGTGCAGAGATAATTATCACCGCGACCTTCTATCTCAAATGAAATAACAGAATTGTCGGGCACAACAACCGGACGCACATTTAAATTGTGTGGCGCAATAGGTGTAACAACAAAGCTAGCCGCCTGTGGCGTAAGTATCGGTCCACCACAGCTTAAACTGTAACCGGTCGAACCAGTTGGTGTGCTAACAATTAATCCATCTGCCCAATAGGAATTCAAAAACTCGCCATTGATATATGCATGAATAGTTATCATGCTCGAAGTGTCTTTCTTGTGAATCGCAAATTCATTGAGCGCATAATTCACATTTCCGAAAAGCGATTTGTTGCTGTCAAGTTGAATAAGCGAACGACGGTCATGCACATAACTTCCTTTTTTCAATGCTTCAAGAGCATTGTCAATTTCATCAGTGCCTATGTTGGCAAGAAAACCTAAACGACCAATATTGATTCCAAGAATCGGAATTTTATAATCGCGAACGAAACTCAAAGTATCGAGCAATGTTCCATCTCCGCCCAACGAAAACATACACTCAATGTGATGATGAAGATCGTTGTGATTGTTGAAAGTTCTGAATGAAGATGGCACTTCAAGATGTTCGTGCAACTGCTGATAATAGGGAGAATGAACAAGTGTTTGAAATCCGTTGTCGTGCAACTGGTGTAACAGTTTCTGAATAAAAACAGCATGACGAACATTTAATTGCCTGCTGTAAAGCGCTATTGTCAAATTTTTTTATTTAAGTTAAAAGAATGAACTCATGTGTAAAAATAACCCATTTTCTCCCCTGAAAATAAAAAAACTATAAAGCATTTTTCATACACTTTATAAAAGTGATTGCAAAATCAATAAATCAAAAAGTTAATTCTGCTCCTCTAAAATTAATTCTTCTTTTCGTGAGAACTGTACTTACATTTGTTTTTAGATGAGAATAAATAATATTAGATTTAAAAATGATCGAAAATACTCAACCTTCTATTGAAAAAGTCCTTAAACTATATAAATCTCGAGCTGAGTATCATGGTGATGAAAATGCAGTTCTTGACGGTTCAATAATTCATGATCGTAAACACACAAATATCATTATTGATTACCTTACTCGTAAAGCTCTTCTTGAGTACCTGAAACCAAATAAAAAGGAAACAATAATTGACTTTGGCTGTGGTGTTGGAAGGTTAACATTTAAAGTAGCCCCCAAAGTGTTAAAAATTTATGGATTGGATATTACACCTGAGCTAATCTCTATCGCAAAAAAGAAATTGCAAACAAGTAAGGATAAAAATATTGAATTCATCCAATTAAATCCCGAAAAATTTGACTTGCCGGATGTTCAATTCAATAAGATCTTTTTTGTGGGTACAATATTTCATATGAGTGATCAAGTTTTTGAAATTTTATTACCCAAAATAAAAAAGGGATTAAAATCAAACGGTAAAATAATATTAATTGAGTATTTAAAAGAAGATAAAAGTGTTTCAATTAATGATGAAACTATCATACGATCTTTCGAAGATTTAAAAAATATTTTTTATAAGCATGGATTTGTCATTTCCTTTATAAAGCCCGCCATAAGAATGCCGTCATATTCAATTTCACTTTGGAAAAGAATGAATGACAAGTTTACTTTTTTATTACCATTATTTTATTTATTGGAAAAAGTTAGTTTAAAAAGGAAACAACAATTCGTTGACTATTATTTTTATGCAGTTGAGCTAATAAAGAAATAGTTTGATATTTATTTTAAAGATTATTAAGATAAATATTTTGCTACCCGACACAAAATAACTTCAAGTTGGTAAAAACAACTTGCTTGCAATTTCTTTTGTACAAAAAAGAAAATTATACCCCTCGAAATTATTAAAACTGTTAATTTTTTGCACCCCTTTCTCTTCATCAATATAAAAAACTAAATAGTTTATATTTCCAACAATCTCTTGAATTTGATTCCACATATCTTGATTAAAAATTTCTATCAACATAGTTGGCTTAAATTTCTCCAAATATTTACCCATACCCTTTAGAACTTCAGGCTCATGAAGTTCTACATCAATTTTCATTAAATCAATATTTTTAATTTGATTTTCATCAATGAAATCATCTAATCTTTTTGTTTTAATCTTTTTTTCAACCCGGGCATCGCTTTCGCTATGCCACTTATTATTGAGGGTTGCATTTAACGGAATGTCTCCCAAAAAATCGTATAAAATTGATACGCCATTTTTATCTGACAAAGCAAATTTTTCAGCTTGAATATTCAAAAAATTGTTAATCAAAATATTGCTTTGAAATTTTTCATATATCCTTTCAACAGGTTCAAAAGAAAAAATTTTACTGGTAGGGCGAAGGGATGCAGCAACAATTGAATAGATCCCCGTATTTGCTCCAACATCAAAAATAATATTGCTGTTATTACACAATTCAATCCAAAGTTTAATGCTTATTGGTTCCCACCCTTTTAAACCATACCAAAAAATATCATTTTCTAATGAATATTTTTCATAATCATAGTTCATAAATTTAAAGGAAGAATTTTTGTTTTTAACTTTAAAAGAACCATTGAATTTTAATTCTCTTCTTATCCTTTTTGATGGAACCACAAAAATTTTAACCACCGAAAATAATTCTTTCTTAAATGGAAGAAGTCGAATAATTTTTTTTAAACCTCTATAAATTTTAGTTGTGAATTTCATTTTTTTTAAGAATGGAACAAATATAAATATATTAAATCGCGAGTTTAATTTTTATAATTTGCTTTGATTTAAGGACTTCATTTTCAAAACAGTTTGTTTTCTCGAGAAATTTATGTTTCTCATTTTAATACAAATATCATTTTAAAAGAATGAACTCATGTGTAAAAATAACCCATTTTCTCCCCTGCGATTGAAAGAGTACTCAAACTTGAAATTGACATCATAAAACATCTGCACTTCAATAGCGGGTCCATATCCGACGAGCAAAGAATTATTCAAAGGATTTCCTGAACTAAAAAAATCATCTTTCACATAACCTGCATCAATTTCTGCTTTCAGAAAAATGTTGAATGGAAACTTGCTTGTCTTAATAAGCGATTTCTGAAAATTATTCGGAACATTAATTTTCAAAATTCGATAACGAACCTGCAATTTCCCCAACCAGAAACTTTGCCCATCCACTACATAATATTCGTAGCCGTTTACATAATCAAGTTTATATCCGAATCCTTTTTGGGTGTAGTAAGGTTGCTTTTGCGGAAGCGAATATTTCAGTTTGTTAAACAACGCGAAATATAAATCCGTGCCTGCTTGAACATATTTCGCATAACTGATTTGTGCTGAGTAAAGATGTGTGTTATCTTTAGGTAGAATTCCAAAAGCTGTTACACCTGCATTAAAATAACTTCCGTGCAATGGAAACCCGACAATATCTCTTCGGTCATGAATGAATGAATAACCAAAAGCAAAATACTCCTGCATCACTTTGCCATCAAGGAAAAAATTAGGATTGAGATATGCAACAGTATCACCTACTTCAGAATGCAAAAATCCCACTGTGAAAATATGCTTGTCTTCAAATGCCGGTTTTACTGTTACACTGAATTCGGTCAGGAAAGTTTTCCGGATAAAATCAGTCGAATTAAAATAATACTGCTCGTGGTTGGCATCTGTTTCATAAGCAGCGAATTTGCTTCTTGTATAAGATGATTTGAATTGCACACCAACTTTCTGTGCCTTATTGATGAATGGAACATCGTAAAACAATTCAAATTTTTGCGCGAATCCTAACAACGCATTGATGCGAAGGTTTTCATTTCTTCCTCGCATATTCATTTGCAGAAAACGAATTCCGTATTGCAATCTTTTTCCATCGTGATCGTGCTGCACATACCATGAATTAAAATTGCGGTCGAAAATATCTACTGTTGGAATCGGATAAGTGTACAGCCGTTCTTCAACTGTTACATATATATCCATGTTGGCTCCTTCCCAATTTCTTATGTTGAGTGTTACATTATAAAACAACCCTGTATTAATTACATTTTGCTTGCTAGTATTTAAAATATCTTGTAACCCATAAAAATTAATTGAGTCACTTTTATTAAAGGTAAGTTGCCGAAAAATGATTTGTGGTTTTGTTTTTTTATTTCCTTCAATAAAAATATCGTGAATGAATACTTTAAAATTTTTTGCGTAAGTAGAATCTATTAAGACCTGTGCAGTTGAATTTTTTGTAAGAGCAAAAAACAAAAAACAAAAAGCAAATAATATCTGCTTACTGAATTTCATTCAAATTAAATATCAAGATAATCCATAAGCGATTCATATCGGTCCTTCATGTCTTCGAAATATTCCGGCTCCTGATACGAATCTTTAATAACATAATTGTGTCGTTGCAACGATTGAGTTATTGCCTGAATATCTGATACACTTACTTTAATAGTGATTTCAATTTTCGTTTTCTCTTTATCAGTTCCTGCAAACACGCATAAAATTTTTGCGTTTTCCTGTTCTATAATTCTTGCAATATCAGACAGCGAATAATCGCTCAAGGCCAATTCTAAAACAATGATTGCACCCGGTTCAAGTATATCAGTATCGCGCGCGAAATAATTCATCAGGTCTTCCAATAAAATACATCCGAGATAAACTTCTTCCTTGTCAACAACAGGAATCACTTTCAATTTTAATTCACTTGCAACTTTCAGCACTTCAAAAATATGTTCGAAGTCGTGAATGAATGGTTTAGTTAATTTCAATTTCATCTCCAGCAACTTTGCATCGTTGTTGTGATGATTCAAAATATCTTCTTCTCGAACCAACCCCAATAATTTATTCTCCTGCACAATAGGTAGTTGTGAAAGATGGTGGTCAGACATTGTTTGTAAAGCGAAAATCCCGGTGTCAGTTTTTTTTAATACAGGCACCGTGTGCGTAATCAGGTCAGCAGCTCTCATGAATAATTTTAAACCGAAGCGGGAAGTTTATCTAAAAATTTATGCAAGAGTACATTAAACTCTTCGGGCTTTTCCATCATTGGTGCATGACCACATTTATCCATCCAGAATAAATCAGCATGAAGTATCAGGTGTTTGAATTCTTCGGCTACAAACGGGGGAGTGATTGTATCATTCATTCCCCAGATTAAACAAACAGGGCACTTAATATTTGGTAAATCAGCAGCAAGATTTTCGCGCATCGCAGATTTTGCAACAGAAATTATTCGCAACGCTTTACCGCGATTGTTTACCATTTCAAAAACTTCATCCACTAATTCTTTAGTAGCAGTCTTCGGGTCATAAAAAGTAAATTCAGTTCGTTGCTTCATAAATTCATAATCACCGCGCTTCGGGAAACTGCTGCCCATACTGCTCTCGAACAAACCACTCGCTCCAGTTAAAATCAGCGCGTTCACTTTTTCAGGATGTGCGAGCGTATATAATTGAGCAATGTGTCCCCCTAAAGAATTGCCGAGTAGAATAAATTTATCGTAACCACGCGCCTGCACAAACTGATGAACAAACCGCTCCAATCCTTTTACGGTTGCACTGAAAATATCTATTTCGGTAATTGGAATAATGGGTATAACAACTTTGTATTTCGATTTGAATTCGTCGAGTATAAATTGAAAATTACTGAGCGCCCCAAACAACCCGTGTAACAGCATGAGCGTTTCGCCTTCGCCTTCTTCAATGTATTTGAATTCGTCTTCTTCTTTTATTTTGTATGCCATAGCTGATACTTCTTGGTGCTAAAATATATTTTTTAAAATAGGATGGTGATTTTGTTTTGATTATTTCTTTTTCGCTCTGATTCTACTGAGCGTTTCGGGCGTCATGCCGAGATAAGATGCTATTTGTTGCAGCGGAATGAATTGAAAATAGTCAGCGTGTTTTTCCATTAAAGTATTGTAACGCTCCTGAGCAGTCTGACGAACAAATGAAATAACTCTTTCTTCCTTCAGTAAAAGATGATGTTGCACAATCAATCTTCCGAGCCGCTCTAATTTGGGATTTGCAGAATATAATTTTTCTAAAGATGGATAAGGCATCACGAGCAATTCACAATCTGTAACAGCTTGTAAATTTTCGTGCGAAGGTTGTTGCGAGAAAAAACTATAGAACGGAATAATGAATTCACCGGGAGGAGAGAGATGAATGGTTTCTTCACCTTCCGATTCATTGATGTATTTTCTAAGATAACCATTCTGAATGAAGGCAAGTTGCCGGCCTACTTTTCCTTCTTTCAAAAAATATTCTCCGTGTTTCAATTCAATAGGAGAGAAGCATTTATAAATTTCCCGAAACTCATCAGGCGTGAGTGTAACAAATTGTGAAATAAATTTTTTCAGTTTTTCCATTGAGCAATAATTATTGATTGCAAATTACAGTTTGCGAATTAATTTTTTCAATGAATCACTTATCGATTCAAGTTCTCCCACCAATTCTTCAGCATCGTCATTCCATTGGGGGTTAAAATACTTTCGGGGTGAAATTGCACTCCGACGATTTTATAATCAGGATGTTCAATTGTCATAACTTCATTCTCTTTTGTTTGAGCTATAATTTTTAAAGAAGTTTTTTCTATACCTTTTAATAGTAAAGAATGATAGCGCATCACCGGAAATGGTGATGAAATATTCTGAAACAGAAAATGATTTTCAAAAAGCAGTTCAGAAGTTTTTCCGTGCATTGGTTTTTCTGACTGTAACAGTTGTGCTCCGAAAAATTCTCCGATTGCCTGGTGTCCGAGGCAAATTCCAAGTAATGGAATTGTTTTATGAAAATTCTTTATCACTTCATTCATGATTCCGGCATCAACAGGTCTGCCCGGACCTGGAGAAAGAACAATTGCTTTTGGGTTTAACTTTTCAATTTCTTCAATTGAAATTTCATCATTTCGTTTTACAATACATTCTCCGTGCAACTGTAACAGATAATGCCACAGGTTGTAAGTGAACGAATCGTAATTATCGAGAAGCAGAATCACCGCTTACTTAAATATATCAGGAAAACGAATCTGGTCGTAGTAGCGGCTGATGTCCTGTAACAGTCCTTTCAATGCAGGAACATTTCTTCCAAGCCAATCGAACACACTGGGCGCAACAGGATTTATATAATCGAATAATTTACTCTGTGCTTTTGCTTCAGGGCTTATTGAACCCGCTTTACTCAGCATCCAAATAATTGTGCAGTACATCAGAAAATAAATTGATGCCTTTAAAATTCCTCCGAGTGTTTTATTTATCCAACCCATTTGCACTACCTGAATCATCTTTTCCAATATTTTCCCCATGAAGTAAATGATGAGTGCAATCACAATCATGATTAAAACAAAACTGATAACAGGATTGTAATCTGATTTTATTCCCATGTGGTCGCGAAGAAAAAATGCTCCCCAGGCAGAAAATTTCAGTGCGCCAAGTAAACCGATTGTCCATCCAAGAAAACTAAAAATTGCAACTATGATTCCGCGAGTAAAACCGCGCCAGAAGCCGAATGCAATGAATAAAAGAAAGCAGATGTCGATTAACAAAATTTGAAAATTTTGAGATTTGAAAATTTAAAAATGAAAACTCTTGTCACACTGAACTTGTCGAAGTGTTATCCGCCGGCTAAAAGTTGTTTCACCATTTCGCTGATGGTTTTGCCATCCGCTTTGCCTGCGAGTTGTTTACTTGCTGCACCAATTACTTTTCCCATTTCAGCAGGAGATGTTACACCCATCTGAGAAATTATTCCTTTAATAATTTCTTTCAATTCATCAGCGCTCATTTGTAAGGGGAGAAATTTTTCAATCACCGCTAACTCTTCTTTTTCTTTTGTTGCTAAATCTGTGCGATTCTCTTTTTCAAATATTTCTATCGACTCCTTTCGTTGTTTGGCGAGTTTCTGTAAAATTTTTATTTCAGTTTCTTCTGTAACAGTTCCGTCACTTCCTTTTTCAGTTTTTGCTAAAATGATTGCGCCCTTGATTGCGCGTAAGCCACGCAATGCGCCTTCGTTTTTTGAAAGCATTGCAGGTTTCATTTCGCCCATTATTTTTTCTTCGAGACTCATAAAATTTATTTCCGACAAATGTAATGATGCACTCAAACCATAAAAGTGATTTGAGTTTTACATACTCACTCAATTATTAACAGCGGAAAAAAATCAGAAGAGTAAAACTCCAACTCCGAATTTCACTGAACTCACATAAAAAGTTTGCATTCGGGTGAGGATTGCATTACGAGCATTTTCTTCTCTTGGATAAGTCCCATACACAGAATAATTGTTCGATAAATCGTGTGCCCATCCTTTAATGGTGAATGGAAGAAACGCACCTTCAACTCCAACATCAATAATTAATCGGTCGAACAAAAGAGATTGATTACCTAAACCAAAAGCAATGATTGGTGTATTTACATTTTCGTGCGTTACAAATTTATTAATTGCAATAGTTGAATAATCACTGCCAACTACTTTAGCAACAGAGCGGGCTGTTACGACACCAACACCAATCTGTCCGTAATTTCCTATAGGCGCGAGTGCTGTTCCGTTGTTGTAAAAGAAAAATTTATTGTTCACCATGATTGATGAACAACTCATGTTCAAATAATTTGAAGCAGAATAGTATCCATATCCAGGAGAGTTACCCGATTCAGCATAGAACTGTCCGGTTTTAAAAAACTGATAAGCCAACCCTACAGAATATTTTTTTGATAGAACATAATCAGCATGTACTTCATGAAATTTATTAAAAAAAATTGAAGGCTGATATAAATTGTAAGTCGCATCATAAATTCTTGCATCGGGGTCAATGCCACCGAAGTAAAAATGAAAATCATATCCGGCAGAAAATTTCTTTCCCATGTAACCAGGCACCTGCGCTTTGAGTGTAACAGTGAGCAGTAATAAAACCAGGATTGATAAATTCTTTTTCATTTCTTTTTTTCTTTTATCTGCTGAAGAATAAAATATAGATTGCTTTTTACAACTGAGTTGTTGTCGTTTTGTTTTACGGCGCGTACTCTTTTCCATTCAAATTTTCCAGTATTGCTGTTTACCACAAGGGTTAAAAAATCTGTTTCATAATTTGGAGCAATTGCCTGATAAATTAAAACGGGAACAATAGGAAGCCACACAATTCCAATGCACAACCGATACCAGTCGTAATAATTTGCTTTCTGTCGGGCTGAAACAATTCCCATCCAACTCACATAATCTGTTCCGTATAGTTCCGCTACTTTTTTCAGTCGGTCGCTGCTGGTATTGTATAACTGCAATTCAGTCGGTTGGTCTATCGCCTCGTCAAACCAATCGTTCATTGCAAGCATGTTGTTAAAAGTATTTACATCTGCTTCTTTTAAATGGTCGTTGTCAACGATGTCGAGTTGAACACCAATTTTTTTTGCGCAAAATTCAATTTGCTTGTTCAGGTCATCTTCTGAACTTTCACTTGCTAAATATCTTGTGGGTTCATTGCGTGTGAAATCAAGTTTTACATAGAACGGGTTTGCAACTACTAAATGATTAATTCCCAGGCCACCTTTTTTCTTTTTCGTTTTTCCTGAAAAAAGTTCTTCCTCTTTATTCAATTGAGTATTGAATGCTGAAATGAAATCGGGTTCAGATAACAGATTGTGAAATGCGAAGCGATAATATTTATCATCGCCCGCTTTTCCGGTTTCGGTTCTTGATTGCTTAATCATTGCATACTTATCTGTTACAGTACCTTGAGTTGAATCTGTTTTCTGTTCTGTTTCCTTTTTTGAATCAACGGTTACACCGGATGTAAAATCGGAAGTTGAAAAATTCAAATTGTCGTCAAGCAATTTTAAAATATCAGTTGACATCCGGTTCAAGCCTACATTATCGGGAAATTTCAAGTGAGCATCCCAGATAGTTTTAGTGGCAAGAATTCCTAAATCATCATCGGGAATTTTATTGAAGAAATAATATATCTGCTGAATGCTTCCCTGAGCGTCTTTATCAGAATGATGTATGTCGTAATAATTTCCATTCACTTTATAATGCGCCATAAAATAAAGTGAAGCTGCTTTGCTTTCATTCAAGTATTCGCTCTCCGGAAATTCTTTCAGTAATAAATAAGAAGTATAAAAAGCATTTTCGTAATCGTGATTGCGCAATTGCAAACTCAACACTTCAAATCGTGCAGTGTTTCTGATTTGTTTAAACAGCTCTTCACTTAAAATATATTTCTGATTTCCCGCCGAAGTTTTTTTCGTTAGCAGATTTGCCATTTCATTGCGGCGCTTATAAATATTCGGGTGCGTGCTTTTTTCATCGTCATCATTTTCTTTCGCATCAATTGCATTCAGTTTGTTCGAGAAAAATTTATCAGGCATTTTATATTCCTCGTCATTGAAAAAATTGCGCGGCAGCGAATCAATTTCAAAAGGCAAATAAGAATAAAGCAACACATCAAATACACCATTCACTTCATTTGCTGCATAATTGGTAGTGAGATAAAGTTCAAGCCCGTGCATGTCGGCTTCCGATTCCAACTCTCGACTGAAATGAAAATGATTTAATGCAGCTTCGTCAAAATTCAAATTTTTAAAATCTCCTTTTCCCTTTACAATATCATTATCGCGCTTGTATTTAGAGAACCCATGCTTCAAACGATAGTGCTGAATTTCGTGACAAAGAATAAAGGCCAACTGCGCTTCATTACTCAATTGAGAAATTAAACCTGCGGATACGAAAATGATTCCATCAGGAGAAGTAAACGCATTCACTTCATCGGAACGCAAATAATAAATCTGCAGTGAGTCGCGAAGTGGTTGATCATCTTTCAAAACTTCATCTAAAACTTTCCCCAAATATTCTGAAATCGGATCGCCGAATAAAACACGACCACTCTTTAACACATGCGTAATATCAATACTTGTTTCAAGATAAAACTTGCTCTTCAATTTTTTATAATAACCATTTTCATTTTCATCAATCTGCTGTTTTTGCAAATCGAATTTTTCAATTGATGCTAATTGAAAATCGAGCGGAACATTGCCTGATGCCTGTAATGGTTGGTAATGATTGAAATCAGTGGTTTGCTGTGCTGAACTATTATTTTTCAAAACAAAACAAAAGAGAATTGTGAATAGTAAAAATGACTTATTCATGAAGTTAAATTGGTTTGCAATATAAGTATGGATAGAAATAATAAAGGATTCCGAAATATTGAGTTAAAATAAATGTTTGATTCAGTCATTATTCTTTACAAAAGGTGAAACAAAGCAACAATTTATGCGAACAAGTGATGAAACAATAAAACACCAATGATTAATCTTTTCAGCTCAGGAAATAATAAGCCTGCACCCAAGCCAGAAGAAACTTCAATTGCTATTAATACAGAAAATAATATCACAAAAATATTTGTGGTTGAAGACAATGACTTGTATTCGCAATTGATAATGAATGAGCTTACCAGTAATGAAACTTACGAGGTAACTATTTATCCCACTGCTGAGGCATTGCTGGCTGATCTTTATAAAAATCCAAATATCGTAACTATCGATTACAATTTACCCGATGGAAATGGTATTGAGGTGATGAAACAAATTCAAAACTACAATAAAGATATTGAGTGTGTGATTTTATCAGGACAGGATAAAGTTGAAGTTGTTGTTGAATGTTACAAAGCAGGTGCTGCGAGTTACATAATTAAAAACAATAACACTTTTGTTGAGTTAGGACAAGCAGTAAATAAAGTAGCTGAAAAAATAAAACTCAAAGGTCAGGTATCAAAATTACAGGAGCAAATTATTGACCGTCATCGTTACGATAAAATTATTGGAGAAAGCGCTGCGATTCTTAGAGTGTTACGGTTGATTCAGAAAGTTGAAAAGACAAGTATGCTTGCATTAATTACGGGACAAAGCGGAACAGGGAAGGAAGTAGTTGCGGGAGCAATTCACTTCAACAGTAACCGCGCACGCAAACCTTATGTGCCTGTAAACATGGCTGCAATTCCTGCTGACTTAATGGAAAGTGAATTGTTTGGTCACGAAAAAGGTGCTTTTACAGGGGCTGATAGCAAACGAATCGGAAAATTTGAAGAAGCAAATGAAGGAACCATTTTCTTAGATGAGATTGGCGAAATGGATATGAACCTTCAAACAAAATTATTAAGGGTGTTACAGGAAAATAAAATCACTCGTTTGGGTTCGAATAAAGAAACTCAATTGAATGTGAGAATTATTGCAGCAACAAATAAAAATCTTTCGGTGAGAGTGAAGGAAGGAAAAATGCGCGAAGACTTATACTATCGTTTGCAGGGATTTTTAATTCACCTTCCGCCTTTGTGCGAAAGAGGGGATGATATTCTTTTACTTTCTAAATTTTTTCTTAAAACATTTTGCGAAAGAAACGGAATGACACAAAAAACATTTTCGGCTGATGCTTACAAGGCAATGCAGAATCACCCCTGGCCCGGAAATGTCCGTGAGTTGAAAGCATTAGTTGAACGCGCAGCAATTATTAGCGACACAAATGTTATCTCAAGTGAAGACATGATTTTCAGTCAAGAGATTTAAGATAATTAAAATTGGTGTTAAACAGAAAAGCCACTTCGAAGAAATTCGGGTGGCTTTTTGATTTTAAAATATTTTTTAAATCAGGAATTAAATTCTGCAATACATTTTACCACTCTGTCAATCTGCTCCTTTACCATTCCAGGCCATATCGGAAGACTCAAACAGGTTTCAGCAATTTTTTCTGATAATGGAAAATCCCCTTTTTTATAACCGAGTTCCTGATATGCTTCTTGTAAATGAGGTGGAACAGGATAGTGTATCAATGAACCAACTCCGTTTTTCTTTAAATGTTCAGCAAGCGCATCTCTATTTTCAGTTCTGATAACATAAAGATGATAATTGCTTGTTGCTCCTTCAACAATTTGAGGTGTAACAGTATTTTTAATTGAAGCTAAACCTTCGTTGTACCAACCGGCGATTTTGTTCCTTTCATTATTCCACTCACAAACAAAATTTATTTTCTCTGTAAGGAAAGCTGCCTGTAATTCGTCGAGGCGAGAATTAACTCCCTTAATTTGGTTGTAATATTTTTTTTCAGACCCATAATTTCTCAGCACACGAACTTTTTCAGCAAGTGTAACATCATTGGTTGTTATAGCACCTGCATCGCCGTAAGCACCCACATTTTTTCCCGGATAAAAACTTGTTGCATTGAGGTGACCAATACTTCCGGTTAATTTGCCATTGTATAAAGCTCCCTGCGCTTGGGCATTATCTTCAATGACATATAAATTATTCTCTTCAGCAATTTTCATGATGGCATTCATCTCACATGCCTGCCCATATAAATGAACCGGCATTATTGCTTTTGTTTTTTTTGTAATGGCTGCTTTTATTTTTTCAGGAGCAATGTTGTATGTGTGTTCATTCGGCTCAACTGGAATTGGTGTTGCTCCAACATAAGAAACAGCAAGCCATGAAGCGATGTAAGTGTTTGATGGTACAATTACTTCATCTCCTGATTTTATATCCAATGCTTTCAAACAGAGAATCAATGCATCCAAACCATTTGCAACACCAACACAATGTGTAACACTATTAAATGCTGCATACGCTTTTTCAAATTCTTTTACTCGCTCCCCAAGAATGTACCACTGACTTTCAAAAACATTTTCAAACTGTTTGTACATTAATTCCCTTACCTGATTATTCATGTAAGTGAAATCGAGAAATTTTATTTCGTTGTTCATTCGTTTTTATAAAATTTTATCAACCACATAATTTGGTCGCTTGCGCGAAGCATCTAATGCCCGCCATACATATTCGCCAATAACACCAATTGCAATCATTTGAAACGAAGAAACAAAGAGAACCACAACCATAATTGTTGTCCAACCTGTTACAGGTATTTTGCCGAAAATTTTTTCGAATAGAATAAAACCACCGTAAGCGAATGCAACTATTCCAAGAAGAAAACCAACAACTGAAATCATTCGAATTGGAAAAAAGGAAAACGCGACAAATGAATCAATAAATAATTTCAGTTTCTTTTTTATCGTCCATCTTGATTTTCCAATCTCCCTTTTCTTTCGGGTATATGGAATGCAAACAGAATCATAGTTAAGCCACGATAAAAGATAAATAGTGTTGGTGTTTTTTTCATCCATCGCAACTACTTCATCTCGCAGTTGTTTATCGAACAAACAAAAATCAAATCCTCCTTTTGGAATATTCGGCAATGCAAATTTTTTAATCAGGTAGTGATATGAATTTGAAAAAATATTTGAAAGCCAGTGGTCTTCTCTATCTTGTCGATTAGCGATTACGAATTTTATTCCCTTCAACCAATAGTCGAACATTTTAGGAACCAACTCTGGCGGGTCTTGTAAATCAGAAGTGAGAATAACATTGCAGTCGCCGGTTGCATATTTCATTCCAGCAAGAATCGCATTGTACGAACCAACATTTCCCGCGAGCTTTATAATCTTCACTTTGTTGGGATACTGTTCTTTGAATTTTATTAATTCCTGAAGTGTGTTGTCTTTCGAACCATCATCTATCAATACATATTCGAATTCAGTTCCAATAGGGAAATTTTTTTCATTATCAATAAATGCCTTCGCTGTTACAGGAATATTTTTTTCGTTATAGTAACACGGAGTAATGATGGAAAGCTTTGCCATTTTATTTCTGTTACACTTTTTTTAGTAACTGATTGTTTTCAAAATAATATTCATTTCCGGTTTTTGTATCAATCATTTCGTGATTAAGAATAATACCTTCTGCTGTAACAAAACCCTTTTGTTTCGCCGGATTTCCAAACCACAAAGTAAATGGCGGAACATCTTTAGTAACCATCGAACCCGCACCAATCATTGCAGACTCTCCTATGGTAATGTCACCCATGATAGTTGCGTTTGCACCTATCGAAACTCCTTTGCAAATATGTGCACCAATATGTTTGTCGGGATATTGTTGCGAGCGCGGATAAGAATTATTTACAAAAGTTGCATTCGGTCCAATGAAAACATTGTTGTCAATCCGTATTCCATCCCAGATGAACACGCCACTTTTAAGTGTAACACCATCTCCAATCACTACATCGTTTTCAATAAAAGTATGACAATTGATGTTGCAGTTATTTCCAATAGTTGCGCCTTTTAAAATCACAGCATACTGCCAAACGCGAGTGTCGTTTCCAATATTTTCAGATTGAACATCTGAGAGCGGATGCTTAAACCAAATCATAATTTTATTGAGTTCAGGAATTCGTTATAATCTCTTATGTAATCTTCTTTGTCATATTTTTCTGAAGTGAGCACTAAACAAATTGCACCCGACGAAAAATTTAATTCGCATGCCCAAATACCTGGCGGAATATGTAAGCCGTAGTATGGGCGATTTAACTGAACTACTCTTTTGTTTTTTCCATCTTCAATCATCACTTCAAAACTTCCACTTGCCGCAACTAAAAACTGATGACATATTTTATGCGCATGTGCTCCGCGGGATTCACCAGCAGGAATATCATAAAGATAAAAAACTCTTTTTATCTCGAATGGAACATTCACACCTGAGTGAACTGGAGTAATATTCCCTGCACGATTTGCAATTTTTGGTAATTCAATAACTGAACAATCATAAATATTTGCCATCACTTCTTATTTTTAAGTTGAGTGAATAATTCATAATCGCGGATATAATCCTTTTCGTTATAAGAAGTATCGGCAAGCACGAGCGCCAAAGAGTTGGTCGAAAAATTTTCCAACGACCGCCACATCATTTTCGGAATATAAATTCCGTAGTAAGAGCGATTAAGCGAAATATTTTTTTTTGAAACTCCATCATCAAGTATCACATCAAAACTTCCGGAGAGTGCAACAATAAATTCCTGTTGTTCATAGAACGCGTGACCGCCGCGCATTTCTCCCCCCGGAACATCATAAATCCAATAAGTACGCTCTACATTAAATGGTATCTGACTTCCTTCTTCAATAAAGGAGAGATTGCCTCGTGGGTCAACAATTTTCGGAAGATGTATTAACTGATATTCATCCATCAACATTCAATCTGATTGTTTCAAAATTCAAGAACTAAAAATGAATATTTTTTAAACTGTAGCAGAAATTATTTTAGTCATTTGTTTATTCAATTGTCCTAAAAAATATTTGAAGCATTTACACTTCAATCAACTAATGTTAAATCTTAATAGAAAGGGATTTGTGTGAATTAAAAACACAATGTTATTTTTCCATCAATATTTAATCAATGAGTAAAAAAGAAAATAAAAATCAGCCGGCAAAAACTGTTCAACCCAAAAAGGTGGTTGATAATACATCATTGCTTGATAAATTTTCATGGCTTGAATATGTGTTTGTCGGTTTAACAATTCTTGTATTATTTTTTATCAGAAGAAATTTTATAGGCATAGCAATGGAGCGCGACGAAGGTGATTATGCAATGTTTGGTAAATGGCTGCTGACCGGAGCAAAACCGTATGTTGATTTTTATGAAATGAAACCTCCGGGACTTTTTCTTGCTTATGCTTTGGTAGTAAAATTTTTTGGGTACAATTACATGAGTTTGCAAAGCGGGTTCAGTTTTATTTTTGCTGTTACACTTTTATTTTCTTATTTATTTTTCAAAAAATTTATTGGGCGAAGCACCGCAATGGCTGTTCTTCCTGTTTATGGGCTTTTATTGTTAGACCCTTATGTTTCAGGATTCACTATTCAGGCGGAATTTCTTGTTTTATGTTTTGCTGTAACAGGATTTTATCTTTTGATTGTTGGGAGTGAAAAAAATAATTTACTGCTGCTTATACTTTCCGGAATGTTCTTAGGATTTTCTGTATTGATAAAGCAGGCGGGAGTTTTTTATTGTTTCTTCGGCGCGCTTTTTTTATTTTTTGATTGGTGGAATAAAAGAAACTTACGCAAATTAATTTTCGACTTGTCTGCTTTTTTTATTGGTGGAATTATTCCCGCTGTTACAGTTATAATCTGGCTACAAATGCGTGGAGTTTCAAAAGAAGCTTTTTTCTGGATTATTGAATATCCAGGGAAATATTATTTAAGTAATCAATCGTTCGGTGCCGGAATGGATTTGCTGAAAATGTTTGGGGGAAATATTATCACTTTCCAACCATTCTTTTCTTTTCTTGCTATTGCCGGATTAGTTTGTGGGTGGTTTGTTAAAATTCCGAAAGAGAAAAAAATTCTTTGTTACTCACTTCTAATTCTTTCAGGCTTAACTGTTGTGCCAGGGCTTCGGTTTATGACTCATTACTGGATTTTATTTATGCCCGGTGTTGCTGTTTCAATTGCACTCACTTATAAATTTCTTGAACAGCTTGTAAGCAATGTAAAACCAATGCGAACTGTTTTAGCTGTAGCGTTTGTTATTATTCCTGCGGCACATTTATTTTCTAATGACTCCTATTATTTGAGACCTGACTTTGACGATATTCTTCATCATGCTTATGGGAGTAATCCATTCCCCGAGTTGCTGAAAATTGGCGACTACTTAAAACAGAATATGAAATCAGATGATCAGATTTTTGTAGCGGGATCTGAGCCGCAACTGTATCTTTATACGAATTCGCTGGGTGTATCACGACACAACTTCATCAACTTTATCAATGCAAAAACCCCATTTGCTAAACAATGGCAGGAAGAAGCAATTCGTGATGTTGAAACAAAAAAACCTAGATACATAGTCTTAGTTGTTCATCCTTTTTCGTGGATGCTGGATAAAGAAAGTGATTTGACTTTCTTTCATTGGACTCAAACTTATTTCGATAAAAATTATATCCCTGTTTTATTAGCCGACCAGATTGATACACGAGGCGATTGTAATTATGTAATTGGAAATGATATTCTCACATATCAGAGAAAGGGGCAGCAGTTCTGTATAGTTTATGAAAGAAAATAATTTCACCAACAACTAAAAACAAAGAAGCCCTCCCCTTTATTGGAGGGCTTCTTTGTTTTTAATGAATTTTAAAAAATTATTTACTCAATAGTAATCGGCTCTTGTATTCGTTATCTCCTCTCGAAATATGAACAACATAAATTCCTTTCTGTAAATTATTATTTAAAGAAACTGAACTTGTAATTACACCATTCACGGCTGTTACACTTGCTTCGAAAACTTTCGCGCCAAGCAAATTGATGATTTCCAACTTGTATGCCGCATCATCGCCGGTGATTAGTTCTATTATAAATATCCCGGAGGAAGGATTTGGTGAGATATTGAATTTACCGATTTCTTTTTTATCAACTGTAACAGTCTGAATAACTGAATTGGGTTCGTTAGTTTTAAAGAAAATACTTGGTGTGTATTCTTTCAATGATTTCCAGTAACACTCGTTCATCATTTGTAATTCGTAAGTGGTGTTCGGCGCGAGGCCTTTCAGCTTTTTATCGGTAGGGAAACTCGCGCTTTGATTTTTCTGGATCCATGTTGTGTCGCCCTGCTTGCGCAGTCTTATTTCATAAATAATTGCGTTGCTCGCAGAACTCCACTGCAATTGCGCCGATGTATCACCCACTGAAATAATTTTTACCGAATCAGGGTTACCGCAAAAAGATTTTGTTTTAAATGAATAAACCTGCGACCAATTACTGGTGTCGTTATGCATCGGGTCGCAAACAGTTTGTATCTGAATTTCATACGGCGTGTTGTCAATCAGGTTAGTGAGCGTGCGATTGTTGTAGGGCAAAATCGTTCCTGAACTCGACCATGTTTTTTCTCCGGCTACACGCTTGCGGATTTTAAAACCATAAACTGTTTCACTCGCTTCCCAAGCGATACTAACTGTTGAAGCGCCGATTTTATTAATCGTGAATCCCGTTGGCTGGTAGCAGTGCGATTGCTTTACTGTAACAGTCTTGCTCACCGAACTCATCGCTTCACTCATTGCGTCTTTCACAATTAAAGTATAATCGCCTTCTTCAGAAATTTTCAACAACGAATCGCGACCAATAGATTGGTTCTTAGAATTAAACCATTCGTAACTAAATTTTCCATTGCCCCCGCTAAGTGCAACATTTAAATTCAAAGTTCCTCCAGCAGGAATAATCGGATTGGCGGGTTCAAACTGAATGTTAATGGCGGGAAAAATATTGACACGGACGGTATCTGTAACAGTCTGCGTATTGCCGCAGGCAGAAAGATGTGTTCCCGAAATTTCGTAATCAATGAAGTTCGGACAATTCGCATTCGATAGAAATGAAATCATGCTTCCGTTTGTATTGCTCAGGCAAGAATTATATTGACTCTGTGTGCCAGGGAAAATGGATTTCCATGTTACACTTGACGAAAGCAAACCTTCCGCTTTCAAAGTAATTGCGGGACCACCGATGCGCACGCTTGTATCTTTTGGAAACATTGCTTTTGAAAATGAAATGATGCGATATGAATTCATCGCATTACCATGTTTGCAAAACGACAGCGTGTGTTTTTCTCCTCCGCTTAAACAAGCGGGCTGACCAACTTCAACCGGATTTCCACAGTCAATATAATAATAAAGCGAACCGACAGGCACATCGCCCGAAGCGATTTCAAACTTTACGCCTTCCGCGTTCTTATCGAGTGTTACATTAAAGTCAACGCACGCGTCATCGCCATGCGCCACGCACGATTGACCTTTTCTCGCGACCATTGGAGTATTGAATTCGCCATCAGGTTTTCCCGAAAGGTTTACTTCAAAACTTTCGGCGGTCGTTGATGCTTCAGCTTTGGCGGCGAATGCTTTCGCATTACTTCCGAAATTCGAATAGATAAACATGACTAAGCAAACAACACCGGCGAATACCGCGCCTACTGAACTATAAATAAATATTGGCGAAATTTTTACCTTTTGTTGAACCTTAATGTTTGATTGTAAATAACGACTCATAAAAGTGGTGTTTTCGCCACCGCCTTACGACACCATTTCTTAAAAGTTTGAGGGTACGGAAATTAATTTACCAGTGGTATTTTGGTTTGTTTTTGAGAAGGAAAACGCTAACAATAAATGTTACCCTATAATCTCATTTATTCCTAATTGCGTGATAAACTCTGTTTTAATCCATATTTTTTGAACGATTTAGATATCCTGACTTTGCAAGAATTGAAAATTATAAATTTAAAATAACAGGCATATGGTCGCTTAACTCAAGCCACTTTGAAGTTTCTCCAACTGCAAGTGATTTAATAGAATTTGTGAAACTTGTGCTTCCAAATATGTAATCAATGTGATAAGGTTTTTTAATATTTTTTTGCAGGTAAAATGTTGACTTTGATTCCTTCCCTTGATCCTCTAAAAAAAACTTATGATAAAAACTTTCAATTTTTAATTCGCCTAATTCTCTTACAACATCACTATGATTCCACCACCTATCCCATTTATCCCATATCACATTACTGTTAAAATCACCAGCAATAATTGACTTGCCAAATTTGAATTTATTTAATTGTAAATACTTCCATAATTGTCCTATATATCCAAATGTTGGAGAATTTGCACCATGACACCAAGTTGCAATAAGATTAAAATCATTATTAACACGACAAGAAATAAAATATTTTAAACCATTTGTTTCCCAATTCAAATTTTGAATTCCAATACTTGGTTTTGCAAATATTCCAAGCCCTTTATTTTTATTGTCCCCTGCCCAAAAGAAATTATCAGCCCAATTTCTATAATTGCTATCATTTGTTTTTTCAGGGTCTTCACATTCTTGAATAATATAAATATCTGCTTCCAATTTTAGTAGTCGTTCAATTTTTTTTCTCAATGCACCATTACAATTCCAAGTTACTATTTTCATTCAAATTTTATTTCACAGGTGTAACAGTCGCAGTCGCCATTTCAGTAATCGCTTTCACAAATTTATCGAGTTCATAAAGTTGCGTGTAAACATTAGGTGTAACACGGATGTGTTTGAAATGCTCGTACTCAATACTGGTTGTGTGAATTTTGTATTTGTTAAAAAGTGTTGCGTCAATGTCTTTCAATTCCATTCCCTCAATATAAAAAGTACCAATACCGCAACCGTATTCAGGTTTAAGTGAAGTGTAGAGTTTCACTTTAGGAATGTCTTTTACTTTTTCGCACCAGTAATTTTTAAGGTAGCGGAGTCGCGCCTCCTTCTTCGCCATGCCGATGGAGTTATGAAATTCAATCGCATAACCAATCGCCTGTTCAATCGGAAAACTGCGCGTGCCGAGCGATTCAAATTTGCGAATGTCTTCGCTGTCGGGTTTATCATTAGCGAACAGCGGCCATAGATTTTTTATCTTTTCTTTTTTCACCCATAACATTCCCGAACCGATGGGCGCGCACAACCACTTGTGCAACGCAGTTCCCCAATAATCAACTCCGAGGTCCGGAATTTTAAAATCAATGTGACAGAAACTATGAGCCGAGTCGCATACAAATTCAACCGCCGCGTTTTTTGCGCGCACGGCGTCGGTAATCTTCCGCACCGGAATAAATTGTCCACACCAATTAATAGTATGTGTGAGATGCACCACTTTCGTTTTAGGTGTAACAGCATCAGCATAAATTTTTGTGAAATAGTTATCGTCTTCCGAAGGCAAAATCAAATCGAGCCATACAAGTTTTATTCCGTGTCGTTTCTCTCTGAGTTTCCACGCATTCATCATGTTCGGATAATCTTGCCTACATAAAATCACTTCATCGCCCGCTTCTAAATTGATTCCGAAAATAATTGTCTCCAATGCTTCGCTCGCATTTCTGTTAATTGCGATTTCTTCGGGAGAAACTCCGGCCAGTGAGGCGAGATTTTCGCGCAATGGTTCGCGCCCCATATCTAGTATGCGCCACATATAATAAGTTGGGGTTTCACATGCGAGCCGATTGTATTTGTCAAGCATATCCTGAACAATTATGGGAGAAGGGCTGCACCCGCCGTTGTTCAGATTTATAATAGATGGAGATACTGAATACGCCATTCGAATAGTTCGCCAGTATTCTTCATCCATCGCTGCTTCCATTGGCGATGCGTGATTGAAACTTTTCAATTTGCCAATCACTTCTTCTGCTTTTGCTTTCTGCAGAAACGAAGGGACTGTTACACCGGCAATAGAAGTTATCGCAGCGTTGCGAATAAAATTTCTTCTTGAATTATTTTCCATATTGAAAATTATTTTTCGAGTGTTAATGTAAAATACAATCTGAAGATTTGATAAATTATTCATTACATGGTTTTTGTTTTAAAGGAATTCATAAAACTTCATTTTGATGATTTGAAAATGATTTACAATGACTTTTCACCTTTCAGCAAAATGAATTTTCATGTGGCTCCGCTCGAAATAATTTTCCGGACTACGGTAAGTATTCTAACAACAATTACTTTGCAATAAAATAAAATTCAGAAAATGAATTCACTTCCTTCTTATTCAAAATATGCCGGGCATTGGATGCTTGACCGTAACACTGTGTTTTTAAATCACGGCTCTTTCGGCGGTTGTCCCATTCCTGTTTTGAATAAACAGACTGAATACAGAAGCAGAATGGAACAGGAACCCGTTCGTTTTATGATTACTGAGTTGGAAGATTTGTTATGGAGCAATAAAGAACAACTCGCTTCATTCGTCGGAGCAAAGGCCAAAGATTTAGTATTCGTTCCGAACGCAACTTATGGAGTGAATACTGTCATGAATAATATTGAATTGGAAGAAGGAGATGAAATTCTCACGCACAATCACGCTTACGGCGCCTGTTGGAATGCGGTTCAGTATTACGCTGATAAGAGTAAGGCGAAATTGGTTGTTACTAAAATCCCTTTCCCGATAAAATCAGAATACGAACTGGTGGAAGAATTTATGAAAGGTGTTACACCCAAAACAAAATTCGCCATGATAGATCATGTGACTTCAGCAACTGGAATTATTTTCCCTGTGAAAAAATTAACAGATGCACTTCACGAAAAGGGAATTGAAGTTTTAATCGACGGTGCGCATGCACCCGGAATGTTGGATTTAAACATTGAAGAAATCGGCGCGGAGTATTACACAGGCAATTGCCACAAATGGATTTGCTCCCCTAAGGGTTCAGCACTGTTACATGTGCGCGAAGACAAACAGGAAAATTTCCGTTCGCTGATTGTGAGTCACACTTACGATAAAAAGGTTGGCGAAAAATTATGGTCATCGCATTTCTTCTGGCCCGGCACTTCTGATTACACTGCCTACGCCAGTATTGGTCATTCCATTCAATTCATGGGTTCGGTAATGGGCGATTGGAAAACATTGCGCGAAAACAATCACAAGTTGGTTGTCGCCGGAAGAAAACTATTGCTCGACGCTATAAATACGGAAGCGCCTTGTCCCGAAAATATGTTAGGGAGTTTAGCGACTGTTACACTTCCGATTCCGTTCACAGCGCCTGAAGCAAGTTTCAATTACATACATCCCTTCTGGCAAAAGCTGATGAATGAATATCATATTCAAACTCCTGTGTTCGCGTGGTCGCGCACAAACACTCGATTGTGGTTGCGAATCGCGGCGCAAGCCTACAATTCTATTGAACAGGTACAGTATTTAGCCGATGTATTGAAAAAGGAATTTCCACAGTAAAGTATTTCTAAAAACAATTTACAGAAATGGTCATGGGTTTTGGTGCAGTTATATTTGCACGAGCAAAAACACAATGGATAATTATTCTTACATCAGCAACGCCCATCCGAATGTGATTGAATCACTTTACGATGACTTCAAAAAAAATCCTGAATCAGTTGAGATTGAATGGAAGAAATTTTTTGAAGGATTTGATTTTGCGATTTCAGTCAACGCTATAAACGGCGGTTCTACGCAAGAGAAGGCGGAGGAACAAAAAAAATCTTCGACCAAAGTTGAAACTTTTACAGATGAAACTTCTGTTTCAAAAGAATTGAAAGTATTTCAACTCATCAACGCGTATCGTGCCAAAGGTCATTTGGAAGCGAAGACGAATCCGATTCGCAAAAGAAAAAATCGGCACGCGAATCTTGATTTGAAATTTTTCGGATTGACAGAAAACGATTTGACTCAAGAATTTTTTGTTGGAACTGTTTTGGGACTTGGAAAAATTTCTTTGGCAAAAATCATTGAGCAACTTCAAAAAATATATTGCCACAGCATTGGTGCAGAATTTATTTACCTCAATGATGACGAGCAATACGCATGGATGCTCGGCAAAATGGAAAAGAGTTTCGCGACATTTTCATTTCCACTCGAAAAGAAAAAGCACATTCTTCAAAAACTGAATGACGCCGTCGTGTTTGAAAAATTTCTGAGCACAAAATATGTTGGACAAAAAAGATTTTCGCTTGAAGGCGGGGAAACAACAATTCCAGCACTTGATGCGATAATTAATTATGGTGCAAACAACGGCGTGGAAGAAATTGTAATGGGCATGGCGCATCGCGGACGATTAAATATTCTCGCCAACACTTTAGGAAAAACATATGAGCAGATTTTTAACGAGTTCGAAGGAAATGCAGTTGCTGATACTACAATGGGTGATGGTGATGTGAAGTATCATTTAGGTTATGCATCGCAGGTGAAAACTTTTGATGGAAAGGAAATGATGTTGAAGTTGTCACCGAATCCTTCGCATCTCGAAGCGGTGAATCCCGTGGTTGAAGGTTACACAAGAGCGAAAGCCGATTTATTGTACGATGGAAATTTCAAACGCATTCTTCCGATTTTAATTCATGGTGATTCAGCAGTTGCGGGACAAGGAGTGGTTTATGAAGTGTTACAGATGGCAATGCTCGAAGGTTATTTAACAGGAGGCACCATTCATTTCGTTATCAATAATCAAATTGGATTTACGACTGATTTTGATGATGCACGCTCTTCTGATTATTGCACTTCACTTGCTGCGATGGTGGAAGCACCAGTGTTACATGTGAATGGCGATGACCCCGAAGCAGTTGTGTTCGCTGTAGAACTAGCAACCGAATGGAGGCAAAAATTTCAGCGCGACATTTTTGTTGACATGGTTTGTTATCGCCGTCACGGTCACAACGAAGGCGACGATCCGAAGTTTACTCAGCCCGCTTTGTACAAACTCATTGGAGAACATGCGAACCCGCGTGAAGTTTACGGTAAACAATTAATTGATCGCGGAGATATTGACGCGGAATTGGCGAAGGAAATGGATAAAGATTTCTGGAAGCAGTTGCAGGACAGATTGGATTTTGTAAAGCAACATCCGCTTCCATATAATTATCAGTTGCCGGAATTGGAATGGAAAAAATTAAGGAGAGCAAATGCTCAGGAAGATTTTGATTCGTCACCTGTAACAGCCGTGAACAAAGAGTTAGCCGACAGAGTGATTAAGGGGTTGATGAATTATCCTGAGAACTTTAATCCGCTCAAAAAAATTGAAGTGATGCTGAGTCAGCGTCGCAAAAATTATTTTGATGAAGGGCGACTTGATTGGGGAATGGCTGAGTTACTTGCTTATGGAACTCTTCTGCTCGAAGGTCATGATGTGCGAATGAGCGGACAAGATGTTAAGCGCGGAACTTTCAGTCACCGTCACGCTGTGATTTATGATGAAGACAACAGCAATGAATATAATCGCCTTGATAATTTAGAGAAGGACCAGAAAGGAAATTTTCTTATTTACAATTCATTACTTTCTGAATTTGCTGTTCTTGGTTTTGAATATGGCTATTCACTTGCTTCACCAAATTCACTAACAATATGGGAAGCACAGTTTGGTGATTTCGCTAATGGAGCTCAAACAATTATTGACCAGTTTATAACAGCGGGCGAAAGCAAGTGGCAGCGTATGAGTGGTGTAACACTTTTGTTACCACATGGATACGAAGGACAAGGCCCCGAGCACAGCAGCGCAAGACTCGAACGATTTTTGCAGGCGAGTGCAGAGTACAATATCACAGTTGCGAATGTTACATCACCCTCAAATTATTTCCACTTACTCAGGCGACAATTGTATCGTCCGTTCCGGAAACCGTTAATAGTGATGAGTCCCAAATCATTGCTTCGTCATCCTAGATGCATCAGTAATGTGAATGAAATTATTTCAGGAGGATTTCAGGAATTACTGGATGATTCAAGTGTAACAGATGCTGGAAAGATTCGAAAAGTATTAGTGTGCAGCGGGAAAATTTATTACGATTTATTAGAAAGAAAAATCAATGATAAAAAGGAGGATGTTGCAATTGTTCGACTGGAACAGTTATATCCCTTACCTCAAAAACAGTTGGACGCTTTGAATAAAAAATATCGCAACGCCGTATTTATTTGGGTGCAAGAAGAACCGGTGAACATGGGCGCGTGGCAGTTCATTCAGTGTAACACTAAACTGAAGTGGGGAATGATTTCAAGAAAAGCGAGCGCCTCGCCCGCGACCGGTTATCAGAAAATTCACAATCAGGAACAGGAAGAAATTGTTGGGAAGGCGATGGAGTAGGAGTAAAAAAGAAGAGGTTGATTTTTCGAATCAACCTCTTTCAAAACTATTCACTGCAATTTCTTATCGCATCAAAGTGATATTTCCCTGTCGCTTAATTTGCAAATTGTTGTATCCAACACCTTGCATGTAATAAGTGTAAACACCCATTTCACAAGGTTCACCATTGAATTTACCATCCCACCAGTCTGACAAGTTGTGGCTTTCATAAACTACTTCACCCCAGCGATTATAAATTTTCATTTCTTTTAATTCAAACACACCGTGACGAATAACTTTTAAATAATCATTATGTCCATCACCATTTGGGGTGAATGCATTCGGAATCATTACAAGAGGTTCATTACTTACAATAACTGTTACAGTATCATAGTCAATACAACCATCTGCGGAAGTAATCGTGAGAATATATACCGTAGTTAAAGTTGGAGTAGCCCAAGGATTAGGAATATTCGGATTGTTTAAACCAGTTGCGGGAGTCCATGAATAAACACTACCACCGCTTCCGTTAAGTTGTGTGCTGTCAAATAAATAAATTGAAACATCAGTTCCTGCATTCGCAGTTGGTAAATCATAAAGATGCAATGTAACCTGTGCAGTATCCAAACATCCGAATTGATTTGCGACTGTTACAGTGTATACAACAGTTTGAACAGTTGGAGTTGCCATTGGATTCTGTATACTATCGTCACTTAAAAAATAACCTGTCCATGCATAACTAACCCCACCGCTTGAATGAAGTTGAACTGATTGATTTGGGCAAACTGAAGAATCGGGCCAGGCAATAGCAACTGGCACAGGATGAACTGTTACAATTGCTGTATCAGTCGAAACACCACAAGGACTATTTGCTGTAACAGTATAAACTGTTGTTGCTTGCGGAGAAGCCTGGGTACTTCCGGTATTTGTACTTGACAATCCGGTTGCAGGGCTCCAGGTGTAACCACTAGCACCGCTTGCATTTAGTATAACAAATTGTCCTGGACACATTGACCCGCCGGTTCCTGCATTTACCCCCTGAATATTATCTACGGTTATGACGACATCATCTGTTACACTACACGAACCAAATGAAGCTGTAACAGTATATTGGGTTGTAATTGTTGGCGAAGCAGTTGGAGATGGGCAATTAGAACATGATAAATTAGCAGGAGGAAACCAGGAGTAGTTTAATAAGTTAGAAGTAGTAATGAGATCAGTTGAACCTCCATTGCAAATGGTATCATCAGGAATTGTTTGCACCGTAGGATCTACAATTAAAAACATAGCATGTAAGGCAACTAATGATGCAGCACCAGAACAACCAACAGTATCAAGTGAATCTAAAATTGGATATAAGTCAACAATGATTGTATCATAAGGAGGTTCATAAACTCCGTCAGCGATAGTTACAATATTTAAATAGAAAATACTGTCTAAAGCAGAAATACAAACTGTATCAGGCAAGCTTATATAATCTATTCCCTCAATTGCATTTCCACTCGTTACAATGTGATAACAAAGTGTGTCAAGTGAGCAATTTGAATTTGTATCAACAATACCGCAAGGCCCACTATTCGAAATTTTCTTAACCTTAATTTCACCCGTTGTGCATCCTTCAACTATTGTATTAGGCGGGTAATTGGGAATCGGATTACTTACTGTTTGATACACAACTGTTCCGGCTAAAAGATTTGCAATGAAAACTCCTGAGTCATAAATAAAATCACTTACATCGGCAATTACCAACACAAGATGATAAGTATCACATGCTGCAACATTTGCCTGTGCAGTAAGCAGTGTAGTGAAGCCATCGTACTCAACTGTTGTTGAAGCAGCAGAAGCAGGGCATTGTGTTGTACATCCTCCGCCATTTGGGGTGTATGGATCATTGCAGACATAGTACTGTCCATTCAAACCACAGTTTACATTGTTAATTGAAATAGGAGTAGATGTTCCTGGTACTAACGCAATGTTCTGTTGTCCGATTATTCCAGGGCCACTTATAAAAAATCCGAATGCATCATTAATTGAATTCACAAAATCGTTGTATTCATCTGAACCAAAAACATAATTAAAAGTCAGTATGGAATCATAGGCAACGACATCAAATTCAAAGCGTGTTGCATCGTTTGTAGTACCGGCAAAAGCTAATAGAGGATCACCGGGTAGCCCATTACTTACTCCAAAGCTCTGACCAGTATTGGAAGAAGGCAAAGTAGCTGTTCCGCAAGTCAATAAAATACCATGATCAATTCCAATGTTTGTAGAAGAGCCATTTGCAAAAGTTCCATAAGAACCAACAGCTCCTGTCAGTAATGGATTTAAAACCGTGGCTCCGGGCCCTACAAGTGCCTGCGCCATTTGCAAAGCTGTTACACCTGTATTAGTAGTTATTTGTGCATTTGAATAAAAACTAAATCCAAAGACCAATGCAATTATCAAAATTGATTTTGCCCCTTTTCTAAAACTCATTTGTGTGTTTTTCATTTTTAAATTTCTACAGAAATTAATTCTGAAACTAAAATCAAAAGTATTCCTTTTTAAACTTAGCGAGTGTGATTTAAATTTATTTTATAAGTGTAACATTTCCGGTCATTGAAACTCTTTTGTTATTATGTCCATGCCCTGAGATGTAGTAAACATAAACACCTATTGGGGCAAGTTCATTTTTAAAATATCCGTTCCATCCTTTTTTAATATCGTTGGTTTCATAGACTAATTCTCCCCAACGATCATAAATTCTGAAATCTTCCAAATCAAAAATTCCTAAATGAAGAATACTTAAAATATCGTTTCTGCCATCCTTATTAGGAGAGAATGCATTTGGAATATATACATAAGGATTATCATCAACTGTTACACACACTGTATCATCATCAATGCATCCATTTATAGTTGTAACAATTACATGATAGCAGGTTGACTCTTCAGGATTTGCCCATGGACAACATACTGTCGTATCACTTAAACCATAAGATGGATCCCAAACAAAAGTAGTTCCACCTGAAGCAACCAACTGAATACTATCGTAAAGATGAATAGTAATGTCATCACCAGCATATGCATGTGGAATTGGGAAGTGATCTACAGAAGTATATGCAGTATCGACACATCCGTTAATATCAGAAACAATAACCATGTAAACTGTTGAATCAACGGGTGGTGCTGCAATTACTGTTGAACCAGTATTTGTAACAAGGCCATCACCAAACCAGAGATATTGAATCCCTCCGCTTGCATACAGTGAAGTCATTGACCAAGGACAGATTATCGTATCAGGATATGCATCTGCATTTGGTAAAGGATATACTGTTACAACTACTGAATCAACTGAAATTCCGCATGGACTTAAGCCTGTAACGGTATAAGTTGTAGTTACAGATGGAAATGCAATTGGGTTTGGAATATTGGGATCTGTTAGAGAGGCAGCAGGCGCCCATAAATAATTTGTTACACCTGTAACACTTAACTGAACACTATCATTCAAACACATAGCGGTGTCGTTGCATGCAACAATTTGAACAGGATAATCAACATCTACCATAACAGTTTGCGATAACATGCAACTTCCCAACAATGCATTAACAGTATAAAGAGTAGATGTAACAGGAGACGCAGTTGGTGAAAGACAAGTTGTACAGGATAAGCCGGTAGGCGGCGACCAAACAACTAATGGTAAATTTGAAGATGTAGTTAAATCAACAGATTGTCCAACACAAATTACTGTGCTTGGTATAGTAAATAATTGTTGATCTATAATGAAAAATTTTACTTGAAATGGAAGTAGCAATGCTGCACCGGGGCAATTGGTTGTATCAGCAATGGGAATTAAATCAATGATAACAGTATCAACTCCAGGTTCGAAAATTCCATCCGCAATTGGAATAATATCAATATATAAAATTGAATCCATTCCAAAACAAAGTGTATCAGGTAAAGCGATGTAATCAACTCCTTCAATTGCATTACCGCTTGTAATAATTTTGTAGCACAATGAATCAGTAGCACAGTTAGAAGTATCTATTAAAGAGCAGGCGCCCCCGTTAGTAATAGTTTGTTTTTTTAATTGAATTTGTCCTGTAGTACAGCCTTCCATTAATGTCGTATTATCAAGACCAGGTAACGAATCACTTACAGAAGTTGTAAGGTTTGTTCCTGCAATAAGATTTCCAATTAACACACCTGAATCATATGCAGCATCAGCAACATCAGCGATAACTAAAATCAAATGATAAGTATCACACGGTGTAACATTTGCCTGGGCAGTAAGCATAACTGTAAATCCATCATACTCAACTGAAGTTTGAGCTTGAGTAGTTGGGCATTGTGTTGTGCAACCGCCACCAAAAGGATCCCACCAATCGTTACATACATAATATTGACCACCATTACCACAATTAACATTAGCAATTGTAACTTGTTGTCCGTTAGGCAGCAAAGCAATATTCTGCTGTCCAGCAATTCCAGGACCTGAAATAAAAAAACCAAAAGCATCATTAAAACTTGTTCCAACCCAATCATTATACTCTTCTGATCCAAATACATAATTGAAAGTCAAACTGGAATCATAAGCAACCACATCAAATTCAAAACGACAGGCATCGTTTGTAGTTCCTGCAAAGGCAAGTAGTGGGTCGCCCGGTGAATAATAGCCGGTACTCCATGGCGATTGTGTATTTGAACTTGGAATATTTGCGTTACCTGATGTAAGAATAATTCCCTGACCAATTCCAATATTGGTTGAATTTCCTCCTGTGAAAACTCCGTAAGAAGTTGCCATTCCTGTTATTTGTGGATTCAACACAATTGCTCCGGGACCAACTAAGGCAGTAGCCAATTGTAAGGCTGTTACACTTGTGTTTACTACAATCTGAGCGCTTCCGATATTACTTTGTAATAGAAGGATGGAAAGAAGTGCTAATTGAAATATGCTTCTTATGGTTTTCATGGGTATTAAAATTTAACCTGCGCAAGGTAAGTGACTTCCCTTTAAGAAGGCAGATTGAATTTTTATAATTGAAATTATTCTTACCGTTCCAAATAAAGAACGAAAAACCTGAAACGATTTTTTCCCTTACTCATACAGAAGTGTTTAATATTGTTTCGTTCAAAAAATAAAATGAAAAACATACTTCTTTTTTTCTCCTTCTCTCTAATCGTTTCGTGTGGTTCGAATAATAACCATGAAGAAAATTCAAAATCGGGAAATGCAAATACACAGATTGAGAATTTATTCAAAAATTATTACGAGCATCGCTTGCATCTTTTTCCATTGGAAGCCACTTCAAACGGCGATCACAGGTTCGATGATCAATTGCCGAACAGCATTACCTTATCGTTTCGTGATTCGTTGAAACAGTTTTATACTGTTACACTTGATTCACTGAATAAATTTGATAGAACATCCTTGAATGAAAACAATCAGGCAAGCTTCGATATTCTGCAATGGGATTTGAAAATAAATATTGAAGCACTGAAATTTCCGGATGAATTAATGCCCATTAATCAGTTCTGGAGTTTATCAATTACTATGGGGCAATTGGGTGCAGGTTCAGGCATTCAGCCGTTCGAAACAGTTAAGGATTACGAAAAATTTTTAATGCGAGCGCATCGCTTTATTCCTTGGTGCGACACCGCCATTGCTAATATGAAAAGAGGAATTGCACAAAGTGTTACACTTCCGCAGGTGCTGGCGAAAAAAGTTTTACCTCAGTTGCAAAGCATGATTGTGACAGATATTCATAAGAGTATTTTTCATATGCCGATTGATAAATTTCCTGCTTCGTTTTCTGATGCCGATAAAAAAAGACTGACTGATGAATATGAAAAAACAATTGCTGATGAATTAATTCCAGCTTACAAACGGCTTTATGATTTCTTTAATATCACTTATGTCCCTGCGTGCAGAACTTCAACCGGAATAAGCGCTCTTTCATTCGGGAAAGAGTATTACAGTTTTCTTGCAAAACAATGGACAACAACAACACTTACCACAGATACCATTTTCAATTTAGGGCAAAAAGAAGTGGCTCGCATTCGCAACGAAATGGAAGCCATAAAAAATGAATTGGGTTTTAAAGGAACATTGAAAGAGTTCTTTAAGTATGTGAATACCGATAAAAAATATTTCCCGTTCAAAACAGATTCCGAAGTGATACAGGGTTTCAGAAAAATATATGAAACAGAAAAACCCATGGTGAACAAGATGTTCAGCATACAACCAAAATCACCTTTTAAAATTCAGGAGACAGAAAAATTCAGAGCAGCTTCGTCGAGTGCAGAATATCAGCAGGGTTCGGCAGACGGAACGCGCCCCGGAATTTTTTATGTACCGATTATTGATGCAACAAAATTTAATTCCATAGCAATGGAAACATTGTTTTTGCATGAAGCAATCCCGGGTCATCACTTTCAAATTTCGTTGCAGCAGGAAAATAAAGAGCTGCCTGATTTCAGAAGATTCATCTGGTATGGCGCTTACGGTGAAGGATGGGCTTTGTACTGCGAGTCATTAGGAAAAGATGTCGGGTTATATACCGACCCGATTCAGAAATTCGGAAACCTGAGTGAAGAAATGCATCGTGCTATTCGTTTGGTTGTTGATATTGGAATGCATCTGAAAGGTTGGACACGAGAACAAGCCATTCAATTCAGTTTAGATAATGAGGCCGAAAGCGAAGCGGACATTACTTCTGAAATTGAACGATACATGGCTATACCTGGACAAGCATTGGCTTATAAAATTGGTCAGCTAAAAATTATTTCACTGCGCAACGAAGCCGAAAAGGAATTAGGCGACAAATTTTCTTATGCCGAATTTCATAACCAGGTGTTGAAAGATGGTTGCTTGCCACTTGCGATTCTTGAAAGCAATATTCAGAATTGGATAAAGAGTGTTACACAAGTAAATACAAGTAGTAAGTAGGGGTAATTACAAGATTTGGTTTAAAGCCCTTTGATTTATCAAAGGGCTTTTTAATTTAATTCGGTGGATGAAGTGTAACAGTTATAAAGTACATGCCGTTATGCATTGCACACGCTGTCATTGCGAAAAAATTGCAACCAATTTTTAAAGCAATCTGTAAACCCTGTCGCTAACAATCTGACTTCGTAAACCAAATTGTCAACGCTCACCTGCGACAGATTGCTTCATGATTACATTTCGCAATGACAGCGTTATTTTTTTACTCATGCACAATTATTTTTTGAGTAGCAGTTTTATTGTTTGCTGTAAAAGTTATAAAATACATACCGTTACATTCTATTTGTAGAGAAGTATTTTTTGTGTTTGGCTCTGACTGATAAACTATTTGCCCGAGCAGATTGGTGATTTGTACTTTATCAATATTGATTTGGCTTGTGATATTTATTTGTGATGTGGTGGGGTTGGGGAAAATGGAAAAATTGTTTTCGGAATTGATTTCACCAATTCCTTCGACGAGTATGAAAAAGCAATTTGATAATTTATTGCAACCAGTTTCTTCACTCAACCAAACTGCGTAGTTTCCACTTTGAGTTGCAACATAAGATTGCATAATTGCTCCAGCAATGTTTGAACTACTGTCGCAATTATACCATTGGTAATGAAGTCCGGATTCATCTGCTGTTAAAGTATCACCATTAACAACCACAGAATCATTCACAAAATCAACACACAGAGTCGAAGTCAGAATACTATCACATCCTATTGAGTTTACTAATGTATCGTAGTATGTTCCCGCTGTAGTTTGAAAAGCGCCCTGTAAAAACATACTATCACCGCCGCAAATTTTCTGCGTTTGTGAATTTGATGAAGATGAAAGTAAACTCAACTGAAGTGTAACAGATGAATCGCACCCCGCATTATTTAAAAGGGTATCGTAATAAGTTCCTGCTAAATTAATCTGCGTTCCATAAAAATCATATCCATCTCCGCTGCAAATTGCCGCACTCATTATGTTTTGAGTGGGAGTACATGTAACAGTTGCAGAATCATTGCAGGAACCAGTCAGTTCAAATAATGCCTTAACTTCTGAAAAATTAATTGCTCGCGAATACATTCTGAAATCATCCATTCTACCCGAAAAATATTGGAAAATCTGATTGCCATCACCGAGCCGGCCAAGATATGGGTGATTGATGTGATAATTTTTATTTGTGCCTGTAACATTAATACTGGCTTTTAAAATTGTATCAATATAAACTTTCTGATTTGTTGAATCGCATATCCACACAACATGATGCCAAGCGTTGTTCAACGACAGACCTTGAACTACAGGATTATAATTGCCCAATGGATATATATCAATTCTGTTCACTGTTCCCGGTGCTTTGTTGGCATCAATACCAATTCCATCATTGCTTACATTGAAAAACAAATCGGCGTATCCCACTGGAGTTGCATCTGATAAAATTCCGGAAGGATGCGATGGATTTGTATGATACACCCAAACGCTAAATGTGAAATGCCCCATGTTTGGAAACATATTATTTATAGAAACATAATTGGTTGTGCCATTAAAAGATAAAGCCATTCCTGCATTTCCGAAGCGATCAAAGGCAGCAACAGGACCCATCAATGTTCCGTCATTTGCGTTACCACTATAGTCTGAGGCATCCCCATCAAGTGGATAGCAGATATATAATCCATCACTGAGGTTGATTTGACAGAATGAATTGAAAAAAAAGAACGAAAAATAAATAGTTGTAAAAATCTTTTTCATATTCTCAACGAATTCAGTTTCGTGATAAAATTCATTTATGCTTTTGTGAAATTAATATTCTTCTTCCGTTCCGCAACTCCCCAAACTTTGTAAAGGAAACTTTGCGATGACTGTTACAATAATTAAAGGCAACTGTTACACCTCAGCAATTTCCTTCCCTGCTTTTATATCTAAGTTAATAAGCATCGCCACAATCAGAAAATAAAGAGTGCCGACTTTATCGGTTTCAATCAGGTCGCTGAGAAAAGTGTTACAGTAAATAACTATCAGCGTAAGTGTGAGCGCCATGGCGAAGCGGCGCAGTTGCTTGTCGCGCAGCTTATGATAAATGCGCTGTCCGTACCACAGCAATGCGCCGGTGAAAACAGAAAAAATAAGCAGCCCGATAATTCCCTGCTCGATGAGCAGCAGCAGAAAATAATTATGCACGGTGCTTCGCTCCGGGTTGCGGCTAACAAAAGTTGCGTAACTGCTTACAGCAAATGGCTTATAAAAATTATAAAAATTGCCAGGACCATAACCCACAATCGGGTTTGCTTCCCACATGCGGAAACCTGCAATCCAGCGGAACACGCGCTCACCACTGCTGATGTCTTCCATATTATAAGTAGCAGATAAATGTGACTCCAGATCTTCGTGCATAATGGTTTCATCAAAGTTCGGCGCGTAGTAGAGATAACGATTCTGATAACCCATATAAAAAACTCCACTGATAATCAATATCGCACCAAGCAACATGCTCTTTCCAAGCAGACGATGTTTAATTAAAAATGCTGCCGGCAGAATTACAATCACACTCATCCAAGAAGAGCGTGTGTAAGAAAAATAAACTGCAACAAGCATAATCAGCAGTGACACAATCAGCATCACTCTTGTGTTCGATCCTTTTTTGTACCAGGTAATGGCAAGCCATGTAAGCGGAATTAGTTGCGCAACAAATGCTGCATACGCCACATGATTTCGATAGAAGGGTTCCATCATTGTGTTGACATCAGCAAAAGCAAATCCTTTTTTTGAATGTCGATACAGCGTATAGAAAATTGTCGCGAGCGTTGGAATAAAAATGCACCAGAATGCTTTTTTAAAATCTTTGAGTTCACGCATCACCACACTACCGAGCAAAACAAAAACAACGAGGTACCATGTTTTTGCCAATAAAAATTTTACGGATACAATGTGATTCGATGAATAAATGACAGAAATAATTATCCAGAAAAAATGAAGTGAGAGCAAAAAGAATAACGGATGAGTGAGAAATTCTTTCGCCACTAATTTTTTATTCGACAGCCACGATACAATGAACACAAGCATAAGCCCGAGCATGAGTGGTTCGGTGGGCAAATCGGTTCCTAACGATGTGGTGAATGAAAATTCGATAGAGAGTGGTAAACAAAAAATTAAAAGATAAAAAGCAAATTTTATATCAGCGACTGTTACATATAAAAACAACAAAGCAAATGGAAGTGCAAACCAGAAATAAGTATAAGTGAGCCAACCCACTAACAAACTGCCAAGTGTAACAGCGGCAGAAATAGTAAGCAACCATTTATCGTAAAGCAGCGCTTTACTCTGAAGCATTCAGTTCCGCTTTTATGCTTTTGTAATAATCAGAAACAAAAGCGGTTAATACCATCACAATAAATGCAATGAGTACACAACTGAAAACAACTAACCAGCGAACCGGTTTTGATTTTTTCTCAGCGGGAAATCCTTTCTCCAGAATAAAAATACTTGGTACCTCGCGATTGATGGTTGCTTTAAATTGTTCTGATAACCCGATGGAATTGTTCAACTCTTTCAGCGCAGCTTTCTTTTTATCGTCGAGAATTTTTATGTCTTCATTCGCCATATCGAATTGAGCTTTCTCTTCAGCACTCATCTTGTTCATTTGATTAAGGTCAGAAATATTTCCGGCGAGATTGTACTTGTTTCGCAATTTGATAATGGAGTCGGTCAATATTTTAATCACTTGTTCTTTTGCTGAAATCTTGTTGTTGTAAATGCTTACCATTTTCTGCTTGTTATCCATCAACAAATTTTTGCTGATGTCGTCAATCTTCCACACAATCGCATTCACCATGTGAGCCGCAGTATCTTTATCGTGATCATAAACTGTGATTTCGATTGAGCCTTTATCGGTGCGTTCAACATTGTAATTATCTTCAAACTCCAGTTGCACGGCGTAGTTCGGATATGCCTCAGTAGCTGAATCAATATCGTAGTGTTTGAACAAATTATAGCGCTGTACAATAAACATTTTCAGTTGAGCGCTTTGTGCGATAGCCATCAACCTGTCAACATCGTCGCTGGTGCCAAAAAAATTCTGGCTCTTTTGTTCGAACATATTCTCGCTGTTCGTAACACTAGGATTAGATGGAAGTATCACCGACTTCGAAGCATAATACGGCTTCATAATGTGCGGATCAGAAATTACAATGCTTCCGACTAATGCTATAGCACAAACAATAATGATTGCTTTTCTCCATTTCCTTATGAGTTTGATAACTGCAATAAGATTGAGTTTGTTTTCCATTCGGGGTGTTTAAAAATTTCGCACAAACCTAAATGAATGAACAGGAATAGCAAATCGGAATCGCAGCATTGTAAAATCAGAAATTTTATTGTGTGAAGTGGAAGAAAAATTATTCCTCACCTGAAACAAGCAGTTCACGCACTTTTTTTATCTCAAATAATTTTAAGATGAAGGCAAGAAGTAATGAAACTATTAATCCTGCAATAACTCCTGGGATGAGTGAAGTGATAAATGAATGTGCAGCATATCCGATAAGTAAAGAGAGAAGAGAAAACAAAATCAGCTTGCCGATTAATTCGAGATTTAATTTCAATTGAAAGATTTTCCGACTGATAAAAATTTCAATTACTCCGATTAAAACCTGAGTTGTTACAGCAGCGATGGCAGCACCAACACATTGATATTTCGGAATGAGAATGAAATTGAGCGAAAGATTTATTGCAGCTGTTACAGCAGTTGCAAAGGCAAGTTGTTTTAGATTTCGATTCGCAGCGAGTAGTGTTCCGAAAATATAAACTGTAGCAGCACCGGGCAGAGCGAACATTAATATTCCCAAAATATTTGCTGAGTAAGCAGTAGTGTCGTGATACAACAACTGCATGATTTCATTCCTGAAAAACAAACACACTACAGCAAGCATCCAACTGAAAATGAAAATGGTTTTGAAACTTACTGCGGTGAGTTCATCCACTTTTTGTCCGCGCCGAATGAGTCGCGAAAAAATCGGAAGCAGTAAAGCCGCAAATAGAAATCCGAATTGATTTGCAGCATCCAATAAACGAAAAGCAGAAGCATAAATACCAGCCTGAATATCTCCGTCTGTACCCAATAATTTTTTAATTAGCACAGCATCGGTGCGACCGTAAATTCCCATCAGCAAAACAATTACGGCAAGCAGATAACTTTCTTTCCATATTGTTTTTAGCATGCTTAGGTCAAACGAAAATTGCAGTTTCGGAATGCGCTGTAACAGTAAAATTGCCGCAACCAAAATCGTAATCACATAACTTGCCGTTTGTGAATACACAAACCATTCAATCTGAAATTCTCCGGCAAAAGGTTTGAAATAATAAATCCATCCAAACAATAAAATCATCAGCAATTTATCGAGTATCGAAAGAAAACTATCGAGCTTAAAAAATTGAAGCGCCGATAAATTGCTTCGCAGATAAAGTAGCAGCGAATTGAGTCCCTGGTTGAGAATTAAAATTCCGAGAATGTAATATCCCTCTTTTGTCGGGTGAAGAAATATTGCCGCAACTATGGTGATGATGCAATACAGAACGAAAAGCAAAACTTTAAAACATAAAATGTTTGAAAGATATTTTTTTATGAGCGATGGTTGTTGCGCGATAATGCGGTTGTTATAATTCGTAATGCCAATATCGAGGATGATACTGAACAGGATGCTCAGGTTGAACAGTGCGAAGTACAAACCATATTCTCCATGCCCCGTCAGATTCTGAACTGTTCTGTCAACGCCCAATACATAGAGCGGTTTTATCAGCAGATTCAGAACAAGCAGAAAAATAAGATTGCGAAAAAAAGTTTGCTTCATGTAACGGAGTGCAAAATACTTATTGATGATTACAGATTACAAATTGCAAATTGAGGTTGTCACTTCATTAAAAACTAATTGATAGAATATTATTTAATTCGTGGCGCGAAGAATGAATAAGGAAATCTGGTTGAAGCGCATTGAAAGAGTCGCCCGTCTCGAAAAAAAATCGAAATGGGTGCGGCTGTTTTCCAATCCGGTGAATCGTATTTATGGATTGACTTTTTCAAAACTGATTTTTCCAAGAACAAAAAGGCCGAATTATTCTGTTGCAAGATTGATATGCGATTATAGAATGACAGTCGCACTGCCTGATGGCTTGGATATTTTTCTCTGTGGTTGTAAAACACATGATTCAGAATTGCGATTTGCAAAATGGATGATTCAATCGTTGAAATCAAGAGATACTTTTTTTGATGTGGGGGCGCACTTTGGATTTTTCAGTTTACTTGCTGCTCAATTGGTAGAAGAAAACGGAAAAGTAATTTCGTTTGAACCCGCTGCACTCGCTGCAAATATTCTGCACAACAATATTGAAAGATTGCGACAAATAAGAATGGTACAAGCTGCAGTTGGCGAATCAACGGGCAGTGTGATGTTCATGGAAGGAAAACCCGGACAAACTGAATCGAGCGGACGAATGAGTGCCGAAGAAGAACAGAATGAAACCATACAGGGAAATTTAGTCAACTGTATTTCGCTCGATGATTTTTCGGAGAAGGAAAAACTAATTCCTGTTGCAATAAAAATTGATGCTGAAGGAAGTGAATTGAAAGTGTTACAGGGCATGAATCGTTTGCTGCAAACACACAAGCCAGCTATCATCATGGAATTCTGGAGCAAACAGTTTCATAATAATCAGCAACACCTCGAGGCAATAAATTTATTATTGAGTGCAGGTTATAATTTGAACCTGATTGATGACGATGGAAAACTTTTTCGCAGCAATAACCCAGAACATTTTTGCATTGAACGAAAATTAGAGTCAGACAATATTGTTTTCACAGTATGAAGATTGCCATTAACACCCGCTTCTTATTAAAAAATAAACTCGAGGGAATCGGTTGGTTCACTTTCGAAGCAGTAAAGCGAATGGTGCTTGCGCATCCTGAACACGAATTTCATTTTTTGTTCGATCGGAAATATTCTGAAGAATTCATCTTCGCAAAAAATGTTACACCTCATGTTTTATTTCCTCCGGCGCGTCATCCGTTTTTGTGGTATGCGTGGTTTGAATATGCTGTTCCTCGTGCATTGAAAAAAATCAAACCCGATGTTTTTCTGTCGACAGATGGATATTTATCGCTCTCAGTAAAAATCCCACAAGTGTTGGTGATTCATGATTTAGCATTTGAACATTTTAGCAATCATGTGGATGGACTTACACTTCGTTATTACAAATATTTTATTCCGCGATTTGCAAAACATGCAACTCGAATTGCAACAGTTTCTTCCTACACAAAAAATGATGTGGTAGAGCGATATAAAATTTCTCCCGATAAAATTGATGTTACATATAACGGAAGCAACGAAGCCTATCAACTGTTAAGTGAAGAAGAAAAAACTTTGGTGCGAAATAAAATTACAGGCGGCGCACCTTACTTCATTTATGCCGGTGCAATTCATCCGCGCAAAAATGTGAGTCGGTTATTTCAGGCATTCGATAAATTCCGTTCTGAAATAAATACTGATTTCAAGTTAGTAGTCGCAGGAAGGAAAGCATGGGATACCGATGAAGCGATGCAGACTTATATACGCATGACTCATAAGCAGGATGTGAATTTTATGGGACACATGGGGCTCGAAGAACTCACGCAAAAAATGGCAGCAGCCACTGCACTCTGTTACACTTCACTTTTCGAAGGTTTCGGAATTCCGATTGTCGAAGCAATGAATGCCGGAGTCCCGGTGATTACTTCTAATGTTTCGTCAATGCCTGAAGTGGCAGGCGATGCAACTATATTGGTCAACCCACTTTCAGTTGATGAGATATCAAATGCGATGATGAAAATTGCGACCGATGCTTCACTCAGAAATGAATTAATTCAAAAAGGAAATATCCAGAAACAAAAATTCAGTTGGGATTTAACAGCTGAACGATTGTACGATTGTGTTTTGAAAACTGTAAATCATCATTCATAAAAAATATTATCCGCATGAAAAACTACATTTTCATTTTTTTATTGATTTCATTCGTCAGTACGAAAAGCTTTTCGCAAACTGTTACAACAGATTCAACAAACACAACTGTGGTTTATGTTGATGTGGGCTTTTTGTTAAATGATTTACAGAAACCAATTCAGTTAAAAATTCTGAAAACTGAACCTGAAAATGCCGAATGGAAAACAAATCCTGACCTAATGAAAGCCATCAAAATGAAACTATCTGAATATTCTCAGGAAATTCTTTCCATCGAATGGAGCGATTCAACCGATTCATATCAAATGCATCTGATTTATAATTTGAAGAAAAAGGAGATTGAATAATTCTTTAGAGTAATTCTTATTTCATTATTGATAACAATGGATCATAATAATTGAGACAGTTTTTTAAGATTTTCTACTTCTGAAAATCAAATTTTTGTCGCTACATTTTTTTCTCTCGCTTAGGCGATTACTTTTGCGGCACTTTTAAAAAAAATCAATAACAAAATGGCACATGTTGGGCGCATAAAAACCATTATCGGACCTGTAGTGGATGTTCTTTTCGAAGAAGGAAAATTACCTGATATTCTTAGCGCATTAGTTGTTACCCGCGAAGACGGACAAAAAATTGTTCTTGAAGTTCAACAACATCTTGGAGAAGATAGTGTTCGTACTGTTTCGATGGATGCAACTGAAGGATTGGTTCGTGGAATGGAGGCTGTTGATACAGGCGCAAACATTACTATGCCGACCGGAGAAAAAATTAAAGGCCGTTTGTTCAATGTAATTGGTCAGGCGATTGATGGCATTGGAGATGTGAGCAACGAAGGTGGATATGCTATTCACCGTAAGCCACCAATTTTCGAAGACCTTTCAACAGAACAGGAAGTTCTTTTTACAGGTATCAAAGTTATTGACTTGCTCGAGCCATATTCAAAGGGAGGAAAAATCGGATTGTTCGGTGGAGCGGGTGTTGGAAAAACAGTTCTTATTATGGAACTCATCAACAACATCGCGAAAGCTTATGCAGGAACATCGGTGTTTGCCGGAGTAGGTGAGCGCACCCGTGAAGGGAATGATTTGCTGCGTGAAATGATTGAGTCGAATGTTATAAAATACGGCGATGAGTTTAAAGCCGGAATGGAAAAAGGTGATTGGGATTTAAGCAAGGTTGATAAAAATGAATTAGCAAAATCACAGGCAACATTGGTGTTCGGTCAAATGAACGAGCCTCCTGGTGCTCGTGCTCGTGTTGCGTTGAGCGGATTAACAGTTGCTGAATATTATCGTGATGGAGATCCGAACGAAGCAAAAGGAAAAGACATTTTATTTTTTATTGATAATATTTTCCGTTTCACACAAGCGGGTTCTGAGGTATCAGCGTTGTTAGGTCGTATGCCTTCTGCCGTAGGTTACCAACCTACGCTTGCTTCTGAAATGGGAATGATGCAGGAGCGAATCACTTCTACAAAACGAGGTTCTATTACTTCTGTGCAAGCAGTTTATGTACCAGCGGATGATTTGACAGATCCTGCACCGGCAACAACTTTCTCTCACTTGGATGCGACAACTGTATTGAGTCGTAAAATTGCTGAGTTAGGAATTTATCCTGCAGTAGATCCTCTTGATTCTACATCTCGAATTTTATCTGCTGATGTAGTTGGTGATGCGCATTACAACTGTGCCCAAAAAGTGAAACTGACTTTGCAACGCTACAAAGAGTTGCAGGATATCATTGCGATTCTTGGTTTGGACGAATTGAGTGAAGAAGATAAATTGATAGTTAGTCGCGCGCGTCGTGTTCAAAGATTTTTATCACAACCTTTCCATGTGGCGGAACAGTTCACGGGTTTGAAAGGAGTGTTAGTTCCAATTGAAGAAACCATTCGCGGTTTCAATATGATTATGGATGGTGAAGTGGATGAATATCCTGAAGCAGCATTCAATCTTGTTGGAACAATTGATGATGCAATTGCGAAAGGAAAGAAACTGATGGCTGAAGCTTCTAAATAAGCTGATAGCTTTTAGCTATTAGCATTTAGGTGGTTGCTTGATAGCTTTGAACTATTAGAATTTGGGTAGTTGAAATCTGTGAATTGTTTTTTGAAAAGAAAAATCGCTTAAAGCAAACTTCTAAAAGCTAAATAAAAAGTGGCATGAGAAAATTCAAAGAACTCAAAATCTGGCAGAAGGGAATTGACCTTACAGTTGATATTTATAAGTTGACAAAAAAACTTCCTTCAGATGAGAGATTTGGATTGACTTCGCAAATGACAAGGAGTGCAGTTTCTATTCCATGTAATATTGCTGAAGGAGCAGGAAGAAATTCAGATAAAGAATTTGATCACTTTCTCAGTATTTCAAATGGCTCAACAAATGAAATTGAAACTCAGTTAATAATTTGTGAAAGGATTGGATTGTTAAATTCCAATGACACAAAAAATTGTTATTCCCAGATTGAAGAAATTCAAAAGATGATAAACAGTTTTAAGTCGGCATTAAAAAAAACTAAAAGCTAATCGCTAACTTCTAAAAGCTAACTACATGCACTTAGAGATTTTAACCCCCGAACAAAAAATTTTTTCCGGCGAAGCAACTGCGGTTCAAATGCAGGGAACTGATGGAAGTTTTCAGGTATTGAATCATCATGCTCCTTTAATCAGCAGTTTGAAAGAAGGAAACATAAAAGTTGACCACGATAAAACAACTACGAACTTTAATGCAAAGGGGGGATTTGTTGAAGTGGTTGATAATAAAGTGACGATACTGATTGAAGGAATTCAGAAATAATTTTTGAAAATAATTTATGAACGGGCGCTCTCAAATCTGAGAGCGCCCGTTTTGTTTTTTACATTCGCCGCATTCCTGAAATTTGATGGACGAAAAGAAAAAATTAAAAATTGCTTTCCTCACAAGTAATGATTCGCGCGATAAAAAATCGTATTCGGGAACACATTATTACATGGGGCAGGCGCTCATGCGAAATGGATTTGATGTAACATTCATAGGACCATTAAAACCGTGGGAAGAATTTATCGGAAGAATTATTAATCGCCTTTCACTTTTATTTCTGCGAAAAAAATTCCGTTACCTCCACACACCTTATCTCTCAAAACGATATGCGCGAATGGCGGAAAGAAAAATTAATGGAAACGATTTTGATTTTATTTATGCTCCGGCGGCTTCAAAAGAAATTGCTTTTCTGAAAACCAAAACGCCAATCATTTATACTTCCGACTGCACCTGGAAACTGCTGAATAATTATTACTCGAAGTTCTCGAACATACTTGCGATTTCAATGAAGCATGGCCATGCAATTGAAAAATTAGCAATTCAAAATGCTTCGCTACTTCCGTTTCCAAGTCAGTGGGCTGCTGATTCTGTAGTTAATGATTATGGAGCCGAAAAATCAAAAGTGAGCATTATTCCGTGGGGCGCAAACATGGATGAAATCCCTCCAAGAGAAATTTCTGAAAAAAGAAAACGCTCAGATGAATGTCGTTTGTTTTTTGTTGGTGTGCATTGGCAGCGCAAAGGTGGAGAAATTGCTTTGCAAATTTTATTAGAGTTGGAGCGAATGGGAGTGAATGCACATTTAACCATTTGCGGAAGTGTTCCGCAGCAACCAGTTTTTCATCCGCGTGTAACAGTCATTCCGTTTCTCAGCAAAAAAATTCCTGAGCAAAAACGACAGTTGGAAGAATTGTATGAGCAGTCTGATTTTTTATTGGTGCCGACTCGCGCAGAGTGTTATGGTATTGTTTTCGCCGAGGCGAGCAGTTATGGTTTGCCTTCCATTAGTACTGATACGGGGGGAGTAAGTGCAGTGGTAAAGGAAGGAGTGAACGGTTTTTTATTGCCCGTTGAAGCGCGTGCAAAAGAATATGCTGAACTGATACAGCGCGTTTATAATAATGTGCAATTATATTCTGAGTTAGTGAAATCATCGCGCAAACATTATGAAGACGAAATCAATTACGATACCTGGGCGCAGCGATTGAAAGAAAAATTATACGACTATCAATCCGCTCAAAAAAAATAAATTGATGCAGACGAGGATTGCAAATCTGATTGTTGCGGGTGTTTCGAAATGCGGTTCAACCTCGTTGTTTAGTTATCTGGCAGCTCATCCTGATGTGTGCGGTTCCAATGTAAAAGAGACACAATTTTTTATGCCTCTGAAATTCGGAAAGCCGTTGTCGCCAATGAGTGAGTATGAGAAATTTTTTACAGAGTGTGCGAATGAAAAGTACAGGCTTGATGCAACTCCCTATTATTTGTTTGGTGGAAAAAAAATTGCACAAGCCATTCGCGAAAACATCGGGGAAGTAAAAATCATTTTCATATTGCGCAATCCTGTCGGGCGCTGTTACAGTTGGTACCAGCATGCGCTTTATCACCTAATGATTCCGAAAGAAATTTCTTTTACTGATTATTTAAAAACAGTAACTGAAAAAATAAAATCAGATGTAACAGTCTGGGATAATTACTCACGCGCCATTCAGGAAAGTTTGTACGCTCCTTCCTTAACAGAATGGTTCGAAGTTTTTTCAGTGGAAAATATCAAAGTCATTTTCTTCGAACACCTGAAACAATCGCCGTGCAAAGTGATGAATGAATTATGTGCTTGGTTAGAAATTGACGGCGCAAAAATTTCAGATGAAGTTTTAAAACCGGAAAACACCGGCGGCACCTATCGCTTTCGATGGTTCCGCAATTTGTTTCTGTGGGCACGAAAAAACCAGGAAAAATTATTGCTCACTAACAAACGACTCAATAAGTTCCTGAAAAATATTGAACAGCGCTTCAACAAAACTTCCCGCGCCAATAAAATGAGTGAAGCGGATAAAATTTATCTCGAGCAATTATTTAAACCCTACAATCAACAACTGTTACAGTTGCTTTCAGCAAAAGGATATTCTGAATTTCCACAGTGGGTGAAGGAGTGATTTGTTTTTTCTCTTCATTTTATTTCTTCCTGCTTTATATATTTCCACTTTAATAATCACATTTTCATCATGGAAGAAGAAAAAGATTTAACACCACAGATTTTTCTCAGTAACGAAAAATTTGAAATACCTGAAGAAGGAATGTTGGGGTTGCTTGCCTTAGGTGATGTTGGGTTAAAAATGTGGAGACAGAAGAGAGAAAGTATTAAGGCATCTATTCAGAGTTCTGGCAATACTGTTACAGATAAATCAGTCGATCAAAAAACTACGGACACAGGACTAACGACTACCGACTAACAGATGCGACTCGCTAAAAAAGTTTTACTCATTGGTTGGGATGCAGCGGATTGGAAAATTATTTCTCCGATGCTTGATGCAGGACTGTTGCCCACGCTTAACAAATTTGTAGAGCAAGGTGTGATGGGAAATATGGCGACACTCGACCCGCCGCTATCACCAATTTTATGGACTTCAATTGCAACAGGAAAAACAGCAGATGAACATGGCATACTTGGGTTTGTTGAACCTGATACAGTGAATCAAACTGTGCGACCGGTTTCATCGCGCTCGCGCAAAGTGAAAGCGCTTTGGAATATATTCAGTCAAAAAGGTTTGAAATCAAATGTCGTGGGATGGTGGCCTTCAAATCCTGCCGAGCCGATTAACGGCGCAATGGTTTCAAACTTTTATCAGAAAGTAAAAGCAAAATATGGTGAACCATGGCCAATGCCTGATGGAAGTATTCATCCGAAAGAGTTGGAGCATTTGAGTGAATGGCGTGTGCATCCGGGCGAGTTGTCGCTTGCGCACATTCTTCCGTTCGTGCCTGATGCGTTAAAAGTTGATCAGGAAAAGGACAAGCATCTTTCTTCTGTTGCAAAAATTTTAGCGGAGTGTTCTTCTGTTCATGGAGCAGCAACATGGCTCATGCAAAATACCGAGTGGGATTTTATGGCAGTGTATTACGATGCGATTGATCATTTCTGCCACGGCTTCATGAAGTTTCATCCGCCGCAACGAAAAAATATCCCCGATAATCTTTATGCATTGTATAAAGATGTTGTGCAGGGTGCCTATCGTTTTCATGATATGATGCTCGAACGACTGTTACAGTTGGCAGGTGATGATACCACCGTGATGATTATCAGCGATCATGGATTTCATTCCGATCACCTTCGACCAAACAGAATTCCGAAAGAACCTGCTGGTCCTGCGTTTGAACATGCACCTTTCGGGATTTTCACCATGAAAGGTCCGCACATAAAAAAAGATGAACGCATTTACGGAGCAACACTGCTCGACATTGCACCAACTGTGCTCACACTTTTTGGTTTACCTGTCGGAAGAGATATGCAGGGAAAAGTGCTGAATCAGTCGTTCGATAAAAAAGTTGAAACGGAATTAATTGACAGTTGGGAAAGTGTAACAGAAGGAAACGCCGGTATGTTACCTGGCGAAGAGCGCGAAGATCCGTGGGCGGCAAAGGCAGCAATGGATCAGTTGATTGAATTGGGTTATGTAGAAAAACCAGGGGAAGACAAGGAAAAGGCGATGCAGAAAATTACCGACGAGTCGCAGTTTTATTTGTCGCGTGTGCTCATGTATCGAAAAAAATATCTGGACGCAATCATCATTCTTGAAAAAATAGTTGAAGAGAATCCTGATCGGCTACGATATGGTCTTGCACTAAATGAGTGTTACATGGCAGCAAATAAAATTGCCGAAAGTCGGTTGCTGATAGATAAACTGCGCTCAAGCGAAACTGCTGAATTAGCTCGGCTTGATTTATTAGAAGCAAGTTTATTCATTGCTGAATTCAAGCCGCGAAAGGCAATGGAATTATTGGAAAAAGCGGAAAAGCGCTCTGCACATCTTCCATATTATTTTAACGAACTCGGAAGAGTATATCAGCGGTTAGGCAAGTGGGAAAAATCGCAAGCGACATATAACCGTGCACTCGACATTGATGTGAATAATGCTTCGGCGCATTTAGGAATTGCACGGGCATTGCTTCGTACAAAAAAATATGCTGAGGCGGCAGAAGAATCAATTGCTGCCATTGGATTGATGTATGCAATGCCACAGGCGCATTATTGTTTGGGTGAAGCGTTGTATCATTTAAAACATTACGAAGATGCTGTAACAGCTTTCGGAATGGTTACGAGTTTGGCGCCGGGAAGCCGCAAGGCACATCAGTGGTTAGCGAAAATTTACAGAGAGCAATTGCACGATTCAGAAAAAGCAAAATATCACCAACAGTTTATTATGGAAAACATTAAAGGAACTGTTACAGTAGTTTCAGGTTTGCCACGCACCGGCACAAGCATGGTTATGCAGATGTTACAGCAAGGCGGAATGGAAATTCTGACCGACAACATCCGTAACAGCGATAACAATAATCCGAAAGGGTATTTGGAATTTGAAAAAGTAAAAGCAACTCTTCGCGATAATAGTTGGGTGAATGAAGCAACAGATAAAGCGGTAAAAGTGGTGGCGCCATTACTTCCTTTTCTTCCTGATAATTACAGCTACAAAATTATTTTCATGCAGCGCGATATGGATGAAGTATTACGGTCGCAACAGGTGATGCTCGGACACAATCGTTCTGTAAAACAGGATGCATACCCGATTGCGTTAGCAGAAGCATTTACTAAGCAATTAGAAAAAGCAAATGCATGGATAGCACGAACTCCGGGTGCTGAAGTGTTGAAGCTGAATTATAAAGATGTCATTGCAAATCCGCTTGAAGCTGCCGAAACTATCACAGCGTTTTTAGATGAAGATTTGGAAATAGAAAAAATGGTAAGCGCTGTTGATGAAAAATTGTATCGGAATAAAGCAGAATGAGGGAGTAAAATTTACAAAGTATAGTGTAACAGTTTCAGATAAACACCTAAGCACTGACAATTCTCAACAATTAACCATTAACCATTATCCACCAACTACTTCAGCAAATTCCTGTTTGATTCAATTGCACTCTTCAAATAAGGTTTCAATTGTTCACCTGCCTGTAACACTATCTCTTCATCAGGAACAAAAGGAGCCGGTACTGTATGCGAAAGTTTAGCTCGGCTTGCATCTGACAAAGCGTTTAAGTCACCAAGAGCGACGGCACTTAAAAATTGCCAATGAGAAATTCCACTAATAGGATAGGAGTAAATGAGTTCATTCTGCGCAGTATAAAAATCAATGGTGGCTCCAACCACTCCTTCTTTTTGTTGAATACTTTCAATCACATCACAAGCAATGGTTTTATATTTTTTTGTTTTCATATCATTTCCTAAACTGTCCTTCTTCACATTGCCCTTACTATCCAGAACATAATCCCATCCATCTTCCACTTTTTTGGTGTCGGTGTATTTGTTTTTTACTAACTGTTCCGGCCCCGCATCAATTTTTACTAAGTGAACCATCACGCGATAATCGTATGTAACACCTTCGATTGTTTTACTGTCAAACTTCACCCATTGCGAGTTCAAACCAATCAAATCAATAGTTGTTAATTGTTTTTCCAATCCCACAGGCATAATCGCATTCGAAGCATTTATCACATTTAAAATTACATGACTAATTCCTTTTTCAAAAGCATTTTGAATCTGCGCGTCGACATCTCTGAAGCCAGGAAAAAATTCTTTCACTTTCAACAATTCACCATAAGCATCACGCGCATCAAAGCGATTATTGCTTGCAAGAATTTTTATAGCGTGAGCATATAAATATTCAGCGGCTTTTGTTTTTGCGGCAAGTAACTCATCAACTGTTACATCTTTAAAAATAGCATCACGGTTTTTGCTTTTTATGTGCAAAGGCAAAACTGGGTCTATGGCAGTGTAACGGTTATGTATATCAGAAAGCAGATAATAAATATCAGTCAGGTGCGAGGGTTCACCTTCTTTCTTATAGAAATCAACCTGCTTCATGTCACGCGTGTAAGCCTTATCAGAAGCTGACTCTAACCAGACAGCATATTTATCCTTACCATCATTATTCTTAACACGCTTCAATGCTTTTTCAAAAGCAGAATCATAATCACCATTTCGCAATTCCTTCTGAATACTTGTGCAGGAAGAAAAGACAATAATTGAAATCAGGAGTAAAGAAATTTTTTTCATAAAAATTTATCTTAGGCAAGGATAAAGACAAAGCCCGTGCAAATTATTGAAATATCGTTTTTCAATTTTAGAATTATTCTAAAGTGAAAGATATTTTCAAATCATTTTAGATTATAAAATTCTGATTTTTAAAACTTTTCATTCTGTTCCATAAGTGTACAGAACCTTTATCTATCAATGACTTGAACAAAATAAAATTTACTTTGAAATTTTTTTTTCGTGATTACATTGCGCACGAAATTGTTGATGACGAATGACAGTGTTAAAAAATTTTGTCACAACAATGTAAAAACATCATTTGCTTGAATATTTTTGCCACCATTCAAAAAAAATAGCCCGCATGACATTTTACAACAAACCCTCGCGGAGTACTGAGTTGACAAGGGTTTCTGCACGATTACTGTTTCTTCTTTCCTTTATTTTTTCTATTGGAATTTTTAATTCAAATGCGGCTGTTAGTGTCGCTTATGGGCAAAAATTATTTGCAAACAACTGTCGTTCGTGTCACAACACACCTGATAAAGATCAGCAGTTAGTTGGTCCGTTATTAAAAAATGAGGATCAGAAAAGATCAGAAGCGTGGTTATTAAAATGGATACGCAACAATGTTGCATTCCGCCAAAGTGGTGACGCAGATGCTATAGCTGTTTTCGAAAAATTCGGAAAAGCGAGCATGACTCAGTTCCTTTCATTTTCTGATGATGATATCAAATCAATCGTTGCATACATACATGATGCAAGTAATAAAGCACCTGTTGTTGCCGCTGGTCCGACTGGGGCTGTTACAGGTGATGTGAATGATGAAAGTGCAGACAACTACACTGGAATTCTCTGGGTAGTTGTTATTGTATTAATGGGAATCAGCTTTTTAATTTTCCGCATCAATAATAATCTTCGTCACTATGCCGCTGAAAAAATGGGCGATGGAGTTCCCGAAGAGCGTCCGTTCTTCCATTCAATATTCACGAAGGGAAACATCGCGTTGATGCTATTTATAGGAGTGATGTTTTTAGGATATTGGTTGGTCGACGCGACGCAAGGTTTAGGAAGAAGTCGTAACTATCAACCGATTCAGCCGATAAAATTTTCACACAAGATTCATGCAGGTCAAAATCAAATTAACTGTTTGTATTGTCACGCCGGCGCTGAAAAAAGTAAAACTGCTTCTATTCCATCAGTAAATATTTGTATGAATTGCCACAAGGCAATTAAGGAGGGCCCTAGAACTGGTACAGCTGAGATTGCTAAAATTTATGAAGCTTATGATAACAATAAACCAATCAAGTGGGTTAAAATTCATAATCTTCCAGACCATGTTTATTTCAATCACGCCCAACATGTGAAAGCTGGTCAAGTCGCCTGTCAGACCTGTCACGGTCCGATAGAGACGATGGATGAGGTAAAGCAATTCGCTAGTTTAGGGATGGGATGGTGCATCAACTGTCACCGTAATACAGGTGTGCAGTTCGAACAGAATAAATACTACGAACCACTCTTTACTAAATTGCATGAGGAACTCAAGTCGGGAAAAATTACTCAGGTTACTGAAGGTGATTTAGGTGGAACTGAATGTCAAAAGTGTCATTACTAAAATTTTGAAACTCGCAGTTGTAAAATAACACTGGATGGAAAATAAAACATATTGGAAAGGTCTCGCTGAACTGGAAGAAACGCCGGAGTTTGTTCACGAGCGCGACAAAGAATTTTCTCAGGAACTTCCGATAGAGGAAATCTTTAACAGTAACTTTGTTCAGAAGCCAAGAGCCCGCCGCGACTTTTTAAAAATGCTCGGCTTTAGTGTAACAGCCGCGACCGTAGCCGCAAGTTGTAAAATTCCTGTTCGTCAGGCCATACCTTATGTTATTAAGCCGGAAGAAATTGTTCCAGGATTAGCGAATTATTACGCGTCGACCTATTCTGATGGAAGTGACTACTGTAGTATTTTAGTGAAGACGAGAGATGGCCGCCCGATTAAAATTGAAGGCAACTCAAATTCAAGTGTTACACGAGGGGGTACGAGCGCGAGAGCGCAAGCTTCCATTCTTTCTTTATATGATAAGGCGAGAACGGCATTCCCTAAAAAAGGAGATCAACCTGTTGAATGGACCGCCGCCGATACTGATATTAAAACTCAACTTGGAGCGATAAAAACAAAGGGAGGAAATATCCGGATTCTCTCTTCAACTATTTTAAGTCCGTCAACAAAAAACCTGATCGCTGAATTTGGCGCTTATTATGGAAACACGAAGCATGTTGTTTTCGAACCAATGTCGAATGCGGGAATTCTTTCCGCAAACGAAAAGAGTTTTGGAAAGCGCACTATTCCAGGTTACAGTTTCGATAAGGCGAAAGTTATTGTTTCTTTCGGAGCTGATTTTCTTGGAACATGGATTTCTCCAATTGAATTCACTAAGCAATATGTCTCGAATCGTAAAGTTTCGAAAGAGAAAGCGACCATGTCGCGCCACTACCAGTTTGAATCTCATGTTTCATTAACAGGTAGTAACGCTGATAAAAGAATTGCGATAAAACCATCAGAACAAAGTGAAGCGGTAATCGCGCTGTATAATATGATTGCCGGTTTCGCTGGTAAATCAGGTGTAACAGGCGGAAAGGTTTCTGATAAAGCGAATAAATCTTTGAACAAAGCCGCCGAGGAAATGTGGGCGAACAAAGGCGCTTCATTAGTGGTGTGTGGTTCAAACGATGCAAACTGTCAAACGATTGTTAATGCAATCAATGATGTGCTCGGCAGCTATGGAAGCACGATTGACTTCGATAATTCATTAAATTTCTCACAAGGATTTGACAAAGATTTTTCTGATTTGGTTTCTGAAATGGAAGCGGGATCAGTTGACGCTTTGATCATTTATAATTCTAATCCTGTTTATAGTTTCTCCAATGGAAAAAAATTCGGAGAAGCAATTAAAAAAGTTGGCCTTTCTGTTTCGTTCAATGACAGAAAAGATGAAACCACTTCTTTAACAACTTATCATTTACCAGATCATCATTATTTAGAAAGCTGGAATGACGCTGAGCCAAAAGCAGGTAAGTACAGTTTAAGTCAACCTGCGATTAATCCAATATTTAATACCAGACAGGCTCAGGATAGTTTATTGAAATGGATGGATTCAACCATTGATTACAACAACTACTTGAAAAACAATTGGGAGAAAAATATTTATCCTACACAAACTTTATTCTCCGGGTTCCAATCATTTTGGGACGATAAAATTCGTTTCGGTGTTTACGAAAAGGCAACCGTTACACCTTCAGCCACTTCATTTTCGGGAGATGTAAACGCCGCCGCTTCAGCGAGCGCGCCGATGTCCGCGGGAATGGAATTGATGGTATATGAATCTGTGAGTTTGGGAAATGGAAAATACGCTAACAATCCCTGGTTGCTTGAAAATCCGGATCCTATTACCAAAGTAGTTTGGGATAATGTGTTAATGGTTCCTGTTCCTTACGCTAAAGAAAATAATTTAGTGGATGGGGATATGGTTGAAGTGAATGCGAATGGTGTAACAATGGAATTGCCAATCGTTCTTCAACCTGGAATGGCGAATAATACTTTCGCCACAAGCGTAGGATTGGGTCGTGAAAAAGTTGGTCGCGCGGGTGACGGAGTTGGTAAAAATGTATATCCTTTCGTTTCAATGATTGGAGATACAATGAGCTATTCAAATTCAAAAGTTACCGTTAAACCTACAGGTAATAAATATGAATTAGCTATTACGCAAACACACGGAACTTTCGAAGGCCGTAATGTGATTCAGCAAACTACTCTTTCTGAATATCAAAAAAATCCGAAAGCTGGAAACGAGTCAATTGAAGAATACGAGCATAATAATCCGATAACACTTTATCCTCAGGATATTCATCAATATAATGGATTGAGATGGGGAATGAACATTGATTTGAATTCATGTATTGGTTGCGGCGCTTGTCAGGTGGCTTGCTCTACCGAAAACAATGTTCCGGTAGTTGGTAAAGATGAAGTTCGTCGTGTTCACGAAATGCACTGGATTCGCATTGACCGTTACTATTCATTCGCGGGTGAGAAAGAAAGAGTGACGCAAGAATCTCATTCGAACGCGACCGGTTTAGGAAATCAATATGATAATGTAAAAGACTGGGAAGACATTGAAGTGGTTCATCAACCAATGCTTTGTCAGCATTGCGAAAATGCTCCTTGTGAAAATGTTTGTCCTGTAGCCGCTACCAATCATAGTTCCGAGGGGTTGAATCAAATGACTTACAACCGTTGCATTGGAACAAGATATTGCGCGAACAACTGTCCTTATAAAGTTCGTCGCTTCAACTGGTTCGATTACACGACCGCTGATAGTTTCCCATGGAATACTTACGATAAGAGTCAGGGTGTTGCGATGATGATTGATGATTTAACGCGCATGGTGTTGAACCCTGATGTAACAGTTCGGTCAAGAGGGGTAATAGAAAAATGTAGTTTCTGCGTTCAGAAATTACAAGACGCTAAGTTGAACGCTAAGAAACAAGACAGACCATTAATGGATGGTGAAGCGAGAACCGCCTGCCAATCCGCTTGTCCCGCTGATGCGATTGTTTTTGGAGATGTTAATAATAAGGAGACAGCGGTTTCAAAAACCCGTGAAGATGAACGCAATTATTATGTACTCGCCGATTTGCATGTAAAACCATCCATCGGGTACATGGTAAAAGTTAGGAATAATGAAAACATGGCTTAATCAAGATAACTAAGAAAATTATGCATGCAGAATCGGTCGTAAGGGCCCCGCTTATTTATGGCGACAAAAATTATCATCAGATAACTGAAGATCTTTGTCGTCCTATTGAAGGCAAGCCTACAAGATTATACCTTATCACTATAACAATCACGGCGTGTTTAATGAGCTGGGGTTTGTTCATGATTGGTTGGACTGTTTGGTTCGGAATCGGTACCTGGGGTTTAAACAGAACTGTTGACTGGGGATGGGATATCACCAATTTCGTTTGGTGGATTGGTATTGGTCACGCAGGAACTTTGATCTCTGCGATTCTTTTATTGTTCCGTCAGAAATGGCGCATGGCTATCAACCGATCTGCAGAAGCGATGACCATCTTCGCTGTTATATGTGCAGGGTTGTTTCCAATATTTCACATGGGTCGGGTGTGGTTAATTTTCTTCAACCTCCCATATCCTAACTCACGCGGACCACTTTGGCCTAACTTCAACTCACCATTGTTGTGGGATGTGTTTGCAATCTCAACTTACTTTACCGTATCACTTTTATTCTGGTACACTGGTTTGATTCCTGATCTCGCTACCGTTCGTGATCGCGCGAAAAAGAAATTTTCAAAATTCGCATATGGTGTTTTAAGTTTCGGTTGGACTGGTTCAGCAAAACACTGGCAAAGACACGAAGCGCTTTCATTAGTGCTCGCAGGTATTTCTACCCCGCTTGTACTTTCGGTTCACACAATTGTATCTTTTGACTTCGCCACTTCAGTTATTCCTGGATGGCATACAACTATCTTCCCTCCATACTTCGTTGCAGGGGCTATCTTCTCAGGATTCGCAATGGTGTTGACATTGATGTTGGTTGCAAGAAAAGTAATGAATCTTCAAGAGTACATTACACTTGAACATATCGAGTCGATGAATAAAATCATTGTATTGACGGGTTCAATTGTTGGTTCAGCATACATCACAGAATTATTTGTCGCTTGGTACAGTGGAAATATTTACGAACAATACGCTTTCGCAAATAGAGCTCTTGGGCCATACTGGTGGGCTTATTGGGGAATGATGACTTGTAATGTCATTAGTCCTCAATTGTTTTGGGTCAGACCACTTCGTCGTAATGTTTGGTTTACATTCTTTATGTCAATCATCATCAACTGCGGAATGTGGTTCGAGCGATTTGTAATTATCGTTACATCTATTCACCGTGACTATATTCCTTCAGCATGGTCTTATTACGCTCCGACCTATGTTGAGATCAGCATTTTTGCCGGAACAGTTGGATTGTTCTTAACGGCATTTATGTTGTTCGCGAAGACGATGCCCGTAATCGCGATGGCGGAAACAAAACACATTTTAAGAATTTCAGGTGACACGCAGAAGAAAGCGGCCGCCGCTCATTCACATAGTCACGAAGGATCAGCAATGTCATTTCAAGTACATAAACCATGAGAAATAAGTTTTTAGTCGGCATATACAGCGATGAAGATAAAATGATTGATGGCGTGCGGAAAATGCGCGAGAATCACATGGAAGTTTATGATGTGGTTTCACCATTCGCCGTTCATGGTTTGGATGATGCTTTAGGATTAGATGAATCTAGATTGCACATCACGGGATTCATCTACGGCATGACCGGAACTACCATTGCGTTATCATTTATGACCTGGGTTTTCACAACCGACTGGCCATTAAACTTTGGTGGTAAACCTCACTTTTCTTTTCCCGCTTTTGTACCAATCTTGTTTGAGTTCACTGTATTGTCTGCTTCAATCGGAATGACAATTACTTTTTTACTAAGATCTGGATTGTGGCCGGGAAGAATTCGGGAAGTATTAGATGAAAGAACAACTGATGATAAATTCGGAGTTGTTTTTCGCATCAATAAAAAAACTACTGAAGAGGAAATTAGCAAAATGAAACAAATGCTTCAATCAACTGGAGCAGATGAGATTAAAGAACGAGAATTGAAAAATCATTATTAATTGATTTCGAAAAAAGGATCATGATAAAGAGATCATCCATAGTAACTGCAGGATTAGTACTGTTTGCTTGGTTCTTGCAGAGTGCTTGCAGCAACGAACCACGCAGAACTCCCGGTCGTGAATACATGCCTGACATGGCTCATCCGGTAGCTTACGAAACTTATCTTGGTAACGATATTTTTCCGGATAGCATGAATGCGCAAAAACCCGTTAATGGAACTATTCCTATTTATCAGGGAATCATGGGAAATGAAAATGCTTTCATGCCATTTCATTATACCAATACTCCTGAAGGATATGAAGCGGCTGGCGCTGAAGTAAAAAACCCTTTGACTGTTACATCTGAAGTCTTGGGCGAAGGAAAAAGATTGTTTAATATTTATTGCGCCATCTGTCATGGGGAAGATGGAAAAGCGAGCGGACACATTGTTGTCGGAGATAATGTTACAAGTAAGTTTCCTCCTCCACCTTCTTATTTTAACGACGCGCTTTTAGCGTTGCCTGAAGGAAAAATGTTCTTCACGGTTCATTTCGGAAAAAATCTGATGGGATCATATGCCTCACAACTTGATCGTCTTCAAATCTGGAAAGTAATTTCTTATGTTAGAAGCATGCAGGATGAATACCGTAAATCATTGAATCCGACAACTGCGGTTTCCGACTCGACAAAAAAAATGTAAACACTGAAAATTAAGCGCTGAAATGAACGAGACATTTAATTTTACATCAAGACTAAAAACAATAAGCGTCGTTCTGATGCTCATAGGTGCTGCTGCTTTAGCGGGAGGATTTATTGTTTATAGCGGAGACCAGATAAACCGCGTATGGGCAAATCTTCTTTTAGATAGTGTGTTTTTCATGGGAATAGGAATGGGATCGGCGTTTTTTATCGCCGCGGTTTATCTCGCTTGGGGTGGGTTTTCAGTCGTGTTTAAAAGAGTACCCGAAGCCATTTCTCAATGGATGCCGATCGCCGCTGTAATTTTATTGTTGGTCTTGATTGCAGGACATGGAAATTTATATGAGTGGACTCATGCAGAAGAAGTTGAAAATGATCCAATCTTAAAAGGGAAGGAATCATATCTTAATCTACCATTCTTTTTTATTCGTTTTGGCTTTTTTGTAATTGCATTAGTTGCATGTACTATTCTTCTTCGCAGAACATCTTTAAAAGAAGATACAATGGCATCGGGTGATACATCAATGTACAAGCGTAGTTTGGTGATAGCTTCCGTGTTCATTCCTTTCTTTGCTGTTTATATTTTAGTCACCGCTTGGGATTGGTTAATGTCATTGGATCCTCATTGGTTCAGTACAATGTATGGATGGTATTCTTTCGCGAGTTTCTGGGTGACCAGTATCGCCGTGATAACTTTGTTTGTGATTTTCCTAAAGAAGAAAGGATATTTGAAAGAGGTGAACGCGAATCATTTGCATAATCTTGGAATCATGATGTTCGCCTTCTCAATTTTCTGGACCTATGTAACATTCTGCCAGTTCATGTTGATTTGGTACGCCAATCTTCCTGAAGAAACAATTTATTTTCAACACAGATACGGTCATTACAAACCATTATTCTATGGAATATTTGTTATGAATTTCGTACTTCCATTTTTACTTCTTATGTCGAGAGACGCGAAAAGAAGCATGAATCGTTTAATACTTGTGGCCTGCATCATCATTATAGGTCACTTCTGTGATTTTTACCTGATGATCATGCCTGCGACAGTTGGCGATAATAATGGATTTGGATTTCTTGAAATCGGATTGCCTTGTTTGTATGTCGGGTTGCTGTTTTATGTCGTGTTTTCATCACTTACAAAAGCGGCGCTTGTTCCAAAGAACCATCCTTTCTTACAAGAGAGTATTCATAATTCCCTTTAACAATTGACTAAGAAAAAGAATTTGAAATGACAACATACTTGGTTTTAGCGGCTTTACTACTCATTGGAATATTAGTTGTTCAGATTTCCAAATCGAACGAATACATAAACACTCTCAGAGGCGAAGACGCTGAATTGGATACTGACAAGATCAACGGAAATCTTTGGTTAATATTCACTATTTTATTTTTAGTTGGAATTTTTTGGAGTGCATGGCATTATAGCCCATTGTTTTTACCTGAGTCAGCGTCTGAACATGGTCACTGGATTGATTTGATGTTTAACATCACCTTAGTTTTGACAGGAATAGTTTTTGTTGCAACGCAAATTGCACTTGGATGGTTTTCATGGAAGTATCACGCTAAAAAAGGAAAACTCGGATTCTATTATCCAGAGAATAATAAATTGGAAATGTTGTGGACCGTTGTTCCAGCTATTGTTTTAACGCTGCTTGTTGTAGTAGGGTTATATTATTGGTTCAGAATTACAGGCCCTGCTTCACCAGATGCAAGAGTTGTTGAAATAACCGGAAAACAATTTAACTGGTTAGTGCGCTATCCAGGAATAGATGGAAAATTGGGGAACAGCAATTGGAAATTAATTGATGAAACAAATTCTGTAGGAATGGATTTCAATGACCAAAAAGCATTGGATGATATTATGCCAAACGAACTTCACTTCGAAGTGAACAAAGAATACATTTTAAAAATTGGTAGTCGCGATGTGGTGCATGATGTTGGATTAAATCACTTCAGAATAAAAATGGATGCAATGCCGGGTCTTCCAACTCACTTCAAATTCACTCCGACAATTACTACTGACGAGATGAAAAAGAAAACAAATAATCCCGAATTCAATTATGAAATGAGTTGCGATTATTTGTGTGGTAAAGGGCACTCTGCAATGAAGATGATGGTTTATGTGGATACAAAGGATCAGTACGAAGCATGGTTGAAAACACAAAAATCATTTTATGAAATTGCGATAAAAGGAACACCGGAAGAGGCAGCGAATAAATTAGCGGCAACTTCATTAAGCGCTCCTCCGAAAAAAGAAAGTACTCACGATTAATTAAAAATTCAAGAGATGGATACAACTCATCATGGACATTCGGAGCAACACCTAGGTGCTGCAATTACCGATCATGTGCATTATCAGGATACTGAAGGAAAGATTCGTTATGAAGCAGACCATGGTCATCACGACAAGGATCGCAATAAGAAGAATTTTATTCACCATTATATTTTCAGTACTGATCATAAAATGATTGGCAAACAATTTCTGGTAACAGGAATTATTTGGGCAATAATAGGGGGAGGTCTTTCGAATATTTTCAGAATGCAATTAGGATTTCCTGATGTGCCTTTGCATTTTATCGGAGCAATATTCGGTGACAAGTGGGCGCCGGATGGTAAAATGACTCCTGATTTTTACAACATGCTTATCACCATGCACGGAACTATACTTGTGTTCTTTGTATTAACTGCTGGTTTGAGTGGAACTTTTGCAAACTTTTTAATTCCGTTACAATGTGGAGCAAGAGACATGGCATCTCCTGTTTTGAATATGATGTCTTATTGGTTTTTCTTTCTTGCCGGTGCAGTAATGTTTACTTCATTTTTTGTTCCGAGTGGAGCAGCTGGTGTTAGTTGGGTTTTCTATCCTCCATTAAGTGCAATTCGATCTGCAGCCGTGGGTTCGGAAACGGGAGCAGATTTATGGCTCATAAGTATGTCGTTCTTTATTGTATCGAGTTTGCTTGGAGGTTTAAATTACATAACCACCATTCTCAATTTAAGAACAAAAGGAATGTCAATGGCAAAATTGCCATTAACAATCTGGGCGTTACTGATCACAGCAATTCTTGGATTGCTTTCTTTCCCTGTTCTTTTAGGGGCGGCGATTTTATTAATATTCGACCGTTCGATGGGAACAAGTTTCTATCTCGATAAAATTTATATCAGTGGAGTAGGTGCTATGCCGCACGAAGGTGGAAATCCAATTTTGTATCAACATCTATTCTGGTTCCTTGGTCACCCTGAAGTTTACATTGTAATTCTTCCTGCTTTCGGAATCGTTTCTGAAGTATTATCGGTGAATTCGCGCAAACCAATTTTCGGTTATCGAGCAATGATTCTTTCTATGCTTGCAATTGCTGCTCTTGCATTTTTCGTTTGGGCGCATCACATGTTTGTTACAGGATTGAATCCGTTTGTCGGATCTGTTTTCGTATTTCTTACATTGTTAATAGCGATTCCTTCTGCAATTAAAGTGTTCAACTGGATTACTACTATCTGGCGAGGGAATATCCGTTATACTCCTGCAATGTTATTTGCTGTAGGATTTATTTCATTATTTATTTCAGGAGGATTAACTGGAATTTTTCTTGGTAACTCTGCGATTGATATTCAATTACATGATACATACTTCATTGTTGCACACTTTCATATTGTCATGGGTGTTGCTGCTTTCTTTGGAATGTTTGCGGGAGTGTATCACTGGTTCCCAAAGATGTTTGGAAAATTCATGAATCGTACAATGGGATTTATTCATTTCTGGGTGACTATGGTTGGTGCTTATTGTATATTCTGGCCAATGCATTATCAGGGAATGGCAGGTGTTCCTCGTCGTTATTATTCTCATGGGGCATTTGAAACATTTAATAAATTTCAAGGGTTAAGTGAGTTCATTACAATTGCTGCTGTTGTTGTTTTCCTTGCTCAGTTACTTTTCGTTTTCAATTTCTTTTATAGCATGTATCGTGGAAAGAAAATGACTGATCTAAATCCATGGAAAGCAAATACAATTGAATGGACTACTCCAATATTTCCTGGTCATGGAAACTGGGATGGTGAAATTCCAACAGTTCATCGCGGACCTTATGATTATGGAAAGGATGGAGAAGATTTTATTCCACAGACAATTCCAATGCGCCCCGGCGAAACGACTCATCACGGTTAATTAATTTTTAGATAGAAAATGCAAAGAATAGAACGGATAGAAATTTCTTCAATGATTGTCGCACGATTGAAAGATTATGCGCAGTTGATGAAATTCCGTTTGTCAATGCTTGTAGTTTTTTCTTCCGGCATTGGCTACCTCATGGGATTAACAGGAACAATTAACTGGCAAGGATTTATCATGATTTGTATTGGAGGAATGTTAACTTCCGGTGCATCGAATGCTCTGAATCAGGTTATTGAAAAGGATTTTGATCGGTTGATGAAGCGAACTGCAAATCGACCGCTTCCAACTGAAAGAATGACAAGTATTGAAGCACTATTATTTGCAGGAATACTCGCAGTGAGTGGAATCGGAACTCTTTGGATTTATTTTAATGAAGCTGCTGCTTTGTTAAGTGCGGTTGCACTTTTAACTTATGCATTCATTTACACACCTTTAAAAAGATTCAGTCCGATTGCGGTCTATGTTGGTGCAATTCCAGGCGCATTGCCTCCGATGATCGGATATGTAGCAGCAACTAATTTATTAAATGAACAAGCCTCCCTTCTTTTCTTAATTCAATTCTTCTGGCAATTACCACACTTCTGGGCGATAGGTTGGGTTGGTTACGAAGAGTATTTACGCGCGGGGTTCAAACTGCTACCTTCCACTCAAGGGCGCTCAAAAACAAGCGCAATGCAAACTGTTTTTAGTGTAACAGTTTTAATTGCAGTTAGTGTGTTGCCTTTTGCTTTTGGTTTCACAGGATTTATTTCAATGCTTATTGTAGTTGCTGCCGGATTAATTTTTCTGTGGCAGTCAATTAAATTATATCGTGAATGTTCAGTTGTTGCAGCACGACAATTAATGTTCGGTTCATTTTTTTACTTACCACTTGTTCAACTTGCGTTGTACTTCGATAAAATCTGATTAACGAAATGATGAACGCCATGTCACTCTCCGAAGAAACACAAAGAAAAATTCAGGCACAGCGCTTCGGATTATACTTGGGATTGACAACAATAGTGATGTTGTTTACAGCATTAACCAGCGCCTACATTGTAAGGCAAGGAGCAGGTAATTGGTTGTTTGTAAAAATGCCAATGCAATTCTGGATCAGCACAGGAATAATTATTTTAAGTAGTGTAACAGTTTACTATGCAAAGGCAGCTCATAAAGCTGAGCAGGTTTCTAAATTCAAAATTTTATTCTGGTCAACTTTTGTTTTAGGAGTCGCATTTATTATTTCTCAGTATCAGGGGTGGCTGGCTATTGCTAAAACCGGAATTTACATTGATGGAAATCCTGGGGGATCTTTTATTTATGTAATATCAATCGTTCATGTTGTGCATGTGATGGTGGGTTTAGTTTTGTTATTCATCATGGGAATTAACTCAACAATAAAAAAATACAATCCTAACTATAACTATAAAATCGGATTCATTGCAACTTACTGGCACTTCGTTGATATTCTCTGGATTTATCTTTTCATTTTCTTCCAAATAAAATTCTTCTAAATAATAAACTCTGATGGAAGCAACTCTTACAGCACCAACCACAACAAAAAATTCCTGGAACGGAGGAGTGTCTCCGTTTAAGGTGAGCTGGGGTAAACTGATGATGTGGTATTTTCTGCTTGGCGATAGTTTTTCATTCGCATCATTTCTTGTGACCTATGGCGCATTGCGATTCAGTTATGATTCGTGGCCTATACCTAATCAGGTGTTCAAGACTTTCCCTTTTATGGGAGAAGCAAATTTGCCATTGATGTTTGTGAGTTTAATGACTTTCATTCTTATCATGAGTTCTGTAACAATGGTGCTTGCTGTTCACTATGGCAATGCAGAAAAAAATAAAAAGAAAGTTGCGATGTGGTTGTTCTTTACCATTATCGGGGGAGTTTCATTTTTAAGTTGTCAGGCATGGGAGTGGACACACTTGATTGGCGAAGGAATGGTTATGACAAGCAATCCATTTGGAGCAACCGCGTTTGGGTGGTTGTTCTTTTGTATCACCGGGTTTCATGGTTTCCATGTGTTTACAGGAGTTGTGTTTAACTGCATTGTATTAAGTAATGTTACAAGTGGAGTTTACGATAGAAAAGGAACTTACGAAATGGTAGAAAAAGTAGGATTGTATTGGCACTTTGTGGATCTTGTTTGGGTATTTGTTTTCATGGCTTTCTACCTTCTTTAATTTTTAAATCAGAAAATAAATAATTCAATCATGTCAGCAGAAGCGCACGGAAATATGGTTAAATTAATCTGGAGAACTTTCTGGATTATGTTGGTTCTTACAATTGTTGAAGTTGTAGCAGCGATTTTTTATCCGCACGATATGAATCGTTCGCCGTTAAATGTTTTCTTCATTGTAATGAGTATGATCAAAGCGTTTTATATAGTTGGAACTTTTATGCACTTAAAATTTGAAGTAAAACATTTGATCATCACGATTCTTGTTCCACTGATTTTGCTTCTTTATACCATCTGTATTTTTCTTGCTGAAGGAACCAGTTGGTTGAATATGAAATCGCACATCTGGTAATGAAAAAATCTTCCTTCGGGGTAATTGCCGCAGCAATTATTCTGATAGCTCCATTTGGTTTCTGGTTGTACTATGATGTATATAAACATCCACATGCCGAGTCGCGTTTAAAGGAATATTATCAGGTTCCATTTTTTAAATTGGTTAATCAGTCAGGCGATACTGTTACATCTGACGATTTGAAAGGATATGTTTATGTAACAGATTTTTTCTTCACGAGTTGCACAAGCATTTGTCCGAAGTTGAGTAAGCGGATAAGCGAAATGCAGAAAAATTACAAGGATGAACAAAGATTAAAATTTGTTTCCATCACTGTTGATCCAGTACGGGATAGTGTTGCTACTTTGAAAAAATATGCGGAGAAATTCGGCGCGGTAGCTAACAAATGGAATTTTTTGACCGGTGATAAGGATTCAATTTATCGCCTTGGCGAAAAAGGATTTTATCTTTCAGTGGTTGATAGTGCAAACGGAGAAGAGCAATACACTCATGATAGTCATTTGGTTTTGGTGGACGGCACAGGCATGATTCGCGGATATTACAAAGTGCTTGAAGACAGTACTGAGATGGATTCGTTGTATAACAATATCGAACGGTTGCTTATTGAAAAACCGAAGTCGTAAATAAGTGTAACAGTTATTGGTACGACCTGAATTCAACAATACTTAATCACTGCTTTAATGAAAGAAAAACAACTCAACATATTTATAGCCATTGTTTCTGTTGCTGTTCCATTGCTTGTGCTTTCGTTATTTTATTTGAAGCCACCCGAAGTAAAAATTGGTTTTGATCTTTCCATTATTCCTGCGTTTAACGCGGCTGTTAATTTTACTGTTACACTCTTACTGATTGTCGGATATGTCTTTATGAAAAGGAAAATGATTTCGTTTCATAAGTACGCGATGATAACCGCATTCTGTTTTTCGAGTTTGTTTTTGATTTCGTATGTCATCTATCACACGCTCGCCGTTGAAACTCATTTCGGAGGTGAAGGATGGATTCGTCCGGTGTACTTTACTTTACTAATCACTCACATTATTCTCGCCGCGGCGATCGTGCCCATGATATTATTTACTCTGACGAGAGGATTGCAGTCCCGATTCGACAAGCATCGCCGCATCGCGAAATGGACTTGGCCATTATGGTTGTATGTATCGGTTACAGGCGTGTTGGTTTACCTGATGCTGTCGCCCTATTACCAGCATTAAAATTCTCAGGAACAATATTTATTTCCTGCAATATTTCTCTGCTTCTGTAACAGAATATTTTTTATCAAGGTCAACATCGTTGAAACTCTTTTTATTTCCCCACGAAAATATTTTTTCAAAGAAGGGTAGAAGTCGTTTTCCTTTTATCTGTTGTAAGAAATAAATCTCGTGATCTTTTTCTTTTATTCCCATCTCATATAGGATTTCATCGTGTTCATAAATATTCAGTTCATGAAAGAAGCGCATCATTCTAAAATACTCACACACATTTCCACTTTCTAACCTTCCCGCAAAATAGTAGGGCATGAACCATCCTATTGCATAACAACTACCCGAAATAATTTTTCCGATCACGAGAAAACGAAACTCATAATATTTTGAAACCGGAATTTCATATTGATTTAGCAACTTCAATACTTGTTCGCGATGTTTCCATTCATCCATTTCAATCTGATGAATCGCTTTTTTCTCTTCTATATTTTTTACTGAACCTGCATGGCCCTGATAAGCAAAAGCAGCAGCCTTCTCTGCTGAGTACGCACGCTGTAACAGATCTGTTAATTCAAAATGTTTGAGTTGCACTAAAATATTTTCAGCGTAATAATAAACAACCTCGTGCATGCTTCCAGCTTTATGACTCTTCTTAATTGTTTTTGCATGGGATAAAAACCATGACACACATTATTTCAAATGACTGTAATTATATATGAGAAATTTATTCAAAATAAGGACAAATCGAAAAACTGTTACATTTCCATGACTTTTAACTTCTTATTTTGCAAAAAAATAATTTTGATTATTCATGAAAAAAATAATTACAGGCTTCTTCATACTGTTACACTTTGCATGCTTTTCTTCTAAAGCGCAACAATTCATTCCCATTGATACTTTGCCTCTTGGTGCGTATGGCGCTGCTGCGTGGGGTGATTTTGATAACGATAATCAAATGGACCTTGCTTATATAACACAAGCATTACCTGATGATATTTTTAAAGTGTATCACAATGTTTCAAATCAGTTTGTTGAAGTGGCTCAGCATTTTCCAGCGTTGTATAATCCTGCGGTGAAGTGGGCTGATTTTAACAATGATGGTTTCGATGATTTAATCGCATGTGGAATGGATTCGGTATTTAATACAGTGGTAAAAATTTTTGAAAGCAACGGAAGCGGAACATTTACTGAAATCAATAATTCATTTTTTGGTTTAAGCGCTGGAAGCATTGGTGTAACAGATTATAACAACGATGGTAAATTAGATTTTGCTTATACCGGATTTGATTCGGTTGGAGGGCATCATGCTTTCATTTATAAAAACAATGGCAATTTCAATTTCACAAATATTAACGCCACTTTAATCGGAACTCATTTTGGCGAAATGCAGTGGGGCGATTACAACAACGATAGTTTGCCCGACCTTATCATTAATGGAATTGGTGATACTGATTTTCGTTGCCGGGTTTATAAAAACCTGGGAACGGATAATTTTCAGTTACAACCTTTTTTCATCAAAGGAAGTGGAGGAACAGTTGATTGGTTTGATTACAATAACGATGGATGGAAAGATATTTTAGTAACAGGTTATGATAGCACTTCGGGTACGAGTTTTACAGAGCTTCATGAAAATAATCAGAATGGAACTTTCACTGTTACACCTACTAACCTTCCAGAATTTGGTGAACCCAGTTCAGTAGCAATAGCCGATTTTAATAATGATGCAAATGAAGATGTTTGTTTGCTCGGAGGTAACGCGGGTTTTGTAAGTTCCATTCTTGCAATGGGAAGTGGCACCACAACCTATTCACTTTCTAATTTCTTTCAGGTTGATATTCTGAATTCAGTTGCAGAAGCAGTTGACATTGATAACGACGGCGATGTTGATTTGCTATTAAATAATCTGATTCTGAGAAATGATTTGCCGCTTGGAAATTCTATCAGCAACATTCAAGAGCGCGGGTTCAATCTTTTTCCAGTACCGGCAACGGATTACATTACCATTGAATTAACAAACGATAATTCTCGCTGTAATATTTCAATTGTTTCCGTCGAAGGAAAAATAATGAAACAGCTAAGCGCAAAACATTCTGCGATTACATTATGTGTATCAGATTTCCCCGATGGAATTTATTTTGCGGAAATAAAAACTGACATAGATGTTACGGTAAATAAATTTGTGAAAGAATAATTTCAAGCATTACCGCTTAACCACTATAGTATGGACTGCTATTTTTCCATCACAAATCATTTCAAGAAAATAAATTCCGGAAGGAAGAAATTCTAGATTTAAAGTTTCCGAGTTCTGAGTGGCTTTCATCTCTACTATTTTCCTTCCCAACAAATCAATCAACTGAATTTTGTTTCCAGCTAAATAACTGTTTTTAATAGTCAGGTGGTTTTCGAAAGGGTTAGGAAATACTGTTACACTCGTGGGTTTGTAATTATCATTAATACCTGTAGCAGTATCAGCAATTGTTACAGGCCAGGTGCAATCGAGTGAATCATAAAACAGTGAATAGAGTTGCAGTGTGCCATTGAATGGAAGAACAAGCGGTGCCACAACTATCATATAGTGTGTTTGCGGTCCCCCGCCGATACCAAAATAATTCACGCTTTCTTTAGCAATGGTATCATTGTTTGAATCAAGCAAAACAAACCCCGGATAGTCAAACAACACTGTTGTAGAGTTCGATGCATCAAGAGTAATGGAATCGGTTCCAATGCCGCAACAATTAATAATCAGCGAATCGCATTGCGGAAGATTCTGCCCTTTAATAAACAACGGGAGTGAAAAGAAGAGGAGCAGTAAATATTTTTTACGCATGATTTTTTTTATTTGTTTTGGAAAGATAACGAAACTGAAATCAATTTTTATTTCGTTTCAGAGAAAGAATTTTTGCCGATTTATTTTGACCTTGCATGTACTTCTATGCGCTCAATTAAATTTTGATAAAGCGAGTCATTACTCTGTTACCATCTCTTGATGCTTCAATAAAATAAATTCCGCAAGGGAAATCAGTAACTGAAATTTCTTGTGAAGAAGAGTTAAGCTTTTCTTCTTTAAGTTTTCTTCCGAAAATATCATAAATTGATATGGTACTCCCAAGTTGTAAAAAACCGTTAATGGTCAAAATATCAATAACCGGATTTGGTGTAACATAAAAATTATTAGCGGCGGAAGTAGTTGAAGAAATCCCTAGCGGATAATCAACTAAAGTCATTCTGCCTGAAGTGTCACAAGGAATCCATGTGGCACCGCTATCGAGAGATAAATCAGTCCAAACATCGAAATAACTATTGATAGTATAGGTGCCTCCAACCAATTCAATTGTTGTTTGTCCGGTTGAAGCGTGCAAAGGACTTTCACGAATTAATGCGCCTGGAGGAAGTGTTCCGCCTGAAATATCTAATTGTGTCATTTCATTATTAAAGGTTCTGATGTTTCCGTTTTGCGACGAAAAAATTACCTGAACTGTTACTTGCCCAGGAGAATTCATTGTGAAAGTAGGACCACTTGTTACATGCACAGTTCCTAAAGCCATTGAGCCAAATGAATGTGTTGTGGTATCACCAATATTTAAGGGAGGAGCAAAACAATTAGAGAAAGCATAATGACTGGCGTTAGATAAGTCAACCATTCCACCATAACTCTGATGAATGCTTTGTGTATATTCAAAGTTCTGAGAAGTATCTGGACAGGGAGGTAAGTTATCAGTAACCTGATTAAAAACCTGCGCCGAAGATTTATGTATTGACAAGCAAGCGAGAAAAAAAATAAAAATTTTTCTGATTGGAACCTGAAAAATTTTCATAATGAAAATGTTTTTAGTTGTTTAAAATTTTAAAGAACGGAGATTGTTCAATGCAAAATACTTTTTTCCTGATTGAAAAAAGTATTTGCTTAATAATAAATACGAAAGAACATAAAAATTTAGTTGGGTTAAATCTGAATATAAATTTCTAAACGAATGGCAGTTCTAATCCAGAAAGTATAACTGTAACAGTCATTTACAACCTTACCATCTTCCGTTGTTCTTCATCCCACAGTTTCAAACGAAAGCAACGATAAATCTCAATAGGATTCCATGAAGTTTTTACTACATCCTGTAACTCCGGCATGCTCGCCATTGTTTCGCGCAAACGATAAAATGGAATTCGTGAATTCATGTGATGCACATGATGGTAACCGATATTGCCGGTGAACCAGTTCAACCAACCAGGCATAGCCATAAAACTTGTAGAGTACATGGCGGCGGCGTCATATTTCCAATCCGGATTTTCACGAAACACCGCGCCCGGGAAATTATGCTGACAATAAAACATGTAAGAGCCCATTGCGAAGGCGATAAAAAATGGAATAAACCAACTGATAAAAAAAGTAACAGCTCCGAAAAAATAAAATATCAGTCCGCCGATTATAAGGTGTAACACTATAGCCGCAATTGAATCAACATGTTTGCGTGAACTTTGTAAAAACGAACGAATATTCAACCAGTAAAAAAACAAAGTGAAGTATCCGAAAATAATTACAAGCGGATGACGGTTGAGCAAATAAATACGCTTGTCAGATTTGCTCAGGTTCATGAATCTTTTTTTACTGATAGTAGGATAAGAGCCAATGCCGCTGATGGTGAGTTTAGAATTATGATTGTGGTGATAATCGTGCGAGCGTTTCCAGATATTTTGTGGGGCGAGAATATAAATTCCGAACAATTTCATGAGCAATGTCGCGGCTTTTGATTTTTGCAGAATCGCGTGATGTTGGTAGTCGTGATAGATGACGAACATGCGAACATAAAATAAAGCTGTTACACCACTCAACAGCAAACGAAACGCGATATGTATTGATAGAAAAGTTGAACCGAAAGAAATAATCAATAGTGTAAGGGTCATGATTGTTTCAGCCCAGCTTCTGAATCGGTCTTCGACACAGAAGGGCTTAGTCGCTAAAATCAATTCTTTTCCGTTGCGCTTTTCAGTCATTAGTCAACAAAGGTCATTCATTTTATTTTACTTCTGTATTCTGGTTTACTGTAACAGTATCTAATCTCCTTTTATGCTTCCATCTTCTGTGCGACCACAACCAGGGTACTGGGTCAAGCACAATTTCTTTTTCTAATCTTCTGGTGAATCGTTCGATGATTTCGTTTTCATTTGTGTCTTTCGGACTTTGAAATAGTAGCTCGGGAAACACTTCATAGTATCCTCTTCTTATTCTTTTCACATTCATGTAAACCACCGGGTAATCAAACTTTTTCGCAAGCTTCTCATATCCTGTAAAAATCGCCGTGTCCTGATTCAGAAAATTCATCCAATGCGCGTTTTGAGCAGTAGCCGTCTGATCGGCAATGAAGGCGGTTGCTGTAACAGTCTTGCGATTCGACACCATGTCGCGTAAAGTATTATTCACGGCAGTGATTTTTGTTCCAAACTTAGTGCGCATTCCAACAGTCATTTTTTCATAATATGGATTCGACAATGGACGATAGATAACCACGAGTTGATACTTCGTGCTTAAAGTAAACGACGGCCCCGCCCATTCCCAATTTCCGTAATGCCCCATCAATATGATGATGCTCTTTCCCTCGGCGTTTAAATCATCCAGCCATTTCGGATTATGAAACACGCAACGGTCGCGCGCTTGTGATTCGGTCATGGTCAATGTTTTTAAAGTTTCCAAAATCAAATCGCACAGGTAGTGATAATACGCTTTGGCGATTCGCTGAATTTCTTTTTCGCTTTTTTCAGGAAATGAATTCCGAAGATTTTCCATCACTACTTTTTTCCGGTAGCCTGATAGTCGAATCACGAAATAAAAAAAATCAGACAACGCGTAAAGCAACGGAAACGGAAGGCATGCGATTAAATAAAGCAGCGGATAAACCAGGTAAAACCAAAACGCCTTCATTAGCGACAAATGTAATTTTATGCGATTGATTTCTTAAGAAAACGGAACGCTGATTATTATGACGATTATGGTTCACGCGGAATGGAAATCATTTTTAATCATGACCATCAGCTAAATCAGCGTTCTATCTTTTTTACAAATCAATTTTCATCGTATCGCGAACAAGATTATTTTTGACTCCAGAATTTTTCCAATGAACAAGAAAATTTTTCTCTCAATACTATTCGCGGTAGTAATCATAAGTTTAAATTTTGATTTGGCTGCGGCGCAATGCGCATTGTGTAAAGAAACCGCCGCTTCATCTTTAGCGGAAGGAAACACGAGCGCCGCCGGATTGAATATTGGAATACTTTATTTATTGGTTATGCCATACGCGCTTATCGGCGGTCTTGGATATTGGTGGTACGCTAACAACAAAAAGAAAAAATTAGTAGCGGCGAAGTCAGTTGATGATTTGCAGTAGACAGAAAGTTATTCGGTGGAAAATTCACAATTGACTATTCACCAACACTACTTAAATATTTTATCGTCAATTCCTTTATTGATTAAATAGTCGCCGAACAGAATTGTGATTTTCCCTTTTTTGTTTTCAGTTTTATCATCAGCGCTTGAGTTCGAACTCAAATCAGCGACTAATGCTTTGGGTAATTTGAATTTCGCCGTTTCAATGGTGAAGATGAGTTTATCAGGTAACGCATAAGTCGAATTGCTTCCATAAAAATGTTCGATCTCCAAAGTGCCGTTGCTTTTTGTAGTGAGATGACTTTTTAAAATCAATCCGCGATTCGCATCCACCCAGAATTTTCCCAATATCAAGTCGGCGGTATCAGCATTCGGAATAACGGAGATTATTGTCGTTGTAACATCATTGATGATTTCGGTTCCGGTTTTTATAGCGTTGTATGAAGTCGTATCCTGTAACATTGCCATCATGTAATTTGGGTTTTGTTTCGGGAGCACGACTATTCCCTCCGCCTTCACTTTAAATTTTTTTGGTTTCTTAAAAAAAACTTTAGCGGTGATATCTTTCATTTTGATGAATGAAATATCCAAATGAATGTTCATGTCGGCGGTGTAGTCGTTCACCTTCGCGAAATTGTGATTCACTTTATCAATAATCTGCGCGGCGGTTTGAGCTCTTGAAGTGAAAGGTGAAAAATGAAAAGCGAAAAAAAAGAAAAGCGAAACGAATAATTTTTGAAACGCATGAAATAATTTCAATCCGTTACTTTTTGGCGAATGTATTCCCCTCTCCTTGAGAGAGGGGTTGGGGTGAGGTTTGAAGGGAAATGTGATTCGCATGTTTTAACTAAGAATATCTTTTTTTAAGAACCGGTAGTAAGTGACGAGCATGAATCCGACGCAGTACGCGACGAGAATCAGCAATGATTTATTTACTGTAACAGTATCAATCGGGTCCTGAAATAATAATTGCCACACTACCATGTGGGTGGTGAACAGAAATGGTTTTATGTTATTGAAAATCGGAACATCCATCGTGCCGATGATCGTGAAGATAATGATGACCGCCATCGTAGCCACGATTGGAACGATTGAATTATCAGAAAAAGTGGAAAGCATGAAAGAAAAAGTAGTGACCACCGATAAGCTGATGAACGCGACGAGGCACGCCACAAAAAAACGCCACAAGCATTCGCCCGCCGGAATGATTGAAACATGGTCGCTGCTCAGCACCATTAAATCTCCCGGTTTAAAAATCATTAATCCGAAAAGCAAGGCCACTCCGCCGAGCCAGATTACAAGCAGTAAAGTGTAACAGCTCCCGGCTAATAATTTCGCGGTGATAATGTCCGCTCTTGAAATTGGTTTCGTGGCGAGCAAACGAATGGTGCCCGATGAAGCTTCACCCGAAATTAAATCGCCGCAGACAAGCGCCACCATCAATGGCATTTGAATGATAAGTGTTTGAAGAATGATGTAAGTGATCAAATAACCGTTGAGAATATTTCCCTGAAGAAAAAAACTCGCGTCTAATTGTTGGGTGAGAAAACTCAAATAAGTTTTTCCGTCAACGAACAACGCCAGTTGAATAATGAAAATTAAAACGGCGATGGCGACGAAGCCGATATAACTGCGCGGGCGAGAAAAAATTTTGTACAACTCAATTTTTAACAGACGATATATCATGCGTGATAATTTTCAGTAGTGAGTTTTAAAAAATATTCTTCCAGTGCGCGACGATAACTCACGCTGAAAATTTTTATTCCCATCTCGTTCAGTTGACTCACGATTGCCGGAATCTCTTCGCGCGAAACATTGAATAATAATTTCCCATTCTCGCGACTAACTAATTTATTTCCGAAGGAATCTACATTGGACAATTCAGAAGTTTCTTCCACTTCAATCGTTAAAACCAAATGCTGGGTGGAAAGGAGGGTTGCCACTTCGCCCTGAACAATTTCTTTTCCCTTGTTAATGATGATCATGCGGTTCGCCACCAATTCAATTTCGCTGAGAATGTGCGACGAGAGAATAATCGTTTTTCCCATTTCGTTTTTCAATCGAAGAATCATTTCGCGGATATCGATGATTCCCTGCGGGTCTAACCCCGTGGTGGGTTCGTCGAGAATAATCAGTTCGGGGTCGTGAATTAAAGTTTGCGCTATACCGAGCCGTTGTTTCATTCCGTGACTGTAAGTTTTCACTTTGTCTTTTTCCCTTCCCTTCAGTCCGACTAATTCCAGCGTTTCATGAATTTTATTTTTCGGGGCTGTTACACCACTGAGGCGGCAAAAAATATCAATGTTCTTTTCGGCGCTCATGTATAAATAAAAATCGGGTTTCTCAATTATGCACCCGATTCGTCGCATTATGTCATTTCTGTTTTTTGAAAGTTCTTTCCCGAAAATTTTTATGCTTCCTTGTGTTGGTTGAATGAGCGAAAGCATCATTCGCATCGAAGTGCTTTTGCCCGCGCCGTTCGGACCAAGAAAACCAAACACATCGCCCCGCTGTACTTCCAACGACAGTTCATCCACGGCTTTAAAGCTGTCGTAGTTTTTAGATATTTTATTTAGTTCAACTATTTTGTCCAAGAGTTGTTTGGTTGTTTGTAATGCTGAGTTTGTCGAAGAATTTGTGCGCCCAAAGAGAATAAATTATTTCTTCAATTTTTATGAAGTTGTTAAATGCTGAAATGGAAATTTTATTGTATTGAAACTCACAATTCATATTTACCAAACAACTCCTCCAGTTTTTTATACCTGTAATTGAAAATCCCTTCGAGTTTGGGTTTTACAATAAGCGGATGAAATAAATCACCAATAAAACCGAGTGGCAAACGATAATGTACGAGGTCTTCTACTTCAGTTCCGTTTTTTATAGTTTTGAAAAAATGTTTGTGATGCCATAAAGTGTAAGGCCCTTGTCGCTGTTCATCAACAAAATAATTTGGTGCATTAACATGTGAAATTTCAGTAACCCAAGTCATCGGAATATTTAAAACCGGGCGCACTTTGTAAGCGATAATCATTCCCGAGTAAACTTTATCAGCAACAAAAGATGAAATGACTTTAAACCCCATGTAATCTGGAGTAATAATTTTCAGGTTATCGGGAGATGAAAAAAACTCCCATGCTTTTTCAATACTGATTGGAAGTTTTTGAATGCGATGAAATGAGTGTAACATAATTTTCTATTGCAATGAGATAACAGATTTGAATAAGAAAAGTTGTTAAGAAATAATTAATTCGTCTCCACCCAATCACCATTCTCTTTTATGAGCGTGATGAGTTCATCAACGGCAGTTTCAGTATTGATGCTGCGCTTCATAATATCTTTTCCTTTATAGAGCGTAATTTTTCCGGGACCGCTTCCAACATAACCATAATCAGCATCGGCCATTTCGCCGGGGCCATTTACAATGCAACCCATGATGGCGATCTTCACGCCTTTTAAATGATTGGTGACAGCTCGAATTTTCGCCGTGGTTTCCTGCAAATCGAAAAGGGTGCGACCGCAACTCGGGCAACTGATGTATTCGGTTTTCGAAATGCGCTGACGGCAACCCTGCAGAATTCCAAAACACAATTGATTTACTTTTTGTGAAAGTTGATTATCCGCTTTCAACCAAACACCATCGCCAAAACCATCGAGCATCAACGCGCCTAAATCCGTCGCGGCGTGAAGCGTGAGTTCATCGGCCCCGAGAGAATTGTATTCGCGACGCAGAATAACGGGAACGGAAATTTTATCTTTCAGTAATTCAAACAATGCTCTTCGCTGCTGCATCATTCCATTTACATGCGTGGATGTGAGAACAAGAACGATATTTTTTTCCGTTTCTAATTTTTCAATTAGTTCATCGGTAAAATCTTCGAGCGAAGCTTTTACAAAATTTAAAACAGGTGAAAGAACTGTTACAGTCGTAAATTCATTGGCGGTGATTAGCGGAAATTTTTTTTCAGCGGCTACATTATTCAACCACATTTTATAATCCTGAACCAGACCCAATGTTCCCGGAATGTCAAAATCAACTTTGTGAATCCCAGTATAGATATAATCAGCCGCCATGTCGCTGATGTTCCATTTATCACTCGCCTCGTCATAACGATACCCAACGGGAATAAAAGTTTCGTGAGTAATTGCCCGGTCAGCGCCGCAATCGGCGATTACGACTGGAACTTTGTGCGCGCCGATATTTAAAACAGGTTCGGTTGTTCTTCGCGTATAATGAAACGGGTCAATCGGGTTTTCCTTAATGGAATGAACTATCGGTTCTTGTCTTTTTGAAGTGTAACGGTCTGCGAGAATTTTCGCGACCGGAATTTCAAACTCCGGATCTTCGGTTAGCGAAACGCGAATGGTATCGCCCAACCCGTCTTCAAGCAAGGTTCCGATACCGATAGCTGATTTTATTCTGCCGTCTTCACCATCACCGGCTTCTGTTACACCCAAGTGCAATGGATAATTTCTGCCAGTCTTCATCATCTCATGCACGAGCAAACGATACGCATGCACCATCACCTGCGTGTTGCTCGACTTCATACTGAGAATAATATTGTAGTAGCCAAGGTCTTCAGCAATATTCAGAAACTCAAACGCACTCATCACCATTCCCATCGGCGAATCACCGTAACGGCTCATGATTCTATCACTGAGCGAACCATGATTGGTACCAATGCGCATGGCAGTTCCATACTCTTTACAAATCTTAACAAGCGGCGAAAATTTTTCGCGAATGCGGTCTAACTCTTCCTGATAATCTGCATCGGTATATTCAATAGTTGCAAACTTTTTTTTGTCGGCGAAATTTCCGGGATTGATTCGGACTTTCTCTACAATTCGCGCGGCGACTTCCGCCGCGTTCGGTGTAAAATGTATATCAGCAATCAACGGAGTTTTATAGCCGCGATTGAGTAATTCTTTTTTTATGTTTTCCAGATTCTTTGCTTCATTAATACTTGGCGCCGTGATTCGCACTAACTCGCTACCCGCCTCTATCATTCGAATGGATTGCTCCACCGTGGCGATTGTATCCATCGTGTCAGTCGTGGTCATGCTTTGCAAGCGAATCGGATTATCGCCACCGATACCGATATTACCGCACTTCACTTCACGGGTGAAAAATCTGGAATAGGAAGTTAAACTGTTACAGTATGTTTTTTCAGAAAGATTCATTGAAGGCAAAAATATTTTTGTGAATTGTAAATGGTCAATTGTGAATGGTGAATTTCTTCTGGCTACTATTTTTTATCTTCCGTTTTATCAAAATTCCTCTTCACTAACATCCTTTTTCATTGGTCTTAAATAAATTTCTTCTACGACAGTTTGATGCGAAGTGTTAAAAGCCGCAACCATTAAATTAGCCACATCTCTGGCAGGCATAATTCTGTCAATAACCAATTTTACATTTTCCCAACTTGCTGATTCGGTGGCTCCCGGCAATACGGCTGTCACTTTTATATTGTAAGGAATCATTTCTTCACGCAGGTTTTTTGTAAAACCAAGCAAAGCAAATTTTGTAATTCCATACGCAGCACCGTTTGGATAAGCATAAAGACTTGCGGTTGAACACAAATTAAAAATATGTCCCCGCTTTTGTTTCATCATCGAAGGCAACAACATCTTTGTTAAATAATAAGCACTATAAACATTTACGGCTATTAAAGTTTCCAAGGTTCCTTCTTTCTCATTCATAATTTTTCCGGGAAGAAAAATTCCTGCATTATTAATAAGCGCATTGATTGGTTTTTTCAGAGCAAGAATTTCTTTAGCGAATTTTTGTAATTCTGTTTTCCTGCTTACATCACAAACAACTCCTTTAACTTTTTGTTCAGGATAATTTTTCTGTAATTCTTTTTCTGTCTGCTTCACATCTTTCAATGTGCGTGCGCAAAAAATAATATCGGAACCATTCGCGGCAAATGCTTCTGCAATTGCTTTTCCTATTCCTTTGGTTGCTCCTGTTACAACGGTTAACATTACCTGAAAAAAATTTCAGCAAAAATAAGAAAGGCGAATGGTGAAAACAGAAATGAAATTCTGAAACTGAATCTTGCACAACACTTTAAACAAATTACATTTGAGGCAACACCAATCAGCAGATATTCAAAATAGATAAATGACATTTTTCACTCACTTCGGTCGCTATGTTTTATTGCTCAAAAGTCTTTTCGTAAGACCAGAAAAAACTTCTATTTACTGGCGTGAAATAGCACGACAAATGGTTGAAATTGGTGTTGGCTCGGTTGGTATTGTTGTTATTGTTTCCTGCTTTTTGGGTGCAGTTGTAACAGTTCAGACAGCTTATCAGTTAACCACTCCGCTCATAAGCAAATCAATTATCGGAAGCATCGCTGCGAACAGTATTATTCTTGAACTCGCACCAACTGTAACAGTTTTAATTCTCGCCGGAAAAATCGGAAGTAAAATCGCTTCTGAGTTAGGAACAATGAGAATAAGTGAACAAATAGATGCGTTGGAAATCATGGGTGTTCACTCTTCCGCTTACCTCGTTCTTCCTAAAATAATCGCATCCACTTTTATGATTCCACTATTGGTAATCATTTCCGCTTTTTTAAGTATTTACTCAGGCATGTGGGTGGGAGAATTTACCGGAGCGGTTTCAAAAGAAGATTTCATGACGGGAGCCATTCAATACTGGATTCCGTTCATGGCGAATTTCGCGTTGATAAAGGCGACCACATTCGGATTTATTATTTCATCCGTGTCTGCTTACTTTGGATATTATACCGAAGGCGGTTCGCTTGAAGTCGGTCATTCCGCCACGCGCGCAGTAGTGGTTTGTTGCGTTTTAATTTTATTGTTTGACTATATACTTGCGCAATTGCTGTTATGATTGAACTGAAGAATGTAAACAAATCATTCGGCGAGAAACAAATTCTCAAAAATATTTCTGCAATTTTTGAAGAAGGGAAATGCAATCTGATTATTGGTGCAAGTGGTTCCGGTAAAACGGTACTTATGAAAAGTATTGTTGGATTAATTCCCATCAACAATGGAAGTATTATTTACAACGGCGATACAGATTTTATAAATATTGATGATGGACAACGAAAGGAATTACGACAGCAAATCGGCATGTTGTTTCAGGGGTCTGCTTTGTTTGATTCTTTAACAGTGGAAAAAAATATCATATTCCCTTTGAATCTTTTTACGAATATGACTTTCAAAGAAAAAATGAATCGTGTGAATGAATGTTTGGAAAGAGTAAACCTTAAAGACGCAAATAAACTTTTTCCTAATGAATTAAGCGGAGGAATGAAAAAGCGCGTGGGCATCGCTCGTGCGATTGTCATGAATCCGAAATATCTTTTTTGCGATGAACCAAATTCGGGTTTGGATCCGCAAACCTCAATCGTAATTGATTCATTGATTAAGGATATTACTGACGATTATAAAATCACGACTATCGTAAATACGCACGACATGAACTCGGTGATGGAAATAGGCGACTATGTATTGTTTCTATACAAAGGGGAAAAATACTGGGAAGGAAGTCGAAACGAAATTATGAATGTCACCAACCAACAGTTGAATGATTTTATATTTGCCGGCAAGTTTTTCAGAGAAATAAAAGACCAGAACACAAAAAGAAATTCAGAAAAAAATTCATAACATCTTCTTAATAAATCAACGAATAATAAAACATGAGCGTTTTAGTCTACAAAAATTCGAAAGTAATTGTGCAGGGATTCACCGGAACTGAAGGCACTTTTCATGCAACACAAATGATTGAATACGGAACCAATGTTGTTGGTGGTGTAACACCCGGTAAAGGTGGAACCACGCATCTTGAAAAACCAGTATTCAATACGGTTGCTGATGCAGTAAAACAAGCAGGAGCCGATACGAGTATCATTTTTGTTCCACCGGCATTTGCAGCTGATGCAATTATGGAAGCCGCTGAAGCAGGAATAAAAGTTATTGTTTGCATTACCGAAGGAATTCCTGTTCAGGATATGGTGAAAGCAAAAGAATATATCAAGGATAAAAATTGTACACTCATTGGTCCGAACTGCCCCGGAGTTATTACACCGGGCGAAGCGAAAGTTGGAATCATGCCCGGCTTTGTTTTTAAAACAGGAAGAGTTGGCATCGTTTCAAAATCAGGAACGCTCACTTATGAAGCAGCAGATCAGGTAGTGAAAGCTGGATTAGGGGTAAGCACTGCAATCGGAATTGGTGGCGACCCGATTATCGGAACATCAACCAAGCAAGCAGTAGAATTATTAATGAACGACCCCGACACAGATAGCATTGTAATGATTGGCGAAATAGGAGGAGGCATGGAAGCAGAAGCTGCGCGATGGATTAAAGCAACAGGAAATAAAAAACCCGTTGTCGGTTTCATTGCCGGACAAACAGCTCCGGCCGGAAGAAGAATGGGACACGCCGGAGCAATCGTTGGCGGACACGACGATACTGCAGCCGCTAAAATGAAAATACTAGCTGAGTGTGGTGTAACAGTTGTCGAAAGCCCTGCATTAATAGGCGCAACAATGGCAAAATTGCTGAGTGTAACAGCTTAGTGAATGTTGGAGTATCGGTTGTAAATCTTAACTATTAAATTTTATTTGTAAATGAAATTACTTGAAGGGAAAACAGCATTGATTACCGGGGCCTCTCGCGGCATAGGAGAAACAATTGCAAGAAAATTTGCTGAACACGGAGCAAATGTTGCCTTCACTTATTTATCCTCTGCAGAAAAAGCATTGGCGTTGGAAAATACTTTGCACACTTATGGAATAAAAGCAATTGGCTATAAATCAAATGCAGCATCATATAGCGAAGCAGAACAACTGATTGGAAATGTGATGATGGAGTTTCAGAAAATTGACATCATCGTTAACAATGCAGGAATTACTCGCGATGGACTATTGCTTCGAATGAGTGAGCAACAATGGCAGGATGTGATTGACACCAATCTTAAATCTGTTTTCAATATCACGAAGCACGCCGCTAAGCATATGCTCAAAGCGCGAAGCGGTTCTATTATAAATATGAGTTCTGTTGTTGGTGTCTTTGGCAATGCTGGTCAGGCAAATTATGCAGCGAGTAAGTCGGGTATTCTCGGCTTTACAAAATCTATTGCTAAAGAATTAGGTTCAAGAAATATCAGGTGTAACGCTATCGCCCCCGGATACATTGAAACAGAAATGACACATGCACTTGCCCCCGATGTGAAAGAAAAATTCTCAGCCGATATTCCAATGGGGCGTTTTGGTTCAACTTCCGAAGTTGCTGACTTATGTGTTTTTCTCGGCTCTGATATGAGTAGTTATATTACAGGTCAGGTATTGAGTGTTTGTGGCGGATTGAGTATTTAATTTCCCGATTTAACTTTTCATTTTTCATTCAACAGTTCACACCTTTGCAATTCATAATTTATATCAAGTGATTGTTGAAATTAAAGTTCCTGTAGTTGGAGAGTCCATCAATGAAGTGACATTGGCAAAGTGGCTAAAGAAAGATGGCGATGTTGTATCGCGCGACGAAATGCTATGCGAACTCGAATCAGAGAAAGCAACTTTCGAACTCAATGCTGAACAAGCAGGCAAGCTTTCTATTAAAGCAAATGAAAAATCAGTTCTCAAAATTGGTGATGTTGTTGCAATTATTGATACCGAATCACAGCAAGGTGTAACACCTTCAGTTTCTGAAAATAAAAAGACAGAACCTGAAAATTCTGTTACTTCGAAAAAGGATGAACAAAAAAAAGTCACTCCTGTTGAAACCAAAGAAGAAGTAAAGCAGGAAATAAAACAAATAGAAAAGACCGCCAGACCTGAACGACGCGAACAAATGAGTTCGCTTCGCAAAGCAGTAAGCAAACACTTAGTAACTGCAAAGAATCAAACTGCTATGCTTACCACTTTCAACGAAGTGGATATGAAAGCAATCATGGACATACGCACACAGTCGAAAGATTATTTCAAAGAGAAGTATGGAGTGGGTTTAGGATTCATGTCGTTTTTTGTAAAGGCTGTTTGCAAAGCCATTCAGGAATTTCCTGCTGTGAATGCAAGCATTGACGGCGAAGAAATTATTTATCACGACTACTGCGATATCTCCATTGCAGTTTCTACCCCAAAGGGTTTAGTGGTTCCTGTAATTCGCGATGCTGAAAAATTAAGCATGGCAGAAATTGAAATGAAAGTTGCCGACCTCGCAACAAAAGGAAGAGAGAATAAACTCTCACTTGCAGAAATGACAGGTGGAACTTTCACTATTAGCAATGGCGGCGTATTTGGTTCGCTGATGTCCACGCCAATTATTAATATTCCGCAGGTTGCAATTCTTGGAATGCATAAAATTCAGGAGCGTCCGGTGGTTATCAATGGAGAAATTGTGATTCGCCCAATGATGTACCTCGCTCTTTCTTATGACCACCGAATGATTGACGGAAAAGAATCAGTCAGTTTTTTAGTTAAAGTAAAGGAGCATTTAGAAAATCCGATACACTTGATGGTGTAACAGTTTTTACGAAGCCATAGACTGAAGGCAAACGGGTGAATCTAATTTCACCACGCAAATATTGCCCTTGTCACCGAATTTATTTTTTGAATTCCAGGTAAGCATATATACACGCTTACAACCTGTAACAACATCAGCCACTTCGCGTGTGTAAGTTCCGGTTAAATGATTTACACTTATTTGTTGCTGCGCATATTCGAGCAACTCGTTACTGATTCTATAATCTGTTACATCTAATTTAGTTGTTGTACCAAACTCAACATTTTCAAAATCAGTATTACCTAAAGTTTGTTGCACATAATCAAAACACCAACTGCCAGCACCGGGTCTATTTTTCAAATCTGTAACTACTGATTCAACTCTGCCGCTGATACCACCTTTCAAAATAACTTTCAAAACAGGATAACTATCTGCAAAAACAAATTGTGTTACAGCAAGAAACACAAAAAGAGGAAGTAGTTTTTTCATCGGTTGACAATTTTGATTCCGAAAAATAGAATTTCTTTCTCAGTTTTAATACTATTCGACTTCTGAGATCGTAATTATCCCAATAACATTAACGGATAAAATTATTTTTGCAACTCTCAAACTAACTGTGCGCGTCCTTATCCTTTGCAATGATTTCCCCCCACTCAATTCTATCGGTGCCCGTCGCCCTTACGGTTGGTTTAGTTGGTTTAAACAATATGGGGCTGAGCCAATAGTTGTTACAAAGCAGTGGACTGCGATTGTCGAAAAGCCTGAAGATGTTTTGAAGAATTTTTCTTCAGCTAAAATCAATATAGAAGAGAATGATCTCGGAACAATTATACGGGTACCGGTGAAATTAATTCCTCCTGAAGAAATGATGCTGAAATTTGGAGAGGAAAAAAAAGGAATGCAACGAAAATTTCTTACGCTGATTTATAAAATGTTTTCATTCTGTTTTTTTTCATTTGACAAACATGCTGCAATATATTTTGCAGCAAGAAATTTCCTGAAGAATCAAAGAACAGATGTGATTCTTATTACGGGAGAACCCTTCGTGCTTTTTCGTTATGGATATTTGTTAAGTAAAGAATTTAATATCCCATGGGTGGCAGATTATCGCGATGGATGGAAGTTAAATCATGTTACACGATTCAGAAAAGATTTTGCAAACCGTTTTCTTCAATGGTGGGAATTTTATTTTGAAAAAAAGTTTCTTGGTAACTGCAAACTTATTACCGGACCCGATGAAATTCTTAGTGAAGAATTAGGTAAACTTCATCACAAAAAATTTAGAACAGTTTACAATGGGTATGAAGAATTGCAAGATTTAATTGTACCAAAACATTCAAAAATTTTATTGATTGCTCACACCGGAACTTTAACACAAGGGCAGCGAGTAGAATTTTTATTACAGTCAATTCTCGAATTGCACAACGAAAAGAAAATTCAATCGGGCGATTTATTAATTCAGTTTACAGGACTGGAATACTACTCTAAGCAAAACCTAAGAGTGAAAAATTTCAATTCTGAAATTCTCTGCTATCTGAAAACAACGCATAGAATTTCAAGAGAAGACTCATTAAAAATAAATGCAGCATCTGATTTCCTGATTGCATTCACAGAAGAAAAATATCAAGCGATTTATGCGAAGGTGTATGATTATCTCGGTGCCCAAAAACCAATTTTAGTTTTACCAGATGACAATGGATTGCTCAGTAATTTTGTCAAAGAAACTCAAACAGGAATTTCTTTTTCAGAAAAAAATGAATTCAAAAAATTTCTTCTCGAACAAATTGAATTAAAGAAAAGCGGGGTTGATACAATGAAAATAAATTCTTCAAAAGAAAAAATTAAATTCTATTCTCGGCAGAAGCAAGCAGAGCAAATGGTTCAATTTTTAAAAGAAGCAACGACAAAATAAATGTGCGGCATAGCAGGATATTATTCCATTCAACCATTCAGTGATGAAAATTCATTGAAGCGAATGACTGATGCAATTGCTCATCGAGGTCCTGACTCTGATGGATTTTTTTTGGATGAACATGCTGGCTTGGGTCATCGTCGTCTGAGCATTATTGATTTATCGAGTGCAGCCAATCAACCCATGTATTCACATAACGACAGATATGTGATGGTTTTCAATGGTGAAATTTTCAACTATCAGGAAATTGCTTCGCAGGTAACAACAAAATTGAAAACACATTCTGATAGTGAAGTAATTCTTGAATTGCTTTCGCAGCAAGGACCAGAAGCCGTAAATCTGTTCAATGGAATGTTTGCTATTGCACTTTATGATAAATTGGAAAAGGCGCTTTACATTTTTCGTGACCGATTAGGAGTGAAACCAATTTATTATTCTTTTCAGAATGGAAAATTTGTTTTTGCATCCGAGTTAAAAGCACTGTTACAGTTCCCTGATTTGAAAATTAACAGAAAGAAAAATCAGAATGCCATTGCGCAATATTTGAACATTGGGTACATCGCCGAACCGCAAACTATTTACGAAGGCATTTATAAATTCCCTTCAGGTGCCTATGCAAAAATTGATTCGACCGGATTAATAATTTCTTCTTACTGGAAAGCAGAAGAAAAAATTGAATCTGTAACACTCAACGATTTTTCTGCCGCAAAAAATCAATTAAACAACCTGATGCGCAGTAGTGTGCAGATGCGAATGATAAGTGATGTGCCCTTTGGAACTTTTCTGAGTGGAGGAATTGATTCGAGTTTGGTTACTGCTATTGCACAATCAGTTTCTGCAGAACCGGTAAAAACTTTTTCAATAGGATTTAAGGAAGCCGGATTTAACGAGAGTGAGTATGCAAAAAAAGTTTCGCGTCATCTTCACACCGAGCATTACGAATTTATTGTCACATATAAAGATGCAATTGAACTCGCTGATAAAATTATTGATCAGTACGATGAGCCGTATGCCGATTCATCTGCCATTCCTACAATGCTGGTTTCAAAACTGGCGAGGCAATATGTAACAATGACTTTAAGCGGTGATGGTGGTGACGAATTATTTCTGGGTTATGGCGCCTACAAATGGGCGAAGCGATTTCAAAATCCAATGCTTCAAACTTTTCGGAAACCATTGAGCGGAATGCTGTCAATGCTTCCTTCAAAATATAAAAGGGTGGGAGAGTTGCTTGATTATTCAGATAAAAAATTTCTGCCCTCACATATTTTTTCGCAGGAGCAATATTTATTTTCTTCAGAAGAAGTTAAAAATATTTTAGTTGAAAGACCTGAAAGCGAATTCAGAATTGAACAAAATGTTTCTTCCATAAAAAGGAAACTAAGTGTAACAGAAGAGCAGGCATTGTTCGATTTGAATTATTATTTGAAAGATGATTTATTGGTGAAGGTTGATCGGGCAAGTATGAAATATTCATTGGAAACACGCACCCCCTTTCTTGATTATCGCGTGGTGGAATTTGCTTTGAATCTTAACGAAAACCTGAAACTGAAAAACGGAACTGCAAAATATTTGCTGAAAGAATTACTGTACGATTATGTGCCGCGCGAATATTTCGACCGACCGAAACAAGGTTTTGCCATCCCATTAAAACATTGGTTGAAAAATGAATTGAAACACTTGGTTGATTTTTATCTGTCAAAAGAAATGATTGAGCAGCACGATGTGATAAAATATTCTGCTGTTCAAAAACTGTTACAGCGTTTTAATAACGGAGAAGAATATTTATATAACCGCCTCTGGACTTTAATCATTTTGCATCAATGGCTCGAAAAGGAAAAACACAATTGAAGTCTTTTACATTTGTAATTATTCATAACTTATAGATGTTCAATAAACAACCTCAGATAAGCATTGTTGTGCCACTTTATAATGAAGAAGCAAGCTTAGCTTTATTAATTGATCGTTTGAATCAACTGATAAAAAGTTCTGAACTCACGATTGAAGTAATTTTAGTGAATGACGGCAGCCGCGATAAAACTCCGTTGCTGATGAATGAACTCGCATTGACCGACAATCATTATCAATGTGTTTTTCTTGCGCGCAATCATGGGCATCAACTCGCACTCACTGCCGGATTAACTTATGTGAATTGCAGCGAAGCTGTTTTTGTTATTGATGGCGACTTGCAAGACCCGCCTGAATTACTCGGAAGGTTTTATGAAAAATATACCGAAGGTTACGAAGTTATTTATGGTATCCGCCGAAAGCGCAAAGAAGGAGCATTAAAAAAAATGGCCTACTGGTTTTATTACCGACTGCTTAAAAATATTTCAAACATTGATATTCCTCTCGACAGTGGTGACTTTGCGATGTTGAGCAGGAGAGTAGTTGATCATTTGAATGCAATGCCCGAGCGCAGTCGTTTCATTCGGGGTATGCGTACATGGATTGGGTTTCGTCAAACCGGTTTGGAATATGAGCGCGATGCCCGCTCGTCAGGCGAAGCAAAATATAATTTCAAAATGCTTTTCAACCTTGCATACAATGGCATTTTTAATTTCAGTGAATTTCCGGTGAAGTTTATTACCCGAATGGGAATGCTTACTATGCTTGGCGCATTTTTATTTTTCGTTTATGTAGTTATAAAAATGTACTTGATTGGTGGTGTGCCTCCCGGTTATGCTTCGTTGTTTTTAGCCATTTCAATTTTTAGTGGCGTGCAATTATTAGCGCTTGGATTGATTGGCGAATATGTTTTGCGCATTTACGATCAGGTGCGCGAGAGACCATTATTTATTGTTGACAAAGTGATAAAGAATAAGGAATTACAGAAGCGTGGATAGTAATTATTACATTGAATACTACACACTCGAACGAAATCACTGGTGGTTTAAAGCACGGTTGGATATTCTTCGCTCGCACATTGCTTCGTTGAAACTTCCGGCTGATGCTAAAATTCTGAATATCGGTATTGCTACAGGGGCATCTTCATTAATGCTTGAAGAATTCGGGAAGGTGAAAAGCTCGGAGTACGACACCACCTGTTTTGAATTTGTAAAAGAAAAATTACCGCAGTTAGATGTGGAGCAGGGTTCCATACTCGAATTACCGTATGATGATAATTCATTTGACCTCGTGTGTGCGTTTGATGTGATAGAGCATGTGGAAGACGATGCCAAGGCGGTGAGCGAAATGATGCGTGTGTGCAAGCCCGGAGGTTATGTGGCTGTAACAGTTCCGGCATTTATGTTTTTGTGGGGACATCACGATGATGTGAACCATCACTACCGCCGTTACACCCGACCTCAATTGAAAAAATTATTTCTGCACGGAGGGAAAATAAATTTCAGTTCTTACTTCAATACTTTTCTTTTTCCTCCCATTGCCGCGTTCCGGTTATTTTCAAAGCTGGTTCCGAAAAGTTTCATGCGCAATAAAAATGAGTCGGGGTCCGATTTCAGCATATACCAACCCGGCTTCACACAGAAATTATTTTACAGGTTAATGAAAAGCGAGAATGTTTTTCTCAAGCAAAGAATTTCGCTGCCTGCCGGAGTTTCTATTTTGCTTTCGTTCAGGAAGCAGCAATAATTTATTGCTTCACAAAACGATTGACCACAACTTTATTGTTTTGGAGGCGGGCAACCAAAAAGTACATGCCGGGTGCAAGCGAATAAGTATTCAGGTGAATTTCGTCAGCATCGTTTTTTACTTCTGAGAGCATGACCCGCTTACCAAGTGCATCAATAATTTCAACCGAGCGGATGGAAACAGTTCCGGGTGTAACAGTCAGCTCATCTCCGGCAGGGTTCGGATAAAGTGTAACAGCATCCACAGCTTCGCCGGCATCGGTGATACTGGTTGCCCAGCAGGCATTTTGAACGGTAATGGAGCCATTGAACAATTCCGGAGAAACATTTACTTCTGTAACACTTGCCGGAATCTGTGTGACTGAATCAGAGGGGTAAACAATAAGATCAACAGGTGTAACCGTCAAGTTGGTTTGCTTGCAATCTGCTATTCCGTTCTTATCAGTCTTTACTAAAAAAATCCTTGCATGACCTAAAGTATCCTGCGAATAGCCTGCAAACGCGAATCCCGAATCAGTAGTTTGCACCAGTGACTGAACAGCAATGTAATGCTTCAGTGCATTAAATTTCCGTGTCCATACTACATCACCCGTTGAAGTAATCTTCAGCATATAAACAAATCCACCCGTCCAGTCGGCTATAACGAAACCACTGTCATAGGTTGAAACGATTCGTGCGCTATAAGATTCGGCATCTAAATCAGGATATTCCTTTTTCCATTCAATAATACCGTTGCTGTCAAGCTTCATGACAAATAATTTATATAAAGGATTAAAAGTTGAATCATAATTATAATGCACACCACAAATGCCGTATCCGTTATCAGTTGTTTTACAAAGCGAAATACCTGAAAAGCCAGTGTCATATGTTGAGTCGGCTAATGATGTTTTGTATCGTTTCGACCAAATGGGGTTACCATCATTATCGAGATGGCAAACAAAACTTTGAACATCATCGCATGCAATTGAAAAGGTAATTCCATACTTGCTTTCCGGCAGAACCATATCCAGCGCTTCCATTTTTGAAGAGCTGTCAACAAAGGTGCTCCACTGCACAACTCCATTTTTATCGGCTTTAGAAATATTTACATAACTGGTGTAGAAGAAATTATTGTAAACCTGGTTACAAATTATAACTCCCGAATCAGATAATTCCTTTATCCGCGATGTCCCGCCATACGATGAATAATTACCTGTAAAGCTTTGCTCTTTAAAGAACAGAATATTGCCTCCGTTCTCCAGCTTAGTGAGAAAAAGATTTCCGGCTGTCAGAGTATCGTTGGCATATTTAAACCCATCAATCATCAGGTTACCATCGCTCGTATTTTTAATTCCTGTTAGATAACCTCCATACGGGAAACTGAATTTTTTCACCCAGTCAACATTGCCATGGTCATCGGTTTTGAAAACGAAGGGCGCAAAAGAATAATTTGGTCCATAAGTGTATCCTGTAATGGCATATCCGCCATCAGCCGTTATAGTCATGGCATTGGAAAAATTGACCGTATCATTCACACTGTAAAATTTCTGAAACTTAATTGTCTGTGCCGAACATGCGGTAACCATGCAGATAAATGTAACGGAAGCCAATAGTGTTTTCATTTCAGTGAATGATTTAAGGTGAAAAAATTCTACAGCACAAAATAGTGTTTTCAAAACAAAAAGCCCCGCCGAAATTATCGCCGGAGCTTTTCGCAATTACTTTTCATTTTTCAATTTTAGTTTTTCATTCACTTACAATATCTCTGCTTCCCACAACCCGTTTACAGTGGCATCAGGATTTGTTACATTCAGAAAATGATTGCCTGCTGTGCCCAGCATACTCGCTGTTACAGTTACTTCTTCGCCCGGATGCAAGGTGATTCCCCCTGTGCAGGCAATGGTTTCATCAGCTGCAAGACAGAAAAGGAGCCGCACGGTTCCCGTATTCTTTAACCGGAAAGTAGTAGTGTCGGTGATGCCCGCGCTTTCAATATTCACGGTTGCGCTTGCAGCCACTTCACCTGTAACAGTGGCATCGTTGCCGCCGCCGGTGGCATTGCGGATAATGCTCTGGTCGAAATAATCGTTCATCCGTTCAGTGTGGCCAATGTTGTTGGAGGCAATGAGCAACAGATTTTTCATCAACTGTAACACCAGCGCGCTGCGGGTGGTTTGCTTTAAAGTGTTGGCGCCTTCCACGGTGCCGAACTGCAGCACCTGTTCGTCGCGGGCATCGGTAAAGCCCGTGTGCAGGTTTGTGAAAAGTGTAACATTGGCCGCCAGCATTTCAGCCACATGCGCAGTAAGCCTATCCACCATGCGGTTCATCAGCAGCTCCACATTACTTAGATTGGCGGCACCGTACTCTGTTAATCCCTGCGGAAAAAATTCTTCGTAAGTGCCGGGGGCGGTGCGGTAGGTGTACTTGATGAACGGCTCTATATCCTGCATGGCATTTTTAAAATCGGCCATCTTCTGATTCATCACTATGGTTTTTCCCTGCTGCACACTCAGCCCGGTATCCTTGCCCGAGAGCGCAGTGAAAAAATCGGTGACCATAGTAGTCGTAGCCGTGATGTTCGAATTATAAATGGCACCGGGGTTGTTGGCAGTCATGCGGCCGAGGTGGTCTTCGGCAAACTTGTGTACATCAAGGTCAACAAGGCGGCTGGTTTCAAAACAATTTTTGAAATAGGTTTCGAGATTGATCATGGAGATAGGCATGGGTGAAAAGGTTTTGTTTGTTTATGAATAATTGATTTCTGTTGATGAGTGAAATGAAAAGGAAAGGCTGAAACCGATTCGCATAATTATGTTGAGCGGTTTTTACTGTTCAGGGTCGGTTCGCATAATTATGTTGAGTGGCTTTTACTGTTCGGGGTCGGTTCGCATAATTCTGTTGAGCACCTTTTACTGTTCAGCATCGGTTCGCATAATTATGTTGAGTGGCTTTTATTGTTCAGAGTCGGTTCGCATAATTATGTTGAGTGGCTTTTATTGTTCAGGGTCGGTTCGCATAATTATGTTGAGCGACTTTGAACACTCAGCGTCGGTTCGCATAATTATGTTAAGCTATTTGCGACCTCTTGCCTGGCTTCGCACATTGCAGTTTCAGATTTCCAAAGAACTAACTGCACCGAACATATAATGGTGAAGCAGCCCTTTGCAAATTTTTGGAGTGAACAGTACTGTAACAGGAGTGAACAGACCTGAAACGGGAGTAGAGGAAAACGGAAAGAAGCTGAATTTAAACAGATGTTATTTCTTTCTTCAATACCTATATGTCATTTTCTCATTATGAAAAAAACTCCCTTAACTTATTTCAGGACTTTACAGGTTATCTGATTCAAAGGGAAAATTGAGCAGAATATTAAACCGAGATAGTGGTTTGATTTTTTTATTGTTTAATAATCTTAACTGTAACAGTTGTATTGTTTTCTCGATACAAAACCAATAGGTAAGCCCCGGCAGGAAAATCTGAAAAATTAAGAGTGAGATTATTTAGATCTGACTGATGAGGAATATTTATCAGTTTCCCATCAATCGAATAGGCAGACCAATTTTTTACTATTCCAAAAGATGAAAGGTTAATTGAACAAAAGGAATTTACCGGGTTCGGAAATAAGTATAGAATCGGAATGGGTGTTACAGAAGTATCAATATCGGTCAGGGAAATATTGTTTGAAAATACCGAAGTATTATTGGTATTCAAGTTTGTTGCTGTGGAGGAAAAAAAACTGCTGTCGTGAATATATGAGACCGGAAATGTGAAAGAAGAAAATCCATTAGCGTCAGTTTGAATATCAAAAGAACTTAAATAAGTTTCCCCTTCACCCCAACCACTTGAATCTTTTTCGCTGTTTCTGAAGAACTCAATTCTGTAAGGAGTGTTGGCTTCAGCATTTAATGTTCCTGAAATAAAAAGACTGTCAACTGAATCAATAGCAGAAGTAAGAGTAGGATAATAAAAAATGGGGGACACTAATTGATCCGGGTCACCATCGTTAATGATTTCAATTCCTTTAAGCCCGTTTGAATGAATACTGTTTTGGGAGTAATTGAGGTTTTCGATTACAGAGTTTTCAAAACCGGAAACATCGGTACCATAATCAGTAAATGAAATTCCATTCCAGGAATTTCCGGAAATAGTGTTTGTGCTTATGACAAAGTTCTTGATTGATGAATGATAAGGATTGCCGGTATACTTTGTAATTAATTCAATTCCATTTCCAAAATTGTTTGTTATCGCATTATTCTTAATTTTAAAATCAAGGAGGTTGGTATTTCCATCAGCATACCCTGCATTCACAATGAAGATACCATCAGTTGCGCAATTTTCAATTTCATTATTCTGAATACTTGCTCTTTGAATCTTACATGAAAAATTATTTTGGTTTTCGTAAATTTGAATCCCGAGATAGCTATTTGAAATTTGATTTGAATCAATATACAAATCGAAAATTGTTCCCTGCGAAAACTCATAATCAATTGCAGGAGAAATAACACAATTGAGAATGGTGTTATTTAAGAAATGTATCTTCCTGACCGTTGTTGAACTTTGCAAACCAAAATGGCTGAATTCAATTCCGCCACCATCCATATAATTATGACCTATAACAATTGAATCAAGAAGGTTGCTCTGGTTTCCGAATTTATCAATGATTATCAATGAAGCGAAATGACTTGAAGTATCGCAGGTAAATGTGTTGTTGCAAATGAAACAATGAGTGAGACCATTTGCCAGAATATAGATTCCAGGGTTATTAATAAAGTTATTATTCCGGATTGAAAGCTGGTGAAGATAATCAGGAGAAATAACACCATCGTAGGTTGACATGTTTATTCCAAATAAGTTGTTATCGTGAAAAGTGTTGTTGTGAACAAATATCCATGACCTTTCGCCAGTGCTCTGATTATCCATATTTAAATAGCATCCCCCGCTAAAATCGTTGCCCGATATCATTGCGCTGTCTGTTGCAAGATAAACATTAATTGGATTGTTGTATATAACATTGTTGTTTTCAATAAATACATGATGGTGCGTTCCTTCGACCCTGAAAGCACAATTATTAAACTGGTTGTTCATTATATAAACAGCCTGAATATCTGAAGAATCCTGACCATCGACACTTATCCCTCCGGGATTAAAGAAATTGTTGCGCACATACAAGGTATCAATACCAAGATTAGTGTAATGATTCATCCAAATACTAAATCCTGAACCCTCCGTTTTGTTCTCTTCAATTCTCACGAGCCGGATAAATGCAGAGCCCGATGGAATGCTAGTTAGGTATTCGCGCTCGACCAGGTTATGCTGTTCAAAAAAGTTTTTGCAAATGACCACACTGTCATATGGAAAGTAAGTATTGCCAGAATTTCTATTTTTAATCTGTATCGTAGTATGACTTATTGATGCTTGAGCAATGAATCTCATTCCTCTTATTTCACAATTCCATTTTATGTTAAGAGTGTAAGGAAAAAAGATTCGAATCAACCAGTTGCTTGTATCATTTCCTGATTGACTGAAACCATCAATCAGCAAATCATCAGTAATATCAGGAATACTTGTGGAGATGATCAGATTAAAAGGTCCTCCTCCCGGAATATTAAAATAAATTGAATCCTTTGAAAAATGTGTATTTGCCTGGTTTATTGCATTTATAAATTCTACCCCACCAGTAGTGCTGTCGTTTGTGACATAGTAAATATTTGCTTTGCAAATAGAATTGTTTAAAAGTAGAGAGCACAAGTAAAAAACAAAAAGAATAAAATATTTTCTACGATTAAAAAAAGTGTAACAGCTTTCAATTCTTGCTAACTTACTCTGCAATATTCTTATTGTATTTGCAAGTAAACTAAAATTACTGTTTGATAAAATTACAACTTTCATCCTTCACAAATATAACCTGCCCCGCACTAAACCCTCATGCAGGTTTTATTCTTTTAGGTCTTACCACCTTTTCGATTATATCATTTACAGGTGGTTGTAGGGTGTACTCCTTTTTGCGCAGCAGTAATTCTGCTCTTCGGTTTTTCGCTAACGGCACAGGCAAACCTGTTTTCATAATAATAATATTATCGTTAGTTAACGAGCCAACATGTTCCAGGTTTACAATATGCGAGCGATGCACGCGCGTAAAGTGGAGGTGGCAAAGCAGGAGTTCGTAATACTGTAACAGTTTAGTGTCAGTTGCTATGGAGCCGCCTGTTAAAAAAATTTTTACTTTTTTATCGTCGGCTTCCACACGCACCACATCGTGTACGGTTATCCAGCGCATACCGTTGTCGGCTTCAAGTTCAATATTTATAACGGTGAGCATACAAAGCAAGTTTACACAACTGCGCATGGCTTAACGCCCGCGCCGGGGTTATATTGCTTTATGCTGACAATAACACAGTTGGTAGTATTATTCAATAATGAATTTGCCGCTATAGCTTTTTTGCTTGCTGCGGATGTAGTAAAAATAAATACCTGCGGGTAATGCACTCAGGTCTTCAGCTTGAGTGAGTGTTGTAACAGTTACAGTTCGCACTTGCTGACCTAACTCGTTGATGATTTCGAGTTGGGAGTTAAGGAATGAGTTATCAGGAAATTGAAAGAAGATTTTTTTATCTGTTACACTAAACTGAAAAGGAGGAGATTCAACTTCATTAATACCAACACAATCAATTGTATTATTGAAAATGGATGTTTGAATTGTATGTACAATCTGGCAATCGGAAGATGTAACAGTTAATTGATAAACTCCTGCAGAGAGGTTTATTATATTTTGAGTTGTATCTCCATTACTCCACAGATAAGAATAACCTGATGAGTTACCAATGACATTAACCATTATCTCACCATTTGATTGCCAACAGGTTTCATTTTTTGAACAAAGCGGAGTCACAGAAAAATAAACATTCTGTATTTGAATGGCATTTAATACCACTGCGCAATCGCTGTCAGCAAGCAAAACCTGGTAATCACCAGATTGATTAATTGTGTAGGTTGAATCAGTTTCACCAACAAGCCAATTCCCCCTTTTTAACCATTGAATATTTTGATTACCTGCATTGTTTAAATTAACATCAACTGAAGTACCGTTACACATCAAATAAAGTCCATTTGGTATGGTGCTAAAATTATTCGCGTTACATAAAGACCCCGTATCTCCTGCAATGATTAGTGAATCAGGGATTGAATTAATGGCATAATCTTTCAAAATAATATTATCATTATCTTGCAGTTCAATTCGAGCCCATCCATAATAATTATTACCATTAGTATTTATCTTGAATCCAAGAAATTTTTCAGTACCACCACTCATTACCCCATACCCAACTTGGGTAAAATTACCAGAGCTAACACAAGTCCAATATCCTTCACTATAAAAATTATCTAAGTTAGCCCCAGGCGAGAAAGCATTTCCATCCCCCCAAATATTAGCTGCCTTTATTGTATCTCCTGCATTTAATGGCTCAATGGGATTATATCCATAAAAAACTGTTTCCATTATCTGCGCATCATTTAAAGATAAATTTGCTTTTCTCATTAAATGAAAAGTTCCACTACATGGTGAGCAATCACTTGCCAAAACAACATTATCATAATGAGAATTTTGTAACTGTACATCCATAACTCCATCATTATTCAAATCTAAATTGAAATATGAATTGTCAATTACAAGGTTAGGTGATACATCAGTGTACATAATCTGCGCATTTGCTTCCACAGGATGAGCAGCGAGGTAAGCACTTGCTATTGTTACATAAGCAGCTAACTTTTTTTGGAAGGACTCTTTTTTCATGCGGGAGTTATATGCAATAATAAAAATAGCATTATTAAAGTAACACGCAATAGCAATTTATGCATCAGCAGCATATCCCGCAAGCAGCAATAATTTGCAAACAAAACTGTAACACTCAACAACAATTGCGGCTATTAGTTGTCCGACGATTGGCTGTCAACTTTTTTATCGCTGTATAATTCTTTCTTGTCCACCTTCTTCACTTTCATTTTGTCTTTGAGGCGGCGCGAGATGGCGCTGTAAGGTGCAGTGATAATTTCTTCGTCGCCCTTCAGTCCGGTTTTTACTTCAATGTATTCATCATCCTGAATGCCTGTGGTTACAACTGTTTTTATTGCTTCACCATTATTCAGCACAAAAACAATTTCCTTCAGTTTTTCTTTCGTGGTCTTTTTCTTCTCTGTACCGGATTTAGAAGCGCTGTCTTCGCGAGTTGTTACTGCCTGAATGGGAACAACTGTTACACCATACACATGATTGGTTAAAATATTTACCGAAGCAGTCATGCCGGGAAGAAATGGAAATTTTTTATGTTTCACATCAATCATATCAACGAAAGAATTCTGATCCAATAATATTTTCACGGTGAAATTGGTTACTGTCTCTGTGCTCACTAAGCTGTTTCCTGAGTTGGCAGAGTTCGCCACCTGATATACAACACCTTTAAAAACTTTATCGGGATAGGCATCCACTTCAATCTCTGCAGTGTCGCCAACTGAAACTTTCAGCACATCATTTTCGCTCACATCAACACGCGCTTCCATGGCAAATAAATTTGCAACACGCATAATTTCTGTTCCCGCCATTTGAGATGTTCCAACAACACGCTCGCCTTTCTCTACATTCAATCCTGTTACAATACCACTCATAGGTGCGTAGATGGAAGTTTTATTTAACTGGTCGTTCGCTTCCTTCAATGATGCTTGCGCACTATTCACCATAAACTTTGCAGCATCAACTGCTTGTTGTGTTCCGTCTTTATTTGCTTTAGCGGATTTATAAGTTGCATCATACACATCAAATTCCGATTGGCTGATAACTTTTTTATCGAACAAATCTTTATTGCGCTTGTAATCTTTTTCTGCTTTTTCAAACTGAACTACAATTTGAGTGAGTTGCGATTCGGCATTCAATTCATTTGCTTTTGCATTATTTACTGAAGCAACTGAACGATCCACCTGAGCGATATAAATATCAGGTTTGATTTTGGCGAGTAACTGTCCTTGCACTACACTGTCGCCTTCTTCAATCGGCAACTCCACAATTTCACCCGAAACATCCGGACTGATTTTTACTTCTGTTACAGGATAAATTTTTCCGGATGCAGAAACTTTCTCCACGATGTCGCGCTTGCTTACTTTTTCGGCAGCAACTTTTTCAGAGTTATCAGATGAAATCCATCCGGCTTTTTTTCCGACAATAACAAACATGAGTAACACACCAACTGCAACTCCTAACCATATCATTAACTTCTTGCTCATCTATTGAAGATTTAAGGGTTTGCCTTGATAATAATCAAGCACTTTTAATTTAAAGATGTATTCAAATTTCGCCTGCAGCGATTCGCTTCTTGCTTTGCTCAAACTGTTTTGCGCTGTTACATAATCGAACGATGTAAGAATACCTGCATTGAATTTAAGTTCGGTGTAATTAAAACTTTGTTCAAACGAAGATTCACTTTTTAATGCGGCACTGTAACGGTCTTTGGCAGCAACTGCATCAGCATAAGCAGTCTCAATACTTTTTTTCAATTGCTGTTTTTGTAAATCAAGATTGTATTGCTCGTTCAGCAAATTCACTTTACTGTGACTCACATTGGTGTGAGTTGCCCATCCGTTAAAAATCGGAAAGTTTAAAGACACTCCGAAACTCTGACCGAAATTATCTTTTATCTGATTACTAAGCGGAGTGTTTTCAAATTGATAAGACGGTTGTAAAGTATAAACCGGCGAAAGTGTTACACCATCAAATCCAATAAGAGTAGTATCAAAAGAAATGGAACCATCTTTTAATCTTTTTACTGCATTTGAATATTGCGATGATAAACTTCCGAACAAAGAAAGACTTGGTGAAAAAGCACCACGAGCGGCAGCTAATCCTTTTTCAGCACCTTTCAATTTAAACTCCGCTCCTTTAATTCCAGGTTGAAGTGTGAGTGCAGTTTCGTAAATCGTTCCCGCATTCATATCCTGAAAAGCCATTGCTACGGGGATTCTTAAATCAGGAATTACAATATCAATCGGGTGATCCATGTTCAGCAATTGTTGCAGATTCAATTTTGCAAGTGATAATTGATTCTTTGCATTCACTGTGTTCAATTCATCTAATGCTTCCTGCGATTGTATCTGTAACAGTGAACCTTGCGCTAACACTCCTGCATCAACCAATGTTGTTGTGCGGTCAACCTGTTCCTGGGATAATTTTTCAGCCGCTTCGACATTCGCGAAATTTTCCTGCGCGAAAAGAATTTGCAGATAAGCAGTTGCCACACTTAGCGAAATATCATTTACCACTTGTTCGGTGTTATAGCGAGAAGCCATAAAATCATAATACGCTTTTCGCATTTCGTTGATTTTAGAAAAACCACTGAAGAGTGTTACATTGGTTGAAAGTGAAAAATTTCCGGAACGAATGGTTTGATTCACAAACAAATTACTTGTAGGGTCAATATTTTTTCCGGTGTTTATTCCGTAACTTGATGAAGCATTCAGATTCGGAAGCAGTCCTAATTGAGATTGTGTGTAAGAATCTTTGCTGAGCATTGTACTCAACTCCGATTGTTTGAGTTGAATATTATTCTGCTGTGCGAAAGTGATGCATTGTTCGAGAGTCCATTGTTCCTGTGCGTTGGAAAATGAGAAGCTGAAAATGAAAGTGAGGAGGAGAAAAAATCGGATATAAAAGTTTGACAAGTACAGTAGTGTTAAGAGGTGCCAAACCTAAATGTTTCCGACGAAAACTCACAGAGCAAATGAAAATGAAATACCTGTTGTGTTTTGTGAAAGTTCAGTTCCATTTTTGCGCACCAACTTTCTCGAATGTCAGAACCGACTCCATTATTACCCGACGAATATTTTATGCGCGAAGCGTTGAAAGAAGCCCGATATGCTTTATCAAAAGATGAAGTACCTATCGGGGCGGTGATTGTTTCTAACAACCGAATCATTGCACGCGGAAATAATCAAGTGGAAATGCTGAAGGATGTAACAGCACACGCAGAAATGCTGGCAATTACCGCTGCAGCAAATCATTTCAGCAGTAAATATTTAACTGACTGCACTTTGTTCGTGACACTAGAACCATGTATGATGTGCGCAACTGCAATTGGATGGGCGCAAATTTCAAGATTGGTTTACGGTGCAAGTGATGAGAAAAAAGGATTCACTTTAATAAGTAAAAAAGTGTTACACCCGAAGTGCGAAGTGAAGAGCGGATTACTTGCTGACGAAGCATCTGAGTTGGTAAAAGAATTTTTCAGAAGTAAACGAAAATAAAATTTCACAATAAAATATTTCAGAGCGAACGAAAGCATTGGCGCTTCGGTTTACATTAGCGAACTCAAATTCAAAAACTAAAAACACTTAATATGGCTTTCACATTACCTGCGTTACCTTATGCTGTTGAAGCTTTGGAACCACACATTGATGCAATGACAATGACCATTCATCACGACAAACATCACGCTGCTTATGTAAACAATCTGAATGCAGCACTCGCCGGAAAACCGGAAGAGAACATGAGCATTGATGAAATTGTAAAAACGATTTCAAAATTTCCAATGCCTGTTCGCAACAATGGCGGCGGACATTACAATCATTCTATGTTCTGGACCATTATGAAACCGGGCGGTGGAGGAAATCCAAAAGGAGATTTGGATGCAGCCATTACCCGCGACCTTGGAGGTTTTGAGAAATTTAAAGAAAGTTTTAATGCTGCAGGTACTACTCGTTTCGGAAGTGGCTGGGCATGGCTGATTGTTAATGCTGATAAAAAATTGCAGGTGTGCAGCACTCCTAATCAGGATAATCCATTAATGGATATTGCTGAAGTAAAAGGAACTCCGATACTTGGAATGGATGTGTGGGAACACGCTTACTATTTAAAATATCAGAACAAGCGCCCCGATTATATTGCCGCTTTCTGGAATGTAATTAACTGGGATGAAGTGAGTCGCCGATTTGCTGAAGCAACTAAATAATTTTTGGATTGAAAATTAAATTACAAAGCCCTCGATTGAGGGCTTTGTTGTTTTATAAATTCTAAAATTGAAAAATTATTCTACTGTTACACTCTTCGCTAAATTCCTTGGCTGGTCAACATTACACCCACGCATAACCGCGATATGATAAGCGAGTAACTGTAACGGTACAACAGAAAGTAAAGGAGTAAGCGGTTCTTCGGTAGCAGGAATTTCTATAACGAACTCCGCTAAATCTTTTATGATGGTATCGCCTTCTTCTACAATCGCAATAATGCGACCCTTGCGGGCTTTAACTTCCTGAATGTTGCTGATGATTTTATCGTAAGCACTTTGGTTAGTTGCTAATACGACAACCGGCATTTCTTCATCAATCAATGCAATTGGTCCGTGCTTCATTTCCGCAGCAGGATAACCTTCGGCATGGATGTAAGAAATTTCTTTCAACTTCAATGCACCTTCCAACGCAACAGGAAAATTATAACCACGACCGAGATACAGGAAGTTGCTTGCATCTTTAAAAATATCAGCAATGTATTTTATTTTTTCGTTTGCATCCAACACCTTCTTCACCTTCGCAGGAATATTTTCCAACTCATTAATAATTTGTTGGTAGCGCGATTCCTGTATTGTTCCTCTTTCTTTCGCCAGATAAAGTGCGATGAGTGTGAGTACTGTCACTTGTGCAGTAAATGCTTTTGTGGATGCAACACCAATTTCAGGGCCTGCGTGAGTAAAACTTCCTGCGTGTGTAGCACGAGCGATAGATGAACCTACTACATTACAAACGCCAAACACAGTAGCCCCTTTTGATTTTGCTTGTTCAATTGCAGCAAGCGTATCAGCAGTTTCACCCGATTGACTTATCGCAAACAAAATATCATCGGCAGTAATTATCGGATTGCGGTAGCGAAACTCAGAAGCATATTCTACTTCACATGGAAGTCGTGCTAAATCTTCCAATAAATATTCACCCACAATTCCGGCATGCCAACTTGTGCCGCATGCAGCTATAGTTAAGCGGTTCGCGTTTTTTATTTTCTGTTTGTATTCAAGCAAACCTCCAAGTGCAATGTCTCCTGTTTTTGTATTCAGGCGACCGCGCATACTATCGAGAATAGAAGTTGGTTGTTCGTAAATTTCTTTCAGCATGAAGTGGTCGTAACCGCCTTTCTCCAATGCTTCCAATTTCAATTCAAGTTCCTGTATGTATGGAGTAGTTTGTTTATTGCCAATGGTCTTGATAGTAAACTCTCCATTACGATTGAGGACAGCAATTTCTTCGTCGTTGAGATAGACAACATTTTTTGTGTATTCAACTATTGGTGTTGCATCTGAGGCAATAAAAAATTCTTTATCGCCAATTCCTATAACCAACGGACTGCCTTTACGCGCAGCGTATAATTTATCAGGATTATTTTTTGAAATAATTACAATTGCATAAGCACCCACTACTTCATTCAGCGCTAAACGAATTGCCTCTTCTTCATCCACTTCTTCATTCTTCTGAATATCTTCAATCAGATTTATTAAAACTTCAGTGTCGGTATCAGAATGAAATTTATAACCGCGTGATAAAAGTTCTTCTTTAATGCTCGCATAATTCTCAATGATTCCATTGTGAATAATGGCAAGATTTTGTGAGTTTGAAAAATGAGGATGCGCATTGCGGTCGTTCGGTTCACCGTGAGTTGCCCAGCGTGTATGACCAATTCCAAGTGTTCCTTCAGTATTTTTTTCATTGGCAAAAGCAATGAGTTCAGCTACTTTTCCTGCCTTCTTATAAATATTCAGATGACTGTTGAGGAGTGCAACACCGGCGCTGTCGTAGCCGCGATATTCTAATCGTTGCAAACCCTTTATCAGAATAGGGTATGCCTGTTTTGAACCTAAGTAACCAACAATACCACACATAGTGTTTATGGGAGTTTTGTGTAGATGAGATTTATTTTCATTCGCAAATCATCACTGCGATTTCCACCGGCTAAAATTATTCTGTCCGCAATTTCAGGACTCGGATAAGTCAAAAGAAATAATCCGTAATCTGTTACACTTCCACTTACAATATCCTGCATGTGTTCAGTAATGCTGAATTTGTATTTGAAAACTTTTTGCCCATTGATGTAGGCAGTTTCCTGATAACCACCTAACGAAAGGTTAGAAATTAATTCATCAGGAATGATTTTATTTTTTCCTGCAGAATCAGAAAGAAGGCATAACATTCTTGCAGGGCAGGTGAAAACAGAATCAGTAGGAATTGCATCAGCAGGAACTGTAATTTCCAATTCTGCCTTGTTCACTAAAATATTTCCGAGATTCTTAAAATAAGGTAAAATGATTTTTGTTTTTACTCCCGACATTGATTGAACATAAACAATACTATCACAAATACTTGCTAATTGAATTGCTGTTTGTACCGGAGTTGAAATATAATTATGAGTATAGTGTGCAAAAGTTGCACATGAAGTTCCAATGGTAAAATCAAATTTTAAACCTGCAGCATCAGGCTTGTGATAATACAATGTTAGTTTAGTATCAGAGGTGGAAGAAACCATATTGAGATACATTATTCCACGACTTGAAATATTTGTATCAGATTCAATTAATAATCCTTTGAAGTAAGTTTGAAAAGCTGCATTGCTTGCGAAGTTTACTCCTTTCGATTGGTCTAATAAATCCTGACCAAGTCTGTCACTCAATCTGATTCGTAATGATGGTGAAAGTGTATCACTTGCAACATGAATTGAGTTAGTGAAATCAGGAGTGAAATTTATTTTCTGCCCGATTGCGTGATTGTAAACAGAAAAATTCTTATCAGAATAATAGGAACTATCGGCACTCATGTCCTGCGTTAACTGATACACCGAAATATTTTGGGGAACATCAAATTTTCCATAATGCCCGGCATACTGCAGATTTAAAACCAACGAATCAACAACTAAAGAATCAGGATTTCCTAAATCAACTAATCCTGCAGTTTGAATTTGAGTGTAAATTGAAGAAGAAGATTTTCCGAAGATAGGGTCAACCATTGTTCCCAACGAGAATTTCGAATTGGTTGAAGTCTTCAATGGAAACTCTGTAACAGTTTTGGTTTGTAGCGTTAATGTATCAGAAAAAATTCCGTTCAAATCATCACCTGCCGGAAGCAAATCGTTTCCGATAAGGGTTGATTTTTTACAGGAGGAAATTACAGTTACAATTAATAAAATAAGGAGGAGTATAGTGCGAGTATTTATTTTCATCCTTCGTTTTCTTCTGTCATCAAAGACTTGTAAAACTCAACATAGGTTGCAAGATAATTTTCAGAATTGTGTACAAGAGTAGGTTTTTTCTTCATTCCCTTGAGTGCAGTTTTTACAGCGGGGTCTAAATTTTTTCCAACAGAAATTATTCCATCAGCATGAGTCATTGCTCCAATATGAAAAGCAGTATTGTTTGCTTTTTTATAAGGTGCAAAATCAGCATCTTTAATTAACTCTTTACTGATGATTGCTTTCTTGCTGAAATCTTTATGCAATGTTTCTTTAAAAGTATTATCGTAAACCGAGTAGATCATTTTTGCATTGTGAAACACCGGTTCCTTTTTATAAACTGTTTTCAAATACATCGGCAGCAATGAACTCATCCAATCATGACAATGAATTACATCGGGGGGCCAACCGAATTTTTTTACTGTTTCCATCACTCCTTTGCAGAAGAACGACATTCGCTCATGGGTATCATCATAAAATTTCCCTGCTTCATCAGTGAACACATGCTTGCGCTTGAAATAATCTTCGTTGTCGAGAAAATAAACTTGAAGACGCGCACCCGGCAATGAAGCAACTTTAATAATCAGTGGATTGTCGTCGTCATCAACAATAATATTCATACCTGAAAGGCGAACTACTTCATGCAAACGATGGCGGCGCTCGTTAATAGTTCCAAAGCGCGGCATCAAAACACGAATTTCCATTCCTTGTTCTTGAAGATATACGGGTAATTGATTAACTATAGTTGCTGCCTCAGAAAGTATATTGTATGGCTTCATTTCATGTGCCACTATCAGAATTCTTTTCTTGCTCATTCAGCCGTGTTTTTTAAAAAGGTGCGCAAAGATAGTTAAAAAAAAACGGCTGAATTGTATATACCCAAAGAAAGAAATTTGCGCTCCAATGTTGAACCTTGAGAAAGCTGTATTTTAGGTGATCAATGGACTGTCTGTCGCAGATTTTTTTGAATTATACCGAAATACCTTCCTTTATTTTTTTGTCAAACTATTGTCAAATACAAAGCCGTGAGGCTCAAGTTGTTTTCAGGTTATTAGGTTTATATCCATTAATTTATTTGACTTTGAAAATTAACCGTTATAAAAAATCTTAAAATGATAAAACAGATTTACATGAAAAAAATAATTCTTTTCTGGATTGTACTTGTTGGTCAACCTTCATTTGCAGGTGCTCAATGGGTTACTTACAATTATCAGAATACAAAAGGATTAGCCGGAAACATTATTACCTCTATTGCTGAGGATAATAATCACAACATGTGGTTTGGAGGTGATGCAGGTGTAACGATGAATGATGTATCCAATAACACTTATCCAACTTATACATCTGTAAACGGACTCGGCAATAATTATGTCAATAAAATTTTTGTTACATCAGGCAATGTTGTGTGGGCAGGAACAAACGGAGGTGGTGTAAGTAAATTTAATTCCCAAACAAAAACCTGGACAAACTATAATTCTTCAAATGGATTAGCAGGCAATATTGTAAAGGATATTGCACAGGATAATAATTCTTATTTATGGTTTGCTACTTATGGAGCAGGAGTAAGTAGATATTCTGGAAGTGCATGGACAACTTACACAGTTAATGATGGGCTGGCAAGCAATCTGGTTTATTGTGTTTATGCCGACAATGCAAGCAATATTTGGTTTGGTACTGCGTCAGGTGTAACTAAACTTTCCGGAAACACCTGGACAACTTATACTGTTACAGATGGATTCCCGTCCAACACTGTTACAGCAATTACAAAAGATGCAAATGGAAATATGTGGTTTGCAACGAATGAAGGAGTCTGCAAATTTGATGGAAGTAATTATGAAGTTTTTAATACATCGAACGGACTTTCTGATAACCTGATTTATGATATTTTAAAAGATTCTCAGGGTAAAATATGGCTTGCAACTCATAACGGTTTGAGTTTATATAATGGAACTTCATGGTCGGTTTATGATACTGCTGATGGCTTAACAAATGCAGAAGTATTAACAGCATTTCAAAGTAGCGACGATCGATATTGGTTCGGACACCCTGTTGATGGAGTTTCAATTTTTGATGGAATAAACTGGTCGAATATTTACCAAACAGATGGATTGAATGGCGGATACATTTATGATATGCACGAAGATGCAAATGGAAATATGTGGTTTGCCACGAGTTATGGTGCTGCAATGTTCGACGGAATTCATTGGAGAAATTATACAACAAGCAATTCCGGTATTTCGGATAACTATGTGTTTTGTGTTACAATTGATAATAGTGGCAACATCTGGTTCGGCACCGGGTACGGACTAAATAAATTCGATGGAACCAACTGGACTACTTATACAACTTCGTCGGGGTTAGTAGGAAATTATATTTATTCCATTTTAAAAGATTCTCAGAATAATTTATGGATAGGAACCGGCGACGGACTGAGCAAGTACAATGGTACTTCATTTACAAATTTCACTACTACTAACGGTCTAAGCGAAAATTATGTTTACTCCATTACTGAAGATGCGGCAGGAAAAATATGGGTTGCAGGAAATTATAAAATCAGTATTTACAATGGTACTTCATGGTCAGTCCTCAATCCATTTACAGGTACTTATTATAATTCCATTTATGATATGTATTGTGATAGTCATGGAAATACTTGGCTTGGAACTTATGATGGCGCCATAAAAATTTCAATGGGAAATCACATTAAAAAATACACTTCTGCAGGAAATTATATTCGGGCGATTAGTGAAGATCAGCTGGGAAGAATGTGGTTTGGTTCATATAATAAAGTGACAATTAATAATGGTTCTGACTGGGGCTCCCTTTCAAGTTTTGACGGAACTTATATTTATTCGGTAAATAAAATTTACACCGACTCGCATGGAAATATTTGGGTGGCAAATAATTATTCGGTTTCGAAAGGCACCACAAGTTTAATTTCTGAAGCAGAAAATATCAGTGACAAAAACAATTCAATTTTAATCTATCCGAATCCATGTTCTTCAAGTTGTGTTGTTCAATTTCGGATTGATAAAGAAAGCGCAGTAATAATTTCAGTTTATGATGTTGCAGGGAAATTAATTGCAAATTTTCCGGAAAATAATTTTCCGAAGGGAGAGAATAAATTCTTATTACCAACTTCCGAATTGACATCCGGAATTTATCTGTGTAGGTTATCTGTCGATGAAAAAAACATCGGGACTGTAAAATTTTTAAAAGCTGAATAAAAAATTAACAAATTAAATTTTTCAAATGAAAAACCTCACCTCAATTCTACTGTTGCTGATTTTGTCCTCGCAACTATTTGCATCAGACTATTTGCGCATCGGCGATGTTCAAAGTTCTTGGTACACTTATCCAGGGTCAATTGACAAAGCAACTTTGGTTATAACCCCGAAGGGATTATTTGCCGAGTGTCAGATGTATCTCGATTTTTCAGTTGCGTGTACGCAATTTTCAAATTCGTTTGACAGTCTTGAAATACAAATGGGATTTCATTTGCCTGCCGATGCTGAGGTAACAGACCTTTGGCTCTGGATAAATAATATTCCGGTGCAGGCAGGTATTTATGACCGATGGACTGCAACTCAGGTTTACAACAGTTTTGTTCATCGCAGAACCGACCCGGCTTTGTTGCTCAAACAATCAGATACAGAATACGAGTTGCATATTTTTCCATTGCTTGCAAATCTCCCTCGAAAAATAAAAATGACTTTTCTTATTCCGTTCGATAAACTCACTGCAAATCAATCGCGCATAAATCTTCCGTTGAATATTATTAATGTTTCTTCCTGCCCTGTAAATAATGTTACAGTCGCTTATAAGGAAGATCCGAATTTTTCTAATCCTCTTTTAGTTGAATTGCCTTCACAGTCGTTCCAACCGTTGAATGATTCTGTAATAGGAAATTGTTTAGCAACAACTGTTACATCTGCTTCGCAATTGAGTTCTCTTACATTAATGTTGTCAGCAAATTCAGCAGAAAATTATTTTGCAGGATTCAATAAAGACACAGTTACTAATCAGGGAGTATATCAATTGGAATTAAATCTTTCTGATATTCTTGGAATTCAGGAGAGAAAAAAAACTTTGTTTCTCGTTGATTTTGTTCAGAATAATTCTGCGATAAGTCGTGGGCATGTTATTCAGTCGCTGAAAAATTATATCGCTGTAAATTTTAATGAAGGTGATTCTGTGAATTTTATGTTCTCCGGATTTTTAACAAATACAATCAGCAGCAACTGGCTCTCGGCTGACTCAGCTTCGCTTCTGCAGATATTTAATTCAATTGACTCCACTCTTATTACAGGAAATTCAAATCTTCCGGTTTTATTTTTAGATGGAATAAATTTTATTCAATCGAAAAGCAATGTCGGCAATATTGTTTTGATTTCAAGTTCATCAGGTTATTCAGGTATAACCCAGGCGAATAATTTATTTAACGATGTGGTGACTTTTATGGGAAATCACAAAATTCAAATTCACACCATTGAACTTGATGATCAAAGTTATCTTATGTCTTACGGAACAAATAGTTATTACAGGGGAAACGAATACCTGTATCGGAATATCTCTGCTTATACCGGTGGAATTTTTCAAACAGTTCGTGAAGAATGGTACGATAACAATACCTGGAGTTATCAATCAAACACATATTCTTACGAAACAATTCTTGGTGTTTTATTCCCACAGTTAACAGGATACTTTACTGCATTAAATTTCAGCACCACATTACAATCAGGATTCACTTTTGCTGATTATGATTTCAATTCATCGAGCGGCTTTGTCTATTATGGTTCTCCATACCGACAGGTTGGAAAATTTTATGGAAGTTTCCCTATGCAGGTTTCTATATCAGCATTGGCGTCGTCGGGGCAATTATATAATTCGCAAATCACAATTGATTCCACACAATTAATTTCACTCGATACTGTTTCTGAAAGTATTTGGGCTGGTCAGCATATCAGAAGTTTGTATTCATACACGCAAACAAACAATGTGGTTTATCAAATTATCCAAAGCAGTCGCAGTGCGCGTGTGTTAAGCAAGTACACCTCATTTCTTGCACTTGAGCCGGGCATAATTATTAAAGATACTTCCTTCGTCCCAACTGTAACAGGCAATGGAGGAAGCCTGGGAATTATTGAAACATCTGTTAGTTCAATCAATGTAAATTGTTATCCGAATCCCGTTACAACTAATGTAAATTTTGAATTTTCATTGCCTGAATCTGTAACTGTTACAGTAGAAATATTTAATCTGTTCGGGCAAAGGATGGCAACAGTTGCTGATGAAAAACTACATGAAGGAAAACAACTACTCACTTACGATACATCAGGTTTTTCAGAAGGTATTTATTTTTACAAAATAAAAATGAATGGAACTGAATACACTGCCGGGAAAATTATTGTAGTGCGATAACCGAAATTATTTATTCAGTTTTTCAGCGGGGAGAATTCTTTCAGAACAAACTTTCAATTACAGTAAACTCGTTTAGGTTTGTGCTAAACGCTTAGTAGGTGCATCTTTTTAAATCAGAAACTCAGTTATCAGCCTTCATTAATAAAGAAAGAACGGACGGAAAAAAAATCGGATTTGTTCCTACTATGGGAGCATTGCATCGGGGGCACATTTCCTTGATTGAAAAAGCAAAACTGGAATGTGAGGTTGTTGTGGTCAGCATTTTTGTGAACCCTACCCAGTTCAACGACCCGAAAGACTTAGAAAAATATCCACGACCGATTGAGCATGACATGGAAATGCTTTTAGAATCGAATTGTGATGTTTTGTTTTTACCCAGTGTAACAGAAATGTATCCCGAAGGAAACCCTGTTTTGAAGGAATATGATTTAGGATATTTAGATAAAGTGCTGGAAGCTGCTTTTCGTAACGGGCATTTTCAGGGAGTGGCGAATGTGGTTTACCGACTATTAAAAAAAGTAAATCCTGATGTGTTGTATTTAGGCAGAAAGGATTTTCAGCAAATATTAATCATTAAAAAGATGATTGAATTGGAAAGCCTGCCTGTAACAGTTGAAGTGTGTGAAATCATTCGCGAAGCAAGTGGACTGGCTATGAGCTCGCGCAATGTGCGGTTGAGCGAAGAAGCCTGGAATAATGCAGCAAAAATTTCAGAGATACTTTTCTTTTTGAAAGAAAAAAGATTTGAATTCTCTTCAATCAATGCTTTAAGAACCGAAGCAATAAAACGATTGAAAGAAATTCCAGATTCGGTGCTTGAATATTTAGAAATATGCGATGCTGAAACACTTCGTCCGATTGAAATATTTATTGAAGGAAAACCCGCTGTCGCTTTAGTTGCTACTTGGGTGGATGGAGTGAGATTGATTGATAATGTGCTGATTTAAACTTTCAGCATTCATAAATGAACTACTCAACTTCCCTCGCGGTTGTGAAATGAAATTATATTTTTGCGCGCAATGATGATTCAAGTTGTAAAGTCGAAAATTCACCGTGTCAAGGTGACCGAAGCGAACATTAATTATGTAGGCAGCATAACGATTGACGAAGATTTAATGGACGCCGCCGACCTGATTGAGAACGAAAAGGTTCAGGTGGTAAACATTAACAATGGTGAGCGCCTCGAAACTTATGTAATAAAAGGAAAAAGAGGTTCAGGTATTATTTGCCTCAATGGTCCTGCTGCCCGCAAAGCATTGGTTAGTGATATTGTGATTGTTATTTCCTACGGAATTCTTGATAAGGAGGAAGCAAAATCCTTTAAACCCGCGTTAGTTTTCCCTGACGAAAACAACCGAATCAAGCACTGATGAAAGCAAAAATTTTATCAGGACTAAAACTTTTTATTTTTCTCTGTATTGGTCTTTTCTTTTTCTGGCTCGCCTTCCGCGGTCAGGATATAAATGCAATTAAAGAAACACTCGAGAAAGCAAATTATTGGTGGCTGATTCCAGCATTATTTTTTGCTATGTTAAGTAATATTTCAAGAGCATACAGATGGAATATGCTCATTCATCCAATTGGATACCGACCAAGATTAGCAAACACTTTCGGAGCAGTGATGACCGGCTATCTCGCTAATCTTGCTGTTCCGCGCTTGGGAGAAATAACAAGATGCACAGTGCTAAATCAATATGAAAAAATTCCGGTGCAATCATTATTAGGCACCGTCGTGGCAGAAAGAGTGATTGATATGATTTCACTTATCGTCATTTTATTTTTAGTGGTGTTGGCGCAGTTCGGTTTGCTTTCAAAATTTGTGATAAGTAATTTTCTAAATCCAGCAGGAGAAAAAATTTCTGGATATATGAGTAGGGGATATATTTTTTATGTAATCGCCTTCGTCATTATTGCTGTAACAGTTTTTATTGTTCGATGGTTGGTGATTCATTTTCGAACAACAAAATTTTATCTGAAATTTCAGGAATTAATGAAAGGGTTTGTTGAAGGGCTAAGCACCGTGCGCAAACTAAAAAGCAAGTGGTGGTTTCTTTTTCACACTGTGCTTCTGTGGTTCTGTTACACCATGATGGCTTACTTCTGCTTTTCGTGTTTTGAATTTACAGCACATATGAATCTATTGCAGGGAGTGACGATTATGATTTTTGGCGGATTGGGTTTTGTGGTTCCTGTTCAGGGCGGAATCGGAGCTTACCATTATATCGTTACACAAACTTTGATGGTTTATGGATTGAGTCAGGCGGATGGACTTTCGTATGCAACACTCGGGCACGGATTACAAACTTTGGCAGTAATTGTTTTCGGTGCGCTCTCGTTTTTTATTATGCCATTTTATAATCGCCACTACAAACCAAAAGAGCATGAGCCGGCTTGATTTCATTCGAAAAAAAATTGTTACAGAAATTGAATTGGGAAAACTGATTCACATGTGGCAAATGCTTTCGCAGAAAATTGTATTTACAAATGGCTGCTTTGATATTGTTCATGCGGGTCATATTCACTCGCTCGCTTCAGCCGCCGATTTCGGAAATAAATTAATCGTTGCATTGAATACTGATGATTCCGTTTCGAAACTGAAACCCGGCCGCCCAATTCAGCAACAGGATTCTCGTGCATTGGTTATCGCCGCTTTAAATTGTGTGGATGCAGTTATTCTTTTCGATGAAGAAACTCCACTTGAATTAATAAAATTTATTGAGCCAGATGTATTGGTCAAGGGAGGTGATTATTCAATAGAACAGATTGTGGGTTCCAAAGAAGTGCTCTCTAAAGGAGGCAAAGTCGAAGTCATTCCATTATTAAAAGGCTTCAGCACAACCAATATTGAAGAGAAAATAAAAAGAGGGTAATAACCCACATCCGAACTTTTTTTATTTAAGTAAGTAAAAGCCCTTCGATATTCTATAAACACATGGGAAGGTTACAATTTACTACTACTGTTCAGGTCAAGAGAACAATCTCTCTTAAACGAACAATTACACTGTCCTCTCGCGGATTTGGTATTGCTGCTTTTATAGTAGGCATGTTTTTTTTCACGCAGAATGTAACGCAGAGCGATAATGTAAAAGCAGGTGTAACAGTAAAAACCGATACACTCATAACCGCACCAAATGTTAATCGCGGCGATAGTCTTGTGAATTATAATTCAAATCAAACAGGAATCCATTCTGAAGACAACAGTCATTTATTGACTGATAAAGATTTACTCCAGAAAAAGACTAAAAAAAAACCGAACTCAGGGGGAAACAGAAATCCGGAGTTTCACGATGTAGTTTCAATATCGCCAAAGCAAACTACCGGAGTATTCGAAGTAAACTACGAAGTACCATTGGCACAATCAGGAGCAACAAAACTCGAATTAGTAAACCGTAAAGGTGATATTATTGAAACCCGCATCCCGCAAACACAAAGCGGAATGATTAGCGAAGTTTTTACTATGGACAATTCAATTCCTGAAGGAGTTTACCTGGTAAAAATTCATGTCGGCAAAAATTTATTTGTGCGACAAGTGGTTTATAAGAAGGCTTAATTTGCTGTCGATATTTAAACCAGTTTTTTTCAACCATTTAATCTTTCAATTGAGTTATGTTCGCTTTGAAATTTATTTTTAGCGATGAATTCAGCAACTAAAATAGCAATGATTGGTGGCGGCAGTTGGGCAACTGCATTGGTAAAAGTGCTGACTGAAAATAAACACTCTGTAAATTGGTGGATTCGCAATTCAGAAATCAGAAAATCGCTTAAAGACAACGGGCACAACCCACGCTACATCAGTTCTGTTCTTTTTGAGAAGGAACTGTTACATGTGCACGAAGATTTGATTGATACTGTTCGTAAATCAGATATAATTTTTCTTGCCGTACCTTCTGCATTTGTAAAAGAAACATTGAACGCTCTTCATCCGCTCGATTTGAAAAATAAATTAATCGTGTCTGCCGTAAAGGGAATGATTCCAGGCGACAATGTGGTGATTGCTGATTTCTTTCATCAGCAATTCAATATTCCGTACAATAGTTTTATTGTTATCAGTGGTCCGTGTCATGCTGAGGAAGTGGCGCTCGAAAAACTTTCGTACCTCACACTCGCATGTCCTGATGCAGGCAATGCGCAGAAACTTGCCGCACTGTTACACTGTCGCTACATGAAAACAAATGCAAGCGACGATATTTATGGAACAGAATATTCCGCGGTGCTGAAAAATGTTTACGCAATTACTTCCGGCATCTGTAATGGTTTAGGTTACGGCGATAATTTTCAGGCGGTGTTAATCAGCAATGCGATTGAAGAGATAGACCGTTTTGTAAAAGCGGTGCATCCGATTACACGCGACATAAAAGATTCTGCTTACCTCGGTGATTTATTGGTAACTGCTTATTCGCAGTTCAGTCGCAACCGCACTTTCGGAAACATGGTTGGTAAAGGTTACTCAGTTAAATCAGCACAATTAGAAATGAATATGGTGGCTGAAGGTTATTACGCAACCGCATGTATTAATGAAGTAAATAAAAAGTATAAAGTAGATATGCCAATCGCTCAGGCGACTTATAATATTTTATATCAGAAATTTTCTCCGGTGCTGGAGATGCGATTGCTTACTGATAAGCTTAAATGATTTGAAAATTTGGAGATGATTCTTCTCTGTATTTTTCTCAGCGGCTCAGTGCGAAATATTTTTATACTGTACCAGTCTTCTGTCTTCTAAGCTTTCTCCTTAATTCCCAACTTAACAAATCCTTCTTTGGCGGCTTTTTTCTCCGCATTTTTTTTGCTTGGGTCTTCACCAATTCCTGATTCGTTCCCGTCAATCATCAACGCAACTTTATATAAACTGTGGCGCTGAGTTCGTTTTTCTTCCAATACAACGAATTCAATTTTCACATCATTCTTCTGCGCCCATTCTAAAATTTTACTCTTGTAATTGAATTCAGTTGTTTCCAAATCTTCAATGTCCATGTGTTGGGCAATTAATTTTTTCAGGATAAAACTTTTCGCACCAACATAACCGTGATCGAGATAAACTGCACCTGTTAAAGCTTCCAACGCATTTCCTGAAATTGACTTCCGGCTGAGAAATGAATCTGATTTATTGTACTGTAACAGTTCTTCAATCCCCATTTTAAAAGCAATGTTGTTCAGATTATTCCGGCTCACCATTTTACTTCGCAAGTCGGTTAAATATCCTTCATCGCGAAACGGAAATTTCTGAAACAAAAAATCCGCGACCACTAAACTCAAAACGGCGTCGCCCAAATATTCCAACCGCTCGTTACTCATGTTCGATTCAGCGGCGAGCGAGCTGTGCAGGAACGCCAAGTGATACAGTTGCGAATTAACAGGATAAAAACCCGTGAGATGATGAACTTTGTCGGAGAATTTTTTATTCCGGGAAAATAATCCCGCAATTAATTGTCTCGCAAGCTGACGCAAAATTTAATCAGAATATTTTTTGAAAATCACTGATGCGTTATGACCACCAAAACCAAAAGTGTTGTTGAGTGCATAATTAACATCGCGCTTCTTCGCAACATTAGGAGTAAGGTCAAGTCTCGAATCAATTTCCGGGTCAATATTATCCAGGTTAATAGTAGGAGGAATTATTCCATCCTTAATAGCCATGATACAAGCAATACTTTCAAAAGCACCCGCCGCTCCCAATCCATGACCAGTCATTGACTTGGTTGAGCTGATACTTATATTATAGATATGGTCTTTTAAAACTGAAGCAACTGCTTTCAATTCTATTGGGTCGCCCATTGGAGTTGAAGTACCATGAACATTTATGTAATCAATTTTATCAGGAGTAATGCCTGCATCTTCAAATGCATTTTCCATTGAGTACTGAGCGCCTAATCCATCGGGATGCGGAGCTGTAATGTGATAAGCGTCGCCACTCATTCCACCACCTGCAACTTCAGCATAAATTTTTGCTCCCCGTGCTTTCGCGTGTTCGAGTTCTTCAAGAATTAATGTTCCGGCACCTTCACCAATCACAAAACCATCGCGGTCTTTATCAAAAGGACGAGATGCAGCTTTCGGGTCATCATTTCTTTCTGATAATGCTTTCGCAGAAGAGAAACCACCTAATGCAGGAATAGTTATCGGAGCTTCAGAACCGCCTGAAATAATAATATCCGCTTTTCCTAAACGAATTAAATTGAAAGCATCAATAATATTATTGGTTGCAGTAGCACAAGCAGAACAGACTGCATAATTCGGTCCGTTAAATCCATAACGAATTGAAATGTGCCCGGCAGCAATATCCAAAATCATTTTCGGAACCAGAAAAGGATTGAAGCGCGGAGTTTCTCCGGTCTTATAATAACTTTCTAATTCGGTAGTGATTTCCTGAATGCCACCAATGCCAGAACCCCAGATGACACCACACTTACGGCGATTGATTTTTGTAATATCAATACCCGAGTCAAGCATAGCTTCATGCGAAGAGGCAATAGCGTATTGAGTAAAACGATCGAGACGACGGGCTTCTTTTTTGTCCATCGTTAACGATGCATCGAAATTTTTTACCTCGCAGGCAAAGCGGGTTTTAAATTTCGATACATCGAAATAAGTGATAGGTCCGGCGCCACTCACTCCTTTTAACATGTTATCCCATGTTTCGGCAACACTATTGCCAATCGGAGTAATTGCACCAAGCCCTGTAACTACAACTCGTTTTAATTGCATTAAGAAAGCAAGTAGATTATTTAGCTACATTCTGTTCTACATAAGAAATTGCCTGACCCACTGAAGTGATAGTTTCAGCTTGTTCGTCGGGAATAGAAATGTTAAACTCTTTTTCAAATTCCATAATGAGTTCAACAGTATCGAGCGAATCTGCTCCGAGGTCATTAGTAAAAGTTGCCTCGTTGGTTACTTCGCTTTCATCAACGCCCAACTTGTCGATGATGATTTTTTTTACGCGTGCAGCGATGTCTGACATAAATGAATTTTAAATTTTGGTTTTTAAAGTGGTGCAAATAAAAGCAACTGCGTTGTTATTTTCAAACGCAATACACTTACACACATTTCGGTTGATTTCAGCACATCGTTCAGGTTTATTTTGAAAACATCTTTGACCCTGAATTTATGAAAGCCCGTAAAGGAAAACACAAAGAAATATTGCAATTTGATTTCGATTTCGAGTTCAAACTATTTGCTATTTCCACCACCCTTCGCGAGTACCAGTTGAGTTATCAGATTCAGAAAGCTTTTTTTTTGAAATTGATTTGTGAAGAAGATATTATTGTGAACTATCCGAAAAAAAACATGATTGCGAATTTCAGTCGGTATTCATGCAAGGTTGAACTGTTACAGCGCGAGTATCACCTGCTTGCCAATAAATACAAGGGGAATATTTTTATTCCTGAATTGAAATTTGCTGATTATTTATTTATGGTGAAAGGCGATTGCGATGGCGAGGAAGACGATTTTATGAAACAGTTAAAAGGAATTGCAGAAGTGCAGGCGGTGAAAAGCGTGGAAGTGGTAGATTTGAAATCAAAAGAAAATTTAATTTTCGATTAACATGTGGATAGAAAAAGAAAACTCATTACAGCGAACTTTTCAGTTCAAAGATTTTTCAGAAGCATTCGCGTTCATGACACGCGTTGCAATGATCGCTGAAAAAATGGACCATCATCCTGAATGGGCGAATGTTTATAATCGTGTAGAGATAAAATTATCAACTCATTCGATGGGCGATGTTGTAACAGAAAAGGATAGAAAGCTCGCTGCGGCAATTGACAAATTGATTTGAAGACGAATTCTCGTTGGATGATTTGATTACTGTTAACTGACTACAGTTCACTGTTTATATTCGCCCCGATATGGCGAAACAAAAACCATCAGTTCCGAGCGGCACGAGAGATTTCAATCCTGAGCAGGTATCGAAACGGAAATATATTTTCGATTGCATTCGTAATGTGTTTGAGAAATACGGTTACCAACCGATTGAAACTCCATCGTTTGAAAATCTTTCTACTCTCACTGGAAAATATGGAGATGAAGGAGATAAATTGATTTATAAAATTTTGAATTCAGGAAATTTAGTTGCTGATGTTTCTTCTCAATTTCTTGTTCCAATGATGAGAGAATTAAACAATGAAGAACACGAAAAATTATCTTCAATATTGGACGCGAAAAAACCAAGTGATAATATTTTTCTTGAAGAACTTGGAGAAAAATTTAAAAATCTTTCCAAACATATTGCTGAAAAAGCTTTGCGCTACGATTTAACAGTTCCATTCGCGCGATATGTTGTGATGCATCAGAATGAAATTGTGTTTCCGTTTCGTCGTTACCAGATTCAACCTGTATGGCGCGCTGACCGTCCACAGAAAGGTCGTTACCGAGAATTTTATCAGTGCGACGCGGATGTGATTGGAAGTGATTCGCTCATTCTTGAAATGGAACTCATTAGAATTTATGATGAAGTTTTTTCTCAACTGAAAATCCCCGTAAGCATTCGAATCAACAATCGAAAAATTCTTTCAGGTATTGCGGAGGCGATGAACGCGACTGAAAAATTTATGGACATTACCATCGCGATTGATAAGTTCGATAAAGTCGGATTGCAGGGAGTTCGTCAGGATTTGCACAACAAAGGAATCAGCGAAAGCCAGATGCAGGTGTTAGAGAAGTTTTTCTCTTTAACGGGTTCAACCAAGAAACAACTGTTACAGGCGACCGAACTGATGGGCCATTCTGAAATCGGAAAAAAAGGAATTGAAGAATTGCAAAGTGTTTTACACTTTTTGGAATTGAGTGGCGATACAACCAATTCTGTTGAAATAGATTTTACCCTCGCTCGTGGATTGAATTATTACACGGGAGCAATTTTAGAAGTGAAACCTGTTACAGTTCAAATGGGAAGTCTCGGCGGCGGCGGTCGCTACGATAATCTCACCGGCATGTTTGGTTTGGATGGAGTAAGCGGTGTCGGAATTTCCTTTGGCGCAGATAGAATTTATGATGTGATTGAAGAATTGAAATTATTTCCTGATGAATCTTTAAAAACCACTCAGGCGCTTTTTGTTTGCTTTGACGATAAGGGAATTGAATACGCATTACCGATCGTTCAACAATTCAGAAAAGAAAATATTTCGACTGAGGTATATCCATCTGTGGAAAAACTGAAGAAGCAAATGAAGTACGCCAACGATAGAAAAATTCCATTCGTGATTGTGATTGGTGAAGATGAAATGAAATCAGGAAAACTCGCTTTCAAAAACATGAACAGCGGCGAACAACGAATGATGAGTAGTGAAGAAATAATCAGTGAGTTACTTAACCGCAGAGACGCAGAGGCGCAGAGATGAACACCTTAGATTTTCATACTGTTACAGGAACTATTTTAGATTCATGTATAACCGTCCATAAAGAAATGGGACCTGGTTTACTCGAATCTGTTTATGAAGCATGTTTAATTTATGAGTTGAGATCACGAGGAATTAATGTTCGTAATCAGGTTTATCTTCCATTGATTTATAAAGGAATTGAATTGGAAAAGGATTTTAGAATGGATTTATTAGTTGAAGAAGAAATAGTAATCGAATTAAAATCTGTAGAAATTCTACACCCGGTTTTTGAGGCAACTTTGATTTCCTACTTGAAATTATCAAAAAAGAAACTTGGATTTTTGGTCAACTTTAATGTTCCACTTTTGAAGGATGGATTCAAAAGATATGTCAATAATTTTTATGAATAAAAAACTCTGCGCCTCTGCGGTAAATTTTTTAAGAATGACAAATAGAATTCAGCAAACGAAACTCTGCGCCTCTGCGTCTCTGCGGTAAAAAATAAAACATGTCAAACACGCATTTAATCTCTTCTGAAAAATTAACGATTGAAAAACTTCGTGATATTGCTAATGGTGATTATAAACTTCAACTCTCTGATGAATCGCGCGATAAAATAATCGCTTGCCGAACTTATCTCGACGATAAATTAAAGAACAGCGAAGAACTTTTCTATGGTATTAATACGGGTTTCGGTTCGTTGTGCAATGTGAAAATTTCTCCGGACCAGATTGAACTGTTACAGGAGAATCTGGTAAAGTCGCACGCGTGTGGAACAGGAGCCGAAGTGCCTCAGGAAATTGTGAAACTGATGTTGGTCCTGAAAATTCAATCACTCTCCTATGGAAATTCAGGGATTGATTTAAGTACTGTCTGGAGACTGATTGATTTTTACAATCTCGGAATTTATCCGGTCGTGTATGAACAAGGTTCTCTTGGCGCTTCGGGTGATTTGGCTCCACTCGCTCATTTGAGTTTGCCGTTACTTGGTTTAGGTGAAGTTTATTATGAAGGAAAGAAATTTTCTTCAGCGGAATTGCTTCCGCATTTTAAATGGTCGCCACTCAAATTAAAATCGAAAGAAGGATTAGCGTTGTTGAACGGAACACAATTCATGAACGCTTATGCGGCGCACATTCTCATAAAAGCAAATCGTTTGTCAAAGTGGAGCGATGCGATTGCAGGTGTATCACTCGACACGTTTGATTGCAGAACAGAACCGTTTCATCCTTCGATTCATAAAGTGCGACCGCACAATGGGCAAATTCAAACAGCGAAAAATATTTTAGAATTATTAAGCGGAAGTGAAATCGCTTCGAAGAAAAAGGAACAAGTTCAGGACCCGTATTCTTTTCGTTGTATTCCGCAGGTGCACGGCGCCTCGAAAGACGCGATGGAATATGTTACATCAGTAATTTCAACCGAAATAAATTCTGTTACAGACAATCCGAATATTTTTCCGGAAGAAGATTTAATCATCAGTGGCGGAAATTTTCATGGTCAGCCGCTCGCGCTCTCGTTGGATTTTCTGGCGATTGCTTTGGCGGAATTAGGAAGCATTTCAGAAAGAAGAACCTATCAACTCATCAGCGGCGCAAGAGGATTACCCGCTTTTCTGGTTTCCAATCCAGGACTCAATTCCGGAATGATGATTCCGCAATACACCGCCGCTTCGCTTGTAAGTCAGAACAAACAATTATGTACTCCTGCTTCAGTTGACAGCATCGTTAGTAGCAACGGACAAGAAGACCATGTGAGTATGGGCGCCAACGCCGCGACAAAATGTTTGAGAGTGTTACACAATCTTGAAAATATTCTCGCAATTGAATTACTCAATGCAGCACAAGCGCTCGAATTCAGAAGACCATTAAAGAGCAGCGGTAAAATCGAAGCGCTGATTGCTGAATACAGAAAGAAAGTTTCGTTCAACACCGCCGACAGAGTGTTACACGACGATATAATTTCCACTTCGGAGTTTATGGCAGATTATGAAATCTGATTTCACTTTTCTAAAATAATTTTCGAAAAAGAAATTTCATTCGATAACTTTGAAAAAAAATTACCCATGAATCTCGCGATAAAATATTTGACTGATAGTGCCGGGAAAAAAACCGCCGTTCAGATTCCGATTTCCGACTGGAATATTTTTTTTGAAGAACATCAACGACTGCTCGATTTCAAAAAAATGAAAGTGGATTTGACTGAAGCGGTCAGTGAAATTGATTTGATTGAGAAGGGGAAGAAAAAGCCAAGAACACTTAAGCGGTTTTTAAATGGCTTGTGAAATTCGCACCACCGAAAGATTTGAGAGGGAGGCAAAACGACTTATTAAAAAATATCCTTCACTTAAATCTGAAATTAAAAACTTGGGAGAGTCACTTAGTATTCAACCGTTACAGGGGACTTCAATCGGAAAGAATTTTTTCAAAATAAGAATCTCTATTAAAAGTAAGGGGAGAGGAAAAAGTGGCGGCGCTCGTGTAATTACAAATTTGATATTTACTCAGGCGAGTAATCAAAATCCGGAACGACTTTATCTTGCCACTATTTACGATAAATCAGAACGACCAACTATTTCTGAAAAGGAATTATCACGGATTTTATCTGATATAAAATCAGCTGAATAGAAAGCAAAATGACATCACGAGAATTAAAAAAATTCCTCGACTCAAAAGTTGAGTTATATAATTCTCCTTCCTTTATTACGAACGATCCGATTTGTATTCCTCATTCTTTCAAAAAGAAACAGGATATTGAAATCGCAGGATTGTTCGCCGCGACACTTGCCTGGGGGCAACGCAAAACCATTATCAATAAATGCCGGGAGTTAATGCGGTTGATGGAAAATTCTCCTCATGATTTTATTCTTCGTCACCAGGAAAAAGATTTGAAGCGATTCGAAAATTTCAAGCACCGAACTTTTAATTTCACTGATACACTTTACTTCATTCATTTTCTTCGTCATCATTATTCAGCAAATAAATCTTTAGAGAATTTATTTCTCCTACAGAAAAATGAAATCAATATTGGTGAAGCCTTGATTCGGTACCATGAATCTTTTTTTTCGTTGCCTGATTTCCCATTGCGAACACGCAAGCATGTTCCAACTCCAGTGCGCAAGAGTTCATGCAAAAGAATAAACATGTACTTGCGTTGGATGGTGCGTTGTGATAATTACGGAGTTGATTTCGGACTCTGGAAAAAAATTTCTCCGTCACAATTAATCTGCCCTGTTGACTTGCATGTGGAAAGAGTGGCTCGCAAACTCGGATTGATAAAAAGAAAAAACGCCGACTGGCAAACCGCACTCGAACTTACCGAAGCATTAAAACAATTTGATTCAAACGACCCTGTAAAATATGATTTCGCTTTATTTGGAATTGGGGTGATGGAAAAAAATCGAAAATGAAATACGGATTGGTAATTTTATTCTTTGAAGAAGATGAACGAATCAGAAATAAAAAAACAAACTCAGGAAATTATAATTCACAATTTCAATTTACCTGAATTACCAGACAGTGATTTCGATAAGTTGCGAAAAATATTAATTGACAGGATTGATGATTTACTCAATCACGATTTCGAGAAACTGCTTTGGATTTTATATCGCGTTGATGTGAGTGAGAATCGTGCAAATGAGTTATTAGCTGAGCACCCCGATAAACCTGCAGAAGTTTTAGCTGACCTGGTAATCGAAAGGCAAATTCAGAAAGTGGAATCTCGACTCAACTATAAGAAATCAACAACCGATAATCGCGACAGCGAACTATTGATGTGAGTTTATATTTGTCGCAATCAAAAAAATAAAATGAAATTAGTTTCTTACTGGAGTAAAATGGAAGAACAGGATCGCCTCGGACTGTTACACAACGAAATGGTGTACGACATGCGCGATCTCGACTGGCAGTTTCCCGACAATATGCAACTGTTTTTGTATTCGTGGGAAGATGTAATTGAAATGGCTTTAGAATTTAATCAGCGCGTGATTGATGGAAAAGTAAAAACTGCGAAGCCAAAGCAATTAGCTGATTTGAATTTGTTGGCGCCCGTTCCGCATCCGTCTTCGTGCCGCGATGCATATGCTTTCCGTCAGCATGTTGAAGCCGCGAGAAGAAATCGCAAGGTGCCGATGATTCCTGAGTTCGACCAGTATCCGATTTTTTATTTTACGAATCATCAGGCGATACAAGGTGGCGGAGAAATTATTTGCATGCCCGACCATTTTCAGAAACTGGATTTTGAATTAGAGAGCGCGATTGTCGTTTGCAAACAGGGAAGAAATATTACAGTTGAAGAAGCGGACGATTACATCGGCGGTTACATGATCATGAACGACATCAGCGCTCGTACCTTACAGATGGAAGAAATGCTTTTGAATCTCGGTCCGGCGAAAGGAAAGGATTTCTGCACTGTTACAGGTCCGATGTTGGTGACGAAGGATGAACTCGAGCAATATAAAATTCCGGCGAAGCCAAATCATGTCGGTAACAATTACAATCTCGATATGAAATGTTGGGTGAACAGAAAATTAGTTTCACAAGGAAATATGGGCGACATGGATTGGACTTACGCTGAGATTGTAGAGCGATGCGCTTACGGAGTTGATATTCATCCCGGCGATGTGATTGGAAGTGGAACAGTCGGCACCGGATGTTTTTTAGAATTGAACGGAACAGGAAAACTCAATGACGCGAACTATCAGGAGCAGTGGTTGCAAGAAGGCGATGTGGTTGAAATGGAAATTACAGGACTCGGCAAAATTTCAAACACGATTGTGAAAGCGAATTCCGATTTTTCAATTCTTGCTAAGAAGAAATAAAAAAAATAACCGCAGAGGCGCGGAGGCGCAGAGAATACGCCTAAAAAAACTCTGTGTCTCCGCGCCTCTGCGGTAAATAAAGGTTATGATAAAAATTGACCCGAAAGAAATAGCGACAGCGAAACTTCATGCGTACATGCTCGGAGCAATCGCACCGAGACCGATTGCATTCGCGAGCACGATGGATAAAAACGGAAATCCGAATTTGTCGCCGTTCAGTTTCTTCAATGCGTTTGGAGCGCACCCACCAACAATAGTTTTTTCACCAGCGCGACGAGTGCGCGACAACACCATTAAACACACACTCGAAAATATTTACGAGACGGGTGAAGTAGTTATCAATGCGGTGAATTACGAGATGGTTCATCAGATGTCTCTCACAAGTGTAGAGTTTCCGAAAGGGGTTAATGAATTTACAAAATCAGGATTCACACCTGTTACATCTGAAATCGTTAAACCATTTCGGGTGAAAGAATCGCCGGTGCAAATGGAATGCAAAGTGGTGGAGGTAAAAGAAATGGGAACGGAAGGCGGCGCGGCGAATCTCATCATTTGTGAAATACTGCTAATGCATGTGAATGAAAATGTGCTTGACGCTAACGGAAGAATTGATCCGCATAAAATTGATTTGGTCGCGCGCATGGGAAATGATTATTACTGTCGTGCGAGTGGCTCGGCGGTTTTTGAAGTGGCGAAACCAAGTACCAAACCTGCCATTGGTCACGATGCCATTCCTGAACGAATCAGAAACAGTAAAGTGATCACCGGAAATAATCTTGGTCAACTGGGACATGTTGAAATGTTGCCAACCTGGCTTGAAGTTTCGCTCATTCGCAAAGACGGAAGAATGCAGGAAGTGTTCGAGCGCTTTCAGTTAGACGAAGAAAATATGGAACACCAACTTCATCTTCTCGCTAAAGAATTTTTAGAAGAAGGAAGAGTGATGGATGCGTGGAAAGTTTTGTTGCTGCCGGATATGCCCGACCTTTAGAAATCCGTCGAAATCATCTCTCTTTAAAATTACATTTGCGAAAAATTTTATTAATCGGTTATGGAGTTAAGTGAACATGAAGTATTGCGCCGCGAGGCGTTGGATGAATTGATTCGGCACGGAGTGAATCCGTATCCAGCTGATTTGTTTGAAGTGAATGACAATTCGATTCAGATTAAAACTGAATTTGAAAAGGACGCGACCGCTTATGAAGGAAAAACAATTTCGATTGCGGGAAGAATTATGAGCCGCCGCGATATGGGCAAGGCGGCGTTTGTGGTGTTACAGGATGCTGTTGGGAAAATTCAACTTTACATCAAGCGCGATGATGTGTGCGCCGGTGAAGACAAATTTTTGTACGACACGCTCTTTAAAAAATTATTGGACCTCGGCGATTTTATAGGTGTAACAGGTTTTGTGTTTCGAACCAAGACCGGAGAAATTTCCATTCATGTTCAGACGATGAAGATTCTTTCGAAAGCGCTGAAGCCGCTGCCTGTGGTGAAGGAAAAGGAAGGAGAAGTTTTTGACGCGGTGAGTGACATGGAGTTGCGTTATCGTCAACGGTATGTTGACCTTAACATTAACGCGCGTTCGAAAGAAGTTTTTGTGCAGCGCAGTAAGTTGGTGATGAGCATGCGCAATTTTCTTTCGGGTAAAAGTTATATGGAAGTGGAGACCCCGATTCTGCAACCGCTTTACGGTGGCGCGGCGGCTCGACCTTTTAAAACGCATCACAACGCGCTCGATACTACTTTGTATTTGCGCATAGCGAACGAGCTTTATTTGAAGCGGTTGATTGTCGGCGGCTTCGATGGCGTGTTTGAATTCGCGAAAGATTTTCGCAACGAGGGAATGGACCGCTTTCATAATCCGGAGTTCACGCAAATGGAATTGTATGTGGCGTATAAAGATTATTACTGGATGATGGATTTGGTGGAAGAAATGGTGGAACACATAGCGCTTGACCTTTATGGAAAAACGGAAGTACAGGTGGGCGAGCACCTCATCAACTTTAAACGACCATGGAAACGCTTTACGATGTTTGAAGCCATTCAGCATTTTACGGGTATTGATATTTCTGAAATGGATGAAGCAGCGCTGCGTGTAACAGCCAAGGAATTGCATGTGCCTATTGACTATACGATGGGGAAAGGAAAACTGATTGATGAAATTTTCGGGGAGAAGTGCGAAGCGCAACTGATACAGCCAACTTTTATTACTGATTATCCGGTGGAGATGAGTCCGCTCGCGAAGAAGCATCGCTCGAAAGAAGGTTTGGTTGAACGGTTCGAAGCCATCTGTAACGGTAAGGAAATTTGTAACGCGTTCTCTGAACTGAATGATCCGCTCGATCAGCGAAAAAGATTTGAGGAACAACTCGAACTCGGCAAGCGTGGCGATGAAGAAGCGATGATGCTCGACGAAGATTTTCTGCGCGCACTCGAATACGGAATGCCACCGACAGCAGGATTAGGAATGGGAATTGACCGCCTGTGCATGATTCTCACCAACTCACATTCTATTCAGGATGTGTTGTTGTTTCCGCAAATGCGACCTGAGAATCTTTGATGATGCAGGATGGAACGCAGATTGAGCTGAGGGTTATGATAAAGTATGATTTCGCATCTTCAAGAATTATGGCAATCATGAAAATCCATGTTCATTGTAATTTTTTTGGAGAGAAGATTTGCAATCAAATTAATTCTCTAATTTTGAAATAAAGTTTGAAGAATGAAAAGTCAGCTAATAAATATTGACCCTGAAATTATGAGTGGAACCCCGGTGTTCAAGGGAACCCGCGTACCCGTAAAAAATTTATTCGACTACATTGAAACCGGAGAAACTCTTGAAGAATTTTTAGATGATTTTCCCTCTGTAAAAAGGGCGCAGGCAATTCAATTGATGGATGCAGGATTGAAATTATTGTTATCAAACAGAATCGGAAATGAAAATTCTACTCGACGAGTGCATTCCTCGAAAATTAAAAAAGGACTTAAAAGAGTTTGAAGTTTTTTCTGTTTTTGATTTCAAATGGGAAGGAATTAAAAACGGAACACTTCTGAAATTAATGATTGAAAATGGTTTTGATATTCTTTTAACCATTGACAAGAATCTGAAATATCAGCAGAATATTTTGCAACACTAAGTAACTATTGTTGTTTTGGATGTGAAACGAAGCAAAATTGATTTGATGAAAAAATTGCTTCCCGAATTTAAAGAGCGTGTATCGAAAATGAAGAAGTTCAGAGTTTATGAAATTAAGTAACTCTGATTTCCATAGTAATTTTTTTAAAGAGAAGTATTCGTTCATAAATTGTCGCGTTCAATAATATCAGCAGCAAGCCATAAAAAAAATCTTCAACAGGAATAGTGAGAATTCGGATGCCGAGATTTTGATTGTTGTTGTACCACACAACTGGCGACGCCAATCCTGTTCCGGTTAAAATTCCATTGCAAACAAAAAATGGAATAAGCAAAATCAGATAAGCGAAGAAGAATTTTCCCAATGAGAATTGATGATTAAACCGAGCAATGCAAAAAAGAAATACCGCGAGCGCGATAAAAGTCGTAGAAGTATAAAGTTGATCGTAAAAAATAATTCCAGCGACGAATAAAATCACACTAACCAATTTTGAAATTGTTCTGACTGATTTTTCATTTCCGTTTTTACTCTCTAAAATTTTCAAACAGTGATAAGTGAAAACGCACGAATACGGAATGCAGAAGAAGAAAAGATATTCTTCAATCGGTAAATTGAAAAAATAAATCCTTATTACATAACTAGGGTTGAATCCCCATACTCCCCACTTTGTAAAATAAATATCAGCGACAATAAAAATTGTCGCGCTGGCTAACATGGCTGGAAAAAACGCGAACCATGTTTTATAAAAATTTAATCGCGGATGAAAAGTGAAAAGGAAAGGAAAAAGAATTGCTCCAATATCAACCGCGAGATAAGTATAGCGCATTATTATAATCTGAATTCAGATTTTGATTGCTTCGCCTCGACATAATACCTGCGCGGAATAAAAAGCATTCCGAAACATTCACCTTCTTCTTTGCTTAAATGTTTGTGATGAACTTTATGCGCCTTGCGCAGTGCACGGAAATAAGTTGAGTTCAGTTGTTTCATAATCGGGAAGCGCTGATGAATAAAAATATCGTGCACGAAAAAATATGCAGCACCGTAAAGTGTAACACCAGCGCCCATCCAGAAACGAAAATCATCGTAACCGTTAAACCATCCGAAACTCATGAGCGCGATTCCCGGAATCGCGAAGAGCAGAAAGAAAAAATCGTTGCGTTCAAAAAAACCGTAATGGTCTTTTAAATGATGGTCGTCGTGCAGCGGCCATAAAAATCCGTGCATGATGTACTTGTGCGTGAACCATGCAACACCTTCCATTAAAACAAAAAAGGATAGAAATATAATCGCATTGATTAAAATAATCATGATATAAAAGTATTAAAGTTTATTGTTGCGAAATTTTTAAAGCATTTTCTGTTACACTATAAAAGTCAAATGCTTTTTCATAAATCAGTTTGAACCATTTGGTAAATATATAGGGGTCATCACTCATTTCTTCCTGTAATTCTGCCAATGAAACATAACGATATGCTGAAACTTCATCGTCATTCAATTCCGGGGCTTCATCGCTGATTCCGAAAAAAACATGGTCAACTTCATGTTCGGTCAAATGATTCCCGACATTTTCCTTGTACAAAAATTTGAAACCGAATTTCAAATTGCAAAGCATTCCCATTTCTTCGTTCAATCTTTTTGAAACTGCGCTTGAAATCACTTCCCCAGGATTCGGATGTCCGCAACAGGTGTTCGTCCATAATCCACCTGAGTGATATTTTCCATCGGCTCGTTTTTGCAAAAGCAATTCACCATCTGAATTAAAAATAAAAACTGAAAAAGCACGATGGAGTTCGCCCTTAATATGCGCTTCCAACTTTTCCATTTTTCCGAGTGCAACATCCTGCTCATTCACGAGCACTACATTTTGTATTGTTTTCATTGTAATGAATTTTTAAAAACTTTTAAAGCACGGTCTCTCGCAAAGCGATGTTCAACCATTGGTTTATTATAATTGCCTGATAAAATTTCTTTCACCCAAAGATTTATGTATTGATGTTCCGGGTCAAATCTTTTTGTCTGTTCATCAGGATTAAAAATTCTGAAATAAGGTGCAGCATCGCAACCACACCCCGCACTCCATTGCCAGTTGCCGTTGTTTGATGAGAGTTCGTAATCCAAAAGTTTTTCTGCAAAATACGATTCACCCCAGCGCCAGTCAATAAGTAAGTGCTTGATCAGAAAACTTGCCACCACCATTCTAACGCGATTATGCATCAATCCTGTTTCATTCAGTTCACGCATTCCTGCATCCACAATCGGATAACCTGTTTCACCGTTACACCACAGCTCAAATTCTTTTTCATTATTTCTCCACTGAATGTTGTCGTACTTCTTTTTAAAACTTTTTGTCACCACCTCAGGAAAATGAAAAAGTATCATCATAAAAAACTCTCGCCATATTAATTCATTCAGCCATTGGTCGTTTAGTGAGATAGCCATTTGCGCCAATTGTCGAATACTCACAGTTCCAAATCGCAAATGAACACTCAGTTTACTTGTGCCATCAACAGCCGGAAGATTTCTTGTTTCGTGATAATTGCGAATTATTTTTTTGTCAACTTCTATTGAGGGAATATTCATTTTCGTTTCTTCAAAACCAATTTCTTTCAGTGTTGGAAAGTGTAACGGCTTTGTCTTTAGAAAATTAGAAATAAAAACTTCACTTGGAAAAAGTTGCTGGCTTTCCTGGTTGAATTTTTCTTTCCAGACTTTTGAATAAGGAGTAAAAATGGTATAGGGAGTTCCATCACTCTTCATCACTTCCGATTTTTCAAAAATCACCTGGTCTTTAAAAGTTTGAAAGTTTATTTTTTTTGAGGTGAAAAATTTTCCGATTTCAGTATCGCGCGCAATCGCATATGGTTCATAATCGTGATTGGTAAAAACTTCCTTTACATCATAAGCTTTGCAAATAGTTTTAAATGCCTCTAAAGGGGAATCGTGTAGAATGTAAAGTGAAGAACTTTGCTTCAGTAATTCATCATTAATATTTTTCAGTGTTTGATGAATGAATGAAACTCGTTTGTCTTTTCTATTTTCAAGTTGTTCCAGAATCTCTTTATCGAAAATGAAAACAGGAAGAACTACATCGGAGTTTTTCAATGCCTTGTATAATCCATGATTATCGTTCAATCGCAAATCGCGACGAAACCAAAAGACTGTAACAGGTTGAATATTATTTTTCAATTTATTTTCTTTCAATTAATTGTTTCTGAATTCAGAAAGTTCACAATTCTGTTATATAAATCCACATCAGTCTTCCTTAGTTCCGTCGAGGAAATGTTTTCAGAAATGATTTTTTTGTCTTCTCCAATATTCGATGAGTACCCAAGAAAGGAAGGGACATTCTTCTGAACCGAATAACGAAGAAATCGCAACTCGACATTATCAGGTGAAGCGGCGATCGCATTGTCCAGGAAATTTTTTCCCTCATTAAAATATTTCAGTTTGCTGTATGGATTATAAGAGTAATTGCAAAGTGTGAACGCAGCCATTCCCTTATATCCAAGCATAAGCGCTGATGAGTTCGCTGTAACAGTTTCCATTTTTGAATAAAATGAATCGGCGGATTCACCGTTTATTGACGCTCGATAAAATTGTTCTCTAAGCTCAATCAGGGATTGAGACTTACACGAGAGAGAAACACAGAATAATAAGATGAACCCTGAAACAGTTTTCATAACATATTGAATTGATGGCGAATCACCGAGTTAATCAATAAGCCAAACTTCTGATTGTTTGGAACACGAATTCGTTCGCGCATTACTTTTTCAGCAGGTATTGATTTTATTTTTGTGAATAGCGCTTTGTAATAAACAAACGCGACATACACTCCGAGTCGCGCGCTGCGAGGTAGATTTTTTATTCCACTCAAAGCAAGTGTAAAATCAGATTCAATGTCGGATTCAATTTTTATTTTTTGTGAGCGATCAAAATTTTCCAAATCAACTCCAGGAAAATAGGCTCTTCCTAATTGATTATAATCTTGTTTTAAATCGCGCAGGAAATTTATTTTCTGGAATGCTGCTCCTAAATACATTGCTGCAGGTTTCAACTTTCGGTACATATTATTATCTCCTTCGGTAAACACACGCAAACACATCAACCCCACTACCTCAGCAGAACCAAGAATATACTTGTCAAAAGAATTTTTGTCGTGAAACGATTGTGTTAAATCCACTTCCATGCTGTGCAGAAAGGCATCAATCAGTTCCTGTTCAATTTTATATTGATGAACGCATTTCTGAAAACTATTTAGAATCGGATTCAGACTAATTCGTTCTGCGATTGCAAGTTGAGTATCAGCACGAAATCGTTTCAGCAATTCCGCTTTATCAAAATCATGAAAGCTGTCAACGATTTCATCAGCAAATCTCACGAAACCATAAATACCATAAATGGGCTCGTGAAATTTTCCATTCAGAAAATAAATTCCCAATGAAAAACTGGTGCTATATGTTCTCGTTACTATTTTGCTGCTGCGAGCAGAAATTTTGTCAAATAAATTTTTCATCAATTTAAATTCAATTGTTTGATTACTTCTTTTGCTACAATTTGTCCAGAGATTAAAGCCGGGGGAACACCCGGACCGGGAACAGTTAGTTGTCCCGTATAAAAAAGATTTTTTAATTTTTTATTTCTGATGGAAGGTTTCAGCACTGCGGTTTGCCGAAGCGTGTTTGCCAATCCATAAGCATTTCCTTTAAAGGCATTGTAATCCGATTGGAAATCATTTATCGCATAACTTCTTTTGTGAATGATGCGCTCACGAATATTCTCGCCGGTTTTTTTCTCCAATCGTGACAGCACGATGTCAAAATATTTTTCTCTTGTGGCATCATCATCTTTCAATCCTGCAGCAATCGGAATTAGAATAAATAAATTTTCCATTCCAATCGGAGCGACTGTTACATCTGTTTTTGAAGGACAACACACATAGAACAATGGTCGTGTCGGATACATTGGTGTTTCATAAATTTCTTTTCCGTGTTGCTCCAGGTCTTCATCGAAAAACAAATTATGATGCTCCAGATTTTTTATTTTTTTACTTATCCCGAGATAAAAAATAATGGACGATGGAGCCATCGTTCGTTTGTTCCAGTAATCACCAGAATAATTCCGGAATTCTTTCGTTAGCAATTTCTCTTCCGTGAAATGATAGTCGGAGGAAGCGATGACTGAATCGGCCTCAAAGAAAATTTCGTTTGAAAAAACTCCTGTAACAGTTTTATTTAGCACTGCAATTTTTGTCGCAGGCGTGTTTGTGATGATTTTTACATTTAGTGACGCGGCTAGATTTTCCATCGCCTCAATAATTTTTTTCATCCCACCCATCGGATACCAGGTGCCGAGCGTCAATCCCGCGTAATTCATTAAACTGTATAGCGCGGGTGTGTCTTTTGGTTGCGCCCCTAAAAATAAAACCGGAAATTCAAGAATGCTGATGAGTCGCTTGTCGATAAAATATTTACGAACATATTTTTTGAATGATTGAAGAATGTGCAAACGGGTTAAGCCGCCGAGCACTCTTCTGTCGGCGAATTCCATCAATGATAGCGCAGGTTTGTAAACCAATTCCTTCATTCCTATTTCGTACTTGTATTGTGCTTCCTTTAGAAATTTCCGGAGTTGTTGCGCGCTGCCTTTTTCAATTGATTCAAAAAGCGCTTCTAATTCCTTTTGCGATTCAGGAATATTTATTTTCTCATCACCATTAAAAAATACAGAGAACGAAGGAGACAATAATTTCAAATCATAATAGTCAGAAACTTTTTTGTCGAAAAGCTGAAAGAAATTTTCGAAAACATCAGGCATCCAGTACCAGCTCGGTCCCATATCAAAAACAAATCCATCCGATTCGTAAACTCGTGCGCGACCACCTGTCTGTTCGTTTTTTTCAAGAACCGTTACCTCCAAACCGTTTTTCGCTAAGCAACAAGCAGCTGCTAGTCCGGCGAAACCGGAACCAATAACAACTGCTTTTTTCTTTGCTTTCATGATGTAATCTTTTCCCATTTATATGTAGGTTTCAGTATAACAATTGAAGTTTTAAATTGTTTAAGGAAACAAGAAAATAATTCAACAATAAATACTTTGGGGAAATCAATGGTTAAGACTCACTCTTTCCGATTTTAAATTTATGCTATCGTATTTCATGTTTCAATATGTTGATTGAATTTTCGTTTTCATTTTAAACCATGATTCATATTTACGGCTATGAAAAATTCATTCATGAAATTGTCATCTCAAATAAATAGAATTGGTGTAATTGGTATTTTATTTTTCACTTTTCACTTTTCACTTTTCATTCAAACTGCGAAGGCTCAACTTCTTGACATACCCAAAACAAGCGACAGCACTTTTTTTCGTGTTGACCTTGCTTTAAAAAGTCCACAAAAATGTTTTTATCTGTTTCTGGAATATGATTCATTAGCGGTGCTTCCTGATATGAGTTCACTCAGCAATTTGCGCGGCATTGCTTTTCGGCATTGCACACGAATGAATTTTAATCAGGCGATCAGCAAACTTTCTGTTCTTCAGGATCTCGAATATTTTGAAATCAGTATTTCGGCGCTTCTGAAACTTCCAGGAAACATTAGTTCGCTTTCTCATTTGCAAACTTTAAACCTGAAAGCGAATTCATTACAGATTCTGCCTGAGGAAATAAGTGACTGTAACAGTTTGAAAAATATCATTCTTCCATATAATTCTTCGTTGCGTTTGGAAGAATTGTTTTCGAGATTGGAAAAATTGAAGACGCTCGAGTATTTAGATTTGGCCGGAGGACAGTTTCACTCGCTACCAGATAACATCGGCGATCTCACTTCATTAAAGAGAATAGATTTAGGTTCAAATTATTTTACTCAGTTACCTGTAACACTTTCGTCTTGTACTGAGCTCGTTGAAATTAATCTCTCGAATAATCTCGCATTCGATTTCAAGCAAGCATGTACAGCAATGAGCAAACTTTCGAATCTGAAGATTTTAGATATTTCTTCCTGTAACATCACTGAATTACCTGAATCGCTTGGAACTATTACTTCATTGGAAAAAATTGATGCAAGCGGAAATAATATCGTTGTCTTTCCAAACTCAATTGGCAAACTTATAAATCTGAAAGAACTAAACATAAGCAGTACAAACAGAAATGCAAGTGGAACCGCGATTGAAAAATTTCCTTCTTCATTCGGAAACCTTGTGCAACTGAAAACTTTAATCATGAGTGGAAATTTCCTGACCACGCTTCCGGATTTAAGTAAGATGAAAAATTTAGAAGAACTTGATGTGAGTTGGTGCGGGTTAAGCGAATTACCTACTTACATGAAATCACTTTTTAATATAACTTACCTAAGAGCTGCGCATAATTATTTCATTCTTCTTCCTGATTGGATTGGCGATTTGCAAAATTTGAAAGTGCTGGAGTTGGATGGAAATTTTTTTCCAAACAAAGCTGTTCCTCATCTAATTAAACTACCCGAGACAATCGGTAACCTGAAAAATTTAGAAGTGCTTACTCTTGATGACCAGATAATAAAAACACTTCCTGCTTCTGTTTCACAACTTACAAATCTGAAAGCGCTTCATGTTCGAAATAATTCTCTCACTGCTTTGCCTGAAGATTTCGGAAATCTTTCTCAATTAGAAATTCTTGATTTGAAGGCGAATGATCTAAAAACTTTGCCAGCCTCATTCAGCAACCTGAAAAAATTAGAACAACTCAATTTAAGTTTCAATCCGAATATTGATATAACAGAAATGATGGTTACACTTCAGGATTTAAAACAAATGAAACGACTCGACCTTAGCTTTATCGAAATCACTAAAGCTGATTTAACTGAATTGAAAAAAGTATTGCCGAACACAAAAATATTTTCCAAATCGAACAACGATTTGGATTTCCAGCCGGGTAAACCTGACGAGAACCAGAAATAGTATCCTTTGACTTTAACAGGATTTTTTTATCAGGTGTATTTTATGTGATTTAGAATCTTAGATTTAAACCCACAATCATAAAAAATGAAACACCTTTTTACCACTCTTTTAATACTTGTAATTGCAAATTCAATTTCGAATGCACAGTGCGATTACAGATACCAACAGGAAATATTTTCGAATGTAACAGTTACTTCTAATGTAATTTTTGGTTCAAACGACAATAACAATGGAACTAATGCCTTACTGAAGATGGATATTTATGAACCAACAGGTGACACTGTTACACATCGCCCGGTTTTAATGATGGCTCATGGAGGTTCGTTTGTAGGTGGAACAAAAACAGACGCTGATGTTGTTGCAATTTGCACTAGCTTCGCAAAGCGCGGATATGTTTGCTGCTCTTATGAGTATCGTTTATACATTGGAATTCCCACTACGCAAGCATTAGCAACTGATGCGGTGTTCCGTGCAGTGCAGGATGGAAAAGCAGCAGTTCGTTTCATGCGAAAAGATGCAGCCCTAACTAATGCTTATAAGATTGATTCAACTCAAATATTTATAGGAGGAAGTAGTGCTGGTGCTTTCGTCGCTTTGCATTTGGCTTACTTGGATAAACCCTTTGAATTACCATCAACAATTGATACTGTTACACTTGGTGGAATGGAAGGCAACAGTGGCAATCCGGGTTATTCATCAAAAGTTAAAGCTGTTGTGAATTTGTGCGGTGCGCTTGGTGATAAAACATGGATTGAACAAAATGATATTCCGGTTTGTAGTATGCATGGAACGCAAGATCAGACTGTTCCTTACGACCATGCTTTACTTTACATGTTAGGAATAATTCCGATTATGGAAGTTGATGGAAGTTCTGTTATTCATCCCTATGCACTTTCAATGGGAGTTGATAGCTGGTATTATCAGTGGGAAGGAGCAGACCATGTTCCGTATCTTGCAAGTCAGTTGTATATGGATACAACACTCGCTTTCGTTTCCGATTTTCTATATCATCATTTGAATAGTTATGTTTCAGTGATTGATACAGTTGCTTATACCAGCACAATTGCATGCAATGCTGCAGGAACTGGAACTATTGACCTGACTGTTACCGCAAGCGGTGATACTTATGTTTGGAGTAACGGAGCTACAACCGAAGACTTATCAAACCTGAATCCCGGGTCTTATAATGTAACTGTAACAGATGCAACCGGCTGTACGACTTCGCTAGTTTCTCCTGTTGAAATTAATTTCACAATACCGCCTTTTGTCGCATTGACTATTACAAATACATCTATTGTTGGTGGAACTGATGGTTCTATTTTATTGACAACCTTAAACGGACAACAGCCATTTACTTTTTTATGGAGTAATGGAGCAACCACTCAGGACATTTCAAATCTTCCTGCCGGAAATTATTCTGCAACTGTTACAGATGCGAACGGTTGTACAGGAACTGCAACCGCAACGGTTAGCGAACCTGTAGGTGTTTCAGAAATTTTGGCAAATGGAATTTCAATTTATCCTAACCCGGTTGCTGATAATTTGATTGTTGATTTTAATTCGTTACTCCATCAAAATACCATTCAACTTTTTGATATGTACGGAAAGTTAGTGAGAGAATACAATGATTTCTCAGGTGCGAAATTGAAAATTGAACGGAATGAGCTTTCAGCAGGTACTTATTTTCTCAGAATAAATAATTCAGAAAATTCTGTTGGTACGAAAATTATTTTTGAATAATTGTTTTCGTTGAATATCTGTTACAATTGTTTCTTTTGAAATAATTTTCATTGAATGAAAATTAACCAGAGGGTTTTCGAGATATTATTTCTGTTCTTGATTGTGTTTTTGATGGAAGAAAAATCTTATGCCCAAATAATTTCCGGAATAATAAAAGATTCGAAAACAAACGAAGCACTCATTGGAGCAACTGTTGTTGTAAAAGGAACCAACAATGGAACTCAAACTGATGCTGATGGAAAATTCACTATTCCGGTTCATGAAAATCTACCTTTAACAATTGTTATTACTTATCTCGGATATATCAATAATGAAGTTGCTGTAACAGATTTTGAAAAGAAAATTTCTGTTCTGCTTGAATCAGAAAATGTAACACTCAATGAAGTTGTTGTGCAGGATTCGCGATTGACAGATAAGCAACGAGAGTCGGCCCTCACTGTTGAGTCAATGGATTTATTGGCTATTAAGCAAACTCCTGCTTTTAATTTTTACGAAGGTCTAGGTCAGTTAAAGGGAGTGGACATTACAACTGCTTCACTTGGATTCAGAGTAATAAACACCCGTGGATTTAACAGTACATCACCTGTTCGTTCGTTACAGATTATTGATGGAGTGGATAATCAATCGCCTGGATTAAATTTTTCATTGGGGAATTTTTTAGGTGCCTCAGAATTAGATGTGGTGAAAGTTGATTTAGTTGTCGGAGCAAGTTCCGCATTTTATGGACCAAATGCTTTCAATGGAGTTATAAGCATGACGACGAAAGATCCTTTTTTGAATCCCGGATTTACGGTGATGGCAAAAACAGGCGAGCGCGGTTTATTGGAAACTGCGTTTCGTTGGGATCAGGTTTTTAAAAACAAAGTAGGCAGAGGCAAGTTCGCATATAAACTCAATCTTTATTTTTTAAGAGCGAATGATTGGGAAGCAAAAAATTATTCTCCCACCGAACAATCGTTAGACAATGAAAATAATCCCGGAGGTTATGATGCGGTTAATACTTACGGTGATGAATTCAATTTGCATTACGACCAAAGCGGAAACTCTGGGGTAAAAAATCAACCGGGGCTTGGACGGTTTTACAGAACCGGTTATAACGAAGTTGATCTTGTTGATTATGATACAAAAAATTTAAAACTTGCTGCAGCCTTTCACTACAAAATTCATAACGAGACAGAATTAATTCTCTCATCAAATTTCGGAACAGGCACAACCGTTTATCAGGGTGACAATCGTTACAGTTTAAAAAATATTCTTTTCCTGCAAAACAGAATTGAAATAAGAAAGAAGGATAAATTTTTTATCCGTGTTTATTCCACAAATGAAAATGCAGGCGATTCTTACGATGCTTACTTCACAGCTCTACTGTTACAGAAGGCGAACAAGGATGATGTAAGTTGGGGAATTGACTACGGAAAATATTATACTGAAAATTGTGCCGGAACAGTTCAATCGTTAGAAGGTTATCCTCAGTTTCATGCGGGGCATTTTATTCAATGGATTGATAGTATCAGATTGTTTTTAGAAAATCCCGACCTTGCTCCTCAGCTTGATTCATTGCATCATTTGTGTGCACAGTATGCAAATGATTCAGCTATCGGAATCGGCGATCATCAATTTTATCACCCCGGAACTGCTGCTTTTGATTCGGCATTTAAAAGCATCACTTCAAAAAAATCGTATGGCGAGGGAGGTTCTATGTTCTTCGATAAATCTGCTTTATATCATGTTCATGGAGAATATAAATTCACACCGAAGTGGATGACTGTTACAGTAGGGGCGAACGCAAGAATGTACCGACCAAATTCTGAAGGAACAATTTTCAGCGATACAGGAAGTACAAGAATTACAAATAATGAATTCGGAATTTATACGGGGTTTGAAAAAAAGATTCTGGAAGATAAATGGAAATTCAATTTCGCGATTCGAATGGATAAGAATCAGAATTTCGATTATCTGTTTTCTCCCGCATTATCAGCAATTTATAATCTGAAGAAACACACTTTCCGTGCTTCATTTTCTTCTGCTATCCGAAATCCAACATTGACTGATCAGTATTTGTATTACAATGTTGGTCGCGCCATTCTTCTCGGTAATATTTCAGGTTATGATTCGCTCATCACTCTTTCATCACTCTTTAATTTTCTGCTTTACAAAAATTTGGATACACTGGTTTATTTTAATTCACCTGCTGTAAAGCCTGAACAGGTTAAAACTATTGAGGTGGGTTATCGGGCTGTTTTGTTAAAACATTTATTTGTTGACGCAGGATATTATTACAGCTACTATAAAAATTTCATAGGATATAAAATCGGTGCAGCAGTAAATTTCAATTCATTTTTACCAAACGAAATTGATAACCTTCAAATCTATCGTGTTGCTGCAAATGCCGATGGTGTTGTGACTACACAGGGTGGTTCAGTCGGATTGAATTATTATTTCAAAAAGCATTATGGAATGATGACGAATTATTCTTACAATGTTTTGAATAAACAAGATACCATTGACCCGATTATTCCCGCCTTCAACACTCCAAAAAATAAATTCAATATTGGATTGAATGGACGGGAAATGAATTTTCATATTGGAAATTTACGCGTCACCAATTTTGGTTTCAGCGTGAATTACAAATGGGTCGAAGGCTTTAATTACGAAGGTTCACCGCAGTTCACTGGGTTTGTTCCGACTTACGGTTTGCTTGATATGCAGGTGAATAAGCAAATTCCTAAAATTTATTCCACTTTAAAACTCGGAGCTTCTAATCTTTTAAATGATAAACATTTTGAAGTTTATGGCGGTCCTTTCATCGGACGAATGGTTTATTTTTCATTGTTGTTTGAGCCGAAGAAAAAATGATTGATACAGATTTTAAAAACAGACTTAACTTTAACCCAACAAAACCCAAACTAAAAACACAATGAAAAAAAATTTACTTTTTTGTTTTATACTGATTGTTTCAGTATTACAAAATACAAAAGCACAACAACGATACCTTGATGAGGTATTTACAAATGTAACTGTTACACCGAATATTACCTACGGAAAAAATTTCCAGGTATTAACGGGAACACCTGTTCTCACTAATTTGCATATGGATTTCTACGAACCAACAGGTGATACACTTGCAGCAAGACCATTGGTAGTTTACTTACACACCGGAAGTTTTTTACCAATACTGATTAACAAAACAACAACGGGTTCAAGAAGTGACAGCGCAACTGTTGCAATGTGCATGCAATTTGCAAAGCGCGGTTATGTGGTTGCTTCTATTGATTATCGTTTAGGTTGGAATCCTCAGGCACTCGGTTCTGCTGGTCAGGATATCAGAACAGGGTCATTGTTACAGGCAGTTTACCGCGCATTGCAGGACGCAAAAACTGCGGTTCGTTATTTAGATTCAACCAGCACCCATTTTAAAATTGATGGAAGTAAAATTGTTATGTGCGGACAAGGTTCAGGGGGATATGTAGCGCTCGCTTATGTTACACTTAATAATTTTAATACTGAAGTTGCTGGTTTACCAAAGTTCATCAGCGGAAGCGATCAAGCTGCTTATGGATTTTTGACGGGAGAACCTTATGTGAATCCAAGTTTGATGGGTGACTTTGAAGGATTGGGTGGAAATATTGCGCTCAATTATCCAAACCTTCCAACTTATTCAAGCGCTGTAACAATGGCGGTGAACATGGGTGGAGCAATGGGCGATTCTTCTTGGCTCGGAAACGGTGATGTTCCAATGGTTTGTTTCCATGTAACGAATGATCCTTTTGCTCCTTATACTCATGGATTCGTTGTTGTTCCAACCACAGGAGACAATGTGATTTATGTTGCAGGAAGTTATGATGTAATCAATCGCGCCGACGCATTTGGAAATAATGATGTATTCAATATTCCTTACAACGATCCTTATACTACTCGTGCTAATCAGGTGAATAATGGCCACAACGGTTTGTTTCCATTTATATTGCCGAATCCACAGTTAGTAATTCCATTAGATCCATTCAACGGTCAAGCCGGTCCTTGGGAGTGGTGGAGCAAGCCAGCTTTATATGCTTTGGGTACTGCTTTCGGAATCAGTAATGGCGCGGTTGACACAATTGATATGAGCAGTCATTTAACAAATCCTGATATGGGTAAAACAAAAGCGCTTGCTTACATTGATTCTATTCAGGGATACCTTGCTCCGCGCATGGTGCAGGCACTTGCTCTTCCGGGAATGTATAATGGAATTGAAAATGTAACAGATGTTTCAATCACTGTTGATGTTGCTCCGAATCCTTCTTCCGATAATTTTGAAATTCTTTCTCGTCAGTCTCCTGTTCAGTCTTATGAATTATATGATTTAACAGGTAAACTAATTCTTTCTGCAAGTTTGAAAGATGCAGTTTCGTTTACTGTTACAGGTAAAGATTTAGCTAAAGGAATTTATCTTTTAACTGTGAATACCAAAGTTGGAAAAGCAGTGAAGAAATTAGTTGTGGAATAAATTTAATTAGGCATAAAATAAAAAGGGGCTACTGTTACAGTAGCCCCTTTTTATTTTGTATTGTCTAAACCTCAAGCTAAAACCAACTGCTTTTTTTTCTTGATGAAGTGCTTCGTGTTTTTAAACCAAGTGAACCCAGTAAACTTCTGGTGATTGCTCCTGCAATTGCAACACCAACTGAACGAGTCACAGGACTTTTCATAATAGTTTCGAAAGTGCTTTTCTCTTCTTTCTGTCCGGCCCGTGCAGTAGGGGTGGGTGGTGCATTCTTTGCCGATTCATTTACCGCATCCTGCATTTTCTGCATCAGCATTTCATAAGCACTATCTCGGTCAATCACCTGACTATACTTGTTCACCAATTTTGATTTTGAATTGATGACATTTATTTCTTCATCATTTAAAATTCCCATTCGAGATGAGGGCGGACACAAAAGTGTTGCAGTCAGCATGGTTGGGTTTCCCTTTTCATTCAGTACTGTAACAGCGGCTTCACCAATTCCTAATGAAGTAAGTAATTCATCCACTGCATAAAAATCGGTGAGCGGATAATTCTCTGAAATCTGTTTGATGGATTTTCTGTCGAGAGCCGTGAATGCACGCAATGCGTGTTGCACTTTTAATCCAAGCTGACTTAAAACTGCCTGTGGAATATCAGTTGGGTTTTGAGTGCAGAAAATAATTCCAACTCCCTTTGAGCGAATAAGTTTAATAATACTTTCAATCTGGTCGAGCAATTCGCCACTTGCTTCTTTAAAAATTAAATGAGCTTCGTCAATAAACACTACAAGTTTCGGTGCATCTAAATCTCCTTCTTCAGGAAAAGTATTATAAATCTCTGCCAGCAGGCACAACATAAAAGTACTGAACAGTTTTGGTTTATCCTGAATGTTTGTGAGGCGAACAATGCTGATATATCCTTTTCCGTTTTCGTCAATGCGCAACAAATCATTTGTATCGAAACTCATTTCACCAAAAAAAATATCAGCACCCTGTTGTTCGAGTTCAATTATTTTTCGGAGAATAGTTCCGGTTGAAGTGGTTGATACAGCTCCGTACAGCGATTCAACTTCTTTCTTTCCATCTTCAGCAGCATACTGTAACAGTTTCTTGAAATCTTTTAAATCGAGCAACGGTAATTTTTTATCATCAGCATATTTGAATAGCATGCTTACGATTCCGCCTTGCGTGTCATTTAGTCCAAGCATCTTTGAAAACAACACCGGACCGAATTCAGAAACAGTTGCGCGCATTCGCACACCGTTTTCTTCACTCAAAGTCATTAACTCTGTCGGGAAACCGGATGCAGAATAAGTGATTCCGATTTTTGTAACACGGTCCTGAATTTTTTCATTTGAAATCCCTGCAGCAGCAATTCCACTCAGGTCGCCTTTCACATCCATCATTAAAACAGGAACACTGTTAGCAGATAAACCTTCAGCTAAAAGCTGGAGCGTTTTTGTTTTACCTGTACCTGTTGCACCACTGATTAATCCGTGACGATTTAAAGTTTTGAGCGGCACGCGAACAAAATTATTGGTGAGCACTTCGCCATCTAAAATCGGTGCGCCAACTGTTACAGTTGCTCCGTTGAAATTATAATCGGGAGTAAATTTTTCGAGGAAGGATTGTTTTCTGTCTGTCATAAAAATTAATTGCGACAAACTTATTTCATCCACTCTATCAAAATGGAATTGAGTTTCAACATTCCTTCGATGGTGAGATGAAGATTGAAATTTTGCATTTCAAAATCAGCCGGAAATTCATGAACAGAAATTTTTTGCTGCAATTCGTCAGCATAATTTTTCCCGAAAAAAGTTTCGATGTGTTTGAATGAAATCCCTTTTGCAGTTCTCAAGCCTGTCATCAGGTATTCGTTGAATCGTTGTTCAGTTGTGAGTTCTTCTTTTTCGAAAAACGGTTTTCCTTCCTTCATCAGATTGAGATACTGAATATTATTGGCGATATTCCATTGCCGCGAGTTGCCATAGAAAGAATGTGCTGAAGGACCAATTCCGAGATATGGTTCATTCTCCCAATAACTGCTGTTGTGTTTACTGTGAAAATTTTCCAAACCATAATTTGAAATTTCGTAATGATGATAATTATTCGCTTCAAGAAATTGATGCGTGAACAAAAATTCTTCAGAACTTGATTCATCTTCTTTCTCTTTCACTTTTCCTTTTTTAATAAAGTGGTGTAACGGCGTGTGTTCTTCCACAGTTAAACAATAACAGGAGAGATGCTGAACCGGAAGTGCTACAGCGAACTCCAGGTTTTTTTTCCAGTCGTCGAGTGTTGATGTTGGTAAACCATAAATCAAATCAATGCTGATATTATTGAAGCCGACGGCTGCTGCATCTTTTACGGCTGCAATTGCCTGCTCAGAATTATGTGCACGATTCATCCATTTTAAATCTTCGTTGCGAAAACTTTGTATGCCTATGCTCAGTCGATTAATGCCCGTGCGCTTCAACATTTTTAATTTCTTTATTGATAAATCATCAGGATTTGCTTCGAGTGTTATTTCCGCATTCACATCAACTGAAAAATTTTTGTGAATACTATTGAGCAATAAATTCAATTCTTCTTCATTCAGAATAGAAGGAGTGCCGCCACCGAAATAAATAGTGTTGAGTTTTCGTTCCGATAAATAATTTTTCCGCAACTCAATTTCATTTACCATTTGCGAAATGATTTCACTTCGGTAATATTGAGTAGTTGTAAAATGAAAATCACAATAATGACATGCCTTTGCGCAAAATGGAATGTGAACATAAATCCCTGCCATAGTTTTACTGCCGATTAATTTTGAAAAAAAATTGTTGAATGTTGCGAGCTGCGCTCAGTGTAATTTTTATTTTCTGTTTTACTCTTGGTCATGCGCAGCAAATTTATCATTTGAGGGTTGTGCCTTCCGACAAAGATACCGTTACACTTCACAAACTTGTAAAGTATCGAAGCACAGTCAGTGATTCTATTACAGCAACAAAGGAACTCGTTTCAGTTTTCAATCAATTGTACGGTGAAGGTTTTTTGCTTTCGGCTGCTGATAGTTTTCAAAGTGATTCTAATCAACTTACTGCTTTTATTCATCTGAATAAACAGGTGGAGTGGGCCTTTCTATCAAAAGGAAATGTGAATGAAGATTTACTGAGCCGGATTAATCTGAAAACAAATTCTTTTACTCAGAAAAAATTTTATTACAAGGAAGTAAAATCAATCGAAGAAAAATTGGTGACTTATTGTGAGAACAATGGATATCCATTTGCGAAAGTGTGGCTTGATTGTATTGCGTGGAAAGAAAATTTGCTGAGCGCATCTCTGATGATTGATAAAGGAAAACTGATTACGATTGACAGTATTAAAGTTGATGGCGAAGTAAAAATTGCAAATGCATATCTGTATGGTTACCTTGGAATAAAGCCAGGCGATTTATACAACGAGAGTCTGATTCAGCAAATCAATAGGCAGATTGGAGAAATTCCGTTTGTACAGGAAGAAACCTCGGCGCGAATAATTTTTAACGATAATAAAGCGAGTATTCTTCTGCAATTGAAAAACAGAAATGCAAGCAAGTTCGATTTAGTGATTGGTGTATTGCCAAACAACCGCGTGTCGGGGAAAGTGGTTGTAACAGGTCATGGGTCATTGGATATGTGGAATGTTTTGGGGCGAGGTGAGCGCCTGACTTTGAGTCTCGATAAACTGCAACCGCGAAGTACTGAATTCAAATCTGCTTTACAATATCCATATTTGTTACAGCAACCATTCGGCATCAATCTCGGATTTGAAATAAATAAGAATGATACTTTTTACATTGATGTGAAAAAGGAAATCGGGTTGCAATATTTATTCTCAGGAAGAAATTACATCAAAGGTTTTGTGCGTAACACTTCTTCGTCCTTGCTTTCGATTGATACTTTCGAAATAAAACAATCACACACGCTTCCATCACAAATTGATTTGTCTGTTACATACTATGGTTTGGAAACGGCTTATGAAAAATTAGATTTCAGATTGAGTCCACGAAAGGGTTGGTACTTGTTTGCGTCAGCAGCAGTCGGCAATCGGAAAGTGATTCGCAATCTGGTTATCACACACCTCCACGATTTGAATGATTCGACTTTTAATTTCACTTTACTCTACGATTCTCTCCCGAAAAAATCTTTGCGATTCGAATTCCAGGCGAAGGCAGATAAGTACACTTCCATTTCACGCACGCAGGTTTTAAAATTATCTTTTCAAACGAAATCACTTGTTGCTCCAGATATTTTTCAGAACGAATTGTATCGCATTGGCGGCAACAGATTATTACGAGGATTCGATGAACAATCGGTTTATGCTTCGTGGTACAATGTTTTTACGGCGGAATATCGTTACCTAATACAACGCACTTCGTACTTGTTTTTGTTTTGTGATATCGCTTACATCGAACATCAATTGCCGAATAATTTTTACACCGATTTCCCAAAGGGAGTTGGAGCCGGTTTGACATTTCAAACAAAGGCTGGCATCTTTGGCGTGAGTTACGCGGTGGGAAGCGAAAGAGGAAATCCGGTTCAATTGCGTTCAGCTAAAATTCATTTCGGTTACATCAATGAGTTCTGATTTTAACAAACTAAAATTCCTGATTTTATTTTTCATGATGAGTGTTACACTCGTTGTTTCAAATTGTTTAGCGCAAATTGATTCTGCTATTCATCCTGTGAATAGTCATTCTGTCATTATTCATCACGATTCTATTCCGAATATTCATATTCTCAATCAGTTTATTCCGACTGTTACAGATAACTCCATCAGGCCAAAAGATAAATGGAAGTTAAAAAATCCAGACATCGTTTTTCAAAACATAAAACAAAAGGCAGATGATGAGGTGATATTGCGCAAACGAAACGACAGTTGGAAATCGTGGATGTTTTATCTTTTGCTTTCGCTAAGTGTGTTTCTTGTTTTTATGCGAGTGAGCTATGCTCGTGAGTTCAGCGAAGTATTTCAGATTTTTAAACCACTTGGAATAAACCAACAGATTTTTCGTGACAACTTTGGTATCGTTCGCCTGGGTGCTTTTTTGCTAAGTTTGAATTCTGCATTGACAATTGGTGTTTTTCTTTTTTTAGTAGCGTTGAATTTTCATTTCATTCCGCCCTACTGGTGGTTGATGTGTATCGCATTAATTATTGCCGGTGCTGTATTAGTTGCTCGCTTTGGCGTAATGCGAATTGCCGGTAGTTTATTCCCATTTAAAAAAGAAATTAATTTTTATCAGTTCAACGAAGTTCAACTCAACCGTGTAACAGGCATTGTGCTTTTGCCACTACTTTTCTTTATCGCGTTTGCTCCGCAACTCGTAAGTCAGATTGTAATGATGGTGAGTATCGGGGTAGTGATTGCTATTATTCTATTTCGGTATTTGCGCGGATTCAGCATTGGCGGAGATTATTTTGCGAAGCATAAGTTTCACTTTCTCGTCTATATTTGCACCCTCGAAATAGCGCCCCTTGTGATTTTTGTAAAGTTGGTGATGGATTGGGCGAAAGGATTGTAACTGATTTGAAGTAAAACTCCTTGAATGAAGTTGACAAAGACGAAGAAGTCCATAAAAAAAGTTGCCAAGTCAATATCGAAGGCAGCTGTGAGAGTAAAAAATTCATTCAGTAAAAAAGGTTCGAAAACTATTGAGCCGAAAAAGACTGTTACACCAGCAGTAACTGTTACACCTGTCCGACCAATCAAAACAATTTTAATTACTCAGTCAAAACCGGAGAACGATAAAAATCCTTACGCCGAGTTATCGCGCAAGTATAAAGTTGAATTTGAATTTTTGCCTTTCATTCAGTTAGTCGGTATTGAGAATCGCGAGTTTCGCCGTTATAAAATTCATCCGCTCACTTTTCAGTCAGTTATTTTTACAAGCAGAAATATTATTGATTCTTATTTTAAACTGTGCGAAGAGTTGCGCCTCCGCATGCCCGACGAAACAAAATACTATTGCATGACTGAGGCGATTGCTTTGTACTTGCAGAAATATATTTTGTATCGCAAGCGGAAAGTTTTTTTTGGTGATGGAACACTCCCGAATTTTTTCAAAGTGATTAATCATCATCGGAATGATGGGGAAAGATTTTTATTGCCTTGTGCGGATATTCATAAATCAGATGTCCCTGATTTTCTTAAGAAGACAAATATTGAGTTTGCTGAAGCGGTTATTTTAAAAACAGTTCCGATTGAGTTGAAGAAAAAGGATATCAATTATGATGCACTGATATTTTTTGGTCCGACGGGAGTGAATGCACTGTTACACAATTTCCCTGATTACAAACAACGCAATCAGGTGATAGGTGGTTTTGGTCCCTTGACACAACAAGCACTTGATACGGCGAATTTGCGTTGCGATATCAAAGCTCCTTCCATTGAAACACCTTCAATGATAATGGCGATTGATAATTATATAGTCGCATCAAAAAAGAAATAATTTTTTCCGCTGAAAGTTAAATCTGTTCCTTCGTTCTATGGAAACAGTTGAGTATCGTTTTACAAATCATCTTATCAATGAAAGCAGTCCGTATCTGTTACAGCATTCGCACAATCCGGTCAATTGGTTTCCGTGGAGCGATGAGGCAATTGCAAAAGCAAAACGCGACGACAAACCAATTTTAGTCAGCATCGGATACGCAGCATGTCATTGGTGTCATGTGATGGAACATGAATCTTTTGAGAATGAAGATGTAGCTGCGTTCATGAATGAAAATTTCATCAACATAAAAATTGACAGAGAGGAGCGACCCGACCTTGACAATATTTATATGGAATCGGTTCAGATAATGAGTGGAAGTGGTGGATGGCCATTGAATGTTTTTCTCACGCCGGATTTAAAACCGTTTTATGGCGGAACTTATTTTCCACCGCGACCTTCTTACAACCGACCATCGTGGATTAATTTATTGAATGGAATTTCGAAGGCATGGAAAGAAAAAAAATCAGAACTGATAAATCAGTCGAATGATTTAACAGAGATGATGCAGGGAAGAAACGAATTGCTGAATAAGTATCAAGCGAAAACTTCAAACGAAAAAATTTCACCACTTGCATTTGAAAACCTGAAAACTCAGTTCGATAAAATTGAAGGAGGAATTGGCGGCGCGCCGAAATTTCCTGGAACATTTTGTTTGAATTTTCTCATGCATCATTATTTTTTCACGAAGGATGAAAGCGCTTTGCGGCATGTAACACTCTCGCTGGATAAAATGATGAATGGTGGAATTTATGATCAGATAGGAGGAGGATTTTCAAGATATTCAACTGATGACAAATGGCTTGTTCCTCATTTTGAAAAGATGCTTTACGATAATGCGTTACTGGTTTCAACTTATGCAGATGCTTATAAACTCACAAGTGATAAAAATTATTTAATAGTAATTGATGAAACACTTGAATTTGTTAATCGTGAATTAAAGAATTCAGAAGGAGGATTTTATTCAAGTCTCGATGCGGACTCAGAAGGAGTGGAAGGAAAATTTTATGTGTGGGGTAAAAAAGAAATTGAAAATTGCTTGAAAGATGAAGCTGAAATTTTTTGTGAATACCTTAATGTAACAGATAAAGGAAACTGGGAAGAAAAAAATATCCTGAATATCACGGAAAGCATAGAAGATTTTTCAGTAAGAAAAAAAATCAAGGAATCAGATTTAAGAAATTTGATTTCATCAGGAAAGAAAAAATTACTGGATGAGCGAACCAAAAGAATTCGCCCCGCTTTAGACGATAAAATCATTTTGAGTTGGAATGCATTTATGATTTCCGCTTTTTCAAATGCATCGAAAGCAACTGGCAATAAAAAATATTGTGAAACGGCGATTGAAAGTTTAAAATTTCTATTTGAAAAATTTAAAGATGAAAAACATCAAGGCGCTTTTCATCATAACTATAAAAATGGTATTGCAACCAATCCTGCTTTCTTAGACGACTATGCTTCATTAATTAAAGCGTGCATTGATGTTTACGAATTGACTTTTAATGTTGTGTGGCTTGAAAAAGCAAGTGAACTGTTACAGTATGTTATCGAGCATTTTTTTGATAGTAAAGAACCACTTTTCTTTTTCACTCCCGATTGGCAAAAAGATGTTGTGGTTCGAAAGAAGGAATATTTTGATAATGCAACTCCTTCAGGTAATTCAATGATGACAGAAAATTTATACAAACTTGGTTTGTATTTCGATAATGCAGGATGGCTGGAAATGTCTTTTCAGATGTATTCAAAAGTTCAAAACATCGCGGAACAATTTTCTTCTTCGTTCGGAAACTGGTTAGTCGGATTAACTGCTCATGATTTTGGTTTCAACGAAATAGCTGTTACGGGAAAAAATTCTAAAACTGAATCTGAAAAAATTCTCGCAAAATTTCTTCCGCTAAATATTATAGCGTCTTCAGAATTTCAGGAAACAAGACTCCCGATTTTAAACGACAAGAATTTTTCTGACAAGACTTATTTTTATTTGTGCAGAAATTTTGCGTGTGAACAACCGACATTTTCAGTTGAAGAATTCCTGAACAAAATAAATTCATTTGCAGATTAAACAGTAAAGACTATTTTTATTTTATGGAGAGAAAAGGAATGAGAAATTATTTTTTAATTGCAATTATTATTTGTATGTTTTCTTTTAACGGAAAAATTTTTTCTCAGCAACTTCCACAGTTTGCTTACGGGGCTGTAAATCCTGAGTTTTATAACCCAGCCGTTTGCGGAATTACAAAATCCATTGATGTTTCTCTAATTGGCAGAACGCAATGGGTAAACATTACAGGTCATCCAACAGCTCAGGCAATTTCATTTAGTTCCTATGTTCCTTCATTAAGTGGTGGACTTGGAATTTTTGTTCTGAATAACCAGCAAGGTGTTCAGCGTAACACTTATTCAATGTTGGGATATTCATTCATAACAGGCAAAAAGAATAACCGATTTGGTTTTGGATTTCGTGGAGGAATTATTCAATCGTCAATTGATGGCTCCAAACTTCGGGCACCTGACGGGGATTATTCCGGTTCAATTATAAATCACAACGACAATCTTCTTCCTGTAAATACTGTTTCATCTATCGGCCCCGATTTTTCTGTTGGTATTTTTTACCTTAACAAATTTATGAATATCGGATTTGCAGGGTCTCATGTATTACAGCCGGCTTTAAAATATTCTGCGGCTAATGGAAACCTTTTAATCAACCTTGAAAGAAATATTTTAAGTAGTGTAACATTCACAATTAATAAAAACAAAGACTTTAGTTTTAAACCATCTGCAATCGTCAAGTATAACTTCAATGAATTACAAACTGAATCATCGTTATTAGTTGGATATAAAAACCTTGGATGGGTTGGTGTGGGGTACAGAGGATTCGATTCAAAAGCGAAAGACGCAGTGATTGGATTTTTAGGAATTAATCTTAGTCAGGATTTTTCAATCGGATATGCTTATGAATTTTCATTATCGAAATTATCATCAGCAAATGATGGTTCACATGAATTGATGATTCATTATTCAACCAGTTTATCTAAACCAGCTAAACCCGAGAAAGTAATTTTTACCCCTCGCTTTTAAAATAATGTCACAGGATTGTAACCTTTTGGTTCGAACCTCCGTTAAAATGCGTCACACCTACAAAGTCAGGTTCTTTAAATTTGATTTGGATAGAACAATGAAATAATTATTTTTACCAACCCTAAATAATTTTCTATAGTCAACCTCTACAAGCTAAGTGAATAAACCACGAACCATGATTAAACTTTCAAGGTGTTTCCTAATAGGAATTGTGTGCCTGTTTGCTGCTTGCAATGGCGGGTACAATGGGCAGCTTCTTGGTGTTCTCGACAGACCGGAATGGAATACGATTGTACCTTATGGTATGATTTATATCCCTTCAGGAACTTTGCATATTGGGCAAAGTGATCAGGACATCAACAATGCCTTAATTCAAAAACCTAAGTCCATTTCTATTCAAGGATTTTTTATGGATGAAACGGAAATTTCAAATAATGAGTATCGTCAGTTTGTTGAGTTTGTAAAAGATTCAATTGCGCATAAAATTTTAGGGGGAGATTATTTAATTGATGATAATGCTGTTAACTGGCATGAAAAAATTGATTGGGAAGACGAAGAAGTTCAGGATAATCTTGCTTCGCTTTATACACCTGAAAACCAAAGAATATTAGGAAGAAAGGAAATTAATACTAAGCTGCTTAATTATGTTTATTACTGGGTAGATTTTAAAACGGCTGCTAAAGAAGAGAACAGAACCTCGGGTTCAAATCCACATAATTCTGATTTTGATAGAAGTTCAGTAATTATGACTGAAATTGTAAATGTTTATCCTGATACATTGTGTTGGGTTCACGACTTTACCTATTCTTATAATGAACCAATGACTCGCAATTATTTCTGGCATCCTGCCTTTGATAATTATCCTGTCGTTGGTGTTGATTGGAAACAGGTTACTGCTTTCTCAAAATGGCGCACTCGCTTCTGGAACGATTTCAGAACGGAGTTAGGTGATGTTATTAATGATGAATTTCGTTTACCAACTGAATCGGAATGGGAATATGCAGCAAGAGGTGGAAGAGACATTTCTCCATATCCATGGGGCGGACCTTATATGAGAAATAAGAAGGGATGTATTCTTGCAAACTTCAAACCTGGTCGTGGAGATTATCCCGACGATGGTGGTTTTTATACTGTTAAAGTTGATGCTTACTTCCCGAATGATTACGGTCTTTACAATATGGCTGGTAATGTTTCTGAGTGGACTTCAACTGCTTTCTACGAAAACTCATATTCATTTGTATGGGATTTGAATCCGGATATTCAATATAATGCTCAGAATAGTGATGCAATAACCTTGAAGCGGAAAGTTATTCGCGGAGGTTCATGGAAAGACATTGCATACTATTGCCAGACGGGTGTTCGTAATTTTGAATATCAGGATTCTGCAAAAGCATATGTCGGATTCAGAGATGTTCTTACATTCCTTGGTCGTTCAATTAATGATTAACATTTTTAATGTTACATCAGGGAAATTTCATTTCATTTTTACAAAGAAAGAATTTACCAAATCATAAACCCTTTAATAACCAAATAAACACTTTTAAACAATGAACAAACTTGCTCAATTTTTCGAGTCGGAAAGAGGTAAGAGAATCAAAAATCTTATTATCGGATTAGGTGCATCCGTTGTATTAATGGGAGCACTTTTTAAACTTCAACACTGGAATTTTGCCAGTGAAATGTTGATTGTAGGTATGTGTACTGAGGCATTTATTTTTGCGCTATTGGGAATTCTTCCTCCGCATCAGGATTATTATTGGGAGAAAATTTATCCTGAATTAAATATTGCACCGGATGAAGAAGAGATGCATAAAGTTCATGATAAAGCAACTCATGGAACATTGACCCAACAATTTGACAACATGCTTGAAACTGCTAATGTTGATCAGGATTTGATTCGTCGCCTTGGAGATAATTTAAATAAATTGGGCGAAAATCTCTCTAAACTCTCTGATGTTAGCGATGCTTCTGCTGCAACTGGAGAATATACAGCAAAAGCAAAAGAAGCTGCTGTTGCTTTGACTGAAATGAAAAAGGCTTACAATGAAGCCACTAATGCTGCATCAATGTTAGCATCAGGTGCAGATGAAACTAAAAAATATCATGAGCAAGTTCAGCAAGTTTCAAAAAACCTTGCTCAATTAAATGCTATTTACGAATTGGAATTACAGGATACCAATAGTCATTTAAAAGCAATGAATAAATTTTATGGTACTTTAACAAGTGCAATGGATAATCTTAACGATTCAGTTGAAGACACTAAAAAATATAAAAACGAAATGGCAGGTCTTGCCAAGAACCTTGGTCACCTTAATTCAATTTACGGAAACATGCTTTCTGCAATGCAATTAGGTGGGGCAAGCTCTCGTTAATTTTTTAGAAAATTTCTTACTAAACCCAAAACACAATAATAGATAATGTCTATTCCAAAAGAACCCCGGCAAATGATGATCAACATGATGTATCTCGTGTTGACTGCACTTCTTGCTATGAATGTTTCGGCTGAAATTCTTAATGCTTTCCATGTTGTAAATGAGGGTATCATACATTCAAATAATGGAGTTGACTCCAAAAATGGCTTGACTTTATCTGCTTTTTCTGATCAACTTGGAAAGGATAAAGACAAAACTCAAAAATGGTATGATAAAGCAATGCAACTTAAAGGATATGTAGATGCTTTTAATAAACAAGTTGATGAGTACACAGATTTAATTGTTGAACAAAGTGGTGGTTGGGTAGATAAAAATGGAGTTAAACAAACTAAAGGATGGAAACCAGAATTGGGTGAACTTTCTGATGATAAGAATCTTGAAGTTAGTACTCGGTTAATGATTGAAGATGGAAGAGCAGAGAAATTGCAAAAGTCAATAGAAGATACTAGAGCAAAATTACTTTCTTTGATTGAAGATCCTGCACTTAAAAAACAATTTGAAGCTCAAATGCCATTAAGAATAGACCAGCCTCGCAAAAATTCAGAAGGTGAAACTAAAACCTGGGTTGAAGCTAACTGGCACATGGTGCCTACTATTGCATGTCTTACTCTTTTGAATAAATTTAAAAATGACAGTAAGAATTCTGAAGCACAGCTTTTAGATTATTTCTTTGGTCAGATTTATACAAAGTCAATTAAAGTAGATCAGATGCAAGCAAAAGTTATTGCTCCTTCAAGTTACATTATTGGTGGACAGGAATACAAAGCTGATATTTTTGTTGCTGCCTACAGTACCTCTATTAAACCGCAGGTAATTGTTGGTGGATTAAATTCAAGTGCTACGAAGGATGAGAACGGAGAATTTATTCCTACACCTACAAATCCTGTTTCAGGTGGATCCGATATTGAAGTAATAAATGGAATGGGGAAATTTACCCGTTCAGCAAGTGGTGAAGGAGAACAAAAATATTCTGGTGCTGTAATGGTTCCAAATCCTGACGGTTCTCCAATGTATTATCCTTTTGAAGCTTCCTACACAACTGCCAAGGCATCTTGTATTGTTGCCTCGGATAATCTGAACATTATTTATGCGGGTATTCCGAATCCGTTTTCTGTTTCTGTTCCCGGTTTTTCTGCTGATAAAGTGAATGCTTCAGTTTCTGCAGGTTCATTTACTCCATCAGGGGCAAAGGGGCATTTTAATGCAAGCATGCCCTCTAGTTTAATTGGAAAGGAAATTACTGTAACTGTAACAGTTAATAATGATGGAAAAACGATGTCAATTGGCTCATCTAAATTTATCGTTAAAAAAATTCCAGATCCTAAAGCTCAGATAAATGGAAAGATGGAAGGTGGAATGCATACTGGAGAACTTAAAGCCTCAGCTGGTATTGGGGCTGTGTTGCAGGATTTCTATTTTAAAGGAGTATTGTTCGATGTGATTTCATATGAGTGCGTGTATGTTGCTAAGAGACAGGATCCTAAGATTTCTCCGATTACCGGAGCAAAATTTTCCGGCAATGTGGCAACCTACATTCAAGGATGTCACCCAGGCGATATGTTTACTTTCAGAAAAATTAAAGCAAGAGGTCCTGATGGTACTACTCGTGATTTGAATAGTGTTTCAATTGATGTGCTATAAAAATTAAATTTTCAACCATGAAAAAAATTCTTTTTTCACTGATTTTTTTGACCTTGATTTTTCCTAAAATCAATTTAAGTCAGGCGCAGGGCACAACTGAACAACAGGCGCCACGCGATGGATTTTATGATCGCGTTTCTCCTTCAGAAAGAGAAATAATTCCTTATGATCATATTCGTGAGTCTGATGTTTTTTGGGAAAGGAGAATATGGAGGGTTATTGATGTGAAAGAAAAAATGAATCTTCCTTTTAAATACGAGGGTATTGATTGGAAGGATATGCATCCTCTAATTACTATTTTTAATAATTCAATTATGGAAGGTGCAGTAGTTTATAACGATGAGTATTTTAAAGAACCAATGACTGCTGCCGACTTTCAAAAGAAGACTTCAGGTAGCGATACAATTCATCGGGTTGATATTTATGGTAACCCTCTTCCTGATACTGTTGTTCAGAATGAATTTGATCCAATGTCTGTTGTGAAGTATCGTGTGAAAGAAGATTGGTTTTTTGATAAAGAAACTTCAACACTTCAGGTTAGAATTATTGGAATTGCTCCTTTAGTAAAGGATCCTGATGCAGGTGAATTGCCTTTGTATTGGGTTTATTACCCAGACTTTAGAAAAATTCTTGTTAAAGAAGATTGCTTTAATGCTAAGAATGATGCAATTCGGTTTAGCTGGGATGATATTTTCGAAGGAAGATTATTTGCCAGCTACATTATTAAGGAATCAAATGTACTCGACCGTCGTATTCAGGATTACAAAACCGGGGTTGATGCGTTAATGGAATCAGAAAAAATTAAACAGGATATGTTCGAATGGGAGCATGACCTGTGGTCACTTTAAAATTTAAATTACTAAATGGTTTAAAAGCCCTCCGATTTTCGGAGGGCTTTTTATTTTTTTTCTTGCCCCGAAAAAAGTTGACTGAAAAAGTCAACATAGACGGACAATGAAGAAAAATAAATTAAGAAAGGAGTTTCTGCAATAAATACATTAATGCAGGGTGTTAGACTCAAAAGTATTTTGTTGATTTCATCTAATGAAACTTCAGGTTTTACTCAATATTTCTTTTTCACGAATCGGTGTTGATATTTCGACTTTTATTGTTTTCCTTTGCCGTCCCAAAAAAATAAAGTAAAAAATAATTCTGAATGCCTACCATTCAACAACTTGTAAGAAAAGGACGCACAATCATTAAGGCGAAGAGTAAATCTCGTGCTCTTAATGCCAGTCCGCAAAAGCGTGGAGTTTGCACAAAAGTGTATACCACTACCCCTAAAAAACCTAATTCAGCTTTGCGCAAAGTGGCGAAAGTTCGTTTGACAAATGGCATTGAAGTTATCTCTTACATACCAGGAGAAGGACACAATTTGCAGGAGCACTCGATTGTGCTTATCCGCGGTGGTCGTGTGAAAGATTTACCTGGTGTTCGTTATCACATTGTTCGTGGTGCGTTGGATACTGCAGGTGTAAATGATCGAAAACAAAGTCGCAGTAAATATGGTACCAAGCGCCCTAAAGCCGGTGCGCCTGCTGCCGCTGCCAAGAAGAAATAATTTTTAAAATAAACTGAAATTCAGTACTAAGTAATAATGAGAAAGACTCGCGCTAAAAAGAAAGCCCTGCTACCGGATCCGAAATTTAACGACCCGATGATTACCCGTTTCGTAAACACCTTAATGAAACAGGGAAAAAAATCTGTAGCATATAAAATTGTGTACGACACTTTTGATAAAGTAGCAGAAACTACTAAAGAAAGCGGACACGAAATGTGGAAGAAGGCAATGGAGAATATAGGACCGAATGTAGAAGTTCGCAGCCGTCGTATTGGCGGATCAACTTTTCAGATTCCAAGTGAAGTTCGCCCGACTCGTCGCACTTTTATGGCGATGACATGGTTGATTAAATATGCAGGCGACCGCAACGGAAAATCAATGTCGGATAAATTAGCTGCAGAAATTATTGCAGCTACAAAGGGCGAAGGAGCCGCCTTCAAAAAGAAGGAAGATGTTCACAAAATGGCTGATGCGAATAAGGCATTTGCGCATTTCAGAGTTTAACAATTTTTTAATTCACTTTCATGGCTTACGATTTAAAGTTCACGAGGAACATCGGAATTGCTGCGCACATTGATGCCGGCAAAACCACTACTACAGAGCGCATTCTTTATTACACGGGTGTGTCGCATAAAATTGGTGAAGTGCATGATGGTGCTGCCACGATGGATTGGATGGTTCAGGAGAAAGAGCGTGGTATTACAATTACTTCTGCTGCCACTACCTGCTTTTGGAATTATCCAATGGTGCAGGGCGAAAAAGTTGCAGATACCCAGCAATATAAATTTAACATTATTGATACACCGGGCCATGTCGATTTTACGGTTGAGGTAGAGCGCTCGCTTCGTGTGTTGGATGGATTGGTTGCGTTGTTCTGTGCTGTATCAGGAGTAGAACCTCAGTCTGAAACCGTTTGGCGTCAGGCGAATCGTTATAAAGTTCCGCGTATTGGTTTTGTAAATAAAATGGATCGCAGTGGTGCTGATTTCTTAGATGTTGTAAAACAAGTGAGAGAAAAACTCGGTGCTAATCCTGTACCGTTACAGTTGCCTATAGGCGCTGAAGAAACTTTTAAAGGTGTTGTTGATCTTGTTTTAAATAAAGCGATAGTTTGGGATGATGACACACAAGGAATGACCTTTAAGGAAATTCCTATTCCTGAAGATATGAAGGCGGATGTGAAGGAGTGGAGAACAAAAATGATTGAAGCCGTTGCTGAGTATGACGATAAAATCATGGAGAAATATTTCGCTGATGAAAATTCAATCACAGTGGAAGAAATTCGTAATGCAATTCGTCGTGCTACAATTGATATCGCCATCATTCCAATGATGTGTGGTTCTTCATTCAAGAACAAAGGTGTACAGGCTGCCTTGGATGCTGTGGTGCAATACCTTCCTTCTCCAATGGATATTGAAGCTGTTACAGGTATTGACCCTGACACGAACGAAGAAATTTTACGCAAGCCCGATGTGAAAGAACCATTCTCAGCATTGGCGTTTAAAATCATGACCGATCCTTTTGTAGGTCGTTTGGCTTTCTTCCGTGCATACTCAGGAAAGTTAGATGCGGGTTCTTATGTGTTGAACACCCGTTCAGGAAAGAAGGAGCGTATCTCGCGTATTTTCCAGATGCATGCGAACAAACAAAATCCGGTTGAAACAATTGAAGCAGGTGATATTGGAGCAGCTGTTGGTTTCAAAGAAATAAAAACAGGTGATACACTTTGCGATGAAAAAAATCCAATCATACTTGAGAATATTAAATTCCCTGATCCTGTAATCAGTATTGCTATTGAAGCGAAAACTCAGGCGGATGTAGATAAACTTGGAATGGCGTTGAGTAAACTCGCTGAAGAAGATCCGACATTCAAAGTAAGAACTGACGATGAAACAAGCCAGACCATTATCAGTGGAATGGGTGAGCTTCACTTGGAAATTATTGTTGATCGTTTGAAGCGCGAGTTTAAAGTTGAATGTAATCAGGGTGCGCCTCAGGTTGCATATAAAGAAACCATTTCTAAATCTGTTGAGCATCGCGAATTGTTCAAGAAGCAGTCGGGTGGTCGTGGTAAGTTCGCTGATATTATTTGCGAAGTGGGCCCTGTTGGTGAAGGTGAAAAAGGATTGGTGTTTGTAAATGATATTTTCGGAGGATCTATTCCGCGCGAATTCATTCCATCAATTGAAAAAGGATTCAGGGAAGCAATGCACAGTGGTGTTCTTGCCGGTTACCAGGTAGAAGATTTGAAAGTTCGTTTGTTCGATGGTTCGTTCCACGCGGTTGACTCTGATGCTATGTCATTTGAAATTTGCGCGAAGTACGCCTTCCGTGAAGCTTGCAGAAAAGCGAAACCGATTTTGCTCGAGCCAATCATGAAAGTTGAAATTGTTTCTCCTGAAGAATATACCGGTGATGTTGTTGGTGATATGAATCGTCGTCGTGGTCAGTTGGAAAGTATGGAAATGAAAGCGAAGGCGCAGATAATAAAAGCAAAGGTTCCGCTTTCCGAAATGTTTGGATATGTAACACAGTTGCGTACCATCTCTTCAGGCCGCGCAACTTCTATCATGGAATTCTCGCACTATTCTCCTGCACCGAATGCGGTTGCAGAAGAAGTTATAGCAAAAGCAAAAGGTCGTCAGAAAGCTGCTGCTGAATAAAATTTATTCTTAAAATAAAAAAGCCACTTCGGGAAACTGAAGTGGTTTTTTTTTGCTAAAAATGTTTTGAAATTAAATGTGAGTCAATTGAATATCGAGTGTAACAGTTTTACCGAGTTTGACTTCGAATGCAGGTATGAGCAGGGAATCAAAATCGGTCGCATCGGCTTGCCCAATATAAACGGCGGGTTTTACTTTGTTAAGTATGTTGCCGTCTATATCTGATTTGATTATGTATGTGTCGGTGTCGGATTGAATTTTTAGCTGAGCGTTATAAATTGGTACAAGCGGATTTGAGTCTTTGACTGTTACAGTTCCTTTTATTCTTGTTGTGCCGTGACCAATATCTAATTTCTGGCGGGCATCGTAGTATCCATTTACATACACATCGTTTGTGCCTTTTAATGTGTTGGTCATTTTATCTAACTGCATGACAAAATAATTATCAATGATATCGCGGATGATTGGATGGATTTGTGCGTTCGCATTTTTTTGTTCGATGATTTTCTGACGGGGATCCTGAATGGCGGCGCGGTAAAGGGTGATAGCGGTAAGTGTATCGGCAATATCGGCTGGTAAAATGCCGAATGGTTTTATTGCGAGTGCATTTGTGTTTGCCAATTGCTGAATGCCTTCGCAGACATCATCAACATCTTCTTTGGGTAGTTTTTTCAGTTTATCGAAAGTGTAATTGGCTGCTGCTGCAATGGTGTTGTTGTTGGTGGCTCCGGCGAAAGCGAGCAAACCGTTACAGAGTTTAACGGTATCGTCCTGCATGGTTTTGCGGATGGCGTTGGTGTCGAGTGTAACACCTGTTGATGTGCCACCTCCGATTATGTTGAGGTTGTTGATGAGCACGAGTTTGTTTTTTACGATTGTGACAACTCCTGCATAGGCAGGGATTGCTGCTGTGTCTGCGGCGTGGTCATCGGCGAACGAACAGGTTGTATCAATCATGTTCGTATTGTTTAAATCGTCGGAGTTCATGGTGGTTTTGTTTTAAGGGTTTTTAATTATTTGGTTAAGGATTAAATTTTCGTTTGATAAGATGGAGTTTTCGACTGTTACACTTTTGTGTTCGTTGTTTTGAGTTTCCTTTTCTTAGTTAGGAGTTTCGTGTTTTGAGTTTCGAGTTATGTGTTCGGAATTTCGAGTTGTGTTTTCACTTGATTGTGTTTCGTGTTCTTTAGTTCGAGATTCGTTTCCGGAATATTGAGATTGAATTTCGGAGGATTGACTTTCGTGTTCTTCTGTTCGAGAATGATTTACGGCGGTTCGAGTTTTGAGATTATTGCTTTTTAAAAGGAATTTGAAGGTTTTAGCAGAAATACAACCTAACTCTTTGGTTGTTTTTTCTTTCTTGGTTTGATCAGTTTATCGGGAGTTGTGTTTATGACATTGGCGATTTTGCTGAGTAATAAGTAGCTGACATTTTTTTGCCCACGCTCAATGGTTCCGTAGTTTTCTTTTTCGTTTCCTAATGCTTCTGCTACCTGCTTTTGTGTTTGTTTGCTTTTGATTCGATAGTACACGAGATTTTCAGAGAGAATTTTTAGTTCTTCATTTTCTTTTTCTGTGTATTTGTGCTGAGCCATTGCGAATGCAACGGCAAGTTTGGAATGATTGAAATTTTATCGGTGATACTTAAGTATCTCTTGATAAGTTTTTATTTGTTGGTTCAGATGAATATATGTGGAATGAATATCGGAGACGGGACAAGGGAGATCGGATTTGCTGGCAGTGGAGCAGATATGTTTTAAAACACAGCTTTCCTTTCAGGTGAAGCTGTTGAGACAAATTATTTATTTAGCAAGATAATTCTTGTTGCTTGTCGGTCGGAGACCGGACAAGGGGGAGCGGGGTTTAGCGGCGAAGGAGCAGGAAGCGCAGGGTTCGGCAAAGCCGTAACCCTGCTGGGACGAAAGTTTTTATTTTCTGCTAATTATTTTTTGTAGGACTTTTTGATTTAAGAAATTATCTTTCGCAACTGATACAGCAATATCTTTTTAAAAAACACATGAAAAAAATATTTTCTCTTTTTATTTCATCATTGCTTTTTTTGAGTTTTAGCTTTTCAGTTTTCTCTCAAACTCATGTAAATGGTTATTATAGAAAAGATGGAACATATGTTCATTCATATACACGAAAAAGTTCAGGAACATCATCAACTTATCATTCCTCTTCGAACTCATCATCAAACAAAAACTATTCTACAACTACTCACCCTCATTATTATTCTAACTCAACATATGGTACTGTTCAAAGGGATGTGAATGGAAAAATTAAAAGAAGTTCTTCGGCAAAATATGAGTTCATGAAAATGACTGGTTACCCCAATGGTCGCCCAGGTTATATAGTTGACCACATTATACCATTATATAAAGGAGGGTGCGATTGTCCAGCTAATATGCAATGGCAAACAAAGGAAGCAGCAAAAGAAAAAGATAAGTTGGAATGATTTCAAAGTTTAAAAGGAAAATTCATGAGTTACTAGATCCAACTGAGGGAGGTACAAAACTCGACACAATAGTAAATGCCTTCATAGTTTCTCTTATTATGCTAAATACTTTAGCAGTAATACTTGAAACTGTAGACAGTATTTATTCTCAATATAAAGTTTTATTCAAGTCATTTGAGCTGTTTTCAATTTGCATTTTCTCATTAGAATACTTGTTGAGGCTTTGGACTTGCACATGCATTGAAAAATTTAAGCACCCAATTTATGGTAGGTTAAAATTCATTTTTTCAATTGGAGGGTTAATTGACTTAGCTGCAATACTTCCATTCTATTTACCTCTTGTGACAGGATTTGATTTTCGATTCATTCGAATATTGCGCCTCTTTAGGTTCTTTAGATTTTTTAAACTTGGTAGATATTTAAATGCTTCAAAAATTATTTCAAAAGTTATTGAAGCAAAAAAAGAAGAGCTTATTCTAAGTTTAGTTGTAACAGTATTTCTAATAGTCATTGCATCAAGTGTTATGTATTATGTTGAACATGATGTTCAACCTGATAAGTTTTCAAGTATACCAGAAACTATGTGGTGGAGTGTTGCGACTTTAACAACAGTCGGTTATGGCGATTTATATCCAATCACTACTTTAGGGAAAACTTTAACTGCTATAATTTCAATTTTAGGAATTGGAATGTTTGCCTTACCCGCTGGAATATTAGCTTCAGGTTTTTCTGATGCACTTAAAAAAACAAAACACGAAAAAATCAAGTGTCCGCATTGCGGAAATGAATTTGATTCATACTAAGTCATTTTTATGAATTTTCAGGCAATGAAGTTTTTACTGTTTCGACATTTGATTTAGGTGGTGTAACAGGTGCTGTTTTTATTTCTGCACTTTTGATTTTCTTTTTATTGTCTTTCCTAACTCTTAAATGCTTAACATTTTCAATATTCATTGGGTCACAAACAACTTTAGTAATAGATGCTTCAACTTCTTCGTCTGTGAAATTGTGTTTGAATTTAGTTTTCAATTCATGTCTTATGAATTTAATAACTCTTGGCGCATATAATAATCCTGCAATATTGTTCGGGTCTAATGCTACTGTTTTATTCCAAAGTAAATCAAGCCCTTTGTTTGTTACTGCATCTCTACAAATGAATTGAAGATTTTCAACTGAAGATTTGATTTTTGTTGGGTCGGAAAAATCAATTGAAAAAACTTTTCGAGATTCAATTGGTTTGTTAAATAGAATTTTGTAAAAGTCAAAACATTTTCCATTGGTAAGCAATGCCCATTCGATTCCTTCATTTGCACCATAATTGATTGCTTGCCGAAGATGTTTATCAGAAAGAGTTAGCGAAAGTGCCTTTACTTCAACTAAAAAATGTCTAACACCTTTTAACTGAATTACATAATCAGCATAAGTGCCTCGAATCATATATTCAGTTTTCACTTCCTCTATAGGTACAAAACCTAAAACATCAGTAAGGAAAGAATTAATCATCAGTCTTGTTCCTGACTCATCTAAGTCAGTCATATTGGATTTGAGATATTTTTTACAATACGCCTTTATTGCAAGGTGCAGTTTGTTGTATTTTGATTTCGTTAACATTTTCAAATAATTAATAGTGTCGAATGTAATTAATCATTCAAGAAATTAAAATTGACAAACTGAGTAGGCGTTACAGAGAAATATTTTTCGCATCTTATTTGGTGTTGATTCAGGTTTGGGATTGTGCAGTGCTTCAGCATTATAAATGATTTCTATTTTTTTTCTATAAGCCTTTCATCCCTACGAGATGATTTTTTTTGCCAGATATTTTTCTACCAATATTTTGTTCCTACGGAACAAGTGTAACAGCATTTTGATAAACTCATATGAAATCAATTACTGCAAATAATAATGCGGCTAAAGCCAGCAACTATAATATTCTCTTATCCGTTGCCTAAAGGCAACGGCAATGGATTAGCAACAACAAACAAAGGAGTGAGAGGTTTACAGATTGCTTCGAAAGTTGATTACAACTTTCTCGCAATGACAGACTCTTCTCGCAATGACAGCATAGGTGGGTTTTGTAAGTGTTACAGTGTAACGGATTTCGCTTTCGGGTTAGTGTTGCTTGGGTTAGGGATTGTACTGAAAATCCTTTTTGTTGTTTCTTCGATAATGCTTTGGTAACTCTTCGACAAGTTCAGAGTGACATTGCTCAGAATGACACCGATACGCTCAACAAAAAGATTGTAAGGGAAAGCCCGCCGGTTTTTTGTATTCAAAAAACCGAACCCCCAAAATGCAACTCTAAGTGTAACAGCTAACTAATTATACTGCTCTCCGAAAATCGCATTATTTTTTTCCTTGCCTGGCTGCTTATACCGTTCGCAGTCGGTTTCAATGCCAAGGTCGGAGGCGGGCGATTCGAAATGTGCATCGGGCGAAATGCCAAGCGACTTATCGGCATAAACTGATTTGAGAAAATAGCCCCATATCGGCAATGCCATGCTTGCACCCTGCCCGTAAAAAATACTACGGAAGCGAATGATGCGGTCGTCGCCACCCACCCATACTCCACCTGTGAGTTGCGGAGTGATGGACATAAACCAACCATCAGTATTGTTTTGTGTGGTTCCGGTTTTGCCGCCCACTTCACCTGTAATTCCGTACTTGCCGCGCAATCGTTGTCCGGTTCCGTTGTTCACTACATTCTCGAGCATTTTCACCATCACCCACGCCACACCTTCGTTTATGGCTTCCACTTTTTTTGTGTTGAACTCCTGTAACACATTTCCGCGGCTATCGCAAATGCGCTGTATGTAGTAGGGTTTGTTGTAAACTCCCTTATTGGCAAAGGTTCCGTAAGCGCCGGTCATTTCAAAAACAGAAATATCAGGAACACCGAGGCACAATGATGGATAAGGATCCATTTTGCTTTCGATGCCCATGCGGCGCGCCATATCAATCATGGGTTGCGGACCAATCTGTTTCATAAGATAGGCACTGATACAGTTGACCGAGTTCGCCAGCCCGCGATACAAAGTGTACATGCCGCCATACTTGTTATCAGAATTATCGGGACTCCAGTTATTGAAATTCTCGAACACCACTTTCACATTCGGCACCTGGAAGCACGGGCTGTAACCGTTTTCGATTGCAGTAGTGTAGAGAATAGGTTTGATGGTAGAACCCACCTGCCGTTTCGCATTGATGTTGACATGGTCGTACTTGAAGTAGTGATGATTAACACCACCGACCCAAGCAACAATTTCACCTGTGTGCGGATTGGTAACCATGAAACCGGTGTGCAGAAAATATTTGTAGTACTTGATGGAATCGAATGGAGTCATTACTGTATCAACATCGCCGCGATATGAAAACACTGTCATTGCCTGTGGCGTTTGAAAAGATTTTTCGATGCTGTCGGCTGTTACACCTGCCTGTTTCAATCGGATGTAACGGTCGCACTGCTTCATGGCATTGCGAATAAATGTTTCATCTTTCCCCCATGGAGTAGTGCCTTTGTAACTCTGATAGAATTGTTGCTGCAGTTCATTCATGTGTTTCTGCACTGCGCTCTCGGCATACACCTGCATTTTATAATTGAGTGTGGTGTAAACTTTTAATCCGTCTTTGTACAAATTATAAAAATCGCCGTTCGATTTTTTATTTTCCTTGCACCACTTCATCATATCCTGGCGAAGATGTTCGCGGAAATAAGTTGCAACTCCTTCGTTATGGTCAGGACTTGTGTAGTGTAACACTATAGGATTCTTTTTAAGCGAATCGAATTTTGATTGCGAGAGATAACCATACTTCACCATTTGTTCCATCACAGTGTTACGGCGATCCATTGAGCGTTTTGGATTGCGGCGCGGATTATACAGTGTGTTTCCTTTTAACATTCCGACTAACACAGCAGTTTCCTCCACATGCAACGAATCGGGTGATTTGTCGAAGTAAGTAAGGGCGGCAGATTTAATTCCGTAAGAGTTATCGCTGAAGGCAACGGTGTTGAAGTACAGATTAATGATTTCTTCCTTAGTGTAACGGCGCTCGAGTTTAACGGCGATTATCCATTCTTGTAATTTTTGTGTCGCGCGTTTCCATGGATTTTTTTCGCGCGATGAAAAAAGATTGAGTGCGAGTTGTTGCGTGATGGTTGAAGCTCCGCGTTTATCTCCGGTGAGCGTTGAAACTATTCCGCCAACAGTTCCGAGATAATCAATTCCACTGTGGTCGTAAAAGCGAATGTCTTCAGTTGCAATCAAAGCATTTTTTAAAACGGTGGGAATTTCTTCGAAGGTTGATTGGCTTCTGTTCTCGAAATAATATTTTCCGAGCAACACTCCATCAGCACTGTAAACTTCTGTTGCCAAAGAGCTTTTAGGGTTTTCTAATTCTTCGAAAGTGGGCATGGCGCCAAACAATCCGAAAGCAGTGAGTGTGATGATGAGGATAATTGAAAACAAAAGTCCGCCGGTTAAAAACCAGAAGATGCGTAAATATTTTCTGAATGAATTTTTTTTGGTTGCCATTAAATTATTACTTCAATAAATTTCATTAAACTATTTCATCATCAAATTACCAAATTATCAAATCACCAAATTTGTATTATGGATTATAATTTTGGTCAAAGAACTGCATGTAGTCGGTGATGTTTTTATTCTTGAAGAATGCAGCAAAATTTTTATCATCAATCACGAAGAAATAAAAATCAACATTTTCAATGTCGTCGTAAAAAGTCTGACTTGAAGCGTCGCCATAAAAATTCATTGCGTCATCCTGATTTTTCATTTGCTTTACAATAATCATTTGTTGCTGCTTCTTGGTATCAAGCATCATGGTTGAAACTTTGTAATTAGCACTTGAATAATTTGCTGAAATAAAATTCTGAACTGAATCCTGAATTCCTTTTGTAGAAGGATCATCGCCGCCAAAAACAATAACGAAATAATGCGGATTGGTTTTGTGTAATGTATAAGGCGATGATGTATTTGTTACAGTTGAATCTTTTGGTGATTTTGGGTTTTTATCATTGCCTTTAGGTTTATCAATCGCACCTAAAAGTTGTTTTGCTTTATCAACTTCTTCGCCCACCACATATTTTTTAATAATGTTTTTTAAAGCAGTTTTAAAAGTATCAATCGGTTGCAGTTGTGCTATGGCAAAAGATTCAAGCAAATCAAATTTCGCTGCAATCGGATTTACTTTAAAAAGTGTATCAGCCGCTTTTGTTTTTACAAGTACAGCAGAATATTGTTGTTGCTCATATAATGCGTAAGTAGTTTTATAATAAGTTTCAACCTGACTTTGACCTGTTTGTTTTTCTGCAAGATAATTTGCGTTCTGTAACAGTTTTGCAAATTCACTGTTCGGATAATTTTTCAGAATCTGTTGTTTGTAATTTTCGGTCTGCATTGTCATTCCGGCTTTTTGATATAGCAGATACAAAGCATAGAAAGTTGAAGGCTCCAATGCAAATTGCTGGTAGCGCTTCGTTAAATCTTCGTAAGTTTTAATTGCGTTGTCGTAATCTTTTAAGTCTTCTTTATAAATACCACCTTCAGCATAAAGTGCATTCTGAATTTTTAAATCGGAAGCAGTTTTCTGGTCAGGTTTAAACGGAATATCTTTTTTTAAATCTTCGCGAGTGAGTTTGCTGCCATTACTTTGAACAACATCTTTTGAATTTGCATTTTGATTCGCAGTGTTTTCTTCCGATGAAGATTTATTACTGCGGCGCCAGTTGTCTTCGTTCACACGGTTACCCCACTTCTTTTTAAAATCATTGAAGCCCGAACCTTTTGTTGCAGTGTTGTAGAAGTACCAGCCATTTTTTGTATCGGAATTATCATCCACCTTTTTCGCATCAGATGTAACAAGCGAATTGCTTTGAAGTGAATCTAATTTTTGTTGGTGTTCGAATTTGTCAATGATTTCGTCAAGTGCTTTGTTTAATTCCTTTTCAGACATTGAAGCTAATTTCTGCAAACTGTCTTCTTTTGCTACAATATTTATTTGAAAAACAAGATTGTCTAAAGTTTTCTTTCGCGCATTTACTTCGTCGTACTTCTCCAATGATTTTGTCATAAACACAGCGGTGCTGTCGTAAAATTTAGCTGCTGTAACATATTTTTTATCACCGAAATCCAACTCAGCTAATTTTAAAAACGAAAGTGCTTTTTGATTTGCATTGGTTGTGCTTGCATCAATGGATTTATTTAATGCTGTAACAGCCGATGGTCTGTCGTTTTGTTTCAGATAAACTTCTGCCATGGTGTAATAAATCTGATCGCGAAATTCTTCGAACTTATCATCGCGTGCTAATTTTTCTAACAACGCAAGAACTTCTGATACAGAAGTTTTCCCATTCCCTGAAAAGGATTTTGCAATGTTGATGTTGGCATAAAATTCCATTTTATATTCCGGCTTCATTGCAATCACTTTCTTAAACGATTCAATTGCCTTATCGGAATTGTTTGACAACTGATACAGTTGCGCAAGGATATAAGTGTAACGGGTTTTTTCTTTTTTCTTTTTCGTTAACACAATCGCCTGTTTCAATGGAGCAATTGCATCGGCATATCTGTTTTGTTTTAAATAAAGCTGAGTGCTTATCAAAGTAAATTCATCACGGTACTCAAACGGCAATGCATTATCAGGTAGTAAAACTTTTATAATGCTTTGTGCTTCGTCATATTTTTTCATTGCGATATACGATTTCAATAACCACAACAATGCTTCATTTCTTACCGGCTTGTGTTGTAAACTGAAACCACTTCCCTGTTTCAACCACGGAATTGTTACATCACCTTCTTTTATTTTTTTTCCGCCGGAAGATTTTTTCTTCTTTCCGTTATCTTTAAAAGTGGCAACGATGTATTGAAAAGTTGAAAGCGCATCATCATAATCTTGTTTATAGAAATACGATTCACCCATCAGTAAGTAACAATCATCAATCCACTTACTTTTTGGATGAAGCTGTGTTACAACCGAAAGTTTTATTATCACAGAATCTAAATCTCCCTTTGAACCACTACCTGCCTGTTCATCAGTAAAGAGTGGAAGCAACTGAGTATAATCATCCTGCAATGAAGAAGTCATACCTTCTTTCACGCGATTTAATTTTAATTTACCATAGTAATAACCATTGTATCGTGCGGTGGTATTATGATAAAATCTGCCGAGTAGTGATAACTTGCTGCCCTTCTTTCCACCCGAACAGGCAGAAATAATAACAATGAATGCAAGTAAAATGATTGCGCTTAATTTTTTCTTCTTCAAATTATACTTAATTTTTCCGTGCGTTTTAAACGATGAATTCCTAAAATTAGTACCAACTTCACAAACAAATATAGACAGGCAGTTTAATGGAGGAACATAAAAACCCCACACAGGGTGTGTTTAAAAGACTATCGAATAAGTATCGGTTAGTTGTTATGAATGATGAGACTTTTGAAGAGGTTTCATCATTCCGTCTTTCGCGGGTGAATATTTATATTTTACTCTCTACAATTATCGTCATCATCGTTACATTTATTACTTCGGCAATTGTGTTTACTCCTCTCAAAGAATATATTCCTGGTTATGCCAGCACGAGCAATAAAAGAGAATTAATAAATCTTCGAATGAAAACCGACAGCATGGAACAGGCCGTAAAAGCGCATGAGTTGTTTGTAAAAAATTTGCAAAGCATAATTAATAACGGTGAACCGATTGAGAAAATTGATACGGCAGTAATTGATGAAGGCACTGTTCATCAGTTTGACAGCATTGATTTAAAAAAGGTTTCTCCAATGGAATCGAAACTGCGCGATGATGTGGAAAATGAAAGCAGCTTTATGCTCAATCTTGATTTAGCAAAAGACCAGGTTGGAAAAAAATTCAGTTCCATTGCTGAGTTTCATTTTTTTCAGCCTGTGAAAGGATATGTAACAGCGCAGTTTGAACCAAAGCAAGACCATTATGGAGTTGATATTGTTGCTCCCGAAAATGAAGCTATAAAAGCAACACTCGATGGTGTTGTGGTGTTTGCCGACTGGACTACTGAAACCGGTTATGTTATTGCGATTCAGCATTCGAACAATTTAATTTCGTTGTACAAGCATAACTCTGTACTTTTGAAGAAGGAAGGCGCCTATGTGAAAGCCGGAGATGTAATTGCGATAATTGGAAGTAGCGGCGAACAAACTACAGGACCACATTTACACTTCGAACTTTGGTACAACGGATTACCTCTTAACCCTCAGGACTACATCGTTTTCAATTAATAAAATTAAAGTCATGTTTAACAAATCAACCCCGGAAACCAAACCGATGCAAACCAACAGCACACCATCATCTGCTTCTGCCTCCTCTGTAAATATCATAGGCCAAGGAACATCCATCGAAGGAGAAATTGTTTGCGATGGCGATATTCGTATTGATGGAATGGTGAAAGGAACTGTTACATCAAAAGCAAAAATTGTAATCGGAACAACCGGTTCTGTTGATGGCGATATTATTTGCGACAATGCAGACATCAGTGGAAAAATTTTCGGAACTGTTGAAGTGGATGAAATGCTTTTTCTGAAATCAACTTCATACATTGAAGGAAATATTACCACCGGAAAATTAATTGTTGAAACCGGTGCAAAGTTCAACGGCACTTGTCGTATGGGTGTGAAAGAAATTAAGCCAAATGAAAAACACAACCCCCAACAGCAACAAGACCTTCAGAAAAAAGCCGTTTGATTCCACTGCTTATGCTCGTTATTCAGGATTGGGATTTATGCTCATTGCTGCTGTAACAGTTGGATTCGCTGCCGGATATTTTACTGATAATTTTTTCAATCTTCATTTACCCATTTTTAAAACCTTGTTTTCTTTCGGCGGTGTTTTGTTAGGTTTGTATATTGTTATTAAAGAAGTTTTAAAACCCTGATTAGTTTGAAATCTTATTGGAGAAAATTTTTCATCGTTACATTTTTTATGGCTTTGTTTTCTGTTTCGGTTAGTCGTCTCGCTAAGATGCAGCCATTTGAAATTTTTACAATTTCCATTTTTCTTTTTTATGCGATGCTTAGTCCGGTGCTTTTCTTTTGGGCATCAAATGGAATTACCAGCAAAAACAATTACAAATTTGTTTCTGCAATTACCGGAAGCATGACTGTTAAACTTTTATTGAGTCTTCTGTTTGTTGTGGCTTATGCAATATTTTTTAAACCCGCAAAACCCTATTTCATCATTCCTTTTTTTGTTGACTATAGCTGTTACACTATTTTAGAAGTTGTGGAAATGATGAAGCTAACGAAATCGTCTAACACAAAAATCAGTTCAACTGATTCCACCAAAGAAAAATGAGTGTTGATTTAAAGCATAGACTTTCCGTTACACTTCAGCCCTTTGTTCCTGAAAAAATTTTGCCGTTGCTTGTACATTGGATTAATGAGTATAAAATAAAAGTAGTTATAACTCCAACAAGGAAAACTGTGATGGGCGACTATCGCTCGCCTGATTATTCGCGCGGGCATGTGATAACTGTGAATGGAACTTTAAACCCTTTTGCATTCACCATCACTTTTGTTCATGAAGTAGCGCACTTAGTTACATGGTTGGAATTTCGTAACAAAGTGCAATCGCATGGCAGTGAATGGAAAAATTCTTTTAAGTATTTAATGAAACCATTGCTTGAAAGGGAAATTTTTCCAAGCGATGTTGCTCAGGCTTTGGCAAATTATTTACAGAACCCTGCTGCAAGTTCTTGTGGCGATTTACCTTTGACAAAAACTCTGGCGAGGTATAATAAGCGACCGGTGTTACACCTCGAAGATTTAGAAGAAGGCCTTGAATTTATTGCCCACGACGGACGGAAATATTTAAAAGGAAAAAGATTGCGCAAGCGATATTCTTGTGTGAATGTGCAAAGTAAGCAGGTGTATTTGTTTTCACCGATTGCTGAAGTGAAGAAGGTGGAATAAAAAATCCTGTTTCGCAATTTGTGAAACAGGATTTTCATTTTAAAAATTATTACTGATTTGAAATTCTCAGTTTCTTGGTATTTACTCCATTGGCGGAAATCAATTCAACAAAATAAATTCCTGATGAAACATTGTGCAATGAATAGTTAAAAATATTCTCGCCATTCGTGAGCGTAACAGATGAATTTAGAATTTCCCGACCAAGAATATCGGTAAATTTCAAAACACCAATTCCCTCTATACCAGCATTAATATGCAAAGAAAAATTGCCATCAGATGGATTCGGAAAAATAGATAAATCATAAGCAGAAATGTTTGCAGCAACATCTTCCAATCGCAATGCAGTAGTAAATGTTTGAGTTGTCGTGAATCCTGAATTTAGGGAGCCTGTTGCATTGCAATCGCTACGCAAATGGTATTCGTAAGTAGTATTCGCTAAAAGATTAGTTAGCGTTTTAGTTACAATGGGAGCTGTAATAGTTGTGGTTGTCCATGCTGTCACTCCTTGTTTACGGTATTGTAAACGATATTTTACTGCGCAGGTATTTCCTGCCCAGTTAATGCTTGCTCCCGTTTGAGTAATATTTGACACATTAATGGTCGTTGGCTTCGCACAATTACATGGTGTGGTGAAAGTTTTAATCGCAGTGTAAGCGGAAGCAATTGAACCATTAGTGTTACAGTCAGTGCGAACATGATATTCGTAATTAGTACTGCTGAGCAACCCTGTTAAGCTTTTGAACAAAGTTGGTGCGGCAACAGTTTTTGTTGTCCACGCTGTTACACCTACTACACGATATTGAATTCGATACTTCACCGCGCAGTCATTTCCTGTCCATGAAATTTTTACACCTGTTCCGGTAATGTTTGTGGCTGTATCATTTGTTGGGGCATCACAAGGGGATGAATTGATAGTAATAAATCCTGTGTCTACACACCCATCAATATTTGAAACAACCACACTATAGTTGAAACCAGCCCCAACCGAAACTGAAGTTTCTGTTGAACCAATACTCCAATGATATGAAAAATAAGATGAAGTTAGAGAGAGTGTAACAGTACCTGATGGGCAAACGGTTGTACCAGGTGAAGCAAGTATGGATGCATTTTGCATTCCAGAGATAATTAAATCTGAGATAGTTGGAGTTCCGACAATCGCAGGATTTGAACTAATAACACGGATCCGATAGGTAGTTCCTGGTAATAATGTGTATGCTGTAAAACAAAAAATAGTTCCATTATTAGCAGTTGAATTAATTGAACCAATTGAAATAGGTGAAGTAAATGAACCATTTAAATCAGAAAGTTGAACTGTATAAATATTACCACTATTATAGGTGCCAGTTGATGTAAAAGGTACATCCATGTAGGTTCCTTGACAATAACCTGGTTGACTAGTGTTTAATGTTGTTATTGTATTAGTAGCAACTCTTCCGAATGTAAACGGAGAGAAAGATGAAACAACATTTGATGTAATACTTCCAGCTGAAGCATCTCCGGTTGATGCACTCTTGCCTGCATTTTCCCATGCAGCACCATTCCATCTTGCTACTCGCAATCCAAGTGTATCAGTGAATCCGCTACCTGCTCCCCAGTTTAATTTTACTGTTGCGTTCGAAGGAGAAACTCCACTTCGGTCCAAAACAAAATATTCAGCAGTACTTACTGAAACTATTGGTGACTGAACACTACTGGTATTTGAATATGCACTTGCAAAATATTCACCTGTCCATGTTGTTGGAGATCCTGATTGAGGTGTTATTTCAAGCGGACGATATGTGCTTCCTTTTCCAACAGGAAATATAAATGCAGTTGTGCTTCCAGTTGATTTACTCATTGGGCCATTCACAAAACTTGTCGAACCTGAACCTGCATGGTTTCCACTTGTTCCCAGAATTAATTTTGCGGCAGAAGAAGTATTCACTTTTCCTGAAGTAAAAATTACAACAGCGTTTGTTGTTACATCGCTTTGAAGTGTTACACCCATTGAATTATTGATAGTAAGATTTTCCCAATTTGTACTTGACCCGGAAATATTCTGATTCGTATTTCCATTAAAAATTATTCCTCCGGAACCACCAATACCCGAATTAATAGTTACATTTTTCTTTGTTGTTACATTAAAAGAGCTGAGTGAAAGTGTTGAAGAAGCGCTCAGTGAATCATTGACCGTTACATTCCCTAAACTTGATTTTGTTCCAGCTCCGGTGAAAAACAATTTATTATAAGTGCGTGAAGTAATACTTTGTGCGGTAGCGGAACTGTAAATAATTTTCCCAGAGCTACTGACAGCATTTAAACTCCAGTTAAAATCTGCTGTTCGATTTTTAAATGCAACATTGCTAACAGCTTCTGACAATAATCCGGAACCGAGTGCTGTATTTAAAACATTAACAACCCCATTAGTTCCAAATAAAAGGAGTGGTCCGGCAGTAGCAACAAACCCTGTTGAATCAGTTTCAGTTTCAGAACCTGCAACTTCGCCGCCGCTATCAATAATCAATTCTCCATTTACTTTAAGTGTATCATTCGAATGAATTGCCATTGAACTTCCGCTAACAATTTCGCGAACACCATTCACAACCCAATCAGCAGCAGACTCAGAAATCTGTGCAACGATTGGACTTCCAATTGGTGGATTTGAATTCTGAATGGGGGCATCAAAAACATTGAATGGAACATTCCATGTTTTTGGCAATGCGTCAGTTCCTCCATTAAAAGTAATTACAGGATGAACTCCGATTGAATCGAACAACCCAAAGAAAAAAGTTTTGATTACAATGTCTTGTCCGGTTAATGGAATATCAATAGTGTGACTCTTTAAGTATTGCAGATAAACATTTCCTGAAAAAGTTATTTCAGGTCGCTTAGGGTCAGTGCCGGTATAGAGTCGCGTGTTTCCAACAAATCCAATCAGGTCAGGAATATTTACATCGCCAAGAAAATTGCAAACTGTTTTATTATTCGGTCCGCCATTTGAATTTGGCCCTAACATCGCCATTGCAATTGCAGAATTATTCTGCGTCATGTTTGGCGATTGAAAAATTCCATTTACTGTAAATGTTTCTGCGGCATTACTCGCATCATTCATAATGAGTGCAGTGTTTACATCAATTGTAACAGTTCCCGCAGTAATATTTATGGAAGAAGTCATAGTTGAAGAACCGGAACCCATGCGAAGATTTCCAACTGTATGCGTAAGTGTGCTGTTATCGAGACCATTCAACAACAACAAGCCGCGTGTAACAGTCAGCGAATCAGCCACTGTGAAACTTGTTCTTACAGAAGTAACATTAGAAAGAGCGCTTGTAAATCCTGAGCCGTATGTAATTGAAAATTTTCCACCAGTATTATGCAATCTTAATTTGTTGAAAGAAGTTGTTCCGCTTCCGTTGATTGTTTGCGCCACACCGCCACCAATAATTACATTGCAAACATTTGCTCCATTCACCATATTAAAAATTCCATTGTTAGTGAAAGTTGTACCGTTGTAATTTAAAGTGTGGGTTGTGGCAGAGCCGGGTGTAACACAATTGAAAACTCCGCCGGCACTAACAGTAAGCGTACCTGTAACAGTCAGTGCTCTTCCCGTGCCGGTTGCATCATAACTTAAAGTTCCGTTGATAATCACAATCACCACACTTGGCGGTGTGATGTTGAGTGTAACGGTATTTCCTGCGCTGATTGTAATGTTATCGCCAGCAACGGGAAGTGCTCCGCCCCACACTGCTGTATTGTTCCAAGCGCCGGATGTAACAGTTACTTTGTTGGCGGCTTGGGTAGTGAAATTAATGAGCAGAAAAACGGTAAGGAGGAAACTAAAGTGTCTCATGTGAATTTGGTTTTGGTTTGTGGGAAACAAGGTAACAGTTTTATGAAAACTGCAAAATGATTTTTTTTAAAAAATCATTTTTTCAATTCATGCAACTCTCAATAAAAAGTTTCAACAATTTTTCTAAATCGTTAAATTTATTTAATGGAAGCGTTGCAGAAATATCATAGACATCGTGATAAGCACTAATGCCGCCCATAGTGTAAATAAAAAAACATCGCACACCTTTTTCTGAAAATGGGTAGTGATCGCTGTTAGCTGCTTTGCCTCGTGGCTGCACACTTTTTAATAAATGATTTTCGTCGTTAAGTTTTACGAGACGATCAAAATCGGTTTTGTATTCGGTTGCGTTCACGACTTTAATCCCTTCTTCACCTGTTCCAACAATATCCATGTTAATTAGAAACCGGATTTTATTTAAACTGATTAATGGATAAGCGGCGAAAAATTGTGAGCCGATTAAACCGACCTCTTCTCCTCCGAAAGCAATAAAAACCATGGTGTATTCAGGTCTGTTTTTCAATGACGAATAATAACGAGCCAATGAAAGCAACATGGAAATTCCACTCGCGTTATCATTCGCACCAGGAAAATAAACCTGCGAACCCATTCCGCCGAGATGGTCATAGTGGGCAGTCAACACTATTAAAGAATCAGGTTTGCGTGTGCCTTGTAAGTAGCCAACTACATTCTGCGATTGAACATGTTGCAATTTGTTTTCGATATTGACGGAAATTGTTTTCGCGTTTATATCAAATGTTTTTTTCAAAACAATTAGGTGAAGATAAGTTTTCACTTCCATCGACATATCCATTGTGAGCTTGTTGGAATTGAGTTCGATAAATCCCGCAGCACCGAAACATTTTTTTTCGTCGATTGATTTCAGTAATGATTTTAATCCGCCTCCGACTTTGGTGCTGTCGTCAATTAGTAAAATAGTTTTACTGTTACACTCAGCGAATTGCCAATCGCCATTTGCAGATTGCGAAGCGATGGATTCAATCTTTACTAAACTGAATTTTCCTTTCTTTCCCTTGCTCTCTGCTGAAACGATATAATCTTTTCCGGCATTCAGAATTTTATCATCAATATGCACCAACATTTTTCCCGGGAAAGTATTTACATCCATCACGAATGACTGGAAATATCCCCCGTGATAACCTGTTACACCGAAGTCATAAAATTTATCAGCAACAAATGCTGCGGCTTTATTATCACCGTTGTTTACATATCCTCTTCCGAAAAAATAAGTAGAGGTGAGCGTGTCAATTATTTTCCGTGCATAAGCGCTGTCTTGGGCATTGCAATTACTGTTACAGAAGAAACCTGTAACTATAAATAATGCAACTAAAAATTTATGAGTGAAGCGAGAACTCATAATATTCCATCACCTGATTTGATAATAATTTCTTGCAAGCGATGTCAACTTTCTCTTTCGCAATTTGTTCGCTGTCGGCTTCAATCTGAATAGTGATATGTTTACCGATGCGCACATCTTTCGCTTCGTTGATGCCAAGGTTTTTTAACCCCGACACAACTGCTTTTCCTTGTGGGTCAAGCAATTCTTTCAAAGGCATTACATTAATTTCTGCTGTGTATTTCATTAGTTGATTTGGTAATTTGATGATTTGATAATTCTGGTCTGTAACACTTTCTAAAATGTTATTCAGGTTTTGCTAAAAAAGAATTGATGATGGAAAGAAGAATGTAAAGAACGATGCTTAAAGCCAATCCTGTCCAATGCAAAAAGAAAATCATAAGTAAGGCAAGTAAAATAAATATCACCCTTAATTCATTTCCTTTCCAGCCAAGCGATTTCACTTTCAGTGAGAACATTTTTATTTCTGAAACCATAAGCCATGAAAAAAGAATTATCAAACCATACAACACCCATTTATTAATTAACAGATTTCCTAAACCATAATCATTACCAATATAAATAAGCGGAAGACTGGCAATGAATATTGCATTAGCAGGTGAAGGCAGTCCGACAAAACTTTCGTGCTGTCTTTCGTCAATATTAAATTTTGCTAATCGCCAGCAGGCAGCACATGCAATTAATAACGCAGGCAGCAAAAATAATTTGCTTGTGTAAAGCGAACCTGATTCTAAAAAATAAGAACGCTCAAGCAATTGATAAATAATTATAGAAGGCAACACTCCGAATGTAACCATATCGGCAAGTGAGTCTAATTGTTTTCCGATTGCTGATTTCGCGTTCAGTGCTCGTGCAACAAAGCCGTCCAAGAAATCTATCAGAGCTGCAAGTAAAATACAGAAGCCACTTGTGAAGAGTCGGTTATTTATTTCGTAAGTCTGATAAATGCCGTGCTGCGCTTTTGTTAAAATAAAATATCGCTCATCGAATGCATACAATATTCCAACGCAACCTAAAACAAGATTGAGCAGTGTAAGCATGTTCGGAATTTGTTTGATGAGTTTCATCGGATTTGCATGAGTTGTTCTATCTCTTCCACTTCAATAGGAATTGTCGCCATCAGGTCAATCGGATCTTTATCAGATACGAGAATATCATTTTCAATTCTGATTCCTATATTTTCTTCCGGCACATAAATGCCGGGCTCGCAGGTGAAAACCATTCCCGCTTTCATTGGCACAAAACGATTTCCTAAATCATGAACATCCAATCCCATAAAGTGAGAAGTGCCGTGCATGAAATATTTTTTATAAAGCGGCGTGTCGGGATTTTGTTTCTTCACTTCATCAGCGTTGAGCAAACCAAGTTTAATCAATTCGCCTTCCATAATTTTTCCAACTTCATTATTATAATCATTCAGTATCGTACCAGGGCGAAGCATGTTCATCGCCTGACGCATCACTCGCAACACAGCATTGTAAATTTCTTTTTGGCGAGGAGTGAATTTCCCGTTCACAGGAATAGTTCGGGTTAAATCAGAAGCGTAATTGGCGTACTCACAACCGAAGTCAAGCAAAATCATATCTCCGTCGTTGCAGAGTTTGTTGTTTTCTACATAGTGTAACACACAAGCGCTTCCGCCACTCGCGATGATCGGATAGTAAGCATGACCTGTTGCTCCGTTGCGAATGAACTCGTGAATAATTTCCGCTTCCACTTCATACTCCAACATTCCGGGCTTTATGGTTTTCATCACTCGGCGAAAAGTTTTTTCGGTGATGGAACACGCATGACTTATCAGTTTTACTTCTTCGTCGCTTTTTATTGAACGAAGTTGTGTCATCAATCTGCCGCTGCGCTCATAGTGGTGTAACGGAAATCTTGATTTCATTTCGTTCGCGAATCGCAAATCGCGGTACGGTACTTTTATAACAGCACGGTCATTTTCATTCAGGTTGATGTAAATATTTTCGGCATAAATCATTTGCAGATTCAGCAGCGTATCAAACTCGTCGTTCCACACGATTGTTTTTATTCCGGATACGGTTCTCGCTTCTTCGGTGGTGTATTTGTGTCCTTCCCAAACAGCGATTACTTCATTGGTTTTTTTTAGGAGTAAAATTTCGCGATGCTCCGGCCGTGGTGAATCAGGAAATAAAATGAGCATGGAATCTTCCTGGTCAATACCTGTGAGCCAGAAGAAATCTGAGTTCTGACGGAAGTAATGCGCGCCGTCTCCATTGCGCGGCATCTCGTCGTTGCTGTGAAACACGGCGATGGAATTCGGTTTCAGTTGGGCGACAAATTTTTTCCGGTTTTCAATAAAGAGAGAGTTGGGAATGGGTGCGTACTTCATGCGTGTTTTTGTGTAAGGGCGGTAAAGATAAAATTTCAGATTACCGCACAACTAAAAACTGAAAATCACAATTTCATTGAAAACAACAATACAGGATGAATAATTATTGGGTGCCTCCATTTCCTCAGGGTGTCATTTTAATGATAATGAAATCAATACAAAGTGTAATTTCCAACTTTGTTGTGGTGTAAGTTTTAAAAAAAATGTTGTCAGCTTTTGCGGTCTGGACTCCAGTACTATCTAAAAATCAGCCCCAATTATCTTGTTACCATCAACACACAATGTAACGGAGTTTATTTCATAAGAGTTGAAAAGCAAAAATGGAGAAGTTGAGATAAGGAAGTTTATAAAAGACTGAGCATTTAAGAACTATTATTTTTTATTCTGTTTCAAGAGGTGTTACACTGCTTTTTAATATCGGAAATATTTTTTCCGCTCTTGATTTCCCTATTACTTTTTCTATTTCTTCTTTTTCAGCACTCTTTATTTTCTCGATAGAGCGAAAGTGTTTTAATAATTTCTCGGCCGTTGCTTTTCCGATTCCTTTTATGGTGGTGAGATTGGTTTGCAGTGTCCCTTTATCTCTTTTGCTGCGGTGAAAAGTAATGGCGAACCTATGCGCTTCGTTTCTTATTTGCTGTATCAGTTTTAAACTCTCCGATTTTTTATTGATGTAAAGTGGCAACGGGTCTTCCGGAAAATAAATTTCTTCCAATCGCTTGGCAATGCCGCACACGACCATTTTTCCTTTTAATCCTAACTTATCAATGCTGCTGAGCGCGGCACCGAGTTGTCCTTTGCCACCGTCAATAATCACCAACTGCGGCAGCGATTGATTTTCGTCCATCAATCTTTTATAGCGGCGATAAACAATTTCTTCCATCGAAGCAAAATCATCAGGCCCCTCCACTGTTTTAATATTAAAGTGGCGGTAATCTTTTTTTGCCGACTTCGCATTTTTAAAAACCACCAGTGATGCCACTGGATAACTTCCCTGAAAATTTGAATTATCAAAACACTCAATGTGCACCGGCAAATCTTTCATTCTGAAATCTTCTTTCAGTTGCTTTAATATTCGTTCGGCAGGGGAGGTTTTAGCAGGCGCATTGATTGCGAGATTCATTTTATAGAAGGCAACATTCTTTTCTGAAAGCTCTAATAATTTTTTCTTGTCGCCGATTTGCGGAACAGTGATTTTTATTTTATCGGAAGGAGGGGGAATAAAAAACGGAACCACGATTTCATCCGACAAACTATTGAATTGCTGACGCAATTCTGTTACAGCCAACTGTAACAGTTCTTCTTTCTCTTCTTCAATTTTTTTGTGCAGTTCAATGGTTTTGGTTTGAATCACTGAGCCATTCACCACTTTCATATAATTGACATAAGCAGTATTAGCGTCTTCAACAAAAGCAAACACATCAATGTTGTTGATGTCAGGATTTACAATGGTGCTTGTGCTCTGATAATTTTTAAGCAGGTCGAGTTTTTCTTTAAACTGATTTGCTTTTTCAAACTGATACAGTTCCGAATATTTTTTCATTTCACCTGTTAGATATTCCGAAACAGGTTTCAGATGACCTTTCAGTAAATTTCGTATTTGCTGAATGGTGATATTGTATTCTTCTTCAGTCTGCAATCCTTCGCACGGACCTTTACAATTTCCGATATGATATTCTAAGCAAACTTTAAATTTTTTTGCCTGAATATTTTTTTGTGAAAGATGAAGCGAACAGGTGCGCAGTGGAAATAATGTTTTTATTGTTTCGAGTAAACTGCTTACCCGATGAGAAGAAGTGAAAGGACCGAAATATTCTGAACCATCTTTTATAAAAGTTCGGGTGAGAAAGATGCGCGGAAAATTTTCCTTCTTCACACAAATGAACGGATAGGTTTTTCCATCTTTCAGTAAAACATTGTAGCGCGGTTGAAACGCTTTGATTAAATTATTTTCGAGCAACAAGGCATCGTGCTCCGTATTTACCAATGTAAATTCAAGCGATGTTGCAATGCGAACCATCACTTCCGTTTTACTGTTCGGCTGCGGACGATTGAAATAAGAACTAACGCGCTTCTTTAAATTTTTTGCTTTACCAACATAAATGAGTTTGCCTTCCTTGTCTTTGAATTTATAAACTCCCGGGCTATCGGGGAGATTCGGTAATAACAATTGATAATCATTCTCATTCATGCCGCGATAAAAATATTCCCTTGCTGATTAAATCAAGGATGAATTATTAAAAAATAAAAATCAAAACTTCGCACTCACCTGCAACGAAAAATTTCGTGGCTGTTCAATCTGTGCAGGGCGCTCGGTGTATTCGCGGTTCAATAAATTTTTTGTGATGAGTGAAACCTTTACATACTTATTTACTTTCATTGATAGGCGGTAATCAATTACATAATCGCCGGTGTGATGCAACTTTCTATACGGAACAATTCCCGCAACGACCTGAATTGGAATCAACGGATCGGTTCCGTTAAAAATCGGATCAATGTTATCCATAAAACTATTGTAACGGAAGCTGAAACCTGTAGAGAATGAATGATACGAAATATCAAATTCTGCTTTCGCTGTCCATTGATATCTGTAGTTCAGAATTTTAATTTTCGAAAGAGAATCAAGAACTGATTTTGGAGCACCGGAATTTTCTTTCAGTAAACTATCTACCAAGCCAATTTTATTTACATCAATGGGAACAATGTAGTTTACACCTGCAAGCAGATTCGTTGGCAATCCGAATAATTTTCCCTGACCAATAACTGTAAACTCACCACCACTAATTCGAGCATTGGTAATATTTATGGTTCTGAACCCAAGATAATCTAAGGTGATAGGCTGCGGCGGCGCCCATGGAAAGGGTGGATAGTATCCAAAAGTAAATTCCATAAAATCTTTGTACTCGCTCATGAACGCACACAAGTCGAGGTAGCCCAACCAACTGCTCAATTTAAAACCTTGCTTCACACCAATTTCAGATGACCATCCGGTTTCAGGATTAACATTAGGGTTCGGGAATATTTTTAAAGGCCCCACTTGTGTCGCCACAAATTTTTCAGCAATAGTCGGGAAGCGATAACCTTGTCCGAATGATGCACGGAAATAAGTTGCTTTCATCACGCGAAAATTTAAACCGGCGCGTAACAGAATCGGCGATTGGTTTTTGATTGTATCCACGCGAAACATTTCGTAACGAATGCCACCAACAATATTTAACCTTCCTTTTTTCTGATCCATCTGAAGAAACAGTGCTTCGTTATCAGCATGATGATCGCCATATAAATCAGCAGTAATAACAGAAGTATTTGCAGCAACACCTGTTGTTAAATTCAAACCGAACTTAAAAAAATGCTGGTACTGATATTCGCCGTAGTAGAGTTGTGCATTGGTGCTTTTGTTATCAGATGCAATGGCGTTGGTTAAATAATATCTTCCGTGAAATGAATGCCGGTTTCCGTTTTTATTAAAGTAAGTCAGATAAGGATCAATGCTGATTCGTGTGTTGTTATTTTCTGCAAGAGTTGTTGTTGCTGTATCAGTTCCACCCTGCGGACGATAACCATTGAGTGAATCATCCTGCCAGATAAAAAAAGTGCTCGTGTGCGATACAAACGAATTAATATTTAGGCCAAATGCAAGCCCGTCAATTTTTTTGAAACGATAACGGGTGCCCACATTGATGCGACCCCGCTGAGTGTATTCTCCTTCATGAAAACTTGATTCGTTGTAAACATTTCCGCCGAAGCTTAAATCGAACTGACCGAATTTCTGACAGTGATTAAAATATCCGCCGGAGAAATAGGGTTGCTTGTTTCCCCACCAGATTAATTCTTTCCGTTTTGGATTCATATAAATTCCCTGGTAAAAATTGATTTGTGTTTTCGGAACTGAAGTAGGATAGTTGGTGCGAATATTAATTACACCATTCAGCGCCGATGAACCATACAAACTTGAAGCAGCACCTTTAATAATTTCAACCTGATCCAGATTTTCGAGCGGTAAAAAATCCCACTTCACATCACCGGCATCAGCTGCGAGTTGCGGAACATCGTCAACTAAAACTAATACGCGACTACCCGCACCATAACTGTAACCACTGCCACCGCGAATGTTTGCCTGTCCGTCAATAATGTTTACACCAGGTGCTTTGTTAATGGCTTCTTCCATATCAACAGAATTTGTGTTTTCAATGAACGAAGGTTTTATCACTTCCATACTCACGGTTTCTTCCGAAATCTTTTTTTCGTAGCGACTCGAACTCACCACAATGGTTCCTAATTCTTTTGCGTTCGTCAGCAGTTGAATATTCAGTTTGATGGTATCACCTGATTTAATGTCAACTTGTTTTTCAATCACATCGTAACCGACGAAAGAAAATTTTACGGTTTGGTTTCCTGAAGAAAGTGTGAGTATATAATTTCCTGCATCATCGCTGATAGTTCCATTTGTACCTGATGAAACTGTTACACCAATCAATGCTTCGTCGTTTGAAGCATCAGTTATTGTACCGCGGATACTTCCGGTTTGAGCAAACAGATGATTAACAAAAAACAGTAAACAAATTGTTGTCAGTTTTTTCATTGTAGAAATTTATCGGGAATGAAAATAAACTCCTTCATCAGTTTTGCAAATGATGAAGGTGAAATTGAATAAACAATTATTTATTTAAGAGAGAGAAATATTGTCGAATAGCATATTGCGAACGAATGAGAGCTTCGCCTTCTAATGCTTCGACAAAATTGTTCTTTTGCTTTTTATCAATGATTCGTGCTTTCACATTGTCGCGTAAATGCAGTTGAAGAATTTCAGAAAGTTGTTTTCGAAAATTCGCATCTTGAATTGGTAGAAGAAATTCCATTCGTCTATCAAGATTGCGTGTCATTAAATCTGCACTTGTGATATAAATTTTTTCTTCGTCACTGTAACGGAAGGAAAATATTCTCGCATGTTCAAGCAATCCATCAATAATGCTGATGATGCGAATATTTTCTTTCGGCTTCATGCAGCAAATAGTTCTAACAACTATATCAACCTGCACTCCGGCTTCAGCGGCCTCGTAAAGTGAAGGAATAATTTTTTCGTCTTCGAGATTATTTACTTTGATAATTATTCGGGAAGGAATATTCTGATGTGCCGCTTCAATGCAATTGTGAATTTCGGTAGAAAAAATCTCTCTGAAATTTCCTGGAGAAAAGCCAACTGTTACAGGATGAAAATTTTCTTTTGAAGTCAATTGAAGAGTAGAAAAGAAATCAGCAATATCCTGTGTGATATTTTTTTCGGAAGTAAGAATCGCAATGTCGGTGTACTTGTCTGCTGTTTTTTCATTGAGATTTCCGGTGTTGAGCAGAGCAGTTCGTTTAATCGCTCCCTCAACTTCTTCCTCAATCAGAATTGTTTTTGCATGAATTTTTAATCCTGGAAAATTGCGGTCGACTTTCACTCCGCTTGCTTCTAATTTTTGAGCGAGCAGAATATTGTCTTGTTCGCTTTCACTTGCTTTCACTTCCAAAAAGGCAAAAATATTTTTTCCATTTGCAACGGCAGCAATTAATTGATCAGCAATTAAAGATGGATGCGCAGTTCTATAGAGTGTGATAAAAATTCTTTTCACACTTTCGCGTGTTGTTGCTTCTTTTAATAACCGAATTACATTATTAAAAGAGTGATGAGGAAAATAAAGTAATTGGTCTTTTGTACTGACTGCATCAATAATTGAAACTGCTTTATCAAGTGGGTGAACTGACGGAACCAATGCGGGTTCTTTTAATTCATCAGGCAATAATTTTCCAAAATAACTGAAATCGCTCAGTGATAAATAAGAATTCTTTTTTGCTAAAGCCAGTTTGCTTCCTTTTGTTTTCTGTAACAGTGTTTCAATTATTTCTTTCGATGAATTTTTTTCAAAGAGAAAATAACTTTTGATTGCGTGATTGCTTTTGTTCCAGTCTTTTGAAATTCCTGTTTCTTCGTCGGGCGCAAAAAATTCATTTCCTGAAATTATTTCAAAAAGATAATTCTCCGGAATTTTATGTCCCGGAAAAATTTCATCCAGATAAAATCGAATTGCTTCCTCAACTAAAACAAAAATCTTTTTATTGTCGGTGGAAGGAATTTCAATGAAGCGGTCTTTTTCTTTAAAAGGAATTTCAAGTAACACCTGACCTTTCTCTTCATGAAATAATAATTGCACAAATAGATAGAGTCGGTCATTTTCCAAACCCAGCATTTCATTTTCATCAGTCAAAAATTTCGGGTGAATAAGCGGTTTCATTTTCAACCGAAACCATTCATCCAGATACTTCATTTGTATTTCATCCAACTTCTTTACCGATGAAATAAAAATATTTGACTGCTCAAGCGATTTAAAAACTTCAGAAAGCATTTCGCCGCACTTCGAAAACTGTTTTGAGATGTTTTTTTTCAGCGTCGAAATTTTCTCCGCATTTATTTCTGTGATTGAATTCACCTGAACAAAATAGCGTTCGCGAATAAATACTTTAAGATTCGTGCTTGCGATAGAAATAAATTTTAATCTCTCTGCAGGTAAATTCTTTTCGCATTCTGCTTCCTGCAAAACACGATCGTTGTATGATAACCAACTAAAATCTCTGTCGAATAATTTCATTTTGTTGAATTGTTATTCTTTACCTGTTCGATATTTCTTTGGAAACTCGTAAAGCGAAAGTTGCTTGTCACTGTTTTCCATTTCGCTCCAACTGTTACAGTCTATATCAATACCGACAATGCAGCAAGTTGGCATCGAAGGAATTTTATTTCGTGTAAAATGATTTGCCAATTCATGAAAAGTCGGATTGTGACTGAATAGAAAAACTACTTCAGCATCTGAATCAATTCCGGAAATAAAAGAAAGAATTGAATCAGCATTGAACGAATACAAAACTGCTTCTATCAATATTGCATCAGCAGAATAATTTAATTCCTTAGAAAAAATCTTAGCAGTTTCCAGCGCGCGCTTTGCCGGACTGCTGAAAATCAAATCGGGCTTTATTTTTTTTTCACTGATAATTTTTGCCATCATAGCCGCATCTGTTACACCGCGATTATTAAGTGTTCGGTCAATATCCTGCATTTTCAAATCATCATGACTTGATTTTGCGTGGCGAATAAGAAATAATTTTTTCATTCTTTATTTTTTAAATCAATTTTTCATTCCCTTTTCAAAACAATGCCTGCATCTTGGTTCGTACTCATCTTTCTCTCCAAGCATAATTGTTTTATCGTACTTCGATTTCCGGAAAGAGTAAGAGGCAAGCCCTCCGCAAATCATGCAAATCGCATGAACCTTTGTAATGTATTCTGCACGGGCTAAAAGTTGTGGCATGGGACCAAAAGGTTTTCCTGAATAATCCATATCCAACCCTGCGATGATAACGCGCGCACCTTTTGCAGCGAGACGGTCGCATACCATCGGTAATTCATTATCGAAAAACTGGGCCTCGTCGATTCCAATTACTTCCACATCGTTCGCCATCAAAAGAATATTCTGCGAATTTGAAACCGGAGTTGACGAAATATAATTTTCGTCGTGTGACACAATATTACTCGTGTGATAACGCGTATCAACCTGCGGTTTATAAATTTCAACGCGCTGGTTTGCAATTTTCGAGCGCTTGAGGCGGCGAATCAATTCTTCGGTTTTACCCGAAAACATACAACCGCAAATAACTTCAATCCAACCGGTATGCTGTTGTCGTAAATAGGGTTCGATAAACATGAAAAGAGTTTTAAATTCGGAGAGCGAAAATTCATAAAACTTTTCCAATTAACTAATGAATATTTGCGCCCCCAAAACCAACGGCAGATTTACATCGTTTAAATGGGAATCGTGTTTTTTTAATAGATTTTAAATTAAATGAAAGATTTGGATAGATTAACTTTGCGTCGTTAAAAGATTATGGCTGATATTAAAATTGAAACAAAAATTTCCGTGTTGATTGAAAAAATCAACTACTTGTTTCATTCTATTCAGTTTAACAACGGAGAAATTAATAAAATTGATAAAGATTTATTACTCAATTATGTTCGTGAATTATATGAGTTGACTCTTGCTTTGCCCGTTGATCATCCTCAGGCGAATGTGATGCAGCAGTTTCCGCCTCAGTATCAGCAACCGACTGCACCACCTCAGCAGCAATACTATCAACCTCAGCAACCGCCCCCGCAACAATATATTCCGCAACAACCTCCGCCACCTGTTACACCTCAGCAGGCACCTTTGCCACAACAACCGTTACAGCAGGAGCAACCTAAAATTCAGCAACCTCCGTCACCTGTTTACACTAATGGTGCGCAGGTTAACGGAAATAATGGAAGTGCAAATGGAAACGGTACGCATTATCCGAATAAAGAAAACCCTGTTCCCGGTCAGTCGTTGAATCAGGCCTACTCGTCAAAGGGACCACAGAAAACTGTATCAGATATTTATTCAGCGCAAGGTGCGAAGCCAACAGTGAATGAAAAACTGAACCAGCCGCACACTGAGTTGAATGATAAATTGCGGAAGGCACCGATTAAAGATTTGAAAACTTTTATCGGATTGAACAAGCGGTTTTCGTACATCAACTTTTTATTCAACAACGATTCGCGTTTGTATGACGAGTCGATAGATAAAATAAATAACAGCAGCAACTACGACGAGGCAATGGATTATATCGAAAATACTTTGCGCAATCGTTTGCACTGGAATACTCAGGATGATATGGTTGCTGAGTTCTACAATATTGTAGAGCGAAGATTTTTAGTCTGATTTATTTTTTGAAAATTTCTTTATTGATGTACTGAACAATTTGTTCAGTGGCTCCCGTTTTTGATTGAACATAATTTGCACAACCTGTTGCGCACGATTCAAAATAATTTTCATCAGAAAGCAGTTGATTCATTTTAGAAGAGAATTCATTTTCATTTTGAATACTAAAACAGAATTGCTCGCTCACCAAATCACTTGCCTCTTTAAATTTTTTATAATTCGGTCCAAATAAAACTGGAATTCCAAATACCGCCGCTTCTAAAATATTATGAATTCCTTTTCCGAAACCACCACCTACATACGCCACAATCCCATAGCTATAAAGACTGCTCAACATTCCAACATTATCAATCACTAAAAATTGTTTTTCAGTGGTTGAGTTTTGTAATTGCGAATAGCGAATCGCTTTTTCTCCCAATTGATTTATCAGGTTTGAAAGATGCGATTCGGAAATTTCGTGAGGCGCAATTATCCATTTCAATTCTGAATTGTTTTGGGTTTGAATGAAGTTCAGCAAAATCTTTTCATCCTCTTGCCATGTGCTTCCAGCCACAATCACTCTTTTATCACCGCAGAATTTTTCTATTTCAGGAAATTGTTTTGCTTCCTGTTTCACCTGTAACACCCTGTCGAACCGCGTGTCGGATGACAGCGTTGTGTTATTAATACCAAACTCATGTAACAGTTCAGATGAATTTTTATCCTGAACAAAAATTGTTCTGAACGATTTTAAAATGGATTGAAACGATTTTCCATACCCCTTAAAAAAGAGTTGCTCTCGCCTGAAAATTCCTGAGATGAGAATCGTATGAATATTTTTCTTCCGCAATTCATTCAAATGATGGAACCAGAATTCGTACTTCACAAAAATTGCCAATTTCGGATTCACTGCTTCAATAAACGCGGAAGCATTCTTTCGCGTGTCGAGCGGCATGTAAAAAATATAATCAGCGCCCGGATAATTTTTCCGCAACTCATAACCACTTGGTGAAAAGAAAGTGAGCAACACTTTACAGTTCGAGTTTTCCTGTTTCAATTTTTCAATCACAGGTCGCCCCTGTTCAAATTCACCGACTGAAGCGCAGTGCATCCAAACAATATTTCCGTCAGGTGTAACAGTATTTTTAATCTGCTGTAATAAATTATTTCGCCCTCGCAACCACAACTTCGCTTTCGGATTAAACAACGAAGCCACACGAATTCCCAATGCATAAATCTGAATTCCAAGATTATAAAAGAGAAGAAAAAATGAATTCATCAATGCGTATAAAATTCCTGATAACTGTGACCGTACAACGGGAGAAACCACGCCACTTTAAATCCGATTAAAATATCCAATCGCTGCGAATCATCGCGTGCGTGGGAATCAAAATTCCAATCGCGACGATTTTTTGTGAAGCCCTCTGTTACATCAATGCCGGTATAAAAATTCCAGAGTTTATGCGGGTCGAAATGCGCGTAACCAATAAACTGACTCGTGCAGAAACCATTCGTGAGCCGGTCGTAACCCTTAGTATATGCGCCCGCGAATTGCGGAAGGTCGTTACCGATTTCCTGAATTTTTATTTTGTGCTGTATGAATCCCGCACCTACTACAGCCATAATTCCCGAGTTCGGATTGCTATGAAAAGCCGGAAAAATTTTCCCGAATTTACCCTGTAACACATAACCTCTTTCGTTCAATACGATGGAAGAATAAATGCCGCTGTTGTTAATAAAATTTCCCGAAGCGGTTTTCAGCGCGTCGAGAATGGTGTCTTCGCGAATGTTGGCGCTGTATAAAAAACTTCCTGTCGCGCCAATCAACCAGTTCTTCCCGAACTTGAAAAGAAAATTTCCTTCGAGCATTGAACCATTGCCGAATCGCTTCGCCATATCCGCCGCCGGAATCTCGTAGTTGTAAGCCACACTGATGATTCGCGCATTCACAACTGTGTCTTTAATGTTCGTGGTTTTTTGCGCGAACGAATGGAAGGAGAGCAAGCAAAACAGCAAACTGAGTTTTCGCATACGGCGAAAATAACTGCTCATTTTGAGATGATTGTTTTTGTTTTAGAATTTGATTTTACTTCTTAAAAATATCTTTCATCGCATCATTCAATTCCGGAAATTGAAACTGAAATCCTATTGCTTTAATTTTTTCACATGAGCAATTCATGCTTTGGAAAAGTGTTACACCAAACTCACCCACAATAATTTTTATCATCCACTTCATCACTGGAGCAGGAATACTTTTTCGTTTGGAGAATTTTGCAATTTCATTTATCAATGTGTTGTATGAAACAGGATTTGGTGCAACAACATTGTAGGCGCCGTTCATGGTTTCATTTTTAATGGCGTGGATGTAACTGTTACACACATCATCCAAATGAACCCAGCTATAAATCTGGCTGCCGGGAAGAAAGATGGGTTTGATTCTCAACTTCAATTGTTTAATTAGTTCCTTCATCGCTCCGCCATTTTCAGCCAAAACAATTCCTGTTCGCAGTTGAACTGTTCTGATATTTATTTCCTCTGCTTTTCTTATTTCATTTTCCCAGTCAACGCAAACCTTCCCGAGAAAATCATTTGCCGGCTTTGAATCTTCGGTGAGCGGTTTTCCTTTTTCTTCAGCATAATAATTTATTCCCGAAACGCTGACAATCACTTTTATTTTATTAGGTGTGAGGCGCAGTGCTTCTACAATTAATTTGCTTCCTTCAATGCGACTGTCGTAAATCTTTTTTTTGAAACCGATTGTCCATCGCCGCTCAGAAAGATTTATTCCTGCGAGATGAATGATTGCATCTGCGTTTTCAAAAGCAGCCATATCAATTTCTTTTTTCTCAACATTCCATATAAAAGTCGGAATAGTACCGTCACCTTTTTTGCGCGAGAGGTGCCGAACAATAAAACCTTTATGTAATAAAATTTCAGTAAGTCGTTTACCAATTAAACCCGAAGCGCCTGTGATGAGAATTGTCTTCAAGAAGAAATAAAATATTTATTTCCTCTTTAAATAAATTGACCTAAAGCAATCAAAACATTCATCATAAAGAAATAATGTATCACCACTAACTTTATACGAATTTGAAACAAGTTCTCTCGTTCTATGCTTGGTATTTATTCTATTTTTATAGGTAATCAATGTGGTCTGGTTGTATGTAGAAATTGATGTTCCTTTTTCAAAATAATAATTTAAAGAAGTCACCTTTTCATTATCAATATATTTTTCAAACAATCCATTCTGATTGTAAACGATGGTGATATTTATCCCTTCTGAAAGAGGAGTTAGAATGTGAAATGATTCACCACCATCTGATTCAATCCAATTCCAACTTCCATAAACTTCATCATAACCAATAGAACCTTTTTTTTGACAAGAAAATAAAACCATAAATACTAAAAGGAGTAAGCCCGCAAATTTTAATTTCATTCTTTTGAATTATTCAGGTACTAAATTATTCATTTTTTTAAAAGAATTTTCATTCTCGAAAAAATCAGTATTAAAAACTACCCTGCCCAGTTTTCTTTATCGAGACTTCTATAGTGAATAGCTTCAGCAAGATGTTCTGTTTTTATATCATCGCTTGCAGCAAGGTCGGCTATGGTGCGAGCGACTTTTAATATTCTGTCGTATGCGCGCGCGGAGAGATTCAATCTTTCCATCGCGGTTTTCAAAAGGGTTTCTCCCGCAGTCGTGAGTTTACATATTTCGCGCACCTGCTTGCTTTCCATTTGTGCGTTGCTGTGAATTTGTTTTTCATTCTTGTATCGTTCAGACTGTATCTCTCTCGCCTTTTCAACTCGCATTCTTATCGCATCACTTTTTTCCGAAACTGATTTGGATGAAAGTTCGCTGAATGGAACAGGTGTCACCTCCACATGCAAATCAATCCGGTCGAGCAGGGGACCGGAAATTTTATTCAGATATTTCTGCACCACACCCGGTGCGCACACGCATTCTTTTTCAGGATGATTATAATATCCGCACGGACACGGATTCATCGAAGCTACCAATTGAAAACTCGATGGGTAGTCGACCGAAAATTTCGCGCGCGAAATAGTCACCCTTCTTTCTTCCATCGGTTGCCGTAACACTTCAAGCACTGTGCGTTTGAATTCAGGCAACTCATCCAAAAATAAAACTCCATTGTGCGCGAGAGAAATTTCTCCCGGCTGCGGATTATTTCCACCACCAACCAATGCAACATCGCTGATGGTATGATGTGGAGATCGAAATGGTCGCATCGAAACCAATGAGGTTTCAGCAGGAAGTTTACCAGCAACGCTGTGAATTTTTGTCGTCTCTAATGCTTCATGCAAAGTGAGTGGAGGAAGAATAGTGGGTAATCTTTTTGCGAGCATGGTTTTACCCGCACCCGGAGGACCAATGAGAATTACATTATGACCGCCAGCCGCAGCGATTTCCAAAGCGCGTTTAATATTTTCCTGCCCCTTTACATCAGAGAAATCAAAATCGGTACTGTGTTGCGACTTGGCGAATTCTTTTCTCGTATCAACAAATACAGGTTCGGGTTTGCTATCTCCATTCAAGAATTCAATTACTTCATTGATGTGCTCCATTCCGTAAACATCAATGTTGCCAACGATGGCCGCCTCGCGTGCGTTTTCTTTCGGAAGAATGAATCCTTTGTAACCTTCCTTGCGCGCTTGAATGGAAATTGGCAATGCACCTTTGATCGGGCGTAAACTTCCATCAAGCGAGAGCTCTCCCATTATAATATACTTGTCAAGTAAATCGAGATTGATTTGTTCTGATACACCGAGAATTCCGATTGCCATCGGCAGATCGTAAGCTGAACCTTCTTTGCGCAAATCAGCTGGAGCGAGATTGACCACCATACGCTGACGCGGCATTTTCAGTCCGCATGTTTTAAAAGCAGCTTCAATGCGAAACAAACTTTCTTTCACAGCACCATCAGCCAATCCAACCACCACATATTTTAAATCGCCACTACCATAATAAGTTTCGATGGTGATTGTTTGCGCATCAATACCTAACACAGCAGAGCCATAAGTTTTTACCAGCATAATGCAATAAATGTAAACGGATGATTAGCAAATTACAAATAACAAGGGGAATTTCCCCAATATTTTTTAATTGAGAGTCTGTAACAGTCAGATAATTAAGCAATAAATATTTCAGATTTCAAATTCAACTACTTGTTTTCAGCAAACCAGTCAATCATTTGAGATGTAACAGTTTGATCTGTTGTTGTGTCGAGTACTAATTGCTCGTTGTTTATTTTTTTAATGTCAAGACAATATTGAACCAATAACCAACTCTTGTAATAGTGAATATGGGTTCCGGATATCGGTGGCGTTTATCATTATGTCTGTGAGCTTCATGCTCATGATAAGATGGTGGGAAGGGTTTTTGTGGTTGACCCGAAGGGAATTCAGAGTCAAAAAATTATTCCATCAATTAAACTTACTGTTACACCAAATCCCGCTTTAGATTATTGTCGCTTGAAATATTTCATTCCCAAATCAGGAATCATTACTGTGAGTTTAATTAATCAAATGGGCGAACGAATTAAGGAGTTACATCCCGGACAACAATCTAAAGGTTATTATGAGATGAATATTTCAGCTCCAGATTTTCTCAGTACCGGAATATTTTTTATTCAATTTGATATTAAGAATTATAATTTATTTCATTATTTCTGTAATCAAAATTTTACAAATCTTTTTACCGTAACCAGATTATTTCCATTTAACACTTGTAAAAAATAAATTCCATTTTCCAACCATTTAATATTTAGTTGATTGATTTCAGAATAAGCTGGAACTGATACTATTTTTTTTCCTTCCAGGTTCATAATAATTATTTGTGTTGCTTTCATTCCATTGCAATCAATAATTAATTTATCAGAAGCAGGATTCGGATATACAGAAAATGAAAAAGCATTTTTTATTTCAGCACCAACAGACAACAAAGCATTACACTGAGGAGCACCGTTACAGTCAATTGTAACATTATAGGTAATGGTGTCAATGCTTTGTGCCGCATCAACATCCCAGATTAAAATTTTTATAGTTGGTTGTCCGGAAAAACCGGTAAAGCCTGCATTCCCGAATTTAATATTTGCAGTATCTCCAACTCCGATTTTACTAAAATACTTTGTTTGAGTAGGAAGGTCGAGATAGCAATTGTAATTATCACAAACACTAAATTGATTTAGCCAGCAACTATCTATGGTATTGTAAATTCCTTTCCATGCAAGTGCGAGTGAATCTGATTTTAAATTTAAGAGGTGAACTTTATACGACTCTGAACCATTGCAGGTAGGAATCACATTTTGAACCTTATCATCAACAAAGCCGAAAGATGTGTTTTGCGCAAAAGCGAAATTCGACACGAGCAATATTGAAATAATCGAAAGTATTGTTTTCATAATTAAATGGTTTACGATGTAAAACTAATTTTTCAATATCACATTCTACAATGCTAATTTGCAAAAGGTTCTTTTCTAATGAATTATTTTCTTCAGTTTTAATTTACTAAATCTTGAAACTCTACATAAAAAATATGGTTTGCAGCCGTTGCAAAATGGTTGTGAAAGACGAACTTATCAAATTTGGTTTGCATCCGACAACGGTAGAATTAGGTGAAGTATTTATTACAGAAGAAATAAACTCAAAAAAGAAAAACCAACTCAACAATGTGTTGTCGTCGTTTGGTTTTGAATTGATGGATGATAAGAAAAGCCGAATCATTGAGCAGATAAAAACTTCCATTGTTGAGTTGGTGCATTATTCAGATGAACAACTAAAAACAAATCTTTCAAAGCACATAAGCAACAAACTCCATCACGACTACAATTATTTGAGCAATCTATTTTCGGAAGTGGAAGGCACAACGATTGAAAAATATTTCATTGCACAGAAAGTAGAAAAGGTAAAAGAGTTAATCGTTTACAATGAACTTTCATTAAGTGAAATCGCCGATAAATTAAATTACAGCAGCGTGTCATATCTCGGTAAGCAGTTTAAAAAAGTAACCGGGTTTACTCCATCCTATTTCCGAAGGTTAAAAGAGAAAAAAAGAAACCCCATTGAGAAACTGTAAATCTTACCAATCATATACAAAATAGTATCACAGTAATTAGTTGCTCTTCATTGAATTTTGTGTCATAAAAATTTTCAGACCATGACACATACTTATCAACTTGCGGGCATGACTTGCTCCGGCTGTGAAGCCAAAGTAAAAAGCAATTTACTTTCATTACCGGATGTTACATCCGTTGTAGTTTCAAAAGACAATGGCACCGCAACAATTGAAATGGATAAACACATTTCATTGAACACATTGCAGGAAGCTATCGGAGGAATAAAAGGCATTTATCAAATTTCAGCAGTTCAACATAGTGAGATTATGGAGCAAACTAAAAGCTGGTTGGCTACTTATAAACCCCTATTTATAATTTTTGTTTTCATTACCGGCATAGCAATCATAACAGCAAGAATTAATAATGAAATTCATTGGATGCACTTCATGAATAACTTTATGGCAGGTTTCTTTCTCACTTTTTCTTTTTTCAAAATGCTTGACCTGAAAGCGTTTGCTGAAAGTTACAGCATGTATGATATAGTGGCGCTGAAAATAAAATCTTATGGTTTCATTCATCCATTTATTGAGTTGGCGTTGGGAGCTTCTTATCTTATTTCATTCAATCCAATTTTTACAAACACTGCGACAATAATTGTTATGAGTATAAGCAGTATTGGTGTAATTAAAAGTGTAGTGAAGAAGCAAAAAATTCAATGCGCTTGTCTCGGTGCGGTATTCAATTTACCAATGAGCACTGTAACAATAATTGAAGATGTTCTAATGATTGTGATGAGCGCAACAATGCTTCTTTTAATGAAGATATAAAAATGTGTGAACGATGTAAGTTATTTCCTGAGTTGTGTTACACTTTTCAGGATGTATATATCCAAGCTGAAAAAGAAAGCGATGCACTCAATAAAAACTTTTGGGGTTCGGTTTTTTGAATACAAAGAACCGGCGGGCTTTCCCTTGAGAGAGGGTTTGGGTAAGGTGCAAAGAGAATTCAACTAAACTGTATCACCTACTCATTATCTCACGCTGTCATTGCAAAAAAAATGTATTCAATTTTTGTTGGCAAATGCGAGCATTCATGAACGCCTTAATTGTTTTAATTGTATACTAAATAGAAAAGGGTTTCAACTTTTAATCGTTGAAACCCTTTTCTGCATTGCTCCCCCCTCTGGACTTGAACCAGAGACCCTCTGATTAACAGTCAGATGCTCTAACCAACTGAGCTAGGGAGGAGTGTTGATTCCGATTTTTAAAATCGGAGTGCAAATATATTCTTATTGGTAAATGAACCAAACCGAACAATTAATTTCTTTACCAGAAATTAAATTACATCCCTGTTTTGCTATTGATAAACATTGCTATTCCGAAAGCTGCTCCGGCAGCCAGCGCACCAATCAAAGCAGTACGCAATGCTCCTGATAAAGGAGATTGCCCTGTGGCGCGACTTTTAAAATATCCGAATACTAAAAGTGCGAAGAGTGTAATGATAGAAGAATAAATTAATCCTTCTTGTGGATGTGAAGTAAAAAAATACGCACTGAGTGGAATGAATCCGCCAACGATATATGAGATGGCGATATTAGCTGCGCTTTTCGGAGCGCGTCGTTCATCGGGTTTATCTAAACCTAATTCGTATTTCATCATAAAATCTACCCACTTGTCTTTATCGAGTGCAAGTTCGTCGGCAACTTTTATTCTTGTGGCTTCGCTGATGCCATAAGTTTCAAGCACTTCCTGAACTTCTTCTTTTTCCTTATGAGGAAGTTTTTCTACTTCATAATATTCCCGTTTCAATTCTGCGTGATAGTGATCAATCTCTGTTTTTGCTGATAAGTAACCACCTAATCCCATTGCAATACTTCCTGCAACAATTTCTGCAACTCCTGCAGTGATAACAATTAGATTTGAATCAACAGCACCGCTCAATCCCGCGGCAAGTGCAAACGGAACAGTAAGTCCATCTGCCATACCGATAACAATATCCCGAACCATGTCAGGACTTTTAAAATGTTCTTCGTGATGCGGGTGATCGTGCATGTAATACTGATTTGGTGATTTGATTATTTGGTAATTTGATAATTATTTTTTCGAAGAAGAAATAATTTTTGAAAGGACTTTATTTATTGAATCAATTTTTATCAATAGTATTTCAGGATCAGGGTATGATTTTGAATGCTTTGAAAGTAAAAGCCAATACTCGGTTTCATCCGCTTCTTTTGCCGCAATTTTCATTTTATGAATAAAGTCATTTTTACTTTCGGCATTTTGGGCTTCTCTGATATTTGCGCCGACAGAAGTTCCGGAACGGAATAATTGATTTGCCATTTGAAATTTTCTCTTCGACTCGAGTAACTCAATAAAATCAATTATTTCCAATGCAAATTCAAAACTCAAATCAACAATTAGATTCTTTTTATTTGCTTGCATTCAATGTAACTATTTTTTGAAGCTAATCACCAAATTACCAAATAATCAAATCACCAAATTATTTAAGTTGAAAAGTATTCATGAACGCTGTAGTGAAATTTCCTTCTCGGAAATCTTTATTCTTCATCAATTGCTGATGAAATGGAATAGTGGTTTTAATTCCTTCAATAACATATTCACTCAAGGCGCGCTCCATAGTTTCAATGGCTTCCATTCGTGTTTGAGCCACAGTAATAATTTTTGAAATCATTGAATCGTAGTATGGTGGAATTGTGTATCCTGCATAAATGTGTGAATCAATACGAACTCCATGTCCACCAGGAGTATTCAGGTTTGTGATTTTACCAGGACAAGGACGGAAATCGTTGTAAGGGTCTTCGGCATTTATGCGGCACTCGATAGCATGCATTTCAGGAATATAATTTTTACCGGAGATGGGTTCGCCGTTTGCAATTTTAATCTGCTCCTTTATTAAATCATAATTGATTACTTCTTCTGTAACAGTGTGCTCTACCTGAATTCTTGTATTCATTTCCATGAAATAAAAATTCCGGTACTTGTCAACTAAAAACTCAATTGTCCCGACACCTTCGTAACTAATAGCGTTACACGCTTTGATTGCTGCGTCACCCATTTTGGTGCGCAATTCTTCAGTCATAAATGGCGAAGGGGATTCTTCAAATAATTTTTGATGGCGACGCTGAATAGAACAATCGCGCTCGGATAAGTGACATGCTTTTCCGTACTGGTCTCCCGCGACTTGTATTTCAATGTGACGAGGTTCTTCAATATATTTTTCCATGTACACACCATCGTTTCCAAATGATGCGCCTGCTTCCTGTTTTGCTTTCGCCCACGATTCTTCCAATTCATTTTCTTCCCGAACAATACGCATTCCTTTTCCACCACCACCTGCAGTTGCTTTTATAATTACAGGATAACCAATCTTCTTCGCAATTTTTTTTGCTTCTTTTAAATCAGTCAATAAACCTTCGCTACCGGGAATAACAGGAACTCCCGCTTTCTTCATAGTTTCTTTCGCACTGATTTTATCACCCATGCGAGCGATCATGCTTGCAGTAGGACCGATAAATTTCACACCATACTCTGCACATATCTCGGCAAATTTTTCATTCTCAGCAAGGAAACCATATCCGGGATGTATGGCATCTGCCCCTGTAATTTCAACTGCGCTCATGATACGCGCCATGTTCAAATAACTCTCAGAACTTTTCGGCGGACCAATACAAACCGCTTCATCCGCAAACTTAACATGCAAACTTTCGCGGTCGGCAGTAGAGTATAAGGCAACTGTGCGAATATTCATTTCCTTACAGGTGCGAATAATGCGTAATGCAATTTCTCCTCTGTTCGCTATAAGAATTTTCTTAAACATAATTCTTTTGATTTGAAGATTTGGGAATTTGAAGATTTGGAGATGAGTACAATTTGAATGTTAATTTGTGAATCAATCAATTTTCAAATCTTCAAATCATCTAATCTGTATTTACACAGTCTCTATAATGAACAAGGGTTGATCATATTCAACCGGATGTGCATTCTCCACTAATATTTTTACGATGCGCCCGGTTTGTTCTGATTCAATTTCGTTAAAGAGTTTCATTGCTTCAATAATGCACAGAACGGTTCCCGGTTTTATTTCATCACCCACATTTACACACATTGGTTTATCGGGACCAGGAGAACGATAGAATGTTCCTATCATCGGTGATTTTATAGTTACCTGATTTGCTGAAGCAGCTGGTGCTGATTCGATAGCAACAGGAGCAGTTGGTGCTGTAACAGTATGTGCAACAGATTGAGGTGCTTGCATTGCAGCAGGAGCAGAAGGCATAATAGTATAAGATGAATTGCCCACAGGATCGTGCGTTTTAATGGTAAGCTTAAAATCATTTTCTTCAATACTTACCTCGGCAATGTTCAATTTGTTAACCTGCTTGATCAGCTCTTGAATGTCTTTTAGTTCCATGGTGGAATTGTTTTCGGTTTTGGTGAACGAAAGATAGAAATGTTTTTGAAAAACTATTTACTCTTTCGTTTTGAAATGTAATTGAAAAATTATTTTGCGTGAACGCGTTCAACATATGCTTTCTTCACGGTATCAACTTTTACCTTTATTCCTGATTCAACAAAAAGCGGAACTTGAACAATTGCTCCTGTTTCAAGAGTTGCATTTTTCATTGGCATATTAGCCGTGTCGCCTTTTAAACCAGGCTCAGAATAGGTAACTTCTAAAACTACAAACAGTGGTAAATCGCATCCGAGAATTCTGTCGTTATCCGCTTGAAAAATAATTTCAACTTCCTGTCCTTCTTTTAAAAATTCATGACTGTCAATCATAGCTTCATCAAGTGTAACTTGTTCGAAACTGTTTGTGTCCATGAAATTATATCCGGTTAAATCTTTATAAAGAAACTGATGCTTTCTTCTTTCAATACTAATAAGGGTTAATGATTCACCGCTGTTAAAAGTATTGTCAACTACTTTACCTGAAGTTAAACTTTTCAGTTTTGTGCGAACGAAAGCGCCGCCTTTTCCAGGTTTCACATGTTGGAAATCGACGATGGTCCATAAATCTTTATTCAGTTCAATCGTCAATCCTTTTTTAATGTCTGATGTATTTGCCATTTCGTTATGTTTTAGCTATTAGATTTTAGCTGATAGCTTTTTGTTTTCTGTAATTTATTTTGAATTATTTTTTCACTTTGATTTACTAAGTGCTATTAGCAAAATGCTAAAAGCGATTTTATCACTTGCTATCGTATGCCCATTTAATGTAAATAGCCCCCCAGGTAAATCCTCCTCCGAAAGCAGCGAGCACAATGTTGTCGCCTTTATTCATTTTCTTTTCCCACTCCCACATGCAAAGAGGAATTGTTCCATTGGTTGTATTACCATAACGCTCAATGTTTATCATCACTTTTGCATCATCTAATCCCATTCGTTTAGCAGTTGCATCAATGATTCTTTTATTCGCCTGATGCGGAATGAGCCACGAAACATCATCACTGTGAAGATTATTTCGCTTCATTATTTCTTCCGCTGCATCCGCCATTTTAGTCACCGCAAATTTGAAAACGGCCTGACCTTCCTGATACACATAATGTAATTTCTTCTCAACAGTTTCAGCACTTGCAGGCATTGCACTTCCACCTGCTTTCTGATGAAGATGAACTCTTCCAGCTCCATCTGAACCGAGTACAGCATCTATAATTCCGTTTCCTTCATCGTTAGGTTCGAGTAAAACTGCTCCTGCACCATCACCGAAAATTACGCAGGTTTGTCGGTCGCCATAATCAATGATTGATGACATTTTATCGCCACCTACTACAATTACTTTTTTCACACTTCCTGCTTCAATAAATTGTGATGCTGTTCGCAGGGCATAAATAAATCCTGAACATGCGGCGTTAATATCAAAACCAAAAGCACTTTTCAATCCGCATTTGTCAGCAATAATATTTGCTGTTGCAGGAAACTGCATATCGGGAGTTGTAGTTGCGCAAATAATTAAATCAATATCTAGCGGATTGGTATTTGTTTTTTTCAGCAGACCCATCACTGCTTCTTTTCCCATATCGGAAGTGCCAAGACCTATTCCTTTTAATATTCTTCTTTCTTTTACTCCTGTGCGTGAGGTGATCCACTCGTCGGTGGTATCTACCATTTTTTCAAGTTCAGCGTTTGTTAATTTATATTCAGGTACATATCCCTGAATGCCTGTGATTGCTGCTCTTGTTTTTTGCATCGGGGAGGTGATTTTTTACTCCTGTAAAATCTGATTATTGATAAATGCTTCTTTAAAAATATTTACAAGATTGCTTTCAACAATTTCGCGTGTGAGGGCAATCATGCTTTTAAAAGCCATGTCGTTTGATATGCCATGTGCGACAACTACAGGAGCGTTTGCACCAAGAATTGCAGAGCCGCCAAAATTTTCATAATTGAATGAGTCGAAATATTCGTCTCTTATTTTTCTTGCTTTAATTAATTCATAAAATGATTCACCCATTTTCAGAATAATATTTCCGGTGAATCCATCTGTAACCATTACATCAGCTTTATCAGCAAATAAATCCCGACCTTCAACATTACCAATGAAATTTATTTTGTTGTTCTCCTTCAGTATGGCATAAGTTTCCTGAGCGAGTTTGTTTCCTTTTCCTTCTTCTTCACCAATATTCATTAAAGCAACACGGGGATTTTCAATACGATAAACATATTTCTGATACAATGCCCCCATAATGGCAAACTGATTCAACATCTCGGGTTTGCAATCGGCATTTGCACCAACATCTAATAACAATCCTGTCTTTCCGTTTTCGTGAGGTACTAAGGTTGAAAGTGCAGGGCGCATAACACCCGGAACTGTTTTAACAGAATACATTGCTCCAACCAACATTGCTCCTGTATTTCCGGCACTGGCAAACGCATCAATCTTTCCTTCTTTCAAATATTGGAAACCAACTGCAATGCTGCTATTTGGTTTTGACGCAAGCGCGCGTGTAGGCGACTCACTCATTTCAATAACTTCAGTGGTATGAACAATTGAGATACATTCATCAAGGCCACCTACAGTTTTTATCATTGGGAGCATAAGATTTTCGTCACCGAAAAGAACTAACTCATACTTGCCGGAATTATTTTCCTGACAAAAAAGTTTAGCTCCTTTAATGCATTCCAACGGGGCGAAATCGCCACCCATTGCATCTATTCCCAGTCGCATGGTGTGTTAGACGGAGATGCTTAGGTTAGACTTAAGATGATTCTCCTTTTTCGAGAATAAGATTCCCTTTGTAATAAAGTTTGCCTTCGTTCCAGTGCGCACGGTGGCGGAGGTGGGGCATACCGGTTGTTTGGTCAACTGATACAGTAGGGACGGTAGCTTTATCGTGACCACGGCGAGTATCGCGGCGTGTTTTGGAGTGTCGTCGTTTGGGATTAGGCATAGTTACTTGTTTTTAATTTTTTTTAATGATTCCCATCTCGGGTCGGGTTTGTGATCTAACTCGGGGCTGAGATGATTTAAAATTTTCAAAGTTTCGGTGTTACACTTTCCTTTGGATGGAACGCTTTCGCAGGTAATTCTTCCCATGGGCACGCTCAGAATTACGAATTCGTAAATGAGCTGAGCCACATTGAAGATAGATTCGGCGTGATGAATGTACACCACATCGGCTAAGCTGTCGTCGTTGGTATCTTCCCGGTGTTCATCGAATTTAACTACCAGAGGGTAATCAGCATCAATGGGGAAATCAATTTCATCAGCACATCGGTCGCAGGCCACATGAATGGTTCCTGAAATTTGAAAGTTGAGAAGGAAGAAAGTATTCTTCTTATCAAAATCTAAATCGATGTGGACTTTAGCACGACTTACAGGTGAGTGTTCAAAGAGCTCAAAAAACTTATTGTCAATGTCGTAGTTAAACCTGTGCTGCCCCGGCTTTAATCCAACAAACGCAATATCAAACTCACGAAACGGGTTCACGGCAGGTTTTTTCTAAGGGGGTACAAATGTATAGAAATGATTGAAATATAAAAGCGAAACTTCTATGTTCGAGATGAGGTTTGAAATAAGAGGGGAATGGTATGGTGACAAAGGATTAGAAGCAAATGAAAAGAGATTTGATAAAAAGAACTCTGAGACCGAGAATCGAATATTTGTAGTTATTTATTTTGCATAATTTCATTTAACCCTTGCAAGGCAGTATTAACAGATTCGTCATTCGGATTAAGTGCATGTGCTTTTTGAAAGTAATAATATCCTTTTTGAAAATCATTTTTTCTAAGATAGATAGCTCCAAGGTTTCCGTAAGGGCGAAAGTAGGTTGTGTCAATTTTTGAAGCAGCCGTACATAAAATTATTGCTGAGTCTAGTTTATCTTTTTGAATAAAACAATAGCCAAGATTGTTTAACGCATCAGCGTAGTTGGGGGCAATTGAAATTGCTTTTCTTAGTGCTGGTTCTGCCAAATTAATATTATTCATTAATAGATAAGTGAATCCGATATTGTAGTAAGCAGTTGTGAATTTTGGATGGATGACTATTGCCTTCTTATCTTCTTCAATTGCCTGATTGAAATAACCGGTTCGTTTCCTTTTCAGATATTGGGTCCAGCAGGTGTAACAGAGTTGAATGGTGGTGCAAACAGTTTGCTTGTGTATCATGATAAAGCAAATGAAGAGTTGCTTATTTCATTGAATGATAATAACGATGTGTTGAAGGAAGTGAAAATATTTAACGCACTTGGTGAATTGTTGAATTCAACGCAGGTGTCGTCGGGTTCTGCTTCGTTTAACACTTCGGGTTATTCGTCAGGAGTTTATTTTATTTCGGTATTAACTGCATCTGGAAAAATAATTAACAGCAAGGCATTGGTCTTCTGATAGAAATGATTTGACTGTTACACTACTGTGCAATAGAAAAATCGAAGTGAAAAAGTGAAATGTATCTGAAAATAAAAAAGTGTTCAGTAGAATTTCATTTCATTCATTTATTAAATGCTCACTTTATATTTACTTAGCAAAAAAAATCAGCTCATGAAAAAACATTTACTCTTAGTGGCTTTGCTTTTTACACTGGCAGCAAAGAACTCAAGTGCACAATTCACTCCCTGCGGTGTAGGTATGAACCACGGTGCTTATGCATTGATTGATTTCAGCAATGAGTTGTATGTGTGCGGCTCTATTGACAGCGCGGGTGGAATGCCTGTGAATGATATGGCAAAATGGGATGGCACCAATTGGTCTGCATGGCAAGGTGAACCCGATAATACTCCTACCTGCATGGTTATTTACAACAACAAGCTGATTGTCGGTGGCAGCTTCAACATTATAGGTGGCTTGCCAGCAAACCATATCGCAAGTTGGGATGGCACATCATGGGATTCAATAGGTGGCGGACTCAACGGAACTGTTTATGCAATGACTGTTTTTAACGGCAATTTAATTGTTGGTGGAAATTTTTATCAGGCAGGTGGAGCAGGTGCTTCAAAAGTGGCAAAGTGGAACGGCGCGTCGTGGAGCAATATGGACAGCGGTTTCGATGGTCCGGTAAATGCACTCGCGGTTTACAATAGTGAACTTTATGCAGCGGGAGATTTCATTCGCTCTATACCCGACACAATGTATTACATCGCGAAATGGAACGGCACAGATTGGAATGTACTTGGAAACGATGAAGTGAACGGATACATTAACACGCTCGAAGTTTACAACGGAAGTCTCTATGCAGGTGGTGATTTTGATTTTGACAGTGTGAATTATGTTGGCTACTGGAACGGAACCCAGTGGAAAGGGTGCAACGATGGAGTAAATGATTGGGTTTATGATCTTGCAGTTTATGGAGGTGAGTTATATGTAGGTGGTTACTTCGATGCTGCTTATGACGGAACTGATATTAATTACATAGGAAGATGGAACGGCTCTTCGTGGAGCACCTGCGGAACCGGAATGGATGACGAAGTTGATTGCTTTGCTGTTTACAACAACAAGTTATACATGAGCGGATATTTCGAACATGCCAATGGAGTTGCTACCCGTTACATTGCAGGGTGGGAAGCGCCGAACAGCATCAATGAATCATTCACGGATAACTTAGTTTCGGTTTTCCCGAATCCTTCTGATGGTTACATCACTTTTCAATTTGCATCGTTGCTTCCTGTATCAGTTGAGATTTATAATTCTCTTGGTGAGAAAATAGCACAACAAAAATCATCAACTGACAATGCAGTATTTGATTTAAGTAATGCACCTGCCGGAATTTATTTTTCGAAAACAATTTTCAAAGATAGGATCACTTGGAAAAAGATAGTGTTACAGTAATCTTTTCTAATAATAATGATGTGCTTTCGTAAAATAAAATACTGTACCCTTCAAAAAGACAGTAATGCAATCTCCTATAATTATTAATTAAACAAAAACGCACCATGCTCCAACTTCAAAAGATTGACACCAATAGAAATAATGTGGAAACCTAACTCTATTACCAATTAATTATCGCCTATATATTAGAGCATCATTAACCCTTTAAATAATTTAAAACATGGAAGACATTCACATCAACATGACTGCGGTGCTTATTGCAGTGGTGGCAAATTTTGTTCTCGGTTTCATATGGTACACCCCGTTGTTCGGCAAACTATGGGCAAAAGAAAACGGATTTGATATTACCAGAAAACCTTTGGCATCAGAGATGGCCAAGGGAATGATTTTTATGATTATCGGAAACTTTTTAATGGCTTATGTATTTGCTCACAACATGGCGGCATGGAATCATGTGCCAGGTGTAACAGATATGTCGGCTGCGCAGAATGCATGTATGGCTGCTGTGTTTACCTGGGTTGGATTTTTCCTTCCCGGAGATTTAGGCACCGTAGCATGGGAACGCAAGTCATGGACTTTGTTTTTCATCAACACCGCTTATCATCTTGCCTCATTGTTTTTAGTGGCTATGATACTGGCTTATATGCCGGTGTAACAGTTGCGAAAGGTGAGAAGTGAAAGTGAATTGTTCTCAGCTTAGCCGAAATGAAAAGTGGAATATCAGTACTGTAACAGTTTTTATTCAGCAGAATAAAAATAAGAAGGGCTTCCGAAATCGGAAGCCCTCCCTTTATATATCAATTTTAGAGAGGATCAGAAAGTGAAATTCAACTTGGCAAATAAAAAGGTTCCATCGAATCCCATTTGCACTGCATCCCACACGCCACCTGATTCAGTTTCGTAAGGATCAAAAGTATCAGGGTATGTGTTCAGTAAATTTGCAGCACCCACATTCAGTTTCAGATTTTTAGTAATGTCGAGACCGAGTGTTACATCCAAGGTTGTTTTTGGTGTGTAACTATAATTGTTTCCGCTCCAGTTTACCAAATCAATTTTTCCGAATTGATTCACGCGAACATCAATGTTGAATTTTTTAATTCCATAACCCGCACTTACAGTGAATTTGCTTGGAGGTGCAGAGGCAAGCAAAAATTTCTGATCGCGAGGACCGAAATAAATATCTTCTTTGCCCGTGAGTTTTGCATTGGTATAAATTTTATCAATCGTCATGTTGTTCATATTACCTATCACTGAAAAATGAAGGCGGCTGTCGCCAAACGATTTTGAATACATCAAAACAACATCAACCCCCATGGTAGTTGTGTTCACCGCATTCGTAAAAAATTCGGCAGCTGCAACACCAACGGCATTTAAATCGGCAGCAATAGTTGTGTCGCTGTTGTCGAATGCACCTGTCAATACAATGCGGTCTTTTATCTGAACATAGTATCCATCAACTGAGGCATTGAATCCTTTGAAAGGTGTAACAGTGAAACCGAAACTCGCGTTGGTTGCTTTCTCCTGTTTGAGTGAAGGAATACCAAGTGTGCGTGCAATCGGACTTACATTACTCGCAATTACTTTGTCAACTATCACACCTCCAACTACATCAGTAAAAGTTGAATTGAAATATATCTGTGCAAGTGACGGTGCCCTGAAACCAGTGCTTACCGATCCGCGAATTGCGAAATTTTTTCCAAGTGCTAACCGTGCCGCGAATTTTCCATTTATAGTATTTCCGAAATCGCTGTAATGTTCAGCACGCAACGCGATATCAGCCATAAAACTTTTTGTAAAATTTAATTCGACATCAACATATCCGGCGAGGTTTGTTCGGAAAGCATTCACCTGATCGCCGGGTTGAAAGCCGGGAAATCCTTGTGCCCCACCCGGACGATAAGTAGTATCCAATCCAGTGAAAGCCCCCTGATCATTAAAGGCAGAGTCAACAGAAAAAATAATTGGTCCGTAAGTTTTCCAACTTGCTTCTTCACCTGCAAAAATGTTGTAGTTCTCAATTCTGAATTCAGTTCCGAAAGCAAGATTGATTCCTTTCAAACACTTATCATAGTTGCGTGTAAAATCTAAACTCGTTGTGTTTTGGTTAAGTTGAAAACCACCATCATCAAATCTTGTTTTCGATTTATCAACGAGCGATGCATTCAAAGTTGAATCGCCGAAGTAGTTAAATTTATTACCGCCGAAGGTGTTGTTGAAATCTACATTCCACATACCTAAAGTTCCGCGCAACCCTGCCGATAAAGATTTATCAGTAATGACTGAAAGAATGTGCGGATCAAAACCATGAGGATAAATAGATGTAACATTTCTTGCTTCACCGGCGGTGCGAGTCCAAGCATAGGCATCAGTGCTTCTGAAATTATATCCACCGAAAGAATAAAATTTCACCTTGCCTCCCAATGGAATTTCACTGTTGAACATGCTTCCGAAATTATCTAACTGCGCATTTCCAAATTGATTTCTCACATCAGTACTTGTCGGAAACAAATCCTGATTCGCGCGATTGGTATGACCTTTAAATAAATAATCTGCTGACACATTTATATATCCGTCGTCGAGCACTTTCAATCCATAATTTCCATTTACTTCAAATTGTTGTCCGTCAAAAGATTTGTTATCGAAACGATACTTCGCCATATTCATTCCGGTATTTACAGCGCCGGAAAATTCTCCGACATTCTTTTTCAAAACAATATTTATTACTCCAGCGATCGCATCAGAACCATATTGCGCCGACGCCCCATCGCGCAAAATTTCAATGTGATCGATTGCTGCAGTTGTAATTGCATCCAAATCAGTTCCGGTGTTTCCTCTTCCGCGTGTACCGAAAATATTGATGAGTGATGATTGATGCCTCCGTTTTTCATTTATCAATACCAATGTTTGATCAGGACCTAATCCACGCAGTGTAGCAGGATCAACATGATCTGCACCATCGGCCCCACTTTGGCGATTTGCATTAAAAGATGGTGCAAGTGCGGAGAGCAATTGATTAATATCGAGTTGCCCCTGATCGTTGCTCAATGCTTTGATATCAATATAATCAATCGGCACCGGAGATTCTGTTACACTTCGGTTTAAACTGCGACTGCCGACAACTACCACTCCTGTTAATTCAAGGGTGGCATCATTCATCATCACATCAATTTTTGTTTTTCCGGTTATTGAAATTTCCTGCGGAATATATCCGATAAAAGAAAAAATTAATACTGCATCGGTTCCGGTTTTGATGGAATAATTTCCTTCGTCATTGGTGTAAGCACCGTTATTGGTTCCTTTTTCATAAACTGTTACACCAATCAAAGGTGAATTGGTTTTATCTGTAACGGTTCCTGTAATCGTGCTTTGTGCCTTGGCTGAAAGGCACGAAATGAAAATGACTGCAAGCAGTAAAATGTTTTTCATTGTTGGGACAATTTGTTTGTTCGAAAAGTAATAAGAAATAAAATCAATGATGAATAATTTCAGGATTGATTTTTAAACAAAATTTCAGGAAGGAGTGTAACAGTATAATTAAACTCCAAACTGTCGCAGATGATGATCGGTATGGTTATAACACAATTTACCCCAATCATCTTTTGAGAATTTTCCTCCTAATTTATTTTCAGGAATAAATGATGCTGTTGTTACAAATCGGTTCACCATCTTTTTAAGATTTTTTTTCTCTTCTTCAAAATCGTTTGGGTTAATATTTCTTTTAACCATATTCATTTCTTCAAAAGTTTCTGCGCGCTCTTTTGGTGGTTTCATATTCAATAGAAATATTTTCATGAGCCACTTTGGCATTGGAGGAACACGCGTAATGGTCGGATTTAATTCTCCAACGGGAATTTCAAAAGCAATAGCCATGTGGCGCATTCCCTGGTTTACATTCATTTTACCCCATACAGCTTTTGATTGTGGAGTGAGTTTATCAATTCGGGAAATTAATTCCTGCTGTGCTGAAGACTGTAACAGATTTTTCATTCCGAGGGTTTTTGTTTTTGCAAAAGAAATAAATAAAATGGAACACAGATCAGAAAATATTGTCAATGGATTCAATCTGAAAACGAAAATTTCCCTATTTCACAAAATAACTTCGTGAGAAAATTATATTTACTCAATCACTTCAACAAAAAATGAAAACATTTCAATTCCGAAAAATTCTTTTTACGCTCCTTTCTTTATTCACTATCCTCCATTCACTATTCACAAATGAAGTAAGCGCACAGCAATTTGATTCATCATTATTCAACTGCATGAAGTGGCGAATGATTGGACCATTCAGAGGAGGGAGAACAGTTGGCGCGTGTGGTGTTACACAACAACCAAATGTGTTTTACATAGGGGTGAACAATGGTGGTGTTTGGAAAACGATTGATTATGGCCGAACATGGAAACCGATTTTCGATGAGCAGTCAACGGGCTCAATCGGTGATGTGGAAGTGGCGCCAACAAATCCAAATGTGGTTTATGTCGGCAGTGGTGAAGGATTGCACCGTCCTGATTTATCGGTCGGAAATGGAATTTATAAATCAATAGATGCTGGTGTTACATGGAAGAATATTGGATTGAATGACGGACAACAGATTGGAAAAATTTCAATTGATCCGAAAAATGAAAACATTGTTTTCGCTGCCGTACTTGGTCATCCTTACAATGCAAGTAAAATGCGTGGAGTTTATCGCACTATTGATGGTGGTGTAACATGGGAGAATGTTTTTTTCATTGACGAAAATACAGGAGCCATTCAGGTTGAAGTGGATCCAACGAACAGTGAAATTATTTATGCCGACATGTGGCAATCACAATTAGGTCCGTGGGAAAACAGCGAATGGGAAGGAGCGAACAGTGGATTGTATAAATCATCTGATGGTGGAACTTCATGGAAAAAATTATCAAACGGATTACCGACTCGCGAACAAGGATTAGGAAGAATTGGTTTTTGCATTGCACCGAGTAACAGAAAAAAAATATACGCGACTGTTACAGCAACAGATTCACTCGCCGGAATTTATCGCAGTGATGATGCTGGTGAGTCGTGGAAAAAATTAAATGGTGATTGGAGATTATGGGGTCGCGGCGATGATTTCGCAGAATTGAAAGTCGATCCGAAAAACGCCGACATCGTTTATGACGCGAATGTCGTTTGCTGGAAATCAATCGATGGTGGTGTAACATGGAATGCATTTCGCGGCGCGCCTGGTGGAGATGATTCGCATCGCTTCTGGATTAATCCTGTTAATCCTGAAATTATTTTATTAGCTGGCGATCAAGGGGCTATTGTAACAGTCAATGGCGGTCAAACATGGAGCTCCTGGTATAATCAACCGACTGCTCAACTATATCATGTTAGCGCAGACAACGATTTTCCATATAATGTTTATGGCGGACAACAGGAAAGTGGTTCCGTTGGAATTGCTTCGCGTGGAAATGATGGTGCTGTAACAGTGTGGGACTGGCATCCGGTTGGTGCTGAAGAGTGGGGATATGTTTGCGCCGATCCGCTAAATCCGAATATTGTTTATGGAGGAAAGATTAGTCGCTATGATAAACGCACAGGACAAACAACGAATATTTCTCCCGACCCAACTGGTTCTTTGCATTATCGTTTCATCCGCACGGCGCCGATTTTATTTTCTCCGCTAAATCCGAAACTGCTTTACTACGCGGGCAATGTTCTTTTCAAAACTTATGATGGTGGTAATTCGTGGAAAGTTATCAGTCCTGATTTAACGCGAATGAAGTATGATGTGTCAAACACGATTGGTGTTTACAAAAATGATTCGATGGAAAAAATGCCGCAGCGCGGAGTGATTTATACTATTGCACCTTCACCACTCGACAGCAATACAATCTGGATAGGAACAGATGACGGGCTGATACAGTTGACACGCGATGGAGGAAAATCGTGGACGAATGTTACACCACCCGAAATTAATTCGTGGAGCAAAATTTCATTGATGGATGCAAGTCATTTTGATGTGAACACGGCGTATGCGGCAGTGAACCGAATAAGATTGGACGATGCGCATCCGCACATTTATAAAACAACTGACGGGGGAAAAACATGGAAAGAAATTGTAACAGGGTTGTCTGATGATCCTATTAATGTCGTTCGGGAAGATCCAATCAGAAAAGGATTGTTGTTTGCCGGCTCAGAAGGATTGGTGAATGTTTCATTCGATGATGGTGCAAACTGGCAATCACTTCGACTGAACATGCCGTGTTCGTCCATTCGTGATTTGGTGATTAAGGATAATGATTTAGTTATAGGAACTCATGGTCGTTCGTTCTGGATATTAGATGATATGAGCTTGCTTCGCGAATTAACTTCTGTAACAGTTTCTTCTCCCGTGATTTTATACAAACCCGCAACTGTTACACGAGTGCGGTGGGATATGTATACCGATACTCCATTGCCCCGGGAAGAGCCAACAGGATTAAATCCGCCTGACGGAGCAATCATTGATTATTACCTGAAAGAAAAAATTGAAGGGGAAATTTCATTGATGATTCTTGATGAAGCAGGAAATGTTGTGAGACATTACAGCAACACCGATACACTTTATAAAATCGGCGATGTAAATATTCCGCAATACTGGATTCGTCCGCAACAAACTCTTTCCTGTGAAAAAGGTTCTCATCGTTTCATTTGGGATTTACATTATCAACCATTGGATGTACCTCCCCAATATCCCATCTCAGCCATATACGGCAACACAGCTCCAGCGCCTACTTCACCTTGGGTAATGCCAGGTAAATATACTGTAGAATTGTTAATCAATGGCTCCCCTTTTTCTCAAACTGTTACAGTGGTGATGGATCCGAGAGTAAAAACTTCAGTGAAGGATTTAGAGCAGCAGTTTGATTTATCTTTCCAATGTTATCGTGACAGGCAGAAAATATTCGTTTCACTGAAACAAATCAATTCTTATCTATCTCAGGTAAAAGTTTTACTGCCGAAAGCGAATGATGAAATGAAATCATCACTCAATGAGATTTCAAAAAAGATTTCTTCTTTGACCGTTACACCACAAGGAAGCGATGGTGAAAGTTTTAATTCGCTGAATGATGAACTTGCAACTGAATTTGAATTTTTACAAGGAGCAGATGTAGCACCAAGCTCTCAGGTTGTGAATGCTGTTACACTTACTCAAGTTGCTTTCGATACTTTATGGAAGCAATGGACCAATTTGAATATAGAAATTAAGAATATGAATGTTCAGTTACAGAAAAAGGGATTGGAGAAGCTTCGGTTATAAATATGTTTGTGAAATAGTTTTATCCTAATCGTTGCTTCATCGTTCCTATTTCATATTCCATTACATGAATTGATTTTAACAATTCATCGCGCGAAGCGGGATACGGAATTTCGGAGCTGAGGAAATTGCAGAATTTCCAAACCTCACGAACATCGCTCACATTTATTTCATACGGTTTATAAAACTGATTGAGCGAATGCAAAATCATTCGCTTGCGTTTTTTCAATTGGTTAATGGCTATCTTAAAAACAATTCCCTCATCGCGTGTGAGAATTACATAAGCACCTCCGTCTTTTATCTCGAACCAGTTTTCTAAATATTCTGCAATCACATAGCTCTTATCAGGAATCGGCAACATCGAGTCACCGCTGATTTGAAACATGCGATACTTGCGATCATTAAATAAAATCGGTAACTGAAACGAGGGCAATTTTTTTATGTAATCAGGATCTGCATAACCATTCTTGTAACCTGCTGCGGCTTTCAAATGCACAACTTCAATGTTCTCTTCATTTCTTTCATCAACTGTTGTTGCCAATACACGCAGCTTCGAACCACGAATAAAAGTGTCGTTGCCTGATTCCATTTCTTCTAATTTACTATCCGAAAGTTTTGATAGATCAACACGAATCAGTGTATCAATTGAAGTTCGGTAGTAATCAGAAAACAACTGTAACGCTTCGAGAGTCGGATTTACCACGCTCCCATTTTCGTAACTGTTAATAGTGGAACGGCTGAGATTTAATTCTTCAGCGGCCTTCTCTTGAGTAAACTCTTTTCGATTTCGTAAAAATTTTATGTTGGAATTGAAAAACATAAGACTGGCATTTGGTCAATATTACAATCTTACGATTGTTTTTAATGCAGTCAAAAATAATTATTAAAGCTTAATGACTGAATCGTACAATTTTGATTCAGTGAAATCAAACATCATCTGTGCAATGTCGGTTGGGCTGTTCCATTTGCTGAAATCAGCATTCGGCATCGAGGCGCGATTTTGCGGAGTATCAATTGTTGATGGGGCAATCACGAGAGAGTTGATATTAAAATCTTTTCCGGCTTCATTCAATAAACTATTGAATTGAAACACTAATGATTTTGATAAGCTATAAGCCATCATATTTTTTCCAGCTACATGATTTAATGCCGACATTGCTCCCATCTGAATAATTCTTCCTGATTTATTTTCTTTCATATGCGCGAACAACGGAGTTGCAATGTGAAGTGTAGATTGAAAATTCAGTTGAATCATTTTTAGAAAAATCTCATCAGTAGTTTCTTCTAATTTTCCCATTGCGAATCCTCCAACCAATAAAGCGGCGGCATGTATTTGCGAATGTGATTTTATTATTTCCTCAATAAAAACTTTACATGCTTTTTCGTCGAACACATTTAATTCTTTTACTTCCAAATTTTCTTTTGCTGCAATTTCATTACTGTGTTGAACTGTTGCAATTACATTATATCCGCTCGCAAGAAATTTTTCGACAACAGCAGTTCCTAAATTTCCAGCGGCCCCGGTGATTAGAATATTTTTTTTGGGATTCATTCTTCAATTATTTGTTTGATAAAGATGAAAAATAGAAAGTGATTTTTATCGAAATTGTTTAGCGGAATAAAATTCTATTTCCTTTTGAAATAAAAATAACCGATTTAATTTGCAATCACATTAACAAAAAAACATGAACGATAGCAACAGCAATTTTCAATTAGACGAATTATTTTTTGAAGCCGATGCCCTTATTGCTCAGGGGAAAATTGCCGAAGCAATTTCCACACTCGAATCTATTCTGGTGGAAGATGCATCTTATGGAAAAGCATACAACCACATGGGATGGATTTATGAAACCAAATTCAAGGATTATAAAAAGGCTGAAGAGTTTTATAAAAAGTGTTACGCTTATTCACCCGACTATCCTGCTATTTATATCAATCTCTCCATCATGCTTTCCACACTCGGCAAATATGATGAGCTGGAAATTTTTATTAAAAAAGGTTTAGAAGTTACAGGAACCGATAAAGCTGCACTCACTAATGAATTTGGAATTATGTATGAATTGAAAGGCGATTATAAAAATGCAATTGAACAATTTAGAAACGCTGTTAAACTTTCGCTCAACGATGCGAATGTCGATACTTATTCAAAATCTATTCAGCGTTGTAAAAAGAAAGTTGAAGTGCTGGGGGAGTAAACTTTCTTTCATCACTACTTAAAATAAAAAGAGGTGACTAAAAATTTTTAGTCACCTCTTTTAGTTTCATTTTAACTGTTACAGTTTATCGAGATGATAAATGCTCGCTGCATTTCCGGCATCTGTAGCAGTAACTTTCTTTTTATCTGTAAAATCAATATGCAAACTTGCAGGCTTTAATGTTGCAGTATCAGTTGGGCTAATAGTGAGCACATCTTCTTTCACTATCCATTTATAATTTGCAGAAAGAGAAAGAGGCAGCCCAAGCAAAGTGTATGAAATTGTATAAACACCATCGCAGGGCTCATCTTTCTTTTTGCAATCACTGAACTGATATTGAAAAGAAAATCCTGCAGTCAAATCTGCGTTGATAGTTGAATCAGTTGCTGAAGAAACTTTCCAAGTGCCGGAAAGGTTGTGCCTGATTTTATGTTCCTTGCTGCATGAAGCAAAAAAGAAAATAACGGTAAAAAGAATTGTAGTTGATTCCAGAATATGTTTTGTCATTGGAGTTTAAATTTTATCAAAGATTAAAATTGCGATTGATTTTTTGCATGATGTGTAACAGTTTTTTATTCACGGTTTTTTCTTGCTTTGTCAACTTGCTTGCTTCATTACAATTTAAGGATTGATAAAATTAAAAATTTTGAAGTTCAATAAATTCAAAAACGACAACTACAAAAAATGTTGTGGTTATGAAATAGATACCCTGTAAAAACTTTACCCTTTAACCACTTTAATTTTTAAATAATGCTTTTATCGACAACAAATAAACTAAAAATTTAGCGCGGCAACATTGCAACTGCAAAAACTCACCGCTGAAACTAACTCTGAATGTTAACAGGCTTTGTCGCTCTCTTCAAAGAGTGGGAAGCGTTTATACGAAATATAAAGTTTTGGTTGCAGAGGGTAAACTATTATCACACCCGCACAAATATTTCATTCATCTGGTGAATTACTTCATCGTTAATAAACCGGATGTGTAACGGTGTAAAAACTATTTCATTAGTGCCCATCTGCTCAAAATGATTTTCATACCCTCTGTTTCGTGCGCGCAGCAACTGTTGAAAATTATTCCCCTGTTTTCCGGCAAGCCGCGATTCATAGTCTGAATATTCAAAAACAAAAATATTTTGCTCGAGGCACTCATTAAACAATTCGCGAAACTCACCCTTCGTCCGCTCCCACTTGATTTTAGAAAATCCGGTTCTTATATATTCATCAACCAACTCATTGAGCTTTGCTATAATCACCTGCATCAGCAATCGTTTTGTTATTTTAAAATTAGAAACACGATGACCGTTGTGCAGGTTATCAATTTGTAAACTATCCTATAACAAATGTGATTGTGTATTGTTTTTATTTCACACACAAAAACAAAAACCCCGCATCGGAAATTTCCGGTGCGGGGTTTTTACTGTAACAGTTAAGCTGTCACGATTTTTTATCTGATAACCACGCGGCTCTTTAAATAATCAGATCCATTCTTCACACGCACTTCATACACACCTGCCGTTAATTTGCTATTGAGCGAAATATTTTCGTCAACCATTCCATCTTCAACCCGAACAGGTTTGTGATAAACTACCTGACCAAGACTATTCAGTATTTCAATCTCTGAAGCTGTAACACCTTCGGGCATTCCGGCTTGCAGAGTAAAGTTTCCGCCTGCAGGGTTTGGAAATACCTGAACATCGTTATGCTGAATTTTATAAGCTGCATTTTCAGTACGCAATCCGGTAGTTGTAAAAGTCTTTACCTCTGAGCGCTTCGAATAATTATTGCTTCCATTAATGCAAACAGTACGAACTAAATATTCATAAGTAGTACCTGGTGTCAATCCTGTTAAATCAATAAACTGATCACTGGTTCCTTTTGTAATAAAATCAGGAGCGCCAACTTCGCGATAGCGGAAACGATACGAATCAGGATTGCAGGTTCCGGTCCATTGAATACTCGCATGATCATCACCTACATTATTATAAGTCAGCAAAATCGGAACTTCACATGGCTTTGTTTTAAAATCAATTGAACTTGCGCCTGCTGTTGAATCATTCCAGGTATAATCAAAAACTTCAAGTTTGTAGTTTGTTCCTGCAGTTAATTCTAAAAAGTCAATCACACTTACACCAGGTGGCAAGCCTATTTTCTTCACTAAAAAACTATCAGGCATACGAAGCAACAATACCTGCTGATACAAATTGCCCGGCATAGGATCCCAACTGAATGTTACACTGCATGAATTTACAAGGTCAACATTCAAATCATTTGCAGAAGTGACTACTGGATAAATAATTGTCGCATCATCAGCAACTTGACAATTTCCTGAAGTAACTGTTACACTATAGTAACCCGGTCCCGCGTGATTGATGGAAATTTTTGTCGAACCATTCGACCATAAATAACTCAATGCTTCCTGTCCCCCACTGGTTTCAGTAATCAGATTCAGATGATTCAATACAGTATCAATTTTTACAGAACCAAAAAGCTGAGTGATGCTTTTCACTGTTACACTTCCTTGCGCACTGCACCCGTTATTATTTGTAACTGTTACGCTATAATCAGTTAGTGAATCAGGTGTTGCGGTAAGCGTACCCGAATTACCATTTGAAAGTGCAGTAGTTGGCGACCATGCAAACTGATTTCCCCCAGTTGCCAAAATCATCGCACACGAATTTTCGCCATGCTTGTATTTTACCTGACTATATAAAAAAGAATTTGACTCAGAGAAAATAGTATCGAATTGCGGAGAAGAAATAGCAGGCACATGTGCGCCATTCATAAATGTATGTAGAGTTGAATTCAAGCTGCTTTTTTGCGCAGCCTGATTCACAGAGAAACCACCATAAGTTAAAACTTGTCCCCCCACCAATCCACTATAATATGGTATCACACCATCAGCAGTTCCATGAAAAGAATAAAGTGGTTCAGTTTCATTATCAAAAATTGTTGTCGTGTCATACACTCCTCCTGAAATACTTACAACAGCATTTACTTTAGAAGAGTAACCAGCATTACCACCAGCATTTTCTAATAGTCCGAGTGATGAATAATCTATGAAAGAAGGAATTTCATTCTGGTCGAGATACGCAGTTGCAATTCCAGTCATCGCGCCAGCTGATACACCAACAAAAAATATTTGCGAAGTATCTACACCAATATCAGTTCCTGTTTTGTGTATGTAACGCACACATGCTTTTGCATCTTGTACAGCTCTATAATAAGCTTTGCCTGCGTTTGCAGCATTCATTTGAGTCATACCAACTCTATAGTTAGCATCATAAACAACATAACCTCTTTTAGCAAAATATTCGCTTAACGCAACAGGAACACTATCTTCTTTATTACCAAATAAAAATCCACCGCCGTGAAAAACTACAATTGCTGGTCGCTTGTAATTTACCAATTGATTTGGTTGGTAAATGTCAAGTTTCAGATCAACAGGCAAACCGTTAATCTTCAGATTATTTCCGTAAACAATATTCGTATCAACCTTCACATCAGTGTAAATCGGATTTACATACAATCCATTTATGTAGTTGCACGAACTCGCCTGAACAACATCAAGATTGACAACCGGATTTTCATTTACAACAACTGTAACAATTGCTGTAGAAGAGTTTCCATTTGAATCAAAGCCTGTAACAGTGTAAATAGTATTTGTTATTGGAGATGCTATAACAGTATTTCCGATTGTGGTATTTAATCCGGTTGCGGGACTCCAGAAATAACTGGTGGCGTTACTTGCTGATAAATCTGTAGAAGTACCAACGCAAATAGTTTGCAGGGGTTGATTTACTATAACCTGAGCAATTGAAAAGCTAAAAGTTGAAGCGAGAAACCAAATTAAAATTGCCTTTTTCATTGAGATAATGATGTTTGTCGTATCTCAACGATGGCAAACTAATAGGGTTACATAGTAGTTTGATTTTCCGGCTGAATGGGGAATAGCTTTATGAAGCCATTTTATTCATCTCACTCAAATCGTGCTTAATTCTTTTAGATGAAGATTCCTCTTCTTCCAAAACAACCTTGCGCGATGCTATGATGCTGCGCTCATCAATTCCAATAATTCGCATATCTAAAACCTTTCCCAGAAAAATGCTGTACGAATTAAATTCATAAACATCTACTTCTGATTTTGGCAGAAAAACTTCGATGCCTAAAATATCAATCAGCAAACCACCGGCATTCATATTTAAAACTTTGCCTTGAATGGTTACTTTGTTTGCGAGTGAATCTTTCAGCACATCCAGATTTTCATTGAGAATGAATTTCACATTCATTGCTTCATACACACCTTTCTTTCGGGATGAAGGAACTACTTCGAAACTCAGCAAATCATTTTTGTGAGCTACTTTAAATCCCTCCTCCATTTTACTTTGATGGAGAAAAATTTCTCCGAAATCAGGGTGCTCTATTCTTCCGAATCCTTTATTCTTATCGTAGAAAATAACTCTTCCACTGTAAATGTTTGGGTCATTCAAATTATCCATGTTAAATTATATTTATTATTGCAACACAATAATATCCGAATAGTTTACTCATACAAAATTTTTTCTGCTGAGTAAGGGACTATTTTCGCGCTTTCTTTTAAATCGGTAACAAATTTTAATAATGAATCTGCTGAGTGTTGAAAATGTGTCGAAGTCTTTTGCTGATAGAGTGCTGTTTGAAAAAGTTAGCTTCGGAATTAACTGGGGAAATAAAGTTGCACTCGTTGCACGAAATGGTTCTGGAAAATCTTCATTGCTGAAAATTATTGCCGGAACTGATAATGCTGATGAAGGAAAAGTGACAAGAAATAAAGATATACGAATCGGATATTTAGAACAGGATTTAAAATTCAATGAAAATTTATCGGTACTCGATAATGTTTTTTTATCTGCTTCTCCCGAAGTACTGGCGATAAAAGAATATGAAAGAGTAAATGAATTGTACGAAGAGAATCATGCCGATGAACATTATCAGGCTTTGCAAAAAGCAATAACACGCATTGAAGATTTAAAAGCTTGGGATCATGAATCAAGAATTAAACAAGTGCTTGGAAAACTCGGCATTAAACATTTTGATCAGACAGTAAAGACTTTATCGGGCGGGCAAAAGCGAAGACTTGCATTAGCTAGAGTGCTGATAGAAGATCCGCAGTTTTTAATTTTAGATGAACCAACCAATCACCTCGACATTGAAATGATTGAGTGGTTGGAAAGTTATTTATCTCGACAAAATATTTCGTTACTGCTTGTTACACATGATCGTTATTTTTTAGAAAACATTTGCGATACAATTATTGAGATAGATAATAATCGGCTTTACAGATATGAAGGCAACTACGAAAAATTTTTAGAACAGAAAGCCAACCGTACTTTCAATGAAGAAAGCGAACACGAGAAATTAAAAAACAGATATCGTCGCGAGTTGGAGTGGGTTCGTAAAATGCCGAAAGCACGAACTTCAAAATCAAAATCGCGTGTTGATGCATTCGGTGATATTGAAGAAAAAGTGAAGAGTCGTAAAAAAGAAGAAGCATTACGACTGGAAGTGAAGATGAATCGCATTGGGGGAAAAGTGCTTGAGCTAAAAAAAGTTTACAAGCAATACGGTGAAAATATTTTATTGAAAGGATTTGATTACACTTTTAAAAAAGGAGAAAGAATAGGAGTTGTCGGAAAAAATGGTTCGGGCAAATCAACTTTCTTAAATCTGATTACTGAAAAAGATAAAGCTGATTCAGGAAAAATTAATGTTGGCGAAACAATTATTTACGGCTACTTCAATCAGGAAGGAATAAAACTCGCTGAGGATATGCGTGTGATTGAAGTGGTAAAAAATATTGCTGAGTTTATTCCGCTTGCTGATGGAAGTAAAGTAATGGCTTCGCAGTTTTTACAAATGTTCGGCTTTCCAATCAATCAGCATTTCACTTTTGTTTCAAGTTTAAGTGGTGGTGAAAAAAGAAGATTGCACTTGCTCACCATCTTAGTTAAGAATCCGAACTTTTTGGTTTTAGATGAACCGACAAATGATTTGGATTTAATTACCCTTCAGGCACTTGAAGAGTTTTTGGAGAATTTCACCGGCTGCTTAGTAATTGTAACGCATGACCGTTATTTCATGGATAAATTAGTTGATCAGCTTTTTGTTTTTCACGGTCATGGAGACATTCAGGTTTTTCCAGGCAATTACACTGAATATCGTTTATCTGAAGATAAAAAAGAGTTTGAAAAAGAGATAGAAGCGCATCGGACTGTTACAGCAAGTAAAATTGAAGCAGAAAAAAATAAAATCAAACTCACTTACAAGGAGCGATTGGAATTAGAGAAATTGAATAAAGAACTTGCTCAATTAGAAGAAGAAAAAAATCAATTAACCGAAATATTACAATCAGGAAATTCAGATCACGAAGTTTTAATTAAAAGTGGCTCACGATTATCTGATGTTATTGAACTGCTTGACCTGAAAGGAAATCGCTGGCTGGAACTTTCAGCAATTGAAGAGCAATCAAAATAAAAATGCCCTCCAATACATTGAAGGGCATTTTATGAAAAGTATTTTTTCTGAAAATTATTTTCTTTCAATAATTAATCTGCGGGTTAAAGTTCCGGTTCCGCTGCTGATACTGTAGAAGTAAACTCCCTCGCCCAATTCAGAACCATCGTAAGAAATTGTATTCACTCCGGGTTTTCCATCAATGGTTTTTTCGTAAAGTACATTGCCAATTAAATCGTATACTTTGAAAACTGCCATTGAAGATCCTTGAAGATTGAAAGAGATACTTGTTTTAGTAGAAAAAGGATTTGGAAAATTCTGAGCAAGATCAAATTTGTTTTTATTTATACTTGGAACAGCAGTATTAATGTCAACAATTATTTTATAAAAACTAATTGCATAATCAACATTAATAGTAGATCCTCCTGCATTAAAATGAGCAGAAGCGGTAACATTCACATTTAAAGGATAAGTGCCCTGACTTCCAATAGATGGTGTACCTGTAATATTAATGCAATTAACTGTCCCACCTAAGAAGACTCCATTAGCAGGATTAGGGACATAAGTAAAAGGAGAAATGTTAGGAATTGTGGATAATCCAGTAACACTATTAATTGTTATGCTATCTATAGTTACCGGTTGGCCAAAATAAGTTGTGTCATGCGGAGCTTTAAACTGAATGGTCGTATTGTAAGCTAACCCTTCAACTGCATGTGGTAAATTAGTCGCGCTATCAGGAGAAATTCCTGCCCCACCACCAGTAGGCCAACTCGGAGTACATTGACTCCAGCTATTTGAATAAATTAAAATTAAGATGATTGATGCTTGTAAAATTTTTCTCATGCATTATTTTTTTCGTTTGCAAAATAGCGATTTATTCTATTATTCAAATAACCGCCCTCCAAAAGTAAGTAAAATTGCTACGAAAACAAGGCGGGGTTTACTTCTGTACGATTATCTTCCGATTAATCAGGTAAGCATCTGATTGAATCCGGAGCAGATAAATCCCACTCGAAAGGTTTTCTGTACTAAGTGAAAACTTCAGATTCGAGCCATTATTATCCATTTCTATCTCCTTTACGATTAATGATTTTCCTGATAAATCATTAATCGTTAAAGTTGCATTTTTCGATTTCCATCCAAGCAATTCAACCTGTAATAAATTTTTCACAGGAACAGGAAACACATTCATATAAACTTCATCTGCCATGTTTGGTGATAAATTATAATTGAGGTGGTAGGTATCTGAACTTGCTGAACATCCAAAAGCATTTGTGGCAATTACAAAATAATTTCCTGTTTGATTAATAACTAAAGTTGGATTGGTTGCATTTGCAATCGGTGTATTATCTAAGTGCCACTGCAAACTATACTGACTCAAAAAGCAATGAAGAGTATCTCCCGAAATTTGAAATGTAATATTTGGTAAAGCAGCAAGCACTGTAATTTTTACAGAATCAGATTTCGAATCGCAACCATTGGTATTGATTGCTGTTACACTATAACTTCCTGTTGCATTTACAACAAGTTGATTGGTGGTTGCATTAACAATTGGCTGATTATGATTGTACCACTGAACATTATCGTTCGCAGTATTTGCAATTGAAAGTGTAACACTATCACCCACACACAATGTGTCGTTTCCCGAAAGTGTAATTAAGGGAATCTCAGGTGAAGAGTAAATGCTCATCACCGCAGTGTCATTAAATGAAGCAAGAACACTTGTTCCAATTGTAATACTTCCTGATGTTCCACCTGCACCACTAAATGGGAAAGTGCCAGTTGAATTTCCACTAAAAGAAAAAGTACCAAGATTATCATTTGCAGAAATAACATCTATGTCCCAAATAGTGATTGAGAAGGGTGGATTGCTTAATGGAATATTTAATCCGCTCCATGTTGCAGATTGTGTGTTCGACATTTCAGATGAAGTGTAAATAATATTTGCTCCTGCATCAGAAATTTCAAAAACCAAATCAGGGTCGCCGGTGCATCCGACAAATGGAATACTTGGTTCTTCCACATCGCCGCACCAGTTTGTATTTACCGAATTTACGCTTACAGAATTTATTTCATAGCCCAAAATATTTGTTTGAAGTGTAACAGTATAATCACCAGGTGAATTATAATTCTGAGATTCACTCATTATTGTTCCGGTATTTCCATTTCCAAAATTCCAATCATAGGTAGTTGGATTTGGTGAACCATCAATCAAAGCATCAAACTGAACAGTTGCAGAATCGCACGAAGTTGTAGGAGTATAAGTAAAACCTGAATTACCCCCTGAAGCTGCATTTATTGTTAGTGAAATATTAATTGTTGAATTCTGATTGCCGACTATCTGAAGATTGGCAACCACATCAACATTAATAATAAATGTTCCCGTTTGAATAGGTGTGCCGCAAACCTTTACACAACCATAAATGCTTTGCGATGGATCATATTGACAACCATTGCCCGCATTGTTGCACTCCCAGTTTAAACCAAACGGCATATTGTTCACACTTAAAATCTGAAAGTAGTTTACAGTAAAACCCATGGTATCAGTAAACATTACGAATGTTATATCTTGATCATAAGGTTGATTCTGAGTTCCATCGGGTAGAGGGTTTGGATAAATTCCTGGAGAGGTATAAAAAGTATTTATCGCACAACCGGGACACTGCGCCGAAATTTTTCCGCAGAAAACAAGAACGAAAAAAAACGAGCCAAGTAAAATTCTTCTCATTAGAATTAATTTTCGGAAAAGTAAAAAACAATTTTGGCGTTTTATAATTGCTACCCGTAAAATGTATTTGATAAGTTGATTTCAAATTCATTGTTGAAATAAGTATTTTTGAAGAAGTAGTGAACCAATAAAAATGAAATCAGTACCCGCATTAAAATATTTATTAAGCCTCTCTCCTGTTCCGTTAGTTATTGCTGGAAATTTATTAGGCGGACCATTCAGTTTAATGAATGCGTTTTATGGTTTAGCAATTATGACTTTCAGTGAACAATTTTTTCAAGAAGACAAAAAAGAAAATCAGTTCTCTTCTGTTTTACCAAATCTCGTTTTAATCGCTCACGGAATTTTTCAATCAGTTTGTTTGCTGAGTTTATTTTATGGAATTCATTCCGGTTTATTGAATGGTATCTGGATAATTGCTGCTTCCGTGTCAACGGGTTTGAACAGTGCTTTAGCAGGTTTGACTTCAGCACATGAAATGATTCATCGAAAAGAAAAAATGTTTCGATTGATTGGTATCTGGAATTTAGTAACAGTTAACTATGGTCATTTTTATATTGAGCATATCAAAGGGCATCACAAATTAGTAGGAACAAAAAAAGATCCTGCTACTGCTTATTATGGTGAATCAGTTTATCATTTCGTTGCGCGAACAATTCCAAATCAATTTATCAGTGCAATAAAAATTGAAGCCGGCAGATTACGAAAACAAAGTGCGCTTCAATACTCACTCAGCAATTTTGTTGTAAAGATTCTTCTAACTGAAATTATTCTGAGTGTTACACTTCTTTATTTTTTCGGCCTGAAAATTCTTTTTGCGTTCCTGCTTCAGAGTTTTATTGCCATACTGATTTTAGAATATGTGAATTACATTGAGCATTATGGGTTAGTGCGCGACGAGAATGAAAGAGTAAATGCAACGCATAGCTGGCAATCAGATCATCTGCTTAGTCGCTTTGCATTGATTGAACTTTCACGCCATGCTGATCATCATTATTATGCTTCAAAACCCTACCATACTTTAAAATCTTATGAAGAAAGTCCGATGTTGCCAAGTGGATATTTCGGATCGTTTTATACCGCGCTTATTCCTTCGTTATGGTTTAAAAAAATTAATCCTTTGATTGATGCAATGAAAGTATCGTCATAATCATTTTTTCATTCCTATTATTGAATCGAAATTAAATTCAGAAACAAATTCAAATAAATTTCATTAATGAAATCGAAGATTCACGAACACCTATCAAAAAAAATAAAAGCATTGAGTAAAACAATTTTCATTTCATTCTTTTTACTTCTCTCAATAAATTTTCTGTTTGCGCAATCTTCAGATGCTCCGCTATTAGTGAAGCAGGGAAAAGATTTGCTTGCTCAAATGAAGGAAGAAGCGGCACTCGAAAAATTTAAGGCGGCATTGAAAAGCGACCCGAATAATTATGAAGCAGCATGGAATGCAAGCATCATGTGTTCAAGAATTGGCAACCGCCAGGCAGACGACACCAAGAAGCGCGAGTATTTTGTTACAGCAAAACAATATGCGGTGAAAGCTTTAAAGCTAAATCCGACTGATGCAGAATCAAATTATGCAATGGCGGTTGCTATGGGAAGAATGGCGCTTATCAGCGGAGCAAAAGATAAAGTGGGTGCAAGCCGGGATATAAAAAATTATGTTGACCTCGCTCTTAAATACAACCCGAATCATGCAGGTGCGTGGCATGTATTGGGTAAATGGAATTATGAAGTTGCCAATTTGAATTTTGCTGAACGAGCTGTTGCAAATTCATTATTCGGCGGCTTGCCCGAAGGTGCTGATGTAAACAAAGCGATTGAGTGTTACACCAAAGCAATCAGTATTGACCCGAACGATGTCTTATTTTATCTCGATCTCGCAACTGCTTATCACGATATTGAAAAAGATGACAAGGCAATCGATACTTTAAAGAAAGGATTATTGCTAAAACCAAGAGTAGCAGACGATACAAACTACTTAGTGCAGTGCAAAAAACTTTTAGACGAGATTCAAACAGCTAAATGATAAAATACTTATCAATTGTTTTTGTTTTTTTAACTGTAATAGTAAAAGCCGTTACACTTCCAACAAGCGGAACTTTGCTCTGGCGAATTTCAGGTAACGGATTAAAAACAAACTCTTATTTATATGGCACAATGCACACCCGCGACAAACGGGTTTTTCATTTCAGCGATTCAGTACTGAATTGTTTTGCACGATGCAAAGTTTTTGCGATGGAATTAAAATTAGATGATCTCAATCGAGAAGAAGTTATCAGCAACATGATGATGGACAGCGGAAAAACAATTGAAAGTTTTCTAACCAAAAGTCAGTACGATTCATTGCAACAAAAAATTCAAAGTAGTATTGGACTTCCGATTACTTTGTTTGAACGATTGAAACCGATTTACCTCGCCACGATGCTTTCGCAGGGAGAATTGATGAAAGATTCATCAAATAAGAATTCAAATCAATTTTTTCTTGACGAATATTTTGAAGAGATGGCAAACAAATCAGGAAAAAAAGTGGAGGCACTTGAACTGTTACAGACGCAATTAAATGTTTTCAATTATCTATCTGTTCCACAGCAAATAATTTTTCTGATGAAATCCATTCGCGATGAAAATCAGAATAAAAGCATCGACACATTTATCAATCATTATGTTAATGGCGAGTTAGCTATTTTGGTGAACAGCGAAGACAACGATTTATTCCCTTCAGATTTTGTAGCGAAAATTTTATTTGAGCGCAACAAAGGAATGGCAGATAATATTGAAGCCATGATAAAACGGCAAAGCACTTTTGCCGCCTTCGGTGCTGCCCATTTAACAGGTGATTCGGGTGTTATTTCATTGCTCAGAAAAAAAGGATTTACTGTTGAGTCGGTTGATGCGAACTATAACGATATCAGCGACGAAGGCTGGTTATATGTTTATCCGTGCAGTGTCATTTCAGTTCCAATGCCTGGAATTCCGCTTATGTCCAACGATACTTTACCCGAATCAAAAAATGTTTATCAGAAATGGGTTTCGAATCAGAGCAATAATTATTGTGTGTCCCATTTCAATAAAAATATTTCAATCAACAAATCACTGTTACAGCAGTTTGTAAAAAATGAAACTGGTTTAAGTTTTAAATTGGAAAAAGTAAAAAATGAATTTGCTGCGCGAAGGAATATTAAAACTTACCGACTGAATGACAAATCAGAAAATGGAAATGTTTTTGTAATTGAAAACGGAAATGAGAAAATCGAATTGATAGTTCTAAAAAATTCAACCTTAGATAGTGAAGAATTAAAAAGATTTCTTTCCATTATCAGATATAAAATTTCATCCGTGATTAATTATTAATCGGCTGATGAAAATTTCAATTGAAGAAGCATCAAAAATTTTATACAAAGGTGGAGTAATTGCCATTCCCACTGAAACAGTTTACGGTCTTGCGGCAGATGCAACAAACGAAAAGGCGATTGCAAAAATTTTTCAGATAAAAAATCGCCCTGCTGATAATCCTCTCATTTGTCATTTCCATTCGTTTGAAGAAGCAAAAAGATTTCTATTACACTATCCAAAATATGTTGAACAATTAGTAAATTTATTTTCGCCCGGACCGGTGAGTTATTTACTGCCTTTAAAAATGCCATCACCGTTACATGCAGCAACTAGAGGTTCATCACATGTAATTATTCGCATACCGATGCACGAAATTTTATTAAAGCTGATGAAAAATATTTCGTTTCCATTAGCTGCCCCTTCTGCAAACACATCAGGAAAATTCAGTGCAACAACTGCAGAAATGGTGGAAGCAGATTTAGGAAATAAAATTGACGGAGTACTTGACGGCGGAGCAAGCAAATTTGGATTGGAATCAACGATTTTAGATTGCAGAAAAAATGATGAAGTAAAAATTCTTCGCCCCGGAGCAATTGGCAAAGAAGATATTGAATGGTGTTTGCGAAACACAACTGTTACAGTAACAGAGGAATCTTCGTTTGGAATAACAACTCCCGGAAGCAAGTACAAGCATTATTCTCCTGTTACACCTTTAACTTCCATTCACACTTCATCAGAAATTTCAATTCAAAATAATTTCGCTGTTATTGGTTTGGCGGAAGACCTGAATAAATTTTCTTTCACCGGAAAACATAAACTCATTTCGCTCGGTTCTGAAAACAACCTGCATGAAGTTGCATCAAATCTCTACCGAAAAATGTTCGAGCTGGATTCGCTCCATGTTGAACAGGCTTATTTTATAAAAAGAGATTTCGGTAACTCGGCAATCGGTAAAGCAATATCGAACCGACTGTTACATATGCTATCGAGTTGAGCGCTTCGGATGATGATGCGGCTCTACTTCAATTTTTAATTTCTTGTGCGCAGCCTTTGCTTTCGCTTCTGCTTTTTTCTTTTTCGCCTGTGCCTTTATACTTTCTAACCACGGCAACCAGTAATCTGTTCCATACCACACAAAAATTTCTTCGCCTGGTTTTATATTTCTGCTTGCAATAATATATGATCGACGATTTCGAACTGCATAATAACTATTGTTGCGGCAACCTTTCTTTCTTGTTAGTCCTCGTGCATCATTTGCAAAACGCGCAAGGTTTTCAGGTTCGGCATAAGCATCTATACATTTATACTTTGTAATATAAAAAACATAACCACCCTTTCCATCATCATCGCGCTTCTCAGCTTCCGCCCAGGTAATAATCTCTCCGATATATTCTAAAACCTTTGCGTCTTTTTTTATTAGTGTATCAGTAAATAACCCTCTTCCCGCCCCGGGTATCTGACTCTTCTTAACAAATAACAATGATGAATGAATTTAAAAAATGAAAATAAAATTTTAGATGTGATCCGGATTGGAATCGAACCAATGACCCACAGCTTAGAAGGCTGTTGCTCTATCCCCTGAGCTACCGGACCAATTTTATGAAAGAACAATTTTTAGTTCAGAGAACTAACCCTGATTTTTTTCAGAGGCGCAAATATATTTAAAGCAAGCGATTGATAACATTCAATCTTTAGATACCGAAAAAGAGAATTATAAGGTCATTTAAAATTTATTTTAGGTTTGCTCAATAGCAATCGCATGACTGAAACTGAATCAAAAATAACATCAATCATAAACCCCTCACTTGAAGAAAGCTGGAAAGGTGTGATGAACGCTGAATTTGCTAAGCCCTATTTTCTTGAATTGAAAAATTTTTTACTGAAAGAAAGAGCAGAAGGGCAAATCATTTATCCTTCCGGCTCATTCATCTTCAATGCGTTTAATCTTACTCCTTTTGATGAAGTAAAAGTGGTGATACTGGGTCAGGATCCTTATCATGGTGCGGGACAAGCACACGGCTTGTGCTTCTCGGTTGCTGATGGAGTTAAGCCCCCGCCATCTCTTCAAAACATCTTCAAAGAAATAAATCAAACAATTGGAACATCATTTCCTCAGTCTGGCAATTTAGAACGATGGGCAAAACAAGGGGTGCTTTTATTAAATGCCTTACTTACAGTTCGCGCAAATCAACCGGCATCACATCACCAAAAAGGTTGGGAGCAATTCACCAATAAAGTGATTGAGAATATTTCGAAAGAAAAAACAGGAGTTGTGTTTTTGTTATGGGGAAGATATGCGCAGGATAAAGAATCGCTGATTGACAATTCAAAACATTTTGTTTTAAAGGCGGCTCACCCTTCTCCTTTCTCAGCTTACAACGGTTTTTTCGGTTGCAATCATTTTGTAAAAACAAATGAACTGTTACATCAGCAGGGAAAGGAAATAATTAAGTGGTAACTATTATTGAAGTCTGAATTTCAGTTTTTAAATCATTATTGAACTGTTACATCAATCGGATATGCAATTAATTCATTTCCGTTTATTACAGTTAATAAAACTCCTTCATTGTTTCCGTACAAATCAGTAAGCGATGTTTGAGAACTTCCTTTCTTAGGAAAACCGTTTAATAATTTCCCCTCATCGTTTATCAGATATAACAGCTGATTTGTTTCATCAATTGCCAATGCAAGATTCTCATTGGTATTATCCCAATTTAATATTTTCAATGCAGAAGGATTTCCATTTGCAAAGAAATAAGTGAACAGTTGAGCGCTGTCAGTTGCAATGCGCATCAGTTTATTTTTTATCAAAAGATTTGCTTCAACACTTGTATCCTTACCCATATTCATAATTGCAAATTGCGATTCTTCGGGAATGATATTATAGAGTTTCGATTTTCCATCCAATCCTAACGCATAAATTTTTCCGGGATTGTCAATCGCTAGCACCTGATTCTTTTTGCTCAACATTAAGGGAGCAGTAATACTTAATGAAGTTTTATATTCCTTACTTGCCTTTCTACCGTTACGGTCGAAGAATAAAAGTTTACCGGTTTCATCCGCAACAATTAAAAATTCTGTTTTACCAGCCTTGAAAAACTGAATTGGATTTTTTACACTTCCATTTGCTGCGTTCGGATTCCATCCTTCCAATGGGCGACCACTTTTTTCAAAACCATAAATACACCCGTTGCTGCATGTGATAAAATATTTGAACTGTTGGCGACCATCAAAATCAATCATGCTCAATGGTGCAGTCGCAGTCGCCGCTAACCGAATCGGAAAATTATTTATATCCTTTCCATTGATGTCGAATAAATAAATTCCTCCACTTGTGTTGAGTACATATTGCTGCTGACTGTTACTGTATAAATCCAATTGATAAATTGTTCCCATCACCGGTGAATCCAATTTTCTTTTCCAGACAATATCTCCGACTTTATTAATGCAATACAATTGATTGAATGCATCCTGAATAAAAACAATTTTATTTCCATCTGCATCGTTCATTGCCTGCGGAGAAATTATTGCCACTGCATCCAATTCTGTTTTCCATGCGTAACCCTCTGCAGGTTTTTTTATTTCAGAAAAGGAAATGGCGCCTATAGTTTCGTAAAAATTTTCTTTTAGTGTAAATGGAAGAATTATTGAATTGCATTTGCGGATTGTTTCGTTGTAACTCGAATAACTTTTTTTGAAATCATAGGATGCAAGTGCTCTAACAAAATCTTTTAGTCGCGCAGGATTAAGCCAGAATGAATATTGTGAATTTTTAAATCCTGATTTCTGAAAAACACTCTCGGAAATTGTGCTTTTGTCATTCAGTTTATCAATATACATTTTCATTTGCCCAAGCGAATTACTCATAATTACAGAGTTGCCATACACACAACAAAAAGGATTGCTGACTGCAACTAATGAATTCGGAAAATATTTTTTGAATACATCACCGACTTTCAATTGGAAAATTGAAATTGATTTATATTGAAAAAATATTGAACTGTCACCTCCTGATTTTACATTGGCATACTGTAACAGTACTTCACTTGTTCGCTTTGCATCAATGTCATTGAAAACTAAAAATGACTGCGGCGCAAAATTTTCATTCACTGGTTCAGTCAAAACAAAATCAACTTCTTTTCCAATCCAGGGTTTTATATACATTCTGAAATCAGGATCAGATTGCAACGATGAATTTGTTTTATTAAATGCAGAATTTGTTCCGAGTGAAGATGACATTACCATCGCAGCATTATCAGGAATAAAATTGCTTGTTAAATTATTGAGCGTTGTAGTTGCATCAAATTGATACAACCACTTTGATTTTTGATCTGTAGTTGTGTAACCGTGAATTCCAATTTCATTCTTTTCAAATTTTAAATCGAAGGCCGACCAATCAGCAAACGATGAAAATGAATTCAGATAGTCGGTTGCTTCCGGAATGGAATATCCTGAAATAAAATCCCCAAGGTTTTTATAATTGATATAAAGTGTTACATCAAATTTTTCAGGAAGTGGTTTTAATAAATCTGAAAACGATTTTTCTTCAATCAGATTATTTCGTCCCATCATTTGCGCCATTGCATCTTCTGTAAGAGATGCAGTAGAACTGATGATGCAAACATCATTTACAAATGCGATATTCAATTTCTTTCTATCAGTAAATTCAACTTCATATATTTTTTCTCCTCTGAAATTTCGAGAGGCGGTCTGTGCTTTTATTTTAGTTAATTGTTTTTCAAAATCAGGTTCGCCATGATTACTGAAGTCGAGCAAAAGAACAATATCAAATTTGTTATCGCCTATGAAATGGTAAGAAGAAATAAAAGTGTTTGAATACAATGCGTTTCTCCAGTCACTATTTTTTTCGCATAATGGATTTAAAACAGAAATATATTCGCTCAGCTTTTGAAATAAAGGAAGGCGCGAAAGTTCATTGGAGTAAGAATATTTTTCAAGGTTGCGGGCAAGCTTTTTCATATTCTGCACTTCAATAAAAAATGCAGCATCTCGCGGCACAGCTCGCTTTAATAAATTATTTCTACCCGATGGCTGGTAGTGATTGTAAATTTTTAAACCTCCGACAACTGTCGTTATCAGAACTGCGATAAGAGCAGCCCATTTAATCATTCTCTTATTTACCATACTTTCGGCAAAACTAATCCGAACCTGTTTTCACCCCTGATTCTTAATCAACAACCATTTATGCAACGAACATTTTATTCTACTGCTTGCGCGCTTTGCGGGCTTGCTGTCATACTTGGTGCATTCGGTGCACACACTTTAAAAGAAAAATTAACTCCTGAATTATTAGCAAGTTTTGAAACAGGAGTGCGTTACCAGTTTTATCACGGACTCGCATTGGTAATGATTGCATTCATTTCAAAAGATGTAAAAAATAAATTCATCAATTGGGCAGCTATCAGTTTTATAACTGGAGTTATTTTATTCTCAGGTTCAATTTATTTACTGAGTATTCGCGATATTATTGGAATGGAAAATTATAAATGGCTCGGACCTGTTACACCTCTTGGTGGTTTGTGTTTTATTTTAGGGTGGATTTTTCTTTTTATTGGATTAAGAAAAAGAAATTGATTTTATAACAAACTGGTCTTTTTTAAGAGACTTTGTTGCTGACGAACAATTAAAATCCTGTGATACTGTTACACCTGAAAATAAAAAAGCCCTCTGACTTATCGGAGGGCTTTTGTAATTAATTTTTATACAAAATTATTTATCCTGTTGTTTCTCCTGATCTTTTTCATCTTCAATGCTATTGATAGAATCAGGGTCAAAACCAGAGTCTCCTTGTTTGTAAATAACATCCTTACCTGGAATAACGCCAATGATTTTAAAATCAGTACGACGATTTAACTGACGACATGACTCACAATCTTTTCCGTTTTCGTCAGTTTCTTTTACGAGCAATTCTCTTTTACCCATTCCTTTTGCCACTAATCTTTCTGGTGCAATTCCTTTATCGGTAAGATATTTAACAACACTTTCTGCCCTTTTTTGTGATAGGGGATCGTTGTACTTGTCAGTTCCCTTTCCGTCGGTATGAGAACGAATTTCAATTTGAATAGTAGGGTTTGCAATTAACAAATTATATAATGAGTCTAAACCTTTAAATGATTCGGGGCGAAGCCCTGCACCATTAAAGTCATAAAAAATATTCTCAATTACAATTGGTTCTTTCGGAGGAATCGGAGTTAAATATATATCAACTCTCATTGTATCGTTATCATATTTTTTTACAACAGAAAATGATGCATCGTTGCTGAAGTAACCATCCTTATTGGCCATTAATTTATATGACAACAATGCCTGCGTATCCCAGAAATACATGGTATCAATTTTTGATTGCTGATCCTTTCCCCACTTCAAAGTATCATTAGAAACCATTATCACTTTTGCACCAGGCAATTCTTTTTTTGTTTTTGCATCGAACACATAACCACGAACTGCATAGTAAATAACTCTTGGGTAGCGCACTTCCCAAATATCATCGCAACAGGTTTCGCTCTTCACTGAAATTGTTCCAGGGCGATTCGAAACTACATAACCGATATATTTTTTATCAGACAAAGTGTAGTACATATCATCAACACTACTGTTAATCGGATAGCCCATATTTTTTGCAGGCTCCCATTTTTTCAAACTTCCTTTTGCTTTAAACACATCCTGACCACCCATTCCAGGCCAACCATTCGAACTGAAATACAAAGTGAAATTTTTTGAATCGTAGAATGGAGTAATATCATCTCCAACGGTATTTACTTTTTTTCCGAGATTCATTGCAACACTCCATGTGTCTCCTTTTTTCACGCTGTACCAAATATCCATTCCACCAGTTCCCTGAGCGCGATTGCTACTGAAGTAAAGCACTTCACCTTCTTTAGATGAACCAACAGCAGGATGAGTTTGAGTTGAATCAGAATTTACTTCAGCAGGAAGTTTTACAGGATTGCTCCATTTAGCTCCATCTTTTTTTATTTCTGTCATATAAATATCACAATGCATTTTCATTGTGGCTTCATCCAACTTACATCGTGTAAAATAAAATCTTTTTTTGTCGGCAGAGAACGAACCGTTTCCGTTATGAATATCATTATTGTTTATAGGCATGTCTTTATAAATATAACTTTCGCCATAAGTAGAATCGTTAACGATAGGCACTGCATAAAACTGTGCAAACGATTGATTCCTTTTGTGATCATCCAATACAATAATGGTATCTGATTTTAAGGAAGAATATAAAAGCAAATCGTTGCTGAAAGGCACAGGGCCAAACTCCGTATAAGGAGCGTTTACATTTGAACCAAGATGTTCAACTTTTACTGTATCAGGATGAGCAATCATTTGAATTGCTAAATCGCAACCATCAGCCTGCATTTTTGCTTTCTTCTTCATCACTGAAGCATTAACTCCTTTATAAGTTTTTGAAAACTTATCGAATGCAGATTTTGCTTCAGTAAATTTTGCATTATATTTTAAACACAAAGCGTAATAATATGCAGCATCAGGATATGTATCAACATTTAGGTCCTGTAACACTTTATACCATTTCTCGGCTTCTTTATAATCGCGAAGGAGCATCTGCGATTGTGCAATTTGATTAACTGCATAAGCATTATTTGCCTGCTTCTCATACACGCGTTCGTAATAGGAGATGGCATTAAAATAACTACCCATGTTAAAAAGGTAATCAGCCATTTTTAAACTCTGCTTTGAGTTCAGGTTTTGAACAGTTTGAGCAGAAGAAAAAACAGGAACTAAAAGGGAAATTATCAGGATACTTTTTATCAGAATTTTCATGGTCTTGATTAGATTCTTCTTATGATTAAGAAAGTAATTTGAGTTGAAAAAAATTGAATTAGAAACGAGGACACCAGAGTATCGGAGGATCAAGAATTAATCCACCTAAACATCCTGTGTAAGTTAATGAAAGTTCAAATCCACCTTTATTATTTGTGGCATTATTAAGTGAAGAAACATTCACATCGTAACTGATACCAAGGCGAACTTTTTTGTATTCACCACCAACAAGAATATTAGCTGCATCTTTCAAACGATAATATCCACCGAAATAAATATTGGCTTCCATGTTCGCATTAGAAATATGATACCCCACATTCGTTCCGAAATTTATTTCACTCGCTTTACTTTGAGTCATATAAAGTACTGAAGGCATTAAACTCCACGCATCGTTCAATTGAAACCTTCCACCTGCATGTAACACTGGTCGCATGTTCAACTTATTTGTTCCTCCATAAAAAGTTTCTTTTGGTTGAATCAAATTAAATAAAGCGCCACCGGCATAAACATCAATTTTCGGATTCAGGTGAGCAAGAAAAAGTATTCCGGTATTAAAATTCAAATATCCAAAACTGTTTTTTCCGTTAACATCATTTGTAGCAATGTTATGATCGAAAGTAGTTCCGTTAAATTGCTCTTCGAAGTTCAACAAAGTATAATCAACTTTTTTCTGAACATAACCAGTTTGAATTCCAATAGAAACATTGTATTTCTTTTTTGAATCAATAGAATATAAATAACCTGCTGAACCTAAAATGGAAAGGTTAGATAAATTTCCATCACCTGCCTGATCGTTCAATACTAACAAACCTGCAGACAAAACTCCGGTTTTAATATGGCGTGCTGCAAGATTATTTATATCGAAAGAAATGGACGGAGTAGTGAAAGCAGTAGTTGGCGTAATGCTATGCCATTGGTTTCGATACATGATTCCGACACGATAATTACAATCGTTAACTCCGGTTAGTGCGGGGTTAAGTGTTAGTGGAGATGCATAAAATTGAGAGTAGTGAATATCCTGCGCCTTCGTTATTGATGCGCTGATAAACATTAACAAAATGAGTACGAGTTTTTTCATTTGAGCGAACCTGTTTTTTCTTTCAAAAAAAATTGAATGATTGTAATGACCTTTAAAAGTGATGCGCAATATATGTAAAAAATCAATTGTAGTAATAATCTTGATTTTTTTTGAGGAATGATTAAATTTTTCAAGTGGTAAATTTAATATTTGAATTGAAAATTGATTTAGTTTAGAGGAAAGGATTTTTTTTGAACCAATCTTATTCCAGATTAAAAAAATAAAGCCTGGATAAAAATTTTTATCCAGGCTTTATTTTTCAAAAGTCAATCACTAACTATTTATCAATAGCGAATTTGAAAGTTGTATAATTATCATTTTCTATAAATCGAATCAAATAATTACCTGACGCCAGTTGTTCAACATTCAATTGATTTTTGAAAGAAGATTTTTCAACCAATTGCCCGATGGAATTATAAATTTCTAAAGCCTGAATATTAGCATTCATTTCTGTTTCAATATTTAGAATTCCGCTTGTAGGGTTAGGGTAAATAGTTATCAGATCATTCCCTAAAGTTAAATCACTTTCAATTCTGCAAGTGATATTGGTAATCGTTTTCTGAGCTGATTGTTTTGTACAACCTGCCGAATTCGTAACTACTACACGATAACCACCTGCTAAAAATGCATCATAAGTTTGATTCGTAGCGCCTCCAATATTAATTCCACTTTTTTTCCATTGATAAGATGCTCCTGATCCTGCATTAGTAATTGTATAAAGTGTGAGTGTATCCCCATTACACAATGCAGCATCACCTGGCGGATCAATACTGGCTGTTGGAGCAGTCATGACAATAACATGTAGCAGGGCAGATGTCTTTGAACAACCGGTTGATGTGTTGGTTACTATTAGTTTATAATAACCTGTAGAAGTTGCTGTATAACTTGAACTAGTTGCTCCGCTGATTGGAACAGAAGCCTTATACCACTGATAAGAAACATTCGAAGGTGTAACAGTTGAATTTAGTACTACACTTCCACCAGTACAGATTGAAGTTGAACCAGCCGCAGAGATTGAAACAGTTGGAAGGGTATATCTGATTACCTGTGTTGCTAAAGAAGTTGCAGTACCGCATGCTGAAACGACTGTTACAGTATAACTTCCGGTAGTGGAGGCTGTATAGTTTTGATTTATTGCCCCGCTTATTGCAACATTGTTTTTATACCATTGATAACTTGTTCCTGCATTCGCACTTAAATCAACTGAACCAGGCTGGCAAAATGAAGTTGATCCGTTAGCGGCAATAGTTGCTGTTGCTGATCCAATTGTTACAGTTGCAGTCGTACTTCCTGTACATCCTAAAGAAGTAGTGCCGTTAATTGTATAAGTTGTTGCTGTAGTTGGGTTTGCTGTTACACTTGCTCCCGTTGTGGCACTTAATCCTATTGACGGAGACCATGTATATGTTGAAGCACCCGTAACAATCAAAACTCCACTCGCACCACCACACAACACAAGTGAGTTCGCTGATAAAGACGCATTTTGCAATGTTACAGCTATGGTTTTTTGTTTTGTGCAGCCGAAACTATTTGTTCCAATTACCGAATATGTAGTTGAGGTAGATGGACTGGCTGTAACAGTCGACCCAGTTGCAATATTCAATCCTAATGACGGTGACCACGAATAAGTGTCGGCTCCTGATGCAGATAATGATGTGCTCGACCCACTGCAAATTATTACATCCGAAGAAGCAATAACATTTGGTTGCGTATGACGAATAACCTGAATAGCTAAAGATGTATCAGTACCACATATCGAGTTGACAACAACAATATAACTTCCAGTTGTGGAAGCTGTATAGTTTTGATTAGTAGCTGCGCTTATTAAAACATTATTCTTATACCATTGATAACTCATTCCTGAAGTTGCAGTTAATACAACTGATTCAGGTTGACAAAATGTGGTAGGTCCATTGGCAGTTATCGTTGCCGTAAAATTTAAACATGGATCACCTGCGTATTCCCAAAAATCTTTGTATAAAGTTGAACTTCCAGCATAACCCAGTCCAAAATATCCTTTATTATTTATACTGAAACCTACACATGACCATCGATCACCTCCTCCATAATTTGCTTTTTGTGTCCAAGAACTATTTGAAGGATCATATTCATAGAAATCATTAATACATGTTGGGAAATTAATATTCCCTGTTCCAATATAAATTTTGTTTCCTAAAGTAAACCCAGCAGGTTGATTTCTAGCTGTGCTTGGATAATCTGTTTTTGCAGTCCAAGAATCCCCTGTAGGATCATATTCCCACCAATCCTTATACCATGTTGAAGTATTCCCATAATACCCAAATCCAAAATACCCCTTTCCATTAAGAGAAATTCCGTAACCTGAGTATCTTGATGTTCCTGGAAAATTTGCTTTTTGAGTCCATGCATTATCACCCGCATCGTATTCATAAAAAGAATTTGTATAAGGCCCGTTGGCACTACCTGTATTTCCCATTCCTAAATATCCTTTGTTTCCAATTGAAAAAGAACCTCCGCTATAGATTCCTGTTCCTGGAAAATCAGTTTTTTGAATCCATGTATTTAAAGTAGGGTCATACATCCAAAGATGTTTATTATATGGCGGGCTACTGACAACACCTCCAACGACATATCCAAATCCATTAATAACAAATGAATTTGCAAATCTTAAAGCCTCAGGCAAACTTGCTTTTTGAACCCAGGTATTGGTCGAAGGATCATATTGCCAAAAATCACTAAGATTAGACGAAAGATTATATCCCCCACCTATATATCAGTAATTTCCAATAGAGAACCCAACCGAACCATACCTTGCAATGCCCCCGAAATCTGATTTCTGAGTCCAAGTATTTTGCGCTGTAATAGTTGAGAAAGTTGAAATGCAAAATGAAACGATTAAAAAAATAAAGCCTAATTTTTTCATGGTTTGGTTTGGTTTGGTTTGGTTTGGTTTGGTTATTTAAATTACAACAATAATAATAAAATTTTTAATCCTAAATGAATAATTCTGTCTCACCTCAAAAAGAGTTTCACAAAAAATTAGTAGCTATTCGATTGATAAAATTTCATTTATATCCCCAATTTTTCCTTTGCTTCAAACATTTCTAATATAAAAATATAATTTTTCAATTTAATTTTTTTCATAAAGGCCATCTAGTTTTTATCTCCATTAACTTATTTTCAAAAGAACTTTTTGACCTAAAATCATTAATATCAATTTGCTTCCTTATTTCCATCCATTGATAATTTGGAAGATTATGGTACAACGAATAAGATGAAAGTTCCTTAATCATGAATCCATTTTTATATATAGAATCAATTAACATCGGAAGATGCAAAGGCTGGTCAATAATTTGTAAAACTTCAGGATCGAATTTTATTTGCCATTCTAAATAAGCTGGATGGGGGATATTAATTGCAATAACGGAATTTTTATGAGTGCATTCAGATAACTTTTTAAAAATTGCAAAATGATTTTCAACAGGAATATGTTCTAATACATCAGCAAATAATACAAGATCAAAATTATCTGTTGGATTAAAATCCGTCATGTCGGTGACCAAAAATTTGGTTCTTGAATCGCCAGCTCTATCAGTCGCCTCTTTAATACACCCCTCGCTGATATCTGTACCAAACAAACTTGCCAGACTATAAATTTTTTTTAGTTGAACAGTTAATAGCCCAACCCCACAACCTACTTCAAGTATTTTAATATTTGGTTTGAGTTTTAACTTCTTCAAATTTTTTAAAATAGTTCTTATTCTTGAGTTTATACCTACCCTGTTTTGATATTTTGTAAAAGAATTATAAAACTCGGCAACTTCTTTACTGGTCTTACTCATAAATTAATTTAGTTCATGCAAATAAAATTAAAAATCGTAATAAGAAGTATGTAATAGTTTTTATCAAATTCCAATTGAATAATATTTTCTAAGAATTCGCTCGTTATAAAATTCATCCTCTTGAAATTTTATTTCCTGTAGATAATTAAGAAATTCATGATTCGGAACTTTATAACATTCACCCTTTTCTATAATGGATTTTTCGCAATTCATTTCAAGAATTTTTTCGATAATTGAAATCAACTCTGGCACTTCAATTCTATTATTAAAACAACAATTCCAGATTCTATTGTGAATAGTGGAATTACAAATTATTGAACCCAAAATTTTCGAAACATCATCAATATCCATTAAATATCTACAAGCATTCGAAAAAATCGTTACTAATTGTTTGCCTTTTATCTGTTGAACCAAATGGTTTGTTAGCGTATGCGTGTTTGTTGTTTCTCCAACTAAAATCGGCAATCTGAAAATAAAATAGTCAATACAGTTTTCCTGAATAAGCTTTTCAATTTTCTTTTTATGAATGATGTATTGTGAATTGATAAGTGATGTGTCAAATACACTTACAGTACTGAAATATATCAAACAAGCCCTTTGGTTTAGATATTGTCTTAAAAGATTAATTTCTCTTTCGAAATGTAAAGGGTCGAGTGTATTTGAGTTTGAAACTCCTGATGCAAATACTATTACAGATTCATCATTCTGAAAATGTGAAAATGCTTTTGCCAACAATCCTTTTCCAACAACCATATTTAATTTTCGGTAGTGGGGTCAAATCTATACTTTATTAGATTTACACGCTTCGTAACATCAATTTGAAAAAAATTTTTTACTCATTTCCTATTTATGCTTCCTTCGTAAAAAACGATGAAGACCTGCTGAAGAAACACTTCGCTGTAACCTCGTTTCATTTTCAACAACAGAAAAGCAAAATCATTTTTTCGTTTATCAAACAATTATTCAGCCTTTTAATCAAAGTTTGGTCAACAGATATTTATCTTTCATTCTTTGCGGGATATTCATCTTGGCTTCCTGGCATCTTTGCAAAAATTAGTGGCAAACCACATTATATTGTTTTAGGCGGAACAGATTGCTGTGCTTTTCCATCTTTTGGATACGGGAACTTTCAGAAAAAACTGATGGGAAAATTTACAAGTGCCTCATTAAAAATGGCAACTCATTTAATTCCTGTTGACCAATCATTAATTGAAAGTGAAAATTCATTTGTAAAAGAAATTTATCCGAAGCAGGGATATAAAATATTTTGTCCGGAAGCAATAGCTCCTGTAACAGTCATTAATATTGGTTATGATGCTGAAAAATTTTATTGCAGTAAATCAAAAACCAAAAATTCTTTCCTGACAATGGCTCAAATGAATTGGGCGAATTATTATCGTAAGGGAATTGATTTGATGTTTGAAATGGCAGAGAGATTTCCTGATTGCTCATTCACTTTAATAGGTCATAATCCAGTAATGCAGTTTGAATATCTTCCTGAAAATTTAAAGTTGATTCCGTTTGTTGCTTACGAGCAATTGCGTGATTTGTACAGTACGCATGAATTTTACTTGCAATTATCAATCATGGAGGGATTTCCAAGCGCTCCATGCGAGGCAATGTTATGCGAGTGCATTCCTATTGTTTCGAATGTTGCAGCTTTGCCTGATATAGTTGGTGATGTTGGATTTATTCTGAAGAAAAAAGATTTTGACTTGCTTGAACAATTAATTAAAACTGCTTTGATTTCTAATAAAGAAAAACTAAGAGCAAAAGCAAGAGAAAGAATTATTTCAAAATATCCGAAAGGGCTTAGAGCAAAATTAGTCGAGTTGATTAATTCAAATTAATTCTTCAAATCTTCTCTGCATTAATCGTCATTGAAAACCGTTTATCGGGCATTGCAGGAAAATCAGAGATTTTAGTTTTGAAAATCTGATTCATATAAATCGCGCAAAGTGTATTAGTGAGATGAAATATTTTTTTTTGTTTATTTACGGGTGTTCCATCTAATATCCCAGCAACTACTTCAAAATCAGGAATTTCATATTGTGAAACGCAATCATGCCACACGATGATTGAGTTTTTATCTTTCAATAATTCAAACACTTTTCGGGTATCACTTAACACGCCATCGTAACTGTGATCGCCGTCAACAAAAATCAAATCAAACTTTTGATTCAATGAATTAAAATCAAAAGTTCGGCTATTGGCTCCAATGTGTTTTACATTTTTCAAATCTTTAGAAAAAAACCGTTGTACGCGAGTATATTTTTCGTTGAATCCGAATTGCTTCATTTCGACATCCGACAAGCTAACCGACACACAACTGTTACAGTACGGCGAAACATTCACCAAACTTTCGCCGCGCCATGTTCCTATTTCTAAGTAATCGCAATTTTTAAATCGCTTTGCGAGCTCAACCAAAACAGCCATATCAATTGGCATACTGGTTCCATATAAAAGCGAATGTACTTTCACTTCTCCGTTAAAGGATGGAAACACATCTAAGAAATTCACTTCAGGCAATCCCTGCTTCATTCCATACTTATTAGTTACATGATCCTTTCTGTTCTGATTTGTTACAGCATGATACAATGCTTTTAAAATCACCGAAGGTTTTGTCAGCAATAATTGTAAAAGAGGGAAAATCAGTTTTATTTTTTTCATCAAATATTTTTTAAGCAGTAAGTTGGTTAAGCAGCAAAGAAAATTTTTCTGCAATTTTTTTTCTTGAATATTTTTCTATTTCAGAGTTATTCGAATTTTTCTTCCCCAATTTCCAGTCATTATAAAAATTTAGAATTGTCATCTTCATTTTTTCCTTTTCGTTGAAATCACAAATCACACCCGAATTTGTTTCGTTTACAATTCGTGCTGAATCTCCTGTTGGATTTCCCACCACCAGAATCGGATTTCCCGCTGCGAGATATTCAAATAATTTTCCGGGAATAATTCCTTTAATGTTGGGGGTATTGTTGAGAAGCAATAGCAAAACCGCAGCACTCTTCTGTAACACTCCCACATGACTGTGCGGCAGGTAATCAATAAAATCACAATTAGGTTTCAATCCATTCGCGTCTAAACTCTGGTTGACAGAGAAATCATTTTTGCCAACTAACCGAATCAACAAATTATTTTTAAATTCCTGATTTTCATTGAGCAATTCTTTCAATGCTTCCCATAAAACAGGTTGGTTGCGATCAGCGTTTAACGAGCCGATATGTGCCATCACAAATTTTGATTCCGGAACTGTTACAGTCGTTGCAAAATCATCTTCATCAAATCCATTGGTGATGACTTCAATTTCCCGATTATATATTTTTTTGAAATCATCTGCCCAGCTCCAACTCACTGTTACAACCTTATCGGCTTTTTGTAAAACAGATTTTTCTAATCGCTTATGTCTTCTATCTGCAACAGAAGTCAATTTCAGTTGATCATAAAAATCAATATTCGTCCACGGATCACGGAAATCAGCAATCCACGGAATATTCAATTTGGCTTTTACTCCCTTTGCAATCAAATGGGTGGAATGCGGCGGGCCACTCGAAATCATCGCATCCACAGGGTTTTTTTTCAATTCATTCACAAGAAATTTTATCGAAGGTTTTATCCAGAACATTCGAGCATCCGGTATAAAAAAATTTCCGCGAATGAAAACAGAAAGTTTTTGAGCAACTGATGGTTTTTTATCGGTCATAAATCCGCTATACACTTTTTGCTCTTTCTTTTGACCAATAAATTTTTTATACAAATTATACGGCTCCCAAATTTTCTGTTTCCATACTGTTACACCCTCCGGAATATCACTAAAGAGCGAATTATCAATGATTGGGTATTCGGCTTTATCGGCAGTGTAAACAACAGGTTCCCATCCAACACTTCTGAAATATTTCACAAGTTTCAATACACGCTGTACTCCTGCTCCTCCGCTTGGTGGCCAGTAATAGGTGATGATGAGCACTTTTTTCATTCGCGACAAAAGTAAAATGCGATTGCCACAGATTCACAGATTAGTTATTTGTGAAAATTATTTCATCTTACAAAAAAAACCCTATTCGTGAAAATCAATCTGTGAATCTGTGGCAATCAAAATATATTTTTGACCCTTAACTTTATTTCATGTCGAAAAAAATTCTGACCATCATTGGCACTCGGCCCAACTATATTAAAGTAACACAATTACAAAAAGCATTTGATGCTTACGGCGATTATTTCAATCATAAAATTCTGCACACCGGTCAGCACTTCGATAAAAATATGAAGCAGATTTTTATCGATCAACTTGGATTAACCAATATTGAATTTTTTCTTGAAGTAGAACATGGAACTCCAGGCGCCCAAATTGGACAAATCATTTACAAAACCGATGCAGTGTTACAGGAATGGAAACCTGATTTAGTAATAGTCGTTGGTGATGTAAATTCAACTCTTGCAGGAGCAATTGCCGCAAATAAATCAAACATAAAACTTGCTCACTTAGAAGCCGGGCTTCGCAGTTTCGATCGAACTATGCCTGAAGAATACAATCGCCTTGCGACAGATCAATTGGCTGATATTCTTTTTGTAACAGAACAAAGCGGCTTTGACCATTTGCTGAATGAAGGAAGAAAAAAAGAAGAAATATTTTTTGTCGGAAACACTATGATTGATACACTCGTTTCTTTCGATTCACAATTTGATGAATACGATGTGTTAGAGAAACTCGGTGTTGAAAAAGGAAAATATATTTTAATGACCTTACATCGTCCTTCAAATGTTGACACTCAGGAATCTTTAATGAAACTCACGCAACTTGTAAATAATATTTCAAAAATTAATTCAATTGTTTTTCCGATTCATCCACGCACGACAAACAACATGAAGAAATTTGGCTTATATGAAAAATTATCTGAGAACAAAAAAATTATTCTGACTGAGCCGCTTGATTATTTCCGTTTTCAGAAATTAGTGAAGCATTGCAAATTGGTGGTGACTGATAGTGGCGGCATTCAGGAAGAAACTACTTATCGACAAATTCCGTGTCTCACACTTCGCGAAAACACAGAGCGACCGGTTACTGTTACACTTGGGACAAACGAATTAATTCCATTCGACAATCAATTAATAGAATCGAAAATTCATTCTATTGAAAATGGCACTTATAAAAAAGGAACCATTCCTCCGCTTTGGGATGGTAAATCATCTGAGCGGATTGCAGAAATTTTAAAACGGAAACTATAGTTACCTGAAGTAATCAGACAACTTTAAATGCAACCTGGTAAAAATTATTTACCGCGCCAAGTAATTCGAATTTCATATAATACGAATCAACAAACATTTTATAAGCGTAGAATTCGTGATTAGGAACATTGAATTCGTCAAACATAATTATATCACCTTTCTTTAAATGTCTGGCTAAAGTTGTTAAAACAAAAAGTGTGGAAGAAAATAAATCTGCATCGAGATGAATGACTCTTCTTTTATCGTCGATGTTGTGCGATTTTAAAAAATCAAAAAGCGTATCCTGAAATAATCCCTTCACCATTTCATGGCGAGCATCTTCGAGGTGAGGGAAGGTTGCATACATGGCCCCTTTGCCATAAGTGCCCCATCCTTCTGGTAATCCTTCGAATGTATCAAAACCATAAAATTTAGATGAAGCGTTTTTATTTGCATTCATCCACCATTTAAAAGAATCAGCTTTATAAACTCCAAACTCTAAATAATTTATTTCCTGTACTGATAAATTTTCCTTCTCTAAAACACTTTCATACAATTTTACTCTGTCGGCATGATTACGAAACGGGCGATAAAAATCGTTGAGAATATCTTTTCGGTTTTCTTTCGAAATCCATTTTGTTAATCGAAGTGTATTGACAAAAAATAAAAACGGGTTTGCTAAAAATCCAAGATAAACACCGGGACGAAAAAAAAGTATCAGTCCTTTAATAAACGAATTTGCCTCACGAATAAATCTTTTCATCAGAAGTGTTTTCTTTACCTCGGGTGTAAAGAAAACATCTTATTGTTTAGAAAAAACGAAATGCTGCTCAAAATTATTTCCAAATAATTTAATAAAATAAATCCCAGAAGAAATTTCAGACAAATCAAATTTTTCATTAATTATCCCTGAAGAAAGATTTCTATTAAGAATCTCTTTCCCATTAACATCATAAACTATTGTACTAAGATTTTCTTTAAAATTATTTTTACCTGACAAGAAGAAATAATCCTGTGAAGGGTTTGGATAAATGTTAAATGTTGATTGTTCGGTAATATTATTTGTTACACTATTTGGAATTGTGTAACACACAACAAGTTTGGGTCTTTTGGCTGCATTGCTGAAGTCGGGTCCACAAAAAACCATGCTATTACCTAAAACTTCGCTTTGTAATCGTAAAATAAATCCTGAATTAGAAACATCATTAATATCGTCAATAACAAGATCAGTAATATCTATGGAAGGATAATCCTGAGAAATAGAAGAACTTGCGGGAATAGTGACTTGATTTACCGTTGTAGTAGTTGGCTGATTATCCCATGTAACGGTTGTAACATCCCATGCAGAAGTAATTCGCTGCAAGTAACAAGTGTTGCTACCTGTGCTGCCTTGTGTATTACCCGAAGTTGGGTTTCCGAACAATGAAAGGGTAGCACTTGAAATAACTGCATTAGCAGGAATGGAACTGTAATCAAATTCAATCGAACTGCGCGAAGTAAATGGATTGCCTCCAACAGTCCAGTCAATAGCATCGAACTCAACATAATTTCCATAATTAGTGGAAGGAAACATAGAATGAAGGTAAGAAGTTGATGAAACATTGTTGCCTTGAAGTGTAACACAATTAACACCTCCTTCAGGAGTATAGGTAATAACTAATTTAGGATGCTTTGCTGCATCAGTGTTATCAGATGAACCAAGCACCATGCTATTTCCAAGTTGTTCGCTTACTAACTTTATGAGTATTCCGAAATTACCTCCGGCATTATCAACTATATCCTGAAACAAGTTAGTTACATCTACATCGAGATAGTTTTGAGTTGTTGAACTACTTTGATTAAGTGTTACCTGATTTTGATTAGTAGCAGTGGGTTGATTGCTCCATGTAATAGTATTTTCATCCCAAGCAGAAGTTACTCGCTGAAGATTACAAGTATTACTACCTGTACTTCCCTGAGAATTTCCAGATCCCGGCACACCGTACAAAGAGAGGAATGCACTGTTAATAGTTGAGCCAACCGGAATTTGTGATAAATCGAACTGAAGAAAACTTCTTGATGTGAATTCATTTCCACTTACGGTCCAATCAATGGCATCGAACTCAGTATAATTTGGTTGTGGTGTGCTTGGTAGAGATGTTTGAATATAGGCATCCTTACCTGTTACACCATCAGGTTGCAAAGTAATTGTTGTTTGACCAAAAGATTTTCCAACAATCAAAAAAGAAAGTAAAATAAAAGTTATGGTTAATTGGTTTTTCATTTTTAAAATTTTTATTGAATCAAATATAATTAAGCAATTGATTTTTTATTCGTTCTTTCTCATCTTCATTACTTCCATACCTGTTACACCAAAGAATAAAATCAGGATAAGTATGCTGGTTGCCATAGCTACTTTTTCGCCGGTGTAATAACTGACAGGTTCGAACTTCCATTCAATTTTGTGTTTGCCGCCTGCGAGCTTCATACCGCGCAAAACATAATTGCATCGGAAGTAATCCGATTTTTTATCATCAACATAAACATCCCATCCATTCGAATAATAAATTTCAGAAAACACAACCATTGCATCAGTTGACGAGTTGCTTTCATACACCAAATTATTTGGTTGATATGAAAGAAGCTTTATACTTCTGGAACTATCTGTAACAGTTTTGAAATTTTTAACCTGGTCTTCAAATCGTTTGTCAACCACAGCATAAGCGCGTGGATTGAAGGTGTAAATAAATTGCGCAACGAATTTTGCATTGCCTGAAACTGCATCCGCTTTCACAACATATTTTTCCTGCTCACCGGTTTCTTTATTCACTCGCGTACTTACTCCGAAAGTATCCGGTAATCCGAATGAGAAACCAAAATCAGAAGCGTCAAACTTTGCATCGGCAATAACTACATTATCATGATTGCCAATCATTGCTTTGCCGATTGTTTTTCCATTCACTGTAAAATTGCTTCCATCTAAAGTCTGAACTTCGTACATATTACCAATACGATTAAGCTCTTCATCAGCATTCGCAACAACCATAGCAGAGTCAACAAACCAGGCATTTCCCAATACAGAAGGATTTGGTCGAGCCATGGGTTGTTTATCTTTTCCGGCAGACATGATAAAATATTTTGTGTTCAGCATATCAAGCACCGAAGCATTCTGTTTGCTGATGTGATTTTCAATCAGCTCCTGAAAGCGTCGAAGTTTTGCTGCATGATAACCCCCAACAGATTTGTGGTAATAGGAAGTGCGGGAATCATTGAAAGTATTCGAAGTCAGATTCAACACGCGATAGTCGAGCGATTTATCCTGCATGATTTGCATATCGGCTTGTGTCGGCTGAAAATATTGATCGTAGTCACTCTTCGAAACAAAGTTGTCGTCTTTTAAATATCTCCTTCCAACAGTAAACATGTCAACGAAAACAAAAAGAACAAGGAGTGTAACAGTCAGGTTTCCTTTGATTCTGTTTTTTAAATACAACCAGAGTGCCCCGGCAGAAAGTAAAATGAAAGCAAGCGAACGAAAAGCATCCATGCGCATAAGCGATGCACGGTCAAGCGAAATTGCTTTAACTAACCAATCAGGATAGCGCGAATCGTCAGTTCCTTTGAAATCGAAGAACGATGAACCAAGCAAAGCAATGAAAAGGCAAATTCCACCAATGATATAAATGGTCATTAATAATTTTTTTATCACTACCTCGGTTTCAAACTTGCGACGAAGTATTGCATCAACAGTGATAAAGGCCAGTAGTGGAATACAGAATTGCGGAATCACGGCAATCATTGTAACAGTTCTGAATTTATTATACACGGGAAAATACTGAAAGAATAAATCGGACAGGAACATGAAATTGTGCCCCCACGAAAGCATAATGCCTAATGCGCTGATACCAAATAACCACCACTTCATTCTATCCTTTAACAAAAACATTCCGAGCACAAAAAAGAAAATACAGATGGCTCCAATGTAAACCGGCCCTGATGTAAACGGCTGATCGCCCCAGTACAATGGCATTTGTTTTAAATAGTTGCCCAATTGTTCGCCGCTGATTCCCTGGGTCTGCATTGCTTTTGCAGTTTCACTGCTCTCGCTTAAAGCCGCACCTGATGCGCCGCCATAAAAATTAGGAATCAACATTGTGAGTGATTCCATTTTTCCAAAGCTCCACTGAAAAGCGTAATCTTCATCGAGTCCGCCTTTCGATTGGGTGTTGCTGGAGAGTTCTGATTTCCCTCGAATAGTTTCAGCTCCGTATTCCTGCGTACTCCATAACAAAGACAGATTTGAAAGAACCCCGAATACTGCGGCAATCACTAAAACACCAACTGCTTTAAAAAAATGATTCCATTCTTTTTTCATTAGAGAATGAATGAATTCTGTTACACCCAAAGCGAGCAGAATAAAAAATAAATAGTAGGCGATTTGTAAGTGATTCGATTTTACTTCTAACGAAACAGCCAATGCTGTAACAGCCCCGCCCCATAAATATTTTTTTTGTAGGAATACCATCAGCACGCCTGCAATCACCATTGGCATGTAGCCAATGGCTCCCAATTCTGAGTTATGTCCCGCGTCGATCAATATCAAATTGAAGGTGGAAAGTCCGAACGCGATTCCTCCGGCGATACTCAGCCATGGTGTCACACCCATTGATAAAAGCAAAAGAAAAAATCCAAGCATGGCGATAAACACCAACTGTGAAGGATGAGGAAATCCCAATGAAAAAACTTTATCAATGTATCGGGTAAGGTTTCCGTAATACAAAGTTGACAGTTGGAAGGCGGGCATTCCTCCAAACATGGAGTTCGTCCATAACGCCTCCTCATGATTTTTATCTCTGAAATCATTTAACTCCCTCGCGGCTCCCTTTCCTTGCAGTATGTCTCCCTGCTGAATAATTTTTCCGTCCATCAGCATCGGGCTGAAATAAAGAAAAGTGATAACGGCGAAAACGGCGATACCGACCATAATCGGTAACCAATTAAGCTTTGCTGTAACAGTTTCCGCGCTTTCGGCGGAATGTGTTTTTTGATTTTTCATTTGCGTGGAATAAAAACTCCGCGTGCAAAATAGAGAGTTAGCTGAAATAATAAATCAGAAAATAAGAATTAATAAATCTTCGAACTTTCTTCGTTCAAACATCCAACAATCAGACTTCAAACTTACTTTTGGTCTCCCAACCAAACCAAAATGAAATCAAGCGATACGATACTCGTAATTGGCGCCTGCGGGCAAATCGGTTCTGAACTCACACTCGAACTGCGCAAGAATTATAAAAATGTTATTGCCACTGACCTGAAAGAACCTGAAGGTGAACTAAAAGAGAGCGGACAATTTGAAAGGCTCGATGTACTGAATAGAAATCAACTCGCTGAATTGATTCAGAAAAATAAAGTGGCGCATGTGTATCACCTCGCTGCGATTCTTTCAGCAACAGGAGAAAAAAATCCTGAACTTGCGTGGAGAGTGAATATGAAGGGACTAAGAAATGTGTTGGATGCGAGCACTGAACTTGGAATCAAAAAATTATTCTGGCCAAGCACGATCGCCGTTTTCGGTCCGACGACACCGATGAAAAATACTCCGCAGTGGACAGTGATGGAACCCAACACCATTTACGGAATCAGTAAGCAGGCAGGTGAAAGATGGTGCGATTACTACTGGCAGAAAAAAAATCTGGATGTACGCAGTGTTCGCTATCCGGGTCTTGTCAGTTACAAAACTCCGGGCGGCGGCGGCACTACTGATTATGCAATTGATATTTATTTTGAAGCGAAGAAGAAAGGAAAGTACACGAGTTTTCTTGGGGAGAACACGCGACTGCCGATGATGTACATGCCCGACGCCATTCGCGGAACGATTGAATTGATGGAAGCGCCGCAAGAAAAAGTTAAGGTGCGCAGTTCGTATAATATTTCTTCGATGAGTTTTAATCCGAAGGAAGTGGCTGAGAGTATTCAGAAAATTATTCCTGAATTTGAAATCTCTTATGCCCCTGATTTCCGTCAGAAGATTGCGGAGAGTTGGCCCGAAAGCATTGATGATTCTGTAGCAAGAAAAGACTGGGGATGGAAACACAATTTTGATTTGGATGCAATGACAAAGGATATGTTGGAGCATGTGCCGGGAGAGAAGTTGGCTGTTGGCGGTTAGCAGTTGGTTGTGCTTCGAATGCAAATTCTGAAACAACAAAATGTAAATCAGAAACTCCTATGACTCCTTTTTTCACTCCTAAAACTCTTAGTTAATTTTTTTGTTCCTATTATTTTTACTTGGAGTCATAGGAGTTTAATGGGAGTTTTAAGAGTTTAGTTGAATATTCAAATTTTGAAATCATAATCATGCCTCTTATTTTCCAACAACAAAATTCAGATTATGAATTAGCCGCGTGGAAAATTGAAGAGTCCGATTCTTTTTTTGAAGAACGATTGCAACTGAGCGAAGAGGAAAAAATATTTCTTCAAAACATAAAAGCGCCGAACAAAAGATTGCAGTGGCTGGCTTCTCGCCACCTGATTCGTGTGTTGCTGAAAACAGATTTGTTTATTGACAGCAATTACAAACAAAGAGGCAAACCTGAATTACTTAGTCATAAAAAAGAAATTTCCATTTCGCACACCGATGATGTTTGCGCGGTGATACTAAGCGAGACAAAAAAAGTCGGAATTGACATTGAACCGGAATACCGCGATGTAACAGTTATCGCTCACAAGTATATTTCAGTGGAAGAAAAACAGAACCGCGAATTCACCAACGAAGAAAATCTTTTCATCTGGTGCGCTAAGGAGGCACTCTTTAAATTGTATGCGAAGGGAGAAGTTTCCTTTCAGAAAGATTTATTTGTGCGGGTGGATGAATTAAAAACCGAAGGAACCACCAAAGCTGAAATCAGGAAGCCGGACATGACCGTTACACTGCAAATGAATTATCAGTTTCTGGAGGAAGGATACTTGGTTTGCTGGTGCGTGTTTTAATATTCGACACCTTTTAAAAAATTGTTAAATCTTCATGTATAGAAACCTCCGGACTGTTACACTGTCGTAAGTGAGAATATCTTTTATTCCTGCAAATCCGCTTTGTACAAAATCATTATTGGTAATAACAATTCCGTCGTCAAGTGCATATTCGTTTTGCAATGTGTTTCCATAAATAATAAAAGTGAATGCAAAAAGTATAATAAACCACACCTTGTTTCCGGTTTGGGTCGGCGTTGTTTTTTTTGCTTTTGGTTTCACCACTTCTTTTTTCGCGGGAGCCATGAATTAATTTTCACAAGGATAGAAAAAATAAAATATTGAAAATACATTTCACAAAAAGGACACAAAGAAGCAAAGGCGCAAAGATTTTTCGACACGAAAATTATTTTTCATTTTTAACTTTTAGTTCTTTACTACCTTCCTCACCTCCATATTTCCGTCATTGAAATAAAGTTTGATTAAATAAATTCCGGCAGCGAGGGATGCAATATTTATTTGAGCGCCGAGGCTTTGAACTGTGAACTCAAAACTTTGAACTAATTCTTCACCTAAAATATCAGTGATGCTGATTGTTTTTATTGCTGATTGAGTACTGCTTACAGTTAACTTGTCGAGGGCGGGGTTGGGGTAAATTATTATTTCATTATTTGAAAGTGACACTTCATGAATATTATTCATACTATCATCTGAGAATCGAGCTATTCCATAAGTTGGGACACCAAGTGTATCAAATGTTCCTCCGACATATAGGTAATTGTCAAATGAACAAAGCGAGTTAACCCAACCATTCCAAGCTATCTGATTATTTATAGGTAAATAACCGAAAGAAGTGCCGTCGTATGATATTAGATAACCAGTTGTTGTATAAGATTGATTATGGAAATGTCCAGCAATGTAAAGCTTTTCATGGTAAATAGCCATTGCCGTATAAACACCCAATTGAAGGGGGCAGTTTGTAGGTAATGACCAACTGCCATTCCATTTTACTAAACCATTACAAGATATATTTCCTGCGCTATCAAAAGCTCCCGTTACCCACAATTCATTTTGAAATTCCTGAATTGATTGAATAAAAGCTATAGAACCACCCCATAAAATTCCATTTCCAAGAGAATCCCAACTTATGCCGTTCCATTTTGCAATGTTATTTGCATGCACCCAGTCAATTTCAGTAAACATTCCACCTGCAATCAATTCTCCATTGTAGCTACCTAAAGCATCAATAGTATAGCTACTTGAACCTGTAAGCCCTGCCCCTAAATTTTGCCAACTGTTACCATTCCATTTTGCAATTCCACCTACATAAACTCCTCCCGCATAATCAAATCCCCCGCCTATATAAAGTTCATTATTAAAAATACACGCTGCATTTATTTCTCCATCGGTTTGTGGTAAAGCTTGCAATAATTGTTTTCCATTCATCAGTCTTATTGAGTGGTCCCAAACTATAACAGTAGTATCGCCCCACTTTGCAGTATGAGGTATTGTAGCAGGTACATTAAAGAAATTGAATAGGCTTTCGTATTGTGTTCCAGTCCAAATACAATTGCCATTATATCCGGTATCATCTGCCGTTTCAAATATTCCTAGTACATAGAGCAGATGATTTGCACTATCGCCGCTTAGTGCATACACAGTACCTCCTGAATTTATTCCATGACCGTTGCCAATTGCTTCGAAGTATTGTGCCTTGATGTTAAGTGTAACAGAAGTAAAAAAGATGAAAAAAAATATCTTGACTTTCATTTTCAAATATTATTTATCGCAAAGTCGCTAAGCCGCAAAGAATACAAAACAACTTTGCGCCTCTGCGTCTTTGCGGTTTTGTATTTCATTTTTATAAAATACTGTTACAATATTATGCGGCTCTATAGGGACGGTAGTTAACTACGGCATGTGCTGGAGGAGGCGCAATGCAATCTTCGTTTACCATCACTACCTGAAGTGTGTTTCCGTTGTTGTCAAAAAATTCAAGTATGTATCCTTTGTTTCCGTTGCTGTCGTTTGCTGTATCAACAATAGTTGCCACATCACCTTTTTCAAAATGAAATTCAGGCAACGGTTTAGTGAGTTGCACCTGTTCGTATTTTTTGAATTCAGTTTTCATGCTTGAAAAAATTTATTCGGGAAACAAAGTTATGAATTTGAAATTAGATGCATCAATCGCAAGCAGCCAGATAGTGACAACCGCAAAATTTTTCAGCGAACCTTTTACCGCATACATATTTCCAAATGCTGTGGCTTGTTGTAAATGCGCCTCATTATTCGCAGCAATTGTTTTTATGTCATTCACCAACTCATTTGAATTTTCCAAAGTGTAGCCTAATTGATTTAGAAACGCCGATTTATCATTCTTCTTCTTTTTCACCAACAAATAGTTAGTGATTTTTTCTTCAGCGATTTCTATTTTATCAATCGGGATTTTCATCTACAAATATTATTTACCGCAAAATCGCTAAGCCGCAAAGAATACAAAAGCAACTTTGTGTCTTTGCGGTTTTATATTTCATTTTTTACAGTGAGCAGTTATCAATGTAACAGTGTTTGTATTTACTTCTTGTTCATTGTTCACTACTCATTGCTCACTGTTACACCAACTCAATACCCTCTCTCTTTCTCCAACTCCTTATGCTTAACGGGGTTGGCGTGTCGCTCCGCATAACCTTTTCGGCGGCGCCATATATCAATGCACATAAAGAGCGCGCTGCGGAACGAATCTTCACTCGCCATATTTCTTCCCGCCAGATCATAAGCGGGTCCGTGGTCGGGTGAAGTGCGCACGAAAGGAAGACCCGCTGTGAAGTTGACACCACTGTTGAACGCGATAGTTTTAAAAGGTACCAATCCCTGGTCGTGATACATGGCGAGCACTGCATCGTACTTCGCATATTGATGTCCGCCAAAAAATCCATCGGCGCTGAAGGGACCGAAGGCAATTATGTTTTTTGTTTTCGCATCGTTGATTGCCGGAATCACTTCGTTGGTTTCGTCGCTGCCAATTAAGCCATTATCTCCGTTGTGCGGATTCAAACCAAGCACCGCGATTTTCGGTTTATCAATTCCGAAATCTTTCTGCAACGATTCTTTGAGCGACTGCAGTTTTTTCAGAATCAAATCTTTTTTCACCTTGCCAGCAATCTCACTCACCGGAACATGACCGCTCACGAGCCCGACTTTTAATTCATCGCTGCACATAATCATCAGGGGTTCGCCATCGGTTTTGCTCGCGAGATATTCAGTGTGCCCCTTGTATTTAAATTCATCAGCAGGCATGTTGTGCTTGTTGATGGGTGCGGTAACCATGCCCTGAATTTTCTGTTCCACCCAATCAAAGGTGCAGGCATTTAAACTTTTAAAAGCATACTTGCCGCCAACAGCGTTGTCGATGCCGAGTTGCACCGCCACTTCTTCTTCCCAGCAATTAATAATGTTGATCGTGTTCGGTTGCAGATTGTCGAGCGAAGTGCTTTGCGCATAATTGAGCGAGCCGAGATTGCACGCTTTGCGATGAAACGAAACTACGCGTGCCGAACTGTAAATAACGGGCGTGCAGAATTCCATGATGCGGGTGTCGCTCAGCGTCTTTAAAATTATTTCGAGACCGATGCCGTTGACATCGCCGTTCGTGATTCCGATAATCGGTTTTTGTTCAGCCATTTTTTATGAACCGGTTTGCGCCGCGAGTTTTTCTAAGAAGCGAAATAATAAACGCACGCCGAAAGCCGATGCGTGTTTTCCTTTATAACCCTGATTGCTCATGAAGAAAGCGATGCCCGCAATATCCAGATGCAGCCAAGGGTAATCAGTAAATTTTTCTAAAAATTTTCCGGCGGTGATGTGACCCGCAAGAGCGCCACCAACATTTTTCATATCGGCGATATCACTCTTGAGCATGTCGCCGTATTCGTCCCACAACGGGAAACCAACCAAGCGCTCGTAAGTTTCGAAACCACTTTCTTCGAGCATCATTTTGTTCGCCGCGTCGGCTGTGCCCATGTATGCAATGGCGTGGTCGCCAAGTGCGCGGTGCGCGGCGCCGGTGAGTGTCGCCATGTCAATAACCAATTGTGGTTTGTATTGTTTCGCCCAGGCAAGTGCGTCAGCGAGAATCATTCTGCCTTCCGCGTCGGAGTTGAGCATCTCAACAGTGCTGCCATCATACATGTCAATGATATCGCCGGGAGCGAATGCGTTTCCATTCAAACGATTATCAGTTGAAGGCACAAGTCCGATGATGTGTAACGGTAAGTTTGTTTTCGCCGCGATGTACAACGCGCCGGTGATCGTCGCCGCTCCGCCCATGTCGCACTTCATGTAGTCCATGCTATTGGCGGTTGGCTTGAGTGATAGTCCGCCCGTGTCATACACGACACCTTTGCCCACTAACACGATGGGTTGTTTGTTCACCGCGTTTGCGGGTTTGTATTCCATGATGCTGAAAGTAGGAGGGTCTATGCTTCCCTGATTCACAGAAAGTAGGCCGCCCATTTTCAGTTCTTCGATTTTCTTTTTGTTGAAGATGGTGGTGGTGTAACCCGCGATTACTCCCGCCGCTTTTATTGACTCTGCGAGTTGAGTCGCGTTCAGATGATTAACAGGTTCGTTCACTAAATCGCGAACCATGTAGATGGCTTCAATAATTGTTTGAAGTTTTGTGACTTCGGTTTTTGAAGAATCTTTCTGTAACAGTTTTATTTCGCGAAGCGTGTTCGCTGTTTTCTTTTCGTCTTTGCGATACTTGATGAACTGGTAGTTGCTCATCGCGAGCCCTTCAGTAAAAGGGAAATGCGCTCCGGCGATTCCGCTTTCGTTGGTGACTGTTACAGTTCTGATTTTATGACGATTCGCCAAACCGCAAACGGCGTTTCCCGCTTTGCGAATGGCTTCGTTTGTTTTATTGATTTCTTTCTTGTCTTCCGTAATCGCAATCACGACTGGAACACTACCGCTTTGAAGAATGAAATTTTTTATTTCATGTTTCAGATTGGAAGCGATTATGTTATGGTCATTGCGGTGAATGACTTTTATTTTTTTCCAGTCGGTTTTTTTATTAGCCAGAACAACAACCGCGTCGGTTTTAGCGGCTTGAGCGACAGAAGTGATTTTCATCAGGGAATAATTTTGTTAGGGCGGTAAAAGTAATTAGGAAGAAGTTAGTATCAAGACACAAGTATCAAGCATCAAGATTTTAATGTGAGAATATAAATCAACTTTACTATTTCACTTTTTAATTGGAAAAGTATAATTAACACCAAATCTTACCATCAAAAGAAATTCATTTACCGGATGATATCTTTTTGAAGTAAAACCGGGGTTACCCAAATTGTTATCGAGCATCAATGAATTACCAACTCCGATTGTTTGATTGATACTAAATCCTTTTACAAGATTAATAATCATTCCCGCACCCATTGTTGTTTCGAAACTGTAAATCGGATTGAAGTAAACATACTGGGTTTGTATATCTCCGAAATTGTAAACAGTATCAATTGTAGGGACCGGAAATTGATTTCTTAATCCAATATGTTGCGCCTGTAAATTAAAAAAGTAATAAGGATGAACACCCGCGAAATTTACTTTTATCATATGACTATATCCTAAATTCAATCCTATTCTTTCAGCTTGCGTGCGGTGATAGAAGCGATGCTGGTAAGCATATTGTCGGTTGTCGGAAATCTGTGTATTTATATGAACCACTAATCCCGTTGTAAAAAAATGATTTTTCGAATGAAGATTATAATTGAAGATTAAATTCTCTCCCGTATGTGTCCAGTTATATTGACCATCAATGCTAGTGTAACGGTTTTTGTTTTCAGTAGTTTGCGCATGAATAAATATTGGAAAGCAAATCAGAGCAACTAAAAGATTTTTCATAAGGATTAATTTTTTTTGCTAAGGATTTTGTGAAAATAATTTTCTCAATGGATAAAATTGCAAATAATTATTTAGAGTTTTTATTTCCAATTGAAAACTGCCAATTGCCAACTTGTATTTCTACTGTTTCTTCTGCGTTTTTTTTATCTCATTCTTTTTATCAAAATCAATAGGGTTGGGAACAGGAGCTTCTTTCTGTGTCTGATCGAACATGGATGATATATGATTCCACTTTTTTTTATGGTATTGAAAACCCTCGTAACTTCCGTCGGGTACATAAAATTCATACATGCCTTCCGCCTTCTCGTCAATCGGAATCAGATGGTCGTACATAATCATTTGCAAATCGTTATCGTAACGCATACTAACCTGCGCGTTTTCTTTGTATTCAATCATAAAGCGCGAAACATATTTCGGCGCTTCAATTGTTCCAATATTAAAAATCTTCGCGCCGAAAACCGGATTTCCTTTTTTATCAAAACTCAGTACATCAATAATTTTTTTGTTGCTGAGTAAAGTGTTTCCATCCCAACCGAAGAGCAAATAATATTTTCCTTCTTGTTTAATCTGATAGTAAAGCATACCAAACCATCGTTCGCTTGATGTAACAGTATCTGTCGGATGTTTGAAGTAATCAGAATAATCATACAGCGGCCAGATTTTTAATTCAGAAGATTTTTTCTGAATCGCTCCATAGTAGCGATACACACCGGTTGTCTTCAGCAAATTCCAATTAAAGATTCTGAAACTCTTGTCATCAGGATATAGGATGTTGATGTGTTTCACGCTGTCGAACGGATATTCAAAAGAGTTTTTCACCTTCAACGCTTTCACCAATGTTCTGATAAAATCATAACACGCCTGCTGCCTGATTCCCTGCTCAGAACCATCCACAATCGAATCGCTCAAATCAGAAAGGGTATCTTCATAAGTTCGAAGCGCTTGAAAATCTTCTGATGATATTCCCGCTGTAACACTCTTGTTAAGGGAAAACAGCGAAGCGAATAAGAACAAGAGACTAAAAAATTTTGCGTTCATGAATTTCATTTAACGATGGGATGCGATCAGAAATTGCCTCTGCAATGTTTCGAAAGTATTTCGAAATTCTTTTCGCTTCTGTTCAGAGAATATTAACAGGAGAATAACTTGTGTAAAAAACGAAAGCCATTCCGACGAATCAGAATGGCTTTCGAAAAAAATTGAATTAAAAATTTATTTGATGGAAAGTTTAATTACTTTCTTGGTAAAAGTTTGATTTCCTGAACGGACTGAAATGATGTAAGCGCCATCAGCCAACTGGGTTGTTTTGAATCGGAAGCCAATAGCATTTCCATCGTAAGTTGATTGAGTGTATGGAACTGAAATAGCTCTTCCCGTTAAATCAGTAAACAATAACTGTATCGGTTTATCAGGATCTGAAACCAGCACTCCCAATTTCAATTCATCAGTAAACGGATTTGGATAAACTGATACTTTAATTTCATCTTCAACTGTTACACCTTGATTTTGCGGTGCAGTTAATTCACCCGCGTATTCTCCTTTCAGATATTCGTAAAATCCGTTGAAGCAATACTGATCGTACTTGGCGGTGAAGTCGGTATTGGTTGCCTGAAATCCTTCAGTCAATCGAATGTATCCTTCTGAAATCATTAATACCTGCTGGCCAAGCCCTCCCGAAAGCGGCATGTTCGAAACAATGGAATCAATTGCGCGATAAGTATTGTAACCAGATGTGTAAGTAAATGGCCCCGTATAAGAGTCTGCGGTCATGGTTCCGCTAAGCGTCATGAGTTTGTTCTGGCATCCATTAAACAAATCACTCTTCCACAATCCACGACCAAATGTCGCCGCATACAACATATTATCTACCGTGCTGATTTCTAAATCAGCAACCGAAACTGATGGCATCCCATTTCTGAAAGGAGTCCATAACACGATTGAATTGTCATAATAAAAAACTCCAATGTCAGTTCCGATATAAAGCCCATCGTCGGTATTGGGTTGATACACTATGCAGTTCACGGGAACATTCGGAAGGTATCCTGATATATTAAACCATGTGGTTCCGCCGTCAATCGTTTCGTAAACTTTTGTTCCATCAGCATATCCAGAGAAGCAGGCGAATGCAATGTTTGAGTTGGAACTTGAACAAGTAAGTCCAGTGATCACAGCAGTTGTAACAGGAAGATTTGAAGTTATATCGGTGAACAAAGAAGAGAATGCTGCATTCTGACGATAGACATGAAACCCTTTTGTGACCCATAATCTATTTGTAGCATCGAAATCAAGATCAACTATCGTTTCATTCGCACACGGAATTGAACTCTGCCAACTCCAGCTTCCTCCTTCATTATCAGAACGGAAGAGGCAAGTATATCCCGAATAAAGACGAGAGTGAAATGTTGGATCTACTTCGAGCGCGCGATTGCCTACCCACGAAGGTGTAGGTGTTACATCATCAGGGCAACCACATCCCGGTTGCGGACTGTCGGTTCCCGGCGTACATAAATCGCAACCATCTTTATACAAATTATCATTTACATAAAAGTAGTAACGGTTATTATCGGTTGGGTCAACCAATCCTTCTCCGCCATCTCCTCCCAAAATAGTCTGAAAGTTATCATCACCATCATACACCATTTCACCATTGTCCTGCGCACCAAGCAGCGTATGACCATTTGGGTTAGAAGGGTCAAGTTCGATAGAATAAAATTGTGAAATATTTAATCCACCATAGATAGCATCCCAGTTTGGGTCAATGGCACCAATGTCACGAAAATAAATTCCCCCGTCGTTTCCAACATATAAATCTCCGTTGTAAAAAACCGCATCGTGTTGGTCTGCATGTATACGGTCAACAGTTGTACTTAAGTCAGTAGCCCAGTAACCAGCAAGGCCCCATGTTCCGGGCGCACCACCGCCCGATGAATGCCAGATGTTAATTCCTCCAAGGTAAATATCATTTGCATCTGATGGATTTACTGCAAGAAACATATCGTATCCGGCTTGCGATCTCATATCGCTTCCGTCATGACTGCCGCCAAAAAGATTGGGAGTATTAAGGTAAGATGAAACAACAGAAAAAGAAAAGGCACCAGAACCATTTGTTGATTTTAGAAGCCGAATAAATCCTCCCGGTGTGTTGCCGTCCCCATCTCTTCCGCAAAGCACATACACATTATTGGGTGCGTCGGCGGTTACAGCGAGTGAAGTTCTTGAAACATAACCATCGCCATTAATTGCATCGGATGATGACGGTGCCGACCAAGTTGCTCCTGCATCCAACGAATGAAATACATGATTACGACTGCAAGCATAAACCACATTAGGATTGGTTGGTTTAAACTCAATATCAAAAAAAGAATTTCCAAGATCGGTAGCCACTGTATCCCATGTTAATCCTGAATCAGTGGTTCGAAGAATACCGTCGCTTGAAGCAAGCATTAAAATATTCGGTGATGTTGGATGTTCAATAATTTTATAGCCGCGAAAATTATTAGGGTAGGTCAGTTGCAATCCGGTTTTATACCATGATAAACCTCCATCGTTGGTTTTGAAAACTCCCATGGCATCAAGCACCGGCCCCGAGGTTCCATCAGCATCGCCAGTTGAAATATAAATTACATTTTCATCAAGTGGGTCAATTGCAACACCTGAAACAGTAAGGTTGGGAATAAAATTAGTAATACAAGTCCAGTTGCCTCCGCTTCGTTTCCATAACCCTCCATTAACGGTTCCGGCATAAATATTTCCTGAAGGGCCAAATGCAATTCTGGTTACTCTTCCAATTCCGTTAACAACTTCTATTACAGCATTAATGTTATTTGGACCGCATGCCTGCCATCGACCATTGCTTGAGCGTGAACTATTTTTCAGTGTCAACTCTGCATCCAATGCAAGTTTTGAAAAATTTTTCCAGTCGCCCGTAGGATAGACACGAGGTGCGGTAAACCATTCCATTCTTTGAAACCGCTCAAGTTCACCATCTTCAACTTCTTCTTCATTCTTCTTTTCAGAGAGTTCTTCTTTATGTGTTGCATAAAAATTTTTCTGATAATCATAAAAATTCTGAAAGGGAGGTGACTGATTCTGCGCTCGCAAACTCACTGTAAGCAAGCACAGCAGCATCATGAAAATTATTTTCATAGCTCTGATTTTTTTGATTGCTTATTTTGAAATGGTTTGCAAGGAAATTTTCAATTCTTCATTTTCTGTTTTCAGCGCGTTGATTTGTTTTTGCTGTTCAATCATGTAGAGTGTTAACTCTTCCACCTTCTGTAACAGTGTTGCCTGCATTTCGCCTAATGAAATTCCGTTATTACAAACTTCATCTGCAGAAGGAACACCTGGAAGATGGCCTTTAGCTTGAATTTGTTTTTCTACTGAAAGTAAATCTGGTAACTTGTATGATGATTCAAAAACATAATCAGGCCACGAAACGGAGTTCTGAACTTTAACTTCTTCGCAAATAATTTTTCCGTCAACATTTAGTTTGTATCCAGAGGCTACCTGCGATGTTCCAATACAAACAGGAGCGCTTGTACTTTGATCCTGTAGAATAACTTTTCCTGAATTAGAAGATGAACGGATATACCAGTCGCCGGTTGAACCAAAATTTATCCAACTGATGTTCGGGCCCATAGAAGTATTTACAAATTCTGCTGTAGGAATGGTAGCGTTAGCAAGTGATACATGCAATTTTGCAACAGGTGATGTTGTTCCTATTCCAACATTACCACTCGCGTCAATCGTCATTTTCGGAGTTGCCTGAATGGTAAAATTTAATTTGCCTGTTGTGTTTCCTCCTCCTGTCCCGAAGTCAACATCTGTTGCTGCACCAGAAAATGATCCGAGATATCCGCGGTAAGCACCACCTTCATATAATGATATAAACATACCAGCTGCACCATCAAATGAAACTGGATTGCTGGAGGTCGTAGATACCACATTGAATAATACTCCGGGAGTAGAAGTTCCGATACCAACATTCCCTGTATTGTAATAAACTGCTGTTCCGTTTGTTGTCCATTGCGAACCACCACCGCTGTTATTATCAGCACTCCATGCAAGAATTCCGGCTCCATCAGTTTTTAAAACCTGACCAGTTGTTCCGTCAGTTGCCGGAAGCGTGTATGCTCCAACTTTTAAATTCCCTTTAAAAATTCCATTGCCACTATTTGCACCAATTGAAAATATAGAAAGTGCGGTGCTTGTTCTGAATTCATATAACAACGATTGTGAATTGAAGAACAATCCATAATTTGGATTACCTGAATATTGAAACGCATATTTATTTCCAGCAACTTTGTATGCAGCATTTCCGGAGAAGGAAAGATTACCACCCGAATCAATTTTTGCAAGATTGGTAGTTGCACCAAACTGCCATTGACCGTTAACTTTTACGCGACCTTTTTCGGTGTTACCGGTTTTGAAAACAAAATCTTTTGCATCAGTAGTGCCAATAAAATTGGTTCCAGCTGTTGTTCCTGTGTTTCCGGTTGTGTTCCAGAATTGAGCTGAAGCAATTTGCGAAAAGCAGATTGCAATTGAAATGATTGTGAGAATTTTTTTCATAAGAATTTTTTTATGTTGGAATGAATTTTTATTGGGTATGAAAATATTTTATATTTCTGAAATAAAAAAGGGAGAAACTAAGAAATTAGTTTCTCCCTTTATTTTTTAATACAACCTGATAGTTAAAAGCTAATTGCTGACTTCTAAAAGCTAACTAACATTTTCAAGTACAATTGCTGAAGCGCCACCGCCACCATTGCAAATTCCTGCAACACCAACTTTCGCGTTTTTATTTTTTAGAATGTTTGCGAGTGTAACAGTAATTCGAGCGCCTGAAGAACCAATGGGATGACCAAGTGAAACCGCGCCGCCATTAATATTTACAATGGAGTTATCCAATTTCAGTATTCGGTTATTGATGATTGACACGACAGAAAACGCTTCGTTGATTTCCGCATAGTCAACATCAGCAATTTCTTTTCCCGCCATCTTCAACGCTTTTGGAATGGCAAGTGCGGGAGTTGTGGTGAACCATGTCGGGTCTTGCGATGCATCAGCGAATCCGGTAATTTTCATCAGTGGTTTCAATCCAAGTTCTTTTGCTTTCTCAGCACTCATCAGTATTACCGCTGATGCACCATCATTTAATTTACTTGCATTTGCAGCAGTGATAGTTCCGTCCTTTATAAACGCTGAACGAAGAGTCGGCATTTTTTCAAACTTCACTTTTTTGTATTCTTCATCTTCGGTCACCATCATTTTTTCTTTTCCGTTCATCACTTCAACTGGAATTATTTCATCGGCGAATGATTTATTGGTGTAAGCTTTTTGCGCGCGCTTGTAAGATTCAATGGCGTAATTGTCCTGGTCTTCGCGAGTGATATTATATTCTTTTGCGCAAATTTCTCCAGCGTTTCCCATGTGAAAATCAGAATATGGATCCCACAATCCATCACGGATAATTCCGTCTATAATTTGTCCGTGACCAAGACGATAACCGCCACGCGCTTTATCTAAATAGTAAGGAGTGTTGCTCATGCTTTCCATTCCGCCCGCGACCACGATGTCATTAATTCCCATCATGATTGATTGCGCGCCGAGCATGATCGCTTTCATTCCTGAAGCGCAAACTTTATTTACTGTCGTACAAGGAACATTCGTTGGAATGCCCGCGTAAATACTCGCCTGTTGCGCTGGCGCCTGTCCGACATTCGCGCCTAAAACATTTCCCATATAAACTTCCTGCACTTGCTCAGGGGAAATTTTCGCTCTTTCCATCGCCGCTTTAATCGCCGCCGCGCCAAGTTTTGGAGCGGTAATTGAACTTAGAGCGCCGCTTAAACTTCCAATGGGAGTGCGGGCGATTGACATTATAAAGACTTCTTTCATGATTCTATCGGAATTAATTTGGTTCGTATCGTTAAGGCGACAAATTTAGCCGAAATAAAAGATTGTAAAACTGTATGAACAATTCATTGAAACATTTATTTCGCATTTCATTCTTCGTTTTATCGCTGTTACAGTTCGAAAACTCATCGGCTCAAAACAAAGTGCTGATTGAAAAGTTCAGTAACACCGGTTGCGCTCCTTGTTTAAAGTATAAACCGAAATTTGACTCCATCGTAAACTCGCGTATTGATAAAATCACTTTAATTGAATATCGCACGAGTTGGCCGGGAGTTGATGCTTTTTACAATATGAATGTCAATGACAATCGAGAGCGGGTGATCTATTATGAGGTTACCGGAATACCAATGATTCAAGTGAACGGTAAAATGTATTTCACCAATGAATTTACAAGCGAACTGATTGACAGTTTGTATTCTTTAAAAACTCCGATTGAATTAAAAGCGGCTTTTTCCTTAAAGACCGACACTGTTACAGCGATTCTTTATTTAAAATCGAATGTTGAAATGAAAGGGAATTTCAGGTTATACGCGATGGCTTGTGGCGGGGAATATGGAAACATTTTAAGGCAGAGTCTTTCTACTGTAACAGGAGCTGTAAAAATTCAGGAATTGAAAAAAGATTTTCAAGGAGATTATTCTTTCAATGGCGTTTTTATCAATTCAAAATATTTCAATGCAAACAAAACAAAAGTGATTTGCTTTTTGCAGAATATTGAAACCAAGGAAGTGGTAGTGAGTTGTTATGCAATTTTGAAATAACTGTTGCGAAGAAATCCTTTCAAACATTATTATTTTTCAGGACTTCGAGAATCTTTCCAGACTAATTTTTCATCAGTGCGCACCTGAAAAAAATCATTACACTTTCCGTCACCCTTACCGGTGATTCCGCCATCAGGATGGCAAATAATATTTCCTGCTTCATCAAACAACTGACTTGTAATATCGCAACAAGGTGCTGTAATAAAATAAACTGTTTTTCCATTGTATGAATATGAATAAATACTTCTCGGCGGATCGGTAACCGGAGATTGCTGGAACAATTCAATTTTCTGTTTTATAAAATCAGGCACTGTAACAGTTGAGGTTTTCTTCGTGGTTTTGCAAGAAGAAAAAATAATCAGTAGCGAAATGAAAATGTAATTAATTTTTTTAAGCATAAAAAAGCCCCGCAAAAATAGCAGGGCTTTTTAAAAGTAATGGAAGTTAATAATTTACTTCATTATTATTATTCCGTTACTTGAGTATATCAAGTATTGTTGTGTCGCAAGTGAAAAGGTATAGCTACCGTTATGAGCTGCCGACATATCTATGTTAATGGTATTGGAGCCTTCATTTACATTAATTGATCCGTTAAAGAATGGAATTCCGAATTCATCAACAATTAAAAATAAAGCATGACCTGAACTTGTTGAATTAAAAGCGACTGTTACATTACCTGAAGATGGCGAAGGAGAAATTGAGAGATTCAAAGTGCTTGGATTTACATTTCCATTTTGCCAATGCTCCGCAGTTAATATTGCTAAGTTTCGAGAATCAATTACCATTTGAGAATTTTCAAATTGAGAATTTGTGAAATTATGAATTGTAACATTATGCGGTGGGCATGGAGTTGATCCTCCACCTATACCTTGTGACCAAGAATCACAAAAATCCACAACTTGATTATTTACATCCAAAATATAAGTATGAATATGCCAACATCCTAAACCACTATCAGGCATAATATAACTTACGATATGGTAAATTTCTTCTGAACTTACAGTTTTTAATGTCATAAAATTGAGGACAACAATTAAAGAAATTGATTTGATGAGGATTGATAATTTGTTTTTCATTTTAATTTGGGTTTATTTTTTTTCACAAAATCGTGAATTGTATTCAAACCAAAAAAAAAAAATGGAATAACCTAATTTATCTTGAATTATATTATAGGTATATGCACTTAAGCATCCCAAGCATAAATTTTTGTCTATTTTCGAGAAATGGATTTAAAGCTCGACTTTGGCGGAGTGAATGCAATTCAATTTCATAAACGATTTAATAGTGATGAAGACTGCTACGAGTACCTA